>NZ_LQPP01000026.1 GCF_002102345.1 Mycolicibacterium peregrinum
AGCCTCGGCCACCAACCGGTCCACCAGAGCCGCGTCGGCGATATCGCCCTGCACCAACCGAACCCGATCGGCGACCGGCGCCAGAGACTCCTGGCTACCGGCATAGGTCATCGCATCGAGCACCGTCACCGAGGTCGTCTGCGCTTCGCCGACAGCAAGACGCACAAAGTTCGCACCGATGAACCCGGCGCCGCCGGTGACCAGTAACCGCATGCGCCAACCCTATCGGGCGGTGTCGTCATATCCGCACGATCGTCGGCCCGGACTGTGCGCTACCCCTTCAGGCCGAGCGGGCCGGCCAATTCGGTCAACGTCGGGATCAGCTTGTCCGGACCGCCGAGAACCTGGATCGCGACGTGATCGGCACCGTTGGCGACGTGCTGTTGCAGGCGCGCGGCAATGTCACCGGCGGTTCCGTGCGCGACGACCGCGTCGATCAGCTTGTCGCTACCCGGCTTGGCGATGTCGTCTTCGGTGAAACCCAACCGGCGCCAGTTGTTGAGGTAGTTGCTCAGGTTCAGATAGAAGTCGACCGTCTTGCGTCCGATCTCGCGGGCTGCCGCGCTGTCGGTGCTCAGCACCACCTTGTGCTCAGGCGCCAGGAACACCGACTCACCCAGCACGTCACGGGCGTGCGCGGTGTGCTCGGGTGTCGTGAGGTACGGGTGTGCGCCGGCGCTGCGACGTGCCGACAGCTTCAGCACCTTGTCACCCAGCGCCGCGATCACCAGCCGACTCGTCGGTACCTTGGCCGCATCCAGTGCGTCGAGGTACTCCACCAACGCGTCGTAGGGCTTGCGGTATTCGTCGGTGTGCTCGGGATGCCCCACCCCGACCCCGAGCAGGAACCGGCCCGGATACGCGGCCTCGATGCGGTGGAACGATTCGGCGACCGCCGCGGCGTCAGCCGTCCAGATGTTGACGATGCCGGTGGCCAACTGCAGCGTCTGCGTGCGTTCCAGGATGGGTTCGGCGAATGACAGGTCGGCGGCCGGCGAACCGCCGACCCACAGGGCGCCGTACCCGAGCTTCTCGATCTCGACGGCCTGCTCGGGTTGCACCGCCCCGAACGTCCATACGCCGTAGCGGCCCAGATCCGGCTTGAGTGAGAGCGATTCGGTCATTCTGAGCGTCCTTTTCTCTGGTCCTCTAGGCCAGGCCGAGCGGCCCGGCGAGTTCGGCCAGTGCCGGCACCAGTTTGTCCGGTGACGTCAACACTTGCACAGGTACGTGGTCGGCGCCCGCATCACGGTGCTGCCGCAGCCGGGCGGCCACGTCCTCCACCGTGCCATGCGCGACGACCGCGTCGATGAACCGGTCACTGCCCGGCTTGGCCAGATCCTCGTCGGTGAACCCGAGCCGTTTGAAGTTGTTGAGGTAGTTGGACAGACCGAGGTAGATGTCGAGCGCCTTGCGGCCGACGGCGCGTGCCTTGTCCTGATCGGTGGTCAGCACCACCTTGTGCTCGGGGGCCAGAAACGCTGCGGGCCCGATCAACTCGCGGGCCGTCGCGGTGTGTTGCGGGGTGGTCAGGTACGGGTGCGCCCCGGCGGAACGGGCCGCCGACAGTTGCAGCACCTTGGGACCGAGCGCGGCGACCACGCGGCGGTGCCGCGGCACGCCGTACTCATCGAGCTTGTCCAGATAATCGGTGAGCGCGTCGAGCGGTTTGCGGTATTCGCCGATCGCCTCACGGTGCCCGACGCCGATGCCAAGCAGGAACCGGCCCGGATAGGCCGCCTCGATGCGGTGGAAAGATCCTGCCACTGCCTCGGCGTCGGCTGACCAGATGTTCACGATGCCGGTGGCCAGCTGCAACGTGGTGGTGGCGGCCAGGATCGGATCGATCCACTCCAGCTCGGCCGGTGGCGATCCACCGGCCCAGATCGCGCCGTAGCCCAGCGCCTCGATGTCCCGCAACTGCTCAGGCGACAGCTGCTGGAACTGCGAGTAATGGCCGAACGCGCCGAACGTGCCGAGATCGGGCTTGGCGCCCGCCGTGGTCTGGGTCATGACCCTCTCAACCGGGGCGTGTGCAGGGGCTATTCCTGGCGAATCACGCTGATTCTGGATCTGGCCGGGCCGGGCGCTACTCCGACGCCTCTGCGTCGGCGGCCTGCGTCTCGGGCGCGGGAGCCTGCAGGGGCAGCAACACGATGAAGCGGGTGTCGCCGGGTTTGGACTGCACCCGAAGATCCCCGTGGTGCTTTTCCACCACGATGCGCCACGCCAGATCCAGGCCAAGGCCGGTGCCCTCGCCGAACGGCTTGGTGGTGAAGAACGGCGTGAAGATCCGGTTGATGTCCTCGGCGGGGATGCCCGGGCCGTCGTCGCAGATCTCCACCCGGATCATCTCGTCGGTCTCCCGGCAGGTGCGCAGGGTCAGCGTGCCGTGGCCGTCCATCGCCTGGATGGCGTTGTCGATGATGTTGGTCCAGACCTGATTGAGATCACCTGGGTAGCAATGCAATTCGGGTAGTGACTTGTCCAGGTCCTTGCACAGGCTGACCGACTTGTCCTTGCCGATCTTGTCGCCGAACATCATCAGCGTGCTGCGCAGCAGTTCGTGGACGTCGGCGCTCTGGTAGTCGCCGCGGTCCATCTGCGAGTACTGCTTGGCGCCGGCAAGCAACGCCGAGATCCGCCGGCTCGCCTCGGCGATCTCGTTCATCCGCAGCTCGGTGTCGATCGTGTACTTCAGCCAGCCCAGGGCCGCCTGCAGGGTTGCCGACGCCTCGCCGTCCTTGAGCGCGTCGTCGACGGAGGCCGAGATGCGTTCCAGCCAGTCGATGTCGAGACCGGCCTCGACGAAGGTCGGGGCGTAATCCCACGCGGACACGATGTCGTGATCCTCGAGCCAGTCGCCCATCTCGTCCTCGCGGTCGGACGTCTCCAGCGCGGTGAGCTCCAGCCCCTTGTGCTTAGCGACCTGCTCGGCGACTTCGTCCTGGATCGTCACCAGCATCCGCAACGCCTGCGGGGTGAACTGGCCGTCGGCCAGCATCGCCAGCTTGTGCCGCATCTTGCCGACGCCCTCGCGCAGGTCGGCCACGGCACGGGCGGTGGCCGCCGCGGGATTGTTGAGCTGGTGGGTGAGGCCCGCGGTGATATTGCCGAGAGCCAGCAGCTTCTCGCGCTGACCGATGATCTGGCTCTGGCGCCTGCCGCCGACCTTGTGACCCTCCAGCAGGTGCACGGCCATCGGGAACTGGGACTGCATGAACCCGGCGAACGCGTTGGCGTCCAGCACGAACACCCGCGACGGTTTCGTCAGGCGCACCGACGCCTCGTAGATGTGCTCTTCACCGGGGATGTAGGCCGACCAGGCGCCGAAGTACACGCCGCGCATCGAGGTGCGGTTGGTCTGGATGTCGACTCCGCCGGAGCGCTTCGACATCACCAGCTCGCCGTCGAGCATCACGTAGAAGCATGTCGCCGGATCGCCCTCGGTGACGATGGGTCCGGCCGGAAACCTCTCGATGCTGCCGGCCTGACACAACGTATCGAGTTGCGCGTCGGACAGGTGCTCGAACAGGAACAGCGTCCGTAGCTCGTCCCGCACGCACGTCTCGCCCATCTTCAGCTGCTCCTTACGCCACGCCGGCGGTGCCGGTCATCATGCTTCGGCCAGGTACCGGTGTACGAGCATCACAGCCATCGACCCTTCGCCGACGGCCGCAGCCACCCGTTTGGCGGACTCGGCACGCACATCTCCTGCAACAAACACACCGGGCACACTTGTTTCCAGGTGGTGCGGCGGACGTTCCAGGGTCCAGCCGCACACGTCGCGCAGATCCGGCCCGGCCAGGATGAACCCGTGGTCGTCGCGGGCCACCACCCCGTCGAGCCAGTCGGTGCGAGGGGTGGCGCCGATGAAGCAGCACAGGCGCGAAGCGCGCACCTCCTCGTGCTCCCCGGACTGCCGGTTCACCAGCTCCAGCCCCACGAGGTGATCGTCCTCACCGACGGCACCGACCACTTCGGTGCAGGTACGCACGAAGATGTTGGGTGTCTGTTCGATCTGCTGGATCAGGTAGTACGACATCGACGCTTCCAGAGACGGGCCGCGCACCAGCAGCGTCACCGACTTGGCCTCCCGCGACATGAACATCGCGGCCTGGCCGGCCGAGTTTGCGCCGCCGACGATGTACACGTCCTCGCCGCGGCATTCCGAGGCGTCCGACACCGAGGCGCCGTAGTAGACGCCACGGCCGACGAAGTTGTTGGGGTTGTCGGGATCGGCGAAGCATCCCGGCACCGGAAGCTGCCGGTACTCGACCCCGGTGGCCAGGATGACCGCCCGGGCGCCGATGGTCTCGCCGTCGGCGAAGGTGATGGTGCGGGCCGCGCCGGCGATGTCGAGGGCGACGGCTTCGCGGGTGGTGATCACCTCGGCGCCGAACCGCTCGGCCTGCCTGCGGGCCGAGGTGGCCAGTTCGGCCCCCGACACCCCGGTCGGGAAGCCCAGGTAGTTCTCGATCCGCGAGCTGCGGCCGGCCTGCCCGCCGGTGGTGGTGCCCTCGATCAGCACGGTCTTGAGACCCTCGGAGGCTCCGTACACCGCGGCGGCCAGACCTGCCGGGCCGCCGCCGATCACCGCGAGGTCGTACATGGTCAGCGACGGAGTGGTCGACAACCCGAGCATGTCGGCGAGCTCGCCGTCGCTGGGTTCGACGAGCGTCTCGCCGCCCTCGGTGATCACCACGGGCAGCTGCAGACCGTCGAGGCCCGCCGCATCCAGGAGTTGGCGACCGACGGGCTCGTCGGTGGTGAAGGCCCGGAACGTGTGCTGGTTGCGGGCCAGGAACTGGCGCACCTCCCAGGACCGCGAACTCCACTGGTGTCCGATCACCTTGGTGTGCGGGATGGCCCGGTCGCCGACGGCGTGCCAGGCCTCCAGCAGGCCGTCGACCACCGGGTAGAGCTTCTCCTCGGGCGGATCCCACGGCTTGAGCAGATAATGGTCCAGGTCGACCACGTTGATGGCGTCGATGGCCGCGGTCGTGTCGGCATATGCCGTCAACAGCACGCGCCGGGCCATCGGGTAGAGGTCCATCGCCGATTCGAGGAACTCGATGCCGCTCATCTGCGGCATCCGGTAGTCGGCGACGAACACCGCGACGGTGTCGCCGCGCAGCTTCAATTCGTTGAGGGTTTCCAAGGCGTCCGGGCCGGATTCGGCGCGGACGATCCGGTAACGCTCGCCGTAGTGGCGGCGCAGGTCGCGGGCAACGGCGCGCGAGACCGCGGGATCGTCATCCACGGTCAGGATTACGGGTTTACGGGGCTGGGAGGCGGGGCCAGTCATCGCTATCAATTATGCGCCGCCGGTCCAGCGGATATCGGGCCAGGTCGTTACCTTCTTCACAGATCAACCGGCCGGATTTCCCGCCGTGGCCGTCCGCGCGGCGTAAGCCCGTTGCGGCAGGGAGCCGAGCACTGCGGCAAACCCGCTCATCGCGTGTGGCGGCCGGGCGTGCGACCGCCGATTGTTTCAGCGGCCCAGCACATCCCGGCCGACCCTAGAATCCCGACCGCAGAGGCCGGTTGATCATCAGTTGTCGGCGGGTTGCCCGTCTCGATTGAGCATGGCGGCCACGTCGATGCCCGAGGCCTTGAGCGACTCCAGGATGTTGGCCACCGCCAGCGGGCTGATGCCGAGCAGGCCGCCCACGGCGCCCTGGGTGTCGCTTGCCCCGCCGATAATCGACAACCGGTCGATCTCGGCCAGCGGCGCGGCCGCGGCCTCGGTCGCCTTGACCACCGAGGCCAGCACGTCGGGAAGCATCAGCAGGCGCGCGGCCTCTGCCGTGTAGCCGTTGAGCGCCGCGGCGATCTCCTTCTTACCGTTGGCCTCGGCCAGCAGTTTGGCTTCGATACCGGCAGCCTCGGCCTGCTGCTCGACCCGCAGGGCGTCGGCCAGTTCCTTCTTACCGGCGGCCTCGGCGACGAGCTTGGCCTGCAGGCTGTCGGCCTCGGCCTGCTTTTCCACCCGAAGGGCGTCGGCGGCCGCCTTGCGGGCGTCGGCCTCGGCCTGCCCCTTGCGCCGCTCGGTCTCGGCCGCGGCCTCGGCGGCCAGGATCGAGGACTGGCGCTGGCCTTCGGCGATCGCCACATCGGCCTGCCGCTTCGCCTCGGCGGGCGCGATCACATCGGCCTGCAGAGCGGCCTGGGCCTGTTCGGCGCGACGCTGCTCCACCTCGATGCGGGCCTGCACCCGGGCCGCCTCGGCCTGCTCGATCGCGATGCCGACGTCCTTCTGGGCGCGGGCGTTGGCCAGCGGTCCGGCCTGGTCGGCCTGGGCGTTCTCGGCCTCGGTCTGCGCGCGCAGCCGCGCCAGTTCGACGTCGCGCTTCTGGTTGGCGGTGGCGATCGCGGTATCGGCCTCGGCCTGGGCGATGGACCCCTCCTGGCGGGCCTTGGCCGACTGGATCTGGGCGTCGCGCTCGGCCTCGGCGGTGCCGACCGTGGCGTCCCGCTTGACCTCGGCGATGCGGCGCTGGCCGAGCGACTTCAGGTAGTCGTTGGCGTCGGAGATACCGGCGATCTTGAGGACGTCGACCTCCATGCCGATCCGGGCGAGGTCACCGCCGGCCTCCTCGACCACGCTGCGGGCCAGGCTGTCGCGGTTGGAGTTGAGGTCCTCGACGGTCATGGTCGCGGTGATGCCGCGCAGGCTGCCGGCCAGGATCTCGTTGATCTGCCGCTGCAACTCGTTGAGGTCGGAGGTCAGGAAGCGCTGCACCGCGGTCTGCACGGCCTCGTCGGCCGAGCCGATGCGCACCAGCCCGACGGCTTCGACGTTGACCGGCACACCGTTGTTGGACAGCGCGTTCTGCAGGTTGATGCTGACGTTGAACGGTTCCAGGCTCATGATGTCCACCCGTTCGATGCCGGGCATCCGGAACCGGGCGCCGCCGCGGACCACCTTCGGCGTGCCGCGTCCGGTGAACACGGCCACCTCGTTGGGCGGCACCTTGATGTAGTTCTTCACGTAGACCAACGGCAGCACCACCAGGATCAGGATCGCGGCGATGGCGACGAGGACGACGATGAGCAGCAGGGACACTGTGGTGCCTTTCTCGGTGGGGCAGTGCTCGGGTACAGCTCAGGCTTCTCAGAACCGTTCAGGTCTCTGGAACGGCGACGATATGGACGAAATCCGGATCGATATCGGCGATGTAGACGCGGGTCGCCTTGGGCAGCGCGTCGGCCTCGTCGCTCTTGGCGCGGGAGAACACCCGGTTGCCGTCGGCGTCGACGAAGGAGATCTCGCCCCAGCCACCCGGCGGGACTTCGAGGGTGACCGTGCCGAGCAGGCCCACATAGGACGACCGGCCCTTGTGCGAGTTGGACTGCTGGCGGCGCATGTAGGGCAACAGCAGGCCATTGAGGGCGAACACCAGCACGACCGCGCAGGCCGCGGCCAGGGCCGCGGACCAGATGGGGCCCAGGCCCAGCCAGGTGCCGATCAGGCCGCCGGTGCCGGCGCCGAGTAGAGCGACCGACAGGCCGGTCAGGCTCAGGAAGGGCATGCCGTCGCCGTGCCCGACATCGGCGAGCAGCAGGGCGGCCAGTACGGCGATGCCGCCGACGACGAACGCGGCCAGGTACACAGCCATCACGTGCTCGTGTCTCCATTCGCCGGTGCGCGGATCAGTCCGTACCATTCTCGCTTGATTCGTGGCTTCTCGGCGCACCAATATTCGGGGCAGATCGAGGTCGCCGGAGCTGATCAGCCGTGATTTTGGTACTGGCCGTCGAGCGGGTATTGTGGACCAACGGTGCGACTATCGCGCCGACTTTTTGCGTGCCCCGTCTTGGAACTGCTGAATTTCTGCAACTTCGCCTCGATCCGGCTCACGTTTTGAAGTTGGTCGGTTGCAGCACCATGACGGGCTGCATTGAGACTGATGAAGCTACGAAACGAAAGCAAGGATCGCCGAAAAGTATGGCCAAGAAAGACGGTGCCATCGAGGTCGAGGGTCGCGTGGTCGAGCCTCTGCCCAATGCGATGTTCCGCATTGAGCTGGAGAACGGACACAAGGTCTTGGCCCACATCAGCGGCAAGATGCGGCAGCACTACATCCGCATCCTGCCCGAGGACCGCGTAGTGGTGGAGCTCTCGCCCTACGACCTGTCCCGGGGCCGCATCGTGTACCGGTACAAGTGACCCGATAGAAGCCCGACCAGTAACGACGAGAACGGTGACGTGCGTATGCGCATGACACCAACAAGCCAGAAGGATCGAAACAGCCGTGAAGGTGAACCCGAGCGTCAAGCCCATCTGCGATAAGTGCAGGGTGATCCGCCGGCATGGGCGGGTCATGGTGATCTGCAGCGATCCCCGCCACAAGCAGCGGCAGGGTTAGTCAGGACTCCCTTCGGGAGCCTTGATCGACCACGTTGGATCACAACACAACTGAATGATGAACTCCCAGCACCACTGAGCGGATACGCCGCTCATACGAGATGAGCACTCATCCACGTCCGGTACGGAGGCCGGACCCCGGAGAGCCCTTAGGGGCTGAAGGGAACGGGCTGGGACCAGACCTCCGCAGAAAAGAAGGAACACCGCCACATGGCACGCCTCGTGGGCGTCGATCTTCCGCGCGACAAGCGCATGGAGATCGCGCTGACCTACATTTTCGGCATCGGCCGTACCCGTTCGAACGAGATCCTCGCCGCAACGGGCATTGACAAGAACATGCGCACGAAGGACCTGACCGACGATCAGGTGACCGTTCTGCGTGACTACATCGAAGGCAACCTCAAGGTTGAGGGTGACCTGCGCCGCGAGGTGCAGGCCGACATTCGCCGCAAGATCGAGATCGGCTGCTACCAGGGCCTGCGGCACCGCCGTGGTCTGCCCGTGCGTGGGCAGCGCACCAAGACCAACGCGCGTACCCGCAAGGGCCCCAAGCGCACCATCGCCGGCAAGAAGAAGGCTAGGTAACCCCGATGGCACCACCGAAGAAGGCTGCCGGCGCCAAGCGCGGTAAGACCACCCGTCGCCGGGAAAAGAAGAACGTCCCGCACGGCGCCGCTCACATCAAGAGCACGTTCAACAACACGATCGTCTCGATCACCGATCCCCAGGGCAACGTCATCGCCTGGGCATCGTCGGGTCACGTCGGCTTCAAGGGCTCGCGTAAGTCGACCCCGTTCGCCGCACAGCTGGCCGCCGAGAACGCTGCCCGCAAGGCGCAGGAGCACGGCGTGAAGAAGGTCGACGTGTTCGTCAAGGGTCCGGGTTCGGGCCGTGAGACCGCCATCCGCTCGCTGCAGGCCGCCGGCCTCGAGGTGGGCGCGATTTCCGACGTCACTCCGCAGCCGCACAACGGCTGCCGTCCGCCCAAGCGGCGCCGGGTCTAGGGAGGATCTGAACAATGGCTCGTTATACCGGACCCGCCACCCGCAAGTCGCGCCGTCTCGGCGTCGACCTGATCGGTGGAGACCAGTCGTTCGAGAAGCGCCCCTACCCGCCCGGCCAGCACGGCCGCGCGCGGATCAAGGAGAGCGAATACCGCACCCAGCTGCAGGAGAAGCAGAAGGCTCGCTTCACCTACGGCGTGCTGGAGAAGCAGTTCCGCAAGTACTACGAAGAGGCCAACCGCCAGTCGGGTAAGACCGGCGAGAACCTGCTCCAGATCCTGGAGAGCCGCCTGGACAACGTGGTGTACCGCGCCGGCCTGGCGCGCACCCGCCGGATGGCCCGTCAGCTGGTCAGCCACGGCCACTTCACCGTCAACGGTGTCAAGGTGAACATCCCGAGCTACCGGGTGTCGCAGTACGACATCATCGACATCAAGGAGAAGTCGCTCAACACCCTGCCGTTCGAGCTTTCTCGGCAGACCGCGGGTGAGCGTCCGATCCCGTCGTGGCTGCAGGTCGTCGGGGAGCGTCAGCGCATCCTCGTCCACCAGCTGCCTGAGCGCGCGCAGATCCAGGTGCCGCTCGCCGAACAGCTCATCGTCGAGTTCTACTCGAAGTAATGACCTACCGGTCATCCGACCGGTAGGTACCAGACGGCATCAAATAGCGGGTGCCGAGAAGGAGAAGAAACACCATGCTGATCTCTCAGCGACCCACATTGTCCGAGGAAACCCTCGCCGACAACCGCTCCAAGTTCGTCATCGAGCCCCTGGAGCCCGGTTTCGGTTACACGCTGGGTAACTCGCTGCGGCGCACGCTGCTGTCGTCCATCCCGGGCGCAGCGGTCACGAGCATCCGCATCGACGGTGTGCTGCACGAGTTCACCACCGTCCCCGGGGTCAAGGAAGACGTCACCGACATCATCCTGAACCTCAAGGGCCTGGTCGTGTCGTCCGAGGAGGACGAGCCGGTCACCATGTACCTGCGCAAGCAGGGCCCGGGTGCAGTCACCGCCGGTGACATCGTGCCCCCGGCCGGTGTGACGGTGCACAACCCGGACATGCACATCGCCACCCTCAACGACAAGGGCAAGCTGGAGGTCGAGCTCGTCGTCGAGCGCGGTCGCGGCTACGTCCCGGCCGTGCAGAACAAGGCCTCGGGCGCTGAGATCGGCCGTATCCCGGTCGATTCGATCTACTCGCCGGTCCTCAAGGTCACCTACAAGGTGGAGGCCACGCGTGTCGAGCAGCGCACCGACTTCGACAAGCTGATCCTCGATGTCGAGACCAAGAACTCGATCAGCCCGCGTGACGCCCTGGCGTCAGCCGGCAAGACCCTGGTCGAATTGTTCGGTCTGGCACGGGAACTGAACGTCGAGGCCGAGGGCATCGAGATCGGCCCGTCCCCGGCCGAGGCAGACCACATCGCCAGCTTCGCGCTGCCGATCGACGATCTGGACCTGACCGTCCGTTCGTACAACTGCCTCAAGCGCGAGGGTGTGCACACGGTGGGCGAGCTCGTCGCCCGCACGGAGTCCGACCTGCTGGACATCCGTAACTTCGGCCAGAAGTCCATCGACGAGGTGAAGATCAAGCTGCACCAGCTGGGTCTCTCGCTCAAGGACAGCCCGGCCACGTTCGATCCGTCCGAGGTCGCCGGTTACGACGCCGCCACCGGCACCTGGACCGCTGACGCCGGCGGCTACGACCTGGACGACACCCAGGACTACGCCGAGACCGAGCAGCTCTAAAGAATTACCGTCCCGGTCCTACCTGATACGGGGACCGGCCCCATTTAGGAGATAGTCGCAATGCCCAAGCCCACCAAGGGTGCTCGTCTCGGCGGGTCGTCCTCACACCAGAAGGCGATCCTGGCCAACCTGGCCACGTCGTTGTTCGAGCACGGTCGCATCAAGACGACCGAACCGAAGGCCCGGGCGCTGCGTCCGTACGCCGAGAAGCTGATCACCCACGCCAAGAAGGGTGAGCTGCACAACCGCCGCGAGGTGATGAAGAAGATCCGCGACAAGGACGTCGTGCACGTTCTGTTCGCCGAGATCGGCCCCTTCTTCGCCGATCGCGAGGGTGGCTACACCCGCATCATCAAGGTCGAGAACCGCAAGGGCGACAACGCCCCCATGGCTGTCATCGAGCTGGTGCGGGAGAAGACCGTGACCTCCGAGGCCGACCGCGCTCGTCGTGCGGCCGCCGCGCAGGCCAAGGCTGCCGAGGCCGAAGCTCCCAAGGCTGAAGAGGCCGAGGAAGCCGCCGAGGCTCCTGAGGTCGAGGCAACTGAAGAGGCCGCCGCTGACGAGGCTCCGGCCGACGAGGTGGCTTCTGAGGATGAAGCCAAGTCCTAACCAGGCATTGAACGACATGCCCGCCATCGATTCCGGTGGCGGGCATGTCGCGTCAATACGCCTGCGGCTCGATGTAGCGTACGACGGCACCGATTTCGCGGGCTGGGCGGTGCAGATCGGTCAGCGCACCGTGGCCGGGGTGATCGACGAGGCGCTCTCGACGGTGTTCCGCACGCCGGTGGTGACGCGTACGGCGGGCCGTACCGACACCGGGGTGCATGCCACCGGTCAGGTCGCCCATGTCGACATCCCCGCCGATGCCGTCGCGCATGCCTATCCGCGCACGACCCGCCCGGGTGACGCCGAATTCACCCCGCTGGTGCGGCGATTGGCGCGACTATTGCCGACCGATGTCCGGATCCGCGACATCATCCGGGCGCCTGCGGGTTTCGATGCCAGGTTCTCGGCATTGCGGCGGCATTACACCTACCGGCTGAGTCTCGCCCCCTACGGGGTGGAGCCGTCCGAGGCGCGGTTCGTCACCCCGTGGTCGAAGTCCCTGGATCTCGACGCGATGGCCGCTGCATCGCGGGAGTTGGTGGGGCTCAACGATTTCGCGGCGTTCTGCCGCCCCCGCCCGGGAGCCACCACGATTCGTGACCTGCAGCGGCTGGAGTGGGTGCGCGACGGGCACTACGTGACGGCGTATGTCACCGCGGATGCCTTCTGCTGGAACATGGTTCGCTCGTTGGTCGGCGCGATTCTGGCGGTGGGGGAGGGTAGGCGTTCAGCTGACTGGACCGCCGGGCTCCTGGGTGAGTCGAGTCGCTCAAGCGATTTCGCCGCCGCACCCGCGCGTGGGCTAACGCTCGTTCAGGTCGACTATCCGCCCGATGATCAACTGGCCGGCCGGAACACGGTCACCCGGGACCTGCGGACGCTCTGAGCATCGCTGGGACCCTCAGAGCCGGGCAGCGACAAACTTGGCTGCCTGCGCCACCATTCCCGAGCGGATGTAGCCGGGTGCCAGATGGTCCTGCCAGCCGGCCCGCCAGTTGTACGGGCTGCTCGGATTGCAGACCGGGTCGTCACTGTGGCACAGGTCGATGGTCCGGCTCTGATATGTGGGGTTCAACAACGTGATCGGACCCGCCCAGTTGGCACCGTTGCCGAACAGCGCCACGGCAGCGATGTGCCGATCGGTGCCACGCGGCAGCGGACTGTTGAAGGTGAACGCCGAAACCGGCATGGCCAGAACCAGATCGGTGGCGGCGGCGCCCAACGAATAACCGCCCAGCACGAGCTTGGTTCTCGGACAATTGCGCGTCATCCATTGCACGTGTCGGCTCATGTCGTTGGCGCCCACGTCAACCTGGGTATCAGCCGGGTAGTTCACCGGATAGAAGCTGATGTTCGGGCCCCGGAGTGCCCGCAGAGTCTTGATGAATGCGGTGCCGACCTGACCGGGACCCGGGGGCTCCATCCGGCCGCGGGCGAACACCACTTCCGCCGGTGGACATACGGCACCATTGGCAACGCCAATCACGCTGGGAGCTACCGCCATCGGCGTCATGACGGCGGCCAGGGTGGTGATGAGCGCGGTGAACATCCGGCGGACAATCACGCATTCGATGGTATTGACGACGACGTCGAGAACAGGTGCCGGTCAGGCAACGATCCGGCGACGGTCGGCGAGGATTCAGATGCGACCGGCCACGAAATCCGCGGCCTGGTTGACCATTCCGCCGTCGATGTAGGCACCTGCCAGGTGATCGGGCCAGTTGTTCTTCCAGGTGTCGGGATCGGCCGGGTTGCAGATCGGGTCGGCGCCGTGGCACAGCTCGATGGTCCGGTCGGCATAGACCGGGCTGAAGCGCGTGATGGGACCGACCCACGCGGCGCCGTTACCGAACAGGGCGACCGCGGCGATGTGCCCGTCGGCGCCTGCGGGCAGCGGAGTCTTGAAGCCGAAGCCGGTGAACGGAACGGCCAGCACCACGTCCGCGACCGCCGCGCCCAGCGAATACCCGCCGATCACCAGCCGGGTGTCCGGGCAGTTGTCCATCATGTACTGGATGTGCTGGCTCATGTCGTTGGCGCCGATATCGACTTCGCTGTCGGCCGGATACTTCACGGCATAGACACCGATGTTCTTGTTCGACTTGGACCGCAGGGCGCTCACGAACGCGTTCCCGAGAGTGCCGACCCCGGCGGGTTCGGTCCGGCCACGGGCGAACACAACCTCGACCGGAGGGCATGGGGCGGCGTTGGCCACGGCGACAGAGCCGGGCACGACAGCCGCCGTGGCGGGCAGGACGGCAACGGCCGCCGCGAAGATGACAGCTACACCGATCCAGCGCCGAAGCCGTCGGGCTACGTGGCTGGTCACAGGGAGTTCGACCACCTCAGCGATGGTAGCGGACGCGGGCTACAACAGTCCGGCGACGAAGTTGGCGGCGTCGTTGGCCGGGCCTTCGTATGCCCGGTGTGCCTGAACGCTGTCGCCGTCACCGCAGATCGGATCGCCGGGGTTGCACAGGTCGATGGCGCGGCCCCCGTACACCGGGCTGGAGGTCAGCGGCAGACCGAGTTTCGCCGACGGGTTACCGAAGACGGCGACCGCGGCGACGTGCTCCGGGACGTTCGGCGGCAATGGTGCGTTGAAGCCGACGGCCGGGAACGGAACGGCGGCGATCACGTCGATCACCGCGGCGCCCTGGGAGTAGCCACCCAGCACCAGTCGGGTGTTGGGGCAGTTGTCCACCATCCACTGGATGTGGCCGGAGGCATCGTTGGCGCCGCCGGCCGCGGCCAGGAAGTCGAAGCTGGCCGGATAACTCACCGCGTAGGCGCCGACCGAACGGCCGCCGACCTTGTTGCGCAGCGCACTGACGAACGCGTTGCCGATCCGCCCGAGACCCGGGGTGTCGTTGGTGCCGCGGGCGAAGACCACCTCGATGTCGGGGCAGTCCGCGGCTTTGGCCAAAGGAAGACCTACGCCGGGCCCGGGTGTGGAGGAGGGCACCAGAACCGGTGCGACGACGGCAGCAGCAGCGGTGAGCGCTGCTGCCGCAAACACGGCGCAGCGACGAACAAGATCAATGGCCACAACAAATCCTAACGTCTGTTTTGACTAGACGATTCCTGCGACGAAGTTGACGGCCTGATCTGCCATGCCGACGTAGTCGCTGTGCGCGAACGGGTTACGGCCGCGCGAACAGATGGGATCCCCGTCCTTGCAGATGTCGATCGCCTTGCCTCCGAACACCGACGAGGTGATCGGAATGCCGAATTTCGCCGACGGGTTGCCGAATACGGCAACGGCAGCGACCTGGGGCACAAGGTCGCCCGCGAGCGGCGGTGCGGATCCGATCTCTCCGACCCTGTTGCCGAGTGGGGGGATGCCGGCCAGCATGTCCACGACCGCGGCGCCCTGCGAGTAGCCGCCGAGCACGACCTTGGTGGACGGGCAGGAGGACGCCAGCGTGGCAATACGGTTGGCAGCGTCGTTGGCGCCGTCGGCGGCCGCCAGGAAGTCGTAGCTGGCCGGGTAGTTCACCGCGTAGGTGGAGACCGTACGGCCGCCGAGTCGGGAGCTCAGCCCATCGGCAAAGGCCTGGCCCGGCCGGCCCAATCCGGGCAAGTCATTGGTTCCGCGGGCGAAGATGACCTCTACGTCGGAGCATGGTTCGGCCGTGGCGGGCGCGGCGAGCACCAGCGGAAAAGCTGCGCTGACCAGGGTTGAGACGATCGCGGCCACCCGGGCCGACTTCCGGAGGAGACTCACGGGCAACATAGTCACACAAAATGGTTAGCCGCGGCTAATCGTTTGCCCCGTCGGACGTCTCCTGCATGGCCATATCGGGCCAGGTCGCCAGCTCGACCTGGGTGGGCGCTTCCGGGTCCGCCTGCTCGCCGCGGTCGCCCTGGCGGGCCACTGCGAGACCGGCCAGTACGACGGCGCCGCCGATCGCCTGGCTCACCGACATCGCCTCGCCGAGCATGACCCAGGCGATGAGGACCGCGAACAGTACCTCGGAGAGCCCGACCAGGGAGGCGAAGCGCGGCTTGAGCCTGGCGATCCCGACGATGCCGAGGGTGTAGGCCAGGGCGGTGGGGATCAGGCCGAGTGCGATCACCGGCACCAGCCACGACGTGGTGTGCCCGGCAAGGGTGACGGGGTTGGTGGTGAAGGTCAGTGGCATGACGCCGGCGACGCCGAGGAGCGCCACGGCGGTGGTCCCGATGATCAGTCCACCGGCAGCCAGGCTGATCGGGCTGAGCCCGTCGCCGTCGGTACTGGCCTTGTTGGACATCATGAAGTAGCAGGCCGCACACACCGCGGCGGCCAGGCCCCAGCTCACGCCGGCGAGGTTGATCTGGGCGCCGCTGAACACGTCGAGCACCAGGACGATGCCGGCGATGGCGACGGCCACGCCGCCGAAGGTCAGCGCACTGGGGCGGTGCCGGGTGGTGGCCCAGACCCAGCCCACGACCAGGATCGGGGCGGTGTACTCCAGCAGCAGCGCCACGCCGACGGACAGGTGTGCGACGGCGTTGTAGTAGCAGAGCTGCGCGCCGGCGATCGGGATAAGGCCGTAGCCGATGACTGTCTTGGTGTGGTCGCGTACTTCGCGGATCCAGCCGGGCCGGACGACGCTGGCGAATGCGGCCATCATCAGCGCACCACCGGCCAGCCGGGCCGTGACGGCGGCGGTGGGACTCCAGCCCGACTCCATCAGGGCTTTGGCGAACGGCCCCGATGAGCCGAACGCCAGCGCGGAGCTGACGGCGAACAGTAGGCCGAGCCGGAAGTGGTTGTCGGCGGTCGTGCGGTCGAGCTGAGCTTCGGCAGTCATCGGTACACCTCCCCTGAGACGTGTCATGAGTAAAACTGATTATGGTAATGACAGTAGGGTTGACGGTACGGCGACAGGGGGTCATGAGTCAAATGCTTTTTACCTATGACACGGAGCTCACGCTTCGGGCTGCGATGGTGTTGGTGAACACCGAGCGGGTAGAAGGCGAACAACTGTCTGACCAGGCAGACCTGAGTGCCTATCTCGATGACTTCGGCTGGACCGGACGACGCGACCGAGACGACGCCGAGCTGGCTGCGGTGCGCGCACTGCGCGGGCGCATCGGGGAGGTCTGGGCGGTGGCCGACGACGAGGAAGAGGCGGTCCGTCGGGTGAACGCCCTACTGAGTGACACCAAGGCCGCGCCGTGGCTGACGCGGCACAAGGAGATGCCGGAGTGGCACCTGCACCTGGCGTCGGTCGACGATCCGCTCGCGCAGCGGATGGGCGCCGAGATGGCGATGGCGCTGGCCGATCTGATCCGTGGCGGCGAACTGCGTCGGCTCAAGATCTGCGCCGCCCCGGACTGTGAGGCCGTGCTGACCGACCTGTCGCGAAACCGCTCCCGCATCTTCTGCGATACCGGCAACTGCGGTAACCGCCAGCATGTCGCGGCCTACCGGCAGCGTCAGCGCGAGGAGTAGCGCGGCGGGAAAATCGGCGTAATGGCGCTTCCCCGGCCGGGTTAGGGTGATGGCCGGGGGACATATGGCACGGCGATCTGCCACTCGGCTACAGCTCAGCGGGCATCGATTCCTGTTGCGGCGCATGGCACACGCGCTGGTTCGCGGTGATGTGCGGATGCTCGACGATCCGCTGCGCGCCCAGGCGGTCGCCTACGGCGCGGGCTGCGCCCTGACGGCTGTCGCGATCGCGGTGTGTGCGGTGCTGGCGCTGCTGCGTCCAGGATCGGTGCCAGGTGATGCGCCGATCCTGCTGGCGCGCGATACCGGCGCCCTGTTCGTCCGCGTCGATGACACCGTGCATCCGGTGTCTGATCTCGCTTCGGCCCGGCTCATCGTCGGTATGCCCGCGAATCCGGTGGTGGTCAACGCCGCTGCCATTGCCAAGTTCCGGCGCGGGCCGCTGGTGGGCATTCCGGGCGCCCCGGCCCAGCTCGGTCAACCGCTGAGCCTCGACGAATCGGACTGGACTATCTGCGACGACACAGAGCCGGCCGAGACGGTGCTGCTGGCGGGGCGGGCCGACCGCGGGATGGTGGCTTTGGGCAGCGGACACGCATTGCTCGTGTCGGCGCGCACGATGGGAGGGGCGACGTACCTGCTGGCCGACGGGTGGCGGGCGCGGGTCGATGTCCGCGACATCGCCGTGGTCCGAGCACTTCACCTGGAAGGTGTGTCAGTCCAACTGGTTTCGCAAGCCCTGCTGGACTCGGTGCCCGAGGCGCCGGCGTTGCGGGCACCGTCGATCGTAGGCGTGGGCAACCCTGGACCGGCCGCGCTGGGCGGACTCGCGGTGGGCACCGTGGTGCGCGTGGTGCGCGCCGGCCCCGCCGAGTTCTATGTGGTGCTGACCGACGGCCTCCAACGCGTCGGCCGGGTGGCGGCCGACGTCATCCGATTCAGCGTGGCGCAGTCGCATGGCGAACCGCCGCTCGTTCCGGCCGACGTGGTGGCCGATGTGCCCGTGGCCGACCACCTCGCTGTGCCTCGGTTCCCGGAGCGGGTAGTGCCGCGGGTACCTGCGGTGGTGTGCGCCAACTGGGATCCGCGACGACGGGGATCGGCAACGAATACCAGTGTGGTGATCGCTGATTCGCTGCCCGATCACAGTGTGCGACTGGCGCAGGCCGACGGCACCGGCCCGAACGTCGATCGGGTGGTGATTCCGGGCGGCCGCAGCGTGCTGCTGCAGGCCGCAGGCGTGACCCGCGACGGCATCGACGGCGGGCCGCTGTACCTGTTGAACGATCTGGGCGTGCTGTTCGGGATCCGCGACGGGGCTACCGCAGAAACGCTCGGTCTGGGGACCGACCCTGTTCCCGCGCCGTGGCCGATGCTCGCGATGCTGCCACGGGGCCCCGAACTGAACCGCGAAGCCGCCTCAGTCACCCGGGACGCGATGACCGGCGCCGGGGTGGTGCCGGCGTAACCGCTTGGCTGCCATCAGCAGTGCGATCAGGAGCGTCGCGCCGACACACACGGCGGCGCCACCGAAGGCGATGCGCTGGGATCGGGTGTCGATCGAAGCCGGGGCACTCGGCACAATCAGGGCCGGGGCGGTCGGCGCGGACACAGACGACGGAGTGCCGCCGCTGACGGCGGCCAGGGCGTCGACCACACCGTGCCCGACCAATGGATTCCAGCCGTCGGCCGGAGTGCGTGCGGTGTCCTCGATGCGGCGCATCACCTCTCGCGCGCTGAGTTGCGGGAACCGGGCGCGCACCAGTGCCGCCACCCCGGCCACCACGGGCGCGGCATAGTTGGTTCCCGAAATCGGGGCTTCCCGTCCGATCGTGTCGATCAACCGTTCGCCGTCGGGATGCAACGAGACGAGGTTTTCGCCGGGCGCTGCGACATCGACCCAGGGACCGGCCAAGCTGAAAACCGATGCCGTGCCGTCGGATCCGACCGAACCCACGCATAACACCAGGTCGTCGTACCAGCCCGGGCTGGATACCGTGCGGAGACTGTCCCAGTCGGGTACGCCGGCCGGACTGGTCGGACCTTCCTGCTGCGTACAGCCCGCGCCGACGTTGCCGGCTGCGGCCACCACAACGACGTTACGGACGTCGACGGCGTAGCTCAGTGCGGCGCCGAGGGCTCGGTCGTCCGGTGCGGCCGTGGCGGCTACACAGGCGGGCGACGAGATGTTGATGACGGTGGCGCCGAGGTCGGCTGCGGTACGCACTGCCATGGCAAGGGTGTTGACGTCGCCGACACCGGTCGGTCCACCGTGCGCGCCGAACTTGTTGCTCGACTGCCGGATGGCCAGGATGACGGAGTCGGGTGCGACACCGCTGAATCCGGGACCAGGTGCAGCACCGGCGATTCCGGCAATGATCGTACCGTGGCCGTCGCAATCGGCAGTACCGTCGCCGTGTGACACATAGTCGCCGCCGCCGACGAGGTGCGGCAACAGACGGTGCCGGGCGACCCCGGTGTCGATCACCGCGATCTTCTGCCCCGCACCGCGAGTCAGTGGCCATACCGACTCCAGGCCCAGTGGGGTCCCCGCCGCAGCGGCGGTGGTGTCGGCCGCAGCCTGATAGCAGGGTTGGCGTTGTTCGGTGCGCTCGACGGGTCCCGGTGGCGCAGGCCGGGGGAGCAAGGTCGCATCGACTGCCGGTGGTACGACGGCTGCTGCCGGGGCCATGGGCAGCAGGGGGACACCGATGATCAGCGCCGCAGCCAGCCGGCCTGACCTGTTCACCTCAGTGCCAGGTCGCGAACGATGTCGAAAGCGCCGGCCAGCCAGCACGCCAGCGGTGCCACTGCGGCCAGCGCGGCGTACTCGAGGGAATCTGCGACCCGAGCTGCGGCGGGATTGTGGATCGTGAGCGGCCAGACCACGGCGATCCCGATGCCGGCGGCGAGAAATCCGGTCCAGTTTCCGTGTACCGGATCCCAGGCCACCACGAGAACGAAAGCCGCAGTGAGCGAGAGGAATCCGGAGATCCCCGCAACGGTCCGGCACCGGCTCGATCCATAGCTGCGTGAGCGCAGCAACAGCGCCACACCTACCGCCGCGGCGAACGCGGCCTCGACGGCTGTGACTCGCCGCGGACCGGCGAACGTGAGGATTGCGGTTCCCAGCGCGGCGGCGGCCGAACAACCTGCCACCAGGCCCGCCAGGTACCGATGCCCGGCGAGAGCCCGTGAATCGACGTCGAATCCGTCCGGCTCTGGCATGTCGTCGTCGGGATACCCGGGTACCGGCGGCGTCAGGCGGGCCAGCGCAATGGACAACCGCGGTGTCAGCGGCAGGAGGCCGACTCCGAGTGCGCTCACCAACGAACCCAGTACCGTTGTGGCCGAGGGCCACAACGCGGCGAAGCCGGTCGCTGCGGCGACCACCCCTGCGACCGTGACGACCGCGATCAGAATCTCTGTGCCACAACCGGACACCCGCATGAGTACCGCGCCCAGTGAACCCGCGGCGATCGCGGCCAGAAAGAAGTTCGCCGGAGCCGGCCCGGCCGGAACGACGAGGAACCCGAGGACCGCCACGTGAGCAAGGGCTGCGACGTCGAGCGCCGCGACCTTGGCCGAACTCAGGCCGAAACGTGGGGCTGCCACCGCCACCGCGGTGACGGCCGCTGCCGCCACCGCGGCCACGGCGATGCGGTCCAATCCGCTGCCGGCGAGCCCCGTCCACGCCAGCGCCACGACGCCCAGCGCGCAGGCCCACAGGCAGGCGGTGACCCGCAGGCCGTCGGACAGGGCGTCCTCCGTGGAGTCGACGGTCAATGCGGCAGTCAGCGACCGGTCAGGCGTGGGCTCTTCGCGGGAGCCGGCAAGCACCAGCAGATCGCCGTCGTGAACATCGTTCTGCGACAGGGTTGCCGACTCGTTCAGATCGTGTCCGCCCAAGTGTGTCAACCGCCAGCGCAGTGCGGTGCCGTCGGCGGCGTCGAGCGCGTCGACGATCCACGGCAGGAGCTCGCCCACGGTCATCGCGACCGGCAAGGACAGGTCGACCGTGGCGCCGTGCCCGGCAGCGTCACAGTGAATCGATACGTGACACAAGGAATCCGGCATCGCATCACCCCCCGGTTGACGCCGATATCTGCCACGCTAACCGACTCGACGAGCCGCGTCGTACACCAATTTCTCCGGTGCCCAGGGGAACCGGGCGGGCCCCGCGTGCGTCCAAATGTCGATGGAACCGATCCGCGCACCGCACGCCGCCCGCGAGCTCCCCGTACCGGAGTCGCCGGTGACGGAGGTCGTGATCGATGCGCCGCCTGCGCTGCCGCGGCACAACCCGATCAGCCCGCTCACCAGGTTGTTGCCGCTGCTGGTCGTGCTCGCGATGGGCGGCATGGTCGCGGTGTACGTCACCTCCGGCGCGGCCGCGACACGTGGCCCGGCCGCCATGATGTTCCCGATCATGATGGCCATGTCGGCGATCGGCACGGCCGCCTACAGCTTGAAGAACGGCGGCCGCGCCTCGCAGCTCCACCGGGACCGCGGCGAGTACCTGCGCTACCTGGACGGGATCGACGCCGTGGCCGGTGAATCCGCCCGCACGCAGTGGCTGAGCCTGCATACCGCGCATCCCGAGCCGGGGTGTTTGTGGACGCTGGCCGGTGGCGAGCAGATGTGGCGACGTGTCCCCGATGACCCCGGGTTCGGTGAGGTGCGCGTGGGCGTGGGGGAGAGGCCGTCGTCCACCAGGCTGGTCGCCGGCGGCGACGCCCCCGGGCGTGAAGCCGACCCGGTGACGGCATCGGCCCTGGGCCGCCTGCTCCGGCATCGGTCGACGGTGGCAGGCGTTCCTGTGACGGTGAACCTGCGCGGCCTCGGACACGTGTCGGTGGCGGGGCCGATCGACGCGGCGCGGGCCCTGCTGCGGGCGGTGATCTGCCAACTGGCCACGGCACATAGCCCGCGGTACGTGCGCATCGCCGCCGTCGTCGACGTGGCGACGGCAGATGAATGGGAATGGTTGAAATGGCTTGCCCACCACTGGTGTCCGGATGGCCACCATGGACCGGTCGCCCTGCGGCTGCGCACACTGACCGACCTGCCCGCCACAGATCCGCCGGCACACACCGTCGTCATCGTCGATTCCGCCACAACCGGACCTGTGGTGTCGCTGCCCGGTGCCGGCGTCACCGTACTCACCGTCGCGGCTCATACCGGAATCGCCACGGCGGACCTGCATCTGGGCCTCGAGGATGATCTGCTGCGATTCGGCGCGGCCTCGGCGCGCCCGGACCGGATGACCCGCGAACAGGCCGTGACGTGCGCCCGGTGGCTGGCGCGATGGCGTTGCGCTCCGATGCCCATGGCCGCAGGCTGGCCGGAGCTGATCGGTGTCGACGACCCGGCCGGCATCGATCCGCCGAGTGTGTGGACGACATCGGATCCGCGGCGGTTCCTCCGGGTTCCGGTCGGCCGGTGTACCGACGGCACCCCGCTGCATCTCGACCTCAAGGAGGCCGCACACGACGGGATGGGCCCGCACGGGCTCTGTGTCGGTGCGACCGGCTCGGGCAAATCGGAGTTCCTGCGCACACTGGTGCTGGGGCTGATCACCACACATTCCCCGGAGGCGCTCAACCTCGTCCTCATCGATTTCAAAGGCGGGGCAACATTTCTCGGCCTGCACCGGGCGCGCCACGTCAGCGCGTTAATCACCAACCTGGCTGAGGAGGCCCAGCTCGTGGCCCGGATGGCCGATGCGCTCGCCGGAGAGATGACCCGGCGTCAGGAACTGCTTCGGGCGGCCGGGAACCTCGCCAACATCGCGGAGTACCGGCGCCGCACGGAGCTGCCCGCCCTACCGGCGCTGCTGATCGTGGTCGACGAGTTCTCCGAACTGCTGCAGCAACATCCCGATTTCGCCGAGTTGTTCGTGGCGATCGGTCGACTCGGGCGCTCTCTGGGTATGCATCTGCTGTTGGCCAGCCAGCGTCTCGACGAGGGTAAGTTGCGGGGGCTGGAGAGCCACCTTTCGTACCGGGTATGTCTGAAGACATTCTCGCCCAACGAGTCCCGATCGGTGCTCGGTATCGCCGATGCCTACGAGTTGCCGAACACGCCCGGAGCGGCTTACCTGAAGACACCGGCCGGCGAGATCGTCAGGTTTCAGACCGCATTCGTCTCCGCTACCGGTTCGGTGCCCGAACAACGGCCCCTGCAGACTCCGGGCCCCAGGCGGTTCACCGCACCGTGGATGCCGGCCGGTCGCGGGGCCTCCGCTGCCGCCACGACGACGGTGCTGCAGCAGGTCGTCGATCGGTTGGCCGGGTACGGCACACCGGCACACCAGGTGTGGTTGCCGCCGCTGCCGGGTGCGGTGCCGCTCAGCGACGTCCTGCTGTCGGATTCCGATCCGCTCGACGTCGCGATCGGGTTGGTCGACCGACCGTTCGAACAGCGCCGGGACCGACTGATGCTGTCGCTGGGCGGCGGCCGGGGCAACGTGGCGATCGTCGGCGGTCCGCAATCCGGAAAATCGACGGCGGCCAAGACTCTGGCGGTGGCACTGGCCGCGACCCACCATCCCCGGGACGTGACGATCTACTGCCTGGACTTCGGTGGCGGAACGTTGAGTGCACTGCGAGCCCTGCCGCACGTCGGCGCTGTCGCCGGGCGCGCCGACGCTGACCTCGTCCGGCGCACCGTCGCCGAGATGCAGGGCCTGGCCAGCGCCCGTGAGTCGCGGTTCACCGCGCTCGGAATCGGCTCCATGGCCGAATACCGGACCCGCCGTGATGCCGGGGAGATCGCTGATCCGTCAGGTGACGTGTTCCTGGTCATCGACGGCTGGTCGACGTTCCGAGCCGAGTTCGACGCGCTGGAGCCGACGGTGACCTCGCTTGCCGTGCAGGGGCTTTCGCTCGGTATCCATGTGGTCGCAACCGCGTCGCGGTGGGGAGAGTTCCGTCCCGCGTTCAAGGACCAACTGGGTACCCGCATCGAGTTGCGGCTCGGCGATCCGGCCGAGTCCGAGATGGACCGCAAACGGGCCCGTCAGTTGACCCAGTACGCGCCGGGGCGTGGGCTCACGCCGGACGGCCGTGAGTTGTTGATCGCGTTGCCCCGGCTGGACGGCACACCGTCTGACGCCGGCATCAGTGCGGCGCTGGAGCGGATTGCGGACATTCTGCAGGCGCAGTGGGGCAAGGCTCGCGCGCCGGAGATCCGGCTGCTGCCGGCGTATGTGCACGCCCACGAGCTGCGCCCGATGTCTCGGATCCGACCCGCCACCGAGGTGCTGCTGGGGCTCGATGAACGCGAACTCATGCCGGTGATGGTCGATTTCAACGCGCAGCCCGATCTGGTGATCTTCGGTGACACCGGATGCGGCAAGTCCACCGCACTGCGCGCCCTGTGCTGCGATCTGGCGGCGGGCAACGACCCGGCGAGCGTGCAACTGTTCATCGTGGATTTCCGCCGCGCCTTGCTGGGCGCGGTGGAATCGGGCCATCTGGCCGGATACGCCGCGTCGGTCGCGGCGCTGGACGCGGCGCTTCCCAGAGTGCTTGAGACGCTGAAGAACCGGTTGCCGGGACCCGATGTCACCCAGCGGGAGCTTCGCGACCGCACGTGGTGGACCGGGCCCGAACTCTACGTCGTGGTCGACGATTACGACCTGGTGGCCGGAGGCGGACCGAATCCACTGTCACCGCTGTTGAGTTACCTGCCGCATGCCCGTGACCTCGGACTGCACCTGCTGCTGGCCCGCCGATCCGGCGGGGCCGCGCGGGCGATGTTCGATCCGGTGCTGTCTGCGGTCAGGGACCTCGGCTGCATGGTCCTGATGATGAGCGCCGGTCCCGACGACGGCGTGCTGCTTGGGTCGGTACGGCCGGTTCGCCTTCCACCTGGGCGTGGCACGCTGATCACCCGCGCGGCACCCGATCAGCTGGTCCAGATCGCCCTGCCCGCAGGAGGCGAGGCGCGGTGACGTCAGCCGTCATCGAGGTGGGTCCGGTGATCGTGCGCGGGCCCGGCCCCCTCGCGGCGGACGTCGCCGCAATCGCGGTGGCCGGCATCGACGACGAGATCGCGCTGATCGAGGACGAGCCGGTCGCAGTGTCAGATCTGTGGGTCGAGGTTCTCGGTGCGGCCGGTGCCGGGGCAGGGACGCTCACCCTGGTGTGTCCCACGTGGTGGACCGCCGACCGGTGTGACCGCGTACGGAATGCCGCGACCGGCTCTGAAGTGGTTGTGATGCAGCGGGTTCAGGCCCTGAGCGCATTGCTGTCCGCGGCGGCCTCGGTGGTGGTCGAGATCGCCGATGAGGTCGTCATGGTTTCCGGCGTCCATACCGGTGGCGTCGCACTGGCCCGCCATGCCGAGGACGTTCCGGATGCAGACGCGGTTGTGCGCGCAGTGCTCGCGATCGCCGGCAGATCGGCAGAGGTGGTTGTCGACGCTCCGGTCGAGGTGTCCGGAGCTGTGGCATTGGGGAACGAGGTGGTGGCCGCACTTCGCCGTTGTGCCGTGGTGGCGACTGTGGCCGACGCCCGGAGCTGGCGGAACACGCTCGTCGCACCGGACACCCCGGCGGAAGAGCAACTCGGCAGCCGGAGCCGGACCGGGATGTTCGCGATGTGCGCCGCAGCGGCGTTGGCAACGGTACTCGGTGGGATCGCCTTCGCCGCTCACGGTCCGCCCACCGACCGCTCGTCGATGACGGTCCTGGTCGAGGGTCGGGTGGGTGTGCAGATTCCGGCCGGTTGGACGGTACGAAGGATCACCGAAGGACCGGGATCGGCTCGGGTCGAGGTGATTTCGCCGAGCGACCCAGAGCTGATGATTCATCTGACCCAGTCCGGTGTCGGCGGCGGCACAGTGGCTGACACTCTGCGGCGCGCCCTGCAAGAGCAGCCCGCGGGGGTGTTCGTCGACTTCGATCCGTCGGCGGTCGTCGCTGCCCGACAAGTGGTCAGCTACCGGGAAGTCCGGACCGGGCGGGAGATCCGGTGGGCGGTGTTCGTCGACGGTGGCGTGCGGATCGCGGTCGGGTGCCAGAGCGCACCGGGGCACAGCGAGGCCGTGCGCTGGGCGTGTGAGGCGGCCACCCGGTCCGCACACGCGGTGTTCTGAAATCGGGTGGAACCAAACCGGGCCGCGCTGCGTCGAATTGTTATATCCCGCAACACAAGACCGGAGGGTCAGAGGACATGTCACCAGGACCGACGGGGCCGTTGGGCACCGACTTCGAGGTAATGACGAGCGTGGCCGGCCGGATCGACGTGCTCAACGACGATGTCCGGGCGATGCTGCAGAGCTTCATCGGAAAGATGAGCAGTGTGCCACCGTCGGTGTGGGGCGGCGTGGCGGCAGCGCGGTTCCGTGACGTGGTGGACCGCTGGAACAGTGAATCGCTGACACTGCACACCACGTTGGGCCGTATCGCGGAGACCATCCGGACCAACGAGCGCACGTTGCGCGCTGCGGCCGACACTCACGCGCAGCGGCTCGGTGCCGTCGGCGACGGCATCTGATCGGCGCCGGCCATGGATCACGTGCTGTCCTACGACTTCGGCGAGATCGAGTACTCGGTTCGCCAGGAGATCCACACGACGTCGAGCCGGTTCAACGCCGCACTCGACGAATTACGTTCGCAGATCGCGCCTTTGCAGCAGGTCTGGACCCGTGAGGCCGCGCAAGCCTACGCCGTCGAGCAGGCCCGCTGGAACCAGGCCGCCGCGGCCCTCAACGAGATCCTGTTCTCCCTGGGCAACGCGGTGCGCGACGGTGCCGACGACGTGGCCGCGACCGACCGCAGTGCAGCCAACGCGTGGGGAGCCTGAGGCCGCTCAGCCCAGAAAGACATGTGCGGTCCCGTCCGGTGGAGAGGACCGGGCGGGACCGCACACTTTCGTCTGTTGGGGCTAGCGAGCCGAGCCGGAGTCGCGGCGGGGACGGCGGTGTCCACCACCGCGCTGCTGCCCGCCTGCACCGGCGCCGGAGCGGGCCGACGGACCGCCGCCGTTGCGGGAGGACCCGCTCGGGCGGTTGCGACCCTGCTGCTGACCCGACTTGCCCGGCTGCCCGGACCTGTTGCCCTGGCGCCGCGGTGCCGGAGCGGCCTGGGTGGCCGGCTCGGGACGGATGGGATCCCCGAAAACCCGCTCACCGGGGGCGATCTCACGAAGCACCGGATGGTCGATGCCGTTCACCCGGGTGATCGTGGGCTTGACCCCGGCCTTTTTGGTCAGGGTGCGCACATCGGAGACCTGTGCGTCATGCATGAGCGTCACGACGGTGCCCTCGTTGCCGGCGCGGGCCGTACGGCCGGACCGGTGCAGGTAGGCCTTGTGCTCGACGGGCGGGTCGGCGTGCACGACGAGGCTGACGTCGTCGACGTGGATACCGCGGGCGGCGATGTCGGTGGCCACCAGCACGCCGGCGGATCCGTCGGAGAACGCCGTCAGGTTGCGGGTACGAGCATTCTGGGACAGATTGCCGTGCAGCTCAACTGCCGAGACGCCGCGCGAATTAAGCTGGCGGGTCAAGTTTTTCGCGCCGTGCTTGGTGCGGGCGAACACGATGGTCCGGCCCGGAGCGGCGGCCAGATCGGCAACCACATTGACCCGCGAGGCGTTGTCCACGTGCAGCACGTGGTGCACCATCGCGGTCACGGGGGACTGTGCCGAATCGACACTGTGCACCACCGGGTCGTGCAGGTAGCGCTTGACCAGCACGTCGACCCCGGCATCGAGCGTGGCCGAGAACAGCAGGCGCTGGCAGTCTTTCGGCGTGCGGTCCAGCAGGCGCTTCACGCCGGGCAGGAAGCCGAGGTCGGCCATGTGGTCGGCTTCGTCGAGCACGGTGACCTCGACCGCGGACAGGTCGGCGTGGCCGGACCGCATGTGGTCTTCGAGCCGGCCCGGGCAGGCGATCACGATGTCCACGCCCCCTCTGAGGGCGGAGATCTGCGGGTTGGGGCCCACGCCACCGAAGATGTTGACCGACCGCAGGCCGGTGGCCTTGGCCAGCGGCGCCAGCGAGGCCTCGATCTGGGTGACGAGTTCGCGGGTGGGCGCCAAGATCAGCGCGCGGGGCCGGTTCGGCGCGCGGCGGGTGCCGCTGGTCGCCAAGCGCGCCACCAGGGGCAACAGAAATGCGTAGGTCTTGCCGGACCCGGTCCGGCCGCGGCCGAGGACGTCGCGGCCCTTGAGCGAATCAGGCAGCGTCGCGGCCTGGATCGGGAAAGGCGACTCCACGCCGTTCCCCGCGAGGGTGGCGACGATCTCGGCGGGCAGGCCGAGCTCGGCGAAAGTAGGCACGGCGGTGCCAGGGGTTTCTTGGACAGACAAAATGAAAGCTCCGAAAATAGAGGGCGGTCGTCCTGCCCGGCGCGAGTGAGATCTCGCGGCGCTCGGTTGACGATCGAGAAGGCGGCAAAGGCAGAACAGGCAAGCCGCCGTGGCCCAACTATACCGGTCATCGGCGGATTTCCCGATGTCCGGGCGCCTGACCAGCGGGTGGGATCCATCACAGGCCGGGCAGGTCAACTATCCTGGCGGACACGCGTGAATGCCATGTCAATGGCCTGACGCCGGGAGCGTGATAGCGGTGGTCGCATCGAGAAGCGTGGGAGGCCGGATGTCGCCCCGGGCACTTCCCGCGAAGGTGCGTGCCATCCATGACCTGTTCATCGCGGGCCGGGTGGACGCCGAATCCCTGGACACCACCCCGGTTCGTCGCGTCATCGTGGAGAGCTGGCAACGCAGTCTGGCCACCGGAGTGGACCCAGACATGGGCGCCCGGGCGGCTGCCGCGGCCGCCTCGCTGACCGAATTGCGCAACACGCACCCGCTCGCGCCCACCCTGCCGCTGATCCGTCGGTTGCTGGTCGACGACGCCGTCGGCGCCGGAGTGTTGGTGGCGATCACCGCGGCCGACGGCACGCTGCTGTGGGTCGAGGGAGACCACGGTGCGCGCCGCAAGGCCGAAGGGATGAACTTCGTCCCGGGTTCGGACTGGAGTGAGCGGGCGGCGGGCACCAACGCGCCCGGCACCGCTCTGGCGCTGGACCGGGAACTGCAGATCCTGGGGTCCGAGCACTTCTCCCGAACCGTGCACTCGTGGAGTTGCACCGCCGTGCCCGTCCACGACCCGGCCACCGGGGTGCTGCTGGGCGCCATCGACCTGACCGGCGGGTCCACGGTCGCCACACCTCAGACGTTGGCCCTGGTCAGGGCCACTGCTGTGGCGGTCGAGAACCAGCTGGCACTGCTGCGGCTCACCGGACCGGCCGAGCCGGCGGAAACCGAGACGGCGCGGCTGACGGTACTGGGCGCCGATCGCCCGCGCTGGCGGATGGCCGACGCCGAGGGCCGGCCCCAGTCCAGCGTGCTCACCGGCCGCCATGCCGACATCCTGGTCCTGCTGATCCGGCATCCCGAGGGGCTGAGTGCCGATCATCTGGCCATGCTGCT
Source organism: Mycolicibacterium peregrinum (assembly GCF_002102345.1). Classification (GTDB taxonomy): domain Bacteria; phylum Actinomycetota; class Actinomycetes; order Mycobacteriales; family Mycobacteriaceae; genus Mycobacterium; species Mycobacterium peregrinum. Next base: position 29,624 of record NZ_LQPP01000026.1, read on the forward strand.
CGACGACAAGGACCTCGACGTGGTCACCGTCCGCGCCGAGGTGTCGCGGTTGCGGCGGGTCATCGGCAGCAGCTACATCGAGTCGCGGCCGTACCGGCTGTTGGCGCCGGTGGCCAGCGACATGGGTGACGTGTACGACGCGTTGCAGGCCGGGAACGTCTCGGCCGCCCTGGATGCGTACTCGGGCGCGTTGCTGCCGCAGTCGGTCTCACCGGCGATCGCGCGGCTGCGCACCGAGCTGAGCGCCGGCCTGCGCGAAGCGGTGCTGACCGGGAGTGATCTGGGCCTGCTGCGGCGGTGGTTGGCCCTGCCCGACGGCCGTGACGACCGACAGGGCTGGCGGGTGTTGCACGACCATGCCGACGCCGACCCGTTGGCCAGGGCGCAGGCCCGCGGTCACCTGGCCGGGATCGACTCCGAACTGGGCTAGTTTTGTCGGTTCGAATGCCCTGCAACGTGTGCAACTGTGCTGCAACCTACTGCTGACTACCTTTAGTGACTACCGACACATTTCGGTGTCCGAATGCAGGAGATTGCCATGACTGTTTATGCACGTCCGGGTGCCGACGGCGCCGTGATGTCGTTCGAATCCCGCTACGACAACTTCATCGGCGGACAGTGGGTCGCGCCGGCCGAGGGCCGCTACTTCGAGAACCCGACGCCGGTCACGGGTCAGGTGTTCTGCGAGGTGGCCCGCTCCACCGAGGCCGACGTCGAGAAGGCCCTCGATGCCGCGCACGCAGCCGCGCCGGCCTGGGGCAAGACCTCGCCCGCCGAGCGCGCCGTGATCCTCAACAAGATCGCCGACCGCATCGAGGAGAACCTCGAAGCCGTCGCGCTGGCCGAGTCGTGGGACAACGGCAAGCCGATCCGCGAGACGCTGAATGCCGACATCCCGCTGGCGATCGACCATTTCCGATACTTCGCCGGTGTGCTGCGCGCCCAGGAAGGCTCGCTCTCCCAGATCGACGAGGACACCGTCGCCTACCACTTCCACGAGCCGCTCGGCGTGGTCGGCCAGATCATCCCGTGGAACTTCCCGATCCTGATGGCCGTGTGGAAGCTGGCCCCGGCGCTGGCCGCGGGCAACGCCGTGGTGCTCAAACCTGCTGAGCAGACCCCGGTTTCGGTGCTGTTCCTGATGTCGCTGATCGGTGACCTGCTGCCGGCCGGTGTGGTCAACGTGGTCAACGGGTTCGGTGTGGAGGCCGGCAAGCCGCTGGCCTCGAGCAACCGGATCGCCAAGATCGCGTTCACCGGCGAGACCACCACCGGTCGGTTGATCATGCAGTACGCCAGCCAGAACCTGATCCCGGTGACCCTCGAGCTGGGTGGCAAGAGCCCGAACATCTTCTTCTCCGATGTGCTGGCCGCCGCCGACGACTTCCAGGACAAGGCCCTGGAAGGGTTCACCATGTTCGCGCTGAACCAGGGCGAGGTGTGCACCTGCCCGTCGCGATCGCTGATCCAGGCCGACATCTACGACGAGTTCCTGGAATTGGCCGCCATCCGCACCAAGGCGGTACGGCAGGGCGACCCGCTGGACACCGAGACGATGATCGGTGCGCAGGCCTCCAATGATCAGCTGGAGAAGATCCTGTCCTACATCGAGATCGGGAAATCCGAAGGTGCCCAACTGATCACCGGTGGCGAGCGGGCCGATCTGGGTGGCGACCTCAACGGCGGTTTCTACGTCGCGCCCACGATCTTCACCGGCAACAACAAGATGCGGCTGTTCCAGGAGGAGATCTTCGGTCCGGTCGTGGCAGTCACGTCGTTCACCGATTACGACGACGCGATCTCGATCGCCAACGACACCCTCTACGGTCTGGGCGCGGGCGTGTGGAGCCGTAACGGCAATACCGCCTACCGCGCAGGCCGGGACATCAAGGCCGGCCGGGTGTGGACCAACTGCTACCACGCCTATCCCGCGCATGCGGCGTTCGGCGGCTACAAGCAGTCCGGCATCGGCCGGGAGAACCACAAGATGATGCTCGACCACTACCAGCAGACCAAGAACCTGTTGGTGAGTTACGGCACCAAGGCCCAGGGCTTTTTCTGATCCACCGCCGAACGTGGGCTTGTGTGCGAAAAAACCCGCAAATGTCGCACACAAGCCCACGTTCGCGGTCTACCCGAAGGGACACGCATGACATCGCTGCCGCTGCCGACCGCGCAGAAGGTGATCGACGCCGCAGTCGTGAAGGCGGAGGAGATCGGCCAGCCGATGAACATCGCCGTGGTCGACGACGGAGGTCATCTGGTGGCTTTCGTGCGCATGGACGGTGCGATCAAGGCCAGCATCGACATCTCGATCCGCAAGGCGCGCACCGCGGTCATGATGAACCTGCCCACCAGCGCGCTGATGGACATCTGTCAGCCCGGCGGTGAGTTGTACGGCCTGGAGCAGACCGCGGGCGGCCTGGTGGTGTTCGGCGGCGGGGTGCTGCTGGAGGCCGACGGGGTCGTGATCGGTGCGGTCGGGGTCAGTGCGGGCAGTGTCGAGCAGGACGTGGCGGTGGCTACCGCCGCGTCAGCGGCAATGTAGCCGGAGCCGCGGCGACGGCAATCTAGGTACCTAGCCGGCCCGCCCGTCGGTCAGAACACAGTCACCGCAGTAGCCACCCCCGGGCACCTGGTAGAACAGGCAGCAGTTGCGCCGCCGGAACTGTTCTCCCACAACGTCTGCGGTACCGCGCAGCGGTTCGATCGCGATCAGTTCGGCGACCAGTTCACGGCCGCGGCGCTCCGCGTCGGGGTGGGACATGGCCAGTACGGTGACCGCGCCGTTGGCCGCCGACGCGATGTTGCCCCACATCACCTGTGGCGATAGGGATTCCGCCAGCGCCATGGTGTCGTTCAGCAGGCGCAACACGCTTTCGATCAGCGATTCGGCGATGGTGGCGGCGACTCGCCGCGGGTCGGTTTCTGCCACCCATTCGACACCGGCTTTTCCGAGGGCGGGGCGGTGTGATGAATCCTTTTGCCAGAACAGCGAATCCATCGTCAGCAGTGGGACACTGCCAGAGCACACCGCGGCTCCGATGGCGGGGGACAACAGGCGTGCGGTGATCGACAGGTGCACCGAGGAGGCCGCGGCCTTGACCGGGACGTCGGCTTCGTCGATCGCGAAGCCGGCGGCCGTCGCCGCCCGGGTGCGCGTCGTGTACTCGTGCAGGGCGGCCGGATCGCCGCACAGGGATGCGATCGGCCGCCAGCCGGCGGGATCGGCCGCCGGGAGGGCAAAGAACTCGCCCAGTGCGGCGATCGGGTCAGATTTTCCGGCGTCCATCGTCGGGTCAGGTTAGCCGCACTGACCTGCGGCGCAACCCTGATGCAACGTGATGCAGCGCACAATTGGCTCGCGTTGTGTCGCACGTCGGTGGGAGATCCGCCCCGAGTCAGTTGGAGTAGTGAATGACGGAACCGATTCTCGACCCTTCGGCCGATTACCCGCTGAGCATCCATCGCGAGGATCTGCTGTTCACCCCCAACGGCACGCCGATCGGCGGTATCACCATGGACGCGGTGATGTCAGGTGAGATCGCCGCCTCCGATCTGCGCATCACCCCGCAGACGCTGCGGCTCCAGGCCCAGATCGCCGAGAAGGTGGGACGCCGCCAGCTCGGCTCGAACCTGCGCCGTGCCGCGGAGATGACCGCGATCAGCGACGAGCGGGTGCTGCAGATCTACAACGCGCTGCGGCCCAATGCCTCCACCAAGGCCGAGCTGGACTCGATTGCCGACGAGCTGGAGACGCAGTACGGCGCAGCGTTGCTGGCGGGGCTCGTCCGTGAGGCCGCCGACGTGTACGAGCGCCGCGACATCCTGGCCACCAGCGAATAGGAGACACCGGTGACGGCAGTATCGCCACAACAATCCACGGCCGGCCGGCGCAGGCAGTCCGAGCGCACCAAGGTCCTTGAGGACCGGCCGGTCAACCTCGACGGCTTCGTCGAGGAATGGCCCGAGGTGGGCATGGTCGCGCTGGACAGCGCATTCGATCCCGCGCCGAGCGTGCGCGTCGTCGACGGGGTGATCGTCGAGATGGACGGTCGGGACCGCGCCGATTTCGATTTCATCGACCAGTTCATCGCCGACCACGCCATCGACACCGCGACCACCGAGCAGGCGATGGCGATCCCGGCGGCCGACATCGCCCGGATGCTGGTCGACCCGCACGTGTCCCGCGACGAGGTGATCGCGGTGACCACGGCACTGACCCCGGCCAAGCTGCTCGAAGTGGCGAAGACGCTGAACATCGTCGAGATCATGATGGGGATGCAAAAGATGCGGGCCCGTCGCACCCCGGCGAACCAGGCGCACTGCACCAGCGCTCGGGACAACCCGCTGCAGGTCGCTTGTGAAGCCGCCGAGGCCTCGCTGCGCGGATTCTCGGAAGTGGAAACCACTTTGGGCGTTGTGCGCTACGCACCGCTGGTGGCGATGGCGCAGCAGATCGGCAGCCAGGTCGGCTGTGGCGGACGCCTGACCCAGTGCGCCCTCGAGGAGGCCACCGAGCTCGAACTCGGCATGCGCGGCATCACCGCCTATGCCGAGACCATCTCGGTGTACGGCACCGAGTCGGTGTTCGTCGACGGCGATGACACCCCGTGGTCGAAGGCCTTCCTGGCCGCGGCCTATGCCTCGCGTGGCATCAAGATGCGGTTCACCTCGGGCACCGGTTCCGAGGTGCAGATGGGCAACGCCGAGGGCCGCTCCATGCTGTACCTGGAGATCCGGTGCATCCTGGTCGCGAAAGGCGCAGGCGTGCAAGGCCTGCAGAACGGTTCGATCTCCTGCATCGGCGTACCGGGTGCGGTACCGGCGGGGATCCGGGCGGTGGCGGCGGAGAATCTGATTGCCTCGGCGGTGGACCTGGAATGCGCTTCGGGCAACGACCAGTCGTTCTCCCACTCACCGATGCGCCGGGTGGCGCGGTTGTTGCCGCAGCTGATGCCGGGTACCGATTTCATCTGCTCGGGTTACTCGGCGCCACCCAACTACGACGACATGTTCGCCGGATCCAACCTCGACGCCGAGGATTACGACGACTTCAACACGATCCAGCGGGACCTGCAGATCGACGGTGGGTTGCGCCACGTCAACGAGGCCGAGATTCTCGCTGTCCGGCATCGTGCGGCCAAGGCTCTGCAGGCGGTGTTCGCGTATCTCGATCTGCCCGCGATCTCCGACGCCGAGATCGAGACGGCCGTGTATGCGCACGGCAGCCGCGAGTTGATCCCGCGTGACGTCCTGGAAGACCTCAAGGGCGCCCAGCAGGTGATGGACCGCAACATCACGGGCCTGGACCTGGTGAAGGCGCTGGAATCGACCGGTTTCTCCGATGTCGCCGAGAACCTGTTGGCCGTTCTGCGACAACGGGTCTCGGGTGACCTGCTGCAGACGTCGGCGATCATGACGCGTGAGCTCCAGCCGTTGTCTGCGGTCAACGACCGCAATGACTATGCGGGCCCGGGCACCGGCTACCGCCCCACGGGCGCACGCTGGGAGGAGATGAAGCGGCTCCGTCACGTGACCAGCGCCGAGAACCCTGAACTGGAGGTCGAGTGACATGTCGGCAGTGACCGGGCAGCGGACACTGAGCTTCACCGGCGAGCGTCCGACAGAACCCGGGAAGCGCTCTGATGAAGTGGTGCTGGCGATTTCGCCTGCGTTCGCCGACTTCTTCAGCCAGACCATCGTCGGCCTGTCCCATGCCGACGTGATCCGCCAGATCCTGGCCGGTATCGAGGAGCAGGAAGTGGCCGCCCGGTGTATCCGGATCCGGCACAGCAGCGACCTCGCCGTGGTCGCACACGCGGCGGCCAGGCTCAGCGGGTCGGGCATCGGTATCGGCATCCTGTCTCGCGGCACATCGATGATCCATCAACGTGACCTGCCGAGGTTGTCCAGTCTCGAACTGTTCCCGCAGAGTCCGCTGATGACGTTGGAGACCTATCGCCGCATCGGGTCGAACGCCGCCCAGTACGCCAAAGGCGAGTCACCCGAACCGGTTCCGACGCTGAATGATCAGATGGCGCGGCCCCGTTGGCAAGCCAAGGCGGCGCTGCTGCACCTGAAGGAGACCGAGCAGATCCGCAAGCAGGATCGCCCGGTGGAGGTGACGCCGGAGTTCGGCGAGCTGACCCCCGAGGCACTGGGTACCTGATGGCGTTGACTGTTGTCGGTGTCGACATCGGCAACTCGACGACCGAGGCCAGTGCCGCGGTCGTCGCGACGGACGGCTCGACCACGTTCCGTGGCGCGGCACTGACCGCGACGACGGGCGTCAAGGGCACGCCTCGAAATGTGGACGGCGTTGCCCAGGCGGTGGTTCGAGCGCTGGAGGCGAGCGCGGTGCGGCTGGCCGACCTGGATCTCGTCCTGCTGAACGAGGCCACACCGGTGATCAGTGGCATGGCGATGGAAACCATCACCGAAACCATCATCACCGAGTCGACGATGATCGGCCATGACCCGCGCACCCCGGGCGGACGCGGTCTCGGTGTGGGCCTCACCGTGGCGTTCGACGCCCTCGCCCAAACGCCATCCGGCACCGAAGTGATCGTGGTGGTGCCCAGGAACGTGGATTTCGAGGATGCGGCACGCGGGATCAATGCCGCAGCGGCACAAGGGCTGACGGTGTGCGGGGTGATCCTGGGAAACGACGATGCAGTGCTGGTGGCCAACCGGCTCGACTCCGTGGTCCCGGTGATCGACGAGGTATCGCGTATCGATGCGGTGCCGCTGGGCATGCTGGCCGCGGTCGAGGTAGCCGCACCCGGCAACTCGATCCGTACCCTGTCCAACGCCTATGGGCTGGCGACGATCTTCGACCTGGACGCGGCTGCCACCAAGGTGATCTCGCCGGTGGCCCGGGCGTTGACGGGCAACCGCTCGGCGGTGGTGGTGCGCACTCCCGCAGGCGATGTCGCCGATCGCAGTATCCCCGCTGGATCGCTCGAGCTGTCCGGTGTGCACAAGCGGGCGACCGTCGACGTGTCCCGCGGTGCGCCGGAGATCATGAGCGCGGTCGAGCGGGTCGCTCCACTGGCGGATGTGGCGGGGGAGGCCGGAACCAACACCGGCGGCATGATCGCCAACGTCCGGCACAGCATGGCCGAGCTCTCCGGACATGCGCTGGCCGACGTGTGCATCCAGGATCTGCTCGCGGTGGATACCTTTGTACCGCAGGAGGTTCGTGGCGGAGTGGCCGGTGAGGTGGCCCTGGAGAACGCGGTTGCGCTGGCGGCCATGGTCCGGACGCGGGAAAGTGGAATGAGAGCGGTCGCCGACGAAGTCCGGGCCCGGTTGCGGGCCGCCGGGGCTGACAGTGTCGACGTGATGGTCGGTGGTGTCGAGGCCGAGATGGCGGCGCTGGGTGCCCTGACCACGCCGGGCACCGACAAGCCGCTCGTGGTGCTCGATCTGGGTGGCGGCTCGACCGATGCCGCATTGCTGGCGGTGGACGGCGGGATCAGTACCGTGCACCTGGCCGGTGCGGGCGATCTGGTCACCAAGCTGATCGACGCCGAGCTCGGTCTCGACAACCTGGAACTGGCCGAGGACATCAAACGATCACCGTTGGGCAAGGCGGAGAGCTTCTTTCATGTCCGGCTGGAGAACGGCACCGTGATGTTCTTCGAGAAGCCGCTGCCTGCTGCATCGTTCGCGCGAGTGGTCACGCTGGCTGAGTACGGCATGAATGCGATCCCCACCCGGCATTCCATGGACCGGGTCAGGCTGGTGCGCCGCGCGGCCAAGGAACGGGTCTTCGTGGTGAATGCGTTGCGCGCACTGCGGGCCATCGCGCCCGGCGGTGACCTGCGACAGATCGGGTTCGTGGTGCTGCTCGGTGGGTGCGCACTGGACTTCGAGATCCCCGAACTCATCGCGGATGCCCTTGCCCCGTTCGGAATCGTCTGCGGCACAGGAAATGTGCGCGGGTCAGAAGGACCGCGGAACGCCGTGGCCACGGGTCTGGTGGCGTCGCATGCTCGGCTGGTCGGAGCGGGTCTCAGTGCATAGCGGTGGTCAACCCGATCGTCCCGCGATCGTGGTGTTGAGTTCGGGCAGTCGGGATGTCGAACGCGACGTGCTCGCGGGCATCGAGGAAGAAGGTGTTCCGTACCTGTTGGCTCCGGGTGACGCCGAGCTGCCTGCGACGGAACTCGCGCGCCGGGCGGCGCTCAGGTCGCCGCTGCATGTCGGGGTGGGCGTCGGCCCCGGAGGAGAAGTGTGCGTGCAGCATGCCAAGCTGTCAGATCCGTTGCCCGAGTTGATGTCTGGTGCAGGAGCGGCCTCGTCGGTTGTCCGGGTACGCGGGCACAACGCGGCCCGGATCGTGGTCGGTGTTCCGCTCAAACCCGACGATTGACAACGAAACTGGCCGTTGGGGTAGACACCGCCGCAGAGTGGGGTAATAATCTTCGATTAAAGGTTGATTTTCATACCTTTGGAAGGTGAACTGGCCGGGGATCCGGCATCGGACCGGCGGTGTTGCCGGGGTAAAGGTGGGCCACCGCCTGCGAAGACCGTCATCAGCTGACGGCATCACATACGAGACATACGAAAACGTTGTAAATGAAGGAGTTTGACATGGCGGGTGTGGAAGAACACCTGGAGAGCGCTGACTATCTACAGAAACGTCAGCTCAAATCCGGAAGCGCGGGGTGGCTGCTGTTGGCCGGCCTGGGCGTCAGTTATGTGGTGTCCGGCGACTTCTCGGGTTGGAATTTCGGCCTCGAGCAGGGCGGCTTCGGTGGTCTGCTGATCGCCGTGGTCGTCATCGCCGCGATGTACTTCTGCATGGTCCTGGGCCTGGCCGAGCTGTCCTCGGCGCTGCCCGCGGCCGGCGGCGGCTACACCTTCGCCCGTCGCGCCCTCGGCCCGTGGGGCGGCTTCGCCACCGGCACCGCGATCCTGATCGAATACTCGATCGCCCCCGCTGCCATCGCCACCTTCATCGGCGGCTACGTCGAATCCCTCGGCCTGTTCGGCATTCACAAGGGCTGGTGGGTCTACCTGGCGGCGTTCGTCATCTTCATCGGCATCCACCTCGCCGGCGTCGGTGAGGCGCTACGGCTGATGTTCGTCATCACCGCGATCGCGCTGCTGGGCCTGGTCATCTTCGCCGTGAGCGCCATCGGCCACTTCGACGTCGCCAACCTGACCGACATCGCCCCCGACGCCGCCGCGGTCGGCGCGTCGAGCTTCCTGCCGCACGGTTACCTGGGCATCTGGGCGGCGATCCCGTTCGCCATCTGGTTCTTCCTGGCGGTCGAGGGCGTCCCGCTGGCCGCCGAGGAGACGGCCAACCCGGAGCGCAACGTGCCGCGCGGCATCATCGCCGCGATGACGGTGCTGATCATCACCTGCGTGACGGTGCTGTTCCTGACGGCCGGCGCCGGCGGCGCCGATGCGATGTCGACCGTGGACGATCCACTCGTGCAGGCCCTCGGCGGCACCGGGTTCGCCGCCAAGGCGGTCAACTACATCGGCCTGTTCGGGCTGATCGCCAGCTTCTTCTCGATCATCTACGCCTACTCGCGGCAGACCTTCGCGCTGTCGCGGGCCGGCTACCTGCCCACGAGGCTGTCGGTGACCAACAAGCGCAAGGCCCCGACCCTCGCGCTGATCGTCCCCGGCATCGTCGGCTTCCTGTTGTCGCTGACCGGTCACGGTGATCTGATCCTGAACATGGCGGTGTTCGGCGCGGCGCTGAGTTACGTGCTGATGATGATCAGCCACATCGTGCTGCGGGTGCGTGAGCCGGAGATGAAGCGGCCGTACCGCACCCCGGGCGGCATCATCACCACCGGCTTCGCCCTCGTCGTCGCGATCGTCGCGCTCATCGCGACCTTCGTGGTCAGCCCCGTGGCCGCGGGCCTGTGCCTGGCTGTGTTCTGCGCATTCATGCTCTACTTCGCGCTCTACAGCCGCCACCGCCTGGTCGCCAACTCGCCTGACGAGGAGTTCGCGATGCTCGCGGAAGCGGAGAGTGCCCTGAAATGAAGTACCACCAGCAGGTTTCGGGGGTGACGTACAGCTTCGACGGTCTGGTCGAGGTGATGGCCAAGGCCACCCCGCTGCGCTCCGGCGATCAACTCGCCGGCTGCGCGGCCGAGCACGACGGTGAACGCGCCGCGGCCGCCTGGGTGCTCGCGGACCTGCCGCTGGACCTCTTCCTCAACGAGGAACTGGTGCCGTATGACACCGACGAGGTCACCCGGCTGATCATGGACAGCCATGACCGCCAGGCCTTTTCGGAGATCTCACATCTGACCGTCGGCGGGCTGCGGGACTGGCTGATGGACGTCACGGCCCATGATCACAGCGCCGAGCGGCTGACCGCGGTCGCACCGGGGCTCACCCCGGAGATGGTGGCCGCGGTCAGCAAGATCATGCGCAACCAGGATCTGATCGCGGTGTCGGCCGCCGCCGAGGTGACCGCCGCGTTCCGGACCACCGTCGGTGGCCACGGCACCCTGGCCACCCGGCTGCAGCCCAACCATCCGACCGACGACCCCCGTGGTATCGCCGCGGCGGTGCTCGACGGCCTGCTGCTGGGCTGCGGCGACGCGGTGATCGGGATCAACCCGGCCACCGACTCGCCGCAGGCCACCGCCGATCTGCTGTATCTGCTCGACTCGATCCGCACCCGCTACGACATTCCGGCCCAGTCCTGTGTGCTTTCGCATGTCACCACCACGATCGGCCTGATCGAGGCCGGTGCGCCGGTGGACCTGATGTTCCAGTCGATCGCCGGCACCGAAGGCGCCAACTCCGCGTTCGGGGTGAACCTGCAGCTGTTGCGGGAAGGCAACGAAGCGGCCCGCAGCCTGCACCGCGGCACCGTCGGCGACAACGTCATGTACCTGGAGACCGGGCAGGGATCGGTGCTGAGCTCGGGCACGCACCTGGGCGTCGGCGGCAAGCCCGTCGACCAGCAGACCCTGGAGGCCCGCGCCTACGCGGTGGCCCGCGACCTGCAGCCGCTGCTGGTCAACACGGTCGTCGGCTTCATCGGGCCGGAGTACCTGTACGACGGCAAGCAGATCATCCGGGCCGGCCTGGAAGACCACTTCTGCGGCAAGCTGCTCGGCCTGCCGATGGGCGTGGACGTCTGCTACACCAACCACGCCGAGGCCGACCAGAACGACATGGACACCTTGCTGACGTTGCTGGCTGCCGCGGGGGTGGCGTTCGTCATCACCGTGCCCGGCGCCGACGACGTCATGCTGGGCTATCAGAGCTTGTCGTTCCACGACGTCCTGACCACTCGGCGCACGCTGGGACTGCGACCGGCTCCGGAGTTCGAGGCGTGGCTGCGCAGCGTAGGCATGGTCGACGACTCCGGCAAGCTGACCCCGTTCGACCTGGAGCGTTCCGCGCTGCGGTCTCTGACCTCGGCGGAGAAATCATGAGCCCGAACGAGGTTGCGGTTCAAGAGTTCTGGGATGAGCTGCGCAAAACCACGCAGGCCAGGATCGGGCTGGGCCGGGCCGGCAACGCGTTGCCGACGCGCCGGGTACTCGAACTGGCCGCCGCGCACGCCGCGGCGCGCGACGCCGTGCACGTCCCGCTGGACTTGGATCGGCTCAGGCAAGCTGTCCTCGAGGTCGGTATCGGTGAGCCCACCGTGGTGACCAGTCAAGCCACCTCGCGTGACGAGTACCTGCGCCGCCCCGATCTGGGCCGGGCGCCCGCAGCCGGCATGGCTGTGCCCGAAACCCCGGCCGATATCGGCTTCGTGCTGGCGGACGGTTTGTCGCCGACGGCACTGGATCGTCATGGCGCTGAGCTACTGGCCGCTCTGGTGGCGCAATTGAAAGGCCGCTACACCCTGGCCCCGCCGGTGATCGCGACGCAGGCCCGCGTCGCGCTCGGCGACCACATAGCAGCTCAGGCCCGCATGCGGACCGTGCTCGTCATCGTCGGAGAACGGCCGGGTTTGAGTGTCGCCGACAGCCTCGGCATCTACCTGACCCACCTGCCGATGCCCGGCCGCACCGACGCCGACCGCAACTGCATCTCCAACATCCACCCGCCCGACGGCCTGGGATACACCGAAGCCGCGCGCGTGGCGGCAGGCCTGGTCGACGGCGCGCTCGCGCTCGGCCGCTCCGGCGTCGACCTGAAGGACACCTCACGAACCTCCACGCTCGACCCGACCAGCATGACCCCGCTCAACTGAATCAGGAGTCTCAATGACCGTGCGTGCCGTCCTGTCCCTGCTCGCCGCGACGACCGTCGCCGTCGCGGGCTGCGGTGCCAGCAACGAATCGGCGGAGCCGTCGGCCGGCACGCAAACTGGCACCGACACACCCGCCGCCAACTGTCGCACCCTGGCGGAGAACCCGGGTTGGTACGGCGATAACCGGGACCGGATCGACGCGATGCTCGCCGAGCTCGGCACCTGCGGGGCGGACGGCTCGGTGGCCGACGGCGCCCCGCTGGCGCTGTTCGACTGGGACAACACCGTGGTCAAGAACGACATCGGGGATGCGACGTTCTTCTGGATGGTGCGCAACGGCAAGCTGCGGGCGCCCGCAGGCGGCGACTGGTCGACGACGAGCCAGTACCTCACCCCGCAGGCTACGGCTGCGCTCGGCAAGGCCTGCGCGGCAACCACTCCGGGCCAGCCGATGCCCACGAACACCGATCTGGGCTGCGCCGACGAACTGCTGTCGGTCTACACCGACGGTGAGACACGTGCCGACGAGCCGGCGTTCGCCGGGTTCAACGCCCGCCGGTTCGAGCCCTCGTATGCCTGGGCCGCCCAGATGCTGGCCGGCTGGCCTGAATCCGAGCTGACCGGTTTCGCCGAAGCGGCACGCAAGGAGAACCTCGACGCGCCCGAGGGCACCGAGCAGAAGGTCGGCAGCGGTGACGAGACCGGTTGGGTTCGCTACTACCCGCAGATGCGCGATCTGGTGGAAACCTTGCGGGCCAACGGTTTCGACGTTCGAATCATCTCGGCATCGGCCGAGCCGGTGGTGCGGGTGTGGGCGGCAGATCTCGGTTTCACCCCGGACAAGGTGATGGGCGTGCGGACCGAGCGCGACGGTGATGTCCTGACGTCGAGGCTGGTGCCGTGTGGCGGCGAGACGGCCATCCCGTACATCGAGGGCAAGCGGTGCCGGGTCAACGAGGACGTCTTCGGCGTCAAGGGGCCCGCCGCGTTCGAGCAGCAGGCTGAGCCGAAGCGGGCGGCCTTCGGCGCGGGGGACTCCGACACCGACGTCACGTTCCTCACCGATGCCACCGCGCTGCGCCTGGTGCTCAACCGCAACAAGACCGAGTTGATGTGCACTGCCTACGACAACGCCGACGGTCGGTGGGTGGTCAATCCGATGTTCATCGATCCGAAGAAGAAGCAGGCCGACCCGTACGAGTGCACGACGGAGGGCTACATCGAGCCCAGCGGCAAGGACGCCCCGCTGCACCGCCCGGACGGCAGTGTGGTGCCTGACCAGCAGGACTCGGTGTCCTAAGGCCCGACGCTCGACCTGGGAACCCGCGTTTTGACCTGCGGGGATGCCCACCGGTAAGCTGCTCCGTTGGTGTGTGCTGCCCTTTTGGGCGAGCGGGTCCCGGGTCAATGTCGGTCGCCGGGAAAACCGAGTACATGCGCCGCGACCGGCACCTAACCCGAGATAGAAGAGGTAAGCGCTGTGCCTACGTACACGCCGAAGGCGGGTGACACCACGCGTCAGTGGTATGTCATCGACGCCCAGGACGTGGTGCTCGGCCGGCTCGCCGTCGAAGCAGCCAAGCTGCTGCGCGGCAAGCACAAGCCGACATTCACGCCGAATGTCGATGGTGGCGACTTCGTCATCGTCATCAACGCCGAGAAGATTGCCGTCAGCGGCAACAAGCTCACCAACAAGTTCGCTTACAGCCACTCGGGTTACCCGGGCGGTCTGCGCAAGCGCACCATCGGCGACCTGCTGCAGAAGCACCCGACCCGCGTCGTCGAGAACGCGATCATCGGCATGCTGCCCCACACCAAGCTCGGTCGGCAGATCCAGAAGAAGCTCAAGGTGTACGCCGGTCCGGATCATCCGCACGCCGCGCAGCAGCCGGTTCCGTACGAGATCAAGCAGGTGGCCCAGTGACCGAAACGATTGAGAACGGCGACGTCGTCGAAGCCGTGACCGAAACCGTCGAGGTGGAGCAGGAGCACCGCGAGCCGGTCATCATCGACCGTCCGATCCAGACCGTCGGCCGCCGCAAGGAGGCCGTGGTGCGGGTGCGCCTGGTGCCCGGCACCGGCCAGTTCAACCTGGACGGCCGCACCCTGGAGAACTACTTCCCGAACAAGGTGCACCAGCAGCTGATCAAGGCCCCGCTGGTGACCGTCGACCGCCTCGAGCAGTTCGACATCTTCGCCCACCTCGATGGTGGTGGCCCCTCGGGTCAGGCCGGCGCTCTGCGTCTGGCGATCGCCCGTGCGCTGATTCTGGTGCAGCCGGAGGACCGGCCCGCACTGAAGAAGGCGGGCTTCCTGACCCGTGACCCGCGTGCCATCGAGCGCAAGAAGTACGGCCTCAAGAAGGCCCGCAAGGCGCCTCAGTACAGCAAGCGCTGATCTGTCGCCATTGCGGCCGAACGAACCCGCCGGGTGTGTCATGTACACGCCCGGCGGGTTTGTTTTTCCCTGCTGAGCTGGGCTCGACCTCGCCGAGTTCTACCTCAGGGCTGTGGTAGGCCACCCGGCGACGACCCTGGCGTCGAAATCTGCGCGGCCCCGCCTCACAACTTTTTCCTGGATTCGGGTTTGAAGGTGGATCCTTCGTGGAAGCCCACTTGGCGGAGAGCAGGGGGCCGCTTTGTGTCAGCAGGGTTGTGCCCGCAGGACCTTCCTGCCGCCGGTGGACGTCGTTCTGACGTCGGGGGACCGGGTGCCGCTGTCCCATCGGAAGGAGTAATTGTGGGGAACTTCGTGAAGACAGCGACTGCGGGCGCGATGCTCGGCGGGTCGTTGCTGTTTACCGTGGGTCTGGGTATCGCCCAGGCGGCGCCCGAGACTGCCGGTGACGGCAAGGTCAACCTGACCCTCGGCAACGTCTCGGTCCTGGAGAACATCGACGACGCCGCGGCCGCCCAGATCGCGGCTGGCGTGTGCGAGAACACCGACACAGCATCGTTGACCACTGCCGTTCAGGGGGTCGACGCGAACAGCACCGACCACGTGGTGTGCACCAACAACCTCGGCACCATCTCTTTCAGCCAGAACGGGACCACTGAGCGCCCGGGCGGGGTGGCCCAGGGCACGGCGCCGCACAGCGTTGCGCCGACGACGGCACCTCCGATGACGCCGGGTGGCAGCCATTCGTCGTCTGACACCGGCTCCAGCTAAGAGCTTGCCGCCGACGATCACCGCCTGCGCCCGACCCGCGGGCGGTGATCCGGTGAGCGTCACCGGCCATCACGATGGGGTTTCGATTCGGCCCCGACATGGTCGCTGACCTCGTCGGTTGTGTTTACGGCTGCCAATTATGAGAAGTTTAAGGGCATGGGTCGACTGTTCGGCACCGATGGGGTGCGCGGGGTCGCCAATCGCGATCTGACTGCCGAACTGGCAGTTTCACTCGGTTCGGCGGCTGCGCGGCGTCTCGGCAATTCCACAGGCCCCGGCCGTCGGGTGGCCATCGTGGGCCGAGATCCGCGGGCCAGCGGCGAGATGCTGGAAGCCGCGGTGATTGCAGGCATCACCAGCGAGGGTGTCGACGCCTTGCGGGTCGGCGTCTTGCCGACGCCTGCGGTGGCGTACCTGACCAGCGCCTATGACGCGGATTTCGGTGTCATGATCTCCGCATCGCACAATCCGATGCCGGACAACGGCATCAAGATCTTCGGCCCCGGCGGGCACAAGCTCGACGACACCGCTGAGGACCGTATCGAGGAACTCGTGCAGGCGGGATCCGGGAGCAGGCCCACCGGCGGCGGTATCGGCCGGGTTCTCGACGCCGAGGACGCGTTGGACCGCTATCTGCGGCACGCGTCGAAGGCCGTCACCACCCGGCTGGAGGGTCTCACCGTCGTCGTCGACTGCGCGCACGGCGCCGCGTGGGCAGCGGCTCCGCGTGCTTACCGGGCTGCCGGCGCCAACGTCATCGCGATCAACGCCGAACCCAACGGCCTCAACATCAACGACGGCTGCGGATCCACTCACATGGATGTCCTGCAGGCCGCGGTTCTCGAGCACGGCGCCGATCTGGGTCTGGCCCACGACGGGGATGCCGACCGGTGCCTGGCGGTCGACGCCACGGGCCAGGTCATCGACGGTGACGCGATCATGGTGGTGCTGGCGCTGGCCATGCAGGAGGCCGGCGAGCTGTCCTCGGACACGCTGGTGGCCACGGTGATGAGCAATCTGGGCTTGCATCTGGCCATGCGGGCGGCCGGTATCGAGGTCCGCACCACCGGTGTCGGGGACCGCTACGTCCTGGAGGAACTGCGGGCCGGTGAGTTCTCGCTCGGCGGTG
Source organism: Mycolicibacterium peregrinum (assembly GCF_002102345.1). Classification (GTDB taxonomy): domain Bacteria; phylum Actinomycetota; class Actinomycetes; order Mycobacteriales; family Mycobacteriaceae; genus Mycobacterium; species Mycobacterium peregrinum. The sequence continues at coordinate 46,120 of NZ_LQPP01000026.1, forward strand.
AGCAGTCGGGTCACATCGTGTTGCCCGGCTTCGGTACGACCGGAGACGGCATCGTCACCGGGCTGCGGCTGATGTCTCGGATGGCCCAGACCCGCACCACTCTGGCCGCGCTGGCCGAGCCGATGCGGACCTTGCCGCAGGTTCTGATCAACGTGGCGGTCGAGGACAAGGCCGCGGTGGCCAAGGCGCCGTCGGTGCAGTCCGCCGTGGCCCAGGCCGAGGCCGAGCTGGGTGACACCGGCCGAATCCTGTTGCGGCCCTCGGGCACCGAACAGGTGGTTCGGGTGATGGTCGAGGCCGCTGATGTGAACACGGCCCGGATGGTCGCGGTTCGGGTGGCCGATTCGGTCAGCGGCCAGTCGGCCTGACGAGCGCTCGCGCGAAAAACATTCAACCCCGAGGGAACCCGATATGAGTTGGCTGCGTCTAAACCGGGCATGGGAGATGTAACAGCCGTCCGTCTCGACGGGGCGGCACTGTCCGCGGTGGCCGCCGGATACGACGCCGTAGCCGCCGATCTCGATTCACTGGTGCGCAACCGGCTGCGTGGCCCGGTATTCGACGGGGCCGCCGCCGGGCACGCCCACGTGGCCGACGGCGACGCCGTGCGGACCGCCGTGGACGAGGTGACGGATGGGTTGCGGCAATGGTCACGGGCCAGCGCCGAGATCGCGGCCGTGCTGCGCGGCTCGATCGATCGGTACGCGGTCGCCGACGCGCGTGCCGCGGGCCGGGTGGGCTGAGCCGTGGTGGCAAGCCTCGACGTCGCGGCCCGGCTGGATGAGGGGCAGGCCGCCGTGGACACGGTCGCCGAGTACGTCTGGGCCTGCCACCTGCTGGGCTTCGATCATCCCGAGCTGACGCGATACCGCTATCAGGTGCGCGACTGGTATGCCGCGGAGGACGGCCTGGATCTGCGGGCGCTGGACACCGAATGCACCGCACTGGCGGCCGCTGCGGCCGCGGCCGAGCAGGCATTGCATCTGCAGGACAATCAGTTTCAGAGTCTGACGCAGGCCTGGCACGGCACCGGGGCTCGGGCGTCGACGGACTTCCTGGGCCGGCATGCGACGTCGGCGGCCCAAGTTGCCGCCGGGATCCGCGGAGCTGCAGCCACATTGGCCCGGTTGCGTGACAATCTGTGGGAGGCGGTCGACGCCAAGGTCTCCGCCGCGCTGCAGATCGAGCAGAGCCGAGCCGGCCAGCGGGGCGTCTGGCTTGCGGCGGCGCGAACCGTGAGCAGCGGGGTGGGGGACCGCTCGGCGGCCAGCGAGCTGATCGACACCCAGGTGAAACCCTTTGTGGCCAACGACATTGGCGGGGACTGGTTGACGGCGATGCGCAGCACGACGCGAGCGGTGACCGATGCGTACGCGCAGGCCGTGTCCGTGCTGCGGGCTGAGGCGCACCCGGTATTCGGCATCCCGGGCGAGCTTGGGCCGGTCGGGCTTCCCGCCGGCGCACCCCCGGGCCCCGCCTTGGCCTTGGCCGCTGATGCAGCCGATCGGTCTTCGGCAGCCGGTGCGATCGGGGGATTCGCCGCCGCTCCGGCGAGCGTGCCGTCGTTCTCGGCTCCCGCGACTGCGCTGCCTGCCGGGACTGGGTCCGTAGCGGCGGCGGGTCCTGAGCCAATCCTCCCGGCGGCAGCACCCGGTGAGTCGGCGGCTCCCGCCTTCGCTTCACCGGCAGGATCGGGCCAGAGCCTCGGTGGCGGCGGCGGACTGCCCGGTCTGGGCGGTCTGCCTGACATCGGTTCCGGCTTGGCCGCCGGTACCGGGCAGCAACTGGCCGATCTACTGGGCGGGCTGATCGGGTCGTCCGCCGGCGATCTGCCCGGGAGTATCGGTGACCTGCCGGACGAGGACCTCGATCCGGTGCTAGACGATGACGCATCCGACGAGGCCGAGGACGACACCGACGAGGGCGGCCCAGATGAGGACGAGGACGAGGCGGCGGTCGACGAGACCGTGGAGTCGGGCGGCGAATCTGTCGGGCTGGAGGATCAGCCTGCGGAAGTGACTGAATCGCAGCCGGATCCGTCGCCGGCGGCCACGGAGGTACCCGAGGCTCTCACCCCGCCGCCAGCAGTGCCCGCTGCCGCACCGCTTGCTGAGGCCCCGGGTGGTACCCCGTGTGAGATCGCCGCGGATGAACTCCCGCAGGTCGGGGGCTAGACACCTGCGTCGAACCGAGTTTCGATCCCTGCCAGTGGGACTTCGGCCCAGCCGTGGACACCTGGGTGTTAGACCTGGTTGTGACGTGAACCACAGTCGCCGCGAACCTTCGGAGGGGGTCTTGATGGAAATGGAATCCGAGTGCGAGGTACGGGAGATCGCAGCCGAACCGCCACCACTGCGTTTTGCTCGTGGCTGGCACTGCCTTGGGTTGACTCGCGACCTCGGTGACGGGGAACCGCACGCGATCAACGTCTTCGGTCAGAAGCTTGTCGTATTCCGCAGCGGGGACGGCAAGATCAACGTCCTGGACGGGTACTGCCGACATATGGGTGGTGATCTGTCCCAAGGCCAGGTCAAGGGCAATGAGATCGCCTGCCCCTTCCATGACTGGCGCTGGGGTGGCGACGGACGCTGCAAGACCGTGCCGTACGGCAAGCGCGCTCCACGCCTGGCCCGGACCGCGACCTGGACGACCCTTGAGCAGGACGGGATGCTGTTCGTCTGGAACGATCCCGAGGGCAAACCCCCGCCCGCGGATGTGACGATTCCCCGCATCGACGGTGCCACCAGCGACGAGTGGACCGATTGGCATTGGTACACAACGGTCGTCAACGCCAACTGCCGGGAGCTGGTGGACAACGTGGTGGACATGGCGCACTTCTTCTATGTGCACGGGTCGATGCCCACGTACTTCAAGAACATCTTCGAGGGCCACATCGCAACCCAGTACATGAACGCCGATACCCGTGCCGACCGCGATGATGTCGGCGGCTCGACGATGCTCGGCACCACCTCGGTGGCGTCGTACTACGGGCCGGCCTTCATGATCGATGACCTGACCTACCACTATCCCGACACCGACCATCACAGCGTGCTGATCAACTGCCACTATCCGATCGACGCGAATTCGTTTGTCCTGCAATACGGCATCATTGTCAAGAAGGTCGAGGGCCTGTCCGGGGAGCTGGCGATGCAGAACGCCATCGCACTGGGTGACTGGGTCAAGATCGGCTTCGAGCAGGATGTGGCGATCTGGAAAACCAAGGCCCGCATCGACAACCCGTTGTTGTGCGAGGAGGACGGGCCGGTGTACCAGCTGCGCCGTTGGTACGAACAGTTCTACGTGGACGCCGACGATGTCGCGGCCGACATGGTCGACCGGTTCGAGTACGAGATCGACACCACGAGCGCTCAGCATGCGTGGGCACAGGAGATCGAAGACAACATCGCTGCCCGCGCCACCGCGCAGCCCGCCCGATGACCGGCGGCTGCCGAGGATCATGCAGCGGCAGAACGTCGGCATTGACAACTGACGTGGTCACCTCGATACCCCTGATTCTGGGTGAAGATGGTCCGATGAGCGCGACCAAAACCGCGAAGGTCGGACCGGGACGGCCCCCAGGCATCGACAGCGGCGACACCCGCCAACGGGTCGTCGACGCCGCCTGCCGGTGTTTCGCCCAGTTCGGCTACGGACCCGCCACGAACAACCAGATCGCCGAGATCGCCGGTGTAACAGCGGGTTCGGTCTACTACCACTTCGGTACAAAGAACAATCTGTTCGAAGCGGTTTGCGATGACGTCTACGGCAAGATCCTGGCCAGTGCCGCTCCGGCAATGTCTGGGCCGCACTCGATGCACGAACTGCTGCGTGCGGCGTTGACCGAATCGATACGGATCAATCGTGAGTTTCCCGAACTGGCGGGTTTCGTCGCGACCGCCCCGATCGACGCACGTCGGCACCAGGAGTTGGCCGACGCCTTCGGGCGGCAAGGAGCGCGGATGACCGATGCGCTGGCACGTTCGGTCGTCGAGGGGCAGCGGGGCGGTTTGATCTCGCCCGATCTCGATCCGGTTCAGGTGGCGCGGGTGATCAGCGCGATCGTCGACGGATTCGCCCACGCGGCGGCGGTGACCGAACCGAGCGAGATGGACGCTGTCAATCGGTTGTTCGAATCTCTGCTTCTGGATGCGGCTAGCGGCCGGCGCTCGGCCAGCAAGCCTGGCTGACAAGGTTTCCCGTCGTTCAGTCGGCCCTATGCCGCGGCCCAGGGTGCGGACGTCGAACCGCTCGTCGTCGGCGACGTGCGGCTGCCCGGTGAGGTGGTGTCGAATCTGTCCTGACGGCGTCGGCGCAGTTCTCAACGCCCCTGGGAGGAGGGGTTTCCATCCTCTTCTGACGTTTATGGCAATTCGGTATTTCTTTGCTGGCGGACGGCTTATCCTTGGCCGATCGAGGGTCGAAAGTCTCTAGATCGGGGGTCGTGAAATGGTGGCTTTGACGTGCGAATTCTGTGGCACCTTCGTGCGGAGCGGCGCCGAGTTCTGTGACGAGTGCTGCACCCCGACACCGGCCTCGGAAGATATTGCTGAATTCAAACAAGTAACGGTTCTGTTCGCGGATGTGGTGCGGTCGATGGATATCGCGCTGGCGCTTGATTTCGAACAGTTGCACCACATCATGACCGAGCTGGCGGAGCGTTCGACTGAGGTGGTTAACCGGTTCGGTGGCAGCGCCGCGGAGTTCACCGGTGGCGGGGTGATGGCGATTTTCGGCGCACCGATAGCTGCAGAGGGTCACGGTATCCAAGCGTGTCTGGCCGCGTTGGAGATCCAGGATGAGGCTAAGCGGTTGGCGGTCGAGTTCGCCCGTCGTTACGGCGTGGCTCCGCGGTTGGGGGTGGGCCTGAACTCGGGGCGAGCGCCCGTCGGGGCGATGCGGTCCGGGCCGATCGGCTGCGCAACGCCCGCTGAGCCGGTCGGATCGGCCCAGCGAATGGAGTCGGTGTCTCCGGGTGGCGGCGTGATGCTGTCGGAGTCCACTGCGCGGTTGGTCGAGCGTGATGCCGTCTTGGGTGCGCCCCGGCGTGTGCAGTTCCAAGGTTGTGACGCGCCCGTCGTCGTGCGCCGATTGCTCGGGGTGAATGCGAGCTGAGTCCGCGCTTCGCGCATAGGACCACCGGCTAGGTAGCGGCCGTCAGCACCGGTACATGCGGAGGATCATGCGCATCACCGCGAACGGGACCTAGCTGGTGAGCGAGACGAGTTCCTCGCAGAACTTCATGGTCTCGGCGGTGTCGGTGGCCATCGGATGCACCAGCATCGTGGTCACCCCGGCTTCTGCGTAGGCGGCGAGCCGCTCTTTGACGAATCCCTTCGGCCCGACCAGCGACACGTTGCGCACCAGGTCGTCGGGGACGGCAGCGATGGCCTCGGCCTTCTTGCCGGCCAGGAACAGGTCCTGGATGGTGTCGGCGACCTCGCCGTAGCCATACCGGGTGGCCAGATTGTGGTAGAAGTTCTGCCCGCGGGCGCCCATGCCGCCGATGTAGAGCGCCAGTTGCGGTTTCGCCCAGGCCAGCCGGTCGTCGACATCGTCGCCGATGGCCAGGCTGGCGCTGACCATGACGTCCAGCGGGCCCAGCTCCGGATTGCGTTTGGCGGTTCCGGCCCGCAGGGCGTCGCCCCACACGTCGTCGGCCTTCTCTGGGAGGTAGAACACCGGTTGCCAGCCTTCGGCGATCTCGGCGGTCAGTTCGACGTTCTTGGGGCCCAGGGCGGCGATGGTGATCGGAATGCGCTCACGCACAGGGTGGTTGATCAGGTGCAGGGACTTGCCCAGCCCGGTGCCACGGTCGGCGGGCAGCGGCAATTGGTAGTACTTGCCGTCGTAGTCGAGGTTCTCGCGCCGCCACACCTTGCGGCAGATCTCGACCACCTCGCGGGTACGCCCCAGCGGCGCGTCGAACGGCACGCCGTGGAAGCCTTCCATCACCTGCGGTCCGGAGGTGCCGATTCCGAGTCGGAACCGGCCGTCGGACACATAGTCGACACCGGCCGCGGTCATGGCCATCAGGGCCGGCGTGCGAGTGTAGATCGGGACCACCCCGGTGCCGAGTTCCATGGTGGAGGTCTTCGCTGCCAGGTAGCCGAGCTGGCTGATCGCGTCATAGGAATACGCCTCGGCGACCAGGGCGATGTCGACGCCCACCTTCTCCAGATCCACGACTTGGTCGGCTGCCTCTTTGAAGCCGCCGGCATAACTCAGGAAGATGCCTGTCCGCATCGCAGGAGTGTAGCAACCCACCAGTTGGTTGGGAGGGGCGGTGTCGGCGGGGCGGACGAGGAACGACGGTGTCGCGACACTTCGGTTTGTCGACCGCGCGTCATTGGTGAGCCGGTAGGCGCATCCCGGGTGTGATGACGATCGACTGGATGCGCCATCCGCCCGGAGTGCGCGTGTACCCGATATCGGCGCAGAGGTATGCGGCTCGCGGGTCGTCACCGTCGTCGGCGGCGACCCACATCAGCCACCGGCCGCGGGCATGGTCGCCGTCGACGGCGAGGACGGGGTTCAGGAAGGCATGCATGGCGAAGGGCACCGAAGCCGTGGCGTCGGGTAGGGCCGCCGCGATCGCCGCGGCACCGATCGTGGGGGCTGCACCGGGGTGCTCGAAGACTCCATCCGGCGTGAAGATGTCCGTAATGCTCTCGGGTTGAATGGTTTTCTCGGCCCAGCCGCGGTTGATCGCGTCGGCGTAACGCGCGGTCAGGTCGACGATGGCCGCCTGATCGTCCCATGTCGACGGCCGTGCGATGAGTGCTGCGGCGGTGCCGATCGCTGCAGCCAGGGCTGCCGCGCGGTCGGCCGGGGCCGTCACGACGCGCCATGCGATGTAGCCGTCAGGCCGCACCAGGGCAGCGCCGCCGGACCCCAACCCATATGCCGTGACGATGGCATCGTGCAACGTCGACTCAGGGGGGAAACAGAGAAACTCGATCGACATTCCGAGCTGGCCGGCAACGGACTGCACGCTGTTTCGCCACGCTTCGGAGCCAGTGACCAGTGTCCAGCCTCGGGTGAAGTGGTCGAGAGTCGAGCGGCCCGGAGCGATCCATACATGCGGCGCCCGGGTGCCGGGCTGTCCGGCCCATTCGTGGGGTCTGCGGGCGTCCGGTAGGTCACGAGCCGCATCAGCAGGAGCGACGGAGCGGTAGAGCTGGCCGAGTTCCATGGCGACGTCGTCGATGACGTCGACATCGGATGTGGGGGTGTCGATGTAGGCCTTGTAATCGGCACGCGCGAAGATCTGCTGGTGACGTAGCCATGCGACGGGCCGCCGCTCTGCGTCGTAGGAGTCGAGGAGCGCGGGCTGACTGCGACCGGTGTGCACTGCACCGATCTTCCAAGCGAGGTTGTGGGCATCTGCGATTCCGGTGTTGGCACCGTATCCACCGCGATTGGGTGGGAGCTGATGCGCGGCGTCGCCGACGAGAAACACCCTCCCGCAACCGAAGTGATCGGCGATCAGCGCTGACAGCTCCCAGCGACCCGTGGTGATCAACTCGATCGAGAGATCGCCGATTCCAGTGGCGCGCCGAATGGCAGCACGCTGATCGTCTTCCGAGCGGTCGATGTCGTCCTTGAGCATCAGCACCCAGCGCCCGTCGGAGTATGTGGTCAAAAAGGCGTCAAATCCGGGTTGTTCGATCTCGAACTGCACGATGCCGTGGCGCAGATACTGGTCCAACTCCGGCGCGCGGAACAAGATGCTGCGCTGCACTGACAGCAGGCCCTGCCCCGTTCTGCCGATGCGGAGACTGTTCCGGATGCCGCTGTCGGCCCCGTCCGCAGCGACCAGATAGTCCGCATCGATGCGGTACTCGCTGCCGTCCAGCCGCCGGCGCACTGTGGCGGTCACACCATCACCATCGTCGACAAACGACACCAGCTCCGACCCCAATCGCAGATCGGCACCGAGTGCCTCGGCGCGTTCGCGCAGGAGTGGCTCCAGAGCGTCTTGGGCGATTGCGCTGGCACGCACCGGTGAATGGTCGGCCGGATCTAGGGCGGAGGCGGCTGGGGGTGACCACGGGTACTCCTCTAACCATTGTCCCGTGAGACTTTCAACGCGAGCCCGGCGCGGTGGGCCGTTCTGTGTGCTCGCCGGTAGTTCGATTCCGACGCCATGAAACAGCTCGATGGTGCGGGTCGTGTAACCGATGGCGCGCGGATGTGTCGCGCTGCCGACATGCCGTTCGATGAGTGTCGTCGGTACACCCTGCGATGCGAGGAAGACCGCCGCCGAGAGGCCGACGAGGCTACCTCCGACGACGAGGGCGGTTGGATGATCGGTCGTCTCGTGGTGCATCAACACTCCTGACTCATTTCTTTAGTCACTAAAGTAATATATCTAGTAAGTGTTTTAAGCAACTTGCCGTTGAGCTAGGATGTGACGGTGACGACTGATGCGCCGGGCCGCCGCGCTCGAAAGAATGCGCAGACGCGACGCGCGCTGGCCGAGGCGGCCGAGCGCCTCTTTCTGGCTCGGGGGTACGACGGTGTGGCGGTCAAAGACATCGCCGACGCGGTCGACGTCTCAGTTCCCACCCTGTTCAAACATGTTCCCGACGGGAAGCCGGCCGTGATGTTCGACGATGGTGTGGAACGACGAGAAAGTCTCCTCGCCGCGGTGCATGACCGGCCGCCGCAGACCACGGTGCTCACCGCGTTGCGAGAGTTCATGGCCGGTCGGGGCCCGTTCGAAGAGAACCCCACACGCGCGTTCGTCCGACGTACCGAACTCATCATGACCACCCCGGCCCTGCGGGAATACTCACGAAAGCTCTGGATCAGCTGCGAGAAACCTCTTAGCGAAGCAATCGCTACTGAACTGGGTCGGCCGTCCGACGACATCACCGCTCGCGCGGTGGCCCGTTACGTCCTCGAGATCCCGCAGTTCATCGGCGACGAGTCCGATCCGCGCAACGCGCTGAACGCCATATTCGACCTCCTCGAGCACGGTCTGCAGTCGGGCGCAGTCTCACACACGTCGGACTGGGCCACGCACCGGAACGCTCGATGATTCGCGACGCCTATGGGAGCCGTGGGTTCCGGGCTACTCGACTTGAAAGAGGATTCCTGTCACGGTCGATGTGGTTGTCACCCTCGGGTTGCGAAGCTCCGGTGCGTCGAGATGACGATCGTGTGCCGATCATTGAAATGCTCTGGTGGGCAAGCAGTGTGATCATGCAGAGCGGTTCACCGCCGCTACGAGGCATCGGACTTGGACGCCAGCCACATGTGAAGGCGACACGCCCGAGTTTTGTCAAGAATATGCAGGCGTGCCTTGTCGATCTTCACTGCATCTCGACAGTCAGGGTGTCGATGATGTCGGCGATTGCGGTTGTGATGGCATGCGGCCGGTCCAGCGGGATGTTGTGGCCGGCATCGATCACGACGTGCCGGCCCTGGGGAGCTTGAGATGCCAGCCTTCTGTGGCTGGCGAGGATGGCGCGATGTGTCTTCGCAACAAGTCGTGAGATGCGGTTGCCGCTGAGAACTGTCACGGGTACGTCAGGCAGTGGGCGGCGCATGTATGGGGCGGAGAGCGCCTTTATCCAGCCGCGAGTTTCACGTGCTTGGTTTTGGGTTGCGGCGACGGTGAGCTCGTAGTGTTTGGCCTCTGCGGCATAGGTGGCCGGCAGGATCGGGTCGACGAGTTTTCCGACCATCCACCGCGTGGCGCCGATATGTGCGAGTGCCTGTGTCGCTACCGCATAGGCCCGGAGGGCAAGTCGGTAGCTGTGGCTCCGCAGTGAGGCGACGTCAGTGCACGCACCGTCAACGAAGACCAAGCCGGCGATCCGCGCGGACGTGTCTTGAGCCGCATAGGCTTGGATGATCGACGCGCCGACGCTGTGGCCGACAAGGATGACCTTGGCTCGGGGCCGAGGCGCGGTGACGGCATCGATGACTGCCCCAAGGTCACTGGCCATCCGTTCAACAGTGCGCAGTTCGAAATCGACATCGCTATTGCCATAGCCCGCCCGGCAATACACGACAGTCTGCGTTCGCTCGGCCACCTCGGGTTGGACGAGGCCCCAAAATGTGTGCGCGACACCTAAACCCGATTCGAAGACCACGATGAACTCTTGGCGGTCACCGCTCGGATGCGTGGTCATGTACTGCAGACGGCGACCGTCGGAGGTCGGGGCGAACGCAATCGTGCCAAACGGACTCGTTTCGAATGTACCTGCAGCGCGCGGCTCATTCGCCATCTGAACGAAGCTACCAAAGGTGATGGGCGATGGCCGCTTGCGGGCGAACTGCCAACGCGTCAGCGTCGCGGCAGCCCGATCAATTCCTCGGTCAGTGCGCGCGCGGCCGTGATGGGCTTGGTGGAGCGCTCCAGTTTGGAACCCAGCAGTGCGCCGTCGTAGAGCAGCTGGATGTTGCGGGCCAGCGTCGCGGGGGAGCTGACGCCGACCTGTTTCAGCAGGGCGGTCAGCGTGACCCGTAGCCACTCGCGGTGTGCCAGTACCGGTTCGAGCTCCACGCCGGGGTATTCGGTGGCAGCGTTGGCATACAGGCAGCCGCGGTAGTCACGCCGGGTCGCCGAGCGTGAGGCGAGGTCGAAAAAAGTCAGTATTTGCCGCATCGGATCATCGACCCCGGCCACCGCCTGTTCCCAGCGGTTGCGATCAGCGTGATCCAAATCGGTGAGGTAGGCGATCACCAACGCGTCTTTCGAGCCGTAGGTGCTGTAGAGACTCGCCTTGGCGACCCCGGCCTCGCGCAGGATCTGGTCGATGCCGACGGCGCGAATGCCCTGGCTGGCGAACAGTTCTGCTGCGGTATTGAGCAATCGCTGAGCCGGCGGGACCACGCCGGCGGGCGGCGCACCCTTGGGTGCGGTGGCGGTCTGGGGCGTGCTCATGCCGTCAGCGTAGCCCGGAACGCTCAATAGACAGACCTGTCTGTCTATGCGAGTGTCGGTGCCGTTCCACCCCTGCGATGCCGAGGTTTGCCACGTGACTCTGTACCTCTACGAAATCACCCCTGATGCCACCGATGCCGCTGCGGTGGGGCAGCTTCTCAAGACGCTCGACGCCGAGATCGCCGGCGGTAGCGTCTGGGGTTTCAGCCTTTTCCGTATCCGAGCTTCACCCGCCGCCTCGCCGAGGCCATGCACGACACCGTCGTCGACGGCGACCGCCGGTTCCTGGACCGGCTCGACCCCGATGCGGTGCACACCGACCTCGTGGAGGACCGATTCGTCCGCCGGGCTCTCACCGATCACGGCGGGCCCGGCGCCTTCGGACTGGCCGCCGATCTCACCCGAACCGAACAGGTGCAACCGCTATGACCACTGTCACCGCCAACAAAGCCCAGACATCAGAAGGTGTTTCGAGCTGGTGGGGCCGTTTCGCGCCGCCCGTCGTCGCGCTCCTGGCCGCCGTCGTGCTGTGGTGGTTCGCGACCTCAGTACTCAGCGGCCCAGAATCGGTGCTGCGTCAGACCGCGCCGCAGCGCGTCTTTCCGGCGCTGGCCGAGCTCCTCGAGCGCGGCGTGCTGCTCAGCGATCTCGGCGTCAGCCTGTGGCGGTTGTTGATCGGTCTGGCCGTCGCGGCCGTGATCGGGATGCCGCTGGGTTTGTTGGTCGGGTCTTCTGGCATCGCCGAGCGCGCCGGCGGGCCGATCATCGCCTTCCTGCGGATGATCTCTCCACTGTCATGGACACCGATTGCCCTGGCCGTGTTCGGCATCGGCAACCAACCCGTGATTTTCCTGATCGTGGTGGCCGCGGTTTGGCCGGTGCTGTTGAACACCGCGGCAGGGGTGCGCGCCGTGGACCCGGGGCTGCTCAACGTGGCGCTCTCATTTCACGCCACGCGCTGGGAGTTGCTGCTCGCCGTGGTCCTGCCTGCGATCCGTACCCACGTGCAGACCGGGATCCGGCTGGCGCTCGGTGTCGCGTGGATCGTTCTGGTGCCCGCCGAGATGCTCGGAGTGCGTTCGGGTCTGGGCTATCAGATCCTGAACGCTCGCGACCAGTTGGCCTACGACCAGGTGGTCGCGGTCATCGTCGTCATCGGTGTGCTGGGATTCCTGCTCGACGCTGCCGCGCGCTGGCTGTTGAATCCGGCCCGTCGCAGCTGACCGTGTCGAGCGCACTCCTACCGGCAAAGTCGTTTTCGGCCTCAGCGCCCACCGCTGATGCTTCGCGAAATGCCTACTGACCGACGTGGTAGGCGATGTCGATCCATCCTTGGGCCCACCGGTCGTCGGGGCCGGTGGCGACGGACTGACGGCGGCAGGTTGCGGGGCCGGAACGGTGTTCGCGGCGAGACCTTGATCTCGCGCCATGCGGGGCCTCCCGCGCGACTTCGTCGGACATCAGGTCGTCTCGTCCCGGCAGGCCAGCGCCGCCGCCACGAACTCATCCCGTACCGGGTTGTCGGTCGCCGCGTCCCAGATGAGCGTCACGCGGGACGGGGCGAGATCCTCGATCGGAACGGCGTTGACGTCGGGACGACGGTAGTACGTTGTCGTGGAGTGCGGCAGGATGACGAAACCCTCACGCGCGGCGACATGTTCGAGTTTGTCCTCCACAGTGCGGAACTCCTCGCGGGGCGGTGCCCAACGCTGACCGGGCGCAATGACTGCGGACTGCCAACCCGGAATCATCGCGGGGTCCGGCAGCAACAACACCCGTGACGCGAGATCGGCCAGGCGCACCGACGCACGGTTCAGAAGGACATCGTCCGCCGGCAGTACCGCATCCATCGGCTCTTCCAGGAGCGGGGTGCTTTCCAGCCCGCGGTGGTCGACGGGTTCCCGCGCATAGACGACGTCGACCTCGCCGGCCCGGACCAATTGTGCTTGCTCGTGCCACGGGATTTGACGCACGACCGCGCGGCGGCGAGGGTCGGCCGCTTCCCACGCCGCGGCGGCCGCTGTGGCGCGCAGCCCGGCCATCACCCCCACGGTCAACGTCACGTTGTGCCCGGCGGTCTGGGACAGCCTCTGCCGCAGTGCTTTTGCTTCATCGAGTAGCACTTTGGCGTCCCGGAGCAGCTGGGTGCCCGCCGCGGTCAGCTGGGTTCCACTCGAATTGCGGTCCAAGAGCGTCACACCGAGTTCGCCTTCGAACGCCCGGATCTGCCGTGACAGCACCGGCTGGGCGATGTGGAGACGCTGCGCCGCCCTGCCGAAATTGAGCTCCTCGGCGACAGCGACGAAATACCGCAGTTTTCGCAGATCGAGGTCCGGCGTGCTCATGCCTTGAGGGTATCGCCGCACGACGAAAAGGGTCTTGGACGAGCGACCTGAGGCGAACTCACAGTGGACTCATGAACCTCGAGAACGCACATGTCCTGATCATCGGCGGCACCTCCGGCATCGGGCTCGGGGTGGCAGCAGTGGTGGCTGACCGTGGCGGCATCCCGATCGTGGTGTCGCGGAGCCAGTCCAACGTCGATCGAGCTGTCGCCGAACTCGGTGAGAACGCCCGGGGGATGACTGTCGACCTCGGTGATCCGGCTTCCCTCGGTCACCTCGTCGACGAGGTCGGCCAGATCGAGCATCTCGTGTTCAGCGCGGGTGAGCCGCTCACCATGGTCGGCCTGGCCGATCTGACCCCCGCGGCGATCACCGAACTCACCGGAACCCGCTTCGTCGGCCAGTTACAGGCGGTGCGGGAGTTCGCTCCCAAGATCACGCCGGGCGGGTCGATCACGCTCACCAGCGGCACAGCCGCCGACAAGCCGGGGCTGGGGGTGCTGCCGACCGCCATCTGCGGCGCGATCAACGCGATGACCAGAGCGCTGGCTGTTGAGCTCGCGCCGTTACGCGTCAACGCCGTCGCCCCCGGACCCATCGAGACGCCGCTGTGGTCGGCGTTCGGCGAGGCCGACCGGGCAGCCGTCTACGAGCAGTTCGCGAGCAACCTCCCCGCTGGGCGTATCGGTCAGCCGACCGACACCGCACTGGCGTACGCCTATCTGATGGAACAGGAGTTCGGTACCGGGGTGGTGCTGACAGTGGACGGCGGCACGACCTTGGTGTGACGCCCGATCACGGCTTGAGTAGCGCGACGACCTTGTCTTCAAGGGCGACCGGATCGGCGTTCGGGTCGGCCGTCTCAGTATGGGGCAGTGTGGCGTCGGGATCGGCGAAGTCGCGGTAGGTCTTGTCGCCGGCCAGCGTGGCCAGCAGGTACCCGGTGAGCAGGCCGCGAACGATCTTCTGGGTGTCCTTGTCGGCGCCGGGCAGCCCGATGAACCGGGCCAGACGGCGTCCCTCGACCAGGCCGCCGGCCTGCGCCTTGCTGACCGTCCGCAGCGTCGCACCCTCCCAGGCGCGAGCCAGTTCCACCGCGTTCGACCGCAGTGTCATCGGATCGCCGGGGGCGGTCAGGACCAGGCCTGGCACCTGAAGCGTCGACGCCGGTTGTTCGGCCGGCGGCTTGGTCACCGTCGGGAACAGCGACACCACCGCCTTCGGGCGGGCCGGGTCACCTCCCATTCCCGCGGCGGCGAACACCGCGGCCGATCCGCCGAAGCCGTGCCCCACCACACCGCGCTTGCCCGGGTGCACGCTGATCTTGCCCGTCCCCAGCCGCACGCCGGTGATGATTTCCAGGGCTGCGCCCAGGTCGAAGGCGAAATTCAGCACCGACGGAGCCACGCCTGTCTCGGTATCGGGCGCCGCCGCCACGATGCCCCACGACGCCAGATGTTCGAGCGTGCCCGTGTAGTTCTCCGCCCGCGTCATCCATTCGTGGCCGAACACCACCCCGGGCAGATTCAGGCCGGCCTCCGGCGTGTACACCACTCCTGGCATGCCGGCGAACGCCAGGTCACCGCGCAAAACCCGGTGCGGTCCGCGGCGGGTCAACCCGGCGAAGAGCTTCTTTGTGCTGGCCACGCGTTGACCGTAGCGCAGGCCGCCGCGGTGATCTCCGTCAAACGCCGTCGCGCAGAATCGGGCCAGGGCTCCGACTGCACTACCCTGGGAGCCTATGTGTGGAATCGTCGGCTACGTCGGGGCGCGCCCGGCCCGAGACATCGTGGTCGACGCGCTGCGCCGGATGGAATACCGGGGCTACGACTCCGCGGGAATCGCGCTGATCGACGGCAACGGCGGGTTGACGGTGCGTCGCCGTGCCGGCCGGCTGGCCAACCTGGAGGCCGCTCTCGCCGAGACCGACGAGAATGTCCTGACCGGTAGCACCGGGCTGGGCCACACCCGATGGGCCACCCACGGCCGTCCCACCGACCGCAACGCCCACCCGCACCGCGACGCGGCCGCCAAGATCGCCGTCGTCCACAACGGCATCATCGAGAACTTCGCCGTTCTGCGCGCCGAGCTCGAAGCCGACGGGGTGGAGTTCTCGAGCGACACTGACTCCGAGGTCGCCGTGCACCTCGTGGCCCGTCAGTACGCACAGGGCGACACTGCCGGGGATTTCCCGGCCTCCGTGCTTGCCGTGCTGCAGCGCCTCGAAGGCCACTTCACCCTCGTCTTCGCCAATGCCGACGATCCGGGCACCATCGTGGCCGCGCGCCGGTCCACCCCGCTGGTCGTCGGAATCGGTGACGACGAGATGTTCGTCGGCTCCGATGTGGCGGCGTTCATCGAGCACACCCGGCAGGCCGTGGAGCTGGGCCAGGACCAGGCCGTGGTGCTGACCGCCGACGGCTACCGGATCACCGACTTCTTTGGCCGCGACGATCTGCAGGCCGGTCGGGACTACCGCGAGTTCCACATCGACTGGGATCTCGACGCCGCCGAAAAGGGCGGCTACGACTACTTCATGCTCAAGGAGATCGCCGAGCAGCCCGCGGCGGTCGCCGACACCCTGCTGGGACATTTCGTCGACGGCAGCATCGTGCTCGACGAGCAGCGCCTGAGCGATCAGGAACTGCGCGAGATCGACAAGGTCTTCATCGTCGCCTGCGGCACCGCCTACCACTCGGGTCTGCTGGCCAAGTACGCCATCGAGCACTGGACCCGGCTGCCCGTCGAGGTCGAACTCGCCAGCGAGTTCCGGTACCGGGACCCGGTGCTGGACCGCAGCACCCTGGTGATCGCCATCTCGCAGTCCGGCGAGACCGCCGACACCCTGGAAGCGGTGCGGCACGCCAAGACTCAGAAGGCCAAGGTGCTGGCGATCTGCAACACCAACGGCAGCCAGATCCCGCGCGAGGCCGACGCAGTGCTCTACACCCGGGCCGGACCGGAGATCGGTGTGGCCGCCACCAAGACGTTCCTGGCGCAGATCGCCGCGAACTACCTGGTGGGACTGGCCCTGGCGCAGGCCCGCGGGACCAAGTACCCCGACGAGGTCGAGCGCGAGTACCACGACCTGGAGGCCATGCCGGACCTGATTGCCCGGGTGCTGGCCGGCATCGAGCCGGTGGGGCAGCTGGCGCAGCGGTTCGCGAAGTCGCCCACGGTGCTGTTCCTGGGCCGGCACGTCGGCTACCCGGTGGCGCTCGAGGGTGCGCTCAAGCTCAAGGAGCTGGCGTACATGCATGCCGAAGGGTTCGCCGCCGGTGAGCTCAAGCACGGTCCGATCGCGCTGATCGACGACGACCTGCCCGTGATCGTGGTGATGCCCTCGCCCAAGAACGCGCAGATGCTGCACGCCAAGCTGCTCTCGAACATCCGCGAGATCCAGGCCCGCGGCGCGGTGACCATCGTGATCGCCGAGGAGGGTGACGACACGGTACGGCCGTACGCCGATCACCTGATCGAGATCCCCGCGGTGTCAACGCTTTTCCAGCCGCTGCTGTCGACCATCCCGCTGCAGGTCTTCGCGGCCGGGGTGGCGCGGGCGCGGGGTTACGACGTGGACAAGCCACGCAACCTGGCCAAGTCGGTCACCGTCGAGTAGGCCGGTCCCCGGCAGGGTTGAACTGATGGATCTGCGGGCTCCCGAGGTCAACATCGCCCGACGGGGGGCCCGGAACGGGTTGGGGGCCTTCGTCTCCGAGTCGGCGTTCGAGCACTTCCTGGGCGCCTACCGGGCCGGGATGGCGACGCTGCCCCCGTTTGAACTGTTCGATGTGCCCACCTCGTTCGGAACGGTCCGGGCCTACCGGTTCGCCGGACCGGACTCAGGTGCGCCGGTGGTGCTGCTGCCGGGCCGCAACGCGTCGACGCCGATGTACCGGACCAACCTCGGGCCGTTGCTGCAACAGCGCACGGTGTATGCGATCGACCTGCTCGGTGAGGCCGGTCTGTCGGTGCAGCACAAGCCGATTCGCGGTGCGCCGGATCAGGCGCAATGGCTGGACGAAACGCTGGCCGGCCTGGGCCTGGAAACGGCGCACCTGCTGGGAGTGTCGATGGGCGGGTGGACGGCGGCGAACTGCGCGGTGCACCGTCCCGGCCGGATAGCCTCACTCACCCTGCTCGACCCGGTTTTCACCTTCACCGGAATCCCGGTGAAGGCCGTTCTCGCCTCGGTGGCGCTGTTCGCCCCGGGTGTACCGGAGGCCTGGCGCCGGAGGGTGCACAGCTGGATCGCCGGTGGTGCCGATCTCCAGGCGGCCGCGAGCGAATCCGCGCTGATCGATGCCGGGGCAAAGGATTTCACGCTGCGCACACCGGCGCCGAAAATGTTCACCGAGGAGCAGTTGCGGGGGCTCGACGTTCCGGTGCTGGCGTTGATCGCGGGCCGCAGCGTCATGCTCGACCCCAAGCGTGCCGTCGCGCGGGCGCGAGAGCTGCTGGCGCGCGGGGAAGTCGAACTCTGGGCCGATGCTTCCCACGCCATCAACGGTGAGTACCCCGAAGAGATCGCCCGACGTGCGGGACGCTTCTGGGACGAGGTGTAGGCGCCAGGGTCTTCAGGCGCGGATCACCGACGGCCCCAGCGCTTCATAGTGCTGTGCTTGCTCTGCGGGTAACTCGGTGCCGGTGACGATCGACTCGAAATCGGAGACGTTCGCGAACCGGCAGAAACTCGTCTCCCCGAACTTGGAATGGGCGGCCACCAGCACGCACCGCTGCGTGACCTTCACCGCGGTCTGCTTCACCGCTGCCACGGCGGGATCGGGTGTGGTGAGGCCATGCTCGACGGTGATTCCGTTGGTGCCCAGGAAGGCGATGTCGATCACCAGGCTGTTCAGGCGCTCCACCGCCCAGTGGTCGACGGTGGCCAGGGTGCGTCCGCGCATGCGCCCACCGATCATCAGGACGGTGACGGTCTCGCTGTGTGCCAGCGCCTCGGCGGCCAGCAGCGAGGATGTCACCACGGTCAGTTCCTGGTCGGCGAGCTGTTCGGCGATCAGGCGCGGCGTGAAACCCTCGTCCAGGTAGACGGTTTCGGCGCCGTGCAACAGATGTGCCGCCGCGGCTGCGATGCGGTGTTTCTGGGCAAGATCCACCTGGCTGCGGTATTCGACGGTGGATTCGAACGCCGCGGTCTCCAGTGGGATCGCTCCGCCGTGCACCCGTTTGAGCAGTCGTCGCCCGGCCAGCGCCTTGAGGTCGCGGCGAATGGTCTCGGCCGCGACGTCGAGCTCCTCGGCCAGCGTCAGCACCTCGACACGGCCCCGGCTGCGCGCGAACTCGACGATTCGACTCTGGCGGGTATCTGAATCCACGCTTGCCATTCTGGGGCACCCGGATATGGCGTCGGCTATTTGCTGTCGGAAAGCACGGCGCGCACGTCATCTGCGGTGGTCGCCGCCCGGAGCCGGGCCACCTCGTCCTTGTCGAGGAAGACATGGGCGATCTTGGTCAGCAGTGCCATGTGGTCGTTGCCCAACCCGGCGATCCCGACGACGAACTCGGCGGGTTTGCCGTTCCAGTCGATGGGTTCGGGATAGCGCACGAACGAGATTCCGGTACGGCGGATCGCGGTCTTGGCCTCGTTGGTGCCGTGCGGGATGGCCAGTCCATTGCCCATGTAGGTCGACACCGACTTCTCGCGTTCGTGCATGGCATCCACGTAGGCCGGCTCGACTGAGTCCGCTGCCACCAACAGGGCACCGGCCTCGTCGATGGCGGCGTCCGCCGAGGTGGCGGTGCCGGCCAGCACGATCGATTCCAGCGGCAGCACGTCATCACCGGTGCTTTCGGGCTGCCGCGGGGCCTTTTGGTCTTCGCGCAAGCGCTCATCCGTAGCCTTTTGGTCTTCGCGCAAGCGCTCATCCGTAGCCTTTTGGTCTTCGCGCAAGCGCTCATCCGCAGCCGAGTTCGTATTCCGCAGCATCTCGACGATCTCGTCGTAGCGAGGTGAACTCATGAAATCCTCGACTGAGACATGAACGGCCGAGGCGGTTTTCAGGCGGGCGCGGTCGGTCAGATCGCGGTGGGTGACCACCAGGTCGTACGTGTCGGTCAGATTGGCGATCGACTGGTTGGTCACGGTGATGTCGCCGAAGCCTGCGGACCGGATCTTCTTGCGCAGCACGGACGCACCCATCGCCGAGGACCCCATACCGGCGTCACAGGCGAACACGATGCTGGACACCGGGCCCTTGGGCGCACCGACCAGGGCGGAAGCCACACTCGACTTCTTGCCCTTGAGTGCCTCCATCTCGGCGGTGGCCGCAGCCAGATCCGGCTCGGCATCGGCCCGATCGGTCTTGAGCAGCAGTGAGGCAACGGCGAACGAGACGGCGGTGGCCCCGAGCACCGACAACGTCACACCGAGGAAGCTGCCGCCGGCGGTCTGCGCGTAGATCGCGATGATCGAACCGGGAGCGGCCGGTGCGCGCAGTCCGGAACCGAACAGCACGTTGATGAAGACGCCGGTCATGCCGCCGAGGATGGTGGCGGCGATCAACTTGGGCTTCATCAGCACGTACGGGAAGTAGATCTCGTGGATACCGCCGAAGAACTGGATGATCGCGGCGCCCGGTGCGGAGGCGCGGGCAGCGCCGCGGCCGAACACCATGAACGCCAACAGGACTCCCAGGCCGGGGCCGGGGTTGGTCTCGAGCAGGAACAGAATCGACTTGCCGGTCTCCAGTGCCTGGGTGGTGCCCAGCGGTGTCAGCACTCCGTGGTTGATGGCGTTGTTGAGGAACAGCACTTTCGCCGGCTCGATGAGTATCGAGGTCAGGGGCAGCAGGTCATTGTTGACCAGGAAATCCACCGCGTTTCCGGCGGCGCGGGTGAACGACGACACGATCGGTCCGATGCCGAAGAACCCGAAGATGGCCAGCAGCATGCCCAGGATGCCTGCGGAGAAGTTGTCGACGAGCATCTCGAAACCGGGCCGGATCTTGCCTTCCCAGAGCGCGTCGGCCTTCTTCATCGCCCAGCCGCCCAGCGGCCCCATGATCATCGCGCCCATGAACATCGGGACGTCGGCGCCGGCGACCACCCCCATGGTGGCGATCGCGCCGACGACGGCGCCCCGGTTGCCGTGGATCATCCGGCCACCGGTGTATCCGATCAGGACGGGCAGCAGGTAGGTGATCATCGGGCCGACGATTCCGGCGCCGTCGTAGCTGCCCCAGCCGCCGATCTCGGCCACCCAGCCGTCGGGGTCCCTGAGTCCGGAGAAGATGGCCTGCAGCCAGCCCTGCTCGATGAAAAGAGCTGTGATCAGGCCCCAGGCGATGAAGGCGCCGATATTCGGCATCACCATGTTCGACAGCGAGGTGCCCAGCTTCTGCACGTACACCCGAACTCCGGTGCGTGGCGCTTCGACAGTGGACATCTGACGACCTCCGATCTTGCCGGCCTGTTGGGTGACGCCGGTCACATGCACCCCAAGTACACCGCACAAATGGGCAGATGCGCAAGCATTCGGGCTCAAATGGGCACTGTAAATTGTGGTTTTATGACCGCATTGGAGTTAGGGTGCTGGTATCAACTCGGTTATCGCCAGTCCCTGCCCGTCGAGAGGACCGTCATGAAAGCCCTGCGTTTCTACGCCCCCGAGGATGTCCGGCTCGAGGATGTGCCGGAGCCCCAGTGCGGTCCCGACGAGGTGAAGATTCGGGTGCGCAACTGCTCCACCTGCGGCACCGACGTCAAGATCCTGCACAACGGACATCAGAACCTGACCCCGCCACGCACCATCGGCCACGAGATCGCGGGTGACATCGTGGAAGTCGGTGACGACGTGAATTCCACCTATGGCACCGATTGGGCCGAGGGAGACCGGGTTCAGGTCATCGCGGCGGTCCCGTGCGGAGAATGCCATGAGTGTCGCAAGGGCTGGATGGCCGTCTGCCAGAACCAGACATCGATGGGCTACCAGTACGACGGCGGGTTCGCCGAGTACATGATCGTTCCGCGCCAGGTGCTCAAGGTCGATGGGTTGAACCGGATTCCGGACAATGTCAGCTACGACGAGGCGTCGGCGGCCGAACCGTTCGCGTGTGCGATCAACGCGCAGGATCTGCTCGGGATCGAAGAGGGCGACACCGTCGTGGTGTTCGGTGCGGGACCCATCGGCTGCATGCACACCCGGATCGCGCGCGGCGTGCACAACTGCGGCCCGGTCTATCTCGTCGACGTGAACGAAAGCCGGCTCAAGATCTCGGCCGACGCCGTCCACCCCGATGAGGTGATCAACGCGGCGGAGGTCGACGTCGTCGAGAAGGTGGTGGAACTGACCGGTGGCCGAGGTGCCGACGTCGTCATCACCGCGACCGCGGCCAACATCACCCAGGAACAGGCCATCGCGATGGCGGCCCGAAACGGGCGTATCTCGTTCTTCGGCGGACTACCCAAGACCAACCCGACCATCACCTGCGATTCGAACGTGGTGCACTACCGCCAGTTGCACATCCACGGCGCCAACGGTTCCGCGCCGGAGCACAACAAGCGTGCGCTGCAGTACATCTCGACCGGCCAGGTGCCGGTGAAAGACCTCATCACGCGCCACATCCCGCTCGATGATGTGCTCGACGCGTTCTCGATCGTCCAGAACGGTGAGGCCATCAAGGTGACGGTTGAACCTGCCGCGGCGACCGCATCAGTCTGAGGTCAATACAGCTCGTTCTCGTAGTGGTCGTCGATCACGGCATGAAGCGAGCCGGCCAGGTCGCCGAGTTTCTCGGCCATCTTCGCCGCGCTCTCGGTGATCGAGAGGGTGTAGAAGTCCCCGCCCAATGTCACGGCGTCGGCGAGTCCCCGGCTGTCGCCTTCCCAGAGCTTGGCCCGGATCACGGCCTTGCCGCACTGGCCGAACACTTCGCGAATGCGCACGATGGTGGCCAGAACGGCGGGTTTGCCGTCGGCGCTGAGCATTTCGAGTAGCTCCGGGTCGTCGGTGACGAACGCGTCCCCGTTCACCCTGATCACCTCACGGATGCCCGGTACGAAGAAGACCAACCCGACCGCGGGATGTGTGGTGATGTTCTCGTGGGTGTCGGCGAGCTTGTTGCCCGGCCGGTCGGGGATGGCGAGCGTCCACGGGTCGAGGATCCGCACCGATCCCGGTGGGTCTCCGCGGGGGCTGGTATCCAATTGACCGTCGGCGCCCACGGTCGCCATGCAGAAGAACGGGCTGTGCGCGATGAACCGAGCCGAGAATTCGCCGAGCTTCGGCTCCTTCTTCTCGGCGATGAACCGTTCGGGATACCCGACGATCTCCCTGACGCGCTCCATCGAGATGGGGGAGTACGAGTCTGCCGCCGTGCCTGTGGTTTTCATCATCGAACTCCCTAGACGTCCAGAACCAGCCGGGGAGTTTGCGCCCGGGAAACGCAGACGAACATGCGATCGTTGGCGGCGCGTTCGGACTCGGAGAGAATGTCGTCGCGATGGTCGGGAACACCCTCGACGACAGTGGTCTCGCAGGCACCGCAGATCCCGGATCGGCACGACGACGGCACGTTGATCCCGGCGCCCTCGAGCGCGGTGAGGATGCTCTGGCCGGCTTCGACATTGACGGTTCTGTCCGACGCGGCACATACCACTTCGACAGGTTTGTCTCCGGCGGATGCCGCCCGCTTGCGCGGCTTGAAGCGCTCGAGATGCAGACTGTCCGCCGGCCAATGGGCGGTGGCGTCCTGCAGTGCCGACAGCAGCGCGGAGGGGCCGCACGCGTAGATCTTCGCCCCCGCCCGGACCTGCGCGAACTGCTCGCCGAGCGGGATGCGGCCGTCGGCGTCGGAGGCATAGAAGCGCACCCGCGTTCCATATCCGCGGAGTTCGTCCGAGAACGGCATCGAGGTCGCGGTGTGCCCGGCGTAGAGCAGTTTCCAGTCCAGGCCCCAGCATTCGGCCTGACGGATCATCGGGAGGATGGGGGTGATCCCGATGCCGCCGGCCACGAACACATATGAGGTGGCGCGATGCAGCTCGAATGTGTTGCGTAGCCCGGCAACCGTGAGTTGTTGCCCTGGCCGCAGAAACGCGTGCACGTACTCGGAGCCGCCGCGGCTGGTGCGTTCCCGCCGCACTCCGATGCGGTAGTACGACCGCTCACCGACCGGCCCGCACAACGAGTACTGGCGCTGGATGCCGGTCGGTAGGAGCAGATCGATGTGGGCGCCGGGTTCCCAGGCCGGCAACAGCTCGCCGGAACGCGGCTGCAGTTGCACGGACACCACGCCGTCGGCCTCCCATCGGAGTTGGCGGACGGCGACGCCGATCCCATCGGCTGTCAGTTCGCTGCCCACGCCACCCTCTCCCTTCCCTGTTAACAATGTTAATTGCAGGTCAGAGCGTAGTGTTAACATCGTTAACGTGTCAACCGCCTCGACTGGCCGCGATCGCGTGGCGCTGGCCAAGCTGTCGGTGGACCGCGTGGTCGGAGAAGCCCTGGCGCTGGTCAACGACGGTGGGCTGGAGTCGCTGACGATGCGACGGCTGGCCGACCGGCTGCAAGCGCACCTGCCGACGATCTACCGACTGGTCGACGGCAAAGACGCCCTCGTCGACGAGATGGCCGAGACGATTCTGGCGAAGGCGCTCGAAAACGCCGACACCGCCGATCCGGACTGGACCCATCGCGTCAAAAGCCTTGCTGTGGGCCTACGTTCGGCTCTGCTGGCGCAGCGCGACGGTGCCCGGATCGTCGGCGGTAACTACGCCGCCAAGCGAGCCAACCTGACCTTCGTCGACACGCTCGTCGGCAGTATCCAGGCCGGCGGGCTGGCCCGTGAATCCGCCTTGTGGGCGGCGAGCTCACTGTTCTGCTACGTCCTCGGTGAAGTTCTCGAGCAGCAGGGTGCGGCCGGGGGTGAGACCGAGACGCTCGAAGGCGTGGTTCGTGTAGGCGACTATCCGCACCTCGCGTCCAGCCCCGTCGAGCGACTACTCGACTTCGACGCACGATTCGAGTTCGGATTGCACCTGCTCATGTCGGGCATGCGTTCCGGTGGGCCTTTTGCCTGACCGGCGGCACCGTTGTCGCTCAGTCCCAGTGCCAGCCCGCCCCCGATCAGGCCGATGCCGGCCCATACCGCCGCGGCGGGTAAGGCCCCGGTGACGGGTACGCCGATGGCCGCGGCGGCAATGGGCGCCACTCCGGTCAGCAACCCGGCGGCCCCGGCCCCCAGCGTGCGCACGCAGGTGTACCAGAGCACGAACGCGACCGCCGTCACGCAGACGGCCAGATAGCCGATCGCCAGGATCTCGCCGATGCTGAAACTGCTTGCCGCTCTCCATCCTTCGGTGGCCAGCGCGAGCGCAGCGAACATCGCGGCGGCCATCCAGGTGGTGTGCACCGAAACTCCCGCTGGACCGTGTGAACCGAGCACTGGCACGGCCAGCAACGTGAATCCGGCTTCGCAGACGAATACCACCGTGGCCCAGAACAATCCGTTTCCGTCCGCCCGCCCCAGTCCTTCCACGACCACCGCCCCGACGCTGACCACGACCGCCGCGCCCAGCAACCTGCTGCGCGGTGTGTGGCCTTCCAGCAGTGGCCCCATCGTCGCCAGCGCAACCGGCACGCATGCGACCGCGACCGCCAGCACCGCAGGCTCGGCGTGGCGTGATCCGTACACCAGGGCCACGTTGAACAGCACCAGGCCGCTCGCGGTCACACTCAGCAGCCACAGCCATTCGGAACCCCTTGGGAGGCGCAATGGTTGGCCGGTGAGCCTGGCCCACGCGAGCAGCAGCACGCACGCCATGGCGTAGCGCAATGCCTGCGCTGTGTGTAGTGGCGCTTCGGCGAGCACACTCGAAACGGCCACGCTGCCACCGACGAAGGTCATGCCGAGTGCGCCGGACAGGCCGGCTCGGGTGGGGCTGGACATGTAACCCATGCTGACGCCAATATGGTCCAACAAGTAGAACCAAGTTTGGACATCTATCGTGGACCAAATTGCGGGCACGGACTTCCTGCAGCTCGACCCGTCGACTGCTCCGGCACGCGGGCTCACCGACTGGCTCCCGGATGCCCTGCGCACTGCGATCGCAGACGGGCGGCTGACCCCGGGCACCCGGTTTCCACCCACCAGGGTGTTGGCCGGCGAACTGGCGATATCACGCGGGGTGGTCGTCGAGGCCTATCGGCGGCTGGCGGACGAAGGTCTGGTCGGCGGGCACGCGGGTGGCGGCACCCATGTGCTGACGCAGCCGGTCCGGCCGCCCCGGGCTGAACCCTTGACGTCGCTGGTGGCGCGTCTGCCGAGGCCCCGACTGCCGGTCGGTGAGGGCATCGACCTGTCGCCGGGCGTGCCCGATCTGTCGGCATTTCCGCGCAGCACCTGGCTGCGTGCCGAACGCGCGGTGCTGGCCGAGGCGTCTCCCGACGACCTCGGTTACGGCGATCCCCGGGGCCATCCGCGATTACGGGCCGCACTGGCCCCGTGGCTCGGCCGGACCCGCGGACTGCGCGTCGCTCCCGACGACATCCTGGTGGTCGCCGGCGTTGCCCAGGCCGTCGCCCTGCTCGCCCAGCAGTTGCGCGGCGAAGGCCTCGACACGATCGCCGTCGAGGATCCCGGTTCGCGCGGGGCCGTCGACGAACTCGAGCACTGGGGTCTGCACCCGGTGCCCGTCCCCGTCGACGACAACGGAATCCTCGTCACCGAACTCGCCGCCAGCGGCGCACCGACTGTCTTCCTGACCCCGGCGCATCAGTTCCCGTCGGGCGTGGTGCTGGGCCCGCATCGGCGCCGCGAGCTGCTGGAATGGGACGGCGCACTGATCATCGAGGACGACTACGACGCCGAATACCGTTACGACCGGGCACCTGTTCCGGCCATGCACGCGTCAGCGCCCGATCGCATCGCCTATGCCGGGAGCACCTCGAAGAGCCTGGCGCCCGCGCTGCGGCTGGGTTGGGTGATCGCACCCCCGCGACGCCATCCCGAGCTGGTGGCGGCCAAACATGCCACCGACCTCGGCAGCCCGACCGTGCCGCAACTGGTGCTCGCGCGATTACTCGAATCAGGTGAGTACGACCGGCACGTCCGGCTGGTGCGCACGCGGCACCGGGCACGGCGCGACGCACTGCTGGACGCGGTGACCGCGGCGATGCCCGCCGCGAGGGTGAGCGGTGTCGCCGCGGGCCTGCACCTGCTCGTCACGTTGCCCGACGACGTCGATGATGTGGCGCTGGCCGACGATCTGCGTGACGCGGGTGTCCTCGTGCATCCCGTGTCGTGGCACCGGCGGCTGCCCGGACCGCCCGGCCTGGTTCTCGGTTACGCGTCGCATCCACCCGACCGGTTGCGCGAAGCGGCAGCCACGATCGCGCGGATCACGCGAAAGTGACGCGGCGGTCGCTGCCGAGGCTCGGTAGCAGCCGTGGCGTCACATTCGGTGACGCTCGACAGCAAACACACGTAACCTGTTGGCGCGCGGCAAAGTCGACGGCACATCGAGCGGAGCGGAGCGGATGCGGTACTACTACTCGGCCGATGCGATCCGTGCCGCCGAAGCGCCGCTACTGGCATCGCTGCCCGACGGGGTGCTGATGGGCCGCGCCGCCTATGGGCTGGCGACGGCGATCGCGACCGAGTTGAAGCTGCGCACCGGTGGTGTCGCCGGCCGACGGATCTGCGCGGTGGTCGGCTCCGGTGACAACGGTGGTGACGCCCTGTGGGCGGCGACGTTCCTGCGCCGACGCGGAGCCGCTGCCGATGCGGTCCTGCTCAATCCCGAGAAGGCTCACGCCAAAGGTCTGGCGGCGTTCCGGCGCGCCGGGGGACGGGTGGTGTCCGGAATCTCTGCGGCAACCGATCTGGTGATCGACGGCGTTGTCGGCATCTCGGGGCGCGGCCCGCTGCGCGCCAACGCCGCGGCGGTGTTCGAAGCCAACACCGCCCCTGTGGTCGCCGTCGACCTCCCCAGCGGCCTCGACGTACAGACCGGCGCCGCCGACGGCCCCCATGTGCATGCCGTCCTGACCGTCACGTTCGGCGCCCTCAAACCCGTACACGCACTGGGTGAGTGCGGCCGCGTCGAACTCGTCGACATCGGTCTGGATCTGGCGCCCACCGATCTGGCCGGCCTGGAGGCAGCCGACGTCCGGGAGCTCTGGCCGATACCGGGACCACACGACGACAAGTACACCCAAGGGGTGACGGGTGTGGTGTCCGGCTCGGCGACCTACCCCGGTGCGGCGGTGTTGAGCACCGGCGCCGCGGTGGCCGCCACCTCCGGCATGGTCCGGTATGCGGGAAGCGCCGGACCGCAGGTGCTTTCACACTGGCCCGAGGTGATCGCCGCACCCAGTCCGCAGGAGGCGGGGCGGGTCCAGGCCTGGGTGGTCGGACCCGGGTTCGGCACCGATGACACGGCCGAGTCCGCGCTGCGCTTCGCGCTCGAAACCGATCTGCCGGTGATCGTCGACGCCGACGGTCTCACCCTGCTCGCCGCCGACCCCGGCCTGCTCGCCGGACGCACCGCACCGACCGTGCTCACCCCGCATGCCGGTGAATTCGAGCGGCTCGCAGGAGATCCCCCGGGCGCTGACCGCGTCGCCGCCGCGCGCGGTCTGGCCGAGCGACTAGGTGTCACTGTGCTGCTCAAAGGCAACGTCACCGTCATCGCCGAACCCGGGCACACCACGTATCTCAACCCCGCGGGCCAATCATGGGCTGCCACAGCCGGTTCCGGAGATGTGCTGTCCGGGATCATCGGATCCCTGCTGGCCGCCGGACTGTCACCCGGAGAAGCCGCGGCTGCGGCCGCCTTCGTCCATGCCCGCGCCGCCAACTTGTCGGCGGCCGATCCCGGTCCCAACCCGGCGCCGACCTCGGCGTCACGCATCCTCGCTCATATCCGCGCGGCAATCGCCACGCTGTAGAAGAAAAGGAACTCCATGCCGCACAAGCACCATCGCGCCCCGCACATCTCGCCCGCCTACACCGGCAGATTGGCGATGGCACCGGTTCCCTCACTCCGCCTGCCCGACGATGCGATGGAACCCGGTGCGGCGTACCGCTTCATCCACGACGAGCTCATGCTCGACGGCAGCTCACGGTTGAATCTCGCGACGTTCGTCACCACGTGGATGGACCCAGAGGCCGAGAAGCTCATGGCCGAGACATTCGACAAGAACATGATCGACAAGGACGAGTACCCGGCCACCGCGGCGATCGAGGCGCGCTGCGTGAGCATGGTCGCCGACCTGTTCCATGCCGAAGGTCTGAGCGACGACGACGCTTCGGCCGCATGTGGAGTCTCGACGATCGGTTCCAGTGAGGCAGTGATGCTGGGCGGCCTGGCCATGAAATGGCGGTGGCGCGAGAAGGTGGGGAAGGATTGGAAGGGGCGCACCCCCAACCTCGTGATGGGTTCCAACGTCCAGGTGGTGTGGGAGAAGTTCTGCCGGTACTTCGACGTCGAACCGCGTTACCTGCCCATGGAGAACGGGCGCTACGTGATCACCCCCGAGCAGGTGCTCGACGCGGTCGACGAGGACACCATCGGTGTCGTCGCGATCCTTGGCACCACCTACACCGGGGAGCTGGAGCCGATCGCGGAGATCTGCGCGGCCCTGGACCAGCTCTCGCAAGACAAGGGCCTTGACATCCCTGTGCACGTCGACGCCGCCAGCGGCGGATTCGTCGTCCCGTTCCTGCACCCCGACCTGGAGTGGGATTTCCGGTTGCCGCGCGTGGTGTCGATCAACGTCAGCGGTCACAAGTACGGGCTGACCTACCCCGGCATCGGCTTCGTGGTGTGGCGCAGCAAGGAGTACCTGCCCGAGGACCTGGTGTTCCGGGTCAACTACCTCGGTGGGGACATGCCGACCTTCACCCTGAACTTCTCCCGGCCCGGCAACCAGGTGGTGGGTCAGTACTACAACTTCCTGCGGCTGGGTCGGGCCGGATACACCCAGGTGATGCAGTGTCTGTCGCAGACGGCGCGCTGGCTGGGGGACGAGCTGCGCGACAGTGAGCACTTCGAGTTGATCACCGATGGTTCGGCCATTCCCGTGGTCAGCTTCCGGCTCAAGGGAAAGCCGGGCTACACCGAGTTCGACGTGTCGGAGGGTTTGCGCTCCTTCGGCTGGCAGGTGCCGGCCTACACCATGCCCGAGGGAGCCACGGATGTCGTGGTGCTGCGGGTGGTCGTGCGCGAGGGGTTCTCGGCCGATCTGGCCCGGGCGCTCAAGGAGGACACCATCACGGTGCTAGGGCGACTCGACGCGCTCAAGCCGCGTGGGGCGTTCAACGACCTGCAGCCGTTTGCGCACTAGATGGGCCGGGCCGGTCCGCTGATCAGGCCGGATTTGTGCCTCTGGGACAATGGTCGGCGGTGATATGACATGCAGACGACCGAACTCGCGACCTCGTTGACCCCGCACGCATCGCCGCAGGCGGTGGTGGACCTCGGCGCGATCGACCACAACGTCCGCCTGCTGCGTGAACATGCCGGCGCCGCCCGGGTGATGGCTGTGGTCAAAGCCGACGGTTACGGTCACGGCGCCGTCGAGGTGGGCAAGGCCGCGTTGGCCGCCGGGGCCGCCGAACTCGGGGTGGTGACCATCGCCGAAGCGGTCGCGCTGCGGGCCGGCGGGATCACCGCTCCGGTGCTGTGCTGGCTACACCCGCCCGGCACCGACTTCACGCCGGCACTGGAAAACGATGTGCAGGTCGCGGTGTCCTCGGTGCGCCAGCTCGACGACTTGCTGGCCGCCGTGCACCAGACCGGCCGCGCCGCGACGGTCACGGTGAAGGTGGACACCGGCTTGAGCCGCAACGGCGTCAGCCCGGCAGATTTCCCCGCGATGATCGCCGCGCTGGCCCGGGCTCAGGCCGACGGCGCGGTCCGGGTGCGCGGCATCATGAGTCATCTGGTGCACGGCGACGAGCCCGACAACCCGTTCAACGAGCTGCAGGGCAAACGCCTGACCGCGATGCGCGAGCAGGCCGCCGAACAGGGCGTGGTGTTCGAGGTGGCCCACATCGCGAATTCGCCCGCAGCCATGACCCGGCCGGATCTGGCGTTCGACATGGTGCGACCCGGTATCGCGGTCTACGGGCTGAGCCCGATCCCAGAGCGCGGCGATATGGGTCTGATTCCCGCCATGACATTGAAATGCCCTGTAGCGCTGGTCCGTTCGGTGCACGCTGGCGACGGGGTGTCCTACGGTCACCGGTGGATCGCCGACCGGGACACCATGCTGGCGCTGCTGCCGGTGGGCTACGCCGACGGCATCTTCCGCTCGTTGAGCGGAAGAATCGAGGTGCTGATCAAGGGCAGGCGCCGCCCGGCTGTCGGGCGGATCTGCATGGATCAGTTCGTCGTCGACCTCGGCCCAGATGCCACCGACGTCGCCGAAGGGGACGACGCCATCCTGTTCGGTCCCGGGACCCAGGGCGAACAGACCGCCCAGCACTGGGCCGAACTGCTCGGCACCATCAACTACGAGGTGGCCACGAGTCCGCGTGGCCGGATCACTCGCACCTATCTGCAGGCAGGTCGCGAGCGTTGAGTCGCAATGCTCAGTGGCTGGCCGGTGCCGCCGGGCTCACCGCCGTGGGCACGGTGGCGGGCAGGTCGGTGGCGCGGTCCCTGACCCGGCGCAGCACCGGCGAGGATCCCTACCTGGGTGAAGATTTCGAGCGTCTGGACGCAGACCGAAGTTCCGTGGTCACGACGGCTGACGGGGTGCCGCTGGCCGTGCGCGAGGTCGGTCCCAACGACGCGCCGCTGACCGTCGTGTTCGCCCACGGATTCTGTTTGCGCATGGGCGCCTTCTACTTTCAGCGCACCCGGCTGGCCGAACAGTGGGGCCCGCAGGTGCGGATGGTGTTCTACGACCAGCGCGGCCATGGTCAGTCGGGGACGGCCCCGCCGGACACCTACACCGTCGAACAACTCGGACGCGATCTGGAAGCCGTTCTGGCCGTGACGGTCCCACGTGGACCCGCGGTGCTCGTCGGCCATTCGATGGGCGGCATGACAGTCCTCTCCCATGCCCGGCAATTTCCGCACCGCTACCCGAAACAGATCGTCGGCGCCGCGGTGATCTCCTCGGCCGTCGAAGGCGTGGCGCGCTCTCCGCTGGGGGAGATCTTGCGGAACCCGGCGCTGGAGGCGGTGCGGTTCCTGGCCCGCTATGCCCCCGGTACTGTGCACCGCACCCGCGGCGCGGCCCGGTCGGTGATCGGGCCGATCCTGCGCGCCGCGTCCTACGGCGACGAGTCGGTCAGCCCCAGCGTGGTCGAGTTCTCCCAGCGGATGATGCACGGCACGTCGATCACCACGCTGGTCGAATTCCTGCACGCCCTCGAGGTCCACGACGAGGCCGGCGCACTACGGGTACTGGCCAAGGTGCCGACACTCATCGCCTGCGGTGACCGGGACCTGCTCACCCCGATGGAATACTCAAAGGCCATGGCCGCACAGCTACCCCGTTCCGAACTGGTGATCGTCGGGGGAGCCGGCCATCTGGTCCAGCTTGAGGAGCCCGTGGTGATCGACGACGCACTGGTCCGTCTGGTGGAGCGGGCTACGCCCTCCAAACTCGTCACGCTTTCCCGCCGGGTCCGCGATCGGGTCCGGTTCCGTGGCTGAGCGCAGCGCCGGCACGGCCGAGCTCGCCACCACCGAGGACACCATCGCCTTGGGCGCGACACTGGGCGCGGGGCTCAAAGCCGGTGACGTGGTGGTGTTGTCGGGTCCGCTGGGCGCGGGCAAGACGGTGATGGCCAAGGGCATCGCGGCCGCGATGGACGTGGACGGGCCGGTGGTCTCCCCGACGTACGTGCTGGCGCGGGTGCATCCCGCCCGGCAGGCCGGCCGACCGGCGATGGTGCATGTGGACATGTACCGGCTGCTCGACCATCCCGGCGTCGACCTGTTGGGGGAGCTCGATGCGCTCGACCTCGACACCGATCTCGACGACGCCGTAGTGGTGGTCGAGTGGGGCGAGGGCCTAGCCGAACGGCTCTCCGATCATCACCTGGACATCCGCATCGAGCGCGACACCGACACCGAGACGCGCACGGTGATCTGGCAGTGGAGCGCCCCATGAACATCTTGACCATCGACACCGCGACCCCGGCGGTCACCGCCGGCGTGGTCCACCGCGCCGAGGACGGCGCCGTGCGTACCCTCGCCGAACGGGTGACGTTGGATGCCCGGGCCCACGCCGAGCAGCTCACGCCCAACGTGCTCGGTGCCGTGTCCGATGCCGGTATCACTGTCGCGGAGCTCGACGCGGTCGTCGTCGGCTGCGGTCCGGGCCCCTTCACCGGGCTGCGGGTGGGGATGGCCAGTGCTGCGGCCTTCGGCCACGCGCTCGGCGTTCCGGTGCACGGCGTGTGCAGTCTGGACGCCATCGGTGTCCACACCGACGGCGACGTGCTGGTGGTCACCGATGCGCGGCGGCGCGAGGTGTACTGGGCGCGCTACCGCGACGGAGTTCGGATCGACGGGCCTGCCGTCAACGCACCTGCCGATGTGGCACCGGAGCCCTCGGCCGCGGTAGCCGGTTCACCCGATCACGCGGCCCTGTTCGCGCTGCCCCGGCTCGACGTGGTGTACCCGACGCCGGCGGGCCTGGTGCTCGCGGTCGGCGACTGGGACGCCGCGCAGCCTCTGGTGCCGTTGTACCTGCGCCGGCCCGATGCGAAACCCGCTGCGGCGGTGCGGAAGTGACCGTGTTCGACGCACTGACCCGGGCCGACGCCACGCGGTGCGCCGAGCTGGAAGCCAAGCTGTTCGCCGGCGACGACCCGTGGCCGGCCCGGGCGTTCCTGGCCGAACTCGACGCCAAGCACAATCGCTACATCGCGGCCCGCAGCGACGGCGTTCTGGTCGGCTATGCCGGCATCTCCCGGCTGGGCCGAATGCGCCCGTACGAGTACGAGATCCACACCATCGGTGTCGATCCCGAGTTCCAGGGGCAGGGGATCGGGCGCAGGCTGCTCGACGACCTGCTCGACTACGCCTCGGGCGGAACGGTTTTCCTGGAGGTCCGCACCGACAACGAGCCGGCCATCGCGCTGTACGAGAGCGTCGGATTCGTCAACATCGGCCTGCGCAAGCGGTACTACCGCGCCAGCGGCGCCGATGCCTACACCATGCAACGCCTTCCCCAAGGGGGCCCGACGTGATCATCCTGGCCATCGAAAGCTCCTGTGACGAAACAGGAGTCGGCATCGCCGATCTTGCCGCAGACGGCACCGTCAAGCTTCTCGCCGACGAGGTCGCCTCCAGCGTCGACGAGCACGCCCGCTTCGGCGGCGTCGTTCCCGAGATCGCCTCGCGTGCGCACCTGGAAGCGCTCGGGCCGACCATGCGCCGGGCGCTGGACGCCGCAGGCGTCGAGCGGCCCGACGTCGTCGCCGCGACCATCGGCCCCGGTCTGGCCGGGGCACTGCTGGTCGGGGTGGCCGCCGCCAAGGCGTACGCGGCCGGCTGGAACGTTCCCTTCTACGGGGTCAATCACCTCGGCGGTCACCTGGCCGCCGATGTGTACGACCACGGACCGCTGCCCGAAAGTGTCGGCCTGCTGGTCTCGGGCGGGCACACCCATCTGCTGCATGTCCGGTCGCTCGGGCAGCCGATCGTCGAGTTGGGCAGCACCGTCGACGATGCCGCCGGTGAGGCGTACGACAAGGTGGCCCGGCTGCTCGGACTGGGCTATCCGGGTGGACGGGTACTCGACGAGCTGGCCCGCACCGGCGACCGTGACGCCATCGTCTTCCCCCGTGGCATGACCGGGCCGCGCGACGACCCGTACGTGTTCAGCTTCTCGGGGCTGAAGACCGCGGTCGCCCGCTACGTGGAGGCGCACCCGGAGGCCTCCCAGGCCGATGTGGCTGCCGGCTTCCAGGAGGCGGTCGCCGACGTGCTGACCGCCAAGGCCGTCCGCGCCGCCACCGATCTCGGGGTATCCACCCTGCTCATCGCGGGCGGGGTGGCAGCCAACTCACGGCTGCGTGAACTCGCCGAGGAACGCTGCGCCGCAGCGGGTCTGACGCTGCGGGTGCCGCGGCCTCGGTTGTGCACCGACAATGGCGCGATGATCGCCTCGTTCGCGGCACATCTGATCGCGGCCGGCGCGGAACCGTCGCCGCTTGATGCGGCCAGTGATCCCGGTCTACCGGTGGTGAAGGGACAGGTGGCATGAGCACGACGGCCGACAAGCTCGAGGTGACAGAGCTGCTGTACCGCTACGCCGAGCTGATCGACGCCGGCGACTTCGACGGGGTCGGGGAATTATTGGGCCGGGCCATGTTCGGCGGCCCGGCCTCCGGCAGCGTCTCCGGAGCCCAGACCATCGCGAAGTTGTTCGCCCAAACGACGCGCCGGTTCCCCGACCATGGCAACCGCACCCGGACCCGTCACCTGGTGCTCAATCCGATCGTCGAACTCGATGGTGACCGGGCCGAATCCCGCTCGACGTTCTGCGTCGTGCAGCACGTCCCGGACGCTCCGAGTCCCGTTCCGCTGCAGCCGATCGTGGTCGGGCGGTACTTCGACACGTTCGCGCGGGACGACGAGGGCTGGTACTTCACCGAACGCAAGGTCGACGTGGAGATGGTCGGTGACGTCTCGGCGCACCTGAACGTCGACCCGCGACAATACGAACGCTAGGTCAGCGCGCTTCGTTGATGTGGTGAACCCGCACGCTGACCTCCAGCTGGAAACGGTCGGCGGGGTTTTTGAGTGACAGCCCGGTGAGTTCCTCGATGAGTTTGATCCGGTACAGCAGCGAGTGGCGGTTCAGGAACAGTGCCCGCGCCGCCGCACTGGTGTTGGTGGCCTCGTCGAGCAGGATCTCCAAGGTGTGCACCAGTTGTCCACGCCGGGTCTTGTCGTAGTCGATGAGGGGCTGCAGCGTCTGTAGGACGGTCGCCATGCTGCGCGGGTGCTGACGCAGTACCTCGGCGAACTGCATGGGACCGACCGGGCCTTCGGGCAGCGCCGGCGAAACCGGAGCGGCGACGGCGACCGCATGGCCCTGTGCGGGCGCCAGCAGCGCCCAGGTCACGAGGTCCTCGGGGAGCCCGCTGAGTCGCTGGGCGGAATCGACCAATCCAGACACTGTGGATTCGGTTGGGGCCGAAGAGAAATGGCCCATGACCAGATCATCGGTGACCGATGACGTGACCGTGAGGCCGGCGGCGAGCGCCAATTCGTGCAGCGCGCCGGCGAACCTCTCGGCGGCATCGCCCCACCCGGGGTCGTCGCGTACGCGGCGCCCGATGACCATCTGGACCCCGGTGTCCGGCGGGGACGGACCGATCAGCGGCAGGATGGTCTTCTGGACGTCGGCGAAGGCAATTTCCCAGGGCAGCAAGACAAATGGGCACGCATGCTGGTCGGCGAGGGGGATCAGCAGCTCGAGGAGGTCGTGGGCGTCCACATCGGGGGGTGGACTGAGAATGATGCCGGCGGCCGGTGAGGCCACCAGGGAAACCAGGAATTCGCGCACACCCGGCTGGTGGATGTCGGCACCGGTGGTGAGCACCAGGTCGCCGGGCCGGACGAAGTCCTCGGCCGGTGCGTGGATGATGTCCACCCAGCGGACCTCACGGGCCAGTCCGCGGTGCCCCGCGACCACTGAACCCTGGTCCAAGGGTGGAATCGTCAAGACCGCCGCCACACTCAGCGACGAGTCCTCGGACATGCCGCTTCCCTTCTGATCAACTGCTCGGCGGTGCGTCGAAGCCGACGGTATCAGCGACCAGTCACGCCGGTGACCACCTGCCCGGCAGGTGGCCACCGACGTCGGGATTCGGTCAGCTGACGGACGAGATCGAAGCCAGTTCCTCGGTGGACCGCCGGCTCAGCAGCATGCCGACTGCGAAGAAGATCAGCGGCATCACACCGAAGATCGCCGCCAGGGCGGGAGTGCCGCCGACCACCAGGGTCAGGTTGGACACCACCAGCACCAGGGCCGCCGCCAGGGCGAGCGTCGCGAACGAGGCCAGCACCACCTTGCCGGTGGAGTTGCCCCGCCGGACGAAGAAGAGCACCACCGAGATCGTGGTCAGCAGCCACAGCAGCGCGAGGGCCAGGATGCCGAGGCCACCGCCCGGTCCGAAGATCTGCAACACCGGGTCCAGCTGAAGCGCGGCGCAGATGCCCATCACGACGAACGAGGCCACGGTGATGACCAGTGAGGCGTTCGACGGTGAGCCGTGACGCTCGTGCACCTTGCCGATCTTCTTCGAGAACACACCGCTCTGTCCGAGCACGAACGCGTACCGAGACGCGATGTTGTGGAACGCGAGGGCACACGCGAAGACACTGACCGACCACAGGATGGTGTTCAGGTCACGTCCGACCATGCCGAGGTACTTGCCCGCGGTGTTCACCATGAAGTTGTCGGGGTCGTCGGTGGCGAGCTGGATGGCGTCGTGCCCGCCGTTGCCCTCGACGAGGGCCCAGCTGGTGAAGGCGTAGAAGACCGCGACGATGCCCACCGCCCAGTAGGTGGCCCGGGGGACGGTGCGGTCGGGGTCCTTGGCCTCGTCCCGGAAAACCGCGGTCGCCTCGACGCCGACGAATCCCCACAGGGCGTAGAGCAGGGCGATGCCGAATCCGCCGGCGATGCCCTGCGGGGTGAACGAGTCACCGGTGAGGCCGTGCTCGCCGCCACGCACCACGATGACCAGATCCACCACCATGAGGATGGCGACCTCGGACACCAGGAAGACACCTAGGACCTTCGCGCTGAGATCGATGTCGCGGTAGCCGAGCCAACCGACGGCTGCCAGCACCACGCCGGTCAACAGCCACCAGGGGAGATCAGGTCCACCGAACCGGGTGATCAGCTCGTTGAGGATGACGCCGTCGTAGGCGGCCACGGCGATCAGGGTCGCCATGTAGGCGGGGAGCGCGAGCACGGCCGCACCGGTTCCGGCCGCCCGACCGAGCGACTCACGGATGTAGGCGTAGAAGGCCCCGGCGTCGGTGACGTACTTCGACATCGCCACGAAGCTGGCGGCGAACAGGCCGAAGATCACGCCCGCGACGATGAAGGCGACCGGGATGCCGGTGGTGTTGCCCAACGCCATCGCGATCGGCACATTGCCGCCGATGGTCGACAGCGGCGCCGAGGCCGCCACCACCATCAGCACGATCGCGGGCACGCCGAGGTGGCCGCGCAATTTGGCCGGACGGCCGTCCGATGACGTATCAGGTGGGGTCTTTTGGCCCGCGTTGACAACCTCGGTCATTGGGTTGATTCCTCCTAACTGCCCGCCGCAGTTGGCGGCTGGGTGAAGTCCGGGGCAAGTTTGCGAGAATCACAGGCCGCTTCGCCACTGCTGTCGATCACTTTCCAACACCTTGTTGTAAGCCAGTTCACATCGGCCGCTCCGCAGTCACACACTTTGTTGGAAGGTGCCGGGCGGATGTTGTTTCCATCGCGGCATCCAGTCGATGCTTGGCCGGTTACGTGACACACCCGTCACGCCGACAGAGAGGTACGACGACTGCAATGAACCCGGACAGCAGCGAAACCGAGCAGGATCACCGGCTGGGACGCATCCGACTGCTGGATGAGCAGCGCGTCAACCTGGACGGGTTCGCCCAGGCGGACCCCGAGCTGGGCATGATCTCCCATCTGTCGCCTCACGATCCGGAACCGTCCTGGAAGGTGGCCGACGACGGCACCGTGGTGGAGATGGATTCGAAGTCCGTCGCCGACTTCGACACCATCGACGAGTTCATCGTCCGCTACGCCGTCGATCCCGTGGAGGCACCGCGATCGATGGCGATGAGTGACGTCGAGCTGGCCCGGATGATCGTCGACTCGGGTGTGCCGCGCGAGGAGGTGCTGCGCGTCTGCGGCGGATTGACCCCAGCCAAGATGGCCCGGGTGGTGGCGCTCCTGCAGCCCGTCGAGATTCAGATGGCGATGATGAAGATGCGGGCCCGCCGCACGCCCGCGAACCAGGCCCATGTCACCAACCGCCTCGACGACCCCTTGCTCATCGCGGCCGATGCCGCCACCGCCGTCGTCTACGGGTTCCGGGAGCTGGAAGCCACCGTCCCGGTGCTCGACGACGCCCCAGCCGTCGCGGTCGGCCTGCTGATCGGATCGCAGGTACCCGCGCCCGGGGCGCTCACACAGTGCTCGGTCGAGGAGGCGCGCGAACTGGAACTCGGGGTGCGCGGCCTGGTGTCGTACGCCGAGACGGTCTCGGTCTACGGCACTGAGCAGGTGTTCACCGACGGTGACGACACCCCGTGGTCGAAGGCGTTCCTCACGTCGTCCTACGCCTCCCGCGGTATCAAGATGCGGCTGTCCAGCGGGGCCGGCTCGGAGGTCCTGATGGGTCAGGCCGAGCGCAAGTCGATGAACTACCTGGAGTCCCGCTGCGTCGCCCTGGCCAAAGGTATTGGTGCACAGGGGGTTCAGAACGGGGGCATCGACGGCGCTTCGATCACCGCGTCGGTGCCGGGCGGTGTCCGCGAACTGATCGCCGAGAACCTGATGGTCATGTTGCGCGGGCTGGAATCCTGCAGCGGCAACGACTCGCTGGTCTCCGAGTCCACGATGCGGCGAACCAGCCGGACCTTGCCGGTGCTGTTGTCGGGATCGGACTTCATCTTCTCCGGCTTCGGTTCGGTGGTGGCCTACGACAACATGTTCGGCCCGTCCAACTTCAACGCCGCCGACCTCGATGACTACCTGGTGATGCAGCGTGACTGGGGTGTCGACGGCGGGCTGCGGTCGGTGGACCCGACGACTCTCGAAGCCATGCGCCGCCAGGCCGCCGAGGCCACCCGGGCGGTATTCGAATATCTGGGGCTCGCCGATTTCGACGACGAGCATGTGGAAACCGTTGTCGGGGCGGCGGGTTCCAAGGACCTGCCGCCCACCGACGGGGTGAAGGTGCTCAGTGCCGCCCGGATGATCGAGCAGTCGGGTCTGACGGTGCTCGACATCGTCGCCGCGCTCGCCGAGACGGGATTCACCGACATCGCCGAACGGGTCCTGAACATGGCGAAGGCCCGCGTCACCGGTGACTACCTGCAGACCGCGGCGATCTTCGACGAACAGATGAATGTGCTGTCAGCGCTGCAGGATCCGAACGACTACCGCGGTCCCGGCACCGGGTACCGGCCGACGGCAGAGCGTCAGGCTCAGATCGATGCGGTTCGTCAGGCGCGGTCGGTGACCGACCTGGTCAAGGAGCAGGCGACCTTCGCGCATCCGGACCGGCTGATCGTGAGTGGGCCCGCGGGCGTGGGAGAAGATCCCCGCGAAGTGGTCATCGGTGTGTCTCCCGCGTTCGGCGTCAAGCTGTTTCGCACTCTGTCCGGGATGACCGTCTACGACGCGCTGGAACAGATCCTGGCCGGGCTGGAAGAGGAGCAGTGTGTGCCGCGTCTGGTTCGGATCGCAGACTCCGTGGACCTCGGGGTGATCGGTAAGTCCGCGGCCCGGCTGTCCGGTTCCGGGATCGGCGTCGGGCTTCAGGCCAAGGGCACCACACTGATCCACCGCCGCGATCTCCCGCCGTTGGCCAACCTCGAATTGCTCAGTGTGGCACCACTGATCACCCCCGAGATGTACCGGCTGATCGGCATCAACGCCGGCCGGCACGCCAAGGGTGCGACTCCTGCCCCGATGCGCAACGCGTACACCGACGAGGCGATCACCGCCAGGTACCACACCAGAGTGGTGTCGATGGTGGCGATCGAACGATCCGAATGCGACAACCAGGGCGCGAACATGGAATTGGAGCTCAAGCGATGACGATCACCGCACACTCGGGCCGCAGCCTCACCGAGGTGACGGTCGAGGCCGCCCGCAACGGTGAACTGGTTCTCGACGACATCCGGATCAGCCGCGAAACCCTGCTGTCCCAAGCAGATATCGCGGAACGCTCCGGTTCCCTGCAATTGGCGATGAACCTGCGGCGGGCCGCTGAGATGACCGCACTCACCTCTGAAGAGATGCTCGACGCCTATGAGGCGCTCAGGCCCCGCCGATCGACCTTCGCCGAACTGGAGGAACTGGCGCAACGTCTCGCCGACCGGGATGCGCCCGCCTGCGCGGCACTGGTCCGGGAGGCGGCGACGGCCTACCAGCGGCGCGGCCTGCTGCGGTGACCGTCTGGGCCGGTGTCGACATCGGCAACTCCACCACCGAGGTGGTGCTCTGCCGGATGGACCCAGAACTGACGGTGCTGGCCAGTGCCCGCACCCCGACCCGTGGTGGAAAGGGATCGCCCCGGGCGGTGCAAGGCGCCGCGCAGTTGGTGCGGCGCCTGGCCGAGTCGCATGGGCTGGTGATCGACCGGGCGGCCTTCGCGCCGACTCCGCCCGTGAAGTCCACCGTCGAACAGGTTCAACTCGAAACCCGACGGACAGGCAGGCTGACGATCGTCACCCGGTCGGCCGCCACCACCGCGGGAGATGCGGTCGGTGTGGGGGAGCCGGTTCCGGTCGAGTGCCTCGGTGACGTGGATCCCGGCCGCTCGGTCGTCGCTTGCGCGACGGCGCAGTGGGGATACCGTGAGGTCGCGCAGCGAGTGAATGACGCTGTAGCCCAAGGATGCAACGTCACCGCGGTGTTGACGGCCAACGATGAGGCCGTGCTCGTGTCGAATCGGCTGAACACTGCTCTGCCCGTCGTCGACGACGTCGACATCAAGTCGCTGCTGCCTGCGACCCGCGTCGCCGTCGAAGTCCGCCAGGGCGTCGCACCTCTGCAACGCCTCACCGATCCCTTCTGGCTCGCCGATGTGTTCGGGCTGAGCGAGGCCGAGCGGGCCGACGCGCGTGCGATCGCCGATCAACTCTTCGACAGTGCGTGTGCGGTGGTCAGCCTCGGCGATTCCGAACCGGCGGTTACCGCACCCGTCGTCCGGCCCGTGGGGGAGAGCGCCCACGTGGTTTACCTCGCCGACATCGCGGCGCGAGCCAATTCGCGGCGCGGATCGGTCACCGTGGACAGCCTGGTGATGGCGAACATGGCCGGCGAGCACGAACCGCCGGCCGGGGCCGACGAGTTGGCCCGGGCGTTGGGTGTACCGGTCACACGCGTCGACTCGGAGGCCGCGGCGGCCCGCGTCGGCGCTCTCACCACTCCTGGGATCACTCCCGAGGTCGTGGTGGTGGATGTCGGCGGGGGCACCGTCGACGTCGTGTCCGACGGATCACGGATCGTGCTGCCGGGTGCGGGACAGCTGCTGACGGCGGCGACGGCCACCGCCCTGGACATCTCCCGAAGCGCCGCCGAATACGCCAAACGGGCGGAGGCGGTCACGGCCGTCACCGTCCAGATCATCGAGGACGAACACGGCCGGCGACAGTTCTTGGACACGCCGGTCAGCGGTCGGTGCAGCGGGTGGTTGCTGACCGCGGCCCCCAGCGGTTGGCTGCCCTTCACGTCGCGGCTCTCGGGTGCCGAGTGGCGCAGTTGGCGCCTGGCCGCCAAACGACAGGTGATCGGTGGCAACGTGATGCGGGGTATCGAGCAGGCGGCCCCCGGAGTGACCGGAGTGCTGCTCGTCGGAGGCGGCGCCAGTGACGACGAACTGGTCCGGGCGGTCAGTGAGCAGCTCGGCCACGACGTGAGTGTGGGCCGGGGAAATGTGGCCGGTCAGCTGGGGCATCGGTTCGCGGTGGCCTACGGACTGGTGGCCATGGCGGCGCGGATGCCAGGCGGTCAGCCGCGGGAAGAAGAGCTGGATCGGGTCGACCGGTCAGGCGGCAGCGTGAACGCGCACGACGTGGATGTCGCTGGTGAAGACTCGCGCGCCGGTGGGTAGCGGCGGGGCGGTACTTCGATAGGTCCGGCCGGTCGGCGTGGTGAGTTCTGTGGTGTGCCGGCCGTAACCGTCGTAGGTGGTCGTGGTCTGCCAACCGGGGCTTTCCTTTGCGTAATTGCAGCGTTCGCAAAGCCCTTGCCCGTTGACGGCGGTGGTCACGCCACCGTCGGCGTGCCGGGTGATGTGGTCGATGTGCCGGATGGGGGCGTCGCAATACGGGGTGCGGCACTTTTGGTCACGCATGGCGATCAACCAGCGCAGCCCCTTGGGGAACGCCCGGGCGGTGGACTCCATGGCGACCAGGTTGCCGGTGGCCGGATCGGCGTAGAGCTTGCGCACCGCGGCCTCGGCCTGGGGGTCCAGCAGCGCAGCCAAGGCCATCTGACGGGCCACCTCTGCCGGGATGGGGCCGTATCCCTGCAGCACCGCCGGTTCGGAACCCTGGGCCAACAAGCTCTCGTCGGAGATCACCAGATTGAGCGCGACCGGGACCGCGGCGTCGACCTCACGCCCGGTCACCCGTCGGTAGAAGGCATCGGCCATCAACGGGCCTCGCCCCTGGCATCCACCTCCGGCGGCGATCGAGGCGGCCCTGGCGGCGGCGGCCTCCGCCTGCAGCGCCTGATAGGCCGTAACGCCTTCTGCGGAGGTCAGCAGCGCCGTCACGTACGCCATGCCGTGTGGGGCCGGACGCAGCGTGACAGTGCGATCGCACTGATGGCGGCTGATGCGCGCCATCACCGCGTCGTGGTCGAGCCGAAAAGCCACCCGCCCTGCCTCAGCCTCAACCTTTCTGTCCCCCAGGCCATCCAGCACGTCGGGATCGGCGCACAGTTCGGCGTCCATCGCGTGCCGGTCTGCCGGGGACAGGCAGGCGGCCTGGTCGGTGATGATCATCGCCCGGTCTTCGGTAAGCACGCCGGACTGCAGAGCCGCGAGCGTGTAGGGCATGTCGTCGACCAGGATCCTGGACATCTTCAGATACCTGGCTCCGTGCCAAGGGGAGGACTTGCGGGCCAGCCCTACCTCGGATGCCAGCCCTTGAGCGCGTCTGGCGGCAGGCACACCCTCAGCGGCCTTACGGGCGAGGCGCTTGGCTTCCAACATCGTCGTCACTCTGGCCTGTGCCGCGGCAATGCCGGCGGTCGCGCGGGTCATCGCAGCCAGCTGGTCGACCAATGCCGCCTCCGTGGCGTCGGGGTCGATGTTCCAACTGACTTCGAACATGTGTTCGAGTATAGCACCGTTCACTGACTCGGTCTTTTCGACAGGGTTTCAGCCCACGGATGAGTTCTCGGGCGGCGCACAACCCACCCTTGAGTGCTAGCACTCGCATGTATAGAGTGCTAGGTGGCACGCGGCCAACCCCCAGCGCCGGCACCCGCGACGACGGAGCGAGGGGCACGGGCGCATGCCGAACACCTGGTTAACCCGAGGGCCCCGGAGCACACCGGAGCTCAATACCCAAACAAGTGGAGGGCTTCCATCGTGGCAGTCAACATCAAGCCACTCGAGGACAAGATCCTCGTTCAGGCCAACGCGGCCGAGACCACGACCGCTTCCGGTCTGGTTATCCCCGACACCGCCAAGGAAAAGCCGCAGGAAGGCACCGTCGTCGCAGTTGGCCCCGGCCGCTGGGATGAGGATGGCGAGAAGCGGATCCCCCTGGACGTTGCCGAGGGCGACACCGTCATCTACAGCAAGTACGGCGGCACCGAGATCAAGTACAACGGCGAGGAGTACCTGATCCTGTCGGCCCGCGACGTGCTGGCTGTCGTCGCTAAGTAAGTACTCGTGCGTCCGCCCCGGAGATCCCCGCGTTCAGTGCGGGCGGTTTCCGGGGCGGTATGCGTTAGGAGTCATGAAAGAGACTTATGAGCAAGCAGATTGAGTTCAACGAGACTGCGCGCCGTGCCATGGAGGCCGGCGTCGACAAGCTCGCCGATGCGGTCAAGGTGACGCTGGGTCCGCGCGGTCGGAACGTGGTGCTCGCCAAGGCTTTCGGCGGCCCGCAGGTCACCAATGACGGTGTGACCATCGCGCGCGAGATCGACCTGGAAGACCCGTTCGAGAACCTCGGTGCCCAGCTGGTGAAGTCGGTGGCCACCAAGACCAACGACGTCGCAGGCGACGGCACCACCACCGCCACCGTCCTGGCGCAGGCCCTGGTCAAGGCCGGTCTGCGCAACGTCGCGGCCGGTGCCAACCCCATCGCCCTGGGCCAGGGCATCAGCAAGGCCGCGGACGCCGTGTCCGAGGCCCTGCTGGCCGCGGCCACCCCGGTGTCGGACGAAAAGGCCATCGCCCAGGTCGCCACGGTGTCCTCACGCGATGAGCAGATCGGCCAGCTGGTCGGCGAGGCGATGACCAAGGTCGGTCACGACGGCGTGGTCACCATCGAAGAGTCTTCGACGCTCAACACCGAGCTCGAGGTCACCGAGGGTGTCGGCTTCGACAAGGGCTTCATCTCGGCCTACTTCGTCAACGACTTCGACTCGCAGGAAGCGGTGCTCGAGGACGCGGTGGTGCTGCTGCACCGCGACAAGATCAGCTCGCTGCCCGACCTGCTGCCGTTGCTGGAGAA
This sequence comes from Mycolicibacterium peregrinum, assembly GCF_002102345.1. Classification (GTDB taxonomy): domain Bacteria; phylum Actinomycetota; class Actinomycetes; order Mycobacteriales; family Mycobacteriaceae; genus Mycobacterium; species Mycobacterium peregrinum. The sequence goes on from NZ_LQPP01000026.1 coordinate 90,751, forward strand.
GGTCGCCGAATCGGGCAAGCCGCTGCTGATCATCGCCGAGGACATCGAGGGCGAGGCCCTGTCCACGCTGGTCGTCAACGCCATCCGCAAGACGCTCAAGGCCGTCGCCGTCAAGGCGCCGTTCTTCGGCGATCGTCGCAAGGCGTTCCTGGACGATCTCGCGATCGTCACCGGTGGCCAGGTTGTCAACCCCGACGTGGGCCTGGTGCTGCGCGAGGCCGGCCTCGACGTGCTGGGCTCGGCCCGTCGCGTCGTGGTCACCAAGGACAGCACCGTGATCGTCGACGGTGGCGGCTCCAAGGATGCGGTCGCCGACCGCGTCAAGCAGCTCAAGGCCGAGATCGAGACCACCGATTCCGACTGGGATCGGGAGAAGCTGCAGGAGCGGCTGGCCAAGCTGTCCGGCGGCGTCGCGGTGATCAAGGTCGGCGCGGCCACCGAGACCGACCTGAAGAAGCGCAAGGAAGCGGTCGAGGACGCCGTCGCGGCTGCCAAGGCTGCCGTCGAGGAGGGCATCGTCACCGGTGGTGGCGCGGCACTCGTGCAGGCCCGCGCGGCCCTCGACAAGCTGCGCGGCGAGGTCAAGGGCGACGAGGCTCTCGGTGTCGACGTGTTCTCGTCGGCACTGTCGGCCCCGCTGTACTGGATCGCCACCAACGCCGGCCTGGACGGCTCCGTTGTGGTGAACAAGGTCAGCGAGCAGTCCAACGGGCAGGGCTTCAACGCCGCCACCCTGACCTACGGTGACCTGGTCGCCGAGGGCATCGTGGATCCGGCCAAGGTGACCCGCTCGGCGGTGCTCAACGCGGCATCCGTGGCGCGCATGATCCTGACGACCGAGACGGCCGTCGTGGACAAGCCTGCCGAGGAAGAAGATCACGGGCACGGCCATCACGGCCACGCTCACTGAGTAGTTCGCAAAACACCCCCGGTCCTATTGGGCCGGGGGTGTTTTCGTGGGCGGCCCCACCACGCCGAGTCTGCGGTGAGGGCGTGTTTTTCGGCCAAAACGCGACCTGAGCGCAGTGTCGATGATCTATGTGCAGCCTCGATGAGTTTCTGGGCCGCCGGCGGTCGGTACGGGTATGTCTGACGAAACCATGAGCTCTGTGTGCACCATCAACGCTCCGGCCGAAACCGTGTTCGCGGTGCTGGCCGACCCGACCACCCACCAGGCGATCGACGGCACCGGCTGGGTCAGGGAGTCACTCGACGGCAAGCCGCTGACCGACACCGGCCAGATCTTCCGGATGGCGATGTACCACGACAACTACGGCGGCATGCACTACGAAATGGCCAATCGGGTCGAGGTTTTCGAGCCTCCGCGTGCGATTGCGTGGCTACCGGGCCAGGGTGATGACGACGCCAACATCGAGTTCGGCGGCTGGATCTGGCGCTACGACCTTGAGCCGCGCGGCGACGACCGGACCGAGGTCACCCTCACGTACGACTGGTCGGCGGTGCCGCCCGCGCTTCGCGAACACATCGAGTTCCCGCCGTTCGACCGGCAGCACCTGGACAACTCGCTCAAGCACCTGGCCGGGCTGGCGCAGGATCGGACGTAGCGGTCGGCTGAATGGACACCAACCGCAACGCGTCCGGCCGGGCGTCGTCCGACACGAACCGCACGATCAGGCTGTCGGGAGGAAACTTGGTGGCCAGGTCGTTCAGGGTCCGGGGCAGGAAAACCCTGGCCTTCGCATTGCCGTACCAATTGGGGTTGGAGGGCGAGGTATCGAGATTGCCGACCTTGTCGATCTGGGTGTCCCAATCTTGAACCGGTTCCGGCGGTGTATCGCCGAACCCGGTCGATTTCAGGTACGCATCCGCTTGTCCCGCAAGGGTAATCGCCGGCCCGCCGCCGACCGGCGTGCCGGTGATCGTTCCGTCGATCACGTCGGCCGTCACGGATTTCAGCCGCGCCGTGCACACGTTGTCGACGACGTTGGGCGGCACACAGAAACTGGGCAGCGGGGCCGCATGGGCAGTGCCGATGTTCAGGACGGCCGGAACGACAAACGCAGCACCGACGGCGGCCATTGCGCAGCGACGATGATTCGGCATCGGGCTAACCCCCTTCAGACGCGCTGAACTGTATGTCGGCGCGCCCGCCACAGGAGTTACAGATCGTCAGCTCTCGATCGGCGCGTACCAGTCGGCGTTGGTGAGCAGCACCCGCGTTCCGAGATCGCGGTTCCACTCGGGCTCGATGCCGTGGCGCCGCACGATGGGGAACACCACCTCGTCGAGCATCCGGGTCACGTCGCTGGTGTAGAGATCTTCCTTCGCCTGATCGCTCAGCCGGTTGTAGGCGTCCTCGTCGAAGTTCTCCGGCTCGAACGCGCCATAGCCGACGTAGGTGGAGCCGTCCTCGACCAGGCGGTCGGTGTCCTGGCTGTGGAAGTAGATGTAGCCGTTCCAGTGGCGGCTGTCGTCGCGCTCGTCGCCGATCTCGGCGGACGCGCAGGTTCCGCAGCACGAAAAGTCGGCGCGGGCGATCACGCCGTTGGCGTTGAGTTCCTCGAACGCCGCCTGGGTTCGGGACCGGTAGTCACCGATCTCGGTCTGCTGGCGCAGTCTCGCTTCGCGTAGCGACATGAAGGCGATCGTGAGCTGTTCCTCGGTGAGCTCGTAGTCCTCGGCATAGGTGTCGAGGAAATCCTCGGCGTCGTCGTTGCCGGTGACCAGCATGCCCCAGATCTCTGAGGTCAAGGTGGCGCGGTCCTCGTCGTTCAACGGGAGGTTGGGAAGCGCGGCGTAGGCGGGAATCACGTTCGGGTTCGACGGTGCGCTCACAGCGCTGGCCTCCAGATGTTGTCGGGACGGGCGAATCCGCCCGGCGGGGCGATCGTAACCGCGGTTACGGGTCGACGCGTGCACGAAAAGCGGGCGATGACAGCCACGTCCGGCAAACGGCGCAACATTGCTACCGGCGTGGCGGCATGGTACGGAATGACGGTGACTTATCCGAACGACCCGTTTTCGTCGGCGGGTGGTGCGCCGAACCCTTATTCGAACCCTTTCGGTAACCAGCCTCCACCGGCGAGTCCGTTTCAAGGTGGTGGCCATCAATTCCCGCCGGCGGACCCGTCGTTCGGTCAATTTCCTCCGGTCTTTCAGGCCGGGTATCCACCGGCCGGGCCACCGCCGGAACCGCCGCGCAAGAAGCGGAAGGTGTGGTTGGTGCTCACCGTTGTGGCTGCCGTCGTCGTCGCGTCCGCGGGGATCGGCACTGTCTTGTGGTGGTTGAACCGCGGCGGGGGAGCGGGCGAGGTGACTGCCGCGGGCGGGGGACCGCTGCCGGCGTCCGTGCCGCCGCTGGGCGACCTACGGCCGCCGGCCGATGTTGCGTTGCCCTCGCTCGAACAGCCGATCGGCGCACCGCGCTGGACCTATGACACCGGCATCGATGCGTATGTGCTCGGCGGTGACGCTTACACGGTGGTGGTCGGGTCGGATCAGGGCGTGATGGCCTTGGACAAGGAGACCGGCGAACCGCGCTGGTCGCAAGGGGTCAAGCCGCCGAAGGTGAATATCAACCGGTTTTCGAAAGCCAAGTGTGTCATCAGCCGTACGGCAAAGACCATCGGATGCGGACTCAATTTGGATCTCTGTTGTGGGGACCCTGAAGTTCTCGTGTTCATCGATGTGGCAACCGGCCGGATACTCAGCCAGCCTTCGCTACCGACGGCACGGATCAGCAATGTGCAGGGAAGTGGCGACAACATCGCGGTCGTATTCCCCGATGAAATCGTGGCGTACGGGCCGGATGGCACCGAGGCATGGCGTTCTCGGCATGACGGCGTCTCGGTGTTCGGTGATCAAGGAGTCGTCATCACCGAGCGCGAGGTGCTTGATGCCAACACCGGGAAGCCCATCGTGAGCGAACCGAACACCTCGAATACCGCTTTCGCGTCGGGATTCGCTGTGGCGTTCGCAAATTCGTTCAAGTTCTACGACTTCAGCGGCAGAAACACCGCCACCGTGCCCAGCGAGGGGTACACCTTGTTCGGCAACAGGGGATCAGGTCTCTACGAATCTCCGTTGGCGTATCCCGAGAACACCCGGTACGGGTCGTCAGGGTTCTACTATCCGCTGGCCTACAACCGATCTACCGGCGACTTCCGCGCATTCGACGGGCAATCCGGACGCATTCTCTGGACGTTTCCGACCGGCACAAACTCGGCACATGTCAACAGGATCGAGGGATTCGGCAGCGGTGAACTGTGCATGATCGGCGCGTCGGAGTTGGACAAGGACGTCACGATGAGGGCCGGCACCTGTCAGAATCTGGCTACCGCCCCGTCGACGAATGTGCCGGTGACCGCCTTCCTGGGATCCGACGGCACTCGGTACCTGTACCAGGATCGCCGCGATGTGATCTGCATCGACGGGAGCACCGGAAAAGAATTGTGGCGGAAGGAAATCAAATACGATTCCCCTTATCAAGTCTGGGTGTCGGGCGGAGCGTATATCTCCGATCGCAACATCGTGATGCGTGTGATCTGACGCATCGAATCGCGTCGCATCGACTCCGTCCGACAAGGACCAATGGCGCGACACGCCAAGCATGAGCGGGGTTTTTGATCCTGGGCAGCCCACAATGCGGATATGACGGAACCGCGGGAGTCGCCGCGTGGAGTCTCGCGTCAGACGTTCCTGCGCGGCGCCGTGGGGGCCTTGGCCGCCGGCGCGGTGTTCGGGTCGAGCCGGGCCAGTGCGGATCCGGCCGGCTGGGGTGACCTCTCGGCTGCCATCAACGGGAAGGTGGTACTTCCGGACAGCGGTGGGCAATTCGCTTCGGCCAAAAGTGTTTTCAACACCAACTTCAATGGTCTGACGCCGGCGGCGGTCGTCACTCCGGCATCGGCGGCGGACGTGCAACGGGCGATGGCTTTCGCCGCGACGCACAACCTCAAGGTCGCTCCACGTGGCGGCGGGCACTCCTATGTGGGCGCGTCGACCGCCAACGGCACAATGGTGTTGGACCTGCGCCAACTGCCCGGTGACATCAACTACGACGCCGCGACCGGGCGTGTGACGGTGACGCCCGCGACCTCGCTGTACGCGATTCACCAGGCGCTGGCCGGCGCCGGGCGGGGCATCCCGACGGGTACCTGCCCGTCGGTCGGCGTCGCGGGGCACGCCCTGGGTGGTGGGCTGGGTGCCCAGTCGCGGCATGCGGGCCTGCTGAGCGATCAATTGGTGGCGGCGACGGTGGTGTTGCCCAACGGCGCCGGGGTGACGGCCTCGGCCACCGAGAATCCGGATCTGTACTGGGCATTGCGCGGTGGAGGTGGCGGCAATTTCGGTGTGACGACGGCGCTGACCTTCGCCACGTTCCCGACCAGCGACGTGGATGTCGTCGGCCTGCATTTCCCGCTGGAGTCGTTCCCGCAGGTCCTACTCGGCTGGCAGAACTGGCTGCGTACCGCCGACCGCAGCAGCTGGGCGCTGGCCGACACCATCACCGATCCGCAGGGCGCGCACTGTCGCATCCTGGCGACCTGCCCGGCCGGGTCGGGCAACAGCGTGGGAGCCGCCGTGATCAAGGCGGTGGGGCTGCAGCCGGCCGGCACCGAGAACCGCACGTTCAACTACCTGGATCTGGTGAAGTTTCTCGCTGCCGACAATCTCAACCCGTCGCCGCTCGGCTATGTCGGCGGATCTGACGTCTTCCCGACGATCACCCCGGCCGCAGCCCAGGGAATCGCTGCCGCGTTCAACGCCTTTCCCACCGGAGCCGGCCGCCCGATCGTGATCATGCATGCGCTCGACGGTGCGCTGGCCACCGTGGGTCCGGGAGACACCGCCTTTCCGTGGCGGCGGCAGTCCTCACTGGTGCAGTGGTATGTGGAAACTTCCGGTTCGCCTGCGGCAGCGGCCAACTGGCTGGGCACCGCCCATCAGGCGGTGGCGCCGTACTCAGCAGGCGGCTACGTCAACTATCTCGAAGCGAACCAACCGGCGTCACGGTATTTCGGCGCCAATCTGTCCCGGTTGGCCGCTATTCGACAGAAGTATGACCCGGGACGGATCATGTTCTCGGGCTTGAACTTCTGAGGGAGAGAAGATTCATGGACGAGACGTTTCCGCGGACACCGGCGGCCGCAGCAGCCCTCGCGGTGGCAACGCGCTTCTATTCACCTGTCTTGCTGAACCATTGCATCCGTTCGTATCTGTGGGGCGCGACGTACGCGGCGGCACATGGCATCGCATTCGACGACGAGCTCTACTACGTCTCCGCACTGCTGCACGACATCGGGCTTACCGATCCGTTCGACAGTCACCGGGTGTCGTTCGAGGAGGCGGGTGGCGACCTGGCCTGGGTGTTCGGCGTGGCGGCCGGGTGGTCTGCCGAACGGGCCGGCAGGGCGACGGAGATCATCGTGTTGCACATGCGCGACGACATTTCGGCGGCTGCCGACCCTGAGTCGCATCTCTTGCAGGTGGCCACCGGCTGGGACGTCGTCGGACGCCGGCCGGAGGAGTTTCCCGCAGAGGTGAGGACCGACATCCTCGCGCGCTATCCCAGACATTCGTTCGGCCGCGAGTTCATCGCCTGCTTCGAGGACCAGGCCGGCCGCAAACCAGGTGGCGCCGCTGCCGCATCGGTGGCCAACAATGGCGCCGACCGCATCCGGGCCAACCCGATGGACGCCTGAGTCCCTGTCGCTGCGACGACCGAACAATCAGTGCTCCCGAGACACAGCGGCTGCCACGGGCTTAGCCTCGAAACGTTGGGACTCACCTGCCACCGGACGAGTGAAGGAACCGAGCATGCGAGCAACCGTGATGTATGGCGCCGGCGACGTGCGTGTCGAGGACGTACCCGACCCCGTCGTGAAGGAACCCACCGACGCGATCGTGCGGGTCACCCGGGCCTGCATCTGCGGTAGCGACCTGTGGCCGTACCAGTCGATGCCGCACAAGGACGGTGGCAGGCGGATGGGCCACGAATTCATCGGCATCGTGGAAGACGTCGGCGCTGACGTATCCGGTTTGCGGCGCGGCGATCTGGTGGTCGCCCCCTTCGTGTGGGCGGACAACACGTGTGACTTCTGCCAGGAGGGATTGCAGACGTCGTGCCGTCACGGCGGTGGTTGGGGCGCGCCAGGCGTCGATGCCGGCCAGGGCGAGGCCGTGCGCGTTCCGCAGGCGCAGGGCACGCTGGTGAAGCTTCCGGTGGCGGAGGACTCGGCGCTCATGGCCTCCCTGCTGACCTTGTCCGACGTCTTCTGTACGGGTCACCACGGCGTGGTGACGGCCGGGGTGGGGCCGGGATCTTCGGTGACCGTCATCGGCGACGGCGCGGTGGGGTTGTGCGCAGTGCTGGCCGCCAAGCGGCTGGGTGCCGAGCAGATCATCCTGAACGGCCGGCACACGGTCCGCACCGACCTCGGGCGCGAATTCGGCGCCACCGACGTCGTCGCCGAACGCGGCGACGAAGCCGTCGAGAAGATCCGCGAACTCACCGGCGGCGACGGTACCCACGCGGTGATCGAATGCGTCGGGACGGAACCGTCGGTGGCGACAGCCCTCGACGCGGTCCGCGCCGGCGGTCGCGTCAGCCGTCTGGGCGTATCTCAATACACCGAGGTGCCAATGGGTTTCGGTACGTTCTTCCGCAATGTGACCCTCACCGGCGGTGTCGCGCCCGCTCGCGCCTACATCGAGGAGCTCATGCCTGACGTTCTCGACGGCATCATCGAACCCGGCCGGGTGTTCGACCGGACCATCGGCCTCGACGACACCCCCGACGGGTATCGCGCGATGGCCGACCGCGAGGCCCTCAAGGTGTTGATCGAGCCATGACACTGCTGCTCCAGGACCGCGACGAGCGTGGTGTCGTCACCTTCACCCTGAACCGCCCGCAGGCCTTCAACGCGTTGTCCGAGGCGATGTTGACCGCCCTCGGTGATGCGTTCGACGCGCTGGCCGAAGACCAGACCGTGCGGGCCGTGATCCTGGCAGCCTCCGGCAAGGCCTTCTGCGCCGGACATGACCTCAAGGAAATGCGGGCGGAGCCCTCACTGGCGTACTACGAGCGATTGTTCGAACAGTGCACCAACGTGATGCTGTCGATCCAGCGCTTGCCGGTGCCGGTGATCGCCCGGGTCCACGGGCTTGCCACCGCAGCGGGGTGTCAGCTTGTCGCGATGTGCGACCTCGCGGTGGCGAGCGACGACGCACGGCTGGCGGTCAGCGGCGTCAACGTCGGGCTGTTCTGTGCGACTCCGGGAGTGGCGTTGTCGCGCAACGTGCCTCGCAAAGCCGCCTTCGAGATGCTCGTCACCGGTGAGTTCGTCTCTGCCGAGCAGGCCCGGTCGCTGGGGCTGGTGAACCGGGTGGCGGCGGCGGACGCCCTCGACGGCGAGATCGAGGCGCTGGTCGCGAGCATCGTCGCGAAGCCCCGGGTTGCCGTCGCGATGGGAAAAGCGTTGTTCTACCGGCAGATCGAGGTCGACATCGAGTCCGCCTACGCCGATGCGGGCACGACGATGGCCTGCAACATGATGGATCCGGCTGCGCTGGAGGGTGTGCAGGCCTTCATCGACAAGCGCCCTCCCGCTTGGCCGTCGGTACCTCATGCCGCGCACGGGTAGGGCGGGCAGGGCGTCAGGCAGCGTGGCGGTGGTCGGCGCGCGTCTGGGATATCGCCGGGTTCCTTGACTCCCCGCCGCCAAGTACCGCCATCGCCCGATCCGTGGGGCGGTCTTGACCTGTGGCGCGGTACATCTCGCGATAGCGGTCCACCTGGTCCTGGGCGATGGGGGTCGAGAACGTGCTCACGTTGTGAGCCGGATCCCCGGGGCGTCGGGCTTCGTTCAGCCTGCGGGCGCTTGCTCGGAAGCCGGCGACGGCGCCGCCGAAAGACGCGATCAACGCGATACCGGCTACGAGCGCCAGCTCGCTACCGAGAGCCATGGCCGCGACGAACAGCCCGAGTGAGACGAACGCGATGAGCAACAGCAAGTACGCGACGTTGGAAACCGGAATGCGGCGGAAAGCCTTGAGCATGGGATCACCTCATTGGACTCGAATGGTCGATGACGAAACGCTACGCGTAGCGTATCGGTCGCTACGTATAGCGTAGCGCATGGTGGGGCCGAGGTATTCCCGGCACCGAATGACGCGCGAGATGGGGAACCGATGGCACAGCGACGCGTCGAGGACGGCATTGCCGAATCGACACTGCACCTGCTGCGGAGCGGCGGGCCGCGGGCGGTGACGGTCGAGGCGGTCGCCGCACATTCGGGCATTGCCAAAACGACGATCTACCGCCGTCATCCGAATCGGCGGGACATGCTGGCGAGCGCTCTGTCTGGCCTCGCTTCCCCGAACCCACTGGATCCTGAGGCGGCAGCGCCCGACCGGCTACGGTGGCTGATCACCCAAGCCATCGGAACGATCGAGGACGGTATCGGCCTCGGGGGCCTGGCGGCCTTACTCACCGAGGATGACCCCGAGTTCACCACGCTGTTTCGGCGGATCCTCGTCGACCAGCGGGCGGCGCTGGCGGCTGTGGTCGATGCCGCAAAAGTCGATGGTTCGATGCGCGCGGACGTCGATACAGTGGCGCTGATTGATGCGGTGGTCGGTGCCTACATCGCCGAAAGCGCCCGCACCGGCGGTGTCCAGGAGGGTTGGGATGAGCGCTTGTTCCGGCTCTTCTGGCCTGCTGTGCGGGCGTCCGACCAGGCCACCGGCGCTGGTTTCGGCTAGCGGCGCTGCAACTCGATCACCGGGATGACCCGGTCGGTCTTGGTCTGGTATTCCCCGAATCCCGGTGCCTTCTCGACGATGCGTGGATAGGCGGCGTCGCGCTCGGCCCGCGGCATCTCCCGAGCATGTACGTCGTAGGCGTCGGTTCCGATCTCGATGTGGGCATCGGGATGCGCGCGCAGATTGTGCAACCACGCGGGGTCGACGTCGGCGCCCGCGTAGGAACCGACAATGGCGAGTTTCCCGTCGAGGTCGAACGCCATCACCGGGTTGACCCGCTCCTTGCCGGACTTGGCTCCGGTGGTGTGCAGTAGGAGCAGGGTCGCGCCCTCGAACGGCCCGCCGACCTTGCCGCCATTGGCACGGAACTCGGCGATGATGTTGTCATTCCAGTTGTCTGCCATGGTTTCCTTCCTACGCCTGAACCGCGCGACGGTGCGTTCAGATCACGAAATCGCGGTCGTGGTGATGTGGACCGACGAGGTGAGGGTCTGATGCACCGGGCAGCGCTCGGCGATGCCCATCAACCGTTCCCGTTGGGTGTCGTCGAGGTCGCCGACCAATTCGATCTCGCGATCGATGTGGTCGATCATGCCCTTGGTGGTCTCACAGTCGGCACAGTCTTTGGCATGAATACGGGAGTGCCGCAACGCTACTCGTACCTGCTGAAGCGGCCAGCCTTTGCGGTTGGCATACATCCGCACCGTCATGGACGTACACGCGCCCAGGCCGGCCAGTACCAGGTCATAGGGATTCGGGCCGGAATCGTCGCCCACCGGAAGGGGCTCGTCGGCGATGAGTTGGTGGCGTCCGGCGGTGATCTGCTGGGTGTAGGTACCGGCGCCCGTCTCGGCCACGGTCACCACACCGACCGGCGATGCGGTGTCGCGCCCGGGTTCCTGAGATGTCATCCCGCTCTCCTCAACAAGTCGATCGATGGCTTTCAGACCGGATCGTCGCATGAGTTGTCGCCCCGCAACCTGCGGTTGCGGGACGTGGAGTTTTATGGCTCCCGCGGCGCACGTTTAGCTTCGGATTCATGGAGTGGAACTTTCAGTCGGCCGGTGAGTTGGCGGTCGCGTTGCGCGCCGGCGAGGTGTCCTCGGTGGAACTGACCGAGGCGGCGATCGCCGGGATCGAGCGGGATGACCCGGTGGTCAACGCGATCTGTGTGCCCGACTTCGACCGGGCACGAAAGACTGCGCGGGACGCCGACCGGGCACGTGCCCGGGGCGAGGATCGGCCGCTGCTGGGGATTCCGGTGACGGTCAAGGAGTCCTACAACATGGCGGGGCTGCCCACGACGTGGGGCATGCCGCAGTTCCGGGACTTCGTGCCGGCCGAGGATGCGGTACAGGTGTCGCGACTCAAGGCCGCCGGCGCGGTGGTGCTCGGTAAGACCAACGTCCCATTGGGACTGCAAGACATCCAGAGCTTCAACGAGATCTACGGCACCACCAACAATCCGTGCGATCCCGGCCGTACCTCGGGCGGATCCTCCGGCGGATCGGCAGCGGCCCTGGCCTCCGGGTTCGGCGCCCTGTCCATCGGCTCCGACCTCGCCGGATCGTTGCGGACCCCCGCGCATTTCTGCGGCGTCTACGCGCACAAGCCGACCCTCGGCCTCGCCGCGACGCGCGGTATGACCCCGCCGCCAGGACCGGCCTTGCCAATCGAGCCCGATCTCGCCGTCGTCGGTCCGATGGCGCGCACTGCCCGCGATCTCGCACTCCTGCTCGACGTGATGACCGGACCGGACCCGATGACTCTCGGTGTGGCACACCGGGTGACGCTGCCGCCCCCGCGCCACGAGAACCTCGGTGGCTTCCGGGTCCTGGTCCTCGACGAGCACCCGTTCCTCGCGACCGGTGCCGCGGTGCGCGCCGGCATCAACCGGGTGGCCGATGCCCTGGTTGCCGGTGGTGCCCGCGTCGAACGCCACAGTCCGCTGCTTCCCGACCTGGCCGATGCCGCGGTGCTGTACACGCAGTTGCTGTTCTCGGGGTCGGCGGCGCGGTTCCCCGTCGACGCCTATGAGCAGTTGCGGATCCGTGCGGACGGTCTGAGCACAGACGACCAGAGTCTCCACGCGGCGCGGCTGCGCGGGATGGTGTTGAGCCACCGCGATTGGATCGAGGTGAACAACCGTCGCGAGCTCCACCGTCAGGGCTGGCGACAGTTGTTCGGTGAATTCGATGTCGTGGTGTGTCCGATCACGCCGACTCCGGCGTTCCCGCATGACCACAACCCAGATCTGTTGGAACGTCGGATCGATGTCGACGGTGTCGAGTACGCGTACTTCGACCAGCTCGTCTGGGCCGGTCTGGCCACGATGCCCGGCCTCCCCGCTACCGCCATACCGGCGGGGCGGTCCGCCGAGGGGCTGCCGGTGGGAGTGCAGCTCATCGGTCCGATGTTCGAGGACCGCACGCCGCTGAGGCTGGCCGAACTGCTCGAGCAGCGGATCGGCGGCTTCCGGGCATCCGAGTAGGAGGCGCTCAGTCCGCCAACGTCACGTCGACCGACGCCAAGCGGTCCGGATCGCCGATGATGTCGATGACATGGATCCGCCCGTCCCGAATATCAAGGCGCAGTACGGACTTGAGCTGACCGGCGGGTGCGACGACGATGCCCGCGGCGCCGTCGAGAACGGCGACCTCGCCGCCGCGCGCTGGCGCGGCGAACAGTTTGGACTCCTCGACGAACTTCCGGGCGCCCCGAAGCTCGACGGGAATGTGCCCGCCGACGAGCACGCGGTCCACGCGGCGCACCACGTCGGGGTCGAGGACCTCCAGCAGGGCATCGAGGTCGCCCTCCTGCGAGGCGGCCAGGAAAGCCCGCGCGACGGCCAGGTGTTCGGCGGTGGGGCGAGCCGTGCCGGTCGCACCCCCCCGCACCCGCTCCCTGGCACGGCTGGCCAGTTTCTTGGCGGCTGCCGGTGTGCGGTCGAGCAGCGCGGCGATGTCGTCGAAGGGCACGGCGAAGGCGTCGTGCAGGACGAACGCCACGCGCTGGGCGGGGGAGAGCCGGTCGAGTACCACCAGCAGGGCACGGCCCACCGACTCGGCCATCGCCACCTGTTCGTCGGCGGCCGGAGCCACGGCAACAGGACCGTGATCGTCGGCGCCGAGCACTTCCGCGCGGCGTTTCCGCTCCCGGAGTCGGTCGAGGCACTCGTGGGAGGTCACCGTGGTGAACCAGCCGGTCGGATTGGCCACCTCGGCGATGCCGCGCCGGCTGACCTTCAGCCACGCGGCCTGCACCGCATCGTCGGCGTCATGCACCGAGCCGAGCAGTCGGTGGGCGACCTCGCGTAGGTGGTGCCGATCCTCCTCGAACCGGGCGGCCAGGGTCTCCAGATCGGTCACAGCGTCACCTTCCGGGCGTCGGAAACGTCATCAAGGTGAACCACCACCGCAGCAACCGAACATGGGAGACGACCATCATGACCCTACAACTCGGCATGATCGCGGCCGTGATCGTCGCGATCGCCATCGTGGCCAATGGGGCGATGGCTGTCGCGGACCTTGGCGGGGTCCGCTTCGTCCTCGCGAACTCCGCCGAGGTCGGGGTCCCGCGGAGCTGGGTACCGACGCTCGGGCTGTTCAAGGGCGCGGGCGCGGTCGGACTGCTCGTGGGCCTGTTGGCCTTCCCGCCGCTTGGTGTCGCCGCGGCGATCGGGCTGGTCGCGTTCTTCGTCGGCGCCGTGATCACCCACATCCGTGCGGGCGTGTTCTACAACATCGCCTTTCCCGCCGGGTTCCTGGTGCTTGCGGTCCTGGCGCTTGGCGCCTTCCTGGCGGGCTGACCCGGGCTGTGGATACCTGCAACTGCAAAGGCCCCATCCCTCGCGGAATGGAGCCTCTGCAGTTCGGCGTGTGAAGTTTGCTGTGGGTTTCAGGCGCTGCGCCGGATGCCCCGCTTGAGCAAGAGCTCGCGCTCGGACTCGCTCAAGCCGCCCCAGATGCCGTAGGGCTCGCCGACGGCGAGCGCATGGGTACGGCACTGGGTGATCACCGGGCAGCTGCGGCACATCTCCTTGGCGCGAACCTCGCGCTGCGCCCGGGCGCGTCCGCGCTCGCCGTCGGGATGGAAGAACACTGACGAATCGACTCCACGGCAAAGTCCCTGCATTTGCCAATCCCAGATATCCGCATTGGGTCCGGGAAGTTGCTGCGGCTGCGGCATTTGGAAAACCCCTCTCTGCTCGCCCATTTCGCCAAAAGTGGGCGGGTTTGAGTCGGTGGAACCGAACTGAGCACATGTCGCCGATGACCGCTCGTGCACACAAACTAGGGGGGTCCGATAAAGCGCGTCAATACCTTGCCGATGTGCTAAAGGACATAACCGCAGGTCGAGAATTTACATCACGTTCATCATTGTGACGCGGTGACTGAGACATGGGTGTTAAGGATCTGCTAGAGCCCTTCGGATTTTCCCTGCTCGTACCGGAGGTGCCGCCATACGCTATTCCGGCCGGTCGATAGTTAGTTGACCTGCCATTAACATTCGTGCCATCAATTGTTAACTAATAGTCGCCGGCAACCTGAATTCCGGCGTATCCGTCGGTACCGGGTTGCCCACGAACCCGGCGGTACCGACGGTATTGATAGCGTCGCTGACCGATGACTGCAATCGCAGGGGCCGCCGCTGCACTGGCCGACGCCGCCTTCGGGGCCGACCCCGGCCGCTGGCCGCTGCCCGGCGCGACGACCCCGCACGAGCGTTGGCTGCGGGCGGTCGCCGCCGGCGGGCAGGGCCGCTACGCCTGTGCGCTCACCGACCTCGCCGAGATCCTGCGGTGCCAGGACTCCGGTCCGCTGGCGTCGCTGGCCCACAGCACCCGCGCCTCGTTTCTTCGCCAGCTGGGCTGGCACGCACGCGCTCGCGGAGCCGACGGCCGGGCGTGGGCTCACCGCGGTGACGATGACGAGGCCGCCGCCGACGCGCTCGTCGGGCTCGCCGCCGACGCCCTGGGGATGGGTCGGTTCGGGGTGTCGGCCCGACTGCTCGACCGGGCGCGCGCCATCGACACCCCCGGCGACTCGCGGCAGCGGATCCGGCTGTCGTGGGTGAGCGCCGAACTGGCCATGGTCCAGGGGCACGGCACCGAGGCCGTCGAACACGCCCGATGCGGAGTCGCGGCCGCGGCCGGCCACCGCTCGACGCGCCACGCTGTCAAATCCGACGTCGTACTGGCCGCGGCGCTGTGTAGTGCCGGCGAGCTCGATGCCGCGCGGGCGGTCGCCGATGCGGCACTGCCGGCCACCGAGAAATTCGGACTGATCCCGCTGCGCTGGGCGTTGGCCTGCGTGCTGGCCGACATCGGCAGCGACTCACACGACGCTGCCCAAATCAACCGGATCCGGGACCTCGGCGCCGATACAGTGCGTCGCAGAGGCGGGGTGTGGGCCGGCGCCTAGATCCGGCACCGGCAGGGCCCTGCCTCATCGATCGTTATTGTTTAGCTGAGCCAATCCGCCCCGAGTGTCGGTGCAACGTAACGCTGGAGAGATCGCCCACGATGACAAGTTCGGGAGACCGTCTCGACATTGTCGTTGCTGACGCAGTGGCAGGTGATCGGAACGCGCTCTCGGAAGTGCTGGAGATCATTCGGCCGATCGTCGTTCGGTATGTCCGGGCGAGGGTGGGGGCGACCGAGCGCAGTGGTCTATCAGCTGATGACGTTGCGCAGGAGGTTTGCTTGGCCGCCATTACGGCGCTGCCGCGCTACAAGGATCAGGGACGCCCGTTCCTGGCCTTTGTCTACGGCATCGCTGCGCACAAGGTTGCTGACGCGCATCGCGCGGCAGCCAGGAACCGTGCCGAGCCCACCGAGGTGGTGCCCGAGCGGTTTTCCCTTGACGCGGGGCCCGAGCAGACCGCTCTCGACACCGAGTCCTCCGAACGGATGGCCAGGCTGCTGTCGGTGCTGCCCGAGAAGCAACGCGAGATCCTCATCCTGCGCATCGTGGTCGGCATGAGCGCCGAGGAGACCGCGGAGGCCGTCGGGAGCACCGCCGGCGCCGTGCGCGTCGCGCAGCACCGTGCGCTGGCGCGGCTGAAGAACGAGATCATGGCGACGGGGCGTGACCATGCCTGACTTCGGCCGCTGGACCTCAAACGGTGGTGATCCGTCCCTCAACGAGATCAACCGGTCCGAGAAGTTCATCGAGGCGCTGTCCCTCGAGCGGCAGGTCTATGCGACCGACCGGGAGGAGGCCGAACTGGCCGTCCTGCTGGCCGGTTGGCGCGACGACGCACGACAAACCCCGATGACGGGCATCGCGACACCGCGTGAGGCCGTCAAAGCCCTCGACAAGGCGACCGGGCAGGGCCGGGTGCGCATCCCGATGGCGCTGGTGGGCTCCATGGCCGCCGCAGTGCTGTGCCTCGGCGGGTTCGGTGCCGCCGTGTACGGCTCGGGCCCGGGCGATGCCCTCTACGGCGTGCGCGGACTGGTCTTCGGGTCCGCGCCGGTGACCCGCGACGTGGGCGTCGAACTGGCGTCGAGCGAGCTCAAGCAGGTTCAGCAGATGATCGACGATGGGCAGTGGGAGCAGGCCCAGGAGAAGCTGCAGACCATCACGACCACGGTCGCCACCGTCGGCGACGAGCAGCGCAAGCAGGAACTCGTCGACCAGTGGCAGCAGCTGTCGGTCAAGGTGGAGAACCGGGACCCGAACGCGACCGTGCCGCCCGATGCGCCGCCTGTGGTGCTGCCCGAGGTGACGGTGACGACGACGCCGCAGTCCCCGTCGACGCCGGGGGAGACGACGCCGACAACGCCGTTGACGCCGACGACCGGGCCTTCGACCTCGCCGACGGAGCCCAGCCCCGGTTCGGAGACGTCCACGTCACCCACGTCGCCGTCGGAGAACCCGACGTCGCAACCGACGACCAGCCAGCCGTCGACGCCGCCGTCATCGACCACGGTCCCGACGCCGTCGAGCAGTGCCGAGCCGACGACGAGTGCGCCTGCCCCTGCGACAGAGTCCTCGCCCGCCTCAACGCCGGCCCCGCCTCGCACGTCCTCGGCGCCGACCACCTCGGCGGCGCCAGCGGCCGAAGCGCCCGCGGTGACCACTACGACTGTCGCGCCGGCCGTGGAGCCGACATCGGTGCCGTCAGCGCCGTCGGTGCGCACCACGCAGGCCGCACCTGTCGAGCCCAGCAGTGGCGGAGGTCACGAAAGCCCGTCGGGCGGACACAACGGAGGGTCCCCGGCATTGCCTGGGATCGAATTGCCCCTGTTGCCGGGGCCAGGCGGAGGTCAGCGGTAGCCGTCGGTGTCCGAGGTGGCCTCGTTGAGGGACGCGTCGGCATAGCCGCGGCAGTAGTCCCATGTCACGTAGGCATCGGGCTCGGGGTCGTAGGCCGGCTCGTGCGGGCGCACCGTGCCGTCGACGAGCAGCTGCAGCAGGTTGGCCCGCAGCATGTCCCAGTCGTGGTAGTGGTCCTGCTGGCATTCGTCACAGCAGACGACGAGACCGCGAATTCCCTTGTGCGCCAACAGCGCCTCGTACACCGCGAGATCAGCTAGATCAGCCTCGACAGCCGTCCGTTCCTGGGGGTCCAGAGGCTGGCCCGGCTCGATCGCGTCCAGCGCAGCAGAAGGATCGCAAGGATCATCGGCAAACGGATCGGGCGGCAAACCAGGGGGGAGGTGGTCACGCACGAGTCCCACACTACGCAGCCGTACAGGTATCGCGCCAGCCGTCCTGATGCGCGGGGTGATGTGCACCCTGAGGTGCAAGGAACGGCAACATCACTGTCAATAAGCGAGCCGATAGAATCGGGTCATAAGCCCCACGCCTGCCACTGGAGGCCCCACCCATGTCGATCGCTGAAAGCAGCGTTCCCATTGCCGTACCGGTGTCGACCGGCGGCGACGATCCCACCAAGATCGCGATGCTCGGTCTCACCTTTGATGACGTCCTGCTGCTGCCTGCTGCCTCGGATGTGGTCCCGGCCACCGCTGACACCTCGAGTCAGCTGACCCGGAACATCCGTCTGCGTGTGCCGATGGTCAGCTCCGCGATGGACACCGTCACCGAATCGCGGATGGCCATCGCGATGGCCCGCGCCGGTGGCATGGGCGTACTGCACCGCAACCTTCCGGCCGCCGAACAGGCCGCCCAGGTGGAGACGGTGAAGAGGTCGGAGGCCGGCATGGTCACCGACCCGGTCACCTGCTCGCCCACCAACACCCTGGCCGAGGTCGACGCGATGTGCGCCCGGTTCCGGATCTCGGGACTGCCGGTCGTCGATGAGGCCGGGCAACTGGTCGGGATCATCACCAACCGCGACATGCGCTTCGAGGTCGACGAGAACAAGCCCGTCGCCGAGGTGATGACCAAGACGCCGCTGATCACCGCCCAGGAGGGCGTGTCCGCCGAGGCTGCCCTCGGTCTGCTGCGTCGCCACAAGATCGAGAAGCTGCCGATCGTCGACGGTCACGGCAAGCTGACCGGCCTGATCACGGTCAAGGACTTCGTCAAGACCGAGCAGTTCCCGTTGGCCACCAAGGACAGCGACGGCCGGCTCCTGGTCGGCGCTGCGGTGGGCGTCGGCGACGACGCCTGGGCGCGGGCCATGACACTGGTCGACGCCGGAGTCGACGTGCTGATCGTCGACACCGCCCACGCCCACAACCGCGGCGTGCTCGACATGGTGGCGCGGGTGAAGCAGACCGTGGGCGACCGCGTCGAGGTTGTCGGCGGCAACGTCGCGACCCGGGCCGCTGCCGCTGCGTTGGTGCAGGCCGGCGCCGACGCGGTCAAGGTCGGTGTGGGCCCCGGCTCGATCTGCACCACCCGCGTGGTTGCCGGTGTCGGCGCTCCGCAGATCACGGCGATCTTGGAAGCCGTCGCCGCCTGCAAGCCCTACGGCGTGCCGGTGATCGCCGACGGCGGCCTGCAGTACTCGGGCGACATCGCCAAGGCGCTGGCGGCCGGCGCATCGACGGCCATGCTGGGCTCGCTGCTGGCAGGCACTGCCGAGTCGCCGGGCGACCTGATCTTCGTCAACGGCAAGCAGTTCAAGAGTTACCGCGGCATGGGCTCGCTGGGTGCCATGCAGGGACGCGGTGGTGGCAAGTCCTACTCCAAGGACCGCTACTTCCAGGACGACGTGCTCTCCGAGGACAAGCTGGTGCCCGAGGGCATCGAGGGCCGGGTGCCGTTCCGGGGTCCGCTGGGCTCGGTGATCCACCAACTCACCGGCGGGCTGCGGGCAGCCATGGGCTACACCGGCTCGGCGACCATCGAGCAGTTGCAGCAGGCGCAGTTCGTTCAGATCACGGCGGCCGGGTTGAAGGAAAGCCACCCGCACGACATCACCATGACTGTCGAGGCCCCCAACTACTACACCCGCTGAATCGGTGGGGCAGGAGACTAAGAACAGTCATGCGCGACATGGTTGAAATCGGCATGGGCAGGACCGCCCGCCGCACCTATGAGCTCGACGACGTCACGATCGTGCCCTCGCGGCGCACCCGTTCGTCCCAGGATGTCTCGACGGCCTGGCAGCTCGATGCCTACCGCTTCGAGGTCCCGGTCATCGCACACCCGACCGACTCCCTGGTGTCGGTGGAGTTCGCGATCGAGATGGGGCGGCTCGGCGGTCTCGGCGTGCTCAACGGCGAGGGGCTGATCGGCCGGCACGCCGATGTCGAGGACAAGGTCGCCAAGGTCCTCGACGTCGCCGCGAACGCCGACGACGACTCTGCCGCGATCCGCATGCTGCAGCAGCTGCATGCCGCCCCGCTGGACCCCGATCTGCTCGGTGCGGCGGTCGCACGCATCCGCGAGGCCGGCGTGACCACTGCGGTCCGGGTCAGCCCGCAGAACGCTCAGGCACTGACCCCGACGCTGGTGGCCGCCGGGATCGACCTGCTGGTCATCCAGGGCACCATCATCTCCGCCGAGCGGGTCGCGTCCGACGGTGAGCCGCTCAATCTGAAGACCTTCATCTCCGAGCTCGACGTGCCGGTGGTGGCCGGTGGCGTGCTCGACCACCGCACCGCGCTGCACCTGATGCGTACCGGCGCGGCCGGCGTGATCGTCGGCTACGGCTCCACCGCCGGGGTGACCACCAGCGACGAGGTGCTCGGCATCAGCGTGCCGATGGCCACTGCGATCGCCGACGCGGCGGCCGCCCGCCGTGAATACCTCGACGAGACCGGCGGCCGCTACGTGCACGTGCTGGCCGACGGCGACATCCACACCTCCGGTGACCTGGCCAAGGCGATCGCCTGCGGCGCCGACGCCGTCGTGCTCGGTACCCCGCTGGCGGTGGCCGACGAGGCGCAGGGCAGGGGTTGGTTCTGGCCGTCGGCGGCGGCCCACCCGTCGTTGCCGCGGGGCGCGCTGCTGCAGGTGGCGGTCGGGGAGCGGCCCAGCCTGGAGCAGGTGCTCACCGGACCGTCCGACGATCCGTTCGGCTCGTTGAACCTCGTCGGCGGCCTGCGCCGGTCGATGGCCAAGGCCGGGTACTGCGATCTCAAGGAGTTCCAGAAGGTCGGCCTGACGGTCGGCTCCTGATCTCGCCGGGCCCGTTGCGCGGTTTGCCGGGCCCGCTGCGCGCGGTTTTCTACACCAGGGCTGTGCTCGGCCGAGATCGCGACCCTGAGGTAGAAATCGGTAGAGGCCGCCACGGGCATGGAGAAATTTGTCTTTACAAGTTAGGGCCTCCTGTCTAGAAGTTACCTGCGGGTAGCGTCATACTGGTCACATGCAGCCTGACTATGACGTCTTGGTGATCGGTTCTGGGTTCGGCGGCAGCGTCAGCGCGCTGCGCCTCACCGAGAAGGGCTATCGGGTAGGCGTACTCGAAGCCGGCCGGCGGTTCACCGACGCCGACTTCGCCAAGACCTCGTGGGACCTGCGCAAGTTCCTCTGGGCGCCCCAGCTGGGCATGTACGGAATCCAGCGCATCCATCTGCTGCGCAACGTGATGATCCTGGCGGGCGCCGGTGTCGGCGGTGGATCCCTCAACTACGCCAACACCCTGTACGTCCCGCCGGACCCGTTCTTCAACGACCCGCAGTGGAAGGACATCACCGACTGGCGGGCCGAGTTGATGCCGCACTACGACCAGGCCCAGCGGATGCTCGGGGTCGTGAAGAACCCGACCTTCACCGACGCGGACCGCATCGTCAAAGAGGTCGCCGACGACATGGGTTGTGGGGATACGTTCGTCGCCACACCGGTAGGCGTGTTCTTCGGTCTCGACGGTGAGATGACGCCGGGCAAGACCGTGCCGGATCCCTTCTTCGGTGGAGTCGGCCCCGCCCGCACCGGGTGTATCGAGTGTGGTGAGTGCATGACCGGTTGCCGGCACGGCGCCAAGAACACGCTCGTCAAGAACTACCTCGGCCTGGCGGAATCGGCCGGCGCACAAGTACATCCGTTGACCACCGTGACGAGCTTCGAGCAGCGCGCCGACGGCGTCTGGGAGGTCACCACCGTGCGTACCGGCAGCAAGCTGCGGCGTCACCGCAAGACCTTCACCGCGACGCACCTGATCCTGGCGGCCGGGACCTACAACACCCAGAAGCTGCTGTTCAAGATGCGGGACACCGGCAAGTTGGCAAAGCTCTCCACCAAACTCGGCGTGCTGACCCGGACCAACTCGGAGTCCATCGTGGGAGCGCAGACCCTGACGGTGACACCCGGCATGGATCTCACCCACGGCGTGGCGATCACCTCCTCGGTGCATCCCACGTCCGACACCCACGTGGAACCGGTGCGCTACGGCAAGGGCTCCAACGCCATGGGCCTGCTGCAGACGCTGATGACCGACGGCACCGGGCCCAAGGGCACCGACGTTCCGCGTTGGCGGCAGTTCCTCGATCAGGCGCGCGAGGATCCGGGCAAGCTGGTCCGGCTCCTCAACCCGCAGCGGTGGAGCGAGCGCACGGTGATCGCGCTGGTGATGCAGCATCTGGATAACTCGATCACCACCTTCACCAAGCGTGGTCCCGGCGGCAAGCGGATCATGACGTCCAAACAGGGTCACGGTGAACCGAATCCGACGTGGATCCCGGTGGGCAACGAGTTCACCAGGCGGATGGCGGAGAAGGTCGACGGCGTCGCCGGTGGCACCTGGGGCGAGCTGTTCAACATCCCGCTCACCGCGCACTTCCTCGGCGGGGCGGCGATCGGCGACAGCGTCGAGCACGGTGTCATCGACCCGTATCAGCGGGTGTACAACTACCCGACGCTCTACGTCATGGACGGCGCGGCGATCTCGGCGAACCTCGGCGTGAATCCGTCGCTTTCGATCACCGCGCAGGCCGAACGCGCGGCGTCGCTCTGGCCGAACAAGGGGCAGAACGACGAGCGTCCGGCTCAAGGTGAGTCCTACCGGAAGCTGGCGCCGATCGCCCCCGAGCGTCCCGTGGTGCCGGCAGAGGCTCCCGGTGGGTTGCGGCGGCTGCCGATCGAACCCGTCAACACGACCGGTTAGCCCCCGCCCCATTGCGGGTACCTAACCGGGTGTGGCGATGCGAAAGGCATTTCACGACGAGTTGGCGGCGTTGTCCGACCAACTTGCCGAGATGTGTGCACTGGCAGTGAGTGCGATGCAGCGAGCCAACGAGGCCCTGCTCGACTCCGATCTGTCCTTGGCCGAGCAGGTCATCGCCGATCACGAACACATCGCTGACTACAACCGCCGCATCGAGGAGTCGGCATTCCGGCTGCTGGTCCTCCAGCAGCCCGTCGCCGGCGAGTTGCGCACGGTGGTCGGGTCGATGCACATCGCTGCCGACATCGACCGGATGGGCGCGCTCGCCGTGCATGTCGCCGACATCTCCCGGTTGCGCCATCCCGAGTGCGCCCTGCCCGACGAGGTGCGCGCGAGTTTCACCGACATGGGATCGCAAGCCGTCCGGCTGGCGCAGACGGCGCAGGAAATCCTGGTGTCGAGGGATCCGGATGCTGCGGCACGTCTGCGTGACGAGGACGACGGCGTCGACGCCGAGCATCGCCACCTGTTCACCCTGCTGCTGGACCGTCAGTGGGAGGACGGGGTGTGCTCGGCTGTCGACGTCGCACTGCTGGGCCGCTACTACGAGCGGTATGCCGACCACGCCGTCGAGATCGGCAAGCGGGTGATCTTCGAAGCCACGGGCGGTCGGCCCGTGCACAAGAAACTGGCCTGAGCGGTTACCGGCCGTCCGGGCTGGATTCCAGCAGGGCAGTGAACAAGCGGGTGAGGGTGTCGATGTCGATCGTTCCCGGCTGCAGCACCTCCTCGCTGGCGATCCCCGAGATGATCGTGACCACCAACTGCGCGAGCGCCGACAGCTGCTTGCCGGGCAGTGACGTTCCGGCCTGCTCGACGATGCGCAAGGCTTGATCGGCGGCCGTACGGCGGCGGGCCACCAGGCGCTCGCGCAACTGGGGATCGCGCACTGCGCGCAGCCAGTATTCGATCAGCACGATCTGGTACTCGTTCTGGTCGTGGATCGAGTCCAGCGTTGCCCGGCTCAGCGCTGAGGCGATCGCGGCGGTGTCGCCCTGCCCGCTGTCGAGGGCGGTCGCGATGAGCGCGCCGCGGCTCTCGAACTGCCGGTCCAGCAGGGCCAGGAACAGCTCGTCCTTGGATTCGAAGTTGGAATACACCGCTCCCTTGGTGAATCCCGCGGCCTGACCGATGGCGTCGATGGTGGCGCCGGCGAAGCCTTCTGCGGCGAAAACCCTCAGCGCGGCATCGAGGATCCGGTCGCGCACCTCGTCGCGAGTCGGGCGGGTACGTCCCGGTTTGACAGCGGTCATGACCAACACAATACTCGCTAGTATCGAATGGATACCAGTGAGTATCGAAAGGTCGGAGATGGAAGACAGAGACGACGCCGAGGGCACCCAGGCGCCCGAGGGGGATGACGCGTCTGAGGAGCCCGAGGAGGACGACGCGCGAGACGCGCCGCAGATCATCGCGGCCGGGCTTGGGGTGGACGGCGAGCATGGGCCGCTGTTCACCGACATCGACCTCGAGCTCACGCCGGGATTCCATGCCATCCAGATGCCGGGCGGTTGGGGGCAGACCGCGCTGCTGCTGACGCTGGCCGGACGCCTGGCACCTACCCACGGCACGGTGACCGTCTGCGGCGAGTCTCGGCCCCGCGACATCCGACGGCATTGCGCGATCGCGGCGTTCGCCGACATCGACGAACTCGAGGACTCGGTCACCGTCCAGACCGTGCTCGCCGAGCAGCGCCGCTGGCTGGCCCCCTGGTATCGACGGGTGCCGCCCGAAGCCGGCGAGTCCGCACTACGCGAGGTCTTCGGCGACCTGACGCCGCCCGCGCCGGAGACCTATATCAGCGAACTGTCCGACCTCGACCTGTTCCTACTGAAAGTCACCCTGGCGCTGTTCTCGAATCGCCCGATCCTCGTGGTCGGTGACCTCGAACAGGTGCGGGACAACTGTCGGCGTGCAATTGCGGTCGAGCGGCTCGGTGCCATCGCCACCCAGCGCAGTGTCGTTGTCGGAGTGACCAATCCGCTCGGTCATGAGGCACCTGACCACGACCTGCACGATCACCGCATCCTTACCGGAAAGAACTCGTGATGCTGAATAGTCTTCGCGCAAGCGGCTCATCCCGGCGGAATGGTCTTCGCGCAAGCGGCTCATCCCCGATAGCCGGTCTCGCCTTCGGCTCAGAAATCAAACGCTTCGGCCGCAGCCGGATGACGCGGGCTGCGATCGTGGTGCTGATGCTGTTGCCGCTCGTCTACGGTGCGCTGTATCTGTGGGCCTACTGGGATCCCTTCGGTCAGGTCGACAAAATGCCGGTGGCGCTGGTCAATTCGGACCAGGGTGCGGTGGTTTCGGGGCAACACATCAATGTGGGCTCCGAGATCGCCAAGAGCTTGACCGACGACGCCAGCCTGAACTGGCATGTGGTGGATGCCGACGAGGCGCGGCAGGGTGTCGAGCACGGCCAGTACTACTTCATGCTCGAACTGCCTGCCGATTTCAGCGAGGCGATCGCGTCACCGCTGACCGGTAACCCCAAGCAGGCCAACCTGAATGCGGTCTACAACGACGCCAACAACTACATCTCGTCGAACATCGGTCGGACCGCGATCGATCAGGTGCTCAATGCGGTGTCGACGCGGATCTCGGGCCAGGCGGTCAATCAGGTGCTGTCGGTCGTGGTCAGCTCGGGTGCCGGGATCAAGCAGGCCGCCGACGGTGCGGCCCAACTCGCCGACGGCGCAGTGAAAGTCGACGACGGGGCCGGTCAACTGGCGACGGGGCTGCACAGCGCCCGGTCCGGCTCGGCCCAGTTGGCCACCGGTGCGAAACAGCTTTCCGACGGGATCGACAAGGCCACCGATCCGCTGGTCGCGGTCACCTCGGCACTGTCGAAGATCGGTGGCGACACCCAGAAACTGGAAGACGGCACCGCTGCGCTGAGGCAGGCCAATGACCAGATCGGTGCCATCACCGGCGCGCAGGACTCGGCTGCGACGGCGCTGACCTCGGTGATCGATCAACTGTCGGCCAGCCCGGATCCGATCGCCAACAACGCGGCCGGAACGCTGCGGGGCGTTCAGGACGACCTTCGGGCTCACCAGTTCACCCCGCAGATCCGGCAACAGCTCACCGACGCCGAGAATGCGGCCATCTCGATGACGTCGTCGCTGCGTAACCCGGGCAGCCCGCTGAACACCGCTCTCGATCAGGTGGGCAGTAAGAACTCAGACCTCAATGCCAAGCTGAACCAGCTGCGCAGCGGTGCTCAGCAGCTGGCTTCTGGCAACGCCGAATTGGCCAGTGGGATAGCCAAACTCGACACCGGCGCCGGCCAGCTGAAATCGGGCACCGCCCAGTTGCGTTCGGGCTCGGCCGAGTTGGCGACCAAGCTCGCCGACGGCGCCGGGCAGGTGCCCGACTGGACACCCGCGCAGAAGGAGGCCATCGCCGACACCATCGGCGGCCCGGTTCACCTGCAGAACTCGGCAGAGAACTCCGCGCCCAACTTCGGCACCGGGATGGCACCGTTCTTCATCACCCTCGCCCTGTTCTTCGGCGCGCTCGTGCTGTGGATGGTGTTGCGGCCGTTGCAGAACCGGCCGATCGCCGCGGAGGTGCTTGCGATCCGCGTGGTACTCGCCAGCTATCTGCCCGCCGCGGTAATCGGCCTGTTCCAGGCGGTCATCCTGTACTGCGTGGTGCGCTTCGCCCTCGGCATGCAGGTGGCCCATCCGGTCGCGATGCTGGCCTTCATGATGCTGGTGTCCTGCACCTTCGTCGCCGCGACGCAGGCGATCAACGCCCTCGTCGGCCCCGCGGTGGGGCGGGTGCTGCTGATGGCCCTGCTCATGCTCCAACTGGTCAGCGCCGGCGGCATGTACCCGGTGGAAACCACGTCACGGCCGTTCCAGGTGTTCCACAATTACGACCCGATGACCTACGGCGTCAACGGATTACGTCAGCTCATTCTCGGCGGGATCGATCACCGGCTCTGGCAGGCGATCATCACGCTGCTGGTGATCTGGGCCGGTGCGCTGACCATCTCGTCGTTGTCGGCCCGGCGTAACCGACTGTGGAACATGACCAGGCTGATGCCCGCGATCAAGATGTGAGTCAGACCGCCTGCAGCAGAGCGGCATCTGCGAGCGGCCGGCTGGGCTGCCCGTGGACATCGACGGGCACCTCACCGGCGAGCGTCACACGGTGCATCACCCGGCGCTGGTTGTCGTAGTCGTCGACCGCACGGTGCTGGGTGGCGCGGTTGTCCCAGATCGCGACGTCCCCGAGCGTCCAGTTCCAGCGAACGGTGTTCTCCGGAGCGGTGATTCGCCGCTGCAGCAACTCCAGCAGGGTAGCGGACTCGTGACTGTCCAGGCCGAGGAAACCGCGGGTGAAGTCGCCGGCCACCAGGGTGCGCTCGCCGGTCTCCGGGTGCACCCGCACCACGGGGTGCTCGGTGCGGAAATCGGGCTTCTCGAACGCAGCCCGCATCTGCTGCTGTTCTTCGCTGAGTGCGATGGCTGCTGCCGCGGCGTAATCGAAGCGGTTGCTGTGGACGGCCCACAGGTTTTCGGTGAGTGCCTTGAGCGGTGCGGGCAGCTGGTCGTAGGCGGCTGCGGTGGAGGCCCACAGGGTCGACCCGCCGTACTCGGGCAGCGTCACCGCCCGCAGGATCGAGATGGCGGGATAGTCGGGCACGAACGTGACGTCGGTGTGCCAACGGGTGGCCTTGGCGTACTCGGAATCGATCGGCGTGATCAGCGGGGCGTCGTCCGACTTGAGCGCGTGGTGGCCGATCGGCCGCCCCAGTAGCCGGGCGAATGCGTTCTGTTCCTCATCGGTGAGGTGGTGCTGACCGCCGAAGAAGATCACCTTGTGCTGCAGCAGGGCGCGCCGAATCTCGGCGACCGTGCTCGCGTCGAGGTTCCCGCCCAGCTGGACTCCCTCGATCCGGGCGCCGATGCGGCTGCCGAGCTTCTTGACGGTGAGAGGAGCGGTGGTGGAAGCAGTCATCGGCTTGTCCTTTTCGCTGGTGGGAACAACTGTAGTCAAGTGACTACACCTGCATGTGGGCTAGTGTAGCCACGTGACTACACCCACGCCACCGGCCAAGTCTGCGGCCGGTCCGGTCGGCAAGGACGAGGTGGTCGCGGCCGCATTGTCGGCAGCCGCGGATCTGTTCGCCGAACGCGGTCCGGCGGCCACGTCGATCCGCGATATCGCCGCCAGGTCGAAGGTCAACCACGGGCTGATCTACCGGCACTTCGGCACGAAGGAGCAGTTGGTCGGAGCGGTACTTGAGCACCTCGGTGCCCGGCTCACCGCCCTGCTCGATGGCGATGGCCCGCACGACGAGATCGACCGGAACGTGGACCAGCACATGCGAGTGATGGCCAGGGCACTGCTCGACGGCTACCCGATCGGTCAACTGCAGACCCGGTTTCCGGGAGTCACGAGATTGCTCGACGAGGTACTTCCGCGTTTCGATGACGAACGCGAGGGCCGGCTGGCGGTCGCCAATGCCGTTGCCCTGAATCTGGGTTGGCGGTTCTTCGAACCGTTCCTGCGGTCGGCGACCGGTCTCGATCCGATCAGCGACGACGCGATACGGGACGCGACGGGCGCCGAGGTCGCACGGATCCTCGAACCCGGCGCCGCCGCGGAATAGTCAGCCGCCGTTGCGGACTGACGATTCGACCTTCTCGCCCAGCTGCTTGTCGACGTTCTTCCAGTACTCGAAGGCCCGTTCCAGGACCTGCTCTGAGACGCCCTTCGACAGGTGCCCGGCGATATTGGATACCAACCGGGCACGCGCCGCGTCGTCGAGCACGTCGCGCACCATCGTCCCGGCCTGGCCCCAATCGTCATCCTCGGCGTGCAGCGTGTAGGCGGCGCGGATCATCTCGCCGTCGGCACGCCACAGCGATTCACCGGTGCGGGCCGGGTCGGCCTGCGGGCCGCCGTATGAGTTCGGGGCGTAGACCGGGTCGGACACGTTCTTCATCCGCATGGCCCCGTCTTTCGAGTAGCTGTTCACCTCGACCTTCGGGGCGTTGACCGGGATCTGCTTGTAGTTGGTCCCGAGCCGGTGACGGTGGGCGTCGGCGTAGGAGAAGTCACGGGCCAACAGCATCTTGTCCGGACTCAGACCGGTGCCGGCCACCCGGTTGTTTGGTTCGAACGCGGCCTGCTCTATTTCGGTGTGATAGTCCTCGACATTGCGGTCCAGCGTCAGCGTGCCGACATCGTGCAGCGGGTAGTCACCGTGCGGCCACACCTTGGTCAGGTCGAACGGGTTGAACCGGTAGTCCTTGGCTTCCTCGAACGGCATGAGCTGCACCTTCAACGTCCAGCTCGGGAAGTCGCCGCGGTCGATCGAGTCGTACAGATCACGCTGATGGGCATCGCCGTCGACGCCGGCCATCCGGTCCGCTTCCTCCTGGGTGAGGAAGTCGATGCCCTGGTTGGTGATGAAGTGGTACTTGACCCAGGTGATTTCTCCGGCAGCGTTGATCCAGCTGTAGGTGTGGCTGGAGTAGCCGTTCATGTGCCGCCAGTCTTTCGGGATGCCGCGGTCACCCATCAGCCAGGTGACTTGGTGCGCGGATTCCGGCGACAGTGTCCAGAAATCCCACTGCATGTCGTGATCGCGGGTGTTGTTGTCGCTTCGCCGCTTCTGCGAGCGGATGAAGTGCTGGAACTTCAACGGGTCCCGCATGAAGAACACCGGGGTGTTGTTGCCGACCATGTCGAAATTGCCCTCGGTGGTGTAGAACTTGGTCGCGAAACCGCGAGGGTCACGCCAGGTGTCTGGGCTGCCCCGTTCACCGGCGACGGTCGAAAACCGGGTCAATGTCTCGGTTTTGACGCCCGGCTGGAACACCGCGGCCTTGGTGTAGGCGCTGACATCGTGGGTCACCTCGAAGTGACCGAATGCGCCGCCGCCCTTGGCGTGCGGCTGGCGCTCCGGGATGCGCTCCCGGTTGAACATCGCCATCTGCTCGATCAGGTAATGGTCCTGCAGCAGGATCGGCCCGTCCGGGCCGATCGTCAACGAATGTTCGTCGCTGTACACCGGAATTCCGGCGTCGGTGGTTGTCGGCTTGGGCTGGGTACCGGTCACCCCGTCGCTCCTTTCGCTGTTCAGCGCCGCCCGCCGCGCACGGCGATGCGACCGCCGAGACTTACGACAAGCGAGTACCCCGCGGCCCTCACATCTCAAACCGGCCGGGGCGGTTCCTACTGGGTCGCGCGGCGACGCACCGGTTCACGCCCGGCCGGCTGCGGCGGGGGCGGCAGCAGCGGTTGTCGGGGACGGACTTTGACGGTGGTTGGCTCGCGGGTGCTCAGGTGTACCTCCTCACCGGCGTGACGGATGGTCAGCGACCCGTCCGGTCCGTCGCGCAAGGTGTAGGTGACGGTGTCGTGATGCGCGTCGACCGTTACCCGAAAATCCCTCCACCGCAATCGGAACCGTAGGCACGAGATGCCGTCGGGCAGGTGTGGGTCGAGCGAGAGGGCGCCCTCGTCGTCACGCAGTCCGCCGAACCCCGCCACCAGTGCCGTCCAGGCGCCGGCAAGCGACGCCATGTGCAGACCGTCGCGAGTGTTCCGGTGTAGATCCCGCAGGTCGATCAGGGCGGCCTCATAGGTGTAGTCATGGGCCAGGTCGAGGTGACCGACCTCCGCGCACATCACTGCCTGGGTGCATGCCGACAGTGACGAGTCCCTGGTGGTGCGCCGCTCGTAGTAGTCGACGTTGCGGGCTTTCTGTTCCGGGGTGAAGGCGTGGCTCTGCCATTGCATGGCCAGCACCAAATCTGCCTGCTTGAGGACCTGTGCGGGGTATAGCCGGACATACGGCTCGTTCATCAACAGCGGGTAGGTGGTGTTGGCGGTGAAATCCCATTCGGCCAGCGTGGTGAAGCCCTGGCTCTGCTGGTGCACGCCCAGCTCTTTGTCGTAGGGGATGTGGACGGCGTCGGCGGCGTCCCGCCAGGCGGCGGCCTCCTCTGTGGTCACGCCCATCGAATTGGACAGATCCGGATGGCGCATGCACGCGGCGGCTGCCACCCGCAGGTTGTGTGCGGCCATCAGGTTGGTGAACACGTTGTCGCGCACCACCGCGGTGTATTCGTCAGGACCGGTGACGCCGTCGAGATGCCAGACTCCATGGCGATCATGGTGGCCCAGCGACATCCACAGCCGCGCGGTGTCCACCAGGACCTCGAGGCCGCACTCCTGCTCGAGCGAATCATCGCCGGTCACAATGCGATAGCGCTCGAACGCCGCGGCGATATCGGCGTTGATGTGCCATGCCGCTGTACCCGCGGGCCAGTAGGCCGAGCATTCCTCGCCGCGGATGGTTCGCCACGGGAAACTGGCGCCCTTCAGATCGAGCAGTGCCGCGCGTTCGCGGGCCATTTCCAGTGTGGAGGCGCGCCACCGCAGCGCATCGGCCGCGGCCTGAGGTTTGGTGTACGTCAGCATCGGCAGCACGAAACCTTCGGTGTCCCAGAACGCATGGCCGTCATAACCCGTGCCGGTCAGCCCCTTGCCCGCGATCGCGCGTCGTTCGGCTCGCGCGCTGGCCTGCAATACGTGGAACAGGCCGAAGCGCACTGCCTGCTGGCAATCCGGATCTCCCTCGACTTCGACGTCGGCGCAGTCCCAGAACTCGTCGAGATACGCGCGCTGCGAGTCGAGCAGCCCCTGCCAACCGCTGTAGCGGGCGCCCGTGATGGCCGCGGCGGCCTGATCGCGCAGTGCCGGGCGCGAACGCAGGCTCGACCATCCATAGCCGAGGTACTTGACGATTCGCAGCTTCTGACCTGGCCGCAGCCCGCAGATGACGGTGGTGCGGGCCAGATCCGCCCAGGATTCGGTGCTGACCTCGACGCGGCCGGGCACGTCCACGTCGTGGTCCATCGCGGCCGCCATCATCAAGCCGCTGCCGATCGTGCGGTGCACCAGCAGCGCACCGTGGTCATTGTTCTCGTGGTGCACGGCGTGCAGTGGATGTTTGAATACTGCCGAGACCCGGGGATCGTCGGATGTCTCCGGTTGGTCTTCGTTGGTGACGAGCTCGGATTGGACTGTCATGCGGACGAATTCGTCGACCGCCTCGACGATGTATTCGATGGCTGCGACTCCGCGGTGCGCGAACGACACGAGTCGGGTGGAAACCACCTTGACCTGTTTTCCGGCCGGTGACTGCCAGTGGGCGCGGCGGGTCAAAGTGCCTGCGCGCAGATCCAGTGTGCGCTCGTGGTCCAGCAGATTGCCGTAGCGCACGTCGAAGGGCTCGTCGTCGACCAGCAGCCGCATCACCTTGCCGTTTGTGACGTCGACGACCGTCTGCCCCGCCTCGGGGTAGCCGAATCCGGCTTCGGCGTAGGGCAGCGGACGCACCTCGAAGAAGCCGGCCAGGTAGGTGCCGGGCAAACCGAACGGCTCGCCTTCGTCGAGATTGCCGCGCAGGCCGATGTGACCGTTGGACAACGCGAACAGCGATTCGGACTGTGCCAGCAGGTTCAGATCCAGCCGGGTTTCACGTACCTGCCACGGTTCCACCGGGTACGCGTCGTGGGTGATCATCATGGCGCTACCCCCAGCTCGCCCAGATCGGTGACGACGACGTCGGCGCCATCGCGGCGCAACTGCGCGGCCTGACCCACCCGGTCCACGCCCACGACGAATCCGAACTTCCCGGCGCGGCCCGCCGCCACCCCGGCCAGGGCGTCCTCGAACACCGCGGCCTGCGCGGGGGAGACACCGAGAAGCTCGGCAGCACGCAGAAAGCTGTCCGGTGCCGGCTTGCCCGGCAGGTTTTCGTCGCGCATGGTCACCCCGTCCACGCGCTGCTCGATGAATGTGTCCAATCCGGTGATCTTGAGTACCTCCTCGGTGTTGGCGCTCGACGACACCACTGCGCGGCGCAGGCCCGCATCCGCCACCGCCTGTAGGTAACGCCGCGATCCAGGGAAGACCTGGACCCCGTCCTTCTTCAGGGTCTGGTGGAACATTGCGTTCTTCCGATTGCCGAGGCCCTCGATGGTGTCGGCATCTGCCGGGTCGTTCGGGGTGCCCTCGGGTAGTTGGATTCCGCGACTGGACAGAAACGACCGGACACCGTCCTCGCGGCGCTTGCCGTCGACGTAGTTCAGGTAGTCGGCGTCGATGTCGAAGGCGACGAACTTCTCCCCGGTACGTGTGGCCCGCGTGCGCAGAAAGTCGTCGAACATGGCCTTCCAGGCCTTCTTGTGCACGCTCGCGGTGTCGGTGAGGACACCATCGAGGTCGAACAGGCACGCGGTGATCTGCTCGGGCAAGCCCAGCACAGCGTCCTCGCTTTCGCCGACGTCTTCTCCATCATGCGTAATCACCGGGAGAGGGGTGGGTTTAAACACGGCTTCGGCGTGACATTGGAGTGTCCCGGCGCGGATACGTCGGGACTGCCGCAACGCGAGGATCGTCGGGCATATTGAGACGTCTACGCACCGGAAGGGGGATCTGTGCCTGACTGCTGTGAGCTCATGGCATCGGCTCTGGGCGAGGATGACTACCCGCTGGAGTATGTGCCGAAGTTTCGGGAGTGGGCTATCGCAATCCTCGATGGCGGCTCAGCGGTATCAGTCATTTCGTACTGCCCGTACTGCGGCGAGAAGTTGCCGTCGTCGCTGCGGGACGAGTGGTTCGACCGGCTGGAGAATCTCGGGCTGAATGCCGACGATCCACTCCCGGTTGAGCTGCAGTCCGACGCCTGGTGGAACACAGCCTGACCCTGCCGAGATCGCGTGGGAATGCAGGAATGCACGTAAAACTCTACATTTCTGAAACAGTCCCATTGCGGATTCTGAGGGTATTTACTGTATTTGTGATCGCGCTATGAGAATCCGAGGAAATAGCTGAGCGCCGGATTGATTATGATTGTATCTTCGCTATATTCGAGAAGTGCGTCGAGCGTCTTTGGGTCATTTGCATCGAACGTAAACGGTTCA
The DNA here is from genome assembly GCF_002102345.1 of Mycolicibacterium peregrinum. GTDB lineage: Bacteria > Actinomycetota > Actinomycetes > Mycobacteriales > Mycobacteriaceae > Mycobacterium > Mycobacterium peregrinum. The sequence continues at coordinate 123,969 of NZ_LQPP01000026.1, forward strand.
ATCGGGTCATTGTCATGTATTTTCAGAATATTTCGAACGTCAGATTCTCCGAGTCGCGGTAAGGGGTGTTCGCATGCAAGTTCTTCAGTAGTCTTGTCATAGCCTTCTAGTTTCCACATATTACGGGCTCACGGTTCTTCCAGGATTGGCGGGTTTCGTCTGAGCGCCAGTATTGGGGTCGAACTCTCCCTTGTGAACTCCTCTTTTGTCGTAAACTTCGACCGTGCCATGCTGGCTATCCCATTCGTAAATGTTGTCTTTGTCTTTCCAGCGGTATCGCATGCGACCGCCGCTCATTCGAGTCTTGGGAGATGCGCGCTTCGCGTTTGGGAAAGCTTCGAGCTTGTCGGGTCTTCGATAATAATTTCCCGCTGGCCCGCTGACCATTCCTCCGCCGTCGGAGTTGTAGACCGAGGCGTTCGCTTGCAGGAGCGGTTGAAGATCGCGGGCAATTCCGTTGGCCGCCACACCTGCCGCCGCGATGCCTCCCGCTGCCATTCCCGTTGCAACCCCTGCGGACACGTCGAGGGCTGCCAAGATGGGCACGATCGAAGCAGCTGCTCTCGAAGCGGCAGCGCCGGAACCTAGGGCCGCGCCGCCGACAGTGCCTTCCGGTCCGAGAAGCGTTCCGACAATGGCGCCGGCGGCACCCGCGACTAGCGTCCACCCGATCGTGTCTGCAAGTATTTCTCGGATCTTCTGGTGGGCGTCATCAATATGTTTGGCCCAGTCGTAGCAGGCATTCCCCAAGGTTTCGAACTGCGCACAGAGCCTCTCGACGACATTGGCCACTAGATCCATCTGGGTCATAGCTTTGTCGAATTCTGGTGAGGAAAGGTCCTCGATGCTTGCCCATGCGGGCCCTGCCGTACTGCTTGCGTCGCGCAGTGCTTTCGCTGCTTCCGCCCAGGCGAAACCGAGCTTTCTGAGTTTCGAGGGCTCACCATTCGGCCACAGGTGGCCCTGCAGCCAACGGGTGATCAGACCCCAGCCCATGGGGGCGTCGGTGTCACCGCCATACGACCCCTTGAATGCGCAGACCATATAGGTGGGTGCTACGGGGGGTGGAGGAAGTTTTGCGGCGGGGGACGTGCTGGCAGCATTCTCTGCATTGGCGTGGTTCACACCCGTAAAGGCCAGCAGATCATGGAGCTTGGCGAAGGCGTTCACCGCGTCTGCCGCAGCCTTCACGGCGTCCAGGGCCGCCGGATCGTAGCCATTTGCCCAGGTGTGGCCAGCGGTGTCAGTGCCGGCACACCCGGAATTCGCGTCCAGGGCGGACGTTAAGGCAGTGAGCGCAGTGCTGGCGCGCGACCGTGCGTTGTCGTAGAGAGTGCCAGCATCCAACAAGATTTTCGAATCCGCTGTTATGGGCGCCATTCCAGACTTCCATCTAGGCCGTTGCTGTTATGCGGCAGCATCTGTACATGTGTCATGGCCACATAGCGGTATTCAGAGCAACGACATCGGAATAGCAGCGGTGCGCAGCATCGACCTTCGTGCGCAACTGTTTAAGTGCCTCACGCATCTGGGCCGCCGCTGCGGTCCATTCATCGTGTTGGCTCTTATGGGCATCGGCGGCGTCGCCGGTCCACGTGCCATGTAGTGTGGCGATTTGCCGATCGACCTCGGCAGCGACTTGTTCTGCCTGAGCGTCAAATTGGCTGAGACGGCTGACGAAATCCTGCAGTCTGTCCAAATCGACGGTGTATCGACTCACAGTATGTCCATGGTTGCGGTGGACTCAGATATGGCTTGAGCGCTGTCTGCGTCGTCGGCTACGTAAGCGGTTGCTGCTTGCCTGAGAAGATCGCAGGATTCTTCGAGCACCCGCGCTACGTGCTGTGCCCCCTCGTGCCAGTCCTGCCATAGCGGAGCGTACGACGACGCTGCATCCCCTAACCACGTCGACGACAGTGAGTCCCACTCGCGTCCAATTCCATTTAGCTCGGTTGATAGTTGTATGGCCTGTTCGGCGATGGATTTGGCGGATGAGACCATCGTGTCCCAGTCCACGCGCAATTCGTTTGGCACATGCCTCCCCCCGGAAGATTATCGACCGAATTATAAGGCCCACATCTAGGTGTCGTTTACCAAGATTTCCGGCACCTCAAGCACGCGCTGACCTGCCCACTAGACTGTTGCGGTGACATCTGCATCTCCCCGTCCTGTCCTCGTCGTCGACTTCGGCGCTCAGTACGCACAGCTGATCGCTCGCCGGGTCCGCGAGGCGCGGGTGTTTTCCGAGGTCATCCCGCACACCGCCACGGTCGAGGAGATCAAGGCCAAGGACCCGCAGGCCATCGTGCTGTCGGGCGGCCCGGCCAGTGTCTATGCCGAGGGTGCCCCGCGCCTGGATCCCGCGCTGTTCGATCTCGACGTGCCCGTGTTCGGTATCTGCTACGGCTTCCAGGCAATGGCCCAGGCGCTCGGTGGCACCGTGGAACACACCGGGACCAGCGAATATGGACGCACCGAGCTGAACGTCGCCGGTGGCGATCTGCATGCCGACCTGCCGGGTACGCAGCCGGTGTGGATGAGCCACGGCGACGCGGTGACCGCCGCGCCGGACGGGTTCGAGGTGATCGCCTCCAGCGCCGGCGCCCCCGTCGCGGGGTTCGAGAACCGGGCCCGCCGACTGGCTGGTGTGCAGTACCACCCCGAGGTGCTGCATTCCCCGCACGGCCAGCAGGTGTTGAGCCGGTTCCTGCACGAGTTTGCCGGCATCGGCGCGACGTGGACCGCCGCCAACATCGCCGAGCAGCTGATCGAGGCGGTGCGCGCTCAGATCGGTGACGGCCAGGCCATCTGTGGATTGTCCGGTGGTGTCGACTCCGCGGTGGCCGCCGCGCTGGTGCAGCGCGCCATCGGTGACCGGTTGACGTGCGTGTTCGTCGACCACGGCCTGCTGCGGGCGGGGGAGCGGGCCCAGGTGCAGCGCGATTTCGTCGCCGCGACCGGTGCCAAGCTGGTGACCGTCGACGTCGCCGAGCGCTTCCTTGAGGCGCTGACCGGGGTGACGAACCCCGAGGGAAAGCGCAAGATCATCGGCCGCGAGTTCATCCGGGCGTTCGAGGGCGCGGTGCGGGACACGCTCAGCGAGGCGGACATCGAATATCTGGTGCAGGGCACGCTGTACCCCGACGTCGTGGAATCCGGTGGCGGTACCGGCACCGCCAACATCAAGAGTCATCACAACGTCGGTGGCCTGCCCGACGACCTGAAGTTCAAGCTCGTCGAGCCGCTGCGGTTGCTGTTCAAGGACGAGGTGCGGGCGGTGGGCCGCGAACTCGGCCTGCCCGAGGAAATCGTTGCGCGCCAGCCCTTCCCGGGTCCGGGTCTGGGCATCCGCATCGTCGGCGAGGTGACCGCCGACCGGTTGGACACCCTGCGTCGTGCCGACGCGATCGCCCGTGAGGAGCTCACCGCCGCCGGTCTGGATCAGCAGATCTGGCAGTGCCCGGTGGTGCTGCTGGCCGACGTGCGTTCGGTCGGCGTGCAGGGCGACGGACGGACCTACGGGCACCCGATCGTGCTGCGGCCGGTCTCCAGCGAGGACGCCATGACGGCGGACTGGACCCGCGTGCCTTACGAAGTGCTGGAACGGATCTCGACCCGGATCACCAACGAGGTGCCCGAGGTCAACCGGGTGGTGCTGGACGTCACCAGCAAGCCGCCGGGCACCATCGAGTGGGAGTGATCAGCGTGGTGGGTCACCACGCCAACGGAAACTGTTGACGTACTTGCCCATATCCTGCGCGAGATCGAGATTGGCCCCCGAGGGCTTGCCTGAGCCGAAACCCGGACCGTATTCGTGGTACGGGCCTGTCGCGATGGCGATCAGTGCCAGGTCGTTCTTGACCGCGGCCACAATGACGACCCGCATCCGCATGTAGTCGCCGGTGGCATTCTGCGGCCAACTGTCGACCACCATGCCGTATCCCGGTTGATACCCGACCATGGCATTCGGAATTTCGTAGTCCATCTCGGTGTCGGGGTAGGTGCCCTCGACCAGTTCCTCGGCGATCTCCTTGGGTGTCCGTCCATGTGCGGGCTTGCCGATCAGTTGCATCGTGCCGCCGTCGCCGGCGAGAAAGTCCGCCGTCACACCGTCCTCGGTGGTGGTGGTGCGGTAGGCGGCGCCGGATGTGGGGTAGGACACCGAGAATGCGCCGTCCGGTGCGGTGAAACGGGGATTCGTCGCCACCGGATCGCTGGTCGGGGGACGGCCGCAGTCCGGTGGACACCGGTAGCGTGCGGGAGGGGTGCTGACCACCGCCGACACCACGACCAGCGCGGCCGTCAGCAGCACGACGCCGGTAGCCCATGCCCCCAGCAGTGGGCGGCCGGCACGGGGTGCGGCCCGCTGCAATGCGCGGATCGCCGCGCCGCAATTGAGGCAGAACGCCATGTCGGGAACGGTGTGCTCGCATTGCCGGCACTGCAGCGATCCGTCGGTGCGGATGATGCCGTGCGATTCGTACAACAGGGCGATCTGCAGACCGATCCGCAACGCAAGCATGGCCAAGGCCATCACGGCCAAATGCGCTACCAGGACCAAGATCTCGGGTGCCGGCGCCACGTCGACAAGGCCGAGGATCGCGTACAAGGCCGGGACGGCGGCGACGGTCACCGCCAAGGCTGCGCGCCGACGTCTGGGGCGCCAGGCGGTGTCCTTGTCCGGAGTGAACCACAGGGCCACGCCGATGAGAGCTCCGGCGGCCGCGGCGGTCAACGGAACGGCGACTGCCTGTATGCCGGCGTGGACCAGTAGTCCGCTCAAGGGTCGGTCGTGGTCCACCAGTCCGTCATCGATTTGTGGAGCCAACCGGCCCAATGTGGCTGCCGCAGTGAAGGTGAGTGCTCCGATCGCTCCGATCACAAAGCCGTCCAGCGATTCTCGGGTGCGCGGTCCGAGCAGACGGATGGCCACCGCCGGGATGAGCATCAGCACCACCGCGCCGAGTGGGACGCCGAGGCCGTCGCGCATGATCCGGAACTCCGGCACGTCGACGCCCATCGGCATGTCGTATTCGCGCGCCACCGCGGTTCCGGTCAGCAGTGTCCAGGCTGTGCCCAGTCCGGCACCCAGGACTCCGGTCAGCAGCAGAGTCCGTAACGGAAGTTTTTGGAAGACAGCGGATTCACGGAGATATGTGACGAACAGCAGTGGCAAACCGAACGCGGCGAGGGCAGTGATCGCGGCGGGTATGCGCAGCAGTGTGCAGGCGAGCACCGCCATCGCCAGTGCTGCTATGCCGAGTCGGTATGGCGGTCGCGAACGGTGCGGTAGTGCCGGGAACAGAGAGCTGACCACCGACGGCCGCAGCAGGTGCTCGCGGCCGGCGCAGTACGCCCCTGGCCGTAACCAGCTGGCCCCGTGGCGCGGCTGGTTCAGGTAGGTGCCGCACGCTCCGCAGAAGGTGCCGGCCGGTACTTCGGTGCGGCATACCCGGCATACCCGCCATTCGATGGTGGGTGCCGGCTCCTCTGAGCCGGTTCCGGCGCTATTGCCTATGAGGGCTACCGATGCCGTGACGCCCGGTGGGCGGCGCCACGGGTTCTACGTGGGTGGGTGTGAAGCTGTTGGCGCCCCCGGGGGAGACCTGCTTCTCGGTGGGCTCTGTCGGCGGCAACACTGACGGCGTTGTGGTCGTCGTCGTTGTGGTGGTGGACGGCGTGGTGGTCTCCGGTGCCTTCTCGCCGGTACCGCAAGCGCTGAGCCCGATCATTCCGATGATCGCGGCGGAGGCAGCGGCAGCTGCGAGGCGACGAGTTGATCGACGTGACCTCATGATTAGTCCTCACTGTCCCCCGCGGACGAAACAGATGCGGCCCGCGAAACGGGTCCGCCAGCAAACTCTAACCCAGCGCGTTCCGGCGTGGGCGTCAATTCCGTGTTTCCGGCCCGACGGCACGCGATCAGCGGTCGGGGTCTCCGCGCCACCGGAAACTGTTGACGTATTTCCCCATGTCCAGCGCCAACTGCAGGTTGGCGCCCGACGGTTTACTGGCCCCCGACCCGGGGCCGAATTCCCGATACGGTCCGACGGCCGACGCGATGAGCGCGAGGTCGTCCTTCACCGCGACCAACACCAGCACCCGCATCCGCATGTAGTTACTTGTCGCGCTCTGCGGCCAGCAGTCGGCGACCAGGCCGAACCCGGGGTGGTAACCCACCATGGCGTTGGGGATGCTGTAGGCGGTCTTGGTGTCCGGATATGTCTTCTTGACCAGAGAGTTGGCGATGTCCTCGGCGCTACGTCCGGTTGCCGGCTCGCTGAACAACTGCAGCATGCCGCCGTCGCCGGCTTTGAACTCCGCGGTGACACCGGTCGGGTTGGTGGTGACCGTGTATGCCGAGGAGGCCACGGGGTAGGAAACCGAGAAGCTGCCGTCGGGTGCGGTGAACACCGGATTGATCGCCACCGCCTGCCCGGTCGGGGGCGACCCGCAGTCGGGTGGGCACATATAGCGAGCCGGTGGCTTACTCGTCGTATGTGAGACCCAGGCCAGTACCCCGGCAACGAGGGCGATTCCGGCGGTCAGGGTCGCCACAACTTTCAGGGCGGAGGTACGGCGAATCGCCCGGGTTCGGCCGGTGGAAATGGGCACCGCATATCCGGGAAAGAATGTGCTCACCCGGCATCTGCCCCAGGGGCACGCACCGGCCGGTGCTCACGACGCTGTTGTCTGGACGTGCGCGACGATGCGTGGGTGGCCGCACCGCAGTGCGGGCAGAACGACATGTCGGGCACGATATGGCCGCAGCGGGCACAGAAGATGGGCTGATCGGAGGCGATCTCGTCTTGGGCTTCGTGCAGCAGCGCCAGATGCAGGCCGACCCGCAAGGCCAACAACGCCATCATCGAAACCGTGAGGTGCACCGCCAACTGGATCCATTGCGGAACGCGCGCCACATCGATCAGACCCAGTGCGCAGTAGACGATCAGCACCGCGAACGCGCAGGAGAACATCACCAGCCGCACGTAGCCGACGTGTTTGTCGACCTTGGTGGCGGGGCGGGTGAACCAAAGGGCTGCGCCGATCAGGCCACCGATGGCCGCGGCGGTCAAAGGCATGGCTACCCCGCGGATTCCGGCCTCGATGATCAGACCGGAGATCGGGCGGTTTCGCGCCACCATGCCGGTGGTGAGTTGCGGTGCCAGCCGGGTGAGCGTGGTGGCTGCAGTGAAGGCCGTGGCACCGAGGGCGCCGATCATGAAGCCGTCCAACGATTCCCGGCTCGACCGGTTGGTCAGGCGGACCACGACAGCGGGAACCAGCATCAGGAATGCTCCGCCCAGCGGAATTCCCAAGCCGTTGCGCATGATCCGGAACGCGGTCACACCGCTTCCGAGTGGGACGCCGTAGGACTTGGCCATCATGTGGCCGGTGAGAAGCACCCAGCCGGTTCCCAACGCGATTCCCAGCACGATGGTCACCACCAGGTTGACACGGTGCAGGTCGCGGAAGGCGTCGGACTCGTAGAGATAGATCAGGAACAGCAGCGGGAGTCCGAGTGCGGCCACCGCGATCAGGGCCGCGGGCAACCTCAGCACCGCGCAGGCCACCAGACCTGCCAGCAGGACCAGCATCGCGATGCGGAAGGGGGTGCGGGACTGGTGCGACAGGTGGGGGAACAGTGAGCTCGCGATCGACGGCCGCAGCAGGTGTTCATCAGGGGCCACGCAGGATGCGCTGAGGCGCAACCACTCCGGGCCGTCACCTTGTTCCTTGTCGATCGGAACCCCACACAGCCCGCAGTACTTGCCGTCGGGTACATCGACTTTGCAGACGCGGCACTCGGTGGTCGGCACGTCGGTGTCGTCGGGTGTATCGGTCATCGGTGCGCCTTCTGCAGGACAAGGATGTTCTTGGCGAGGTTCTCCACATCGGGTGACCCCAGTCCGGTCACCAGGTCGTAGCCGGGTGAGGCGGTGGCCACCGCGTTGCCGCCGAGATCGACGTCACGGAAGGCCGGCAGCGGGGCGCCCGAGGCGATTCTGTACAACAGCGGGTTGAGGTCGCCGAGCGCCCGGCCGCCGTTGGCGATCAGGTACTGGTTCATCACTGCGGCCATCCCGGCCCACAGGGGTGCGGACTGCGATGTGCCGCCGCCGACGAGAACCTGGTTGTTCAGAACGATTTTCACGCCGGTGAAGGGGTCGGCCACTGCGGCCACGTCCGGGGTGAGCCGCCGCCCGGCGCTGTTGTCACCGGGAGCGGATACGTTGCGTTGCCACTCGGGGCGGTCGAAGATCGCCGAGACGCCACCGCCGGTGCCTTGCGACAGCGGGACGTCGAACCAGGCCTGCTCGGCCAGCCAGCCGCCGTGGGCGTCGGTGGACAGTGTCGTGCCTCCGACATCGGTCATCTCCGGTAGGGAGGCCACCGAGTCCAGACCGATGTCGTCCTCGCTGGGGGCGGATGACCAGTCTTGTCCGCCTTTGCATTCCAGGCCGGCCAGGTCTCCGCTGGCATCGAATGCCGTGGTGCCGTGGGTGTGCGCGGTGGCCAGGGCGGAGCGGACCGGGGCGAGATCGGCGGCGGTGATCAGCTTGTCGCAACCCCAGCCGATCGAGAAGCTCCAGATAGCACCGGGAAATTGCTGGTCGGCAGATTCCAGCATCTTCCCGATTTTCTCGTAGGCGCCGTCACCCTGGACTGTCGGCCGGGCGTTGACGACGACCTTCTGCGCATCCGGGGCGATGGCGTGGGCGAGCTGCAGATCCATGGTGGTCTCGCCGTGTGGGGCACTCGGTTGCCCGCCGACCACGATCGGCGTGAACTCGGGCAGGTCGAAGGTGGTGGCGAAAGTGTCCAGGTCAGCCTGATCGAAGCCGTCGAACGCGAAGAACACGATGGTGGTGCCCTTGCCGGTGAATCCCTGCTTCGCCAGGTTGCCCAGGTTGTAGGTGTTGAGCACCCCCTGCGGCGTCAACCCCTGATCCGGAACATCGGTCGGCAGGTTCCGCAGGTCCGGCAGCGACATCCGGTAGGGCGTGTAGCCCAGGATGCGGCCGACTTCGGTGACCTCTCCGGACAGCCGTTCGGGTATGGACGGCTGTTGTGGTGAGGCATAGAACTCCTGCCCGCGCCGGCCCCGATAGTCATGGATGTCCACGCCGAAAGCGGTTGCCAGGTCGGCGGATCGGCCTTCGGCGATGGCCCAGGAATCACCGGGCCGCCACCGGATCGACAGTGAGTGCTCCTCGGCCCACCCGAGCAGCGCAGCCGGTCGGTCGGCGCTGTGCAGCGTCATGGTGAGCTGCGCCGAACCACTCCCGGCTGGGCCGAGATCAGTTGAGGCGGAAAGTAGTTGGGCGTACGGACCCGTGATGTGGGTGGGTCCGTACGCCGATCCGCCCGGTGGGGGTGTAGTCCGCAGGTCAGAGACCAGCAGGGTGCTGAACACGATCAGCGCCAGTACTACCCGCCCGGGGGCGATGTTCATCCCGGCCATCGGCGAACGACCGACTCTCTGCGCTCCGCGTTTAGTTGTCGCCGGGGATGGCAGTCGGTGCCGGCGGCGCCTTCACGCCTGGCGTGAACAGGTTGCCGCCGGTGGGGTTGATCGACTTCTCGGTCGGCTCGACCGTTGGCGGCGGGGCAGGAGTGGCCGGAGCGGTGGTGGTCGTGGTGGTTGTCGTCGTGGTCGGCGTGGTGGTCTCGGGACCCTTCTGCTCTTCGGTACCGCATGCCGCGGTGAACGAGATCATCCCGATGACTGCCGCACCGCCTGCGATGACGGTGAGCCGACGAGTCAACTGCCCAGACTTCATGATGGTGTCCTCACTGTCCCCCGTGCTGTTACAGAACTTGGTCTTCGGCCAATCCTGGTGGATTCCCACTACCTGCAACGCAAAGTGGTGGCCAGTCCCATCCCGAAGCGGGTGCTGGTGAACCGAACTCTAACTTAAGGTCCGCGTGGTCGCAGAGCCATTTGCTGCAGGCACTGCCGATCGGGGTGTGACGGGACGGTGTTGCTTGCCGGGCATGTGGCGCCGTGGCCCGGCAAGCCACCAAAACCGCGTTCTACCCGGTGTTCGACCTGTTGCCGGGGATGGCGGTCGGTGCCGCCGGTGCCTTCACGCCGGGGGTGAACAGGTTGCCGCCGGTGGGGTTGATCGACTTCTCGGTCGGCTCGCCCGTTGGCGGCGGGGCGGGAGTGGCCGGAGCGGTGGTGGTCGTGGTGGTTGTCGTCGTCGGCGTGGTGGTCTCGGGACCCTTCTGCTCTTCGGTACCGCATGCCGCGGTGAACGAGATCATCCCGATGACTGCCGCACCGCCTGCGATGACGGTGAGCCGACGAGTCAACTGCCCAGACTTCATGATGCTGTCCTCACTGTCCCCCGTGCTGTTACAGATACTTGCCTTCGGCGAATCGCTGCGGATTCCCGCTACCTGCAACGCAAATGGCGGCCCAGTCCCATCCCGAAGCGGGTGCTGGTGGGGCGAACTCTAACTCAGAGTCGGCACGGCCGCAGAACGGTCCCGGCCGGCCCCGTCTTCCCGGGGCGGTCGCCGTTGGGCGCGGCTTGACGCTGTCGGGGGGTAGGTGTTTACTCGAGCCATCGAACATACATTCGAAAATCGTTGGATGCAGATGGTGCGGGAGGTGTTGTTGTGACTGTTGCGGCTGAGCGTGATTTGCGCCTGCTTACCCGCTCTGAACAGGTGGAACACCTCCGTCGCAAGATTGCCTCGGTGTCGGGGAAGGTCGGTCCGGTGCATCGCGGCGCGCCCCGGTCCGAAGCGATGGTGCCGGCTCACGAATCTTTGCTGGAGTCGCCTGAAGCCCTGGTTGAGGCGTTGCCTGAGGGCTTACCGACGATGCTGCCACGCGGGTCGGTCGCGGTGGCCGCGGGTGCCCGCTCGCTGACGCTGGGCATGGTGGCGGCGGTGACGTCCGGGGGTGGGCATGCGGTGATCATCGGCCAGCCCGATGTCGGCCTGCTGGCCGCGGTGGAGATGGGCGCCGACCTGAGCCGGCTCGCGGTGATCCCCGATCCGGGTGCCGACCCGGTCGAGGTGGCCTCGGTGCTGATGGACGGGATGGATCTGGTGGTGCTCGGATTGGGCGGGCGTTCGGTGCCTCCTAGTCGGGCCAGGGTGATGGTGGCGCGGGCCCGGCAGAAAGGCTGCACGCTGCTGGTCACCGACGGTGACTGGCAGGGCGCATCGGCTCGGCTGGAGGCCCGGGTGTGTGGTTATGAGGTGTCCGGTGCCGGCCAGGACACTCCGACACCTGGGCGCGGCCGGATCAGCCGGGTTCGGCTGGCCATGCGAGCCAGGGGCCGGGGCATCGGATCGGCTTGTGCGGCAGGCGGATAGCTCGTGCCTGCTGATTCCAGGGTGCTTGCCCTCTGGTGTATGGACTGGCCGGCGGTGGCCGCGGCGACGGCGGCGGGTCTGGCCTCGACGGTGCCGGTCGCGGTCACCCTGGCCAACCGGGTGATCGCCTGCTCGGCGTCGGCACGTGCGGCCGGGGTCCGGCGCAGGCTGCGCCGGCGCGAGGCGCAGGCCCGGTGCCCACAACTGCACGTCGTCACTGCGGACCCGGCCAGGGACGCCCGCCATTTCGAGAACGTGACGCTCGCCGTCGATGATCTGGTGCCGCGCGCCGAGGTGCTGCGTCCGGGACTGCTGGTGCTGTCGGTGCGTGGCGCGGCGCGGTACTTCGGGTCCGAACCGGTTGCGGCCGAACGGTTGATCGATGCCGTCGCCGCGGCGGGGGCGGAATGCCAGGTCGGTATCGCCGATCAACTTTCCACCGCGGTCTTCGCCGCCCGGGCTGGGTGCATCGTCGAACCGGGGAACGACGCACGGTTTCTGTCCGGCCTGTCGATCCGGCAACTGTCCACTGAACCGGCCCTGGCCGCCCCGGGGCGCGAAGAATTGGCAGATCTGTTGTGGCGGATGGGCATCCGGACCCTCGGACAGTTCGCCGAGTTGTCCCGCACCGACGTCGCCTCCCGATTCGGGGCCGACGCGGTGACGGCGCACCGGTTCGCCTGCGGAGAGCCCGACCGCGGTCCCTCCGGGCGAGATCCGGCCACCGAACTCGATGCGGTGATGAACTGTGACCCGCCGATCGAAAGGGTGGATGCCGCAGCCTTCGCGGGACGGTCACTTGCCAGTGATCTGCATCGTCATCTGGAGGCGGCCGGGGTGGGTTGTACCCGCTTGGCCATACACGCCATCACTGCCAACGGTGAAGAGCTGGAACGGGTCTGGCGGTGTGCCGAACCCCTGACCGAGGATGCCACCGCCGACCGGGTGCGTTGGCAGTTGGACGGCTGGCTGAACCGTCGAACCTCCGAGCGGCCCACTGGCCCGGTCACGGTGCTGCGCCTGCGCCCGGTCGAGGTGGTGTCGGCAGCGGCGCTGCAATTGCCGCTGTGGGGCGGGCTGGGGGAGGAGGATCGGCTGCGGGCCCGGCGGGCGCTGCTGCGGGTTCAGGGGCTGCTCGGCCCGGAGGCGGTGCAGGTTCCGGTGCTCAGCGGTGGGCGCGGGCCTGCCGAGCGCATCACCCTCACGCCGTTGGGGGACGAGCCGGTACCGCGAGCCGATCCGCGCCAGCCCTGGCCCGGCCAGTTGCCCGAGCCCTCGCCGACCGTGCTGCTGGACGATCCGGTGGAATTACTTGATGGACAAGGAAATCCGGTGCGGGTCACCAGCCGCGGATTGTTCTCGGCAGATCCTGCGCAGCTGGCCGGCGCCGGCCGCCGTGACGGCAGGCTGCGCTGGTGGGCCGGACCATGGCCGGTCGACGAGCGGTGGTGGGATCCGGAGAATCGAGGGGCTGGACGGACGGCGCGGGTCCAGGTGCTGCTGCGCTCTGGAGGCAGGGAAGGGGACGATCTCGCGCTGCTGCTGTGTTATCGGCAGCGTCGGTGGTATCTGGAGGGTGCCTATGAATGAGGACTGATCAGCTCAGGCGTTGTGCGAAAGCCCCGACCCGGCTGATGAACCGGTCGAAGAATGCTGTCGGGTCGACCTCGGTACCGATCAGCGCATTCGGTGGACGGCCCCAGTGTCCGCGCCAGTCGGCCACTGTCATGCCGCGGGTCAGCGTGCCGCTCAGCTCCACATCGACGGTGGTTTCCCGGTAGCTCACCAGTTCTGGATCCAGGGCGACCGCGGCGGCCAGCGGATCGTGCAGGTGCGCCAGGTACCCGTCGCCGGTGTCGAAGTGGAATTCGAAGTAGAACCGCATGGCGTCCTCGAGGGCCCGGATCAACGGGTTGTCGGCGCTCGACCGGGTGCCCCGCTCGTCGAGCACGCTCATCGGCGTCGACGGTGAACCGGCTGCGGAAGCCAGCCGGTTCAGCAGCGCGGGCGTCATCGCGATGTTCTCGGTGAGGTTGAGGCCCAGCACGATTGGCACATGGGTGGCTTCGTCGAGACCCCAGGCGGCATTCCAACCGCCGAACACCTCGGCTGCGGATTCGGGGTCCACGCTGATGTTCCATTCCGACACGGGTGTGGTGTTGCCCCGGTAGTCGAATGCCCCGCCCATGACCACCAGCCGGCGCAGCAGCTTGGGCAGGGTGGGCTCGGCGCGCATGGCCAGCGCCAGGTTGGTCAGTGGGCCGGTGGCCAGCCCGATCAGCTCACCGGGGTAGGCGCGCGCGGCCCGCACCCAGGCCTCGGCGGCGTCGTGCGCGGTGAGCAGTCGGTCGCTGGCCGGGAGCTCCGCATATCCCAGGCCTTGCGGCCCGTGGGTGTCCTCGGCGGTGCGCAGCGGAGCGCTCAATGGCTGCTCGGCTCCCTTGGAGACCGGTATTCCGGTCACCCCGCACAGCTCCAGCAGGCCGAGGTTGTTGGTGCAGACCTGTTGTACCGGAACATTTCCCGCGGTCGAGGCGATGCCGACCAGCTCGGCCTCCGGGCTGGCCAGCAGATAAGCCAGCGCCATGGCGTCGTCGACACCGGTGTCGACGTCGGCGAACACGGGCAGCATCGATTCGCCGCTCGGTGTCGGTGGCGTCACGGCGTCAACGATATGCCAACGCCATGGCGTATCGGCTCACGACTCGACGAACCGCAGCCCGACGAGGCCAACCACGATCATCGCGATGAACGTCATTCGCAAAGGCGTCAACGCATCGCTGAACAACACCACTCCCGCGATGGTGACACCGACCGCGCCGATGCCTGCCCAGACCGCGTACGCGGTGCCGACGGGCAGGTGTCTGACCACCATGGCGAGGATCACGAAGCTGGCCACCGCGGCCACCACGCAGACCACACTCCAGCACAACCGGGTGAACCCGTCCGACTGCTTGATCGCCAGTGCCCACACGATCTCCAGCAGGCCGGCGAAGACCAGCAATACCCACGACATACTTGTCTCCACGGCGTCAGGCGTTGTAGCCGCCGTCGACGGTCAGGGTTGCGCCGTTCACGTACTGCGCGTCCGGACCGGCGAGGTAGGCGACGGCGGCGGCGATCTCGTCAGCCTGCGCGAAGCGCCCCAGCGGAATGTTCGGCAGATCGGCGAGGGCCTCGGGACTGCCGGCCGGATTCATCTCGGTGTCGGTATTGCCCGGCTGCACCACGTTCGCGGTGATTCCACGGGGTCCGAGATCGCGGGCCAGCCCACGGGCGAGCGCGCCGACGGCGGCTTTGGTCGTCGAATACAGCGTCACCCCGGGAAAGGGAGTGCGATCGGCGAGATTGCTACCGATCGTGATGATCCGGCCGCCTTCGCCCATGGCCGCCGCGGCGGCCTGACTGAACAGGAAGGGCGCGCGGATGTGCAGATTGATCGCCTGGTCGATGTCGGCGGCGGTCACCGTCTCCAGCGGACCGTTGGGGAAGACTCCGGCGTTGTTCACCAGGATGTCCAGCCGGCCGAACGCCTCGAGGACGCGGTCGACCGCGTGCGGTGCCGCGTCGGGTGCAGCGCTGTCGATCTGTAGGGCAAGGGCTTTCGTGCCGAGGCCGGTGATCGCGTCGACCACCTCGGCCGCTCGCTCGGGGGAGGAGTGATAGGTGAAGGCCACGTCGGCGCCTTCGGCCGCCAGGCGGCGCGCGATTGCCGCACCGATTCCGCGGCTGCCGCCGGTGACGAGCGCGGCCTTGGATGTCAACGCCTTCAACGCCATACCTGGCTCCAATCAATTTTGTAATAGACACTACAAATATAGACTGTTGGCATGCCCCGTCAACCCGCTGCCCGCCGCGGCCGGCCACGCGCGTTCGACCGAGACACCGCGCTGCAGGCCGCGATGGACGTGTTCTGGGAGCGCGGCTACGAAGGCACCCGGGTGAGTGACCTGACCGCCGCGATGGGGCTCAACGCGCCGAGCCTGTATGCGACCTTCGGTTCCAAGGAGGACCTTTTCCGCGAGGTGGTCGCGTATTACGGTGCCCCGGAACGCTCGCCGCTCATGATGGCGCTGCAGCGTCCGGTTCCGATTCGGGACGCGGTCGAGGCCATGCTCCGCGACAGCGTGCACCAGTACGCCGACCCTGACAGTCCACCCGGCTGTCTGATCGTGCTCGCGGGGATAGCGTATTCGACCGAGACCGAGGCATTGCGCGACCTGCTCAAGCGCTACCGGGACGAAGATCGCGCGCAGTTACAGGCCCGGATCCGGGCGGCTGTGGCCGACGGCGAGCTACCCGCTGATGTGGATCCGCAGCAGCTCGCGTCGTTTCTGATCACCGTGCTCCACGGGCTGTCCATCCAGGCGAGGGACGGCACGCCCCGGGCCGGCATGGATGCGGCCGTGGACCTGGCAATGCTGGCCTGGGACAGCGCCGTCGGGAATTCCGGCGCGAAAAGGTCTGGTACGCCGTGACTTACCAGTGCACGCCCGGCACCAGCCGCACCGCCCGCTTCACCGGGCGGGCCACCGTACGCGGGACCCGCAGGCTTCGGGAGCTGCGGACCGGCCGCTTCGGCCGCCGCTGCGTCGGTTCGACTGCCGGCACCTGAGGGCTCTCACCGGCCTCACCGCGCGCGGCCGCCGAGTCCGGGTAGCCCAGATACAGCTGATGCAGGACGCGACGAGACAGTTTCGGGGTCAGGTAGTTACCGAAATCGGCGACGGTGCCCAGCGGGGTGTCGATCCGGGCCGGCTTGTCCACCAGGCCGCGCACCACCATGGCCGCGGCATGCTCGGCCGAGATCGGCGGCACCGGGTTGAGCTTGCGCGACGGCGCGATCATCGGCGTCTTCACCAGCGGCATATGGATATTGGTGAAGGTGATGTGATCCGAGAGGGTTTCGGTGCCGACCACCTCGGAGAAGGCGTCGAGCGCCGCCTTGGACGGCAGGTAGGCGCTGTACTTCGGGGTGTTGGCCTGCACGCCGGCGCTCGACACGTTGACCACGTGACCGAACCGGCGTTCGCGCCAGTGCGGCAGCAGTGCCAGCACCATGCGCACCGAACCGAAGTAGTTGACCGCCATCACCCGCTCGTAATCGTGCAACCGGTCCGTCGAGTTGGTCACCGAGCGGCGGATCGACCGCCCGGCGTTGTTCACCAGGTAGTCGACGTGGCCGAACCGGCCGAGGATGTCCTTGACGGTGTGCTCGACCGACGCGGAATCGGTGACGTCACAGGTGAACGCGTAAGCCTGCCCGCCCGCTGCGCGGATCTCGGCCACCAGGTCGTCGAGTGCCTCACCGCTGCGGGCCAGGGCGAAGACACAGGCACCGCGTTCGGCCACGGCGATCGCCGAGGCTCGGCCGATGCCGCTGGAGGCTCCGGTGATGATGACGTGCTTGCCGATCAGGGGGCCGGCCGGATCATCGCGACGGGCCCGGTCGGGATCGAGGTGTTCAGCCCAGTACCGCCATAGTTTCGGTGCGTACGAAGAGAATTCGGGCACGGAGATCCCGGTACCGCGCAGCGCAGCGGTGGCGTTGTCGGCAGTGAAGGTGGGCCGTAACTCCGCCACGTCGAGCACGTCACCCGGAATGCCCAGCTGGGTGGCGACGATGTTGCGTACCGCCTTGACCCGGCCCCGCGCCCGCAGCACGGGTGCCGCGGTCGCCCGCGGGAGCGAGCCGCGCAGCGGCGGCAGCCCGGCCTCGGCGGCCACGCCGCGGTAGATGTCGTGCAACCCGATGGTCTCGGGTGCGGTCAGGTGGAACGCTTCACCGTCCTTGCCGTCCGTGTGGATCAGCGCGACCATCGCGTCCACCACGTAGTCCACCGGAACCACATTGGTCCGACCCGAGTCGGGCAGCATCATCGGCGTGAACCTCGGAAGCGCCGCCAGGCGGGCCAGCACGCCGAAGAAGTAATACGGGCCGTCGATCTTGTCCATCTCGCCGGTCTGCGAATCGCCGACCACGACGGCCGGGCGGTACACCCGGTAGCGCAGGCCCGGCGTCGAGCGCACCAGCAGTTCTGCCTCGAACTTGGTCTGGTGATACGGCGTCGGCAGATCCTGGGCGACGTCGAAATCGTCCTCGGTGAACACGCCCCGGTGGTTTCCCGCCACCGCGATCGAGGACACGTGGTGCAACGTGGCGTCGAGGCGACGGGTCAGCCCGATCACCGCGCGGGTGCCCTCCACGTTGGCCGCCCGCTGTTCGGCTTCGCCGACCGTCATGTCGTAGATCGCCGCGCAATGCACCACATGCGAGACGTCGCCCAGTTCGGCGATATCTGCATCGGATAGCCCCAGATCGGGCACTGTCAGGTCGCCGACCAGCGGTTTCACCCGCTCATCCCAGTCTTGGGCCAGCCGCTCGAACCGCGTCAGCGACTCGCGGCGCACCAGCACCCACACCTCGGCGTCGGGTTCGCGGGACAGAATCCGGCTGATCACCCGGCGGCCAATAAACCCGGTACCGCCGGTAACGACATAACGCATGCGAGCCATCGTGGCCCTAGATCGGGCAAACGTCAACAAGGCGGGTCGACTCAACTATCGTCGGCACGCATGCCCCTCAATCCGGACGCCATTGGCGAGACAACCGATCCGATTCCGTTCGACTGGACCGACCGCGACACCCTGCTGTACGCCATCGGCGTGGGCGCGGGCACCGATGACCTCGCCTTCACCACCGAGAACAGTCACGAGATCGAACAGCAGGTGTTGCCGACCTATGCGGTGATCGCCTGCTCGGCCTTTCCGGCGGCGCTGAAGATCGGCACGTTCAACTTCGGCATGCTGCTGCACGGCTCCCAGGAGATCCGGCTGCACCGGCCACTGCCCCCGGCCGGGAAGCTCAGCGTGGTCTCCGAGGTCGTCGACATCCAGGACAAGGGTGAGGGTAAGAACGCGGTGGTCATGCTCAAGGGCATCGGCACCGACCCGGCCAGCGGCGAGGTTGTCGCGGAAACCCTTACCACCGTGGTGATTCGGGGCGAAGGCGGATTCGGTGGGCAGCAGGGGCAACGTCCCGTCGCGCCGCAGATCCCCGATCGCGACGCGGACGCCCAGGTGGCGTTGCCCACCCGCGAGGATCAGGCGCTGATCTATCGACTCTCGGGAGACCGCAACCCGCTGCACAGCGATCCGTGGTTCGCGAAGAATCTGGCCGGGTTCCCGAAGCCGATCCTGCACGGTTTGTGCACCTACGGGGTGGCCGGGCGGGCGCTGGTCGCCGAACTCGGTGGCGGCGACGCCACGAAAGTCCATGCCGTCGCAGCGCGGTTCAGTTCTCCCGTGTTCCCGGGGGAGACGCTGACGACGTCGATCTGGCGTACCGAACCGGGGCGGGCCGTGTTCCGCACCGAGGCGGCCGGGCCTGACGGGGCCGACGCCCGACTCGTACTGGAGGACGGTGTCGCCGAGTATTCCGACTGATCCGGCAGGCGCGGCAATTTCGTAGAAGCGGCTGCACGCCGTGCGGTGGATTGACAGGATCGAACCACTGAGGACGCACGGCGGTGCGGGAATGGCGGTGGCAGATGACGCAGGTGAACCTGGTCGTTGGGTATCTGGCCACTCCCGGTGGCGCCGACGCGCTCGCGTTGGCGGTTAGGTTCGCCCGCACGCTGGCCGCCGAGGTCCACGTCTGCATCGTGCTGCCACCCGACAACGCACCGCCGGGCACCGTCCCCAAAGGTGGCTACGAGGAAGTACTGGCCGAGCAGGCGCAGGGCTGGCTGGACGATGCCCTTGGCATGGTGCCTGACGACGTTGTGGCGCACACGCATCTGAGTTTCGACGAGTCGTTCACCGACGGTCTGATCCGCGAAGCGCTGCGGCTTCAGGCGATCGCGATCGTGGTCGGCGGTGCCGGTGGCGGGTTGATCGGCAGCTACTCGCTGGGGTCGGTGGTCAACGAGCTGTTGCACGCCTCGCCGGTGCCGGTCGCGGTGGCGCCACGCGGAACCCGCGATTCGAAGATCGAACGGGTGCATGAGATCACCTGTGCCATCGGCCAACGTCAGGGTTCGGATCTGTTGCTCGCCACCGCGGTACGGGCCAGCCGGGCCGCGGAGATCCCGCTGCGGTTGGTGTCGCTGGTCGCGCTCGATCCGACCTTCGGCTCGCTACGCGGCGACACTGAAGCCGTGCGAGCCCACGCGCTCGCGCACGCCGAACGGACCTTGGAAGCTGCCAAAGATGAACTACCGGCGGATTTTCCGGTGTCCTCGACCATCGTGACCGGCCCCAGCGTCGAGGCCGCCGTCGAACAGTTGGGTTGGGATGACGGTGACATCATCATGGTCGGATCCAGTCGGCTCAGCGCACCGCGACGGATCTTCCTCGGTTCCACGGCGGCCAAGATGTTGCGGGTGCTGGACGTGCCCATGGTGGTTGTGCCCCGGGATGAACTGAAAGACGGCGAGGATCACTCATGACCGAGTCCGCATCGGAATCCGCGTCGCATCAGAAGCTCGAAGCCGCCGAGCACTCTGCCGGGCTGGTTTCCAAAGGTCTGGCCGCGGGCAAGGTCGGCACCTTCTCCGGTGCGATCCTCGGCATCTCGTGTGTGGCACCCGGATACACGCTGACCGCGAGCATCGGGTTGATCGTCGCCGCCGTCGGACTCAAGATGCCCGCGATCTTCATCGCCGGGTTCATCCCGATGTTCCTGACTGCCTACGCCTATCGCGAACTGAACTCGCGTGCGCCTGACTGCGGGGCGTCGTTCACGTGGTCCACCAAGGCATTCGGCCCGTATGTCGGCTGGATGTGTGGGTGGGGCATGGTGGTCGCGTCCATCATCGTGCTGTCCAACCTCGCCGCCATCGCGGTGGAGTTCTTCTATCTGTTCATCGCTCGGATCACCAATCACCCGTCGATCGCCGAGCTCGCCGACAACAAGGCCATCAACATCATCACCACGCTGGTGTTCCTGGTCATCGCGACTCTGGTCGCCAGTCGCGGCATCACCACCAGTGAACGCGTGCAGTACGTACTGGTCGGATTCCAGATGGTGGTGCTGCTGGCGTTCGCGGTGATGGCGTTCGTGCATGTGGGCCGCGGCGACGCGCCGGCCGGGCTGTCATTCGACTTCGACTGGTTCAATCCGTTCAACGGACTTGCGCTGAGCGCCTTCGTGGTTGGGGTAACCGGATCGATCTTCGCCTTCTGGGGTTGGGACACCTGCCTGACCCTGGGGGAGGAGTCCAAAGATCCGACGAAGGTGCCGGGTCGGGCCGGGCTGCTGTGCGTTCTGTCCATCTTGGCGACGTATCTGCTGATCGCTGTCGCGGTCATGATGTACGCCGGGGTCGGGGAAACCGATCTGGGGCTGGGCAATCCGGACAATGCCGAAAACGTCTTCGCCGCGTTGGCGGATCCGGTGCTCGGCACCTATGCCGGGCCGCTGCTGTTCCTGGCGATCCTGGCCTCGTCGGTGGCTAGCCTGCAGACCACGTTCCTGCCCGCCGCACGGGCGATGTTGGCGATGGGCGCCTACAAGGCGTTCCCGCCGCGCTTCGCCGAGGTCAGCCCGCGCTATCTGGTGCCGGTGTTCGCGACCGTCACCGCCGGGGTGGTCACCGGGGTGTTCTACACCGTGGTGAGCCTGCTCTCCGAGAGTGCGCTGCTGGATACCATTGCCGCCCTTGGCATCATGATCTGCTGGTACTACGGCATCACCGCTTTCGCGTGTGTCTGGTACTTCCGCCGTGAGCTGTTCGACAACGCCCACAACATGGTGTTCAAGTTGCTGTTCCCACTGCTCGGCGGAATCGTGCTGGCCGCGGTGTTCGTGATCTCGATCAAGGAGAGCATGGATCCGGAGAATGCCAGCGGCGCGGCGATCGGCGGCATCGGCCTGGTGTTCTTCATCGGCTTCGGCGTGCTGATCCTCGGTGCCGTGCTGATGATGGTCTGGCGGTCGCGCAGTCCCGCGTTCTTCCGGGGCGAAACCCTCCGGTACGACACGCCTTCACTCGTGGAGTAGAGCTCACCCAGGGCCCGCGAAATCAACGAAATGGTCGCCACCGGACGGTGGTCGCGACCACAGCGTTGATTTCGCGGTGAAGGTGCGGCTCAGCCGGCCGCGCCGCCGATGCCGGAGTTGCCCTTGTTGTGTGCCAGCTCGAACGGATCCAGCAGGTCCCACACCGTGGTCACGGCCTGGACCTTGAGTTCGGCGCCGGGGTCCTCCAAGTTGATCAAGTCGGCGATGATGTCGTAGCCGTAGTACACCGCCGACCCCGGCGGCGTGGTCTTGATCAGCTCGTTGATGATGGTCTGCCGGGCATCCCGCGCGGCGTCATCGTCACCCAGCGCCGGGGCCAGGCTGGGCAGAATCTTGCTGATCGGGATCACCGCATTCACCCACGGCACGATCTGGGTGCCCCGGTAGATCTGCTCGGTCGCCTCGCGCACAAGCGGTTTGAGTTCGTTCGGCGCGGCGCCCATCAACGCATCCCGCAGGTTCAGGATCTCGGGGGGAATGTCTTTCGGCTCGGGATCATTGTCGCGCAGCGGGTTGGGGTCCCACGGCGTAGCTGCCTGGTCCTGGACCGCGGCGACCTTCGGGGTGACCGAGGTCTTGCTCGTCGCGACTGTCTCGGTTTCCGGCTTTTCCTCCACCACGGGCGCCGGCTTGGGAGCTGCGGCCTGCTTGGGGGAGAACAGGTCCTTGAGCTTGGCGACCTCGCCGGCCTCGAACTCCTCGGCAGTGGGCTTCGGTTTGGGCGCGGCGGCCACCGGCTTGGCGGACTTGACGGTGTCGGTGACCTGGGCAGCGGCTTTGTCGATCTTGCCGGCGCGCTTCTCGAGGTTGTCCCTGACGTTTTCTTTGACCTTGGCCAACGGCTTGGGACGCTTGACCTCGCCGGCCTTGGCCGCACCGCGCTTGGGTCCGGCGTTGACGTGCTGGGATGTGCTGCCGGTCGACTCCTTGGACGCACCGTCCGTCGAATCAGCGTGAGCAGTGCCCTGGCCGGCCACGGCGATCGCCGCGCCGACTCCTGCCGCCACCGCGACACCACCGACGTAGCCGATGTATTTCGTTGACGCCATTGCCGTCCTTTCACAGCCGATCCCCAGCCCAGAGGCATCGTAGGGGGCTACGGCGTGATCGGCATCTCTTGGTGGTCTACACCCACTTGCCGCCGTCGACCCGCAGCGTCGCGCCGGTGACGAAGGATGCCCGGTCGCTGCACAGCCACGCCGCGGCCTCGGCGATCTCGGCGGGATGGGCCGCCCGCCGAAGCGGCGTGTCGGCGATGAGGCTGTCGAGGACTCCCGGACTGGCGTCGTCCCACTCCTGGATCATGTCGGTCAGGGTCGGCCCGGGCGCCACTCCGTTGATCCGGATGCCCTCGGGCCCGTATGTGACCGCGGCCGATTCGGTGAGGCTGTTGACGCCGCGTTTCATGGCGCCGTAGGCCGGCAGCTCGGGATTGCTGTGGAAGCTGCCGATGCTGGAATTGTTCACGATGGCACCGGTTTTCGCGGTGGCCCGGATCGCGGCGACCTCGGCCCGCAAGGCAAGCCACACGCCTTTGAGGTTGACGCGGTAGACGTGGTCGAAGTCGTCCTCGGTCAGCTCGTCGAGCGGCCCGGGCGGTTGGATGGTAGCGCCGTTGTTGAAGGCGATGTCGAGGCGGCCCCACAGTTCGACGGCGCGCTGTACCGCGGAACGCACGCTGTCGCCGTCGGCCAGATCGCACACCACGTACTCGGCGGTACCGCCGGCGCTCTGGATGTCGTCGGTGACCGTCTTGAGTTGGGTTTCGGTCCTGGCCGCCAGTAGGACGCTCGCGCCCTCCGCGGCGAACAGCCGCGCGGCGGCGGCGCCGATGCCGCGTCCCGCGCCGGAGATGAATGCGATCTTGCCGTCCAGCAGGCCGGTCTTCGTCGGAGAAGTCATGACAACGAGCCTGCGTCGGGCCGGACTTCGAATCCAGGTACCAGCTATACCTGGCTACCTCCCCGACGGCCGGGAGAATAGGGCTGTGGACAAGCGAGAGCTCGGTGCGTTCCTGCGGAGCAGGCGCGAGCGGATCAGTCCCGCCGAGGTGGGTCTGCCGGCCGGTCCGCGCCGCCGTACCCCGGGGCTGCGCCGCGACGAGGTCGCGCATCTGGCGTTCATCTCCACCGAGTACTACACGCGGCTGGAGCAGGCCCGCGCCCCGCACCCGTCGGGCGAGGTGCTCGCGGGTCTGGTTCGCGCGCTTCGGCTCTCCGATGCCGAGCGGGCGCACCTGTATCTACTGGCCGGTGTCGAACCGCAGCGGCCGACAGGGCCGCCGCGGGTGGTGCGACAGAGCATCCTCGATTTGTTGCAGCGGTTGCCGCAGGCTGCCGCGATCGTGGTGTCGGCGACGTATGAGGTGATCGCCTGGAACGACCTCGCCTGCGCCTTGATGGAGGACTTCTCGGCGTTGTCGCGCCGGGACCGCAACCTGGTGCGGCGGGCGTTTCTCGGCCCGCGGGGGCCGGGCGGGCAGCGGCTGTACGGCGTGTCCGACGCCGATGTGTTCGCGCGGACCTGCGCCCAGAACCTGCGCGCCACCGCGGCGCGCTATCCGGACGACCCCGAGACGATCGCGTTGATCGCAGAATTGCGCTCCGGCAGCGTCGAGTTCGCGGAGTTGTGGGATTCGCACGACGTCAACGCCAGGCCCATGTTGTGCAAGACGTTCACCCATCCGGCAGTCGGTCCGATCGCAGTCAACTGCGATGTTCTCGATATAGCCGATCGGGATCAGCATCTCTACATCTACACCCCGGAGCCGGGCTCGCCGGCCGAGGAGGCGATGCGACTGTTGGCGGTGCTCGGCACCCAGCGCATGGACGTCCCCGGCTGACGCCGCTCCTCGGTCTGTACCCGCCGCTTGAGTTTCATGGCGTGCTTTTCGACGAGGAACCAACTCGCCGCCGCCAGCGGAATGGTGACCATGGTCGCGACGACGAAGAACACGCCCGGTGGCAACCAGGTAAGGCCCATCATCGCCAGTAGCTGTTGGACCGGCCAGCCGTAGATGTAGATGCCGTACGAGATGTCGTTACGCATTTGCGGCCGAAACCGTTTGAGCAACGCGCCGGACACGATGACCGCGTACGCCAACGGTAGTGCCGCGAACACGCGGTAGTTCGGCAGCAGCCCGCCCGCCACGACCAGGGCCACGGACAGCGCCACCAGTGACCAGTTGGCCGGAAGTCTGTCGTGGAACTGATAGAGCAGGGCGCCGGCGCTGAACGTCAACGCGAAGCGGGTCACCATCTGTGGGATCGTCTCGACCGCGAGCACGGGGTAGCCCACCGCGGCGGCGCCGATCAGCGAGAGCACGAAGGCTGTCGGGATCGTCCAGCGTTTGGTCATCAGTCCGGCCACACCCAGCACGGCGACGGCGACGTAGCAGATCAGCTCGAAGATCAACGTCCACAGCGGCCCGTCCCAGACACCCGGCCAGGGCACTCCGCTGGGGGTGCCGTCGATATCGCCGCGGAAGACGTTCAGTAGTCCGTTGTTGAGTGCCCAGGAGAGCTGTGACGAGAACGCCAGCGGTTCGCCGTGTTGCAGGAGCACGCCGAGGGGCGCGATGCCGAACGCGACGACGAGTACACAGACCCACAGACCCGGGAAGATCCGCAGCAGCCGCGCCGCCAGATATTCACGCAGCTTGGGCCGCCGCATCCAACTCGACGTGATCAGGTATCCCGAGATCACAAAGAAGCCGTCGACCCAGACTTCGGTGAGCAACTGGGTGAAGGGGCCGTTCATCCGGCGGCCCGTAAGCGGCCAGGAGTGCTGCATGATCACCATCGAGGCGAAGATGAGGCGCCAGACGTTGAGTGCGTTGGAGTGTGGATCGAAGACTGTGCCGAGTGTCTTGGCCCGGTGCCCCTCCGACTGCGACGCCATCAGCGAATGCTACTGCCATTGGCTAATGGCATAGTCCGGAACAGCGGGAACCGCTTCGGCATCGAACAAACGTTCGATATACTGGCGGGGGGGGATGGCACAACGGGCCGCCGAGCTGGTCGGAGATGGAGCGGGTGCTCACCGGCAAGCCCCGCCGTTCCGGCCTGCCGTTGGAGCCCGCCGGCGACGGTGGGGACAGCCCGGCCTGGTCGCGCAAACGCGGCAGCTATCAGCCGCCCGAGGTTTCCCGCACACCCGGCTCAGTGCCGTACGCCGAGCTGCACACGCACAGCGCCTACAGCTTCCTCGACGGGGCGAGCACGCCGGAGGAGTTGGTCGAGGAGGCGGCCCGGCTGAACCTGCGGGCCATCGCACTGACCGATCACGACGGGCTCTACGGCGTGGTCCGGTTCGCCGAGGCGGCCCGGGAGTTGGACGTGGCCACGGTGTTCGGCGCGGAACTGTCGCTGGGGAACGTTCCCCGCACCGAGGACCCGGACCCACCCGGCCCGCATCTGCTGGTGCTGGCCCGCGGCCCGGAGGGATATCGGCGGTTGTCTCGCGAGATCGCCAAGGCGCACCTGGCCGGTGGGGAGAAGGGTAAGCCCCGCTACGACTTCGACGGGCTCACCGAGGCTGCCGGTGGGCACTGGCACATCCTCACGGGCTGTCGTAAAGGTCATGTCCGCCAGGCGCTCTCGGAAGGCGGTCCGGAAGCTGCCGCCGCCGCGCTGGCGGATCTGGTGGACCGGTTCGGGGCCGGCCGGGTCAGCATCGAACTCACCCATCATGGCCATCCGTGTGACGACGAACGCAATGCCGTCCTGGCCGGGCTCGCGTCGCGGTTCGGGATACCGGTGGTGGCCACCACCGGTGCGCACTTCGCGGCACCGGACCGGGGCCGGCTGGCCATGGCGATGGCGGCGATCCGGGCCCGCAACTCGATGGACACGGCGGCGGGCTGGCTGGCCCCGCTCGGTGGGTCCCACCTGCGTTCGGGGGAGGAGATGGCCCAGCGGTTCGGTACTGAGATCGTGACGGCTGCAGCCGATCTCGGTGAGCAGTGTGCTTTCGGCCTGGCGCTCATCGCTCCGCAGCTGCCGCCGTTCGACATCCCGGCCGGGCATACCGAAGACAGTTGGCTGCGGCATCTGGTCATGGCGGGGGCGGCCGAACGCTACGGGCCCGTCGACAATGCGAAAAAGGCCTATGCGCAGATAGAACACGAGTTGCGCATCATCGAGCAGTTGAAGTTCCCCGGCTATTTCCTGGTGGTGCACGACATCACCCGGTTCTGCCGGGACAACGACATCCTGTGTCAGGGAAGGGGATCGGCGGCCAACTCGGCGGTCTGCTACGCGCTCAAGGTCACCAACGTCGACCCGATCGCCAACGAGTTGCTGTTCGAACGATTTCTGTCCCCGGCCCGCGACGGGCCTCCCGATATCGACATCGATATCGAATCGGACTTGCGCGAGAACGTTATCCAGTACGTCTACGAGCGTTACGGTCGCGACTACGCCGCCCAGGTGGCCAACGTCATCACCTACCGCGGACGCAGCGCGGTCCGCGACATGGCCAGGGCGTTGGGCTTTTCCCAGGGGCAGCAGGACGCCTGGAGCAAGCAGCTCAGCCGGTGGAACGGACGTCCGGACTCGCCGGAGGCAGAAGACATCCCGCAACCGGTGATCGAGTTGGCCACCCAGATCGCCAATCTGCCCCGGCACCTCGGCATCCACTCGGGCGGCATGGTGATCTGTGACCGCCCGATCGCCGACGTGTGTCCGGTGGAGTGGGCCCGCATGGCCAACCGCAGCGTGTTGCAGTGGGACAAGGACGACTGTGCGGCAATCGGTTTGGTGAAGTTCGATCTGCTGGGCCTCGGTATGCTCTCGGCGCTGCACTACGCCATCGACCTGTTGGCCGAGCACAAGGGCATCGTCGTCGACCTGGCCAAACTGGATCTGTCCGAACCGGCGGTCTACGAGATGTTGCAGAAGGCCGACTCGGTAGGGGTGTTCCAGGTGGAGTCCCGCGCGCAGATGGCCACGCTGCCCCGGCTCAAGCCGCGGGAGTTCTACGACCTGGTGGTCGAGGTGGCGCTGATCCGGCCGGGCCCGATCCAGGGCGGCTCGGTGCATCCGTATATCCGTCGCCGCAACGGTATGGAGCCCGTCACCTACGACCATCCGTCGATGGAGTCCGCACTGAAGAAGACACTGGGCATCCCGTTGTTCCAGGAGCAGCTCATGCAATTGGCAGTCGACTGTGCGGGTTTCACCGCGGCCGAGGCCGACCAGCTGCGCCGGGCGATGGGTTCCAAACGCTCCACCGAGAAGATGCGGCGGCTGCGCAGCCGGTTCTACGACGGCATGCGGGAGCTTCACGGGATCACCGGCGACGTGGCCGAGCAGATCTACGAGAAGCTGGAAGCGTTCGCCAATTTCGGTTTCCCGGAAAGTCATTCGCTGAGTTTCGCGTCGCTCGTCTTCTATTCGTCGTGGTTCAAGCTGCATCATCCGGCGGCGTTCTGCGCGGCTCTGCTGCGGGCTCAGCCGATGGGGTTCTACTCGCCGCAGTCCCTGGTTGCCGACGCCCGTCGGCACGGGGTGGTGGTGCACGGCCCTGACGTCAACGCATCCCTGGCCTATGCGACGTGCGAGAACCGCGGCATGGACGTGCGGTTGGGGCTGGGCAGTGTCCGCCACATCGGTGACGAGTTGGCGGGGCGGTTGGTTGATGAGCGAGATACCAACGGGCCGTTCACCACCCTGATCGACCTGACCAACCGGGTGCAGCTGTCGGTACCGCAGACCGAGGCGCTGGCCACTGCCGGTGCGCTGGGTTGTTTCGAGATCAGCCGGCGCGAGGCGCTGTGGGCGGCAGGTGCGGCGGCCACCCAGCGGCCCGACCGGCTGCCGGGGGTGGGCTCTTCCTCGCACGTGCCGCCGCTGCCCGGGATGAGTGCGCTCGAGCTGTCGGCCGCTGACGTGTGGGCCACCGGTGTCTCACCGGACAGTTACCCCACCCAGTACCTGCGCGCTGACCTCGACGCCCTCGGCGTGATTCCCGCCGACAAGTTGCTGGACGTCGTCGACGGGACCCGAATCCTGGTTGCCGGGGCGGTGACTCACCGCCAGCGTCCGGCGACCGCGCAGGGGGTGACGTTCATGAACCTGGAAGACGAGACCGGGATGGTCAATGTGCTGTGTGCGCCGGGGGTGTGGGCGCGCTACCGCAAACTGGCGCAGACGGCACCGGCGCTGGTGGTCCGCGGCATCGTGCAGAACGCCAGCGGTGCCGTCACCGTGATCGCCGACCGGATGGGGCCGGTAGAGCTGAGGGTCGGCTCCCGGTCACGAGACTTCCGCTGAGCGCTGCGTATCCGCGCTCAGACCGACTGGATCGCTGGGCGGGTCGACGGCCGGAGCGGCGCTGTCCTCCAGCCCGGTCCGCAGCAGCGACCACGCCAGCCGCCGCGCGGCGGTGGCCCGCTCGTGCAGGAGATGTTGGACGGCCGGGATCGGGTTGGTCTCCGGGGTCCGGCCCTCGACCACATCGGCGTGCAGATCCTCGGCGACCTGGATCGCCATCAGCACCGCATCGTTGACCCGGTTGAGCGCATCTTGCAGGCGGTCGTCCTGACTGAGCAGGTGGGCGTTGTCGAGCTCGACCGAAACGTCGCTCACCACCTGGCTGATCTGCCCGAAGAGCGCGTTCATCGCGGCTTCCCGTTCGGCGCGGTCCGGGTTGCGCAGCTGCGTCGCGCCTTCGGTCCACAGCGTCGCGAGCATCCGGGTGTGTGCGCCCACCGCGCGGGACACCTCGATCATCGCCTGCTTCTGCAGTTGTTCCAGCAGGTTGTTGCGTTCGATGCGCGCGAGTTCGTGCTGGGCCACCAGTTCGGCGTGGTGCAGTTTCTGCTGCGATTCCATCTGGGCCCGATGCCATTTCTGGGTCAGGGCGAGTTCCAGTGCCGACCGCTCGTCGGCGGCCGCCAGCTCTCGGCGCAGCCGCTCGTCGGCCTGGACGATGTCGTTCTTGGCCTGGCGCTGGATGGTGAGGGTCAACCACATCGTCACCATCACGACGACGAAGACGACGGCACCGAAGAACCACTCGGCCTTACTGCCGGATGCTCCCGGGCCGAACACCAGATAACCGATGATCGCCAGGCCGGTCAGGCCGCCGCACACCAGCCATCCCTTGTTGGCCTTGGTGTCGACCGACGTCGCCTTGGGGGCGGTGGCTTGTCCCACCACAGCCACCCGCATCGGCTCGGTCACCTCGCCCACCTGGTCGTAGTCCTGCGGGGCGCCCACTGAAGACTCAGCGGCCCTTGCCGATTCAGTTAGTCCGGCCATGTCGACCTCCCGTCGGCCAAGCCTGCCTCCGTGCCGGCGTTCAGAGTAAGGCCACCCTCGGCGCCGCGTGCTACCGGTCGGTGGCACCCGCACTCGCATACCCTGTTTTTCATCATTCTTCAAGTGCCCCTAGCGATGACGCGCCGCTCCGAAACCGCTAGTGTCATCGGCGTGCTCACCGTGAGCGGCGGTGAATCGGACCCGATGGTCCGGCAACCGGCCGCCCACTTTCTGTTGATCTGTTCGCTTGAGAATTGAGGGCCCATGGGACAAAACGCGACGCTGGAAGGTGATTCGGCGGTCATCGTCAGTCTGTCGGAAGCGGCGATGCACATGTATTCCGCTGCTATCGACGCACTGCCCTTCCCCGAGGACAAGAAGTTCCACAAGCGCGCCGACGTCGTCCTGTCCGGCCTGCGCAAGCTGCGTGCCTCCCTGGCCGAGGCGGCCAGCAGCAACCGGCCGTCTCCTGCGGTCATCGTTGCGCTCAGCGGGGTTCGTCAGCGGTATGACTCGCTGATGGCTCACGCCGCATCGGCTCCGGGTTCCTCTCTGGGACAGCAGATCTACGTCACCCGCATCCACGCCAAGTTGTCGGCTCAGGAAGTCGCCAACGGCGCCGGTCTGCGCGACGGACTGCTCGACGAACTCGAGGCCGGCGCAACGCCGACCGATGCCGAGGCCGCCAAGATCCGCGACACCATTGCAGCGCTCGGCGGGTTGCCCGGTGACGATCACGGCATCCACGCCGTCCCGTCCTCGGTTGACTACGCGTCATCGGAGGAACCGCAGGCCAACGGCTGGGAGCCGGTGCTGGTCTCGGAGAACGCCGGCTGAAAAACCCGTGCGCCGTCGTCGATCAGGCGTCGGCGCGCAACCTCCATCGGTTAGCTGAGTTGTACTGCAGCGCACGATGTTTGGAAGCTCCCCAGCAAACTGCTGGGGAGCTTCTCTGGTTTGGCGAACGGTTGTAGTCTCGCGACATGACAGCCGAACCAGCCCTGAACTTGACCGTTGACGAACTCCTCACCACCACGCGCTCGGTGCGCAAACGTCTCGACTTCGAGAAGCCGGTCTCGCGCGAGGTGCTCATGGAGTGCCTCGACCTGGCGCTTCAGGCCCCGACTGGGTCGAATGCACAAGGCTGGCAATGGGTTTTCGTCGAAGACCCGGCAAAGAAAAAGGCCCTGGCTGACATCTACCGGGCCAACGCGAACCCCTACCTCGATCAACCGAAGCCGGAGCGCGGTGACATCCGCGATGAGCAGATCGGCAAGGTCATGAGTTCCGCCAGGTACCTCACCGACAACTTCGAGAAGGCGCCGGTGCTCATGATCCCGTGCCTCGAGGGCCGTCCCGACGGCGCACCCGCCGGCATGAGCGCATCGTTCTGGGGTTCCCTGCTCCCCGCGGTGTGGAGCTTCATGCTGGCGCTGCGGTCGCGGGGCCTGGGATCGGCCTGGACGACGCTGCACCTGCTCGGCGACGGCGAGAAGCAGGCGGCCGAGCTGCTGGGCATCCCGTTCGACCGGTACGCCCAGGCGGGTCTGTTCCCGGTCGCCTACACCGTGGGCACCGATTTCAAGAAGGCCAAGCGCCTTCCCGCCGAGCAGTTCTCGCACTGGGACAGTTGGTGAGTCCGGGCGCCCTGGGGCGCCTGATGTCGAAGATGAAATTGTGAAGCCGGAGTATGAACACTCTGTGGGATTCGGGCGTGGGTCGCGTGTCGGCCCACGCCCGCGGCGTAACTAGACGCCGCCGGCGAACCCGTGTTGGCGCCAAGCCTCATAGGCGGCGACGGCTGCCGCATTCGACAAATTCAACGACCGCCTGCCGGCGAGCATCGGAATACGCACCTGCGCGGTGATATTGGGATCGGACAGAGTTTGTGCATCCAGTCCGGTGGGTTCCGGGCCGAACATCAGTACATCGCCGGGTTGATAGGAGACGTCGGTGAACGACGTCGACGCGTGCGCGGTGAACGCGTAGACCCGGGCCGGCATCAGTGCGCGCCACGCCGCCTCCAGGTCGGCGTGCACCGTCACCGATGCCAGGTCGTGGTAGTCCAGGCCGGCCCGGCGCAGCTTGGGTTCGGACAGATCGAAACCCAGCGGCTCGACCAGATGCAGCTCGCATCCGGTGCCCGCCACCATCCGGATCGCATTGCCGGTGTTAGGTGCGATACGGGGAGAAAAGAACATCACCCGGAACATCCGACGATGATCGTATGGCGGGCCGCCCGATGACGAATCGGGATGCAATTTCAGCCGTGAATCAGCCTGCGAATCGGAGCGGGAAATCGACAGGTGTTTGGGCAAGCGCATCACTGTTTGCTCGATTACCACACAACTCCGCTACAGCTCGGTCACGAACTCTGTCTGTTCAGTAAGAATTGTGGAAACGCTCGCGAGCTGCTGTCATACTCGTGCAATTGCCAAGGCGTTTGACGCCCGCCCCAGCGTGGGCGGAAACAGCAGGAAGTCTTATGAATCACGCCCCACGAGTAAATTGCGGCCACGCAGCCGGTAGTGCGGTTGGGCGCCGATGACTGCCTTTACGCAGCTGAAACAGGCTGACGGCACCCTCGTCGAATTCTCCCCAGCACCATCGGCTCCGGCCAAGCGCCCTTCGCGCTGGTCTCCGGCCAACTGGCCGGTCAGCCGGAAAGTCCTTGCCATCGTCCTCGTGCCGTTGATCCTGGCCGCGACGTTCGGTGGCTTGCGCATCTATGCCAGTGCCAGCGCCGCCGGGGATCTCCGGTTGGCCGCCGACCGGGCCGAATTGATTCCCGGTATCGACGACTACATGGCCGCCATGGAGGGTGTGCTCATCGCAGCTACCGAGGGTGGCGATGGGCAGGCCGCGATGTCCACTTTCAATGATCGGAAATTGGACCTGCAGCAACGTCTGGAAGCCACCGAGGTGGCCGAGGACGTCGGCCAGGCGGTGGGCAGCCTGCTCACCAAGGGCCCGGAACTCGTCGAAGCCGTGATGTCGAATTCGATCGACCTCCGCCAGCGCATCCTCAACTACGGCCCGCTGCTGCTGACCGGGGAAGCTGCCATCACCGGTTCGGTGCACAGCAACCAGCAGTCGCTTCAGTCTCAGGTCGAGGCGCTGGCCCGGGCGGTCGGCGCGCGCGGCCAGATGGCCATCCAGCAGATGCTGGTCACTGCCGGTGGTGCCGAGCCGGAACCCTTGCTGCGCACCTCGATGATCACGATGGCCGGTACCGAACCGTCCACGGTCGCGGCACTGACCAAGGTCTTGGGCGGTGGCTCCGAGGAGGCGGCCACACTTCGCGCCGAGATGGTCAAGCGCATGGCGATGATGTCCAACCCGGGCGTTCCGCTGGTCGGTAACCCGGACATGCTGGCCTCGCTGCAGGCCACCAACAAGATCGCCGGGCAGATCATCGAGAACACCACCTCGGCGATTCCGGCTGCGGTCGAGGCTCAGGCCAACGACGCACGAAACGACGCGATCCGCGACGCGATCCTGGTTGCGACCGCGATCGTCAGCGCCATGGTCATCGTTTTGCTGGTGGCCCGCTCTCTGGTGCGTCCGCTGCGGACCCTTCGGGACAGCGCCCTGCGGGTGGCCCATCAGGATCTGGCCAAGGAGATCGAACGGGTCCGCGCCGGCGGCGAGTTGGTTCCGGTCACCCCGATCCCGGTGCAGACCACCGAAGAGGTCGGCCAGGTGGCCCACGCCGTCGATGAACTGCACGAGCAGGCGGTGTTCCTCGCCGGCGAGCAGGCGCAGCTGCAGTTGCAGGTCTCCGACATGTTCGAGACGTTGTCGCGACGCAGCCGCTCACTGGTCGATCAGCAGTTGACGCTCATCGATCAGCTGGAACGCAACGAGGACAACCCGGAGCGTTTGGAGAGCCTGTTCCGGCTCGACCACCTGGCTGCCCGCATGCGCCGAAACGGCGCCAACCTGTTGGTGCTGTCCGGATCCAAGCTGGCCCGCGAGCACAGCCGCCCGGTCCCGCTGGCGACGGTGATCAATGCCGCGGCCTCGGAGGTGGAGGACTACACGCGCGTCGTCACCGCCTCGGTGGCCGACGTCGAGATTGCCGGTGCTGTAGCCGGCGACTTGATCCACATGTTGGCCGAGCTGCTCGACAATGCGCTGCGCTATTCGCCGCCGATCTCGCAGGTGCGGGTGTCGGCCGTGCACGCCGCCAAGGGTGCGTTGGTGATCGAGGTGAGCGACGTCGGCCTCGGCATGACGGAGGCCGACCTGCGGGTCGCCAACACCCGTCTACAGTCCGGCGGCGAGGTCAACCCCTACACCGCACGCCACATGGGTCTGTTCGTGGTCGGGCGACTGGCCACCCAGCACGGTCTGGTGGTGCGGCTGCGCAGCACCGTCGCCGAGGAACCGAACTCGGGCACCACGGCCGGGGTGTACGTTCCGGCCACGCTGTTGGCCCGGGACGGCGGCGACGCCGTCGACGAGCTGCCCTATGGCATGCCCGTCGATGCCCATGCCGGGATCGCGACGGCGTTGTCCTTGGACGCCGATCCCGCCGACACCTCTATGTTCGGGTCCGGTCTCGACGAGCCGCATGTCAACGGTGCCGATGTTCCGTTCGACCTGCTGCCCCAGCGCAGTCCGGGAGCCAGCGGAATCTCGGAACTGCCGGGCACGCTGGCCCCCCAACCGGAACCGGAGGCCGAGGAACCGGCTGAGGAGTCCGAGGACGAACCGGTCAGCGAGTGGCCGCAGCAGTGGCCGGTGCATACCGAAGAGAGTGCGGCCCTGGCCAAGGGCCAAGTCGGCGCCGCCGCGGACGCGGGGACCGACACCGCGGCCGACGAAGACGCGGAGCCCGGACGTCTGTCACCCACCAACACGTCGTCGTTCTTCGCCTCGCGCGGCCAAGCCGCCACGAATGGAGTCAACGGCCTCAATGGGGTCAACGGTCTCAACGGTCACGGCGGTCTGAACGGCCACGGCGACCTCAACGGCCACAGCGACCTCAACGGCGTCAACGGTGTGCACATACCGGATCCCGGCGAGGGGCCGGAAGCACCCGTCGAAGCCGCCCAGGCCGAGAGCACAGAGGTCGAGGGCGACTCGATCTATCAGTCGATGGTCTCGGAATTCGAGATCGACCCGACGACGCACGTGCGCAGCGCCGACCTGGACTGGAAGACGGTCTGGGAGAAGGGCTGGTCGGTGGCTGCCGCGGCGCAGGACGCGCCCGTCGAGGAGCACACCGAGGAAGGCCTGCCCATGCGTACGCCGGGTGCCCGTCTGGTGCCGGGTGGTGTCGCTGCCGCGGTCGGGGTGGCCGGCGAGTCCAACGGTCGTCACCGCAACGGTGGAGTACACCGCAACGACGACGGCTTCGAGGCGGTAGCATCGGCAGACGAACCTGACAGCGGCATGTTCGCGGCGTTCAAACCGCGTGACCCCGAGGCTGTCCGTACGAGCACCAGCAACCTTTTCGGGGGCGTGCACGCCGGACGATCGCATGCCCGTGAGACCAGAGGAACCGATAACGAATGACCCGTCCGACGCAGCGCGACTCCCTGGACTGGCTCGTGTCCAAGTTCGCCCGCGAGGTATCCGGGGTGTCCCACGCGGTGCTGGTTTCGGCCGACGGACTGCTGATGGCTGCCAGCGAACACATGCCGGTCGAGCGGGCCGACCAGCTCGCCGCGGTCTCCTCCGGCCTGGCGAGCCTGGCCACCGGTGCCTCCCAGTTGTTCAACGGCGGTCACGTGATGCAGTCGGTGGTCGAGATGGAGAACGGCTACCTGCTGCTGATGCGGGTGGGTGACGGCTCCAACCTGGCCACCCTGACCGCCCCGTCGTGTGACATCGGGCAGGTCGGCTACGAGATGGCGATTCTGGTCGAACGGGTCGGCGCGGTGGTGCAGTCTTCGCGCCGTACACCGCAGCCGTCCTGAGTCCCCGACCCCTTCTGCCCTTCGCGAGGTGCCTGTGGACGAACCGGAAACTACTGACCGTCCGAGTCTGGTGCGGCCGTACACACTGACGGCCGGCCGAACCGACTCGCGCGTGCACCTTCCGCTGGAAGCACCGATACAAAAAACCGACACGACACGTGAACCGCGCTGGACTGGGCACGATGTGCGCGCACAGATCGTAGAGTTGTGCACCGGCAGTCCATCGGTTGCCGAGATTGCCGCTCATTTATCTCTCCCGCTCGGCGTGGCGCGCGTGCTGATCGGGGACTTGGTGACGCAGGGTTATCTACGGGTGGAAGCCACCCTTGATGATTCGGCTAGCTTCGACGAACGCCGCGAATTGATTGGAAGGACCCTGCGTGGCCTACGAGCACTCTGAACCCCGCTCGGCCTCCGGCGGTGGCGCCCCCCGACGTGGGGCCGCCTCGACGAAGATCGTCATTTCTGGCGGGTTCGGGGCAGGGAAGACGACATTCGTCGGTGCCGTCTCCGAGATCATGCCGCTGCGCACAGAAGCGTTGGTCACCAACGTGTCTGAGGGCGTCGACGCCTTGGACGGCACCCCGGACAAGCGCACCACGACCGTCGCGATGGACTTCGGCCGCATCACGCTGGACGAGGATCTGGTGCTGTACCTGTTCGGCACCCCCGGACAGCGCCGGTTCTGGTTCATGTGGGACGACCTGGTCCGTGGCGCCATCGGTGCGATCATCCTGGTCGACGTGCGCCGCCTGCAGGACAGCTTCGCCGCGGTCGACTTCTTCGAGGCGCGCAAGCTGCCCTTCATCGTCGCAGTCAACGAGTTCGACGATGCACCAAAGCATCCCACTCAGGCGGTCCGCAAGGCCCTGGCACTGCCGGAGCACATTCCGGTGGTCGCCGTGGATGCCCGCGACCGCAACTCGGCCAAGGCTGCCCTGATCGCCGTCACCGAGTACTCGTTGACGACGATGTCGGCGTTGCCCGGCTGAGGCGTGGTAGTTGACGAAACCGCCTGGGCGGACAGGGAATTCACTGGTCACGACTTCCGCGAGGAAGATCTGAGCCGGTTGCGCACCGAGCGAGTGGTGTTCACCGAGTGCAATTTCAGCGGTGTCGACATGTCCGAGTCGCAACATTTCGGCTCGGCGTTCCGCAACTGCACGTTCCGCCGCGCCACGCTGTGGCACAGCGAGTTCACCAATTGCAGCCTGCTGGGTTCGGTGTTCACCGAGTGCCGGCTGCGGCCGATCAAGATCGTGGAATCGGATCTGACGCTGGCCGTGCTGGGCGGCTGCGATCTGCGCGGGGTCGACCTGTCGGACTGCCGGATGCGCGAGGCCAGCCTGGTCGGTGTGGACCTGCGCAAGGCCGTGCTACGGCAGGCGGACCTGACCGGCGCACGGGTGCAGGATGCCAAGCTCGATGAGGCCGATCTGCGTGGTGCCCGCGTCGACCCCACCTTCTGGACGACTGCCAAGCTGCGCGGCGCCAAGATCGATATCTCGCAGGCGTTGGCCTACTCGGCTGCCCACGGTCTCGACGTCCACGGCGGCTGACCTTTCCGCTTTCCGCGCCGCCTTCCGCGCTTTCCGCGCGACCCATTCGCCAGTCTCGCCCCTTGGCCCGCCCCGCTTTGTCACGCCAGAGTGGCTCTCGACGTCGAGCGTCACGCCAGAGTGACGACCCGACGCCCTCCGACGCCGCTTTGTCACGCCAGAGTGGCACCCGATGTCGAGCGCCACTCCAGCGTGACACTGGGCCGACACGGGGCCGACACGAGGCAGGCGCGGGGGAGCCAGCGAGGCAGCGCGGGAGTCAGCAGGCGGGACCAGAGCCGTCAGGCGGATTTAAGCCGGATCCGCCAGCGAACGAACCCGGTGTAGACGATGCAGATCAGCACGAGGATGCCGATGTTGATCAGCCACACCGACGGGGTGTGCTTCCAGTGCGAGTCTGCGGGCAGCAGCGGTGGCGGCACCAGGCGGGTCAGGTCGATGGTCGATGCCGAGGCTGCGAAGCCCCAGCGCGCCGGGGTGATCCAGGACAACTGATCCAGCACGATCCGGTCGGTCACCGGGATCATGCCGCCGGAGAACACAAGCTGGCTCATCACCGTCACCACCAGCAGCGGCATGATCTGCTCCGCTGAACGGGCGAGTGCCGAAAGCGCGAGCCCGACCATTGCCGAGGCCACACATGTCATCGAGATGTCGATGAACAATTCGAGGTTGCGGCCGCCGAGGAACGCACCTCTGTCGACGGCGCCCGGGCCCCAGCCCTTTCCGAGGATCGTGATCACCGTGACGATGGCGGACTGGATCACCGCGAACACCGCGAAGACTGCGATCTTGGCCATCAGGTACGCCGTCGTCGACAGGCCGACCGCCTGTTCACGCCGGAAGATCGCCTGTTCACCGATCAGTGCCCGGATGGTCAAGGCGGTCCCCATGAAGATTGCGCCGACGTTGAGCATCACCAGGATTTGGCCCGGTTCGTTGGGCGCTTCGCCACCTTGGACGGCCGGCACCGGTAGACCGAACCCGACATCACCGGGCACCGACAGCGACAGCACACCCATGATGAACGGCAGCATCAACAGGAATGCGGTGTAGCCGCGGTCGGACACGATCAGCCGGACTTGTCGGCGGGCGATCGTGGACAGCTGGCGGAACAGGCTGGTGTGCGTCGGCTCGCCGAGGCTCTCCGGTTTCTCCGCGGGCGGTTTCGGCGGCGGGGGGCCGTGCTTGGCGAGGTACCGCTGCTTGGCTCCTTCGGGGTCGCCCGCGACGGTGCTGAAGATGTCGGCCCAGTTGGTGGTGCCGAGTTCCTCGCCGATCTGGTCGGGTGGCCCGCAGAATGCGGTCTTCCCGCCGGGCGCCAGGAGCAGCACTTGATCGCACACGTCCAGATACGTCAGGGAGTGGGTGATGACGAGCACGACGCGGCCGGCGTCGGCGAGCTGGCGCAGCATCGTCATGACCTGGCGGTCCAGCGCCGGGTCCAGACCCGAGGTCGGTTCGTCGAGGATCAGCAGGGACGGGCCGGTCAGCAGTTCCAGGGCGACCGAGGCGCGTTTGCGCTGTCCGCCGGACAGCTTTTCGACGCGGGTGTCGAGATGTTTGGTCATCTCGAGTTCTTCGAGCACCTGCATGACGACCTGTTCGCGGTCGGCTTTGGTGGTGTCCGGAGGGAGTCGGAGTTCGGCGGCGTACATGAGTGCCTGCCGGACGGTGAGCTGGCCGTGCACGACATCGTCCTGAGGCACCATGCCGATTCGGGATCGCAGCGAGGCGTACTCGGCGTGGACGTCGTGGCCCTCGAACGTGACGGTGCCGCTGGTCGGATGGGTCAGGCCGGCGACCTGCCGGGCGAACGTCGACTTGCCCGCGCCCGACGGGCCGATGACGGCGGTCAGCATGCCGGGTCGTGCGTCGAGCGAGATGTTCTCGAGCAGCGTCTTGTTGCCCTCGATCGTCCAGGTCAGGGCCCGGACCTCGAGGCCCCCGGTGCGGGTGTCGGCCTCGGTCTCGCTGCGGCGCACCAGGGTGCCGCCGGAGAACACCAGGTCGACGTTGCCGATGGTGACCACGTCGCCGTCATGCAGGATCGCGGAGTCCACGCGGGCGCCGTTGACGAACGTGCCGTTGATGCTGCGTTCGTCGCGGATCGCGGTGCCGCCGGTCATCGGGATCAACGTGGCGTGATGCCGCGAGGCCAGCACATCGGGGATGACGATGTCGTTGTCGGTTTCGCGGCCGATCTTCACCGCGCCTGCCGGGGCCGGGCTGGGCCGTCCGGGGCGCAGGATCTTGAGCATGCTGGTGGCGATGTTGCCGCCGGACTCACTGCTGCCGCGGGCAGAGCTGGCGGCCGGCCCCATCGTCGTCGGCGCCGCGCCCGGGTTCGAGTTGCGAACGGGTGGGGGCTGATAGGCCTGTGGACCGCTGGGGTGGCCGGGCTGCGGGCCACTCGGGTAGCCGGATTGCGGCCCGCTCGGGTAACCGCCCTGCGGGCCGCTGGGATACCCGGTGGGTGGTGTCGGATAGCGAGGTTGTGGGCCGGACGAGAAGCCGGGGCGCTGGGCCGCTGGTGGCTGACCGTACTGCTGCCGGCCGGGTGCGGCCTGGGTGGGCCAGGCGCCACTGGGCCGGTTCGCGATCGGTACTGCCGCTGTCGGCGTGCGGCCGACGGACCCCTCCTGGACCCGGCCGACCTCGAAGGTCAGCTGTGGTCCATCGGGGTTGCCGATGTTGACGACCTGGCCGTCATGGATGTCGAGCGTGGGCACCCGGCGGCCGTTGGCGTACATGCCGTTGAGGCTGCCGTTGTCGATCGCGACCCATCGACCTTGGTCGAAGCGCAGCACCAGGTGGGCACGCGAGATCAGCGGGTGGGCGATGCGGACGTCGGCGCGGAGGTCTCGGCCGATGACGACATCGTTGCCCGGGGCAAAGGTACGGGTCGACCCGTCGTAACGAACGGTCAGCGCAGGGCTCATCGCGCTCAACTCTATCGGTTGTTCTCACCGGGGCTGGGCCGTTGCGGCGGTGTGGCGGCGTGTGACGATGGCACGCATGGGTTCTGAAGGGGCGCAGAAGGTGGCCGACCGGGTGCTCGGCGCGCTGCGGCAGGTGGGCATTGTGCTGGCCGGTGCGGCAGCGGTGTGGTTGGTGTGGGCCTTGGCGCTGAGCGCCTGGGCGCGGCTGGTTGCGCCGCGCAGTGCAGGTGAGAGCGCCTGGTACGTATCCGGCATGCACCGCTGGGGCGACGCGTTGCCGGATCGGATGGCACTGGTGGTGACGGTGATCGCGGTGGTGTTGATCGCGGCGATGGCCTACAGCATCTGGCGTGGACGCACCGACCGTGATCTGGCGGCCACCCCGGCCGGCGCCGCGGGTGTGGCGGCATTACTGGTCGTCGCCTACGTCAGTCAGGGCATCCCGGCGTTCTACCGCCGGGTGATGGACAGCGCCCCGGTCACCACGGCGTTGCCTCTCGGTGTGGCGTCGTGGTGGTTGTGCCTGGCCGGTGCGGCCGCGACGTTCCTGGCCGCGCGGGCCTTCCCGCGGATGGAACGCGGCGCGGTGAAGTTGCTGGCGGTGGGTGCAGCGATCGCCGTCGTGGTTGCCGCGGTGGTGACCGTGGGCGCCTTGCGCGCAGGTGACGACGGGCGTTTCGTCGACTCGTCGACGGCGGCAGCTACCGATGTGCCCGCGATTCCCACTGCGTTGGGGAAGCGGACGTTCACCGTGTCGGTGCCTGATGCGTTCGCCGACAAAGACGTGTCGGTTTACGACATCGATTCGGCCGGAGCCGGTTTCGCCGTGTATCAGCACGGCCGCATCACGGGTTACGGGTCCGACGGCAAGGAGCGCTGGCACTACGCGCGCACCGGGCCGGCGGAGATAGGCGTCAACGGGATGCGGGTGGTCGACAACGGCGCCACGGTGGTGGCGTTCATCGATGGTGGCCTGGTCGGTCTGGATGCGGTCACCGGTGCGCAACTGTGGGCCAGTGGCGATGAAGCCCTGGGCGCGGCGGTCCGCGGACGTTATCGCGCCGCGACCGGTCCGCTCATCGTGGGGTGGAACGACGAGCGCATCTGGACCCGCTACGACAGCCGGACCGGCCGCGTGTTGTGGAGCGTGCCCGCTCCCCATCTCGGTTGCGGCATAACCGAACCCATCGTGACGGCCTCCGGTGTGGTGTCGACCGTTCAATGCGAGGACGGCAAGGTCTGGTTGAGCGTGCTCGATCCCGAAACCGGACAAATCGGTTGGGACACAGTGCTGGCGGAGCAAAAGATCGACCCGAAGGCACCGATCGATGAGCGCTACCTCAAGATCGTGGCCCGGCCGGCCAACGGCATCGGTGTCTTCGTATCCATGCTGGGATCCGGAACGCCCGCGGAGGTCCGGTACGCCGATATCGTTCACCGCACCGTCAGCCCGTTGCCGGCGGATGGGCGTCTGGCCGAATCCTATGGTCCCAGTGATGATTTCGTGGT
Source organism: Mycolicibacterium peregrinum (assembly GCF_002102345.1). Taxonomy (GTDB): domain Bacteria; phylum Actinomycetota; class Actinomycetes; order Mycobacteriales; family Mycobacteriaceae; genus Mycobacterium; species Mycobacterium peregrinum. The sequence continues at coordinate 165,531 of NZ_LQPP01000026.1, forward strand.
GTGGTATCTCGATGATCGGGCTACCCGGCTGACCCTGTTCGGTGCTGACGGTCGTCAACGGTGCCAGCTTCCCGATGGCCTTGAGCCGGCTCGCTCGACCGTGCCGAGTCGGCGGGTCGATCAACCTGCTTACGTGGCGTTCCCCGACACCCTGGTCCTCGCCGACCGGGGCGCCGGGGGATCGTTGCGCACCTTCGACGCGAAGACGTGCGCCCAGACCGGGGCGGTGCCTGCTCAATCGGTCGTGGGCCTCGTCCCGTCCCCGGGTGCGGTGCTGGTTCTGCGGGGCGAGGGGAAGACGCTGCAGGTCGACGGGTACACCGCCTAAGCGGGTGTGTGGGCCAGCGCCGGCACGGCTTCTGCCGGGTAGCGGTCCTGGGCGTCCCAGACGTCCCAGGTCTGCACCGCCCAGAACACCGCGAAAAGCACGATGAGGATGAGTTCGACGGTGATGACGCCGAAATGCCATCCCAGGATCAGCAACACGACGCCGGCCACCACGGTGACGAGCATCAGCGCGGCGATGGTCGCGTAGAACCGGGCCAGGTGCTGGCGCACGGCGGCCCGCGCGTAGCACGCGTGGTAGACCGCGACGAGCGTGATGGCCAGGAACATCGCCACCGCGGCGATGACGTGTGCGTGCTCGGCGAACCAGTCCCACAGCATCAGCGGGGCACCGGCGATTGAGATGACCAACAGCGCTGCCGGAAGCCACTTTTCGACCCGAAGCAGCGCGGTGGCGACGGTCTTCCACAGAGTGGCGGCCTCGGCGCAGGACGGTTCGGACGGCACGGGCGGCACTTGCGGGCGACGCCAGCGACCGAGCGCCAGGTACATCCCGGTGCCGACGGCGACGGCCACGAACAATGCGGCCACATTGTTGGCGACGCCGCCGAAGGGGTCGGCCACCGTGGGAAGCCATGGCTGACACAGGTCGTCGCCGGGGCCGGTGGGTACCAGCGCCACGATGAAGGCCATGAAACCGGAGTAGTTCAGCAGCGCGTCCTCACCCACCCGGCTGCCCTTGTACGCGATCAGGCAGATGCCGATCGCACACAGGGAGGCCAGGAACACCGCGTGGGTGCGGGTGTAGAAGAACGCGCTGATGGACCCCTGCGGGCAGGTGTGTGCCCAGGTCAATGCCAGCGAGGTCAACAGGAACACCACCAGCGCCACCAGGCCGACCCGCACGTAGCGGTAGGTCACCATGGTGTCGCTGACGGCGTCTGTGCTCACTTCACGAGTGTGTCCGGGGCTCCCGTCACCACGCAATGGGTGTGGCTGTAGATCGTCGGCATGCACTCGTTGCAGTGCGTGCAAAGCGATCTGACCGAACCCTTTTCGTTCTCCGCCTTGATCCGGTTGAGCAGGTCCGGTTCGGCGAGCAGTGCGCGGCCCATCGCGACGAAGTCGAAACCCGCCGCCATCGCCCGGTCCATGGTCTCCCGGTTGGTGATGCCGCCCAGCAGGATGATGGGCATGGTCAGCTCGGCGCGGAACTTCTCGGCGTCGCGCATCAGATACGCCTCGTGGTACGGGTATTCGCGGAAGAACTTGTTGCCGCTCATCCGGATGCCCCAGCTGATCGGCGGTTTGAAGTTCGCCGCGAATTCCTTGACCGGAGCGCCGCCGCGGAACAGGTACATCGGGTTGACCAGCGAGCTGCCTGCGGTGAGCTCGATGGCGTCCAGCCCGCCGTCCTCCTCGAGCCACTTCGCGGTCTGCAGCGACTCGTCCGTCGGGATGCCGCCGCGGATGCCGTCGCTCATGTTGAGCTTGGCGATGACGGCGATCTTCCGGTCGCCGTGTTTGTCGACGGCGTCGCGCACCGCGCGCACCACACCGCGGGCCACCTTCGCCCGGTTCTCCAGCGAGCCGCCGAACTCGTCGGTGCGCCGGTTGATCAGTGGCGACAGGAACGAGCTGGCCAGATAGTTGTGGCCGAGGTGAACCTCGACCGCGTCGAATCCGGCGTCGATGGCCAGCCGCGCGGCATTGGCGTGCGCTTCGGTGACATCGCGGATGTCGTCGATCGAGGCCTTCTTGGCGAACCGCATCGACAACGGGTTGAAGAACCGCACCGGTGCCAGCGCCTTGGCCTTGTTGGTGCGTGAGTTGGCGACCGGCCCGGCGTGGCCGATCTGGGCGCTGATGGCCGCACCCTCGGCGTGGATGGTCTCGGTGAGTTTGGTGAGTCCGGGCACGGCCTCGGGCCGCATCCAGATCTGCCAGCCGTCGGTGCGGCCGCCGGGGGAGACCGCGCAGTACGCGACGGTGGTCATGCCGACGCCGCCGGCCGCGGGCAGCCGGTGGTAGTTGATCAAATCGTCGGTGACCAGCGCATTGGGTGTGGATGCTTCGAAGGTGGCGGCCTTGATGATGCGGTTGCGCAGCGTCACCGGGCCGAGTTTGGCCTCACTGAATACGTCAGTGAACACATTGGGCTGGGTGTTCATATGCTGAGCCTGCCACGCGGCTGACACAATGGCACCCGTGGGTTCCATTGTGTTGGACGGTAAGGCCACGCGTGACGAGATCTTCGTTGATCTCAAGCAGCGCGTCGCGAAATTGACCGAAGCGGGCCGGACGCCCGGGCTCGGAACCGTGTTGGTCGGTGACGACCCCGGTTCGCAGGCTTACGTGCGCGGCAAGCATGCCGACTGCGCCAAGGTCGGGATCAACTCGATCCGCCGCGACCTGCCAGCCGACATCACCCAGGCGCAGCTCGACGAGGTCATCGACGAGCTCAACGCCAACCCGGAGTGCACGGGCTACATCGTGCAGCTGCCGTTGCCGAAGCATCTGGACGAGAACGCCGCGTTGGAGCGCATCGATCCGGCCAAGGACGCCGACGGTCTGCATCCGACCAACCTGGGCCGGCTCGTGCTGGGCAAGGAAGCGCCTCTACCGTGCACTCCGCGCGGCATCGTGCACCTGCTGCGGCGGTTCGACGTGCCGATCGCCGGGGCGCATGTCGTGGTGATCGGGCGCGGGGTGACGGTCGGCCGGCCGATGGGCCTGTTGCTCACCCGGCGCTCGGAGAACGCCACGGTCACGCTGTGCCACACGGGTACCCGCGATCTGCCTGCTCTGACGCGGCAGGCTGACATCATCATCGCCGCGGTCGGGGTGCCGCACATGGTGACCGCCGACATGGTCAAGCCCGGTGCAGCCGTCGTCGACGTCGGCGTGAGCCGGGTGGAGGGCAAGCTCACCGGTGATGTCGCGCCTGACGTCTGGGACGTCGCCGGGCACGTGTCACCCAACCCGGGCGGGGTGGGGCCCCTGACGCGGGCGTTCCTGCTGACCAACGTCGTCGAGGCCGAAGAGTCGAAACTGGCGTGACAGTGAACGAGTTCGTCCGCAAGGTGTTCGCCGGCCAGTGGCCGATCCTGGTGGTCGGGCTGATCTTCATCGCGGCCTTCGCCTTGGTGGTGGCGGGCTATTGGCGCCGCGGCGCGCTGGTCATCGGGATCGGCGTGGGCGCGGCGGCAGCGCTGCGGCTGGCCCTGACCGATGACCGGGCCGGGCTTCTGGTGGTGCGTTCGCGGACCATCGACTTCACGACCACCGCGACGGTGAGTGCCATCGTGCTCTACATCGCGTGGACCATCGACCCACTCGGCACTTCGTAAATTTCTCCCCCCGAGTGGCCAGTTGTCGCACTGAACTGACGAAAGTCCGTGTAACAACTGGCCTTTCGGCGCGGCTCAACCCAATTTCAGCGCGGCCGCCACGATCGGCTTGGCCCATTCGGGCGTGGTCGACAGATCGGCCGGACCGACGATCTCGCCGCGGGCCACATGCAGCACCAAAACCGGCAGCGGGGCATGCTCACCGGCCGGATCGGCGTCGGCGGAGTTGTCGTAGACGCGGAGTTCGGTGACCACCGGGAGCAACTGCACGAGGTTCTGCCTGCTGTGCCGCCACCGGCGCCGGATCGAGGATTCCGGGATGTCATGGCCGCCGGCGCCCACCCGGTGCCGTACCCGCTCGATGTGCAGCTCGGGGGAGGCCAGCCCGACGTACCAGATCCGCACCTCGAATCCTGCGGCGGCAGCGTCAGTCAACAGTCGGGGGATGGTGCTGCCGGCGAGGGTGGATTCGAGGGCCAGGTCGAGCTTTTCGGCGATGGCGCGTTCCAGTAGCCGCTTGCCCTGATGCCAGGCCAGGCTGTTGGCCCGGGTCTGGTCGAGCTCGGGATTTGCTGCCATCAGCTGGCGAGCGGCTTCGTCGGGGTTGAAGTAGTCGCCTCCGAAGGAGCGGATGGTGGCACCGCCGATGCTGCTCTTGCCGGCGCCGTTGACCCCGGCAAGGACGTAGATGCAAGGCACCTGACGGGCTCAGCCCCGTTGTGCCGATTGCGCCGCAGCGGCCAGCTGTTCTGGTGTGGCGTCGAAGGCGGCGGCCACGGCTGCCTTGGATTCCGGCGTCTGCATGCGTTCCAGCAGGGTGTCGAACTCCTCGGTGAGCTCGTCGAGGGCCGGGGCGTTGGCGCGGGTGAGCGCTTCGAACTCGGCGTAGGAGACGAGCACCGCCTTGGGAGCGTTGTGTTTGGTGATCGTGACGGCGCCGCCGAGGGCGGCCTGTTCGACGATCGCGGCGAACTCGTTCTTGAACCGGGTGGCCGCGACGGAGGGTACATCGACGAGCTCGCCGGCGCGGTTGCGGAAAGTCAGAGTAGCCATATGGCGATTTTAGCCATTTTGGCCAATCCGGCCACCGGAGATTCTCACAGGCAATGCCCAGTAGGCAATATTGCCCAGTAGGCAAGAATTGTTCTACCGTGGTGGCATGGAACCGGGACTGCGGGAACGCAAGAAGCTCGACACCCGACGGGCGCTGAGCGATGCCGCATTGACGTTGGCGTTCGAGCACGGGCTGGAGAACGTCACCCGCGAAGACATCGCCAATCTGGCCGGGGTCTCGGTGCGCACTTTCACCAACTACTTCGCCGGCAAGTACGACGCGCTGGCGTACCGGCAGCAGGAACGCTTGCGTCGCAGCATCGACCTGCTGAGATCCCGGCCGGCCGACGAACCGCTGTGGACCGCCATCACCGAGTCCGTGATTAATCCGGTGGACGCCGATATGTCCGACGTCTACGGTGCGGAGAGCGTGCTGCCGACCCGCCGGCAGCTGGCCGAGGTCCGAAAACTGCTGATGATCCCGGAGATACGCGATGCGACCTTCCGGGGGATGTCCGACGAGTGGGTGACGGCGATCGCCGAACGGACCGGCACCGACCCGGAACGTGACATGTATCCGCGGCTGGTGGCCGCCGTGGTGCGTGCGGTCGGCGATGTCGCGATGGACGAGTACGGGAACGCCGATCCACCAGTGTCTTTCACGTCACTGCTGCGCAAAGGGTTCGCAGCGGTGGCTGCGGGTCTACCTGAACCGGGAAGGAACTCATGAAAGAGAACAACGTGGACGTCGTCATCTCCGGCGCCGGCCCCAACGGTCTGCTGGTCGCCGGTGAGTTGGCCCTGGCCGGTGTGCGACCGGTGGTGTTGGAGCAGCTGCCGGAGCCCAGCGAGGAGCTCAAGGCCAACGGCATTGTCGGGCAAGCCAACCGCGTGCTCGACCTGCGTGGCCTGTACCGGACGCTCAGCGGAACGGACGATGCTCCGGAGCCGATGGGAGGCTACATCTTCGCGGGCATGCAGGTGCCGTTCGCCGATGTGGTCGACAATCCGATGTACGGCATGCTGATTCAGCAGCCCAAGGTCGTGCGCCAACTCGTGGACTGGGTGCAGGGCCTGGGGGTCGAGATCCGGTGGGGGCATGAGCTCGTCGATCTCCGGCACGAATCCGACGGCGTCACCGTGGAGGTCGCCGCACCCGCGGGGAACTACCGGCTGGCGACCACCTATCTCGTCGGCGCCGACGGGGGCCGCAGTCCGGTCAGGAAGAAGGCGGGCATCGAATTCCCCGGGCTGACCACCGAGATGGTCGCGAGGGTGGCCCACATCAGCCTGCCGGATGAGTTGCGTGCGGGCTACGGCCAACTGAACATCCCTGGCGTTGGACGAATCCCCTTTGGACACAATCGCTTCGGCGATGGTGTGCTGATCTACGCCGAGTTCCAGGAGGGCCGGTCGATGCTGGGGACCATCGAGTACGGCTCCGTCCTGCCCGAGGACGCGCCGGAGCTCACGATCGACGAGTTGCGCGCGAGCGTGAGGCGAGTGGTCGGTGCGGATCTGCCGATCGAACCCCCGGACGGACCGGGACCGCATGCTCTGCGACGGATCAACGGCCAGAACACCCGTCAGGCGGAGCAGTACCGCGTGGGCAACGTCTTCCTGGTGGGAGACGCCGCCCACGTGCATTCGGCGATGGGCGGCCCTGGTCTGAACCTGGGACTGCAGGACGCGATGAACCTCGGCTGGAAACTGGCTGCCACAGTGCAGGGCCGGGCGCCTGACGGCCTGCTGGACAGCTATCACAGTGAGCGCTGGCCGGCCGGGCAGCGGGTGATGATGCACTCGATGGCCCAGGCCGCGCTGATGGCCTCCGGGCCCGAAGTCACCGCACTGCGACAGCTTTTCGGCGAACTCCTGGCGACGCCGGACGGCGCGGCGCACATCGCCGGGGTCCTGGCCGGCTCGGATGTCCGTTACGACGTCGACGACGAGCACCGGCTGTCCGGGTACTTCGTGCCTGACTTCGTCCTGGATGACGGTCGCCGGGTTGCCGAGCTGCTGCAGTCGGGGAGGCCGACGTTGCTCGACCTTTCCGGCGGCGGCTGCGGCGACGGGATCGAGGGCTGGCACGACCGGCTGGACGTGACGGTGGCGACGGCGGAAGACCGGCCTGCCGCGTTCCTGCTGATCCGGCCTGACGGCTATGTCGCCTGGGCGGCAGACGATTTCGCGGAGCGCGACCAGGACGGACTACGTGGTGCGCTGCGGCGTTGGGTCGGACCGGAATCGGAACCGGATGCGCTCAGCGCCTGAGAGCGCGGCGCAGGACAGCCGGGTGGCGGGCGATCTTCGGACCGAGCAGGAGTGCGAAGACCGTGGTCGCGAGCCACGGCCGTAGGTGCGGGCGCAGTCGCCGAATCTGGCCGTTGTCGTCGAGTTCGAGTACCAGCGCGTCGGTGATGCTGACGCCTGCGACCCTGCCTTCGCTGACCGCCACGCGAATCGGTCCCTCGCCGATCGGTTCCTGCCACGACAGTTGCCGCAGGCCTCCGTACACCGCGGTGAGCAGCGAGCGGAGATCGTCGTGTCCGCGGAACACCATCCGGCCGGACAACGGCGAGATGAGTTCCGCGTCTGGGGCCAGCGTGGCCATCGCGCGGTCGATGTCGTTGGTACGGGTGGCCTCGCAGAACGCGTTGACCGAGTCTGTCGTCGTTGTCATCGCCCCATCCGTCAGTCACTTGCGAATTGCAACCCACTCTAATCTCTGTTCATTGCAATTCGCAATGGACTACGGTTCGGGTGTGCCCAAACAGTCCTTCGGCGATATCGCGTGCTCGATTGCGCGCACGGTCGACGTCGTCGGGCAACGCTGGACCCCGTTGATCCTGCGTGACCTGTTCGCCGGGTTGACGCGGTTCGAGGACATCCGCCGAGACCTCGGTATTGCGTCGAACATCCTGGCCGCGCGTCTCGACGAACTCGAAGGCCACGGAGTCGTGGAACGCCGGCAGTATCAGAGCGCGCCACCGCGGCACGAGTACCTGCTCACCGACAAAGGTCGCGATCTCTACCCGGTGATCGCAACGCTGCTGGCGTGGGGGGACAAGTGGCAGGCCGGGTCGGATGGACCGCCGGCCCTACTTGTTCACGACGAATGTGGTTGTGCCACAACAGCGAAGACGGTATGCGCCCAGTGCGGGGGCGAACTCAGCGCAGACACCACCACCGCCACGGCCGGTCCAGGTGCGCGGCCCGGCCCGGGGACCGCCGTCATCGGCCAGTTCATCGTGGGTCGCGACGCCTAGCTCGGTCGTCCTCAGCCGAGTGTGGCCCCGATGCACACGGTGACGTAGGGCAGCGCCAGGCCCGACGAATGGGCCAGGGCTGGGTGGGTGGTCAGCAGTTCGCGGACCTGCTCGAGCGTCTGGGTGCGCACCCGCTCCGGTGAGGTGATGCAGTAGCTGCGCGAAGCCACCAGATCGATGAGTGCCTGGGGCGTCAGATAACTCGTCCACTCCACCTGGTGACGTTCGATCTCGCCGAACGGTTCCCCCAGTGCCACCTCGCTGTTGGGATCATGTTCCGGCCCGATGATGCGGCCCAGATCCTTGACCCAGCCCGACCGCTCGTCGCGGGTGTTCCACACCAGGCCCAGCCGGCCGCCCGGGCGTAGCACCCGGCTGACCTCCTTGACCGCCCGCTCCGGGTCGAACCAGTGCCAGGCCTGGGCCACCAGCACCGCGTCGACGCTGTTGTCGGCCAGTGGAATCTCCTCGGCGGTGCCGAGCAGTGCCGGGGTGTCCGGCAATGAGTTCGTCAGCAGCTCAAGCATTTCCGGAATGGGGTCGACGGCGATGACGTCCAGCCCGCGCTCGACGAGCCGGGTGGTCAGCTTGCCGGTACCCGCGCCCAGATCCAGCACGTCGTGGGCACCTTCGGGCAGCAGCCAGTCGATCGCCTCTGGCGGATACGACGGCCGGCCGCGTTCGTAGGCTGCGGCCTCTGAGCCGAAGGACAGGGAACGTGCCTTGGGTGAGCTCACCGCTGTGCCAGCTCCAGTGTGCGGCGGATCAATTTGCCCACCACTTCCGTCTCGACCAGGAAGCCGTCGTGGCCGAACGCCGAGTCGACCACGTCGAGGCCGTTGCAGCCCGGCAGTAACTCGGCCAGTTCCTGTTGCAGCCGGATGGGGTAGAGCCGGTCGGAGGTGATCCCGCCGACGATGACGGGCACCGGACAACTACGCAGGGCGCTGGCGACTCCGCCGCGGCCGCGGCCCACATCGTGAGTGGACAGCGCATCCGAGAGGGTCACATAGGTGCCCGGGTCGAATCGGCGGGCCAGTTTGCCGCCCTGGTACTCGAGGTAGCTCTGCACCCCGTAACGTCCGCCGTCGGTCGGGTCCTCGTCGCCCTGGGCGTCGTTACGGAAGCGGTCGTCGAGTTCCTCTTCGCCGCGATACGTCAGGTGCGCGAAGCGCCGGGCGATCTCCATGCCGGACGACGGCGACCGGCCGGTGTCGTAGTAGTCACCGCCCTGCCAGTCCGGGTCGGCCTTGATCGCGGCCACCTGGGTGCTCTGGGTGCCGATCTGATCGGCGGTCGCGCGGGCCCCGACGGCCAGTACCAGCCCGGCCCGAACCTCGTCGGGGTGCCCGACGAGCCATTCCAGCGCTCGGGCCCCGCCCATCGACCCGCCGACGACGGCGGCCACCTCGGTGATGCCGAGGGCGGCCAGTGCGGCCCGGTCGGCCTCGACCTGGTCGCGGATCGTGATCTGTGGAAACCGTGAGCCCCATGGCTTTCCGTCGGGGGCAAGGGAACCCGGTCCCGTCGAGCCCTGGCAGCCGCCGAGCACGTTGGTCGAGATCGCGCACCACTGGTCGGTATCGATCGGGGCGCCCGGTCCGGCCACCCCGTCCCACCAACCGGCGGTCGGATGGCCGTCGCCGGCCGGTCCGGTCACATGGGAGTCGCCGGTCAGCGCGTGCAGCACCATCACCACGTTGTCGCGTGCGGGGGACAGCTTGCCCCAGCGCTGCACGGCGATCGACACGTCGGGCAGGACCGTGCCGTTCTCCAGCGTCAGGGCACCGATGTGCACCACGCCGATCTCGCCTTCGGCAGGCAACGGGACGGTGGACACGGCGGGTTCTTCGGTGATCGTCATGCCGGTCTTCTCTCGCCGTCCTACACCGTCGCCGCAGTCTGCGCGACGCCGCTGAACGGACGGGCGGCGGCGAATCCCTGCTCCAGGTCGGCCAGGATGTCGTCGATGCCCTCGATACCGACGGCCAGCCGCACCAGACCGGGGGTCACGCCGGTGGACAGCTGCTCCTCGGGGGAGAGCTGTGCGTGCGTGGTCGAGGCGGGATGGATCACCAGTGAGCGCACGTCACCGATGTTGGCGACGTGGCTGTGCAACGTGAGCGCGTTGACGAACGCCTTGCCGGCTTCCACACCGCCCGCCAACTCGAATGCCAGCACGGCGCCGGTGCCCTTGGGCGCCAGCTTCTGGCCCAGCTCATACCAGGGAGAGGTGGGGAGTCCGGCGTAATTCACCGAGGTGACGCCGGAGTGCCCGGACAGGTACTCGGCGACCTTCTGCGCATTGGCCACGTGGCGTTCAACACGCAGCGACAGCGTTTCCAATCCCTGCGCGATCAAAAAGGCGTTGAAAGGTGACAGGGCGCTGCCCAGATCGCGCAGCAGCTGCACCCTCGCCTTGAGGGCGTAGGCCGGAGCGCCGAGCTCGGCGAAGATCACGCCGTGGTAGCTGGGGTCCGGCTCGGTGAACCCCGGGAAGCGTCCGTTGGTCCAGTCGAAGTTGCCGCTGTCGACGATCACACCGGCAATCGCCGAACCGTGCCCGCCCAGGTACTTGGTGGCCGAATGCACCACGATGTCGGCGCCGAGGGCGATCGGCTGGATCAGGTACGGCGTGGCGATCGTGTTGTCGACGATCAGCGGGACACCGTTCTCGTGCGCCACGGCAGACACGTTCGGGATGTCGAGGATGTCGATCTGAGGATTGGAGATCGTCTCGGCGAAGAAGGCCTTGGTGTTCGGCCGCACGGCTGCCCGCCAGCTGTCCAGGTTGTCGGGATCCTCGACGAAGCTGACCTCGATGCCGAGCTTGGGCAGCGTGTAGTGGAACAGGTTGTACGTGCCGCCGTACAGGCGCGGGCTGGACACGATGTGGTCACCGGCGGCGGCCAGGTTGAGGATGGCGAAGGTCTCGGCGGCCTGCCCGGACGACAGCAGCAGCGCGGCGACGCCGCCTTCGAGTGCGGCGATGCGCTGCTCGACCACGTCGGTCGTGGGATTCATGATCCGGGTGTAGATGTTGCCCGGCTCGGCCAGCCCGAACAGGGCGGCGGCGTGGTCGGTGTCGCGGAACGTGTACGACGTGGTCTGGTAGATCGGCAGGGCCCGGGCGTTGGTGGCGCTGTCCGGGGTCTGACCCGCATGGATCTGCTTGGTCTCGAATGACCAGTTCTCGGCGGTTGTCATGGCTTGGTGTCTCCTCCGGGTGAGGGGATGAGGAAGGTAGGGGTGTGGTCGGCTACTGGGAGTCGCGCCTGTCGTCGGCGACGACAGGCAGCAGACACCAACAATTCACGGACACATACATACGGCTCGCCTCCATCAGGTTTCCCTGTCTGTCTGGGGGCCCGTACCTTCGGACCCGCGCTTGCCTTGCAGCTGCTTACAGCTACTCAACCTGGTCATCACCCGGGGCACCCCACCGCGGTTGGAGGGTTGCCGGCCAGCAAGCCGGGGCTTGATGCTGACACTCATGACCGGCCTGCAGCTTATCGCAACGCGTTGAGGCCGTGCCAGTCGGTTCTACCGGGGTGTTTGCCCGTTCTGCGCGGGCCGGACTGAAATATGTTCGGTCCGGCGGGCGCATAGAGGTGTTGGACACCCAGACGTACGCCAAAGTTACTGGTCAGTAATGAAAGCTGCTCCTTCGCGGCCGTGCGCGCCCTTGTAGTCTGGCCCGCGATACAGAGCAGCGAATAACCGCGGGTGAGAACGAGTGATCCTCGTCCAACCCAGACTGACGCCGGGAGAGCAACCATGACTGCCCAGCAGCCGACCATCATCTACACGCTGACCGACGAGGCGCCGCTGCTTGCGACGTACTCCTTCTTGCCGATCATCCGCGCTTTTGCCGAGCCCGCCGGAATCGATGTCCAGACCAGTGACATCTCGGTGGCGGCCCGCATCCTGGCCGAGTTCAGCGACTACCTCACCGAGGACCAGCGCGTCCCGGACAACCTCGGCGAGTTGGGCCGCCTTACTCAGCTGCCCGACACCAACATCATCAAGCTGCCCAACATCAGTGCCTCGGTCCCGCAGCTCGTGGCCGCGGTCAAGGAGCTGCAGGAGAAGGGCTACGCGATCCCGGACTACCCCGGTGATCCGAAGACCGACGAGGAGAAGGCGCTCAAGGAGCGCTACTCCAAGATCCTCGGCAGCGCAGTGAACCCTGTTCTGCGCGAGGGCAACTCGGACCGCCGGGCGCCGAAGGCGGTCAAGGAGTACGCGCGCAAGCACCCGCACAGCATGGGCGAGTGGTCGCAGGCCTCGCGTACCCACGTGGCCACCATGAAGACCGGCGACTTCTACCACGGTGAGAAGTCGATGACCCTGGACAAGGCTCGCAACGTACGCATGGAGCTGGAGACGTCCGGCGGCGAGACCATCGTGCTCAAGCCCGAGGTCAAGCTCGACGAGGGCGACGTCATCGACTCGATGTACATGAGCAAGAAGGCGCTCATCGAGTTCTACGAAGAGCAGATCGAGGATGCCTACAAGACCGGCGTGATGTTCTCGCTGCACGTCAAGGCGACCATGATGAAGGTCAGCCACCCGATCGTGTTCGGCCACGCCGTCAAGGTTTTCTACAAGGACGCCTTCGCCAAGCACCAGCAGCTGTTCGACGAGCTCGGTGTCAACGTCAACAACGGTCTGTCCGATCTCTACAGCAAGATCGAGGCACTGCCCGCTTCGCAGCGGGAGGAGATCATCGAGGACCTGCACCGCTGCCACGAGCACAGGCCGGAACTCGCGATGGTCGATTCCGCGAAAGGCATCTCGAACTTCCACTCGCCCAGCGATGTGATCGTCGACGCCTCTATGCCTGCGATGATCCGGCTCGGCGGCAAGATGTACGGCGCCGACGGCCGCACCAAGGACACCAAGGCGGTCAACCCGGAGTCGACCTTCTCCCGGATGTACCAGGAAGTGATCAACTTCTGTAAGACCCACGGCCAGTTCGACCCGACCACGATGGGCACCGTCCCCAACGTCGGCCTGATGGCGCAGAAGGCCGAGGAGTACGGCAGCCACGACAAGACCTTCGAGATCCCTCAGGCCGGGACGACCAAGATCGTCGACATCGATTCCGGTGAGGTCCTGCTGAGCCAGGAGGTCGAAGAGGGCGACATCTGGCGGATGCCGATCGTCAAGGACGCCCCGATCCGCGACTGGGTGAAGCTGGCCGTCAACCGGGCCCGGCTGTCCGGTATGCCTGCCGTGTTCTGGCTCGACGACGAGCGTCCGCACGAGAACGAGCTGCGCAAGAAGGTCAAGGCCTACCTCAAGGAGGAGGACACCGAGGGGCTGGAGATCACGATCCTGCCGCAGGTGTGGGCCATGCGCTACACCCTGGAGCGTCTGATCCGCGGCCAGGACACCATCTCGGTGACCGGCAACATCCTGCGCGACTACCTGACCGACCTGTTCCCGATCCTGGAGCTCGGCACCAGCGCCAAGATGCTCTCGATCGTGCCGCTGATGGCCGGTGGCGGGCTGTACGAGACCGGTGCCGGTGGTTCGGCGCCCAAGCACGTGCACCAGCTAGTCGAAGAGAACCACCTGCGCTGGGATTCGCTCGGCGAGTTCCTCGCGCTGGGTGCCAGCCTCGAGGACCTGGGCAACAAGCTGGACAACGAAAAGGCCAAGGTGTTGGCGCACGCGCTCGACACCGCAACCGGAGAGTTGTTGGACGAGAACAAGTCTCCGTCGCGCAAGACCGGGGAGCTCGACAACCGCGGCAGCCAGTTCTACCTCGCGCTCTACTGGGCGCAGGCGCTGGCCGAGCAGACCGAGGACAAGGAGCTGGCCGAGCACTTCGCGCCGCTGGCCAAGTCGCTCGGCGAGCACGAGCAGGCCATCGTCGCCGAACTCAACGCGGCGCAGGGCAAGCCGGCCGACATCGGCGGCTACTACTACCCGGATGCCGAGAAGACCGCCGCGGTGATGCGTCCGAGCAAGACGCTCAACGACACGCTGGCCGCTTTCGAGAAGGCCTAGCAGTTCGGGCTCGGCGCGGCAGCATCCGCGCCGAGCCTGCGCTCAGCTCCCCGAGCCTGTGCTCAGATCGTCACAGCGCCCGAATTCTCGATCTGTACGCAGGCTGGATGTCCTGCGCGCATGGTCGATTACCCCGTCGCGCGCGTGTGGTCCATGTGCCGGTCGACGAATTCGGTGATCAGCCGGGTGATGGTGTCGGGCGCCTCGAACATCGGGACGTGTCCCACACCCTTCAGCGTGGTGACCACGGCATCGGGTGCCAGGCTCTTGGTGAAGTGCCGGGTGAATCGCGGCGCGGGCAACACCCGGTCCTTCTCGCAGATCACGAGTTGGGTCGGGGTTCGCGAGTTCTTGATCTCCATCAGTCCCGCGGTGGTCAGTGCCTTGACCATGAGCTTGAAGTAGGCCGGGCAGTGTGCCAGGTCGTCGATCAGATCGCGACGGTCGCTGTCGTTGAGCACCTCGGGGGTCGCGCTCACGGCCAGATATGAGATCTGCTTCGTCATCGGGAGTTTGAGCAGCTGCTGACGCAACACCGCAGTGGACAGCACGACCGGCAAGGCCGCCATGAACTTGGCGATGATCTCGTACTTCGCGGGGGTGAACCGTGACCAGCCGCCGGCGGGGGCGATGCCGGTCAGCGTACGGGCCCGGCCGCGGCGTTCCAGCTCGAACGCCACCCAGCCGCCGAGCGAGTTCCCGACGATGTGCGCGGTGCACCAGCCCAGGTCGTCGAGCCGGCGTTCGACGTCATCGGCCAGCGAGGCGACATCCAGGAGCATCGGTGCATGGGCGCCGCCGTGGTGGCCGGCCATGGTGGGTGCGAACACCTCGTAGCGCCCGGTCTGCGCGAGTTGTGGTGCGACGTACTTCCACACGCTCTGCGACAGCAGGAAGGGGTGCAGCAACAGAATCGGTTCGCCCGATCCCAGGTGGATGGGAGCACGTTCAGCCATGTCGCCCGACATTAAGGTGATACCGCCGGTACCGCAAGGGGGCTGTCGGTGTGGGTCGGTAGGGTCGGGGCCGTGGCATCTCCGGGACCCCTGACCGTCAGCACCATCAACGTCAACGGCATCCGCGCCGCGGTCAAGCAGCGGTCCACCGACAACCTCGGCCTGCTGCCCTGGCTCAAGGAATCCGACGCCGATGTGGTGTGTCTGCAGGAGACCAGGGCCGACGACGAGCAGCTCAACGATGCCCTGGCCCCGGCCCTGGCCGACGGGTGGAATCTGGCCTCGGCCGTCCCTCATGTCAAGGGCCGCAACGGGGTTGCGGTGTTGTCCCGACACCCCATCGAGGCCACGCGACTGCTGGTGTCCGACGAGTTCGAGGCCCACGGCCGCTACCTCGAGGTGGATACCGCGGGAGTGACGGTGGCCAGCGTGTACGTCCCGACGGGCGAGGCGGAAACGGACCGTCAGCTGGAGAAGGAACGGTTCATGGTCACCATCGCCGCCCGGATGGCCGAGTTGCAGGCCTCCGACGCGGTCCTGTGCGGCGACTGGAACATCGCCCACACCGAGAACGACATCAAGAACTGGAAGGGCAACGTCAAGAAGGCCGGCTTCCTGCCCAGCGAGCGGGCCTGGCTCACTGAGCTTTTGGGCACCGGGTGGGTGGACGTTTTGCGGGTGCTGCATCCCGATGTGGCCGGGCCATACAGCTGGTGGTCGTGGCGCGGCAAGGCTTTCGACAACGACGCCGGCTGGCGCATCGACTATCACCTGGCCAGCCCGACCCTGGCGGTCCGGGCGACTTCGGCGCGGGTGGACCGGGCCGAGTTGTACGCACTGCGGTGGTCGGATCACTCACCGGTGACGGTCAGCTACGGCTGATGCCAGTTCGGCCTCCGGCCGAGATGTAGCAGGACCTTCTCGAAATCCGTTGCGGCGGCGGCGTCGACTGCCCGGTCGAACGGTGAGGCCGCACTGTCACGCAGGTCCCCGTCGGGAATCCCCATGACCAGTGGAAGTAGTGCGGTGACAGCGTCATCGGGCAGTTGGTACGGCATACCCATCGACGCCGCGACATCCCAGCCGTGGACGGCGTAGTCGACGAAGTGGAATCCGATCGCCAAGGCGCCGGGGAACGTCGCGTCCGGCCCGAACTCGGGCAAGGCGAACGTCGCCTCGGTGATTCCGTCGGCGGCGAACGCGTCGAGCACGTCGTGGGCGGCAGCGGCGTAGGTGCCGGCGGGGTCGGCGCGGACGTCGTCGACCACCGTCGCCACCTGCCATACCGCTTCGTCGGCGCCATTTCCGCGCGCGGCCGCGGCGAACCCATGGTGTTGCACGGTCATGTGCGCCAGGAGGTCGGCCAGCGTCCACTCCGCGCACGGCGTGGGGCGGTTCAGGTCGGAGGTGCGGACCGCGTCGACGGCTTCGATGGAGCGCAACACGGCGACGCGGTGGAAGGTACGTGGGTCTGCTTCAATAGTAGGCATGCGCTTACGATAAGCTGGAGTATACGATATTGCAACGCCTACGATGATCGGATGTCGAAGCGCCCGGATCTGGCAGCCATGCTCGCCCCGTTGATGCGGGACCTGATGGCCGCCGAGCAGCCGGTGCTCGACGCCCACGGGCTGACGATGTGGGGCTATGTCGTCCTGCTCGCGCTCGACCGGTCGTCGATGCGGACGCAGGCGGCGCTGGCCGAGGCGATCGGCGCGGACAAGACCCGAATCATCCGCACCCTCGATGACCTGCAGCAGCAGGGCTTCATCGAGCGCGAGGCCGACCCCGACGATCGGCGGGTCCGGCTGTTGGGAATCACCGAGGCGGGTCGTGCGGTCAAGGATGCGGCCCAGCGGGAGATCCAGCGCGGGGAGGAACGTTGGCTCGGCGAGCTGTCGGCAGACGAGCGTGCGGTGTTCTTGCGGGTCCTGCAGCGGCTGACCCCTGAATAATGCGGATGACGCCAGTGCGAAAATCAACAGCATCATGAGTAGCGGAAGCAAACAGGTCGTATTCTCGGGCGCGCAGCCCACCTCGGACTCCCTGCACCTCGGTAATGCCCTGGGCGCCGTCACGCACTGGGCGCAGCTACAGGACGGGTACGAGGCGTTCTTCTGCGTCGTCGACCAGCACGCCATCACCGTGCCGCAGGATCCCGAGACCCTGCGCCGGCGCACGTTGGTGACCGCCGCGCAGTATCTGGCGCTGGGCATCGATCCGGCGCGCAGCACCGTGTTCGTGCAGAGCCACGTACCCGAGCACAGTCAATTGGCTTGGGTGCTCGGGTGTTTCACCGGCTTCGGCCAGGCATCGCGGATGACACAGTTCAAGGACAAGTCACAGAAGCAGGGCGCGGACGCCACCACCGTGGGCCTGTTCACCTATCCGGTGCTGATGGCCGCCGACGTCCTGCTCTACGACACCGACCTGGTGCCGGTCGGAGAGGATCAGCGTCAGCACCTTGAATTGGCCCGTGACCTGGCGCAGCGGTTCAACGCCCGGTTCGCCGACACGTTCGTGGTGCCCGAGGCCATGATTCCCAAGGCAACGGCCAAGATCTACGACCTGCAGGATCCGTCGGCGAAGATGAGCAAGTCCGCGGCGTCCGATGCCGGGCTGATCAGCCTGCTCGACGATCCGAAGGCCACAGCCAAGAAGATCCGCTCTGCGGTGACCGACAGCGAGCGGGAGATCCGGTTCGATCAGGAGGCCAAGCCCGGCATCTCGAACCTGCTGACCATCCAGTCCGCGGTGACCGGTACCGACATCGACAAGCTGGTCGAGGGATACGCGGGCCGCGGCTACGGCGATCTCAAGAAGGAGACCGCCGAGGCCGTGGTGGAGTTCGTCACGCCGATCAAGACCAGGGTGGATGAACTGCTTGCCGATCCGACCGAACTCCAGTCGGTTCTGGCCGCCGGGGCGGAACACGCCCGGGAGGTCGCGGGGAAGACACTCGCCCGGGTTTACGACAAGATAGGGTTTCTCCAGCAAACGTGATGAGTGGCCAGGGGAGGGTCGGCGGTGAACGAGCCGGAGAAGCCGGGATTACTGGCACGGGTCCGCGCCCGCTTCCCCTGGTTCGACCACGTGATGCGGGCGCAGGAGCGCTATAACGACTGCAACGGCAACTTCTACGCCGCTGGCATCACCTATTTCACGATCTTCGCCCTGTTCCCGCTACTGATGGTCGGGTTCGCCGCCGGTGGCTTCCTGCTGTCGCGCCGTCCGGATCTGCTCGAAGAAATTGAGCACCGGATCCGTGAGGCGGTGTCCGGTGACCTCGGCCAGCAACTGGTCACACTGATGGATTCGGCCATCGCCTCGCGCGGCACGGTCGGCGTGATCGGCCTCGCGACCGCGGCGTGGGCCGGCCTGGGCTGGATGGCCAATCTGCGTGAGGCTTTGAGCCAGATGTGGGAGCAACACGCCGAGTCCAGCTTCGTCGGCAATAAGCTGTCGGATCTGCTGGCACTGGTGTCGGCGTTCCTGGCGATGGTGGTCACCATCGGGCTGACCGTGCTCGGGGACCCCTCCTTGATGCGGAAGATATTGCGCTGGTTCGGCCTTCACGACGGCGCCATACTCGGCGGCGGGTTACGCGTCATCTCGATCGCGGTGTCGGTCTCGATCTCGTGGCTGTTGTTCACCTGGATCATCTCCCGGTTGCCACGCGAACCGGTGCCGTTCCGCCGGTCGATCCGGGCCGGCCTCCTGGCCGCCGTGGGTTTCGAGATCTTCAAGCAGGTCGCGTCGATCTACCTGCAGTCCGTGCTGAACGGCCCGGCCGGCGCGACGTTCGGCCCCGTGCTGGGTTTGATGGTGTTCGCCTATGTCACCGCGAGGCTCATCCTGTTCGCGACCGCCTGGGCAGCGACGTCAACGGAGAGCCTGGCCGAGGCGCCGGTGCCGCCACCGGACCCCGCGCAGATCGTCACCAGGGTGCAGGTCCACGAGGGGATCGGGGTGACCGGAGCCTTGGCCGCGGCCGCCATGGGAGCCATTGGCGCCCTCGGTCTTTCGCGCCTGCTGCGCCGTTAGCGGCCGGTGGCCGGTGGCTGTGGCTATGGCTGTGGCCGCTGCTGCGGCCGGTTTGTCACGCTGGAGTGGCTGTCGAGCTCGGCTGCCACTCCAGCGTGACACTCGCGCGCGAAGCGTCGCGTCGGCTCTATCGCGGCCAACTGACTGTCACGCCAGTGCAGCTCTCGACGCCGAGAGCCACGCTGGCGTGACAATGCCGGCGCTGGTGGGGAACCGGCGCTGGTGGGGAGCCGGTAACTAGTGGCTGACGGCCTTGAGGCCCACGATGCAGCCGACGACGCCGAGTATCAGCAGCACCTTGATCACCGATGCGGATTCCGCGCCGGTGATCATCGCGAAGCCGACGGTGAGCACCGCGCCGATGCCGACCCAGATCGCATAGCTGGTGCCGGGCGGCAGGCTGCGCATCGCGATGGCCAGCCCGATCATCGAGAACACCAGCGCCACACCGAAAATCACTGACGGAACCAGACGGGTGAAACCGTCGGTCTTGCTCAGGGCGGTCGCCCAGGCCGCTTCGAGAACACCTGAGACGACGAGAATCAGCCAAGCCATGGCACACCTCCAACACCCCGTCTTGTCGCTGGCCGGGTACGGGTGCGCCTCGTCCGGTGCCATGTGCTGGCAGTTTCCATTGTAACAACGACGTAACATTGCGGGCTGTGAGCTTGGCAACCACATGGTCGCAGTCGATCGGCATCGACGTCCCTATCGTCAACGCGCCGATGGGTGGCGCGGCCGGAGGCCGGCTTGCCGCCGCGGTCTCGGCCGCTGGAGGCCTCGGCATGGTCGGCATGGGCAGTTCGGCGACGGCTGAGCAACTCACTGCTGAATTGACACAACTCGGTGGACAGCGATTCGGAATTGGCCTGGTGCACTGGGTCGCTCAGGATCGACCGGATCTGTTCGACGTCGCGCTGGCGGCTCGGCCGGCGTTGTTGAGTGTGAGCTTCGGTGAGGACTGGGACTGGGTCCGCCGGGCGCATGATGCGGGTCTGACGGTGACGACCCAGGTGGCGACGGTCGATGCCGCCCGGCGGGCAGTCGACGCCGGTGTCGACGTGGTGGTGGCGCGGGGCGCCGAGGGCGGCGGTCACGGTGAGCCGACGGTCGGGACCCTGCCGCTGTTGGCGGAGGTGCTCGACGCCGTCGACGTACCGGTGCTCGCTGCCGGAGGGATCTCCTCACCGCGGGCCGTGGCCGCAGTGCTGGCGGCCGGGGCGGACGCGGCCTGGGTCGGCACGGCGTTCGCCGCCTGCGCGGAGGCATTGACCCCGGTCCCGGCGCGTGAGGCGCTGCTGACTGCAGAAGGCGACGCCACCGAGCTGACCAGCGCGTACGACATCGCCGCCGGATATCGCTGGCCGGCAACTATTCCCGAACGGGTGCTGCGTGGGTCCCCGGTCAACGCGGGGCAGGGCGTCGGTGAGGTTCGACGCTCGGTGAGCGCGGCCGAAATCGTGGCGTCGCTGTCCGATGGTGCCGAGCAGCTTCTGCGACGTTGGCGATGATGAGCCTGCCAAACCGCCGAGAGCGGCGGCGGATTGGCAGGCCCGGGATGTATTTAACACCTGTGGCAATTATCTGTCAGCCGAATCTGCGATTTCCTCAGCGGTAGCTGAGTGCCCGCTCCACGGTGGCCGCCACCGTTCCCTCGCCGTCCTCGGTGCTGATGCGCGTGGCGATACTGTTGGCGCAGTCTCGAAAAACGTTTTTAGACAGCGTCATTCGGATTGCGGCGCCGAGACTGTCGGGATTCAGGTGCTTCTGCCGGAGAGGCGGCGGGCTGACTCCGAGTTCGAAAAGCCGTCGCGCCCAGAACGGTTGGTCCCCGAAGCCGGCAGGCGCAGCAATCGTCGGTACGCCTGCCCGCAGACCCGCAGCTGTGGTGCCCGCGCCGCAGTGGTGTACGACGGCGGACGCCCGTGGGAACAACCAATCGTGCGGTACATCGCCGATCACGAGGACGTCTTCTCCGTGGGCGTCCAGGCCGGACCAACCCTCCTGGATCACTGCCCGCGTGCCTGCGATGCGAACGGCCTGCGTGACCACGGCCGACATCTTCTCGGCCGCAGCGCAGCTGTTGACGGTACTTCCGAAACCGATGACAACCGGTGGCGGGCCGGCGTCGAGGAACTTCACCAGTTCGGCGGGTGGTTGCCACCCGGACGGGCGGGCCGGCCACCAGTAGCCGACCACGTCGATCCCCGTTCTCCAGTCCGACGGTCGGGGCAGAACCGCGGAGGAGTAGCCGTACAGGATGGGCCAACGCGCATCGGTGCGTTGCCGCCGCAACAGCCGGGCGGCGCGCTTCGACAGACCGAGCTGCTCGCGAAAGTGGTTGGCAGTCCTGCCGTACAGGCCGTCGATCATCGACTCGCCGATCCGCGCCGCCGCCCGGTTTCCGTGTCGACCGGCGGTCCACGCTCCCAGCAGTGCCGGCGGGTAGGCCGCAGTCGCCGACATGGGCTGCAACCGCACGCCGATGCTGGGGATGGCGAGTGCCTCGGCCAGCGGATGGCCGACCAGTTCGGCGAACGGTGACAGCAGGAGGGCGTCGAGCCGCTCATCACCTACGGCGGCCAGCACATCATCGCCCAACTTCCGCATGCCGCGTGGGGAGAGGAACGCCGCCATGGCTTGTGCGGCCTGGCGTGCCGATACGTCCGACAGTTCGGCGGTGTCGTCCTCGAGGCCGTCGTCGAGCCCGCGGAATTCCAGCCCGCATCCGGTCACCAGATCGGCGAATGCCTGAAACGCCACCACGATCACACGATGGCCGGCTTGCCTCAGTCGCACACCGACCCCGGTCAGCGGTGCGACGTCACCGCGGCTGCCGATGGCGATGATGGCGATCGTGGTCATCTATCCGCCCGGGGTGGCGAAGACGAACAGCGCCATGAAAGCGATATTGATGAAGAACGTGGCCTCCACCAGGCTGACGGTGATGAAAAACGGTGTGTACAAACGTGCCTGGGCTTCGGGCTGGCGCGCGACACCGGCGATGAACTGCGAGCCGGCCAGACCGTCGCCGATTCCGGCGCCGATCGCACCGCCGGCCAGCACGATGGCACCGGCCAACAGGGCGTTACCCATCAATGCGTCACTCGCCATGGTGAACCTCCTGTGATCGATCGAGCAGTTCGGTGATTCGTTGTGCCGCCACACCTGCGCCGTCCTCCCCGGCCAACTGGGCCGAGAGGTGCTGCGCGCGGGCGTGATACGACGGGTCAGCGGATACCTCACAGATGGCGGCGGTCAGCGTTGCCGCGGTCAGCGTGGCGCGTGGCAGCGCGGCGGGCGCGGTGCCGAGGAGCCGCAGCCGCTTTGCCCAGAACGGCTGATCCATGATTCCGGTAACGGGGATCGACGGAACTCCCGCCCGCAGCGTCGCGGCCGTGGTACCTGCACCGCCGTGGTGGACTACGGCAGCGACGTGCCGGAACAACCAGGAATGCGGGAGATCGTCGACCATCAGGATGTCGTCGCCGCTACAGTGCAGTCCGGCCCAGCCGGTCTGCACGACCGCGCGCGTGCCGGCGGCGCGCACCGCCGTGCTGATGATCTCGGACAACTCGGGCCCCCGAGCGGTTGCGGTACTGCCGAGGCCGACGAACACCGGCGGTGGACCGGCGTGCAGGAAGTCGACGAGTTCGGCGGGCGGACACCAACTGTCGGGTTCGGTGGGCCACCAGTATCCGGTGACCTCCAGGTGGGCCGGCCAGTCCGCGGGCCGCGGCACCACGTGTTCGCTGAACCCGTGCAGGATGGGCCAGGTGGCGGCGCGGCGGCGTTGATATCCGGCCAGCGTGGTGCGGCTCAGCCCGAGCTCGAGACGCAGTTCGTTGATCAGCGCCAGGTAGGGCTTCTCGGCCAGCGCGCCCAGCTTGCCGACCATGAGGTTGCCCCAACGGCCGAATGATCTCGCGCTGAGCACCGATGGCGGGAAGTCGGCCGTGGGTGCGGTTGGTTGCAGCAGTACTCCGGCGCTGCGGATGCCGAGCCCTTCTGCGACGTGGTAACCGGGAACGGCGGCGACAGCCGGAAGCAGCAGCAGGCCAGCGTCATTCGCTGCGTCCGCAAGCCCATGCCCGAGCCGGCGGACGTCGTCGAACATCTCATCGAGCAGTTGCCGCGACGGCCGCATTCTGGCGCCGTCGACGAATCTCTGCGCGCACGGCGAGGCCTTCGTGGCGCTCTCGGTGTCGCCGGGCAGTGAGCGGAATTCGAATCCGTTGGCGGAGATCATGTGCCGGTAGGTGTCCTGGGCCGCGATGACGACGCGGTGCCCGTCGTCGGCCAGCCGGCGGCCGAGGCCGGTGTAGGGCGCGACATCCCCGCGGCTGCCGAACGCGGCGATGACGATGGTGGTCATGGCGCGGTGGCCTTCTCAAAGATCTCCACGATCGCTTCGCCGTGGCCGATGACGTCGTACTCGGGATCGCGGGCGTACTCCTGTGCCGCACTGTCCAGTGCCCCGCGCAGGATGTTCTTCATGAGCAGCGGTGACAGATCGCGGAATTCACCGTTGTTCACACCTTCGGTGAAGATGGTCAGCGGGTCGAGGGCAGCCAATTCTCCGGTCGGCGGGTGCTCTCGGACGGCCTTGGCGGCGGTTTGGTCGACCCGCAGCCCGTCCGCGTCGCGGTAACCGGAGATGAGCTCAAGCATGGTTACGGCTGCCGACCGGTTGGCGGCGACGAATGCGATGTTGGCTCGTATGTAGGCGGACAGCTTCGCCGCCGCGGTGGTTTCGGCGTTGACGGCGGGCACGATCACCGCGGCCCCACGGGTGAAAATCTCGGTGAAGACTGCCTCGACCACTTCAGACTTGCTGGTGAAGTGGTACAAGACAGCGCTTTTCGCGATTCCGATGTGTTCGGCAATGCGTGCCAGCGATGCCTGCGGGTAGCCGCGTTCGGCGATCACTTCCAACGCGCCGTCGATGATCTGCCGCCGGCGGGCCTGCTCGGTGAACGTTTTTGTGCCTTCAGACCGCATGGTCTGAGATTAGACCGACCGGTCAGAATCTGGCAAGGGCACGACAAAAATCGTCGCGGTACCGGAGAACCGCAGTTCTCAGGTACCGCGACGTCTGCTCGCGGAAGGCTTGTAGCGAAAAGGATTAACGGATGGTGCGGCGGTTCAGCGACCGCGCGCCCATCATGAGCATGAACACCACCAGCGCGCCGACGATCCCGACGCCGACCCGCACGGGCAGGGCATCTGCCGGAGGCAGCACCGAAGCCGCCTGCGCAGCCGCCGCTGGGTCGGCCTTAGGGGTGGTCAGGGACGGATCGGGGTCGACGAGGGTCCCGACCTTGGTTCCCGGGGGAGTCGCGAACCCGTAGTCGAGCAGGTGGGCGGCCTGCTCCCACGGCGCGATCGGGACCCGGGTGCCCTTCATCAGGATGGCCACCAGGCGGCGGCCGTCACGGTTGGCCGCGCCCACGAAGGTCTGGCCTGCGTCATCGGTGTACCCGGTCTTGCCGCCCATCGCGCCCGGGTAGTTGTAGAGCAGCTTGTTGTCGTTCTCCACCGGATAGGACGGATTGCCGTCACGGCCGGGGAAGTCGTAGGTCTGGGTGGCGACGATGTCGGCGAATGCCGGGTTCTGCCAGGCGTAGCGGTAGAACAGGGCGATGTCGTAAGCCGAGGTGCTCATACCCGGGCCGTCCAGGCCAGAGGGCGTGGCCGCACGGGTATCGCGTCCGCCGAGCTTGCCCGCCAGGATGTTCAGTTTCTGCAGCGCGGGATCCATGCCGCCCAACTGAACCACCAGGGCATGTGCGGCGTCGTTGCCGGAGTGCATCAGCAGACCGTGCAGCAGGTCGTTGATCGTGTACTGACCGCCGGGCCCGACGCCGACCCGGGTGCCCTCGGAGTTGGCGTCGTCCTGAGTGCCGGCAACCAACTTGTTGAGGTTGAGTTCGTTGAGCGCAGCGGTGGCCACCAACACCTTGATGATGCTGGCCGGGCGGTGACGGCCGTGCGGGTCGCGGGCCGCGATGATGTCGCCACTGTCGAGATCGGCGACCACCCAGGCCTCGGCGGAGACATCGTTGGGCAGCGGCGGAGTGTTTGCGGCGGTGATCACTCCGCAACCTGCGAGCGCCTCGCCGCCAACCGTCTTGGCGGGCACCGGCAGTGGTGCCGGTGCTACCTCGCCCGGCTTGGGCACTTCCGAGGCGTCCACTGCCGGGGGAGTCGTCACCTTGTACGGGCATTCGGGCGCCGGGTCAGCATTGGCCACGCCGGCCGTCATCAGGGGTGCTGTCAGCATCGCCAGTGCCGCAAACACGGACACCGCGCGCTGGGTAGTCCTCCGCAAGGTCGCCATCGTGTCCGAAGGTTAGGTGATCGGCACCGAATTTCCCGTTTGCCACGCTGTGACGTGTGAGGTTTGTGTGACGATTGTGATCGAAGTGGAATCGGGGCGGCCGGCGCCAGGTGCTCACCCCAGATCGCGGAGTTCGGCGTAGGCGAGCGCCGGGAAGGCGATGGTGGACATCCACAGCCTGCCTGCGGATTCGACCAGCCCGGTGACCGTACCGAAATCTGGCCGGGTGGTGCGCAGTCCGGCGAGCGCCTCGCCGGTGTCGGCATCGAAGGCCAGTGCCCACACCTGCGGACGGATCTTGGGTTGGATTCGGTCAGGTAACTGCCACAGTAGTTTTCGGATCATCGGCGCACGCGGTGCGAGCGCCTCCGCGGCAGCGTTGGGCGGTGACACCATCGCCACCCAGATCCGGCCGTCGGCGCCGGTGGAGATGTTGTCCGGATACCCCGGCAGGTGCACTGCCAGCGGCGTCACGGTCCCGGCCCGCGGCCCGGTCAGCCAGTACTTCGACAGGCGTCGGCCCTGAGTTTCGGCGAACACCAACGCCGATTCGTCGGCGGTGGTGGTCACGCCGTTGGCGAAGTACAGGTCGTCCACCAAGGTGGTGACGGAGCCGTCGGTGTTCAACCGGAACAGGCTGCCGCGACCACGGGCTTCCATGATGGCGCCGGCAAAATGCTCGAAATGGAACTGACTGGTCGACTCGGTGAAATAGATTGTCCCGTCTGCGGTCTCGGTCACGTTCGAGCAGAATCTCAAGGGCCGGCCGGCCACAGACTCCACGAGCGTCGACAACACCCCGGTGGCAGGATCCAGCGCCAGCAGTCCGCGGTGACTGTCGCAGACCAAGACACGGCCGTCGCGGGCGACGTGCAGGCCCAACGGACGTCCGCCGGTGTCGGACACCACCGTTGGGGCTCCCTCGGGCGACACCCGCACGATGCGCCCATCGACCAGCCCGGTCCACAGTTGCCCGGAGGCGTCGACCACGACATCCTCAGGTCCTTCGCCGGGCAGCGGGACGATGGTCAGGTCGGCCGGGCCGAAGTTCGGCAATTCATCGATGGGAGGCGGAGTCCAACGGACCGGATCGATCGGGGGTTTACGTGGCACGCCGCCAGTCTGCCGTCGAAACGGCATTCCGGCAGAGAGTTACTCGAACTTCTTCTGCCGGAATACCGTTTCGACGCAAAGGGGTGGGGCTACAACAGCTTTCCTGCTTCGGTCAGCACGCCGTGCAGGATCTCGTAGATCGCGTCGAACTCGGCCTGCCCGCTGATCAGCGGCGGGGCCAGCTGGATCACTGGGTCGCCACGGTCGTCGGCGCGGCAGTACAGTCCGGCTTCCCACAGTGCCGGGGTCAGGAACCCACGCAGCAGGCGCTCGGATTCCTCGTCGTTGAACGTCTCCTTGGTGGCTTTGTCCTTGACGAGTTCGATGCCGTAGAAGAAGCCCTCGCCGCGGACGTCGCCGACGATCGGCAGGTCGTAGAGCTTCTCCAGGGTGGCCCGGAATGCGGGGGCGGCTTGCTTGACGTGGTCGTTGATGCCCTCGCGCTCGAAGATGTCGAGGTTGGCCATGGCGACTGCGGCTGAAACCGGGTGCCCGCCAAAGGTATAGCCGTGGCCGAAGACGGTCTTGCCGTCGTTGAACGGTTCGAAGAGGCGGTCACTGGCCACCATGGCACCCAGCGGTGAATAGCCCGAGGTCAGGCCCTTGGCGCTGGTGATGATGTCGGGTACGTAGCCCAAGTCGTCGCAGGCGAACATCGACCCGATACGACCGTAGGCGCAGATCACCTCGTCGGACACCAGCAGCACGTCGTACTGGTCGCAGATCTCGCGCACCCGCTCGAAGTAGCCGGGCGGGGGTGGGAAGCAACCACCCGCATTCTGTACCGGCTCGAGGAACACCGCAGCGACGGTCTCAGGTCCCTCGAATTCGATGGCCTCGGCGATGCGGTCGGCGCAGTAGCGGCCGAAAGCCTTTTCGTCGTGGGCGTATTCGGCAGGTGCCCGGTAGAAGTTGGTATTCGGAGCGCGGAAGCCGCCGGGGGTCAGCGGCTCGAACGGCGCCTTGAACGCCGGGATGCCGGTGATCGCCAGCGCGCCCTGCGGGGTGCCGTGGTAGGCGATCGCGCGCGAAACCACCTTGTGCTTACCGGGTTTTCCGGTCAGCTTGAAGTACTGCTTGGCCAGTTTCCAGGCGCTCTCGACGGCCTCGCCGCCTCCGGTGGTGAAGAAGACCCGGTTCAGGTCGCCGGGGGCGTAATTGGCGACGCGTTCGGCCAGTTCGATGGCCGGCGGCGTGGCGTAGGACCACAGCGGGAAGAAGGACAGTTTCTCGGCTTGCTTGGCGGCGGCCTCGGCAAGTTCCTTGCGGCCGTGGCCCACCTGGACGACGAAAAGGCCGGACAGGCCGTCGATGTAGCTCTTGCCCTTGTCGTCGAAGATCCGGACACCCTCGCCGCGGGTGATGATGGGCGGTGTGATGCCTTCGCCGTGCCGGGCGAAGTGTCCCCACAGATGGCGGTTCGCCTTGGCGGCCAGATCTGTGGTGGAGGTGGTTGATGCGTGTTCTGCGATAGTCATCGCGTTCCCCAATTGTATTGCTGTTTGACAAGTTTCAGGTAAACAAGGGTTTCGGTGGTTATCACTCCCGGCAGCGAGCGGATCTGGGTGTTGAGAAGTTCGAGCAAGCTGTCATCGTCTTCGCAGACCACTTCGCAGATGGCGTCGAAGGATCCGGCGGTCAGTACCACGTAGTCGACGGCGTCGATGGCGGACAGTTTCTCGGCCAGCTTGAGGGTGTCCCCGGTGCACCGGATACCGATCATCGCCTGGCGCGCGAACCCGAGTTGCAGCGGATCGGTGACCGCGACGATCTGCATGACACCCGCGTCGACCATGCGTTGCACGCGTTGGCGCACCGCGGCCTCGGACAGGCCCACGGCCTTACCGATCCCCGCGTACGAACGGCGGCCGTCGGCCTGCAACTTCTCGATGATCGCCTTCGACAGGTCGTCGAGTTGAAAGGCGGTGCGAGAATTGTTGTTCACCCGCAGCGGGACGGGCTGAAGGTCGTCACCCTCAGGGTTGCTCATGACTCTGATTGTGCACGGAATCCGTCGTTTGTGGCAATCGAATCGATGAAATCCCTCGTTTGAACGCGGCCGAACGCGGGATTGCGTAGAGAACAAATCTGCCATCGGTTACCGTGGGGCCCCATGAGCGTGGCAGTGAATGTGACAAGCAGCTGGATCAATGGCGCGTCGGTGGCGACGTCCGGGCCGACCCACCAGATCATCGACCCGGCCACCGGGCAGGCCGTTGCCGACTACGCACTGGCCACTCCTGCCGACGTCGACAACGCAGTCGCCGCCGCCCGCCAGGCGTTCCCCGCGTGGTCCAAGGCGACACCCGCCGAGCGGTCCGCGGTGCTGGCCAAGCTGGCCAAGCTCGCCGACGAACATGCTGATCAGCTGATTGCCGAAGAGGTCAGCCAGACCGGCAAGCCGGTGCGCCTGGCTACCGAGTTCGACGTGCCGGGCAGCATCGACAACATCGACTACTTCGCCGGTGCGGCCCGCCACCTGGAGGGCAAGGCCACGGCCGAGTACTCCGGTGACCACACCTCCAGCATCCGGCGCGAAGCCGTCGGTGTCGTCGCCACCATCACCCCGTGGAACTACCCGCTGCAGATGGCGGTGTGGAAGGTCATCCCCGCGCTGGCGGCCGGCTGCTCGGTCGTCATCAAGCCCGCCGAGATCACCCCGCTGACCACTCTCACCCTGGCGCGGCTGGCCACCGAGGCCGGGCTGCCCGACGGGGTGTTCAACGTGGTCACCGGTGGCGGCGCGGATGTCGGTACCGCTCTGGCCGGGCACCGCGACGTGGATGTCGTCACCTTCACCGGCTCGACCGCCGTCGGCCGCAAGGTGATGGCGGCCGCCGCCGTCCACGGCCACCGCACCCAGCTTGAGCTGGGCGGCAAGGCGCCGTTCGTGGTGTTCGACGACGCCGATCTGGACGCCGCGATCCAGGGCGCGGTGGCCGGTTCGCTGATCAACACGGGCCAGGACTGCACCGCCGCCACCCGGGCGATCGTGGCCCGCGACCTGTACGACGACTTCGTCGCCGGCGTCGCCGAGGTGATGAGCAAGATGGTCGTCGGAGATCCGCACGATCCCGACACCGACCTGGGCCCGCTCATCTCGTTCGCCCACCGTGACAAGGTCGCGCAGATGGTGGCGCGCGCACCCGAGCAGGGCGGCCGCGTCGTCACCGGCGGCGTGGCACCTGATCTGCCCGGTGCGTTCTACCGGCCCACCCTGATCACCGACGTCGCCGAGACCTCCGAGGTCTATCGCGACGAGATCTTCGGGCCGGTGCTCACCGTGCGGCCGTTCACCGATGACGACGACGCGATCCGGCAGGCCAACGACACCGTCTATGGTCTGGCGGCCTCGGCCTGGACCCGCGACGTGTACCGCGCCCAGCGGGCTTCACGCGAGATCAACGCCGGCTGCGTGTGGGTCAACGACCACATCCCGATCATCAGCGAGATGCCGCACGGTGGCGTCGGCGCTTCCGGCTTCGGCAAGGACATGAGCGACTACTCGTTCGAGGAGTACCTCACCATCAAGCATGTGATGAGCGACATCACCGGGGTCGCCGAAAAAGAGTGGCACCGAACGGTTTTCAACAAGCGCTGACCGATCCGGAGGGAATGCTGCCGTGGCCATGAAGTGCGTGGTGATCGGCGCGGGTGCCTGGGGTCTGCCCGCCGCGGCCGAACTCGCGCGCCGCGGGCACCGGGTGACGCTGATCGATCGTTACGGCCCGCTCAACACACTGTCGTCGTCCGGGGGATCGACCCGGCTGTGGCGGCTGGCCGATCCCGACCCGCTCCGGGTGCGGTTGGCGCAGCGTGGGGTCGACGCGATGCACCGCCTCGCCGAACGCGCAGGCACCCCGGTGTTCCTCACCCATGGCCTGCTATGGCGTGACGACCAGTCACTGCCTGCCGTGCAGTCGACGCTGGACGCTCTCGGGGTGACGTACACGAGCGTGGCGCCTGGCGATGTGGACCGGTTCTTCCCCGGTCTGCGCGGCGACGGGCGCGACGCGCTGTGGCAGCCGGTTGCGGGTGTGGTCCTGGCAGTGGAGTCGCTCAAGGCTCAACTGAGGCTTTTCCGGAGTGCTTCCGGCACAACGGTTCTCGAACGGGACGTGACCGCTGTGGAGAAGGTCGCCAATGGTGTCCGGGTGGTATTGGACGGCGGTGACGCCATCGACGCCGACGTCGCGGTGATCGCTGCCGGCCCGGGGGCGGGTCCGCTGTTGTCGCCGCTCGGCCTCGAGCTGTCGCTGCATCCATATCTTGAACAGGTGGTGTACTTCGGCGACCCGGCCGATCCTGCTGCCACCGACGGCTTTCCGTGCCTGTTCGACGGGCCGGGTGATGACCGCCCCGGCATCTACGCCATGCCTTCGCCCGGCGCGGGCTACAAGATCGGTTTGGACAAGCCCTTGCGGGACTATCGGGCCGGTGACATCGACCGGACGCCCGATGCCGGGCGCACCGCTGTCCTGCGTGACCGGGTGCGCGCCGACATGTCCTCGGTGGAGCCGACGGTGCTCGGTGCCCAGGTGTGCAGTTGGACCGACTCTCCCGATGGCGCCTTCGTCGTCGATCGGCTCGCCGGAGGAATCGTCGTCGCCTGCGGGGACTCGGGGGAGGGCTTCAAGTACTCCGCGCTGATGGGCGAGGTGCTCGCCGATCTGGCCGAGGGGCGCGTGCCGGACGCTGATGTAGCCGCATGGTCGTTGGCGCGCTTCGCCCAGGGCGTGCCCGCGCGCACCGGCCCGCATGTGCTCGGCAGGCACTAGAAGGCCTGCGACGGTTCTACGAAATCAGTCGTTGATTGCGGTTTTGACCGCGCTGGTCGACGAGATTTCTGTCGACGGCTGCTGATAACGCGCCAGTGTGGCTTATCCCACAAAGTGTGGGGAATGTGATCCAACCCTTGCGCACGCAATCAAAGCAGACATAGAGTTCGGCCTGAGCGAACAAAGTGTTCGTTGAAAACAATCCTCCTGCTCTTATGAGACGAACGGATGTTTCGATATGAGTGCGATTGTCGAGCCCGACCCCGCTGGGACGACGGCAGACACCGTGGTCGGTGCCCGGATCAGGCAGTTCCGCGCCGCGCGGAAGATGTCTCTTCGGCAGTTGGCCGATAGGGCCGGTATCTCCCCGGGCTTCCTCAGCCAGGTCGAGCGGGGCCAGGTCAACGCCAGTGTCGGAACGTTGCGTCGATTGGCGCAGTCACTGGGCATCGTCCTGCCCGACCTGTTCACCGACGATGAGGTCAGCGACGTCCGCATTCTCCGCAAAGCGGCTCGTCCCACCATCGAGGTGTCGGAGCTGAGCTCGAAGTACCTGTTGTCGCAGAAGCCGCTTCGAAACCTCGAGGTGTACGCGGGGGAACTGTCGCCCGGTTCCAGCGCGGGCGAGGCGTATGTGCACGGTGACGCGCAGGAGATCCTCATCGTCATCGCCGGCACTCCGACCCTTGAGCTCGACGGCGAGCGTTACCTGCTCGAACCGGGCGACAGCGCGGAGTACCGGACATCCATGCCGCACACCGTCCACAACTTGAGTGACGCGCCGGTCGAACTCATCTGGATCGTCAGCCCCCCGACTGACTGGCCGACCTGACGGGCCGCTCGCCCGCTGCGGATGACCGCATCCGCGAACACCTTTCCGCCCAGATCAAAGGAGATCCGCAAATGAACACCTCACCTGTAGCCCGCAGTGTGCCCGCCTTGATCGCCGCAGGCGTCCTCCTGGCCACCGCATGTACGCCGGCAGGTCCCGGCCAGGCCGCCGATGTGGATCTGGGCAGCGGACCGCCGCAGGCGGGCACGGTCAAAGAGGGTGCTCTCAAAGGGACCACGATGACATTCGTCTCCTACGGCGGCATCTTCCAGGACGGTCAGGCGAAAGCCGCGATCGAACCGTTCGCGGCGCAGTCCGGGGCAAAAGTGTTGCAGGACGGTCCCACCGAGAACTCGAAGATCAAAGCCCAGGTCGACTCCAAGAACGTGACCTGGGACGTAGTCGACAGCACCAACGTCTTCACCGCCAAGAACTGCGGCACCCTGTTCATGCCGCTCGACACCAGCATCGTGGACATCAGCAAGCTGCCTGCGGGCACCAAGACCGACGATTGTTCGGTCCCCGCAATGGGTTACGGCCTGATCGTGGTTTACAACACCGAGAAGTACGGTGCCAACCCGCCGAAGACCTGGGCCGATTTCTACGACACCGCCAAGTTCCCGGGTAAGCGGGCCATCGAGGGCGTGCCCGGTGAGCTCGACCCGGGTGTTCTCGAAGGCGCACTGCTCGCCGACGGCGTGGCGCGCGACGCGGTCTACCCGCTCGACCTGGACCGGGCGCTGAACAAGATGAACAGCATCCGCAAGGACACGATCTTCTGGACCACCGGGGCGCAGTCCCAGCAGCTCATCGAATCCGGCCAGGTCGACATGGCGCTGGTATGGAGTGGGCGGGCGTATTCGGCCGTCAAGAACGGGGCGCCGTTCGCCCCGATGTGGGATCAGTGGATGCCTGAGGCCGACACGATCGCCGTGCCCGTCGGGGCCCGGAACCCCAAGGCCTCCATGGCGTTCATCAACTTCTACCTCGGTGCGCAGCAGCAGGCCAAGCTTGCCGAGCTCACGTCGTACAGCCCGATCAACGTCGACGCCAAGCCACAGCTCGACGATCTCGCCCGGTCGTATCTGACCACCACGCCGGAGCGGGAAAAGGACCGGTTCCCACTTGATCTCGCGTACTGGGCCGAACACCAGGAAGAGATCGCGTCCAAGTACACGGCCTGGCTCGCGGGCTAGGAAGGGTTTTCGTCGCATGTCGATGGTCGATGTTCTGGCGGGCGGAGCGCCACCCAAGACTCAGACAACCGCCCCGCCTTCGGGTCGGAGATTGGGCGACGTCGGGTTGTTGCTGCCGTCGATCCTGCTCGTGGTCGGGGTGTTCGGACTGCCGCTGGTCATCATGTTCTGGCAGGCCTTCAGCGATCCAGAACTCGGCTT
Organism: Mycolicibacterium peregrinum; assembly: GCF_002102345.1. Classification (GTDB taxonomy): domain Bacteria; phylum Actinomycetota; class Actinomycetes; order Mycobacteriales; family Mycobacteriaceae; genus Mycobacterium; species Mycobacterium peregrinum. The sequence continues at coordinate 198,966 of NZ_LQPP01000026.1, forward strand.
CGGCAACTTCGCCTGGTACCTGGGCGATTCCGTACAACGCAGTGTTCTGTTGCGTACGTTCACGACGGGCCTGGAGGTCACGGCGATCTGCCTGATTCTCGGCTACCCGTACGCGTATGCCATGGTCGCGTTCGGACCGGCGGTGCGTATCGCGCTGACACTGATCGTGCTGGTGCCGTTCTGGACCAGTTTGATGGTGCGCACCTTCGCCTGGGTGATCCTGCTGGAGGACGGCGGACCGATCCAAACCCTGCTGTCCTTCGTCGGGCTGGGCGGTGTGCCGTTGCTGCGCACCAATCTGGGTGTGGTCATCGGCATGAGCCAGATCCTGCTGCCGTTCATGGTGCTGCCGCTGTACGCGGTGATGTCCGGTATCGACCGCAGGCTCGTGCTCGCGTCGTCGAGTCTCGGTGCGCGACCGGTGATCTCGTTCGCCAGGATCTGGGTTCCGCTGTCGATGCCCGGTGTGGGAGCCGGCTGCCTGATGGTGTTCATCAGCAGCCTCGGCTTCTACGTCACCCCGGCGCTGCTCGGCGCTCCCGATGACGCCCTGATCAGTCAGCAGATCTATGTGCAGGTCACCAGCCTGCTGGCCTGGGGCAGGGGAGGAGCGATGGGCGTGGTCCTGCTGCTCGTCACCTTCTTGGTCCTCGCGGCTCTGATGTATCTGCTGCGCCGAAACCGGAAGGAGCGCACCGCATGACACGGCACATGAAGACGGTCTGGAACGTTCTGCTCGGACTGTTCTGTGCGGGCGTCGGATTATGGCTGGTCGCACCGTCGTTGATCGTGGTGCCGCTGAGCTTCACCGACCGGCCCTCGTTCGCGTTCCCGCCGACCGGATGGTCGACGCGGTGGTACCACACGTTCTTCGAGGACCCCGCGTGGATCTCTGCCCTGAAGGCGAGCCTGGAAGTCGGCATCCTGGTGGCCGTGTTCGCGACCTTGTTCGGCACTGCCGCGGCGGTGGCGCTCAGCCGTACGTCGCTGGCCGGGCGGCAGGGGATACGCGCATTCCTGTTGGCTCCCATGGTTGTCCCGGTGATCGTGGTAGCGGTCGGCCTGTACGCGTTGTTCCTGAGGCTGAACCTGCTCGGGACGGTATTCGGCTTCGTCGTCGCACACAGCATGTTGGCGCTGCCGTTCGTCATCGTGCCGGTGATGGCCAGTCTGCAGGGGTTCGACCGGCGCCTTGAGGATGCCGCGGCGATCTGCGGTGCCGGCCGCTGGACCACCTTCCGTACCGTCACACTGCCGTCGGTAGCCCCGGGGGTGCTCTCGGGTGCGCTGTTCGCGTTCGCGACGAGCTTCGACGAAGTGGTGTTGTCGCTGTTCATCCAGAACCCGTATCTGCAGACGTTGCCGGTCAAGATGTATGCCTCGGTCACTCGTGACACCGATCCCACCATCGCTGCGGCCGCCACCCTCATCCTCGCCCTCACGACGTGTCTGACCGTCGTCGCGGGCATCTATTCGCGCAGGAGGAACCGTGTCCACTGACCAAACCCCGCACGGAGCGTCGATCACCATGCGGCGCCTGACCAAGACCTACGGGTCGGAGACCGTCGTCAACGCGATCGACCTCGACGCGCGGCCGGGTGAGTTCCTCACCCTTCTCGGCCCCAGCGGCTCGGGAAAGACCACCACGCTCAACATGATTGCCGGTTTCGCGGACGTCACCGACGGCGAGCTGTTGATCGACGGACGGCCGGTGGCCGATCTGCCGCCGTACCGCCGCAACATCGGCATGGTGTTCCAGCACTATGCGCTGTTCCCGCACATGACGGTGATCGACAACGTCGAATACCCGCTGCGGCAACGCAAGATGGCCAAGGCTCAGCGCCGCGAGAAGGTGGCCGCCGCGCTGCGGACCGTCGGCCTCGACGGCTACGGCAAGCGGATGCCCAAGGAACTGTCCGGTGGTCAGCAGCAGCGGGTCGCGTTCGCGCGGGCCATGGTCTACGAACCGCGGGTGCTGCTGATGGACGAACCGCTCGGTGCGCTGGACAAGAAACTGCGCGATTCGCTGCAACTGGAGATCAAGCGCATCCACGGCGAACTCGGCACCACGTTCGTCTACGTTACCCACGACCAGGACGAGGCCCTGGTGCTCTCGGATCGCATCGCGGTGTTCAACAAGGCCAGAATCGAACAGATCGGTTCGCCCACAGATCTTTACGAGCGCCCGAAGAGCATTTTCGTGGCCCGGTTCCTCGGGGAGTCGTCGCTGTTCTACGGAAAGCTCGAAGACGGGCTCGCCGTGAACGCCTATGGACGGCGGATCGTGGCCGGCCGGGGCGATGCTGCCAATGGTGACGCGGTGGCCGTGGTGGTGCGTCCGGAGCGGATCCGCATCCTCACCGGCGATGCCGAGCCCGAGGCCGTCAATGCGTTGCCGGGCAACGTGATTCAGGAAATCTACCTAGGCAACTCTCGCAAGGTCGAGGTCAGCCTGCCCGACGGCACCGTCGCGCTCGTCCGGGAAAGCGCAGACAGCATCACGCCGACCCAGGCGGGGCAGAAGGTCTGGTTGACCTTCGATCCGGATGTCGCCACGATCCTGCCCGCCGACACGTGACATCGGCCGGCGTATCCATCACTGACAACAGCCACGAGTACAGGAGAACCAAGATGTCCCCCGACGGTCGCACGACCAGCGGTCTCGCCAATGACTTCGTGAACGGCAGCGTGTCGTTCTGGTATCGCGCGGCGGGTTTCCCGAAATCGAGACCGCCGCTGCCGGGGTCGCTCGAAGCCGACATCTGCATCGTTGGGGCCGGGCTGACCGGCTTGTGGGCAGCGTATTACCTCAAGCGGGAACAGCCTGACCTGCGAATCGTGATGCTGGAGAAGGAGTTCGCCGGTTTCGGGGCGTCCGGCCGTAACGGCGGATGGCTGTCCGCGGAACTCGCCGGGTCCCGCGACGCCTATGCCTCCACGCACGGTCACGGCGGCGTCGTGGACCTCATGCGGGCCATGCGGGGTGCGGTCGACGAGGTCATCGGCGTCACGAAGTCCGAGGGCATCGAGGCCGACATCGTCAAGGACGGTGTGCTGCACGTGGCACGCAACCAGGCCCAGATGGGCAGGCTGCGCGAGTCGCTCGACTACGAGCGGAACTGGGGTGCGACCGATGAGGACTTCGTCGTGCTCACGGGTGACGAATCCAACGCCCGCATCCGTGTAGAAGGCGCCATGGGCGCGTTGTTCACCCCGCACTGCGCACGGGTGCAGCCGGCCAAGCTGGTCGGCGGCCTGGCCCGCGTGGTGGAGGGCATGGGCGTCGCCATCTACGAGCAGACCGAGGTGACCGACATCAAGGCCGGTCGTGCCATCACGGCCCGAGGCGATGTCCGCGCGCCCGTGATCCTGCGCTGTCTCGAAGGTTTCACCGCGACCATGCCGGGACAACGCCGCGCGTGGCTGCCGATGAATTCGTCGATGGTGGTGACCGAACCGCTTCCGGAATCCGTGCTGCAGGAGGTCGGCTGGAAGGGAGCAGAGCTCCTAGGCGACTACGCACACGGCTACATGTACGCCCAGCGTACGGCGGACAATCGAATTGCATTGGGCGGCCGGGGGATTCCCTACCGGTACGGCTCGGCGCTCGACCATCGCGGCGCCACCCAGCAGTGGACCATCGAAGCTCTCGGGGCGCTGGTTCGCGACATGTTCCCCGCGACCCGCGATGTTCCGATCGAGCACGCCTGGTGTGGCGTGCTCGGAGTGCCACGCGACTGGACCGCCACCGTGGACTTCGACCAGGCCAGCGGGCTGGGCACCGCGGGAGGGTATGTCGGCAGCGGTCTGACCACCACCAACCTGGCCGGACACACACTTGCCGACCTCGTCCTCAAGCGGGACACCGCGCTCACCCGGTTGCCCTGGGTGGGGAGACGGGTCCGCAAGTGGGAACCGGAGCCATTCCGGTGGCTCGGGGTCCAGGCGATGTATGCGCTGTACCGCACCGCTGACCGTCGCGAGTCCACCCGCGGGCTGGCCGGTACCAGTGGGCTGGCACGGGTGGCCAACAAGATCACGGGGCGCTGACGCCATGGAGACGACTGTGAACCTGCTGCATGTTGACGCCACCACTGCCGAACTGCCCGAGCCGCAACCGAAACCGACGAGTCTCAGCGGTCAGCTGGAATCTGCGATCAGCGTCTGGGCCGACGCGGTGACCGACACCGGGGTGTGGGAATGCGGCCCAGGGGAGTTCACCGCGGACCGTTCGACCGCGACAGAGGTGTGCCACATCATCTCGGGCTCCGGGACCGTGGTCGGCGAGGACGGCACGAGTGCCGACATCGGGCCGGGCACGCTGCTGGTCCTGCCCCGAGGGTGGCGCGGGAAGTGGTTCGTCACGGAGGCGATCCGTAAGACGTACGTCATGGTCGGTGCCTGAGGGCGCGCCCTAAACTGGGGGGCATGACCGCGAGCGCTCGGGTCGGCGAGTTCGAGGAGTTGCGGCCACACCTGCTTGCCGTGGCCTATCGCCTCACCGGTACCTTCGCCGATGCCGAGGACATCGTCCAGGACGCGTGGATCCGCTGGGAATCCAACCAGACCACGATCGCCGACCTGCGGGCCTGGCTGACCACCGTGGTGAGTCGGCTGGGTCTGGACCGGCTGCGCTCGGCAGCCCACCGCCGCGAGGCGTATTACGGTGAATGGCTGCCGGAGCCCGTCGTGACCGGGCTCGACGCCAACGACCCACTCAACGCGGTGGTGGCCGGGGAAGACGCCCGGTTCGCCGCGATGGTGGTGTTGGAGCGGCTCACCCCCGATCAGCGCGTGGCCTTCGTGTTGCACGACGGGTTCGGTCTGCCCTTCAGCGAGATCGCCGGTGTACTCGGCGTCAGCGATGCCTCGGCGCGCCAGCTGGCCTCGCGGGCCCGCCGCGCGGTGTCCGACAATCCGCCTGCTTCGTCACCCGACGACCTGCACAACCAGGTCGCCGGCGAGCTGATGGCCGCGCTGGCGTCGGGGGAGCTCGACGCTGTCGTACGGCTGCTGCATCCCGACGTCACGTTCACCGGGGATTCGAACCGTCGCGCTCCGACCGCTGCCCGCGTCATCCACGGGCCGGACAAGGTGGCCCGGTTCATCCTCGGCCTGGCCAAGAAGTACGGTCCGAACTGGTTGGCGGGCAGTCAATTTGCGCTCGTCAACGGCCAGCTGGGGGTCTACACGGCAGGTGCTCCCGCCGGGGACGGCTACCCCGAGATGATGCCGCGGGTGACGATCTTCACCGTTCGCGACGGCTTGGTCTGCGCGGTATGGGACATCGCCAACCCTGACAAGTTCTCCGGATCGCCCCTGCGAGGTGCTCGATGATGCCGAACGAACCGGGCACCTTGGCCCACACATTCAGCCGAATGATGTTCCGCGGCATGGACAAGATGCGCCATCGCGACGCCTTCGACATCGGTGCGCCGACCGGATCGGACTTCAGCGGTTTCGAGAACTACCGCCAGATCGTGTTGGTGACCTTCAAGCGTTCGGGCGAGGCGATGCCCAGCCCGATCAACCACGGTGTGGCCGGCGGCAAGATCTATGTGCGCACCGATCCGTCGACCGGGAAGGTCAAGCGAATCCGCAACAACCCGAAAGTCCTTGTGGTCGCGAGCAATCTACGCGGTAAGCCCAGCGGACCCGTCGTTGCCGGCGTGGCGCGCATCCTGCCGGAGGCAGAACACGCCCACGCCGAGGCCGTCATCGCCGCCAACTGGAGTGCGCCGATGAAGGTGTTCGAGCGCAGCCTCGACTACGGCAGCCAACTGGCCGGGGTACCAACGGCTTACATCGAGATCACGCCTGCGGCGGCGTGACGCTCACAGGACGTAAGGGATCAAAGCCTTGCGGTCGGTGGGGTATTCGGGGAACTTGTCCTGGTACCAACCGTGGGTGCCCAGCGCCCGGGGAACCAGATTTCCTGCGGTGATCAACAGGATCGCAACGCCGGGCAGAGCCCACGTCAGCAGCGCGAAACCGGACCAGGCGATGATCTCGCCCAGATAGGCCGGGCTGGTGACGAAGCGGAAGCCGCCGCCGAACGGGATCCGGTACTCGGCACCACCCGGATTCTTCTTGTCCCGCAGGTTTCGCACGATCGACTCGGAGTTGACCAACAGCGCGAACCCGCAGAGGTAGATCACCAAGCCCACCAGGAATCGCGGGTCGGTCAACCACGCGGTGGTGTACTGCCCGAAGAAGTCATGGCTGAAGAGGGTCCCGTTGAGGTAGCCGTGCATGGAGGTCACGAGCATGCCCATCACGATCACCGAGACGTTGAAGGTGCCGCGCTTGCCGGGCATCTGGCGGATCGCCAGCGGGAAGAACCAGCCCCGGTTGGCGTAGTGCAGCATCCAGATTCCCGCCAGTACCAGGGACGTCGGCTCGAACCGGTTCGGCCCGGCCAGGTAGCTGATCAAGAACACCACGGTCGCGGGGATCTCCATCAGCCACCAGCCGAGCTTCGGGTTGAGGTTGAGGCCGAGTTTCGTCGTCGAGAAACGCCCATAGGAGCTCTGTGCGAAGAAGCCGCCGATGATCACGAACGCGGCGAATGCGAAGGCCGCGGTCAGCACGGTGTCATAGAACGTGTTGCCGGTGTACCAATGCATGAGCGCTCCTCGCTGAGCAGGTGGTTTCAGCAGCGGGGGCCGCTGTTTCTGTAACGTGTTCTACCACCTGGCCGCACCCTGAAGCCAGCGCCGCGCTCACTCCAGAGTCACTGCTCCTCGCGCGAGCGCTCGTCGGCCCAGGGAACGCGGCACGCATCCCCGGAGTTGAAGCCCTGCTCGGTGATACCGAGCGCCGAGTACATCCGCGACCGCATGTTCTCCACCCCGATCTGATAAGTCAGCTCGATCACGCCGTCGTCACCGAACCGGCGTTGCAGATCGGCCACCTGCTCGTCGGTGACGGTGTGCGGGTCGGTGGTCATCGCGTTCGCATAGGCGATCGCGGCGCGCTCGTCATCGGTGAACAGCGGCGAGGTGGCGTAGTCGTCGATCGACTTGAGCCGTTCCACGTCGAGGTTCTCCAGCCGCATCAGCATGGAGCCGAAGTCCACGCACCACGAGCAGCCGACGGTGCGGGCGGTCCAGAACACCGCGAGCTCGCGAACGGTGGCGGGCAGTTTCTTGGAGCCGCCCTGCAGCAGCATCTCGTGGATACCGTTGGCGACCAGCAGGCGCGGATGGTGAGCGGCCACCGCGAACGGCTCAGGCACCTCACCGAACTGGCGCTTGGCGTACCAGTACATGGCGCGGGTCAGCAGGCCGGCTTGTTTGGGGGTTACAGCGGGGATTCGTGTCTTGGTCTCGGTCATACCCATTAGACGAGATGGCCCCGGAATGTGTGACAGCGGGTGTGAAGGCCAGGACGGCCAGGGCACGAGAATGCAAAACGGGCGCCGACTCTGCGCTCAGATCGTGATTCCCCTCGAAAACACGATCTGAGCGCAGAATCGACGCCCGGTAAGCAGCGTCGGCGGCAGGCCTAGCGCGCGAACATCAGCGCGCGCTTGACCTCCTGGATCGCCTGGGTCACCTGGATGCCACGAGGGCAGGCCTCGGTGCAGTTGAAGGTGGTGCGGCAGCGCCAGACACCGTCGACCTCGTTGAGGATGTCCAGCCGCTCGGCGGCGGCCTCGTCACGCGAATCGAAGATGAACCGGTGGGCGTTGACGATCGCGGCGGGGCCGAAGTAGGACCCTTCGCTCCAGTACACCGGGCAGCTCGTGGTGCAGCACGCACACAGGATGCACTTGGTGGTGTCGTCGTAGCGGGCCCGGTCGGTGGCGCTCTGGATGCGCTCCTTGGTGGGCGGGTTGCCACTGGTGATCAGGTACGGCTTCACGGCGCGGTAGGCGTCGAAGAACGGCTCCATGTCCACCACGAGGTCCTTCTCCACGGGCAGGCCGCGGATCGGCTCGATGGTGATGGTGAGCTGCTTGCTCGCCTTCTTGGGCAGCAGGTCACGCATGAGCACCTTGCAGGCCAGCCGGTTCACGCCGTTGATCCGCATGGCATCCGAGCCGCACACGCCGTGGGCGCAGGAGCGCCGGAAGGTCAGCGTGCCGTCAAGGTAGCCCTTCACGTACAGCAGCAGGTTGAGCAGCCGGTCTGAGGGCAGGCAGGGAACCCGGAAGCTCTGCCAGCCCGCGGCGTCGGGGTTCTCGGGGTTGAACCGGGCGATCTTGAGGGTGACCATGACCGCGCCCTCGGGGACCGGGGGCAGCGGCGGATCGCCGGCTTCGGGCTTGTCGATGACAGGTGCACTCACGGTCAGTACTTCCTTTCCATCGGCTCGTACCGGGTCTGGACCACGGGCTTGTAGTCCAGCCGGATGTCGGACAGCAGCTCGCTGCCCTCCTTGTAGGCCATGGTGTGGCGCATGTAGTTGGTGTCGTCGCGATCGGGGTAATCCTCACGCGCGTGCCCGCCGCGGGACTCCTTGCGGTTGAGCGCACCGACCACGGTGACCTCGGCCAGCTCCAGCAGGAAGCCCAGCTCGATCGCCTCGAGCAGGTCGCTGTTGTAGCGCTTGCCCTTGTCGTGCACCGTGATTCGGCTGTACCGCTCCTTGAGTGCGTGGATGTCGGTCAGCGCCTGCTTGAGCGTCTCCTCGGTGCGGAACACCGCGGCGTTGTTGTCCATCGACTGCTGCAGGGCAGTGCGGATGTCGGCGACGCGCTCGTTGCCGTGCTCGGACAGGATGTCGCCGACCCAGCCGACCACCATGTCGGCCGGGTTCTCCGGCAGGTCGACGTGGTTGTGGTTGGCGGCGTACTCGGCGGCGGCGATACCGGCGCGACGGCCGAACACGTTGATGTCCAGCAGCGAGTTGGTGCCAAGGCGGTTGGCGCCGTGCACCGACACGCACGCACATTCACCGGCGGCGTACAGGCCCGGGATGACGTTGGTGTTGTCGCGCAGGACCTGGCCGTGGATCGTGGTCGGGATACCGCCCATGACGTAGTGGCAGGTCGGGTACACCGGCACCAGTTCGGTCACCGGGTCCACACCCAGGTAGGTGCGGGCGAACTCGGTGATGTCAGGAAGCTTGGCTTCCAGCACTTCCTCGCCGAGGTGGCGCACGTCGATGTAGACGTAGTCCTTGTTCGGTCCGGCGCCGCGGCCTTCGAGCACCTCGAGCACCATCGAACGGGCGACGATGTCACGCGGTGCAAGGTCGACGATCGTCGGCGCGTAGCGCTCCATGAACCGCTCGCCCTCGCCGTTGAGCAACCGGCCGCCCTCGCCGCGCACGGCCTCGGAGATCAGGATGCCCAGGCCGGCCAGGCCTGTCGGGTGGAACTGGTGAAACTCCATGTCCTCCAAGGGAAGTCCCTTGCGGAAGATGATGCCCAGGCCGTCGCCGGTCAGCGTGTGGGCGTTGGAGGTGGTCTTGTACATCCGGCCCGAACCGCCGGTGGCGAAGACGACTGCCTTGGCGTGGAAGATGTGGATGTCGCCGGTCGCCAGCTCGTAGGCGATGACGCCGGTGGCCACCGGGCCCGTCGGGGTGTCGGTCAGCGCGATGTCCAGTGCGTAGAACTCGTTGAAGAACTCCACGTCGTGCTTGACGCAGTTTTGGTAAAGCGTCTGCAGGATCATGTGGCCGGTGCGGTCGGCGGCGTAGCAGGCCCGGCGCACCGGGGCCTTGCCGTGATCGCGGGTGTGCCCGCCGAATCGGCGCTGGTCGATGCGGCCCTCGGGCGTCCGGTTGAACGGCATGCCCATCTTCTCGAGGTCCAGCACCGCGTCGATGGCCTCCTTGGCCATGATCTCGACGGCGTCCTGGTCAGCGAGGTAATCGCCGCCCTTGACGGTGTCGAAGGTGTGCCATTCCCAGTTGTCCTCTTCGACGTTGGCCAGTGCGGCGCACATGCCGCCCTGGGCCGCGCCGGTGTGGGACCGGGTCGGGTACAGCTTGGTGAGCACTGCGGTACGGACGCGCGGGCCGGCCTCGACGGCAGCGCGCATGCCGGCGCCGCCGGCGCCGACGATGACGACGTCGTAGCGGTGTTCCTGAATCATTGGTTAGCCCCCAATATTCGGGTCGAAGGTGACCAGGACGTAGGTACCCAGAACCAACGTGAACCCTGTCGCCAGCAGAAGCAGCGAATTCAGGTAGAACTTCGTGACGTTCTTACGGGCATAGTCGCCGATGATGGTGCGCAGGCCGTTGGCCCCGTGGATCATCGCGAGCCACAGCAGGGCCATGTCCCAGATCTGCCAGAACGGGGAGGCCCAGCGCTGTGCGACGTAGTTGAAGTCGATGCGGTACACGCCGTCCTGCCACATCAGCATGATGAACAGGTGGCCGAGCGCGAGGAACACCAGCGCAAGGCCGGAGAACCGCATGAACAGCCAGGCGTACTTCTCGAAGTAGGGGATACCGCGGGGGCGACGGGGTGCGCGCGGGTGGTCCAGCGCGGCCGGCCGGTCGTGCTCGCGTTCCATCACCGGCGCCGGACGGCCCAACCGCGACTCGCCCGCTCCTGGCGCGCTCACAGGAACCGCTCCGCCATGTGCATACCGAGAACTCCTAGTGCTGCGATGAGGACCACGGCAAACACGCCGACGGCGACCGCGAGCATCTGCCGCTGGTAGCGGGGACCCTGCTGCCAGAAGTCGATGAGGATGACGCGGATGCCGTTCAATGCGTGGAAGAGCACCGCGGCGACCAGGCCCATTTCCATCAGTCCGACGATGGGCGTCTTGTACGTCTCGATGACCTCGTTGTAGGCCTGCGGGCTCACCCGGACCAGCGCGGTATCAAGGACATGTACGAACAGGAAGAAGAAAATCGTGGCACCGGTAATACGGTGCAATACCCAGGACCACATTCCCGGGTCACCCTTGTACAGGGTGCGCCGACGGGTTTTCCTGGGTTGCGGAGCCGGCACCTCCGTCTGAGTACTCATCTCGCCCTCCAACGTCTTCGGTGGACGTTCGGGACCTGCCTGTGAATTAGCCCCAAACCTCGGGGCGACTCTAAACCCATTTGTACTGGCGAAGGAATTACGGTTGAGCCGTTCTACCGCAAAAACGCGAGAAAGTTAGGCTTACCTATCTTACTGTGCGGGTCGGGAATTGGGGTTTCGGAATGCATTCAGAACCTTTGCCGGGGGTGGTCGCGTGACGGTCGATGTCGACTGGAACCTGTTGCGCTACAAGGCGATCGAGGCTTCATCCCGCGCCTATGCGCCCTATTCGGGATTCCCGGTGGGGGCCGCCGCTCTCGTCGACGACGGCCGCATCGTCACCGGATGCAATGTGGAGAATGTCTCATATGGCCTAGGTCTCTGTGCCGAGTGTGCTGTGGCCTGCGCCCTGCATTCCGGAGGCGGCGGAAGGCTCGTCGCACTGTCGTGTGTGGGCCCCGACGGGGGCGCGTTGATGCCCTGTGGACGTTGTCGGCAGGTACTGCTCGAGCACGGCGGCCCCGAGTTGCTCATCGACCATCCACGAGGCCCGCGGCCGCTACGGGAGCTACTACCCGACGCCTTCGGGCCCGACGACCTGGAGCGCAGGTAAGACCAAGTGGTCCAACAACTCCGGGTTACTGGCGAGTAGGTTGGCGGCCATGTCTCATCTCGACGCGCCCACCGTCATCCGGACCAAGCGTGACGGTGGTGTGCTGTCCGACGCCGCGATCGATTGGGTGATCGACGGCTACACCCACGGACGCGTCGCCGACGAACAGATGTCGGCGCTACTGATGGCGATTTTCCTGAAGGGGATGGTGCCGGCCGAGATCGCCCGCTGGACGGCGGCCATGGTCAATTCCGGGGAGCGGTTCGATTTCTCTGATCTCCGCCGTGCGGCCGCGCCGAGCCGCCCACTGGCCCTGGTGGACAAGCACTCCACCGGCGGGGTGGGTGACAAGATCACCATTCCGCTGCTGCCGGTGGTGATGGCCTGTGGTGCCAGTGTCCCGCAGGCGGCCGGGCGCGGACTCGGGCATACCGGCGGCACGCTCGACAAGCTCGAGGCGATCCAGGGATTCACCGCCGAGCTGTCGAAAGACCGGATCCGGCAACAACTTCGGGACATCGGGGCGGCGGTGTTCGCCGCGGGCGATCTGGCCCCGGCCGACCGCAAGATCTACGCACTGCGCGATGTCACCGCCACCACCGAGTCGCTGCCACTGATCGCCAGTTCGGTGATGAGCAAGAAATTGGCCGAGGGGGCGCGATCGCTGGTCCTCGACGTCAAGGTCGGCCGCGGTGCGTTCCTCAAGACCGAGGCCGAGTCGCGTGAGCTGGCAGCCACCATGGTCGACCTCGGCAATGCCAACGGGGTGCCGACCCGGGCCCTACTCACCGACATGAACTGCCCGCTGGGCCGGACCGTCGGCAACTCCGTGGAGGTCAGCGAATCGCTGGAGGTCCTGGCCGGCGGCGGGCCGTCCGACGTCGTCGAGCTGACGCTGGCGCTCGCGACGGAGATGCTCGATGCGGCCGGCATCGGTGACTCCGACCCGGCCGAAACCCTGCGGGACGGCAGCGCGATGGATTGTTTCCGTGCGCTGGTGGCGGCCCAGGGCGGGGACCTGACCTGCCCGCTGCCGATCGGGACGGCCACGGAGACCGTGACGGCCCCGTACGGCGGCATCATGGGCGATCTCGACGCGATGGGGGTGGCGCTGGCCGCGTGGCGGTTGGGTGCCGGCCGTGCCCGGCCGGGCGAACCGGTGCAGTTCGGCGCCGGCGTGCGGATCCACCGCAAACCGGGGGAGCCGGTCGCCGCAGGCGAGGCGCTGTTCACCTTGTACACCGAAACGCCCGAGCGGCTGCCCGCTGCTCTGGCTGAACTCGACGGCGCCTGGACGGTCGGCGACACCGCGCCTATGCAGCGGCCCCTGATCGTCGACCGGATCGGCTGACGCGGCGCCAATCCGCGGACACTCACGAATAGGCCGCTATTGGTCTGATCGTCATCCGCCACGGCCCGGTTTCGGCGGCACGGCGCCGCCGCTGACGCGCATGATGGGGGCATGAGTACGCCGCTGAGTCTGGACAAGATCCAGCACGCTCCCAAGGCCCTCCTGCACGACCACCTCGACGGCGGCCTGAGGCCGGCCACGGTGCTCGACCTGGCCGGCCAGCTCGGCTATGACGACCTGCCGGCCACCGAGGTCGACGAGCTGGCCACGTTCTTCCGCACCGCCGCGCACAGCGGCTCGTTGGTGCGCTATCTGGAGCCGTTCGCCCACACCGTCGGGGTCATGCAGACTCCGGAGGCGTTGCACCGCGTCGCCTACGAGTGCGTCGAGGACCTCGCCGGCGACAACGTCGTCTACGCCGAGATCCGGTTCGCCCCCGAACTGCACATCGACCGCGGCCTGTCTCTCGACGAGGTGGTCGACGCCGTGCTGGCCGGCTTCGCCGACGGCGAGAAGGCGGCCGCCGCCGAGGGACGCACCATCACCGTGCGCTGCCTGGTCACCGCGATGCGTCACGCTGCCCGGTCCCGGGAGATCGCCGAACTGGCAATCCGCTTCCGCGACAAGGGTGTCGTCGGTTTCGACATCGCCGGAGCGGAGGCAGGGTACCCGCCCACCCGGCACCTCGACGCGTTCGAATACATGCGAGGGAACAACGCGCGCTTCACGATTCACGCCGGTGAGGCGTTCGGCTTGCCGTCCATCCACGAGGCCATCGCATTCTGCGGGGCTGACCGGCTGGGCCATGGGGTGCGCATCGTCGATGACATCACCGAGTTCGACGACGGCACCCAGCATCTGGGCCGGCTCGCATCCATACTGCGGGACAAGCGAATTCCGCTGGAGATGTGCCCCAGCAGCAACGTGCAGACCGGGGCGGCGCCCAGCATCGCCGAGCATCCGTTCGACCGGCTGGCACGGCTGCGGTTCCGCGTCACCGTCAATACCGACAACCGGTTGATGAGCGACACCACGATGAGCCAGGAGATGCTGCGCCTGGTCGAGGCCTTCGGATACGGCTGGAGCGACCTCGAGCGGTTCACCATCAACGCGATGAAGTCGGCCTTCATCCCCTTCGATGAGCGGCTCGCCATCATCGACGAGGTGATCAAACCCCGGTACGCAGTCCTGGTCGGCTGAGCGATTGGCGCCGGGCGGGCAGGAACGGCTGAACTAGACTCCGGCTGTGAGCCAGTGGGGGAGTTCGCCGTGGGGCGACAACGATGGTCAGCCCGGTTCATCGCCGTTCGGTCCGCCGGTATTCGGCGCCGCCCCGGGGTTCGCGTCTCAGCCACCGGGGCACGGGTACCCGCCCCAGTTCACACCCCCGCCGCCGGAGGAGGATCGCCGACGCAGGGAGAAGTTGATCGGGATGATCGTCGCGGCGGTGGTGGTTGTTGTGGCGCTGGTGGTCGGCGGGGTCCTGGCCTGGACGTCCGGTTCGGGGTCGCACCCGCTGTCGGAGGCCGATACCGCGGCCGGCCGGGCCGAGATTGCTGCGGAGGAGCGTCCGCCTGGCGCGGTGAACGCCCCCACCTTGACCAGCGCGCCCACCACCCCGCTGTGGACCTATCCGCCAGGCGAGAACACCCTCGGTCTTGTCGGCCTCCTGGGCGGTGATGCCAAAACCGTCATCATCACGGCGGGCAACTCCTTGATCGCGCTAGATGCCACCAACGGCTCGCCGCGATGGCAACAACCGTTGCCAAGCGCGCAATTGGGTTGTGTCATAGGCACTTCGGGCAAGGCCGCCCTCTGCAACGGTGGAGCGAAGGCCATCCTCATCGACATGGCGACTGGTGTGACTAAGGAATCGAAGTCGGCTGAGGGAAGAAACGCCGACATCTACGGCAGCGCCGGCCTGTTGGCCGTGAAACTGGGAAAAGAATTCACGGTTTTCGATGATTGGGGACGGCAGCTGTGGTCGAAGCAGTTTTTGACGGAAACTACCTCCGTGTTCCTGGATCAAGGCATCGTAGGCAACTTGGTTGGTGGCACGATGACGTTCTACGCCGCCAAGACCGGTGACCAGCTATTCGCGGTCGATGAAACCTACCGCCTGGCAATCGCCACCAGTCGCGGCATTGCTGTGTCGGTCATCCCCGATGGGTTGGACACGCGTTCCGGGTCGCAGATCGACTTCTACTCGTTCACCGGCAAGCTCGCCTGGCGGATCACTGCAGATCGTGGCTATCAGCTTCCCTCCAGCACGGAGACAGGCAGCGAAAATCCTGAATCGGGTACGTGGACGAATCGGGGTCGGCCGTCGGGTGTCACATCGCTGATCGTGTACCACGGGGAGAAGAATGAGATCGCCGGGGTGGATGACCTGACCGGAGAACTGACGTGGACCCAGCAGATTTCGCTGCCTGCGAAGGAGAAGGTCAGTCTCGGCGGGTTTGGAAATCTGTGCGTTGTTTCGAACGCGGGCCCTGCCGGGGGAATGCGGGTGCGGGACTGCAGTGACGGTACCGGTGCGTTTCTGGACAAGTCGAAAATCATTCGACTCATCGCCGCCAACGGCACCCAGATTCTGGGCGTCGGTTACCCCGACTCGGCGAGCAGAAGTCGCTGGGGTCCGGTGACCGCCTTTGACTCCGCAACCGGCCTGCCGTTGTGGCAGTTGCCCATCGAGATGGGCACAATCAACTGGGTGGGTGACGGGCTGTATTCCTCATGGACGTCGCCGCCCTACGGCATCCAGCGGCTGGCCTGAGCCGCTGCCGGAGGCACCTACCAATTCAGGACCCGCACGATCGCTCGGCGACGGCCCGGCGGTCATCGTCATCGCCGAAATGCCCGGCATCACCTTCGTGGCGAACGCAGTCGTCACCTCCGAGGCGTTCGGCTACGGCTGGAGCGACCTGGAGCGGCTCGCCATCATCGACGAGGTGATCAAGCCCCGGTACGCAGTCCTGGTCGGCTGAGTCACCGCGTCGGGCAAATTCTCTCCGTCGAAAATTTCCACCCGAAGCGCTGTAACGGCGGCGTTTACGGCTGCGACAATCCAGCAGGCCCGACGCAAGATCGTGCCCGGATCAACTAGGAGACCCCATGGCCCGACCCCTCACCACGGTGTTGTCCGGCGCAGTGCTGGCAACGGCGGCGGTGTTCCTTCCGGTTGTCGCCGTACCGACCGCAGGCGCCGACGTCTGCGCCGGAGCGGACGGACGCCATTTCGCCGCCGGAGGTTGCACCAACATCGCCGGCGACGTCGCTACCGGCGCGGCCATCGCGGCCGCACATGTGCCCTACGTACCGGGCGAAGTCCCGTGCTACACCGTCGAAGGCGTTCCCTACTTCACCCCTCCCGGCGACCCCTGCTGAGAAAGACAATTTCGACTGGCGCGGCAGTGGATCTGCCGCGCCAGTGCCAGTTTCGACTCGATCAGGAGTGATGGATGAAGTATTTGTCGTTCGGACTGACCGCCCTGCTGCTTGCGGCCGTGGTCAGCTGTGGTGGGTCCAAGGAGTCGACCAGTGCGGCGCCGACACCGGAGACGGTGCGACAGATCGTCAAGGAGGCTTACATATACGGCTTCCCGATGGTCGATTCGTATCGCATCCAGCACGCCTATTTCGTCGACAAGGCCAACCCCCAGTACAAGGGTGACTGGAACCAGACGCACAGCATCGCGCGGGTGTTCACGCCCGAGGACACCACGATCCAGACGCCCAACTCCGATACGCCCTACACGATGTTGGGCGCCGACCTACGCGCAGAACCGTTGGTGCTCACCGTGCCGCCGATCGAGGCAGGCCGGTACTACTCGCTGCAGTTCATCGACAGCTACACCTACAACTTCGCCTACGTGGGCAGTCGCGCCACCGGGAACGGCGGCGGCAAGTATCTGCTGGCCGGCCCGAGTTGGAAGGGCGACAAGCCCGCCGGCATCGCCGAGGTGATTCGCTCCGACACCGATTTCGCGTTGGTCATCTACCGCACGCAGCTGTTCGATCCGAAGGACATCGACAACGTCAAGAAGATCCAGGCCGGTTACACCGTCGAGCCGCTCTCGGCCTTCGCCGAGCAGCCCGCACCGACCGCTCCTGCGGTGGACTTCATCGCGCCGCTGACCCCCGACGAGCAGAAGACGTCGCCCAAGTTCTTCCAGATCCTCAACTTCCTTCTGAAATATGCGCCAGAAGTGCCTTCCGAGAAGGAACTTCGGGCTCGCTTCGCCACCATCGGAATCGGACCCGACGGCGACTTCAACCCCGACACCATGAGCAAGGAAACCCTGCAGGCCGTACAGGACGGCATGGCCGACGCCTGGGCCGAGGTCAACACCTTCAAGAAAGACAAGCTGGATTCCGGCCAGGTGACGTCGGCCGATCTGTTCGGCACGCGGGAAGCGTTGAAGGACAACTACCTCTACCGCATGGCTGCCGCGGTGCTGGGCATCTACGGCAACACCGCGCAGGAGGCCATCTACCCGGTGCTGGCCGTCGACTCGACCGGGGCACCGTTGACCGGGAACAACAACTACACCGTGCGGTTCGCGCCCGGGCAGTTGCCGCCGGTCAACTCCTTCTGGTCGACCACGATGTACAAGATGCCGCAGAGCCTGTTGGTGGCCAACCCGATCAACCGGTACCTCATCAATTCGCCCATGCTGCCGAGCCTGGTCAAAGATCCCGACGGTGGCGTCACGATCTACGTGCAGAATCAGTCGCCCGGCGCGGAGAAAGAGGCGAACTGGCTGCCGGCACCGGACGGACCGTTCCAGATGATCCTGCGGTTGTACTGGCCCAAGGAGGCGGCGCTCAACGGCACCTGGCAGCCGCCGAAGGTCACCAAACACTGACCTTCGCCGGACAGGTCAGCCGCGCAACACCCCACGGAGTACGTCGGCGAAAGCCCCTGGCGCAGCCATGAATCCACCATGGTCGCCGGGGAATTTCACCGGACGCACGCCCAGCAGGTCGGCCAGTGCCATGGTGGTCCGCTTCGTCAACAGGCGCCCGGACTCCTCACCGAGTCCCAGCACGACCCGTCCGTTCTTCAGCGCGGCGACATCGGGCAGGTAGCGGGTGCTGCCCCGGAGTTCGTGGTTGAAGAAGTGGTCCGCGTCGCGCAGTTCCTGATCGCTCGGCGCGGGCATCTCCGGTGCGCCGGACGGTACGTCGAAGCCGGCGTTGGCCATGAACTTGCCCCAGGCTGCGAACATCCCATCGCGGTTGAACGTGGCGATGATGTCCTCGGTCGCGACGCGTTGCGCGGCGGCATCGGGCAGCAACTCCAGCAGGGGCGGCTCGTGCGCGACGAGGATGCGCACCCGTTCGGGGTGGCGGGCCACCAATGACAGGCCCGTCACCGCACCGCCGGACGAGCCGAACACGTCAGCCGAGTCGGCGCCGAGATCATCGAGGATCGCGGCGACGTCGTCAGCCCGGCGCTCCGGGATGGAGTTCTCGGTCGGATCGTCGAGGGAACTGTGGGCGACGCCGCGCGGGTCGGCGGTCACCACGGTGCGGTCACCGGCCAGCGCGTGGGCCAGCGGAGCGAATTCGGCGGCGGCCATCGGCGCGCCGAGGATCAGCAACAGCGGGCCCTCGCCGCGCACCTCGTAGTGCAGGCGCGCGCCCGGAACCTCGACGGTGTGCGTGGAAAGGCTGGTCGATGCGGTCATGAGTGATCTGACCGCCTGAGCGGCCAGAACTCATCGGCTCACCCCAAGAGCGGTCAAATACACTCCCAACGTGAACCCGTGGGGGAGTTCGCCGTGGGGCGACAACGATGGTCAGCAGGCACCAGGCATGAGCGGGTCGCCGTTCGATACTCCCGCGGTACAACCCGGGGCGCCTCCCGTCTTCGGTGCCTCTCCGGGATTCCCTACGTCGCACGCGCCGCAGGGATGGGGGCAGCAGCCCGGATACGGCGGGTACCCACCACAATTCACTCCGCAGCCCCCGGAGGATCGCCGCCGAAACGCGAAGGTCATCGGAATCGTCGTTGCCGCAGTGATCGCCGTGCTGGTGCTGGTCGTCGGCTCGATCGTGTGGTTTACGTCCGATTCCGGTTCAGGGTCGGACGCGTTGGCGGAGGCCGATACTGCTGCGGGCAAGGCTGAGATCGCTGGGGTGGAGCGTCCGCCTACCGCGGTCAAGCTGCCCTCGCTCGGCGCGGCCCCTGGTGCTCCGGTGTGGACCTACCCGCGTGGCGGGGACGCCAGCGGATACCTGTCGGTGCTGGGCGGTGATTCCGCGACCGTCCTAGTCAGTCTGGACGAATCCATGATCGCGTTGGACGCCGCAACGGGCGCACCGCGATGGCAGCGACCCGATATGCCCGGGAAGTGTGTCGTCGGAACTTCGGGCAAGGTCGCACTCTGCAGCACTGGCCAGAGCAACGCGGTGCTGTTGGATATGGCGACCGGTGTGACCAAGGAAACGATGCCCGCTCAAGCGGTCGTTCTGATCTACAGCGGGGCCGGCCTGCTCGCGTTCGTGGACCACCAGAACAGCGTCAGGGTGTTCGATGACGCCGGTCGGCAACTCTGGACCAAACAGGTACCCGGGCAGGCGTCGGTGTTCCTGGATCAAGGCGTCGTGGCGGAACAAGAGCGGGGCGGTCTGAGTACCAAGTTCTACGACGCCAAAACCGGTGACGATTTGTTCTCCATCGGGGCGGTGGACGACGTCATCGCCACCAGTCGCGGTATCGCGGTGTCGCAGCGGAGCGGGGGGCTACTGCCGGGTGGGCGTCCGAAACAGCGCATTGATTTCTACTCCTTCACCGGAAAACTGGCGTGGAGGATCCCGGGGGATCGGGGCTATCGGCTCCCGGACATGGATGACTCACCCAAGTTCGAGCCATTCAATGTGACAACGACTTCGGGCGTCGCATTGCCGGTCGTGTACAGCGAGGGCAACGGGGAGATCGCCGCGGTGGACCCTCTTACCGGGGATATCAAGTGGTCACAGCAGGTGCCTGTTTCACCGGACACATTGGTCCACCTATCAGGTGTCGCCAACCTGTGCGTCGTTTCGTACGGGACGGTGGATCAGGAGTCGGGTGGAGTGCGGGTGCGGGACTGCAATGACCCAACCGGTGCGTTCATCGCGAAGTCCGAACTCGATCATCTCCGCGTCACGGACGGCAATCAGATCGTGGGCCTCGGCGATGGTCCGGTCACAGA
This sequence comes from Mycolicibacterium peregrinum, assembly GCF_002102345.1. Lineage (GTDB taxonomy): Bacteria > Actinomycetota > Actinomycetes > Mycobacteriales > Mycobacteriaceae > Mycobacterium > Mycobacterium peregrinum. The sequence continues at coordinate 219,071 of NZ_LQPP01000026.1, forward strand.
CAATCCGGTTACTGCCTTCGACTCGGCCACGGGTCAACGATTGTGGCAATTGGACAGTGCCGTCGTCCGAGACGTCGCGTGGGTGGGCGGCGGACTGTACGGGACCGGGGGCGGCAAGATCACCCGGTTGTCCTGAGAGCTACTCCGCCCGCAAGCGCGACTCCACGAAACGCTCCAACGCGTCCCACTGCTCGACGGCCTGGGCATACGGCGCGTCGGGCTTGCGGGCGCCCTCGTCGCCGAGCACATAGCTCACGAACTTGCCGAGCGCCTTGGTACCCGCGAGCGTCTCGTCGACGGTCTTGTCCTCGGAGTAGTCGCTGACGTCGCGCAGCAGCTCGACGGCCAACTCCAACTGGTCGTGGTCGACCGCGTCGGGTCCGTCGGCGATGTCGTCGGAGATGCCCGACAGGACATAGACGTTCTCCTCGGCGACCTCGACCCGCAGGGAGCCGTCGGTGGCGGCGGTCCTGATGTCGTCATAGGTGGCCAGATCCGACAGGTCGTGGTCGTGCTCGTCGGCCAGGTAGCGAGCCAGGGCCCGCTCGGAGCTGAACACGCTGATGCGACCGTTGCGGCCGAGGAAGACCGGATCGTCATCGAGGTAGCAGCGCAGCGTGTAGACGGTTCCGGAGCCGGTCATGATGCGCACCGGGTCGATACCGACCTTGTGCCAGAAGTCCTCGTCGTCACCGAGGACCGCGGTGTCGGCAACGCTGCGCGCGGGCTCGGCGGCCTCGTCGTCTTCGTCGTCGCCCTCGGAATCTTCGGTGTCAGCGTCGACGGCGAGGTCGTCCTCGTCCTCCTCGGGAGCGTCTTCCTCGAGCTCGGCTTCGGCCTTCTTGACCGCCGCTTCGTCGATGTCTTCGGGAACGGTGACGATCTCGTCGATGGCGTCGAGCACGCCGTCCCAGCCCCGCGCGATCACGGCTTCGATCTCGGCCCAACGCTTGCGCCCGGAACGGCCGGTGAAGCCGTCCAGCCCGCCACCGACGGTGCCGAGCACCGGGTTGCCGTTGAAGAACTTGCTGATGGCCGCCAGTTCACACACCGAGCCGATGGAGGAGACCACCACCAGCGTGCGGTGCACGGTCGCGACGGACTCTTCGGTCGGCTTGTCTGCGACCAGGTCCGGCAGCCCGACGATGTCGTATTCGCGGTCGTCGGCCGGCTGCAGCTTGTGGGCGTTGGCCGCGGTCAGCTTCTCCCACGCCGGGTGGTCGGCCAGATCGTTGTCGGTGTTGGTGCGGACAAAAGCCGCGAGGTCAGCGACCGATTCAAAGGCGAACAGGGCGTCACCCTCGCCGAGGAAGGCCTCCCACTCGTCACCGGCATCCCGCCAACGCGGAGCCCACAGTGTGTAGAGGTCGCCCTTGGTCAGCCCGAGCCTGATCGGCACGATGTCAGCAGCCATGCGGCACAGCCTAATGGGACGCCTCTGACGCCAGTCAGGTTGTCTCCCGTTCGGGGACCGGTTCGGGTGTGCCCGACCGGTACCGAATCCGCGGACACTGCTGACCTGCGGTGAAACAATATCTGCGTGTCTGGGGCCGGGGACGGCGACGCGTTGACTGCTGCCACTCTCTTGTGTGGGGCGTGTGGGGCTCAGGTGGGCGCGACCGCCAGGTTTTGCAGTGAGTGCGGCGCACCCATCGCGCACGCTGCGCTGTCGGCGGAGTACAAGCAGGTCACGGTGCTGTTCGCCGACGTGGTGCACTCGATGGACATCGCCGCCGCGGTGGGCGCCGAACGGCTGCGCGAGATCATGACCGAGTTGGTGATTCGATCAGCGGCGGTTGTCCGCCGCTACGGCGGCACCGTCGGCAGTTTCACGGGCGACGGAATCATGGCGGTGTTCGGGGCACCGATGGCGTTGGAGCATCATGCCGTCCACGCGTGTCTCGCGGCGTTGGGCATCCAGGAGGAAACCAGGCGGCTTGCCCTCGACATTCAAAGGCTTGACGACGTGGAGTTGTTGCTCCGGGTGGGCCTGAACTCCGGTGAGGTGATTGCGGGTGAGGTGCGTCCCGGCCCGCTTGGCTACACCGCCATCGGTGAGCAGGTCGGCGTGGCCCAGCGGATGGAATCGGTCGCGCCGCCGGGCGGTGTGATGCTCAGCTCGTCCACCGCGCGCCTGGTCGAGGGAACTGCAGTTCTCGGCGCGCCTGAGTTGGTATCGATCAAAGGTGCTGATCAACCAGTGCCGGCTCGCCGGCTCACCGGGATGCGTCGCGACCCTGTCATCAGCCGGGCGGAGTCGACTCTTGTGGGCCGGCGGTCGGAGCTCAGCATGGCGGAAGCGGCACTGAGCCGTGCCGTTGGTGGAGACGGGGCGGTGCTCGGTGTCGTGGGGCCGCCAGGCATCGGGAAAAGCCTTTTGGTACGCGAGCTTTCGGCCACAGCCCTCGCGCTGGGCGCCGAGGTTTTCACGACCTCCTGTGAATCCCACACCAGCCAGGTTCCGTTCCACGCCGTCGCCCGGCTCCTGCGGGCTGCGACGGGCGTGACGGGTCTGGATGCACAGGCCGCGCGAGTTCGTCTGCGCCAGAACGCTTCTGATGCGGATCCTGAGGACGTGCTGTTGCTCGCCGATCTACTCGGCATTTCCGATCCAGCCATACCTTTGCCTCGAATAGACCCCGATGCGCGGCGACGGCGACTGACCGCTCTCGTTAAAGCCGCACAGATGGCCCGGGTAACACCGGCGCTGTACATCGTCGAGGACATCCATTGGATTGATGAGGTCAGCGAATCGATGCTGACCGAGTTCATCTCGGTGATCGCCCAGACACCCGCGCTGGTGATCGTCACGTACCGCCCGGAGTACGCCGGAGCGCTTACGCACGTGGATGACGCTCAGACCTTGGTCTTGGAGCCGCTGAGCGATAGCGAAACCGGCACGCTGGTGGCGCAACTGCTGGGGTCGGATCCCACTGTGACAGCCATGAGCCGAATTATCGTCGAACGGGCCTCTGGAACACCGTTTTTCGCTGAGGAGATGGTGCGGGATCTGGCCGAGCGCGGAGTGCTGCAGGGTGAGGCCGGCGCGTACCGGTCGACGACCACGGTGGTCGAGGTGACGGTGCCTGCGACCTTGCAGGCGATCATCGGGGCGCGCATCGACCGACTGGGGCCCGAGGCCAAACGTACGCTTACCGCGGCGGCGGTTGTCGGCTCGCGATTCGGCGTCGAACTGCTGACGACGCTCGGGGTCGAACCGGAGGTCGACGCTCTCCTCACGGCCCAGCTAGTTGATCAGGTCAGGTTCGCGCATCAACCCGAGTACACCTTCCACCATCCGCTCATTCGTGCGGTGGCGTACGAGTCACAGCTCAGGTCCGATCGTGCCGAGATGCACCGTCGTGTAGCGGCGGCATTAGAACAACGTGAATCCGCGTCAGTCGATGAGAACGCCGCCTTGATTGCCGAACATCGCAAGGCCGCAGGCGATCTGCATGCCGCGTACGGCTGGCACATGCGCGCCGCCACATGGGCGAGGGGGCGGGACATCACCGCAGCACGACTCAGCTGGGAGCGGGCCCGAACGATCGCCGACGCATTGCCCACCGAGGACCAGAACCGTGCAGCGATGCGCATCGCTCCTCGCGCCATGTTGTGCGCGACCGCCTATCGGCTGCGTGCGCACGGCGCCGCCGCCCGTTTCGCTGAGTTGCGAAAGTTGTGTACGGGTGCGGGGGACAAGCCGTCGCTGGCAATCGCCATGGCGGGGCTGGTTATGGATCACGCCTATCAGGGCCAGATTCGTCAGGCGTCGCAGTTGGCATCGGAAGCCATGGCCCTCATCGAGTCGGTCGGTGACGAGACGTTGACGGTAGGGCTGTCCTACCCCGCCATTTACGCCAAGACCGAAAGCGGCGAGTATGCCGACGTGCTGCAATGGTCGCAGAGAGTCGTCGACTTGGCCAGCGGCGATCCGTTCAAGGGCAATTTCATCTTCGGGTCACCGTTGGCGCTCGCGTTGACCTCGCGGGCGACGGCCCGGTATTGCCTGGGGCTGCCGGGTTGGCGACACGACCTGCGTGATGGCATCGGCATGGCACACACTGCCGACCCGTTGACCTACGCCGCGGTCGTCGTGTTGGGCTACTTCCCGGGGATCTCCAATGGCGTGTTGCGTGCCGATGATCGCGCAGTGCGTGAGAGCGAGGATGCTTTACGGATTGCCGAACGGTCCGGCAATGACATGGCATTGGCCTTCGCTCGGTTCGCCCTGGGAATTACGTTGGTGCATCGTGGCCTGGCCGTGGATCGTGATCGCGGGCAGGTGCTCCTGGCCGAGGTCAGCGAGGTGTTGGAGCGCCAGAGACATAACCTTGCGGAACTTCCGCTCGTCAACGTCTACCTGGGCCGAGAACGGGTTCGCCATGGTGACGCTGACGCGGCGATACCGCAGATGTGCGCTGCCCTCGACCAGTTGGCCGACGAAGGACAACTGCCGGCCTGGGGAACTCCGACGTCAGCCGTTGTCGCGGAGGCACTGCTCGATCGTGCGGCGGAGGGCGATCTCGACGTCGCTGAGGCCGTCATCGATCGATTGGCCGCCGCTCCGGCCGACGACGTACTGGTGGTGCGCGACATCTGGCTACTGCGGATACGTGCACTGCTGGCCAGAGCACGAGGCGACGAGGGTGCCTACCGGGACTATTGGGAGCGCTACTGCACGATGGCAACAGCGCTGGGCTTCGAAGGACATATGGCGCTCGCCGCGGCGGTGTCATGATGTGCATTCACACCGTGGGTCGCCAGAACCCCTGAAAGCCCTGCCCGGCATTCGTCGTTCGAACGGGCGATAGTTTGACGGGGTCGCCTGCCTCGATCATCGTGTTTTCGCCGACGATCATGGCGACATGGCCATCCCATACCGCCAGGTCACCCGGGCGCAGGGTCCCCGCCGAGACCGCTTTGCCGATGTCCTGCTCCTGGGCCAGCCGCGGAATGTCCAGCCCGGCTTCGTGATAGGCCCATTGAGTGAGCCCGCTGCAGTCCAGGCCGACGCCCGGTGTGGTGCCACCCCACCGGTACGGGACCCCGAGTTGGGTCAGCGCATGCCGCACGGCGCTGGCTGCCACGGCATTGGGCGCCACCGCGGTACTGCCGTCGGGCAGTCGCACCGCCACGCCGTCGCCGAACATCCCCGGGTCACGGAGCCCGACCGGCGTTTCGAAGCGATCGGCACCCGATGCCGCCGGTAGATCTGCGGCTCCACCCCAGCCGCCCAGCGGTGCGCCTCCCGACAACCCCGCCCCGGAGAACCCGGCGCTTGGCAATCCCGTTCCTGGAAGCCCGGCCCCTGGGAATCCCGACGCTGGGAATCCCGACGACGTCGGGGCGGCGGCCGGGAGCCCCGAGCTGGCCGCGAGCCCCGACGAGCCCGCATGCATCCCGGCGGTGACCGCACCGGCCTGACCGTCCAGTTCGGCACGTAGTTCGTCGACGACGGCCGACGCCTCAGCGACCGCGCGCCGTGCCTCGGCCTGCAGCTCCTGAGCCACGCCGGGCTCGTCGACATGGGGGATCAGCACCGCGGCGCGATCCTCGAAGCGGTCGATGATGGCTTGCAGTCGCGACCTCGCCTCAGTCACGGCTGAGCCCGCACGCCGGGCAGCATTGCTCAGTACCTGCGCCTGCGTGGCCAGATCGGTCACCTGCGCCGCGGTGCCCGCGGCGAAGTCGGCGGCCGCTGTTGCCGCCGTACCTGACCAGTCGGCGGCGCGTTCCCACGATCGTCCGAGTGCCGCGGCGATATCCGAAAGGGTGGAATGGGCCGCGTCCAGCGCCGTCACGGTGGGCCCGGTCTCCGGCCGGCCACTGCCCACGAGGTCACGCAACGCATAAAGCGGCATGGCCAGCGCGGCGGCGGACGCGGGCACGGCTATACCCGCGGCAACAGTGCAGCCGCCCGCTGACCAGCGGCGTCGTAGCCGGCCGCAGTGTCCCCGGCGCTGACGGCGCCCGCGTCGGCCCGGGTACTCAGCGCCGCCACCGCGTCGATGTGGGCGCTGACGGATGCGGCGAACGCGGCCACGAACCGTTCGCCGATCGGGCCGAGGGCGCCTGCCGGTGACGGCATCGACCGCAGGGTTGCGGCTACCGCGCTGAGATCGGCTGCGTGTGCGTCGAAGGCGCCGCCGAGGGCGTGGATGCCCGGCAGGTCGGCGCGCAGGGAGTCGGCGGTCATGTGGTTAGGACGTCGGCCGCCGTTGATCGGTTCCGTGTGATTCGCGCCGCGTTCGCGTGGTCGCTGCTTGGCGCGTCGTTTCCCACGCCAGGGCTGTTGGTGCGCCGGGATCACCGCCCTGGTGTAGAAATCGGCGCACGCTCGCACGCCTGCCCGCCCCGGCGCAGCACCCGAAGCCGACCCGACACTCAGATGGCGGTACCACCGCCGTCGGCATGCAACACCGAGCCGGTGATGAAGGCCGCCCGCGGCGAACTCAGGAACAGCACCGCGTGGGCGATCTCCTCCGGGGTGGCCGTGCGTCCCAGGGGCAGGGCGCGGCCGAGTTCCTCGTTGGTGTCGCCCCATTGGGCCGCGACGCCTTCGGTGCGGGTGGGCCCCGGCGCGACACTGTTGACTCGCACACCGCCGGAACCGAATTCGGCGGCCCAGGTGCGGGTCAGCGATTCGACGGCGGCCTTGGAAGCGCTGTAGGTCGAGGCGCCGGGCACCCCCTTGGACGCGACCATCGAGGTGACGTTGACGATGCTGCCGCGGCCGCGTTCGAGCATGCCGCCCACCAGCTGTGCGACGAGGAAATAGGTGCCCCGCACGTTGGTGTCGAAAGTCCGCTCGAAGGAGGCGACATCCTGTTCGACGGTGAGCGCTCCGGGGAACGCCGCGGCGTTGTTGACCAAGATGTCGAGCTCGCCGCATTGTTGCGCCAGCGATCGCACCGAGTCCAGGTCTGCGAGGTCGGCGCTGACGAACCGGACGTCCCCACCGAGCGCGGCCGCGGCGTCGCGCCCCCGTTGTTCATCTCTGCCGGTGATGGTCACCGCTGCGCCGGCCCGGGCCAGCAGGTCGGCACAGGCCAAGCCGATGCCCGCGGTGCCGCCGGTCACCAGTGCGCGATAGCCGTTGAGTTCTGTCGATCCCGATTCCATGATGTCCTCTCGTTGTTCGTCACGCGACATTGCGGCCGTCGCGTTCGTGGGTGATCCAGCGGTCGTCGGCGACGTCGGCGAGCGCGGCCCGCAGGCGTTCGCGGCTGCGCGCGATGCGGGACATGACGGTTCCCAGGGGGATTCCCATGCGTGCGGCGACCTCGGCATATGTGCAGCCCTCGATGTCGGCGTAGTACAACACCGTTCGGAAAGCCTCGGGCAGCGTCTGCACCGCATCACGGATCCGGTCGTCGCAGAACAGGTCGAGGGCGAGGTCCTCGGCGGAGCGCTGGATGGTCGTGGAATGGGTTGCGCTGCCGAACATGTCGCTGTCGGTGAAGTCGGGGACGGCGAATGTGTCGGGACGACGCTGCTTCATGCGGTGCATGCTGATCCACCGGTTGTGCAGGATGCGGAACAGCCAGGCACGGAGATTGGTGCCCGGTTCGAACCGGTGGAAGCCGGTGTAGGCATTCATCAGTGTGTCCTGAACCAGGTCCTCGGCGTCGGCCTGGCTGTGCGTCAGGCGCCGCGCGGTGCGCAGCAGCACGGAGTGAAATGGCATGGCGTCGCGGACGAACCGGGCCGCCAGCTGCGCGTCGGAGTCGGCCACTGACGTGATATCGGATGACGGGGCGGTTACGACTCTCGTCATGATCAGAACTCCAGCGTTTGAGAACAAGAACGAACGTGTCCTCAGCCTGATTCGCGAAAGCTCGTGGCGGACCCTTGAGAATCCGTGGTCCTCGTAGTCCGTGGGGGTGGACACCGGATAGACATGCACGCCGACGGCGCCGACCGTTAAGGTCAGCGCATGGATGTGCGCGTCGTCGACCACCCCCTGGCCGCCGCGCGGCTGACCACCCTGCGGGACGAGCGGACCGACAACGCAGGGTTCCGTGCGGCGCTGCGTGATCTGACGATGATGCTGGTGTACGAGGCGACCCGGGACGCGCCCTGCGAGCAGATCGCGGTGCGGACCCCGGTGACCGATACCACCGGATCGCGGTTGGCCAATCCGCCGCTGCTGGTGCCGGTGCTACGGGCCGGGCTCGGGATGGTCGACCAGGCGCACGCCCTGATCCCGGAGGCGCAGGTCGGGTTCGTCGGCATGGCGCGCGACGAGTCGACGCACCAGCCCACGCCCTACCTGGCGTCGCTGCCCGACGACCTGAGTACGCGGTCGGTGTTCGTGCTCGACCCGATGCTGGCGACGGGCGGATCGATGGCGTACACCCTCAACCTGCTGAAAGAGCGCAACGCCGACGACATCACCGCGGTGTGTGTGGTGTGTGCGCCGCAGGGCATCGCGGCGCTGGAGAAGGTCGCCCCCGAGATCCGGTTGATCACCGCGACCATCGACGACGGCCTCAACGAGATCGCCTACATCGTCCCCGGGCTCGGCGACGCCGGGGACCGTCAGTTCGGCCCGCGCTAAGGCCGCTGAGGCTCGGTCGCCGTCAGGTACGGCCGGGACAACACCAGCGCCGCCGCGGTGGCCAGCATGAGCACATACACCGGCAGCAGATGGATGAACGTCGTGTACCCGATCGCGTAGTGCACGGCCAGCGCAGGCAACGTGCCCGTCACGAACCCGATCAACAACGACCACCACACCCAGCGCTCGCCGCGGCGAAATCCCCACAGCGCGATCAACGCGATCGCCAGCCCGGAACCGATCAGAGCCCCACCGAATCCGGCCCGGTCGTGGGCGATGAAGCCGAGCAGTTGCGGGTCGGCGGCCCGCAGCGTCGCGCCGTGGGTGTGCAGATAGCCCAGGTCAGTGCTGACGAACACGTCGGTCAGCCCGACGAACGAGATGGTCGCCCCGGCGACGGCGAGTCCGGCGCCGAGGCCGATGAACAGCAACTGTCCCCACAACGCGCGCCGGCGCTGTGTTTCCGGACCGTCCGGCAGCGACCGCCATTGTGGCGGGTCTGGTTTGTTCCAGACGGCGGCCAGCAGCATCGGAAACAGCGTCACCACCACCAGCGTGTGCAGGGGATCGACGAACCCTGTCCCGACGAAGTAGAACAGCGTGAGGAACGCGACGAGGCCCGAGATGAGCAGGGCCGTGCGTGCCCATGCCAAGCCGCGCCTGATGCCGCCCCAGGACAGTCCGGCGTACAGCGCGCCGAGGCCGATCATGTTGCCCGCCATGCTGATCCGGTCATGCTGGATGAAATGCACCAGGTTGTCGTTGATCTGGCGCAGGTCATTCACCTCGAGGCCGAGATAGGAACGGTCATAACTGAGCAACACCGGACCGAGCGTGATGGCGCCGGCCCCGACACCCGCCACCATCAAACCGAGTCCGGCCAGCACGCCCCACAGCCAGCCCGGCCAGCGAAGCGGGTTGAGCCCGGCATCGGCCAGTCGCGGCGGGGGCGACGTCGGCGAGGCCGCCTCGATCACGCGGTTGAACCAACCTGGCCCGGTCGCGAGCAGCACGCTCGGCCGGGCCAGCACGATGGCGTCCGGATCCCGCAGCGCCGCAACGGCGGCCGTGACGTCAGGATCAGACAGGTAGCGATCCTCACCGGCTGCACCGACGACCACCTCGTCGACGTCAGCGGCGAGCAGGTCGGCGACTTCGGCGGAATCGACCCTCGCGACGACACGGCAGCGCCGGCCCGTGGCGGCCCGACGTACGGTTTCGACGTCGGCCGCGGCCACCGGCGCGATCTCGATGATGCTGGCACCCTGGACCGGCAACACCAATACAGCGTCGCGCGCCACCGACGGCGGGACCATCGCACCGAAGCGGCCTATCCACTCCGTGGGAACCGGGGGGTGATCGAAAACCCTTGGGATCCAGCGGTACCCGCCCGCCTCGACCAGCGTGGCCAGAAACCGCAGTGCCCAGCGCTGGGTGCGATGTTCCCCGATGACGGCGGACGCGATGGGGCGAAGCGGTTGATAGGTCCAGTCCGGCATTATGTTTCCGGCTACCAGCGCGCAGCGGCGTCGGCGAGGTCCTGGCTCAGCTTCTGAGCGTGGGCCCGGGCAGTATCCAGATCGTCGGTCGGTGCGCAGCGAACTTCGGTGTAGGACTTGAGTTTGGGCTCGGTTCCCGATGGGCGTACCACCACGCGGACCGAGGTGCCGGCGTCATCACCGGTGAAGATCAGCGCATCGGTGCGGTGTTGCCCACGCCGGTCCAGCAGATCTTCTACGGTGACGGCGATGCCGGCCAGTTCGGTCGGTGGGGCCTCGCGCAATCGGGTCATGGCCGTTTCGGCGTCGTCGACGTGGCGGGTGACGGCGCCCGTCACATGCACGCCGTGCGCCTTGGCCAGCGCATCAAGGGCGTCGAGCATGGTGCGGCCCTGAGCGCGCAGTGCGGCCGTCAGATCAGCGGCCAGGATCGCCGCGCTGATCCCGTCCTTGTCGCGTACCGAGGCCGGGTCGACACAATGCCCGATCGCCTCCTCGTAGGCGTAGACCAGGGTGTTGCCTGGTGACTGGGCGCGAGCCAACCACTTGAATCCGGTGAGCGTTTCCGCGTGCTGGGCACCGTGCGCCTCCGCGATGGCGGCCAGCATCCGCGAGGACACCACGGTGCTGGCCACCAGAGCGGCTTCGCTGACCGGGCCGGGCTCGAGCTGAGACAGGATGTAATCGCCGAGCAGCCAGCCGGTTTCGTCGCCGGTGAGCATGCGCCAACCGTCCGGGCCGGGTACCCCGACGGCGCACCGATCGGCATCGGGGTCAAGGGCGATCGCGATCTCGGCGTCGACGTCGTCGGCCAGGGCGAGCAGCGCGTCGACCGCACCCGGCTCCTCGGGATTGGGGAAGGTGACCGTGGGGAAGTCCGGGTCGGGCGCGAACTGTTCCTCGACCACGTGCACGTCGTCCAATCCGGCCAGGGCCAGGGCATCAAGCGCGTACTCGCCGCCGACTCCGTGCAGCGGCGTCAGCGCCACCCGTACTGAACCGGTGCTGCGGCGGACCCGGGCAGCCCGCTCCAGGTACCCGTAGACCTGATGGCGCCCACCGGTTTCCACGGGGGATCGGCGGATTTCGTCTGCATACGGCGCTCGGGCCACCGCTGCCTCGATCTCACGGTCGGCAGGGGAGATGATCTGCATGCCACCGTCGAGAAACACCTTGTAGCCGTTGTCGGTCGGCGGATTGTGCGATGCGGTGATCTGGATGCCTGCGACGGCAGGCAGGTGTCGAACGGTGTAGGCGACGATCGGTGTGGGAACCGCGGCCATCATGAGGACAACCTGGAAACCCTCGGCGGCAAGGACTTCGGCGGCCGCCAGAGCGAACTCGTCGGACCGGTGCCGGGCGTCACGGCCCACCACCACGTGCGACCCGCCCAGACATCTGTCCTTCAGGACCTGGGCCAGTGCCCAGGTGGTACGGATGACGACGGCCAGATTCATGGCATCGGGGCCGCCCCGTAACGGTCCGCGCAGCCCGGCGGTGCCGAAGGTCAGCGGATTGCTGAACCGGCGGTCGAGTTCTTCGGGAGTGCAAGAGGACAATTCAGCCGCCGTTTGAGGGTCGGGGTCATGCGCGATCCATTCGGCGGCGGCGGTCGCGATGGTGGTCATGACCCAAGTGTGCCCGCAGCGGCGTCGGAGTACGCCAGCTTGCGCAGGACCGGTGCCACCAGCATCAGCAGGTCGAACTCCAGATCGGTGAGGTTTTCCCGCATCGTGGTGTGCAGCCAGGCATCGCGTTCGTCGCGGTCGGCCTGCAGCAACGCAGCTCCTGCCGAGGTGATCTCGATGAGCTGACGGCGGCGGTCGTTCTCGTCGGGACGTCGCGCGATCAGCCCGCGGCGCACCAGTTCGTTGATGCTGTCGGTCAGTGACTGGGCTCGCACATGCAGTCGCGCGCCCATCTCGGCCGGGGTGGTAGTTCCGCTGCGGCTCGCCTCGCCCAGCAGTTCCAGCTGGCTCAAGGTCAGGCCGTGATCTGGACGGTGCCGCCGCATCTGCCGTGTCACCGCCATCATCGACTCGCGCAGTTCAGTCGCCGATGTTGCCGCCATAAGGAAGTTATACCTTGGCATTCGACGCGATTGAAGCATTTGAATGCCATTGTGTCGTGAATATTACGAAGGTATCCCTTATTATCTCGGTAGGAGGTGCATGACGGGGATGACACGGATGCTGCGGTGGGCGTTGCTTCTCGTCGCGACCGTCGCCGTCACCGTCCCGCTCACCCTCGTCGACGTGCCCTCGGCCGCCCTGTTCGCCGGACTCGCGGTAGGCATCGTGCTGGCGCTGGTCTCGCTCGCCCCGAAACAGATGCCGCGCCCGGCGGGGGTGATCGCCCAGGGCGTGCTGGGCGTCTACATCGGCACGATGGTCCATCAGGACGCCGTCAGTGCGCTCGGATCGGACTGGCTGATCGTGCTGGTGATCACCGTGGCCACGTTGCTGCTCAGCATCCTCGCCGGCGGATTGCTCGGTCTGCACCGCGACGTCAGCCCGCTGACCGGCTCGCTGGCGCTCGTGGCCGGCGGCGCATCGGGCCTGGTGGCCATCGCCCGCGAACTCGGCGGCGATGATCGCGTCGTCTCTGTCGTCCAATATCTTCGGGTGGCACTGGTCACCGGGACGATTCCGCTCGTGGTGACCCTGGTCTTCCATGCCGACCGCTCGCATCCGCCGTCAGACCCGGGTGAATCCGCTTCGGCCCCTTGGTATCTCAGCCTGGTCATGCTGACCGCGATCGTCGCCGTCGGGGTGGCCGGCGGGCGTTGGGCCAGGTTGCCGGGCGCCGGACTGCTCGGCCCGCTGGCCCTGACGGTGGCACTGCAGCTCACGGGTCTGTCCTCCGGGCTGGACGTTCCTGTGCTTCTGGTGCAGGCCGCCTACATGGTGATCGGCTGGCAGGCCGGCATCGCCTTCACCCGTGACTCGCTACGGGCGATCGGCCGGATACTTCCGCTGGCGCTGACGTTGATAGTCGTGCTCGGCGTGGCGACCGCCGGACTCGGGGTGGTGCTGGCCAATGTCACCGGGATGACGCAATTGGAGGGCTACCTGGCGACCAGCCCGGGTGGCGTCTACGCGGTGCTCGCCACCGCGGTGGAGACGGGGTCCAACGTCACCTTCATCATCGCTGCCCAGGTGCTCCGGGTACTGCTGATGCTGTTCGCCGCCCCGCTCATGGCGCGGGTCATGGCCCGGCTGGCCCGTCGCCGCGACGCCGGTCACGGCCGGCCGGACGAACCGATGGTCGCCGTCCGGCCGTAGATGGTCGGCCTGTTCAACGCCGGTTCAGGCCGGACAACTGCCAGGCCAGCGTGCGGCGGACGGCGGGCAGCTTGCCGGCCAGTCGCATGACCCGATTGCGGAGCGGGCGGCGGCGGGCCGATGCGGTGGCGAGTTCGGTGAGCCGGCTGGTCATCGAGACGACACCGCGTGCGGTGTGGCGGCGGGTGGCCGCGTACTCGTCGAGCACGGCGTCGTCGGCTCCGGCGCCCAGTACCTGCGCCAGGTGCTCGCCCAGGACGACGGCATCCTCGATGCCGAGGTTCATGCCCTGTCCGCCGGCGGGGGAGTGCACGTGGGCGGCGTCGCCCGCCAGCAGGATGCGATGGGCGCGGAACGCGTCGGCGACGCGGTGATGCACCCGGAACCGGGAGCCCCACACCACCTCTTCGACCACCGCGGGTTCGGCCACCGGGCCACGCTCGTCCAGCAGCGACTGCACAAACGCGATGTCCGGGTGCTGCGGGGCTTCGTCGACCGTCGCGACGATGCGGTACACCCCGTCGGGCAGTGGTGCGACGACCACCAGGCCGGCCGGTGAGAAGTACAGGATCACCTGATCGTTGGGGATGCCGGCAGCTACACCGCCGGACAGCCGGACATCGGCCAGCGCGAACGACTCGCCGTAGGTGCCGCCGGTGAACGCGATCCCGGCTTGTTCGCGGACCGTGCTGTGCATGCCGTCGGCTCCGATCAGGTACCGGGCCCGGATCTGCTGGCCATCGGCGAACGTGGCGATCGCCTGGTCGACGGTCTGCTGGATCCCGATGACCGAGGCGGGGCGGACGACCTTGCCACCCAGCTCTTCGAGCCGGTTGAGCAGGAACGCCTCGGTGTCGGCCTGCGAGATCATCAGCGTGTACGGGTAAGGCGTCGGCAGGGCGCTGAACGGCACCGCGATCAGGATTTCGTCGCGGTCCCGGATGGCGAAGGTCGGGGTGTGCACGCCGCGAGCGACGAGCTGCGCGACCACCCCGTAGGGCTCCAGCAATTCCAGGGTGTGCGGGTGGACCACGGCGGCCCGCGAGGTGTTGGTGCCCTCGGCCTGTCGATCCACCACGGTCACCTCGTGGCCGTGCTGGATGAGCACGATGGCGGCGGTCAGGCCGACGGGTCCGGCTCCGACGATGAGGACGTCGGTGGTGAGCGCTTGCATCTTCGACTCCTTTGTCAACAACTGTTGGTCAACGCGTGTTGACATCAAAGTAAGCCCGCCGGAAAGGGATGTCAACGGTTGTTGACCTACACTTGTTGACATGCGACGACCGGCAGCCGAGACCAAGTCCGTGATCCTCGCCGCGGCTCGGGAGCGCTTCGCCGCCGACGGATACGAGCGCGCGACGATCCGGGCGATTGCGGCCGACGCCGGGATCGACCCGGCGATGGTGATGCGCTACTACGGCAACAAGGAGCGACTGTTCGCCGCGGCCGCCGAATTCGATTTGGAACTACCGGATCTCACGCGGATCCCACGCGAAGAGATCGGCGCCGCGCTGGCCGCGCATTTCCTCGAACGCTGGGAGCGTGACGAGGCGCTGTTGATCCTGTTGCGCGCCGGTGTCACCAATGAGGCAGTGGCCGAGCGGATGCGCACGATCTTCGCCGCACAACTCGCCCCGGCGATAGCGGAGACCAGTGGCGATGCTCCCGACACCCCGGTTCGGGCCAGCCTCGCCGCGTCCCAGGTACTGGGCATGGCGTTGTGCCGCTACGTGCTGGAATTCCCGCCGCTGGTCACCATGTCGCGTCAGGAGGTCGTCGACTGGATCGGCCCCACCCTGCAGCGGTATCTGGTCGGCTAGATCTGCCTGATCACCGAAGCCA
The DNA here is from genome assembly GCF_002102345.1 of Mycolicibacterium peregrinum. Taxonomy (GTDB): domain Bacteria; phylum Actinomycetota; class Actinomycetes; order Mycobacteriales; family Mycobacteriaceae; genus Mycobacterium; species Mycobacterium peregrinum. Next base: position 234,259 of record NZ_LQPP01000026.1, read on the forward strand.
GCAGGGAACCCATCCGGGTTGCGGACTGACGCCCGGCCTCTAGGACCTCGGTGTGGCTGAGCGGTTCACCCGTCATCCCGGCAGCCAGGTTGGTCACCATCGAGATGCCCAGCACCTGCAGGCCGGCGGCCCGGGCGGCGATGGTCTCGTGCACCGTCGACATGCCGACCAGATCGGCGCCCAGGGTGCGCAACATCCGGATCTCGGCCGGGGTCTCGTAATGCGGGCCCGGCAGCCCGGCATAGACGCCCTCGGCCAGGGTCGGCTCGATCTCCCGGGCAAGGGCTCGAAGTTTGGGGGAGTAGGCGTCGACCAGGTCCACGAACTGCGCACCGACCAGCGGCGACCGCGCCGTGAGGTTGAGATGGTCACTGATCAGTACCGGCTGACCCACCTGATACTCGGCACGCAGCCCGCCCGCCGCGTTGGTCAGCACCACGGTGGACACGCCCGTTGCCGCAGCCGTCCGGACCGGATGCACCACATGCTGCAGGTCGTGACCCTCATAGGCGTGGATGCGCCCGGCCAGCACCAGCACGCGGTGACTCCCGAGGCGCACCGAGTGCACCAGGCCGCCGTGGCCGGTCGCGGTCGGCGGGGTGAAGCCGGGGAGATCGGCCATCGGCACCGTTGCCACCGGCTCGCCCAGCTCGGTAACCGCGGGTGCCCAACCCGATCCGAGCACCACCGCGACATCGTGGTGTTCGACGCCGGTCCGTTCGGCGATGGCGGCGGCTGCCTGGCTGGATGCCTGGGGATCGGTCACGATAGGCGAGCTTAACCGCCGGAAACGGGCAGTGAGATACTGCGAGGATGCCCTCCGCCACCGCCTCGCTGAGCGTCGAGGACGCCATCAACCGGCGTCGTGGCGACCTCGTCGAACTTTCCCACTCGATACATGCCGAGCCGGAGCTGGCCTTCGCCGAGCACCGCAGCTGCGCCAAGACCCAGGCGCTGGTGGCCGAGTACGGCTTCGAGATCACCTCGGCTGCCGGCGGGCTGGACACCGCGTTCCGGGCCTCTTACGGCAGCGGCCCGCTGGTGATCGGCGTGTGCGCGGAGTACGACGCCCTTCCCGAGATCGGGCATGCCTGCGGACACAACATCATCGCGGCCTCGGCGGTCGGTACCGCGCTGGCTCTCGCCGATGTCGCCGACGAACTCGGCCTGACCGTCGTGTTGATCGGCACCCCGGCCGAGGAACTCGGTGGCGGAAAAGTCTTGCTGCTCAATGCCGGTGTGTTCGACGACATCGCCGCCACGGTCATGCTGCATCCCGGGCCCGTGGACATCGCCGCGGCGCGCTCGCTGGCGCTCTCCGAGGTGACGGTGAACTACACCGGACGGGAATCGCACGCCGCCGTGGCGCCCTATCTGGGTGTCAACGCCGGTGACGCGGTCACCGTCGCGCAGGTCGCGATCGGGCTGCTCCGCCAGCAGCTCATGCCGGGACAGATGGTGCACGGCATCGTCACCCACGGCGGGCAGGCCACCAACGTCATTCCCGGTCGGGCCGAATTGCGATACACGATGCGGGCCACCGACATGTCGGCCCTGGGCGAGCTGGAAGACCGGATGGCCGGCTGCTTTTCGGCCGGGGCGCTGGCGACGGGCTGCGAACACCAGGTCACCGAGATCGGCCCGGCCTACGCCGAACTCGTGCCCGATCCGTGGCTCTCGGAGACCGTCCGCGCCGAGATGCTGCGCCTGGGCCGTAACCCGTTGCCGGAGAACGTGGAGGCGAGTGTGCCACTGGGTAGTACCGATATGGGCAACATCAGTCAGGTGATGCCCGGCATCCATCCGGTGATCGGTATCGACTCGGGCGGCGCCGCGATCCACCAACCGGCGTTCACCGCTGCCGCGGCAGGCCCGAGTGCGGACAAGGCTGTGCTGGAAGGGGCAATCATGTTGGCCCGCAGCGTTGTTCAGCTGGCCGAGACGCCTGCGCAGCGGGACCGGGTGCTGGAGGCGCTGCATAGGAGGCAGGCGTCATGAGTGTGCTGCAGCACGCGGCTGCCCGCTGGTTGTCGGCCAACTACGACGAGATGGTGTCGTGGCGGCGGCACCTGCACGCCCATCCGGAGTTGGGTCGCCAGGAGTTCGCGACCACCGAGTTCGTGGCCCACCACTTGGCCGAGGCCGGGCTCAACCCCAAGGTGCTGCCCGGCGGCACCGGATTGACGTGTGACTTCGGGCCGGAGGACCGCCCGCGGATCGCGCTGCGCGCTGACATGGACGCCCTGCCGATGGCCGACCGCACGGGCGCGTCCTACGCCTCCACGGTGCCCAACGTCGCGCACGCCTGCGGGCACGACGCACACACCGCGGTACTGCTCGGCGCCGCGATGGCGTTGGCGTCGGTGCCGGAGCTCCCGGTCGGTGTCCGGTTGCTCTTCCAGGCGGCCGAGGAGCTGATGCCCGGCGGCGCGATCGACGCGATCAACGCGGGTGTACTGACCGGGGTGAGCCGGATCTTCGCGCTGCACTGCGATCCTCGGCTGATGGTCGGCCAGGTCGCCACCAAGCCCGGACCGATCACGTCGGCCGCCGATTCCATCGAGATCACCCTGCACTCGCCCGGCGGGCACACTTCCCGGCCGCACCTGACCGGTGACCTGGTCTACGGGCTGGGAACGTTGATCACCGGATTGCCCGGCGTGCTGTCCCGTCGCATCGACCCCCGCCATGACACCGTGATGGTGTGGGGCGCGGTCAACGCCGGTGTGGCCGCCAATGCCATCCCGCAGATCGGCACCTTGGCCGGGACCATCCGCACGGCAAGTCGCGATACCTGGCTGACGCTGGAATCGATTGTGGAAGAGACGGTTACGTCGCTGCTCGCGCCGCTGAACATCTCGCACAGCCTCAACTACCGGCGCGGCGTGCCCCCGGTGGTCAACGAAGAGGTGTCCACCCGCATCCTCACGCACGCCATCGAGGCGATCGGCCCCGACGTACTCGCCGACACTCATCAGTCCGGCGGCGGCGAGGATTTCTCCTGGTACCTCGAAGACGTGCCCGGTGCCATGGGGCGGCTCGGCGTCTGGAGCGGACAAGGGCCGCAACTCGATCTACATCAGCCGACGTTCGACATCGACGAGCGCGCGTTGGGCGTCGGTGTCCGGACGATGGTCAACATCGTCGAGGCCTCTGCCTGAGCGGAACCAGCTACGGCCCGATATTGCGGGCGGGACGGGTACGCAGGTCGTGCACGTACTCGTCCGGCGCGCCGGCGATCTCCGCGGCATCGGCCATCACGCCGAGATAGCGGGCCGAGGGCAGGCCGCCCTCCCACGCGTCGACGACATAGAGCCAGGCCAGTACCGGGTCGGTGGTGGTGTCCGACGACAAGCGGTGTACCCGGCAGCGGATCTTCTTGTGGAACCCGAGCTCGGACCCCTCCCACCGGTCGAGCGACTGCTCGTCGGCCGGCGTCATGTCGTACAGCACGACGAAAACCTTCGACAGCGGGTCCTCGACGACGGTCGCCAGCGCGCCTTCCCAGCCGATGTCCTCACCGCCGAACGTCAACCGCCAGCCATGCAGCCATCCGGTTCCGGCCATCGGGGAGTGTGGAGCCCGCTCGAGCATTTGCTCCGGATGCATATTGGACCCGTAGGCGGCGTAAAGCGGCACGGTAAGACAGCTTAGTGCGCAAAGTTCGTTAGGTTGGTGCGGTGGCTACCCGCATCGTGATCATCGGCGGCGGACCCGCCGGATATGAGGCGGCACTTGTCGCCGCTGCCCGCGGCCCTGAGGTCGCGCATGTGACGGTCATCGACTCCGACGGCATCGGCGGTGCCTGCGTGCTGTGGGACTGCGTGCCGTCCAAGACCTTCATCGCGTCCACGGGTGTGCGCACCGAACTGCGGCGCGCTCCCAATCTTGGATATTCGCTGGACTTCGAACAGTCCAAGATCTCGCTGCCGCAGATCAACGAGCGGGTCAAGAACCTGGCGACGGCTCAGTCCGACGACATCGCCGAGCGGCTGCGCAGCCAGGGAATCGAGCTGATCGCCGGCCGCGGCGAGCTGATCGACGACGTCCCTGGCATGGCCCAGCACCGCGTCAAGGTCACCGGCCCCGATGGCGCGGTCAGCCAGCTGCCCGCCGACGTGGTGCTGATCGCCACCGGTGCCAGTCCGCGGGTACTGCCCAACGCCGTTCCCGACGGCGACCGCATCCTCAACTGGCGCCAGCTCTATGACCTCGAATCGCTGCCGGAGCATCTCGTGGTGGTGGGGTCGGGTGTCACCGGCGCCGAGTTCGTCAACGCCTACACCGAACTCGGCGTGACCGTGACGGTCGTGGCCAGCCGCGATCAGATCCTGCCGCACGAAGATTCCGACGCCGCCGCCGTGCTGGAGGAAGTGTTCTCCGAACGCGGTGTCACGCTGATCAAGAACGCCCGAGCCCAGTCGGTCACCCGCACCGAGAGCGGCGTGCGCGTCGCGATGGCCGACGGGCGCACCGTCGACGGCAGCCATGCGCTGATGACGGTCGGCTCGGTCCCCAATACGAATGGTCTCGGTCTGGAGCGCGTCGGCATCGAGCTCGGGCCGGGCAATTACCTCAAGGTCGACCGCGTGTCGCGGACCTCGGTGTCCGGTATCTACGCGGCGGGGGACTGCACCGGACTGCTGCCGCTGGCCTCGGTGGCGGCCATGCAGGGACGCATCGCGATGTATCACGCCCTCGGCGAGGCCGTGGCCCCGATCCGGTTGCGCACCGTCGCCGCGGCGGTGTTCACCCGCCCCGAGATCGCCGCGGTCGGGGTCCCGCAGGCCGCGATCGACGACGGGTCGGTGCCGGCCCGCACCCTGACCCTGCCGCTCAACACGAACGCCCGGGCCAAGATGTCCAGCCTGCGCCGCGGTTTCGTCAAGATCTTCTGCCGCCCGGCCACCGGTGTGGTGATCGGCGGTGTGGTGGTGGCCCCGATCGCCTCCGAACTGATCCTGCCGATCGCCCTGGCGGTTCAGAACGGCATTCCGGTCACCGAGCTGGCCCAGACCTTCTCGGTGTACCCGTCGTTGTCGGGTTCGATCACCGAGGCCGCGCGTCAGTTGATGAAGCACGACGACCTGGACTAGCGCCCGATGTCACGCCCGGCGGCGTCGTCGCACCAGCGCCGTGATGACGAGCGTCAGGATCCCGGCGACACACAAGACCCCGCCGCCGAAGATGGCGAAAATACCGCCGACGAGCGATACGGGTTTCGCGTCACCGCCCACGCCGAACTCGTCTGAGGCAGCACCTTTGCAGGTGACGGCATAGTCAGACGCCTTTTGCACGGTCACGGTGAACAGGGCCTGCCACTGGTTGATCGTGAGGGTGCCGTCGTAGTTGTCCATCTTGATGTCATCGTCGGAACCGGTTCGAGTGCGGACGTTGCATCGCACGTGGTGATTCTCGTCAGGTTCGGCAACGAAGATCACCCTGGTCTCACCGGCGTCGAAGTGCACCGTCGTCGTCTCGCCGTTTCCGAAGGTGTGTTCGGCATCGGGTGCCGCGTCGGAAAAATTACCGATCATCCCCACGCCCCCGAATACCGCGACCAGCACACCGACGATCAGCAGTGCCGCGCCGGCGCCGTACCAGAGCTTCTTCGGCGCCGCCTTCCGTTGCGGCGGGCCGGGAAAGTAACCAGGCGGCGGGTACGGCTGACCCGGCAAGCCCGGGGGCGGAATCGACACGCTAGGGAACCTACCGCTCAAAAGGGGCGGCGCAGATGAATTGGACTGGCCGAGGACGGGCAGAATCGGGCAGATCCCACGCCACCCACGTAGCCTGGGTTTCGTGACTGACCCGATCTCAGCACCGGGCGACGGGCAAACCTTCCTCGGACCGCAGCACAGGGCGCAAGCCTGGCAACGACTCGGCAGTGAACAATTCGACGTGGTGGTCATCGGCGGCGGTGTGGTGGGCGCCGGGGCGGCGTTGGACGCCGCGACCCGCGGACTCACCGTGGCCCTCGTCGAGGCTCGCGATTTCGCTTCCGGTACCTCCAGCCGCAGCTCCAAAATGTTCCACGGCGGGCTGCGTTATCTCGAGCAGCTCGAATTCGGCCTGGTGCGTGAGGCCCTCTACGAGCGTGAACTCTCGCTGACCACGTTGGCGCCGCACCTGGTGAAGCCGCTGCCGTTCCTGTTCCCGTTGACCAACCGTTGGTGGGAGCGGCCCTACATCGCAGCGGGCATCTTCCTCTACGACCAGCTGGGCGGCGCGAAATCCGTTCCGGCACAAAAGCATTTGACCAAGTCCGGCGCGCTGCGGCTGGCTCCTGGGTTGAAGCGCAGTTCGCTGATCGGCGGTATCCGCTACTACGACACCGTGGTCGACGACGCCCGGCACACCATGACGGTGGCCCGCACCGCGGCCCACTACGGCGCGGTCGTGCGGTCGTCGAGTCAGGTGGTGGCGTTGCTGCGTGAGGGCGATCGCGTGGTGGGTGTGACGCTGAGGGATTCCGAGGATGGCGCCATCACCGAGGTGCGCGGCCATGTCGTCGTCAACGCCACCGGCGTGTGGACCGACGAGATTCAGGCGTTGTCCAAGGAACGCGGCCGGTTCCGGGTGCGTGCCTCCAAGGGCGTGCACATCGTGGTGCCGCGGGACCGGATCGTCAGCGAGGTGGCGATCATCCTGCGCACCGAGAAGTCGGTGCTGTTCGTGATTCCGTGGGGTACGCACTGGATCATCGGGACCACGGACACAGACTGGAATCTCGACCTCGCGCATCCCGCCGCGACCAAGGCCGACATCGATTACATCCTCGGGCATGTCAACACGGTGCTGGCAACCCCGTTGACCCACGACGACATCGACGGCGTCTACGCCGGCCTGCGCCCGCTGCTGGCCGGTGAGAGTGAGGAGACCTCCAAGCTTTCGCGTGAGCACGCCGTCGCGGTGCCCTCTCCCGGGCTCGTGGCGATCGCGGGCGGCAAGTACACCACCTACCGGGTGATGGCGGCCGACGCGATCGACGCTGCCGCAGAGTTCATTCCGGCCCGGGTGGCGCCCTCGATCACCGAGAAGGTGCCGCTGATGGGCGCCGACGGGTACTTCGCGTTGATCAACCAGACCGAATACGTCGGCAAGCAATACGGACTGCATCCTTACCGCGTCCGGCACCTGCTGGACCGGTACGGCTCGCTGATCAGCGAGGTGCTCAAGATGGCGGAGGGCCGGCCTGAACTGCTGGCACCCATTACCGCTGCGCCGGTCTACTTGAAGGTCGAGGCCTATTACGCCGCGGCGGCCGAAGGCGCCCTGCACCTGGAGGACATCCTGGCCCGCCGGATGCGGATCGCCATCGAATATCCGCACCGCGGAGTCGATTGCGCCCGTGAGGTCGCCGAAGTGGTTGCGCCCGTGTTGGGATGGTCCGCCGAGGACGTCGACCGCGAGGTCGCCACCTATGTCGCCCGGGTGGAGGCCGAGGTGCTGTCGCAGACCCAGCCCGACGACGAGTCCGCCGATGCACTGCGCCAGGCTGCACCCGAGGCCCGCGCCGAGATCCTCGAACCCGTGCCGCTCAATTGAGAAAGCGCCCTCCGCCGCTGCCGGTGCGTGACGGTATCGGCCCGGCGCGGCTGCGGTTACTGGGCGGCAATGTGTACGACGAGCTGCAGCAGCGGTTCGGTATCGGCGCGAAAGTGCTTGCCGGAGAAGTGCTTCTGCCCGACGGTACGGTTGTCGACGCCACCACGGAATTGCCCGCGGGCTCGCATGTCTACTTCTACCGCGATCTTGCCGACGAGGTGGAGGTGCCGTTCGACATCCCGGTGCTGTACCGCGACGACGACATCGTCGTCGTCGACAAACCGCACTTCCTGGCCACGATGCCCCGCGGTGGGCACGTCGCACAGACCGCGCTGGTGCGGTTGCGTCGGAAGCTCGACCTGCCGGAGCTGAGCCCTGCGCACCGGCTGGACCGCCTGACCGCCGGGGTGCTGCTGTTCACCGTGCGTCCCGAGGTGCGCGGAAGTTATCAGCGGCTGTTCGCCGAGGGTAAGACCCGCAAGACGTATCTGGCCCGGGCCGCGGGCACCGCCACCGTCTCGTTGCCCATCACGCTGCGCAGCCGGATCATCAAGCACCGCGGTCGGTTACAGGCCTTCGAGGAAGCCGGGGCGCCCAACGCCGAGACCTTTGTCGAGGAACTGGGAAACGGGCTGTACCGGCTGTCGCCCCGCACCGGGCAGACGCATCAGTTGCGGGTACACATGAACTCGATCGGGTTGCCGATCGTCGGGGATTCCTTGTACCCCAACGTGATCGACGTCGCGGCGGATAACTTCGACCATCCACTGCAACTGTTGGCCCAGCGCCTCGAGTTCACCGACCCGATCACCGGTGAGGACCGCGAATTCGTCAGTGCCCGGACATTGGGCTGAAGCCTTGCACGGCCGGACCGTGGTGATGGTCTACTGACGGGGTGAACCGTGAGACCTTTGACCATCTGTTCGACATGACCGACCGCACCGTGATCGTCACCGGCGGCACCCGTGGCATCGGATTGGCCCTCGCCGAGGGCTTCACGCTGGCCGGCGCGCGTGTGGTGGTTGCCAGCCGCAAGCCCGACGCCTGCGAACGGGCCGCCGAGCACCTGCGCGAGCTCGGGGGACAGGCGATCGGGGTGCCCACCCACAGCGGCAACATCGACGACCTCGGCGCGCTGGTGGAGCGCACGGTCGCCGAGTTCGGCGGGGTCGACGTGGTGGTCAACAACGCGGCGAACGCACTGGCCCAGCCGCTGGGGCAGATGACGCCGGAGGCTTGGGCAAAGTCCTACGAGGTAAACCTGCGTGGACCGGTGTTCCTGGTCCAGCACGCGTTGCCGCATCTGAAGGCCAGCCCCAAGGCGGCGGTGCTGAACATGGTGTCGGTCGGGGCGTTCAATTTCGCCCCCGCCCTGTCGATCTATGCCTCGGGCAAGGCCGCGCTGATGTCGGTCACCCGGTCGATGGCGGCCGAGTTCGCGCCGCTGGGCATCCGGGTCAACGCCTTGGCGCCGGGACCGGTCGACACCGACATGATGCGCAACAACCCGCAGGAAGCCATCGATCTGATGAAGGGCGGGACCCTGATGAAGCGGCTGGCCACCCCGGATGAGATGGTCGGCGCGGCCCTGCTGATGTGCTCGGACGCCGGCAGCTACATGACCGGGCAGGTGATCATCGTCGACGGTGGCGGGACGGCGCGATGACTGTCCCGGGGTACGACGACTTCACCGTGACGCTCACCCACGCTTCGTGAACTGAGCCGTCCCGCTCAGACTGCCCGTGCCGACGGACAGGATCTGGCTGCGGTTCTCCACATGTAGCGCGGTCTCCAGACAGCCGGCATCGAGATTGGCCCACAGCACCTGTTTGGTGGATTCCAGGCCGAATTTGCCATAACCGCAAAGGGTTTCGGCAATCTCCAGGGCGGCATCGAGCAGGTTGGCGGTGTCGTCGACGATGCGGGTGACCAGCCCGAGTCGCAGCGCCTCCGCCGCGTCGACCGCCCGCGCGGTCAGGATCAGATCGAACGCCGGGCCCGCGCCGATGATCCTGGGCAGCGTGTAGCTCACCCCGATGTCGCAGCCGCCGATGCCCAGCTTGATGAACTGTGTGCAGAACTTCGCCGCGGGTCCGGCGATGCGGATGTCGCTGGCTGCGGCCAGCGCGAAGCCACCGCCGTAGGCGGCGCCGTTGACCGCGGCGATGACGGGCTGGCGCAGCCGGTGCAGCTTGACCGTCAGGTTGGCGATGCGTTCCTGCCAGCGCATGCCCGAGCGGGGGAACTCGGTGCCGCCACCCGCCTCGGGCGGGTTGGGATTGCTCAGATCCAGGCCCGAGCAGAAGCCGCGTCCGGCGCCGGTGAGGACCACGACGCGGCACTCGTTGTTCGCCGCGATGTCGTCGAGTGTGGCGTGCAGGGCCTCCACCAGTTCGTACGACAACGCATTCAGTTTCTCGGGCCGATTGAGGGTGAGGACTGCGATGTCGGGGCGCGGGTAGGTGAGGTCAAGCGGCTCTGCAAGGGACATGAGCGGGACCCTATCCGCCGCACCCTGGTTCAGACTGACACTTCAGCAAGGTCGGCGACGTCGCGGCGCTCCTGCCGCCGCGCCAGCATCGAGTGGGAGCGTCCGTAAGCGAAGTACAGCACCACCCCGATCGCCATCCAGATCGCGAAGCGTAGCCAGGTCTCCAACTCGAGGTTGAACATCAGCCAGAGGCAGGAGAGCGCGGCCAGAATCGGTATCACCGGAACGAACGGAACACGGAAGCCGCGCTTCAGATCGGGCCGGGTGCGGCGCAGGACGGGGACGCCGATCGCAACGAGGATGAACGCGAACAGGGTGCCGATGTTGACCATTCCCGCGAGAGTGCCGAAGTCGACGAACGCCGCGAGCAGCGCGCACACCGTTCCCACGATGATCGTCAATCGCACCGGCGTGCCCTGCCTGCCGGTGTACGCGAGGCGGCGGGGAAGCAGTCCGTCGCGGGACATCGCGAACAGGACCCGGGTCTGGCCCAGGAACATCACCATGACGACGGTCGACAGGCCGGCCAACGCTCCGATGGAGATGATGTTCTTCGCCCAGGTGTCACCGTGCAGGGCGAATGCCGTTGCGAGGGTGGCATTGTCGCCCTGGAGCTGGGTGTACGGCACCATGCCGGTGAGGACGAATGAGACCGCGACGTAGCACACCGTGACGATGGCAAGCGCTCCGAAGATGCCGCGCGGTACGTCGCGCTGCGGATTGCGGGTCTCCTCCGCGGCGGTGGCGACCACGTCGAAGCCGATGAAGGCGAAGAAGGCGATGCTGGCCGCAGTCAGGAGGCCCAGCCAGCCGAAGCTCGAGCCGCCGGTCCCGGTGAGCCACCCGAGCATCGACTGGTGCACGCCGTCCGCTCTGGCTGACGGCTGAGCCGGCGGGATGAAGGGCGTGAGGTTCGATGCCTTGAAGTAGCCGGCGCCGACCACGAGGATCAGGACGATCACTGCGAGTTTGATCGCCACCGCGACGGCGGACACCCGTGAGGACAGCTTGGTCCCGGTCGCCAGCAGGAACCCGACGATGGCGATGATCACCACGGCACCCCAGTCGAACTTGACCGACCCGAAGTGCACGACCGGTGACATCGATCCGCCCAGTATTTCGCCGAGGTATTGCGACCATCCTTTGGCGACAACGGATACCGCGAGCGCGAACTCCAATATCAGGTCCCAGCCGATGATCCAGGCGATCAACTCACCGAAGGTGGCGTAGGAGAAGGTGTAGGCGCTGCCCGCGACGGGGACGGTGGAGGCGAATTCCGCGTAGCAGAGTGCGGTGAGGCCGCAGGTGATCGCCGCAAGAATGAAGGCCAGCGATACGGACGGTCCCGCCATGGTGCCCGCCGTCTGAGCAGTCAAGGTGAAGATGCCGGCACCGATGACGACCGCGACGCCGAAGACGGTGAGATCTCTTGCCGTCAGATCCTTGCGTAGCTTCGAGTCAGGTTCATCGGTGTCCCGGATCGACTGCTCAATCGACTTGGTACGGAGCCATCCGCCGCCGGCCGGCATCAGATCGCGCCGTCGAGGCGTCGTTCGGCGAATCGGTTCGCTGCCGCACCGATGCTGATCCCCGAGACCCGTGCCGCAGAGATGATCTCGCGGGTGCGGTCGAAGATGCGGGTCACGTCGGCTTCTACCGTGGCGCGGTCGACGCCCTGCAATTCACCGGCGACCTGCATGAGACCGCCTGCATTGGCGACGAAGTCAGGTACCCAGGTGATCCCGCGCCGGCGAAGCAGTTGCTCGACACCAGGATCGGCGAGCTGGTTGTTGGCTGCGCCGCAGATCAGCTTCGCCTCGATGGTATCGGCGCTCGCAGGCGTCAGGGTGGCTCCCAGTGCACACGGAGCGTAGACGTCGACGGGTGCGTCTGCCACCGAGCTCAGCAGGCGAATCGACGGATGATCGATCGAGACGCGATGCAGTGCAGCGTCGTTCACGTCGGTCGCACACACCTCCGCGCCATCGGCGATCAGCAGGGCGATCAACTCGCCTCCCACCTTGCCGACGCCTTCGACACCCACCGTACGGCCCGCCAACGAAGCCGTACCCCAGACGGATTCGGCACCTGCGCGCATGGCGTTGAACACGCCGAGTGCGGTCAGCCGCGCGCTGTCGCCGGAACCGCCCGCGGCGGTGCTGCGACCGGTCACGTACGTGGTGTACTTGCCGATGACGTCCAGGTCGTCGGTGTTGGTGCCGACGTCACCCGCGGTGACGTACCGCCCGCCGAGATTGTCGACGAACCGGGCGAACGCGGCGAACAGTTCTTCGCTCTTGTCGCTGTTCGGGTCGCCGATGATGACGGACTTGCCACCGCCGAGGTTCACCCCGGCCGCCGCGGCCTTGTAGGTCATCCCCCAGGACAACCGCAGCACGTCCTCGAGAGCCTCGAATTCGTCGGCATACGGGTACATCCGGCAGCCGCCGAGCGCCGGGCCGAGGGCGGTCGAATGGATGGCGATGATCGCCTTCAGTCCGGACTTCTCGTCCTCGCAGAACACGACCTGCTCGTGGCTTCTGGCACTCAGCTCGCGCGAGCGACCGAAGACCCCGAGGGTGGTGGGCATAGCTGTCACTGGTGATTCCTTTTCTGTCGTGGCTTGGTCAGTAGGAGATACCGAGATCGCGCAGGCGCGCCCGGTACAGCTCGACGTTGCCGAGCTTGACGTCCTCGTAGCCGCGGACGATGTCGGGTAGTCCGGCTGCTTCGACGGCGGTGGCGTAGTTGTCTGCGTTCAATGTGACGGCGAGTCCGAGCACCATATCGGTGTAATGGGACAGCAACTGCCGCTCCACTTTCCGGACATGGGCGTAGCCGAACGGATCCAACTTGGTGCCGCGCAGCACCTTGGCCTTGGCGAGCATCTTCAGTGCCACATGCGATTTCGGTCCGAAGCCGACCTTCTTGGTGCGGCCCATGGCGCGCAGGACCGGCGGATGCAGCTTGTAGGTGAGGTTCTCCCCACCGGGCACGTGCGCCTGCACGTCGGCCAGGAACGCCGGGTCGACCAGCAGCCGCGCCACCTCGTACTCGTCCTTGTAGGCGGTGAACTTGTGCAGCCCACGTGCCACGGCCTCGCTGAAGGCGGTCTTGTCGGTGACCGCACGCTCCGACTGCCAGACTGATTGCACCGCGTTGACGTAGCGCCGGGCGACTCTCGCGTTCTGGTAGCGAACCAACTCACCGGCCCGCAGTTCGACGAGCCGGCGGACCTCGCCGTCGAAGGTGGTTCCTGCCAACAGTTCCGTGCTCGCAACGGCCGGCGTGCCTTTCGGGCGTGCCGCCTCCACCGCGGCGGCGAACGCAGCCGGATCGGCGACCGCGACCCGGCCCCAGCGGAACGCCGCGACGTTGGCGGCGACCGCGACACCGTTGATGCCGATTGCCTCTTCGATGCTCGCCTCGGGCAGGCGCAACCCGCCGTTCTGGAATGCGGCGCCGATGACCAGGAAGTTGGCCGCGGCGGTATTGCCGAACAATGCCTGGGCCGCGGCGAGCGCGTCGAGATGGGTGAGTGCCCGGGTGGCCACCGTGAGCCGGTCCAGCAGCGACTGGGTCTCGGGGTAGGCGACCGACTTGTCGTACACCATGTCGCCGGTCGGGGTCTGGCTTGTCGAGGCGACGGCGACCGTGCGTTCCGGACTGCCGTACGCGAGGTTGCGGCCATCGGTCGCCGTCAGCAGGTCGATCGCGATGATGCAGTCGGCGCCGCCTGGGGTGAGCCGGTTGGCGGGCTCCAATGCGGTGGTCGAGAACCGCAAGTGGGATACGACCGGTCCGGCCTTCTGGCTGAGCCCGATCTGGTCGAGGCTCTCCACCTCGTAACCGGCGCGCAGCGCGGCGGTGGCCAGAACCTGGTTGACCGTGACGATCCCGGTGCCACCGATGCCGGCCAGCAGGACGTTCTGCGTGCCGGTAGGGACGCCGAAGCCCGGGTCCGCGACACGTGGCGGCTCCGCGTTCTTCCGTCGGGCTACCCTGCGGCCCTTGGCGTCCGGCGTCAGCTCCACTGTGACGAACGACGGGCAGTCACCGTCGAGGCAGCTGTAGTCGGTGTTGCACGAGGTCTGGTCGATACGGGTTTTGCGTCCGAACTCGGTATCGACGGGTTGCACGGACAGGCAGTTCGACTTGGTGCCGCAGTCGCCGCAGCCCTCGCAGACCGCTTCGTTGATCACCACGCGGGTGTTGCGGGTGGGCAGGGTGCCGCGCTTGCGTTGGCGGCGGGCGTCGGCGGCGCAGTGCTGGTCATAGATGAGGACGGTGACGCCCGGGATCTCGCGCAAGACCTTCTGCGCCTCATCGAGCCGGTCGCGGTGCCAGAGCAGCGTGCCCTTGGCGAGGGCTTTCTTGTTGTGCCGCTTGGGTTCTTCGGCGCATACGATGATCTGCCGGACGCCTTCGGTGGTGAGCTTGTGGGTAAGCCCGGCAACGCCCAGTCCGCCCTCGACGTCCTGCGCGCCGGTCATGGCGACGACTTCGTTGTAGAGCAGCTTGTAGGTGATGTTCACCCCGGCCGCGATGCAGGCCTGTACCGCAAGCTGGCCGGAGTGGAAGAAGGTGCCGTCGCCGACGTTCTGGAACAGGTGCGGCACATCGGTGAACGGCGCCTGCCCGATCCACTGGCTGCCTTCGCCGCCCATCTGCGTCAGGCCGACGACGGCACTGTCGCTGCGGCCCGACATGGTGACGAGTGTGTGGCAGCCGATACCGCCGCCGCCGATCGAGCCCTCCGGGATCGCGGTGGAGCGGTTGTGCGGGCAGCCGCTGCAGAAGTATGCGGTTCGCTTGGCGGACAACACTTCCAGCGACAGGGGCGGGGGAGGCGTGCGCTTGAGCTCGACATGGTCGCGCAGCACCCGGCGTAGCGGTGCCAGCAGACGACCGGCGGTCAGTTCGCCACCGAGCGGGAACAGCGGCGTGCCGGCGGCGTCGGACTTCCCGATGATCTGAGGGGCATCGGCGGTGCCGTAGAGGATTTCGCGGATCTGGGTCTCGATGAAGGCGGTCTTGTCCTCGACGACGATCACCTGCTCGAGGCCGCGGGCGAACTCCCTGACCGACTCCCGGCCGACCGGGTACGGCATCCCGATGCGCAGCAGGCGGATTCCCGCCCGGTGCAATGCCGCGTCGTCGACGCCGAGGTCGAGCAGCGCCTGACGTACCGCGTCGAACGTCGTTCCGGTGGCGGCGATGCCGATCTTGGCGCGCATCGGGTCTACCTCGACGACGTCGAGGTCGTTCGCGGTACCGAAGGCACGTACGGTCGCCCAGCGCGGTCCGTAGAGGTCGGCCTCGGCGAGTAGGCTGTCCGCCGGAGCGGCCATCGGGCGCTGGCGGTAGGTGAATGGCCTTCCGTCCCATTGGACTTCGGGCGCCTTGATGGCGAGATCGGACACTTCGGAGTCGACCGTCCACGCGCCGTCGGCGACATCGGCGACGATCTTCATCGCCACGACGCAGCCAGAGGCCCGCGACAGCGCGACACCTTGCATGCCCATCGTGATGATCTCTTCGGCGTTGCGCGGGAACAGCACCGGGATGCCCAGTGCCGCCAGGGACCGTTCGCTGACCGCAGGCACTGTCGACGACTTCGATGCCGGGTCATCGCCGACGAGCAGCAGCACGCCACCGCGCGGGTTGACGCCGTACATGTTGGCGTGCCGCAGCGCATCGGTGGCGCGGTCCACGCCGGGGCCCTTGCCGTACCAGATTCCGACGACGCCGTCGTGGGTTGCCGTGCCGGCCGGGAGGTCGGTCTGGCTGCCCCAGACGGAGGTGGCGGCGAGTTCCTCGTTGAACCCTGGGGTGAAGACGACGTCGTGCTCGGCCAGCACGTTCGGCATGCCCAGCAGCATCTTGTCGACGCCGCCCAGTGGGCTGCCCTGGTAGCCGGAGACGAAGGTCGCCACGCGGGAACCGGCGCGGAGGTCACGGACATGCTGTTCGACCATCATTCGGGCGATCGCCTGCACCCCGGTGAGCAATACCGGGCCGGCCCCCACTCGATACCGGTCGTCGAGGTCGTACGGCGCGACGGGTTGAGTCGCGGTGGGTTCGGATCGGGGCAGCACGCTGGTCACGGATAACCTCCACACTTTCCACAACCCAGATCGTGAGCTGCGAAGCGAGAACTACTAGCAATCGGTGCAGCGAAATCTGCCGTGGAGGGTGATCCGCGTCAATAGTTGGCGAAAATGTTGATCAGATTGCTCAATTGTGACGTGGAACACTGTGATGCACGCATCATTTTGTTGAGTGCTGAGTCAGATGCTGCACGAGAGGCAGTGACCGGTATTCGACCGGAGTCGCCATCGCCAGCATGGTTTCCGAATGCTTGACGCCGTCGATCCGATGTACTTCCTGGATGAGCCGCAGTAGCTCCTCTTGGGTCTGCGCGGCAATGCGGACCAGGAGATCGGCCCGTCCGGTCGTCGCGTGCACCTCCAGCACGTGGGGAACTGCGCGCAGCGCGTCGATGATGGCGTTCATCTTGTTCTGGTCGGTTTCGATGCCGACGAAGGCGTGCACCGCGTACCCGAGTTCTGCCAGGTCGATGTTCGGTGGGAAGCCGCGGACCAGACCGGATTCCTCGAGCCGCTTCATGCGCGCCTGCACTGTGTTGCGGGCGACCTTCAGTCGTGATGCCAGCTCAAGAATCGGCGTGCGTGGGTCGGTCGCCAATGCCGACAACAACGCGGCATCGAGGGCGTCAATCTTGATGGCCATGTGGCATTTTCCCATTGCCGCGGTTTCCGCGGTGAAGTCAGCCGCTACTCCAGCCGGCGACGCCGACCACGATCATGCGGAGTTGCTTACGTGCGTTCTGCTTGATGTCTTCGAGCGCCTTCGCGTCGTTGGCATCCTCGATGGATTCCGCGGTGACCATCATCGAGTTGACGAACAACCCGGACAGGATGTTGAGATCCTCGCTGCTCCACGTGGTCAGGCCGGGTAGTCGGGCCAGGTCGATGGCCAGCTCGGAGGTGATCAACCGGATTTCCGTGCGGATCGCATAGCGCACGACGGTTACCCCGGTGTTGCGTTCCCGGCTGATGAAGCGCCAGTGCTCGGGCCGTTCGCTGACGCTGTTGAACAGGATGTCGACCGAGGACTCGATGATGCGCTTGGGGTCGAGCTGGCCGGCGCGACCCCGCCTGAGCATCTCCCGGAGGGCGCGGAAGGACTCGTCGATCAGCACCAGGCCGAGCGCGTCCATGGTTTCGAAGTGCCGGTAGAAGGCGGCAGGCACGATGCCGGCCTCCCTGGTGACCTCACGCAGGCTGAGCGCGCTGAAACTGTCCTCTTCGAGCAACTTCAGAGCGGCCGTGATGATCGCGCGGCGGGTGGCTTCCTTGCGCTCCTCGCGAGACAGATTGTCCTTGGGCCGGGAGCTTGACGAGCGGCTTGACCGCCGGTCTCGTGAACTGGGGCTACGACTGTTCACCGAAAAAAGCTAGCACAAGGACGTCGAACGCCTGATCGGAACGATTGTGTATGACAGATTGGCACATTTGTTCACCACGTGATCCGCACAACAACCAGCGGATTAACCCTTGACGTGAACGTATCGATGGACTCATCGTGTACATATGTTCACCGAAACTTTGAGCCGCCGGATCCGGCGCTCCGCCTTGGTTGGGATCCTCACCGGCCCGCACGGCGTGGACCGGTACACCGAGGTTTACGACCGCACCTGGACCGTCAATGACGCCCGTGCCAAGGTGGTCGCCGTCCGTAAGCAGACGCCTCGCAGCGTCACCCTGACTCTGCAGCCCAACGACGCCTGGCGGGGCTTCAAGGCCGGCCAGCACATCAACCTGACCGTGGAGATCGACGGCCGCCGCCGCACGCGGTGCTACTCGCCGGCCAACGCCCAAGGCAGCCCCGTCATCGAGTTGACCATCGGTCTGCACGACGGCGGACTGGTCTCGCAGTACCTGTACCGCAACGCAGCGCCGGGCATGGTCCTCGGCCTCGATTCGGTCGGCGGCGACTTTGTCATTCCGGAGCAGCGCCCCCGCCGCATCCTCCTGGTCTCCGGCGGCAGCGGTATCACGCCGGTGCTCTCCATGCTGCGCACTCTGCGCGAGGAGGACTTCGACGGTGAGGTTGCCTTCATCCACTACGCCCGTAACCCCGAAGAGGCCGCGTACGCCACCGAACTGGCGGCGACGCCGGGCGTCACGGTGCTGCACAGCTACACCCGCTCGAACCGGGGCGACCTGACCGGGTACTTCGGTCCGGACCACCTGGCCGCCGCGATGCCGAACCCCGACGCGGTGTTCGTCTGCGGTCCACCGGCTCTGGTCTCCGCGGTCAAGGACCTGCTGCCCGGAGCCCGCTCGGAGAGCTTTGTGCCGCCGGTGATCGCCGTCCCGACCGAGGTATCGGGTGGAACGGTCGCATTCACCGAAAGTGTCGTCGCAGTCGTCGACGACGGCCGCTCGATCCTGGAGCAGGCCGAGGCCGCCGGACTGAACCCGACGAGCGGTTGCCGAATGGGCATCTGCCACACCTGCACCCGGAAGAAGATCAGCGGTCCGGTGAAGAACCTGATCACCGGCGCGGTCTCGACGGACCCTGACGAGAACATCGAAATCTGTGTGACCGCCCCCTGCGGCGACGTCCAGATCGACCTCTAGACACCTACTTTCAGCCCTTTTCGAAGAAAGGACACACCATGACTCACTACACGCTGACCCCCGAGCAGTTCGAGACCTTCGGCGCCGAACTCGACTCCATCCGTGAACGCGCCCTCGCCGACCTCGGTGAGCGTGACGCCACCTACATCCGCGACATCATCAAGATGCAGCGCAAGCTCGAAGTTGGCGGCCGTGCGCTGCTGTTCCTGCCGCCGGCCTGGCCGGTCGGCACGGTGATGCTCGGCCTGTCGAAGATCCTCGACAACATGGAGATCGGCCACAACGTGATGCACGGCCAGTACGACTGGATGGGCGATCCGGCGTTGCGCGGCCAGAACTTCGAGTGGGATTCGGCGTGCCCGTCCAATCAGTGGCGGCACTCGCACAACTACATGCACCACACCTACACCAACATCGTCGACATGGACCGCGACATCGGTTACGGCGTCCTGCGCATGAGCGAGGACCAGAAGTGGAGCCCGTACTACCTGGGCAATCCGTTGTACGCCTTCCTGCTGATGGTGTTCTTCCAGTACGGCGTCGCGCTGCACGAGCTCGAGACCGAGCGCATCCGTACCGGCGAGATCAAGCTGCGGGACAAGAAGGACATGCTGCGCGAGATGTGGGCCAAGGTCCGCAAGCAGACCGTCAAGGACTACGTGGCTTTCCCGCTGCTGGCCGGCCCGTTCGCGCCATTTGTGTTCGCAGGCAACATGACCGCCAATCTGATGCGCAACGTGTGGTCCTACACGATCATCTTCTGCGGCCATTTCCCGGAGGGCACCCACGAGTTCACCATCGAGGAGACCGAGAACGAGACCCGCGGGCAGTGGTACTTCCGCCAGTTGCTCGGCTCGGCAAACCTGACCGGAGGCAAGTGGTTCCACATCTTCAGCGGCAATCTGTCGTTCCAGATCGAACACCACCTCTTCCCTGACATTCCGGCGCACCGCTACGCCGAGATCTCCGGCGAGGTGAAGGAGATCTGCCAGCGGTACGGCCTGCCCTACAACACAGGCCCGATCCACAAGCAGTTCGCCTCCGTGGTGCGCAAGATCGTGCGACTGGCGTTCCCCTGGGGCGGCACGCCCAAGGACGCTGCGCCCAAGGAAGTCCCGGTCGACGAGCCGGCCGCCAAGGAGCCTGCATCGCAGCCGATCTGCGAGCCCGAACTCGTCAACTGCTGACCGACAGGCTGCACTGCAGCAGCACCGTGTCCAGCCACCGTCCGTGCTTGTACCCGACCGCACGCAGTCGGCCCGCCTCGGCGAAACCGTGCTTGCGGTGCAGGGCAAGGGATGCCGCCGCCTCGTCGGTGTCGACCACCACGGCGATGACCTCACGGATACCTGCCGCAGTGCAGCCGTCCAGAAGTCCTTGTAGCAGGAGGGTTCCGATGCCGCGGCCGGCGGTTTGTGGTGCGAGGTAGATCGAGTTCTCCACGGTGTGCCGATAGGCCGGGCGCAGCTTCCACGGCGAGCAGTAGGCATAGCCGACGATCTCGTCGTTGAGTGTGGCGGTGAGGAACGGCAATTCACTCATCCGTGCCGTCGCCAGCCGACTCTCCCACTCTTCGCGATGCGGTGGGATCAGTTCGAACGTGGCGACACCGGTCTCGACATGGTGGGCATAGATCGCGCTGATCGCACCAAGGTCGTCCGGTGACGTAGCGCGGACGACGGTGTTGGCCATATTTTCACCCTAAGCTGTCGCTCAGTTGAGGGGAGAGGTTCCGATGGCCTACGTCAAGGCAGCCGAGCGTCAGGAGCAGATCGTCGCGGCGGCGATCCGCGTCCTCAGTGACGTCGGCGTGCCGGGAACGACCCTGCGCGCAGTCGCGGCCGAGGCGGGCATCCCGCTCGGCACCTTGCACTACGTGTTTCCGTCCAAGGATCAGATGCTGCGCGCCGTCATTGTCGCGGTGATCGATGATGTCGTCGCCACCGTGCACGGCAGCCTGGAACTCGACCAAGGTCTGGCGCACGCCCTGAGTCACGGTGTCACGACGTTCTGGGAGGCCCTGGTCGAAGGTGATGTCGGCGTGCAGGTCATGCAGTACGAACTGGCGATGTACTCCGTGCGCAGCGAGGGCTCGGAGGGGCTGGCGCGGCTGCAGTACGACCGGTACACCGCGCTGGTGGCCGAGTTCTGTGAGCAGTCCGCGAACGCCGCCGGGGAGTGCTGCGCCGTGGACTTCGCCACGCTGGGCCGCCTCGGGCTCGCGATGCTCGACGGGCTGATCATCCAGTACGTGGCGAGCCGGGACCGCCGGCGCGCGCGCCGCGACCTCGACCATGCGATCCAGATGCTGGTGACGCTCGCGGACCCGCAGCCTGCGGCCTAGTGGCCTGAGGACGGCGCCGGGCTGTCGCCACTCGGGTCCTCTCGTGCTATAAAAGTCGGACGGTTGACCGACTTAGAAATGGCGGGTCGTGATGACGGCGCAAGATGACGCAACGGAACAGACCACGGTGGTCGTGGTCGGCGCGGGAGTATCGGGGCTGATGGCAGCCCGCGAGCTACACCGTCGCGGAATCGACGTGCTCGTATTGGAAGCTTCGGACCGACTCGGCGGCCGAACGATGAGCGAGACCACCGCGCTGGGATCGACGGTCGACCTGGGTGGTCAGTGGATCGGCCACGGGCACCACCGGCTCTCGTCGCTGGTCGACGAGTTCGGCCTCGCCAGGTATCAGATGCACACGGGTCCCATGCCCGGTCTCATTGACCGCTCACGTCGGTTGTCGGCGGTATCGACGGCTGTACTCATGGCCGCATTGGCGCTGGCCGGTGTAGAGGTGTTGTCCCGCACCGGAGTTCCGCAGCGGTGGAACGACAAGACTGTGGACTCATGGCTGCGCCGCGTACCGGGCCGCACCGCGCGCCGGCTGCTGGAGGTGATCGCGGCGGTGTCGTGGACTGCCGATCTGGACCGGCACTCGGTCTACGCGATGGCGAGAATGATCCGCCAGCAAGGCGGCGTGCTCACCATGCTGTCGACCAAGGGGGGCGCGCAGGATTCTCTGATCGTCAAGGGAATGCGAGGGCTGACTGACGGTTTTGCTGCCGAGCTCGTTTCCCGAATCCGATTGGGGCACAAGGTTGTTAAGATCAGTAGCGATGAATCCGGCGTGACGATCCAGTCCACCGCGGGTGAGGTGCGGGCTGCCAAGGTCATCGTCACTGTGCCGGCGCCAATGGCGCGGTCCATCGCCTACCAACCACCGCTGCCGCCTGAACGGGCGCGGTTCGCGGATGACACATACATGGGATCGGTCTACAAGGCCATTGCGGTGTACAACCGCCCGTTCTGGAGGCAGCGCAAGGGTGGCGAGCTGATCGTCCTCGACGGTCCGGGTAGCGGCGTGTTCGACACCAGCCCGCCGGACGGTCCGGGGCATCTGTGTGTGCTCATCGGCGGACCCGCGGCTCGTCAGCTCGATGGGCTCAGCGCCGATGAACGTCGGAGGGCCGTGCTGGAACCCCTAATCGGTCACATCGGGCCAGAGGTGCTCGATCCGGTCAGCTGGCATGAGAAGTCGTGGCAGACCGATGAATACGTCGGCGGCGGCTATATGGCGCTGCCCATCGCGGGCACCCTGGACGGGTTGCTTCCGTGGTCCTTCGAGCCCGTCGGCGACATCCATTGGGCGGGAACCGAAACCGCGAGCGATCACGCGGGCTACATCGAGGGCGCCATCGAATCAGGTACTCGGGTGGCGCAGGAGGTTGCCCAGGCACTCTCTACATAGCGGCCCATAATTGCTCTGTTCAGAAGGGTGGTGGTGGTCCGTATTCTTCGGCGAGCCAGGCTTGGTAGTCGCGTTCGGTGGCGAGGTCGTTGTTGA
>NZ_LQPP01000027.1 GCF_002102345.1 Mycolicibacterium peregrinum
CCACCCACCCGGACCGCCCGGACGCACCGAACATGGACATGTCGATCACGGTCGGCTGGAACGCCGCGGTCAAGGCCGGGGTGAGCCGCGAGGAGATGGACCAGTGGGCGTTGGGTTCACACCTGAAGGCCATCGCGGCGATCGACGAGGGGCGGTTCAAGGAGGAGATCGTCCCGATCCAGACACCGCACGGGCTGTTCGACACCGATGAGCATCCGCGCCGTGACACCACCCTGGAGAAGCTGGCCGGACTCAAACCACTTCATCCAGAGATCGACGGCTTCTCCATCACCGCAGGCAATGCGTGCGGAGCCAACGACGCTGCCGCACTCCTGACCATCGCCAGCGACAAGCTCGGACTACCCGCCCTGGCGACCATCAAGTCCTGGGCATCGGTGGGAGTCGACCCGGCGTCCACCGGCCTGGCGCCGGTCGAAGCCATCACCAAAGCGCTTGGCCGGGCTGGTCTTTCGCTGTCGGACGTGGACCTGTTCGAGATCAACGAGGCCTTCGCGTCGATGTGCTTGGCCACCATCAAGCTGCTCGACATCGACCCGGAACTCGTCAACGTCAGTGGCAGCGGGTGCTCGCTCGGACATCCGGTGGCCGCCACCGGGGCGCGCATGCTGGCCACCATGGTCCACGAGTTGCGCCGGCGCGGCGGCGGTATCGGCGTCACCGCGATGTGTGCCGGCGGCGGGATGGGCTCGGCGACCGTCATCGAGGTGCCTTCGCCGTAGTGTCAACCGTGATGACGAAGCACAACATCGAAGAGCTGATCGCAGCAGCGCGCGGCGGATCCCAGCGCGCTGTCGGGCGTCTGCTGAGCCTGGTCGAAAGCGACCGTCGCGGTGAGGTTCTCGCGGTGCTCGGTCCCGCATCGCCGCGAGTCATCGGGATCACCGGTCCGCCCGGCGCGGGGAAGTCGACAACGGTCGGCGCCCTGGTCGGCGCGTACCGGGAGCGTGGACTGCGGGTCGCGGTGCTCGCCGTCGATCCGTCGTCCCCGTACAGCGGCGGTGCGCTGCTCGGGGATCGGATCCGGATGGCCGCCCACATCAACGACCCCGACGTGCTGATCCGCTCGGTGGCCACCCGTGGGCATCTGGGCGGGCTGGCCGCGGCAGTACCGGCGGCGATCCGGCTGCTGGCAGCCCTGTCCTACGACCTGATCGTGCTGGAGACCGTGGGTGTCGGCCAGTCCGAGATCGAGATCGCCGCGATCGCCGACCCGACCGTGGTGATCCTCAATCCCGGTGCGGGTGACGCCGTTCAGGCCGCGAAGGCCGGCCTGTTGGAGGTCGCCGATCTGGTGGTGGTGAACAAGGCAGATCGCGAGGGGGCCGATCAGACGGCCCGCGATCTGCGGGCCGAAGCTACCGTTCCGGTACTCAAACTGGTTGCCGCACAGGGGGAGGGCCTGGCCGAGCTGGTCGAGGCCATCGATGCTCATCACCGCGCCGACACCGCCGAGCGGCGCAGCGCTCGGGCCCGCACCCAGATCCTGTCACTGGCCCAGACGCTGCTGCGCAACCACGACGAGTTGGACGGGCTGGCGGCGGCGGTGGCCGACGGCACCACCGATCCGTACACGGCGGCAGCGCAACTGATCGCCGACTCAGCCCGCTGAGTCGGGGAGCCCGATCACCCGTCGCATGGTGGCGAGCAGTTCGGTCTGCAGGGTGTCGTCGTCGAGGTCGGCTACCAGCGGATGCATCACCGCGGCGCCGATCACCCCGGACAGCACCGCCGCATGGACCCGTGCCCCATCGCCGGACTGGTCGCCGAGCATCGCCGCATAGAGCCGGTCGATGAACTGCTGGAACGGTTCGTGTTCGGCCAGCAGTCGCACCACGACCGGGTCGAATTGCAGCGTGCTGGCAGCACGCCGACGTGAGACCGCCATCGTGATCACGCGAGTGAGAAGGATTTCGCGGGCTCGGGTGGGGGAACCTTCGGCCTCGGCCGCCTCCAGCGATTCTTCCAGCTGGCCGAGTTCGCGTTCGGTCAGCGCGATGACGATGGCTTCCTTGGTCTTGAACTGGTGGTAGACGGCGGCTTTCGTGACACCGATGGCGTCCGCGATCATCTGCAGTGAGGTACCGCCGACGCCGTGGTCCGCGATCAGCTCGAGGGCCGCATCGAGGATGCGGGTCTGCGCCGCGCTGCGCGGGGTCCCGAGCACCACTCGACCGTAGCCGATCAGCTCACCGACTTGCCCGTCGCTGCGGCGTAGCCGCTGCGGTAACCGAACACCATGGCGGGGCCGAGGGTGCCGCCGGCTCCACCGTAAGCCTTGCCCGTCACCCCGCCCATCGCGTTGCCGGCGGCGAACAGACCTGGGATGGGCGCGCCGTTGACGTGCAGCACTCGGCCGTCGCGGTCGGTGCGTGGTCCGCCCTTGGTGCCCATCGCGCCGATCTTGACCGGCACCGCGTAGAACGGCGCGGTGTCGAGTGGCCCCAGCGTCTGGCCGGCCGGGGTGGCGGCCGAGTTGTCGCCCCAGTAGCCGTCATACGCGCTGGATCCACGGCCGAAGTCAGGGTCGATCTCGTCGGCGACGTTGTCATTCCAGCGACTCAGGGTCGCGGCAAGGCCCTCGGCGTCGATGCCGGTCTTGGCGCCGAGCTCGGCGAGCGAGGCCGACTCGCAGAACCACTCCGGAGCCGGGGCACCGGGTTCGACGCCGAGGAAGCCGTAGCGCTGCAGGTGCACGGAGTCGAACACAATCCACGCCGGGTCGTTGGCGTAGCCGAGCTTGGGGTCGAGGTACTGGAATGCCCCGGCCATCGAGTTGTATTCGCCCGCCTCGTTGAGGAAGCGCTTGCCGGCCCGGTTGACGATGACGCTGCGCGGTCGAGTCCGTTCCAGCCGCACACTACGGCTACGGGGGTGACCGTCGATGGTGTCCCCGGGCAGCTGCACGATCGGAACCCACCACGCCTCACCCATGTTCGCCAGGTCTGCGCCGTGTGCCATGGCCATCCGCAGCCCGTCGCCGGTGTTGTTCGGCGGTGACACCGCACCGCGCATGGGCCCGCGCAGGTAGGCCTCGACCAACTTGGTGTCCCATTCGAAGCCGCCGGTGGCCAGCACGACGCCGCTGCGGGCCCGCACATGAACGCCCGCTCCGCCGGTGTTGTTGAAGCCGATGCGCACGCCCTCGATGCCGGTGTGGGCTCCGATCAGTTCGACGGCGCGGGCCTCGGTGACGGGTTGGATGCCGCGGTCGAGCAACCCTCGTAGCAGGCCCGCGATCAGTGCGGTGCCTGCCACACACAGGTCGGCGTCGGGGTCTTCGTAGACGGCGTGAATCCGGGCGCGAGTTTCGGCGTCGATCCCTACATTGCTGAAATCGGCGGGGAAGGACGTGATCCGGTCTCGCCAGGCGCCGAGTTTGCCCTGATCCACCGGGCCTGCGCTCAGTGAGCGGCCACCCCCGGGGCGGCCACCGGGTAGTTCGGGCTTGTAGTCGGGAAAGCCCTCGGCGACGGAGAAGCGCAGCTCACTGTGTTGCTCGACGAAGTCGAGCATCGCCGGTCCGGTCCGGACGAAGGTGTCCACGAGGTCGCCGTCCAGGTAGCCCAGCGACTGCGCCTGCAGGTAGTCCACCGCGTCGGAGACGGGAAGCGGTCCGTCGGTGCTGCGGTCATGGGCGGGGATCCACACGATGCCACCGGATACCGCGGTCGTGCCGCCGACGGTCGGGGCCTTCTCGTAGATCGCGACCGACGCGCCGTTGACCGACGCCGTCAGCGCCGCGGTGAGCCCGGCGCCGCCGCTGCCCAGCACGACGACATCGACTTCGTCGTCCCAGTCAATTTCGGTACGGGTCAATGTCTTTCCCTTTCAGTACAGGATGTCCGACAGTTCGTTCGCGGCCCGGACGACCGCGTCCTTGCCACCCATCACGACGTCTTCGCGGTGCGAGATGAGGTTGATGCAGGTGGGCGGCGAGGGCAGGCGCCGGCGCACGGGTACGGCCAGGCCGTACGTGTTCGGTTCGATCTCGCCGTGGGTGATCACCCAGCCCTGTTCGCGGGTCTGCCGCACCAGCTCACGTTCACCGGGGCGCGGCGGCATGCTCGCCAGCAACGCGACCCCGGCCGCGCCCAGTTCGAGCGGGTGGCGGCTGCCTTCGTGGAAGGACAGTTGGTAGAACACCTGCGTCGGGACGATCACCGCGACGGCGACCTGTTGATCGCCCTCGGCCACCAGCAGTGACACCGTGCTGCCGAGCTCGTCGGCGAGTGCGCGCAGGGTCGGGACGCTGAGTTGACGCATGTTGTTGTCGAACGAGGAGCCAAGCGCCGCCAGCCCAGCCCCGGGCCGGTAGCGACCGTCTTCCCCCTTTGTCACATAGCGGAATTGGCTCAGGGTGGCCAGTAGCCGGTAGGCGATCGTGCGATGGGCTCCGACATGGTCGGCGACCTGTTGCACGGTGAGCCCGGTCGGGGCTGCGGCGATGGCCGCGAGCGCGCTCAGTCCGCGCGCCAACGTCTGCGAACCGGGCACCCCGGTGGGGGAGCTGTCGGTCTTCGATTGTGCCTGCGACGGGGTTGCCTTGGCCGGCATCGCGCCCCTCCTTGACAGATAGAACCGCGAGAGTGATGCTCTGATAATAATGCACTCTGATGTGCGCTATATGAGCAAAGTGCTTACAAATTTGGAGAATATCATTCTCCCTACCTCCGGAGAGGGGAACATGACAAGCACTGCCGCCGGACCGGCATCCGGTTCCGTTTCGGCCACTGAGCACGAGAGCGTCTGGGCTGATCTCCAAGGCGTCGCGTTCTCGCAGGGATACCTCGACGTGGGCGGAATCCGTACCCGCTACCTGCACGCCGGTGACCCGAAACTGCCCGTGCTCGTGCTGCTGCACGGGTCGGGGGGACATGCCGAGGCGTATGTGCGCAATCTGGAATCCCATGCGGAGCACTTCTCGACGTGGTCGATCGACATGCTCGGGCACGGCTACACCGACAAGCCGGGGCACCCGCTGGAGGTGTCCCACTATGTCGATCACCTCATCGGATTCCTCGACACCATCGGTGCGCAGCGCGCCCACATCTCGGGTGAGTCGCTGGGCGGCTGGGTGGCCGCCCGCGCCGCCGCCGATCATCCGGACCGGGTCGACCGTCTGGTACTCAACACGGCCGGTGGCTCGCAGGCCGACCCCGAGGTGATGAAGCGGATCATCACGCTGTCGATGGCAGCCGCGGAGAACCCGACCTGGGAGACGGTGCAGGCCCGGATCAAGTGGCTGATGGCCGACAAGACAAAGGATTACGACGACATCGTGGCGAGTCGTCAGGCGGTGTACCGCCAGCCCGGTTTCGTCGCCGCGATGAGCGACATCATGGCGCTGCAGGATCCGGAGATCCGGGCACGGAACCTGCTGGGGGAGAAGGAATACGGCTCGATCACGGCGCCCACCCTGGTGTTGTGGACGAGTGATGACCCGACCGCCGATGTCAGCGAGGGCCGGCGGATCGCGTCGATGATCCCGGGTGCCCGGTTCGAGGTGATGCCCGACTGCGGGCACTGGCCACAGTACGAGGACCCCGAGACGTTCAACCGGCTGCACCTGGACTTTCTGTTGGGGTCCGAACGTGGCTGAGGAGGTCGACGTCCTCATCGTCGGCGCCGGGCCGGTAGGCCTGACCCTGGCGAATGTCCTTGGTATCCAGGGCGTCCGGACCCTCGTGGTGGAGGAACGCGACACCCTCATCGACTACCCCCGCGGGGTCGGTCTCGACGACGAGTCGCTGCGTACCTTCCAGTCCATCGGGCTGGTCGAGGCGGTCCTCCCGCACACCGTGCCCAATCAGATCCTGCGGTTCTACGACGGCAACCGCCGGCTGCTGGCCGAAATGGCGCCTCCGGATGCCCGATTCGGCTGGCCCAAGCGCAACGGCTTCGTCCAGCCGCTGGTCGACGCACAGCTGCTGGTCGGGCTGGACCGGTTCGACCATGTGCAGGTGGCCTGGGGTCGCCGGATGGAATCGGCGGTCGAGACGGCTGACGGGGTGACGGTCGAGTTCGGCCCGGACGTCCCTGCGGTGCAGGCGCGCTACGTGGTCGGGTGCGACGGCGGACGCAGCGCCACCCGCCGCATCACCGGTGTGTCGTTCGACGGCACCACCTCGCCGACCCGGTGGGTGGTGGTGGATCTGGCCAACGACCCTCTGGGCCATCCGAACAGTGAGGTCGGTGCCGATCCGGACCGGCCGTACGCGTCGATCTCGATCGCCCACGGTATCCGCCGGTTCGAGTTCATGATCCATGCCGACGAAACCGATGAGCAGGCCGAGGATCCCGAGTTCGTGGCACGGCTGCTGGCACCGTTCGTCCCGCATCCGGACAAGGTCGACGTGATCCGTCGTCGCGTCTACACGCATCACTCCCGCATCGCGGGGAACTTCCGTAAGGGCCGGTTCCTGCTGGCCGGCGACGCCGCGCACCTGATGCCGGTGTGGCAGGGCCAGGGTTACAACAGCGGCATCCGGGACGCGGCGAACCTGGGCTGGAAGCTGGCTGCGGTGGTCAACGGCCAGGCCGATGACGCCCTGCTGGACAGCTACGACACCGAGCGGCGCAAGCACGCCCGGGCCATGATCGATCTGTCCACGTTGGTGGGGCGGGTCATCTCGCCCACCAACCGCAAGGTCGCGGTGGTGCGGGACAAGCTGATTCGCGGTGCATCGGTGGTACCCGCGCTCAAACGCTACGTGCTGGAGATGCGGTTCAAGCCGATGCCGCGTTACGACCAGGGTGCGGTCTATCACCCGAAGCCGCCGACGGCGGACTCGCCGGCCGGCACCTTGTTCATCCAGCCTCGAGTCGACACCCGTGAGCAGTCCAACGTGTTGCTCGACGACGTGATCGGGCTGAACTTCGCGGTCCTGTGCTGGAACAACAATCCGCGCGCCCTGCTCGGCGAGCAGGCCTATCAGCGCTGGAAAGCCCTGGGCGCGAAGTTCATCGCGGCCCGTCCGCAGACCCAGTTGTTCTGGACCGGGCACGATGCGGACGGCGACGACGGCACGGTGGTGATCGTGGGTGACCGAACGGGTGCGCTCAAATCCTGGTTCGACGTCCACGCCGAATCAGTGCTGGTGCTGCGCCCGGACCGGTGCATCGCCGGGGCCGATATCGCCCAGCGTGCCCCCGAACTGAGCGACGCCGTATTCGACGTACTGCACGTGCGGGAAGGAGGAGTGACCGATGCCGGTAGCCCTGTGCTGTATGTCCCACAGCCCACTGCTGAATCTTCCGGGACCGTCGGCTGATCTCCTCGAAGAGATCGGAACAGCGGTCGGGAGTGCTCGCGCGTTTGTTGCCGACTACGACCCCGAGCTGGTGGTCACCTTCTCGCCCGATCACTACAACGGGTTCTTCTACCGGCTGATGCCCCCGTTCTGTATCGGCACCGCGGCTTCCGGTGTCGGGGACTACGGGACGTACGAGGGTGCTCTCGACGTCGCCGGCGACATCGCCCAGCAGTGCGCA
The DNA here is from genome assembly GCF_002102345.1 of Mycolicibacterium peregrinum. GTDB lineage: Bacteria > Actinomycetota > Actinomycetes > Mycobacteriales > Mycobacteriaceae > Mycobacterium > Mycobacterium peregrinum. The sequence goes on from NZ_LQPP01000027.1 coordinate 7,513, forward strand.
GAGGCGGTGTGGGAGTCCGGGGTCGACATTGCGATCTCGACCAGCATGGATGTCGATCACGGCACCGTGCAGCCGCTGCAGGAACTGTTCGGTGAAGCGACCGCGCGTCCCATCGTGCCCATCTTCATCAACTCCGTGGCCACGCCGCTCGGCCCACTGTCGCGGTCGCGCGCCCTCGGCGCGGCGGTCGGCGCCTACCTGGCCACCCTCGACAAGCGGGTGCTGGTGCTGGGATCCGGTGGACTGTCGCATGATCCGCCCGTACCGACGTTGGCCACCGCACCACCGGCGGCGCTGGACCGAATCGTGCACGGGGTCCCGATGACCACCGAACAGCGCATGGCCCGGCAGACCGCGGTGAGCCAGGCCGCGCACGATTTCGCGCACGGCGACAGCGCGTTACGGCCGTTGAACCCCGACTGGGACCACGGCCTGCTTGAGATCTTCGACGGGGGCCGGTTGGCCGACCTGGACGGCTGGTCCAATGCCTTCATCGCCGCCGAAGGGGGTAACTCGGCGCACGAGATCCGCACCTGGGTGGCCGCGTTCGCGGCGCTGAAGGCCAACGGGCCGTATCGGACGGAAAACCACTTCTACCGGGCGGCACCGGAATTGATCGCAGGATTCGCAATCAGGACGGCGGTAGGAATCGCAGCATGACTTCAGACACCAAGACGTTCGACGAAACGCTCGACGTGCTCGTCATCGGGTCCGGGGGCGGTGGCATGACGGCTGCGCTGGCGGCCGACGCGGCCGGACTCAAGACCCTCGTGGTCGAAAAGTCCTCCCACTTCGGCGGTTCCACCGCACTCTCCGGGGGAGGAATCTGGGTGCCCGGGGCGCCGTCACAGCGCCGGGCCGGTCATGTGCCCTCCCCGGACGGGGTTTTCGACTATCTCAAGCAGATCACCGAGGGCACCGTCAGCGATGCCAGGTTGCGCAAGTACGTCGAAGCGGCGCCGGAGATGATGGACTTCCTCGAGCGCAACAGCGACTGGTTCGAGTTCGTCTGGAAGCCCGGCTACGCGGACTACTACCCGGAACTGCCGGGCGGCTCCGCCCAGGGCAGCACCATCAACGTGCCGGCAATCGACCTGCGCAAGCTCGGCGAACACGAGCAGGAGCTCCTCGCCCCGCTGGCCCTGGCGCCCAGGGGAATCTGGTTCGCCCCCAAGGACCTTCGGCTCTTCTACCAGATCCGGCAGAACTGGCGTGGCAAGGCCGTGCTGCTCAAGCTGATCTGGCGGATGGTGCGGGCGCGGGTGTTCGGTGACCGGATGGCGGCCATCGGACAGTCGCTGGCCGCGCGCATGCGACTGGCGCTCAAACAACACGACATCCCGCTCTGGCTCGATGCGCCGATGACCTCGCTGATCACCGGCGACGACGGTGCGGTGCTCGGCGCCGTCGTGGAAAGGAACGGCACGGCGCTGCGGGTCCGGGCCACCGGGGGAGTGATCCTCGCTTCCGGCGGCTTCGACCACGACATCGCGTGGCGCAAGGAGCATCTGCCGGTGCTCGAGAAGGACTGGAGTTTCGGCAATCCCGCTGCCACCGGCGACGGTATCCGGGCCGGCGAGAAGGCCGGCGGCGCCACCGAACTTCTCGACGAGGCCTGGTGGTTCCCGGCCATCTGCTGGCCCGACGGCCGGCTGCAGTTCATGCTCAACGAGCGGATGATGCCCTCGCAGTTCGTGGTCAACGGTGATGGCAAGCGCTTCATCAACGAGGCCGCTCCCTACATGGACTTCGCCCACGCGATGATCGAGGGGCAGCAATCCGGGGTCGAGCACATCCCGTGCTGGCTCGTCACCGACATCGACTCATTTCAGCGGTATGTGGTGGGCGGTCATCTGCCGATCCCGAAGATCCCGTTCGCCCCGGTTCCCACCGGGCGCAAGGTGCCAAAGGCCTGGCTGGATTCCGGAGTTGTCGTCGAGGCACACAGCTGGGAGGAGTTGGCGCGCAAGATCGGGGTCCCGGAAGAGAATCTGCGGGCCACCGCGGAACGGTTCGACCAGTTGGCCCGGGTCGGTCACGATGACGACTTCAACCGCGGCGACAGCGCGTACGACAACTACTACGGGGACCCGACCCTGCCGAACCCGAATCTGCGTCCGCTGGGCAAGCCGCCGTACTACGCGTTCCAGATCATCCTCGGCGACCTGGGAACCTCGGGTGGCCTGCGCACCGACGAGAACGCCCGGGTGCTGCGCGCCGACGGATCCGCCGTGGCCGGGCTCTACGCCGTCGGCAACGTCTCGGCCGCCGTCATGGGCCGCAGCTACGCCGGCGCCGGCGCGACCATCGGACCCGCGATGACGTTCGGGTACGTGGCAGCCAGACATATCGCCGAGCTACAAGCTGAACAGGCTGTTGCACAACCAGTTTCACAAGCCGTCAACCATCAAGTCCATGACAACGTCAGCAACACCCCAGGAGGAAACCGATGAAGATTTCGCTGTTCTACGAGTTCCCACTGCCCCGGCCGTGGTCGGAGGATGACGAACATCAGCTGTTCCAGAACGGACTGACCGAGGTCGAGGCCGCCGACAAGGCCGGTTTCTCCACCGTCTGGCTCACCGAGCACCACTTCCTGGAGGAGTACTGCCACTCGACTGCGCCGGAGATGTTCCTGGCCGCGGCCAGCCAGCGCACCAAGGACATCCGGTTGGGTTTCGGTGTCATGCACCTGCCGCCGCCGATCAACCACCCGGCCCGGATCGCCGAGCGCGTCGCCACCCTGGACCACCTGTCCAACGGGCGCGTCGAGTTCGGTACCGGTGAGGGCTCCTCGGTGGCCGAGCTGGGCGGCTTCGACATCGACCCGGCCGACAAGCGCACGATGTGGGAGGAGGCCCTCGAGGTCTCGATCCGCTGCATGACCGAGGCGCCCTTCACCGGTTTCAAGGGCGAGCACGTCGAGATGCCCGCCCGCAACGTGATTCCGAAGCCGTTGCAGAAGCCGCACCCGCCGGTCTGGGTGGCCTGCACCCGCCCGTCGTCGGTGCAGATGGCGGCCCAGAAGGCCATCGGCGCACTGAGCTTCGCCTACACCGGTCCCGAAGCCTTGAAGGAGCGGGTTGACGGGTACTACAAGGAATTCGAAGAGCAGGGCGCACCCATCACCCCGGCGATCAACCCCAACATCCTGGCGATCGGTGGTGACCTGTCGATGATGGTCGCGAAGTCGGACGATGAGGCCCTCAAGCGCCTGGGCATCGGCGGTGGCTTCTTCTCGTTCGGGATCATGCACTACTACCTGACCGGCATGCACACCCCCGGGCGCACCAAGGTGTGGGAGCGGTACGAGGAGGCGGTCAAGGAGGATCCGACGCTGGCCTACGGTCCCGGCCGCGGTGCCATCGGTTCGCCCGACACCGTCCGCGAGTTCCTGCGTGCCTACGAGGCGAGCGGCGTCGACGAGATCATCCTGCTGCTCAACCCGCGCAGCCACGAGGGCACCATGGAATCCATCGAGATCATGGGCAAGGAGATCCTGCCCGAGTTCATCGAGCGGGATGCAAAGGCGGTGGCGGACAAGGCCAAGCGTCTGGAGCCGGTGATCGAGAAGGTCGAGTCGCGCCGCCGTCCGTCCGATGCTCCGCTGTTCGATGAGACCTACGCCTTCGGTGGCCTGCCCACCGGCCGCGACAAGTTCACCGCCGGTGAGATTCCCGAGGCGATGGCCGAGATCAACGAGGGTCGGGTCAAGGCGGCACAGGCGGAGAAGGACGCCCGAGAAAACGCCGGGTGACCGTGACCGCACTCGACAAGCTCGTGCGCTACGACGGCAAGCACGTTGTGGTGACCGGCTGCGGGTCGGGTATCGGCGCCGAGGTCACCCGCACGCTGGGTGAGCTCGGCGCGCGGGTGACGGGACTGGACATCCGGCCACCCAATCGCCTGCCCGACACCTTCATCGAACTGGACCTTGCCGACCCGCAGTCCGTCGACCGTGCCGCCGGCGCGGTCGACGGCCCGGTGGACGCGCTGTTCAACGTGGCCGGGGTTTCCTCGGGAATCGGCAATCCACTGCTGGTGGTTCGGATCAACTTCCTGGGTACGCGGCAGTTCACCGAGGCGGTGGAGCATTGCATCGCACCAGGCGGATCGATCACTTCGGTGTCTTCTCTGGCAGCGTCGGGGTATCGCGAAAACGCTGCCATCACAGCGGGGTTGGTCAGAACGCAGACGGTCGATGAGGGGGTGCGGTGGTGTGACGATCACCCCGATGCCCTGGCCGACGGCGGCTACCGGTTGTCCAAGGAGGCGATGATTCTCTACGGGATGCGCCGCGTAGCCGAATTCGGAGCCCGGGGGATCCGGATCAACTGTACGGCCCCCGGCGTCACCGAAACTCCCATTCTCGATCAGCTGCGTTCGGCCTACGGGCAGCAGTACCTCGATTCGTTCACCACCCCGCTGGGCCGAAACTCCGAGCCGGCCGAGCAGGCTTCGCTGTTGGCCTTCCTCGGCGGTCCGGGTGCCAGTTACGTGACGGGGCAGGTGATCTGGGCCGACGGTGGCATTCTCGCCCGGCGGGAGGCAGCTTTGGTCGATGCTGTAGACGACACTGCAGATACCGAGCAGAGGAGCTGAGCTTGGCCGGGACGATGCACGACTTCCGCAAGGTCGCCGACGATGTACGCAACTGGGGTCGTTGGGGCGACGCCGATGAACTCGGCACCCTGAACCTGATCACCGCCGACAAGGTGGCCGAGGGTGCGTCACTGGCCAAGCAGGGCAAGGTGTTCGCGCTCGGTGTCGACTTCTCGTCGGCCGGGCCGCAGGGGGCGTTCCAGTTCCGGCAGAACCCGACGCATGTGATGACGGTGGACGGTGGCGACGCCCAAACGCTGGCGCAGTACGGTCCGCAGTGGCTGCGCAACACGGTGGCACACGAGGTCAGCGGATTCTTCGTGGACAACCCGTTCCGCTTCAACGACGACATGATCGTCATGCCGCTGCAGGCCGCCACGCAGTGGGATGCGTTGTCGCACGTGTATTACGAGGACAAGCTCTACAACGGCTTCCCCGCGGATTCGGTCACCAGCTTCGGTGCCTTCCACTGCGGCATCGACAAGGTGGACGGCAAGGGCATCACGTCGCGCGGGGTACTCCTTGACCTGGTCCGCCACCGCGGTGCCGAGCAGTTTCTGGAACCGGGTAATCCGATCACCCCGGCCGAGCTCGACGACGTGGCCAGGGCGCAGGGCGTGAGCATCACCCCGGGTGACATAGTGGTCATCCACACAGGATGGTGGACAAGGTTTTTGGCGAAGGGTGACGGCGCCGAGCCGGGATCCGGACTCGACTGGCGCTGCGCCTCGTGGCTACACGACCATCAGGTGGCGGCGGTCGCCGCAGACAATCTGATGGTCGAAGACCCCGACCCGGCCAACGGTGTCGAGGGCACGTTCCTGCCGATGCACATGTTGTGTCTGCGCGATATGGGCCTGATGCTCGGCGAGTACTGGGATCTCGGTCCGCTGGCTGCGGACTGCGCGGCCGATGGCGTCTACGAGTTCCAGCTCATCGCTCCGCCGCTGCGGGTTACCGGTGCCGTCGGTTCGCCGGTGAATCCCATTGCGATCAAGTGAGGTGAGATGACGTCAACTGACAAAGTGCCGTTCGTGGTCGGGCTGGGCGGCACACTGCGCGCCGACTCCTCGACCGAGCGGGCCGTGCGGTACTGCCTGGCAGCTGTGGAGCGGCAAGGGGGCCGGACGCGGATGTTCGCCGGACCGGATCTTGAGTTGCCGATGTACGCGCCACACTCTTTGGAGCGCACGCCCGCGGCCCTCGAGTTCGTGTCCGCGCTGCGCGACGCCGACGCGGTGGTGGTGGGCTCACCGGGTTACCACGGCGCGATCTCCGGTCTGGTCAAGAACGCATTGGACTACATCGAGGACCTGCGGGAGGACCCAAGGGTGTATCTGGACAACACCCCGTGGGGCTGCATCAGCTGCGCCTACGGCTGGCAGGCCGCGGTGGGAACGCTGGGCCAGTTGCGTACGATCGGTCACTCCCTGCGGGCCTGGCCCACTCCGCTCGGGGTGGCCATCAACTCCGCCGACAAGATCTGGTCTGAGACAGGTGAGTTGGCCGACGGAACTGTACGCGGTCAACTCGACATGCTGGCCACCCAACTGCTGAACTTCGGTCGGTCCGGCGGAGCCCCGTGATAGGTACTCGACAACGTGGGCGAGATTGCCTGGGAGTGTTAGCGCGCGTTTGCCATCGAGACCGCAACTGTCGTCGGGACTGCCCGCAGGTGTGCCGGATCTGACTGGTGATCGGTGCGCTGGCAGGGTGGTTGCGGGTGTACTTTCGGATACCTAGGTTGCTGGACGGGGGGGTTCTTGATGTCAAAGGCAAATGGGCCGTTGCGGGTGAGTCCCTCCGAGCTGCGTATGACTGCGGAACAGTTGGATGGCCAGGCCGGTGGCTTCGCCGAGAAGCGCCAGGGGGCGCATGCTCGGGTTAGCGGGGCCGCACTGGGTTCAGGGCAGGCGGCCGCATGATCGCCAAGTCATTTGCTGTGACTGCCGGCGTCCTCGTTGCTGTGGTAACGAGCGCCTGTAGCGCACACCCGGATCCTCCGAGGTTCCCCGACCTAGGGGGCTACAGTCCTGTCGATGCCGCAGAGTACGCGGTAGATGCTTCGACACCCGGAATGCCTTCTACGCAAGTGTATTTCCGCACGCCCGACGGCGTTGCCTGCAACTTTCTGTCGGGGCAAGCGCAGTGCATCGGAAACGATCTACCTGGCCTTCCGCCAGCGTCGCCAACCTCGAAAGGCGCACCGCGCGTCAATTGGATCGGTACTTCCTCGGGATTGAAGCCTGTTGTTCCGGCTGATGATCGCTCGACGGAGATCAAGACACTGCCTGCGATGCATTCGATCGCGGTTGATGGAGTGATATGCGGGGTTGACGATTCAGGAACTACGGCGTGCAAAGATCCGCAGGGCCGCGGTTTCATCCTGTCGTCGTCGTGGTCGGGGTGGCTACCAAAGGCATGAACGGCAGAAGGTCACGAGGTACGACCGATTGCGCATAAATGCTCGGCAAGGCAGTCGCACATTTACTGCTGGATTTAGGTGTGCCGCCATCATCGCGAAATGGTGTGATGATGAAACCGGGCCACGGTCGGGTCGACTACCTGCTGTATATGGACAAGGCGGCCGTCGGCGTCATCGAGGCCAAACCGGTTGGCACGCCGCTCTCCGGTGTGGAGTGGCAATCGGCAATGTATGCCGATGGGCTCCCGCCGAGGTGCGAATCAAGGCGAAGACTCGTGACGGCCGGCTGCCGTTCGTGTTCGAGGCGTCCGGCGTCGAAACCCACTTCACCAACGGATTCGATCCGGAACCGCGCGCCAGGTTCGTCGTCATCATCTCAATGAGTTCGTTGACTCCTATCTTTCGGGAAAACCTCGTGTGGAGCGTGTCGAATCGGAGCGGTGGAAGGCATACGACTGCAACGACCTCATCGCTCGCGACAAGGTGAACCTCGACATCACCTGGTTGCGGGACGAATCACTGGAGGATGTCGACAATCTGCCAGCCCCCGAGGTGATCGCCCGCGAAATCGTTGAAGACCTCACTGCGGCAACGGCCGAGTTCGAAGCGGTGGCGCTCGAGGCTGCGGCGAACGGTGAGGTCACGGAGTAGCCCGCCCGACGACGAGCGGATGGACGATCGCCGGCATGCCGCGCCAGACGGTGTCGTCGGCCGTGACGGCGAATCCACACGCGCGCATCAGTTCCACCGTCTGACGATTGCAGTGGCAACCGCCTCCGAAGCTGTGCCATGGTTTGAACAGCGCGTCCTGGCATGCCGCGAGGAACCGTGAACCTGCCCGCACATGTTCGATGAACAGGAACTGCCCGTCCGGGCGGAGCACGCGGGCGATCTCGCGCAGCGCATGTTCGGGGTCACCGACGGTGCAGAGCGCGAGCGTCGAAACGACGGTGTCCACGGATCCATCGGCGAGCGGTAGTTGCTCTGCGGCCGCGTCGACGATCCGGGCAACGCGCCCCTGTCGTTGAAGGCGGCGCGCCAACCGTCGGCGCATGCCGGGCTCGGGCTCGGTGAGTACGAGCTCGGCAACTTCGTCTGGATAGTGTGCGAGATTCAGCCCCGTCCCGGCGCCGATCTCGACGACGCGACCGCGGGCGCTGGCCAGGAGCGTGCTCCTCCGGCGACGCATTCCGGCGATCTCGCCCACGCAGAGGAACGGGTCGTACACCAGGGCCATGATGCGCAGCCACGCCTTGGATGGCGGGCTCGGTCGAAGCTTGGTGCTGATGATGTCGGTCATGCCCCGAACGTAGGAGCGGTCACATCGGCTGTGCATCGCTCAGTGCGGCCATCTTCTGCAGATGGCCCGTTCCGGCCATCTCACAGGAGGCCGAGACGCGCGGCCTCCGCAACCGCCGCTGCCCGTGAGGTGCGGCCCAGCTTGCGGCGGATATTCGCGACGTGGCGGTGAACGGTGTGCGGGCTCAGCACCAGTTGCTCTGCGATCTCGCGATCGCTGAGACCGCGGGCGACGCAAGCGAGGATGTCATGTTCCCGCGCAGACAGCGCGACCGGCTCAGGGACGCCGGCAACAGTCGGCAACGGCTGCGCCGGCGCCAGCGCCTGTCGGCACGCGCGGACTACGGAATCGGTGTCACCGTGCCAGGGGAAGTGCGCGCTCCCCTGCAGGGGGATGAACGTCGCGCCGGGAATCGCTGCCGCGACCTCACGGCCCAGCCGGAACGGCACAGCGCGGTCGTCACGACGGTGAACGACCAGCGCCGGCCGGCGAACAAGGGAAAGGTGCTTCCGCACATCGAGGCGATAGACCAGATTCAACAACGCGGCAGCGGTCTCGGAGGTGGCCGACTCTCGCTGAAACCGGGCAAAACGTTCCTGTTCCGCAGAGTCGGCAGTGCCGAGGAACAGACCGGTGAGCAGACGTGAGCCAAGTCCCCAATGTGCGCGCACCGCAGCGAGAATCGCGTCGCCCACACCGGGATCGGTGAGCGCCGTGCCGTCGGGGTACGACCCGTACAGCACCAGATGCTCGACGCGCTCCGGAAACGCTGCGGCAAAAGCGATCGCGGTGCAACTCCCCGACGAGCCCCCGATGAGCGACACGCGTTCGAGTTCGAGCTCGTCGAGAAGTGCGCGCAGCGTCGCGACTTCCGCATCAAGGCTCAGATCCGCATCTCGCAGGGTCCGGTCCGACATACCGACCCCGAGTCGGTCATAGCGGATCAGCCTGTAGCCGTCCGCGACTCTTTCCCAGAATCGACGAAAGCCCTCGCTCTGCCAGTCGAGTTCGAGGTGGCTCACCCACCAGGCCGGAGCCACCAGCGGTGGACCGTCCCCACGCATCTCGTAGGCCATGCGGCGGTCGCCGAGGGGAAGGAACCGGATCGCCGATTTCTCCAGCACAGCCATGACGCTACGCATGATCGGGACAGATGATTAAGCAGTCTGGTCATGTCACGGATTAGAGAATGATGTTCTCCAATTCAGAAAACATCAGTATCGTGTGGCCGTGGACTTCGTACGCAAGACCATCGATGTCGACGGTCTGGCCACCAGCTACCTGGAATCCGGCCACGGTGACCCCGTCGTGCTGTTGCACGGCGGCGAGTTCGGCGTCAGTGCCGAACTGGGGTGGGAGCGTGTCATCGGAGCGCTGGCGGAGCACTACCGGGTGCTCGCTCCGGACATGCTGGGCTTCGGTGAGAGCGCCAAGGTCATCGATTTCAACGACGGCCGGGGCATGCGGATTCGGCACATCGCCCGGTTTTGCGCCGAACTCGGTGTCGCAGGAGCGCATTTCGTCGGGAACTCGATGGGTGCGATCAACCTGCTCGTCGATACCACGTCGGAGGCCCCGCGCCTCCCCGTGCGATCGCTCACGGCGATCTGCGGGGGAGGCGAGATCCAGCGCAACGAACATTCAGCGGCGTTGTACGACTACGACGCCACGCTGGACGGGATGCGACGCATCGTCAAAGCACTGTTCGCCGACCCGTCCTATCCGGCCGACGAGGTATACGTGCAGCGGCGGTACGAGTCGAGCATCGCGCCGGGAGCCTGGGAATCCCTGGCAGCGGCCCGTTTTCGACGGCCCGGACTCCAGCCACCGGCGATGCCGTCGTCGCAGCGGGCGTACGACCGTATCGGTGTGGCGACCATGATCATCGAGGGGGATCGTGACAAGCTGCTGCCGTCCGGTTGGGCCGCCGAGATCGCCGGCCAGATCGCCGGCGCTCGCAGTGCAGTGATTCCCGGTGCCGGGCACTGCCCGCAGATCGAACAGCCCGCCGCACTCGTCGAGGTGCTGCTGGAATTTCTGAAAGAGGTCGAATGACTAACGAGTTGGCCGGAAAAGTCGCGGTCGTCACCGGCGGTGCGTCGGGTCTCGGTGAGGGGTTGGTGCGCCGGTTCGCCGCCGAGGGCGCCAGGGTGTTGATCGGCGACGTCGACGAGGATCGTGGCAAGGCGCTCGCCGCCGAACTCGGTGACAACACCGCGTTCCTGTTCACCGACGTGAGTGATGTCGAGCAGGTGGGGCATCTGGTGTCGACCGCGGTCGACACCTTCGGCGGCCTCGACGTGATGGTCAACAACGCCGGGGTCTCAGGCCGGATGCACCGTCGCTTCCTGGACGACGATCTCGCTGATTTCGACACCGTGATGCGAGTCAACGTCCGGGCCGTCATGGCCGGCACCCGTGATGCCGCGAGGTACATGTCCGAGCACGGCGGCGGATCGATCCTCAACCTGACTTCGATCGGCGGGATTCAGGCCGGCGGCGGCGTGATGACGTATCGCGCCTCGAAGGCTGCTGTCATCCAGTTCACGAAGTCAGCGGCGATCGAGTTGGCCCACTACGAGATCCGGGTCAACGCCATCGCTCCTGGCAATATTCGCACCGCGATCGTGGCCAAGTCGGCCTCGCCGGAGGAGCTTGAGCGCATCGAGGAGTTCGAGGCCGGGATCCGCGCCCAGATGCGCAACGACCGCCCGCTCAAGCGCGAGGGCACGGTCGAGGACGTCGCTGAGGCGGCGCTGTACTTCGCGACCGACCGGTCCCGGTACGTGACGGGAACCATCCTGCCGATCGATGGGGGCACCGTCGCGGGCAAGGTCATCGTGAGAAAGCCCAAGTAGCCCAGGTAGCCCACCGAACGGCCCGGCCGAGACTACGGTTTTTGCCGCGGTAAGCAGGTTCTTCCGTCAAGAACCGGAGTGTCGGCGAGGATTAAATCAAGTGCTTGACTTAATTACAGGAGGCGCGTTGACTGTAACGGTGACAGCAGCCAGCCGGACCGCCCGCGCCGACCGGGCGAGCAGTACCCAGGAGGCGATCCTCAAGGCGGCTGAGCGCCTCTACGCCGAGCACGGGGTGTTCGCGGTGTCCAACCGTCAGGTGAGTGAGGCGGCCGGGCAGGGCAACAACGCCGCGGTCGGCTACCACTTCGGTACCAAGACGGATCTGGTCCGCGCGATCGAGCACAAGCACCGTGGTCCGATCGAGTGCCTGCGCGAGCAGATGGTTGCCGACACCGGCGCTTCGAACGAGCTGAGAGACTGGGTTGCCTGCCTGGTGCAGCCACTCACCGATCACCTTGCCGCGCTGGGCAACCCGACCTGGTATGCCAGGTTCGCCGCCCAGGTGATGACCGATCCGGCCTACCACAACATCGTGGTTCGTGACGCCCTGAGCTCAGCGTCGCTGGTGCAGGTCATCGATGGGATGAAGAACTGCCTGCCCGATCTGCCCGACGAGATCCGGGTCGAACGCAACATCATGGCGCGCAATCTCCTGATGCACAGTGCCGCTGATCGCGAACGCGCGATGGCCCAGGGCGGCACCGTGCCGCGGGCATCCTGGCAGGGCGCGGCGTCGGGGCTGATCGACGCGATTGTCGGTCTGTGGATGGCGCCGGTTACTCGAGAAAGCGACCTGCTGTGAAAGTCATTGTCGACCAGGACAAGTGTGTCTCTTCGGGGCAGTGCGTACTCAACGCCAGCACGGTATTCGACCAGCGCGACGAAGACGGCGTCGTCGTGCTGCTCGAACCCACCCCCGGTCCGGACCAAACCGAAAACACCCGCCGCGCCGCCGCGGCCTGCCCAGCCCTGGCCATCGAAATTCAAGACTGACTTGAGAAATGGAAGCACCATATGTCTGAGACGCTGACCGAAGTCGACATCCCCGACTACCCCATGGAGCGCGATGTGCGGTGCCCGTTTGCGCCGCCGTCACCCATGCTGGGAAACCCCAAAGGTCTTTTCCGTGTCAAGATCTGGAACGGCGACACCCCCTGGTTGATCACCGGCCACGAAGAGGCCCGGACTCTCTTCGCAGACTCCCGGATCAGCGTGGACGACCGAATCGAGGGTTTCCCGCACTGGAACGAGCACATGCTCTCCACCGTCGACAAGCGGCCGCGCTCGGTGTTCACCTCCGATGCCGAGGAGCACACCCGGTTCCGCCGGATGCTGTCCAAGCCGTTCACGTTCCGTCGCGTCGAGGGACTGCGCGCGGCCATCCAGAAGATCACCGACGAGTGCATCGACGAGATCCTGGCCGGACCGCAGCCCGCCGATCTGGTTGCCAAGCTGGCGTTGCCGGTGCCCACCGTGGTGATCAGCGAGATGCTCGGTGTTCCTTACGAAGACCACGAGTTCTTCCAGGAGCATGCCAACGCCGGCCTGGCCCGTTACGCGGCAGCCGACGCCATGCAGAAGGGTGCGATGAGCCTGCACCAGTACCTGATCAACCTGGTCGAGGAGAAGCAGGCCAACCCGTCGGAGGACGCGGTGTCCGATCTGGCCGAGCGCGTGACCGCCGGGGAGATCAGCGTCAAGGAGGCCGCGCAGCTGGGCACCGGCCTGTTGATCGCCGGACATGAGACCACCGCCAACATGATCGGCATCGGCATCCTGGCGCTGCTGGAGAATCCTGAGCAGGCCGACTTCCTGCGTGCCGCCGACGATCCGAAGGTGATCGCCAACGCGGTCGAGGAACTGATGCGTTATCTGTCCATCATCCAGACCGGCCAGCGGCGGGTCGCGCTGGAGGACATCGAGATCAGCGGCGAGACCATCCGCGCCGGTGACGGCGTCATCATCGACCTGTCTCCGGCCAACTGGGACGCGAAGGCCTACCCGGAGCCCGACAAGCTCGACCTCCGCCGCGACGCCGGCCAGCAACTCGGCTTCGGCTACGGCAGGCATCAATGTGTCGGTCAGCAGCTGGCACGCGCCGAACTGCAGATCGTCTTCCACACCCTGCTGCGCCGGATCCCGACCTTGCGCCTGGCCGTTCCGCTCGACGAGGTGCCGTTCAAGCATGACCGCCTCGCCTACGGCGTCTACGAACTCCCCGTCGCCTGGTAGTTCCGGCAGGCCGATCCCTCAGCCCTCACAGCCCGATTGGAGTACCATAGATGACTGCTTCGACGACCCTCTATCCGCCGGAAGGCTTTGGGGCACCGAAGAACCGGCGCGGACATGCGACCGGTGACCTCGGACTGCCACCAGGCACCGAGATCTTCTCGGCCGACAATCACATCTCGGTGGCCGACGATATCTTCTTTGAGCGCTTCCCCGAGGAGCTCAAGGGCGCGGCGCCGCGCATCTGGTACGAAGACGGTGCCTACATGGTCGGCATGAAGGGCAAGGCCTGGACCGGAGGCGATTTCGGTCGCGTGCTGATGCAGTATGACGATCTCGCCGGGGCCGCGTCGAACAACATCGCGGCCCGCATCAGAGAGCTCAAAGAGGACGGCATCGACAAGGAGCTGGCGTTCCCGAACGCGGTGCTGGCCCTGTTCCACTACCCGGACAAGGCATTGCGTGAGCGGGTGTTCCGGATCTACAACGAGCACATCGCGGCACTGCAGGAGCAGTCAGGCGGGCACTTCTACGGCGTCGGCCTGATCAACTGGTGGGACCCCAAGGGCACGCGAAGCACTCTGGAGGAGCTGAAGTCGCTGGGCCTCAAGACCTTCCTGCTTCCGCTGAATCCGGGCAAGGACGACGAGGGAAACATCTACGACTACGGCAGCACCGCGATGGATGCGGTCTGGGACGAGATCGAGGCATCCGGCATCCCGGTCAGCCACCATATCGGCGAGACACCGCCCAAGACGCCGTGCGAGAACAACAGCGTGGTGGTCGGCATGATGGTCAATGTCGACTCCTTCCGTGAGCAGTTCGCCAAGTACGTCTTCTCCGGCATCCTCGATCGGCATCCCACACTCAAGATCGGTTGGTTCGAGGGCGGAATCGCCTGGGTTCCCACGGCATTGCAGGATGCCGAGCACATGCTGGCCTCCTACCGGCACATGTTCAATCACGAGCTGCAACACGATGTCCGGCACTACTGGAACGAGCACATGGCCGCCTCGTTCATGGTGGATCCGCTCGGGCTGCGGCTGATCGACGAGATCGGCGTCGACAACGTGATGTGGTCCAGCGACTACCCACACAACGAAAGCACGTTCGGGTACTCGGAGAAGTCTCTGGCCACCGTCGTGGAGGCGGTCGGACCGGAGAATGCGACGAAGATCGTGTCGACCAACATCCAGAAGTTCCTGGGGCTCCTGTGACGAGTTCGACGCTTTCAGGCGTCACCCAGATCGCCCGAACCGGCTTCACTCCGTTCGACATCCCGGATGAGCCTGACCTCGCTCGGCTGCGTCGAGAGGTCAGCGCGCGTCTGCACGCCGCAATGACCGATCAGGGTGTCGACGCGCTCGTGCTGCTCGGCAACAGCAACGTCATGTACGCCACCGGCATCGCCTGGCCGCTGGCCGACGCCGGACTGTCGCACGTGGAACGGCCGATCGCGGTCGTGCTGGCCGGTGACGAACACCCGCATCTGTTCCTGCCGTTCCGTGAGGGCGCGGCCATGGAGACCGGGCTGCCCGACGATCACCTACACGGGCCGGTCTACCTCGAATTCGACGAGGGTGTAGCGGAATTCGCGAAGGTCCTGTCCGGTCTGCTACCGGCGGGTGCGACCATCGCGACCGACGAGTTGACCGGGGCGATGCGGCTCGCGGGTAGCGCGTTGTTCCCCAGCGCGCCGGTGGATGCTGCCCCGGTGATCGGTGCGGCGAAGCTCGTCAAAACCATCGACCAGATCGCCTGTATCCGCCGGGCCTGTCAGATCACCGAACAGGCCGTTGCGGAGATACAGAGGTCGCTGGCGCCCGGTGTGCGCCAGATCGACCTGTCTGCCGAATTCGTGCGCCGTACTTTCGAACTGGGCGCCACGACCAACATGTTCGATTCGATCTGGCAGGCAATGCCCGCGTCGAAGGCGGAGGGCACGTGGACCACCACCGGTGATCTCGCCCTGCCGCTGCTGACCACCGAGCGCGAGTTGCAGCGCGGCGATGTGCTGTGGACCGACGTGTCGATCGCCTACCACGGCTACTGCTCCGACCACGGGCGCACCTGGATCGTCGGTCAGGATCCGACGGCTGCTCAACAGGCGCAATTCGACAAGTGGAGTCGCATCGTCGACGCGGTGCTGTCGGTGACCAAGGCCGGCGCCACCTGTGGTGACCTCGGCCGGGCGGCCACCGCGGCCGGCGGTGGGCAGAAGCCGTGGCTCCCGCACTTCTACCTGGGACACGGCATCGGTACCAGCGCGGCTGAGATGCCGATGATCGGCACGGATCTCGGCCAGGAATGGGACGACAACTTCGTCTTCCCGGAAGGCATGTTGCTGGTGTTCGAGCCGGTGGTCTGGGAGGACGGCACCGGCGGCTACCGCGGCGAGGAGATCGTGGTGGTGACCGAGGGCGGCTGGATGCCGCTGACCGCCTATCCGTACGACCCCTATGAGGTGTCCCGTGGGAACTGAAATCGAGGCCGACGGCCTGGCACTGCGCGTCAGCCGCCGGGAGCGCGCCATCGCCCAGATGGAGGCGCATGGCCTCGACGCGCTCGTACTGGGCAGGCAGGCCAACGTTCGATACATCTCCGGGGCCCCGCAGCTGTGGGTGGTGGGTACCCGGCCGTTCGGGCCGATCTGCACCTTCGTCCGTGCGACCGGCGAAATCCACCTCAACAGCACGTGGGACGAGGGAATCCCCGAGGAGATCCCACACGAGAACCTGTACGGCTTCGCCTGGAACCCGATGACTCTGGTCGGCGTGCTGCAGAGCATCAAGGGTGCCGACTCGGCGTGGCGCATCGGAACAGACGCTCTGACACCCACTTTCGCCAAGCTGCTGCCGATGGCCTTCCCGAACGCGGAGCTGGTGGACGGTGAGCAGGCAATGCGCGCCGCACGCCGGGTCAAGACCCCCGAGGAGATCGTGGCACTGCGCCGCGCGCTGGCCGTCGCCGAGGAGGGACTGGCGAAAGGCATTGCCGAGCTGGTCCCGGGAACCACCGAGAAGCGTCTCGCCGGTGCGATATTGGAGGCGGAGGCCGCCGGTGGGGTGAGCACTCCGGCCACCCAGGACGCTGCGTGGGTCACCTCGAAAGACCATCCGTGGCGTCGTGCCGAAGGTGACGGGCGCGTGAGCGAGGGTGACCTGGTGGCTCTGTCGGCGGGCGTGCTCGCAGACGGTTACGTCGCGGAGGTGGCGCGGACGGTTTACGTGGGCGAACCGACAGATGCGGTTCGAGCGCTGTACCGGCGTCGGGATGACCTGTGGGACAGGCTGGTTGATGCCTGCCGCGCCGGAAAGCCGACGAGCGGGTTACTCGATGCGTACGAACAGGCCGGCGAACCGCTGCCGGCGATGCCGGTGGCGCACGGGCTCGGGTTGGGATTCGACCCGCCGGTGGTGTCGCCGACTTTGCGGGCGACCGCCGAGGCCGACATCCTCGAGGAGGGCATGGTCCTGGCCGTCACGGGCTATGTCTGGGAGCAGGGCGTCGGTGCGGTGTTCACCCGCGATGCCGTTGTCGTGGGGGCCGACGGCCCAGAGGTGCTGACCCAGGCCGCGACCGACAGTGAGGTGGCACATGTCTGAGCGGCCCACGCCGGAGGAGATCATCCTCTACGAGAAGGACCCCAGAACCAAGATCGCCACCATCACCTTCAACCGGCCGGAATTTCTCAACGCGCCTACGTCGATGGCCCGGCTGCGTTACGCCGACGTGCTGCGGGCGGCCAACGCTGACAACGACGTCAAGGTCGTGATCATCCGCGGCGTGGGGGACAACCTGGGCAGCGGGGCGGACCTGCCGGAGTTCATGGAGGGTAACGACAATCCGGCGGTACGGCTGGCGGAGCTGCGGCTGGAGGATGACGGGGTGGGGGAGGTGACATACCCGCCCAAGGGCACCTTCCGCAACGGCGCCACGATCAGTTCGTGGTACGCCAACTCCCAGGCAGGCAACCGTGCGTTGCAGGATTTCAAGAAGATCAGCATCGTCGAGGCCAAGGGCTACTGCTACGGCTGGCACTTCTACCAGTGCGCCGATGCCGATCTGGTCATCTCGTCGGACGACGCTCTCTTCGGGCATCCGTCGTTCCGGTATCACGGCTGGGGCCCCCGCATGTGGACGTGGGTCCAGATGATGGGGCTGCGCAAATTCCAGGAGATGGTCTTCACCGGCCGGCCGTTCACTGCAGCGGAGATGTACGACTGCAACTTCCTGAACAAGGTGGTGGCCCGCGATCAGCTGGAAGCCGAGGTGCAGAAGTATGCGCTGGCCTGTACGCGGAACCGGCCGGTGGACACCGTCTTTCAGCAGAAGATGTTCTTCGAGATCTTCAAACAGCAACAGGGTGAGTACATGGGAAGCCTGCTGTCCGCGTTCTTCGAGTCGATGGGCAACGGGGTGGCCAACGACAGCGATGACGACCTCGACATGTTCGAGTCGATCGATTCCGGACTGTCGGCCGCGGTCAATGACAACGACAGCAAGTTCCCGCCCGATTTCCGGCTGTCCAAGAAGAACAGGGCGAAACCCGAATAGACGCATGAGCTCACCACTAGACGGCTACACCGTCATCGACTTGTCCAGCGGGATCGCCGGCGCGTACGCCACGAAGATCCTCGCCGACGGCGGCGCCGATGTGATCAAAGTCGAATCGCCCGAGGGCGATCCGTTGCGCCGTTGGTCGGCGTCGGGGGCAGACATCGGTGCGGACCGGGATGGTGCGTTGTTCGCCTTCCTGGCGGGCGGGAAACGCAGCGTGGTCGTCGACCACGAGGTCTCGGGCGACCACGAGTTGCTGGACCGCTTGGTGGCTGCGGCGGATGCCGTGATCTGGTCGCCGGAATCCGCTGTGGCCCAGAAAGTCGCGCCGGAGGACCTGTTTCGGCGGTATCCACATCTGATCGTCACCACGATCACACCGTTCGGGTTGGATGGCCCGTGGAGCGGCAGGGCCGCCACCGAATTCACCCTGCAGGCGTGGTCCGGCGGCGCGATCGGCATCGGACGCGGCGTGCAGGACCGGGCGCCGGTGTCCATCGGCGGACAGGTGGGCGAGTGGTTGGCCGGCGCCTACGCGGCGGCGATGACGCTGGCGTTCCGGGCGCGGGCGATCCGTGATGGTCACGGCGAGCTGGTGGACCTTTCGGCGCTTGAGGCGCAGATCCTGGGCCTGACGTACTACCCGGTCACCTATTTCGAGATGCTGGGCCGTCCGTGGCGTACCGAGCGCAGGCCCACGGTCCCCGGGATCGCGGAGGGCGCCGACGGGCTGGTGGCGCTCGGATGCGGCACGGCCCAGCAGTGGTGGGATCTGTGCGCGATGTCGGGGCATGACGAGTGGATCGACGAAAACTCCGAGCTCACCATCACCGAGCAGGCCAACCTTCATGCCGAGGAGCTCTACGCTTGGGTGCGCGAACAAAAAGCGGAAGATCTTCGTGAACTTGCAGGGGCCTTCCGGATCCCGAACTCACCGGTCGGCAACGGTGAGAACGTCACCGCCATGGACCATTTCGTGCAGCGGCAGGCGTTTGTCCGTAACCCGCAGTACGGGTTCACCCAGCCTGCCGCGCCGTACCGGCTGTCCGGGGTGGCGTTGAGGGCGGCCTCCTCTGCTCCCCGGCTCGGCGAGCACACCGAGCAGGTCAGGGCGGCCGAGCTGTCCCCCCGCGACGCGCCGACCGGTACGCCCGGTGGGGATCGGTTGCCGTTCAGCGGGTTACGGGTGCTCGACATGACCACGTTCTGGGCCGGGCCCTCGTGCACTCATCCGCTGGGCATGCTCGGTGCCGAGGTGATCCACCTCGAGTCGACGCCACGTCCGGACGGCACCCGGTTGATCGCCGGGATCCCGGCCTCTGTAGAGCAGTGGTGGGAGCGTTCGCCGATCTTCAGTGCGCTCAACACCAACAAGAAGAGCCTGACCCTGGACTTCCAGACCGAACAGGGCCGAGATCTGCTGCGCCGACTGATCGCCACCTGCGACGTGGTGGTGGAGAACTTCACCCCGCGGGTGATCGAACAGATCGGGCTGGATTTCGATTCGCTGCGGGAGCTGCGCGAGGACATCATCATGGTGCGCATGCCCGGCTTCGGGCTGGACGGGCCGTGGCGGGACAACCCGGCATTCGCCTACATCATCGAGGACGCTTCCGGGTTGAGTTGGCTCACCGGCTACCCGGATCGCGCTCCGTTCGAACCGTATTCGATCGGCGATCCCAACGCCGGCGTGCATGCGTTGTCGGGATTGATGCTCGCACTCGAGCACCGGCGTCGCACCGGGCAAGGTGTGCTTGTCGAGGCCGCGATGGTCGACGCCGCACTCAACATCGGCGCCGAGCAGGTCATCGAATACTCGGCCTACGGCGCGCTGCTGCAGCGCGACGGCAACCGGGGGCCGGCCGCGGCGCCGCAGAACATCTACCAGACCGCCGAGATCGACGAGTTCGGCCGTGCTGACAGTTGGGTGGCGATCGCGGTCAGCACCGATGCCCAGTGGGCCGCACTCCGTGAGGCGCTCGGGCAACCGGACTGGGCGATGGATCCAGCATTGGACACTGCCGCCGGTCGCCGGGATCACCACGATCTGATCGACGAGAAACTCGCGGCCTGGTGCCTGCCTCGCAGCGGGGACGAGATCGTCGAAATACTCTGGCCTGCTGAGGTTCCGGTGGCCAAGGTGATGCAGCCGCACCGTCAGTTGGAGCTTCCGCAGGTCCGCTTCCGGCGCTTCTTCGAGCATGTCGGGCATCCGGTGAACAACGCCGCACCCCACAGCACGCTGCCCGTCTCGCTCGCCAACGGGCCGCGGGCGCTGCACCGGCAGGCCGCCCCGCTGCTCGGCGAGCACAATCACGAACTGCTGGCACAGCTCGGATTGTCCGACGAGGAGATCACGGCACTGGCCGAGGACGGCGTGATCGGCACTGAACCCGGCGTAGGGGGACGTCGCAAGGCAACTCGCTGAGGCGGGCTCAGGGCCGGCGCGTGAACTCGTCGAGCAATGCACCGAAGTCCTGGGCGGCCCAGAGGTGCAGCACATTGGACAGCATCAGCAGCGGGGCCCGTACCGGCTCGTTGTCGGCGATCCGCGGGTCGAAGCGGTCGATGCGATGGTCAGGCGCGGTGGCCTCAAGGTATGCCTGAAGGTGGGCCGGAACGTCGAGCAACCAGGCCACTCCCATCACCGCGGCGTACAGCATGAGCTGAGTCCGTAGCCTGTCGACGTCGAGCACCGGCCCACCGGCGGCCAGGTACTCGGAGGCGAAGTGGGTGAGCAGGACGTCGAGATGCTGGTCCCAGAGTGCGGTCTCGGCGCTGCACAGCGAACCCCACAGAGCCATCGCGACGTTCATCACGCTGGCACAACCCCAGTCCATCAAGCCGCAGCTCAGGGTCCCATCGGGTTCGGACCAGAACCAGGCGTTGTCGACGTTGGCATTCCAGTGGCACAGCGCGATCTGGTCCTCGGTGGCGTGCAGCCAGGTCATGATCGCGTCTTCGGCCGCGGCAATGCGGGCGACGTCGGCCAGCATGCGGGCGGTGAACTCCGGGCGGCCGTCGACGGCCGGCAGCAGCCCCGGATACCGCGTCGCGAATGCGACCAGTCGGTGGACCTGCTCGGTGAGCTCTGTCGGAGTGCGGTGCACTCGGGTGCCTACCGTCACTTTGGCGGCGTCATAACGGAATTGATCGGCCACCG
This sequence comes from Mycolicibacterium peregrinum, assembly GCF_002102345.1. GTDB lineage: Bacteria > Actinomycetota > Actinomycetes > Mycobacteriales > Mycobacteriaceae > Mycobacterium > Mycobacterium peregrinum. The sequence goes on from NZ_LQPP01000027.1 coordinate 28,653, forward strand.
TGTCGGGAAGCGCCCCCGCCTGGTGGGCGCCGGCCAACCGTGCGACCGAGGTCAGCAAGGTTAGGTAGTGACCGAGCGGATCGGGCATCTGGTAGTCCAGGCCCTTGTCGTGGTGTGGCTCGACGCCGCCGTTACCGAATGAGATCCGTTCGGTCAGCAGGATGCCGGTGCCGGACGCGTGGTGATAGTCGGCGAACAGGCACACCGGCACGGTGACGGGCAGCTTGGTGTCGGCCGACAACGCCCCGAATGCCACCTCGAGCTCCATCTGCGACTTACCCCGATCGCGGCGGGGGTTGTCGAAGTCGCGGGAGAACTTCACGAACAGCTCGGTAGGCAGGCCGTCGGCCGGATCCGCGTACCGAACGTCCAGTAGGGCTTTGCGTCCGGTGCTGCCTCCGGTGCAATCCTCGAAGCGGGTGATCGCGCTGATCCGGTTTTCCCGCGGGAGAGCGCCGAAGGCATGCAGGGCCGCGGTCAGGAACACCGGTCCGGCGGCACGCAGCGTGTCCGGATCGGCGGGGAATTCAAGTCCGGTTCCGTCGCCGGTCACCCAACGTTGCATCTAGCCTCACCGCCTGTCCCACCGCTAGCCTCAATCACTATGGCTATCAATCCTTCTGACATTCTTCTCACGGGGCAGGTGGCTGTGGTCACCGGCGGTGGCGCCGGTATCGGCCGGGGTATCGCTGCCGGGTTGGCGGCGTTCGGTGCCTCGGTGGCCATCTGGGAGCGTGACGAGCAGAGCTGTGCAGCTTCCGCTGAATCCATCGGAGCACTCGGCATAGTCACCGATGTGCGCGACGGCGAGCAGGTGGATGCTGCCTTGACTCGAACGGCCACCGAACTGGGCCCGGTCCAGATCCTGGTCAACAACGCCGGTGGAGTTTTCGCCTCGCCGCTGCTGGAAACTAGCGAGAACGGTTGGGACGCGCTGTACCGGAGCAATCTGCGCCACGTCCTCTTGTGCACACAGCGGGTGGCGCGCCGATTGGTCGCCGATGAATTGCCGGGCAGCATAATCAATCTCACGTCGATCGAGGGAGTGCGCGCGGCTCCCGGTTACGCCGCGTACGCGGCGGCGAAGGCGGGCGTCATCAACTACACCCAGACCGCGTCGTTCGAGCTGGCGCCGCACAACATCCGGGTTAATGCGATTGCCCCTGACCTCACCCTCACCGAGGGGCTCATGGCACTGTCTCCGGGCGGTCCGCCGGAGGGAATCGCTGATGCCATCCCACTGGGCCGGGCCGGCCATGTCGACGAAATCGCTGGGGCGGCAGTCTATCTGGCCTCGGGTTTATCCGGGTATGTCACCGGGCAGGCGTTTCACGTCGACGGTGGCACGCGGGCTGCAGGTGGCTGGTACCGCCACCCGCAGACCGGTGCCGCAACGCTCGGTCCGGGCTAGGGATCCGGACCTACTTGAGGCAGCTTCCCGCATCGACCGGCAGCGTCACACCGGTGATGTAACGGGCCTCGTCGGAGGCCAGGAACAGTACGGCGTTGCTGATGTCCACGGCCTCGACCCACGGGATGGGCAGGGTGTGGAACAGCTGGCAGATCGGCGCCATGTCGTCGGGGCCCGGGTTCTCCAGGTCGGGCCGGAACATCTTGAACGTGCCGTCGTTGTGGAGCATCGGGGTCGCCACATGTGTGGGATGCACGGTGTTGCAACGGATATTGTGCTGACCCAACTCCACGGCAAAGCCGCGCATCAAACCCACGACGCCGTGCTTGGCGGCGACATAGTTACCGCAGTGCGGGTAGGCCTTGAGCCCGCCGACCGAGCTGGTCAGGATGATCGATCCGCCGCGGCCACCTTCGATCAGGTGCGGCACAGCGGCTTTGACCGACTTCCAGACACCCGACAGGTTGATGTCGATCATCTCGTCCCAGTCCAGCTGACTGGTCTCGTGCAGGACATCGCCGCCGTTGCCGATACCGGCGTTGGCCACGACGATGTCGAGGCGACCCAGCTGCTCGACACCGCCGTCCACGGCGGCCTTGATCGCATCGGCGTCGCGAACGTCGACCTCGGCGGTGACGACGCGGCGGTTGAGGCCCTTGATGAGATTCGCGGTCTCGGCCAGGTCATCGGAGGTAGAGGCCGGGATGGCGGTCTCCACGCCGGGCCGGATCGGTCCACAGATGTCGATCGCGATGATGTCGGCGCCCTCTTGCGCCAGCCGTACCGCGTGACTACGTCCCTGGCCGCGGGCCGCGCCGGTGACGAACGCGACCTTGCCTTCCACCCGTCCAGTCATTGATTACCCCAGTTCTGTGTTCTGTCTGCCACGTAGCGGTGAAATACTGTGCACCTGCTCAGCAACTCTGTCACCGGCCTGCCCATCGTGTCAACGACAGATACGTTTCGGGCAATTTGTACTCTCTGCTTAAAAGAATGAGATTCTCAGTCGGCCATTTTGGCCACGATCTGGGGCAGGTCCAGGGTGGAACGGATGCCCGGCTCGGCGGCGCAGACGAAGGGCACCGCGTTGACCGCTCGGTTCGCGTTGTATCCCGGGGAAATTGCCGCCATCCGGTCGAGCGGAATCGGCATTCGGACATCGATGTCCAGCGGCAGCCCGATCGCGTCGGCCACAGCCGCAGCGACGGACCGAAACTGGCCTGCAGATGCCCGCCGCGAGCAGTCGGCACAGCTGCTCGGCGTCGGGAGCCGCCGGCATGTACAGCACGCAGTCGGGAGCCGCGTCGAGGATGGCCTCGACGCGGCGGGTGGCCGAGATGCCAGTGGGGTTCAGGCCGCACAGTTCGCCCGCGTCGGTGCCGACCTTGTCGGCGCCGAAGACATGAACAGCCGTCAACTCCAGGTGTGGATGCTCGATGATCGAGCGCAATGCATGGGTGCCGATGGTGCCGGTCGCCCATTACGCGACGCGGTAGCGGTGAGTCCGGAGATCGGGCACGCGCCTGAGTGTAAGGAGAATTCTTTCTTCAGGAGAACGAAATTCTCAACTAGCTGGCGGCGAATCCATTGGCCACGAAGTCCCAGACCTCGTCGGCGCTGATCGGATGGATCGATGCCTCATCGGGGCCGCCGCTGGATTGCGCGACGAACATCACGGTCTGCATCGTCATCGCCGCCATCCGCCGCGGGTTGATTCCCGAGCGGAGCTGGCCGGCCTCGGACGCTTCCTCCATGAGCTCGGTGAGCAGGGCCAGCAGCGGAGCGTGGGCGACCTTGACCTCTGACGGATGCGACACCAGCAAACGCGGCGCGAAATCGGTGAACAGCGGGCGCTTGGCGGCCGGATCGGGGCGCGACGATTCGAAAAGCAGCTGAATGGCGACCTTCAGGCGCTCGATCGGTTCGCCCTGGGTCGAGGTGGCGGCCCGGATCTGGTCTGCCGAGCGGCTCAGCGCGTCTTCGAACAACGCGAGCAGAAGCTCGTGTTTACCGTCGAACTGCAGGTAGAAGCTGCGCAGCGATTGGCGGGAGCGGTCCACGACCTCTTGGACCGTGAAGTCGGTGCTGCCCTTTTCGATGATGATCGCCTGGGCCGCGTCGAGGAACCGTTGCACACGCTGCGCGGCGCGCAACTTGGCCGTTTTGATCGACCGCTCGACAGCTCGTTGCTTCCACGCGGGTTCTTCGCCAGCGGTGGTCACTGGCTGCTCCGACGCTTGTCGAGTGGGGAGAACATGAACTGACTGTACCGGAGAACGCCTTGCCATTGTGGTGCCAGACCCCCTCGCGGCCAATGTGTCGGAGATTGTAACTTTCGTACTGTGAGAATAGTATTCTCATGAAGGGAATTATAGAAGTCCTTTGAGAAGAAGGGTTTCGCATCAAAATTCGGCGCCGCCGGGGCGCTGTTCGCCCGTAGCTGCCGCATCGCGAAGACGGCTGTCGGGTGGCAGAGGTGAGCAGAAGGAACTACGTGTACATCGACTACGACGTCGCCGATTCGATCGCCACGATCACGCTGAACCGGCCGGAAGCCGCCAACGCGCAGAATCCCGAACTCCTCGACGAACTCGATGCCGCCTGGACCAGGGCCGCCGATGACCGCGAGGTGAAGGTGATCGTGCTGCGGGCCAACGGGAAACACTTCTCGGCAGGCCATGACCTGCGTGGCGGCGGCCCGGTGCCGGACAAGATCACCCTGGAATTCCTCATCGAGCACGAGTCACGACGCTATCTGGAGTACACGCTGCGGTGGCGCAATGTGCCCAAACCGTCGATCGCGGCGGTCCAGGGACGCTGCATCTCGGGTGGACTGCTGCTCTGCTGGCCGTGCGATCTGATCCTGGCCGCCGACGATGCGCTGTTCTCCGATCCGGTCGCACTGATGGGCATCGGTGGTGTCGAGTACCACGGTCACACCTGGGAACTCGGCGCCCGTAAGGCCAAGGAGATCCTGTTCACGGGCCGGGCATTGACCGCGGAGGAGGCCGAGCGCACCGGCATGGTCAACCGGGTGGTCCCTCGTGACGAACTCGACACCCAGACGGCCGAGCTGGCCGCGCAGATCGCGCAGATGCCTGCTTTCGCACTCCGTCAGGCCAAACGCGCGGTCAATCAGACCCTCGACGTGCAGGGCTTCTACGCCGCGATCCAATCGGTGTTCGACATTCACCAGACCGGGCACGGCAATGCGCTTAGCGTCAGCGGATGGCCGGTACTGATGGATATCGACGGAATGAAGCAGAACATCAAGTAGGCCTGGGCCTCTGAAGATGGGGGCGATCCGGCTCAGCGTGAGTTACGCGGCCAGACAGATCTACGCGCAGACCACCGCGGCGGCTGCGGTGACGCTGGTGGTTCTGGCGCTCAGTCGTAACACCGTCGGTGATGCGCGCGAGCTGTTGACCCAGGCGAATCTCGTAGCCCTGATCTCTCTGATGGTCGCGGCCGCGATCGTCGACACCGTCGTGGGTTGGGTCAATGTCCATCCGACGTTCAAATGGTTTGCCGCGGGGGAGAATCCCACGCCGCAACAGCAGCGCGCCGCCATGCGGATCGCACCGCGGCAGACCATCATCCAGTTCACCACCTGGGCGGTGAGCGCGCTCGTGTACACGCTGCTGAACCTCGGTGCCGGGGGAGGCGTCGCCTACGTGATGGGCGGGGCGATCCTGTTCGGCGGTGTTGCGGCCGCCTGCATGGGATTCCTGGTGACGCAACGCATGTTGCGGCCGATCGTGGCCGCCTCGCTGACCGCGTCCTCGTCGACGATGGTGCGCATGCCCGGAGTGCTGGCCCGGCTGATCACCATCTGGACCCTGTTCAGCGGACTGCCCCTGGCCGGTATCGCATTGATCGTATTGGCCCGCTCCAACGGCTGGTTCGTGCAGAAGACGGCGCCCGTCGAGGCAGCAGTGCTGGTGGTGGCCGTCATCTCGCTGGTCTTCGGACTTCGGTCGATGGTCCTGGTGGCGCGGTCGGTATCCGACCCGGTGGGAGAAGTCGTGCTCGCCATGAAAGCGGTCGAGCGCGGCTGGTCCGGTGTCTCGGTGAAAGTGTACGAATCGTCCGAGATCGGCCGGCTCCAGTACGGATTCAATCGGATGCTGGCCGGCCTGGCCGAGCGGAACCGGTTGCGCGACCTCTTCGGTCGCTATGTCGGCGTCGACGTGGCTCGCCACGCCTTGCAGCAGGGTGGGGCCGTGACCGGGGACGTCCGCGAGGCCGCCGTCCTCTACGTCGATCTGGTCGGCTCGACAGCCCTCGCTGCCTCACGCCCGCCCCAGGAGGTGGCGCAGCTGCTCAACGGCTTCTTCAAGATCGTGGTGGATACCGTCGAACGGCATCACGGGCTGATCAACAAGTTCGAGGGCGACGCCGTGCTGGCTGTCTTCGGTGCCCCGCTGCGGCTGGACAATCCGGCGTCCTCGGCGCTGGCCACCGCGCGGGCACTGGTGCCACGCTTGCACCAGCTGCCGGATGTGGAGTTCGGCGTGGGTATTTCGTGCGGCTCGGTGTTCGCGGGAAACATCGGCGCCGAGAACCGCTACGAGTACACCGTGATCGGTGACGCCGTCAACGAAGCGGCGCGACTGGCCGACCAGGCCAAGGACCGCGAGTCGACAGTGTTGTGTTCGGGAAGCGCGCTGGCCCATGCCGATGCCGAAGAGGGCAGGCACTGGGCCGTGCGCGGCTCGACGGTACTGCGCGGCCGCTCGACGGCCACGGTGTTCGCCGAGCCCGTCACCGAATAGCGCGAGCAGACGCAAAACTGCCCCTTTTCACGTGAAAAGGGGCAGTTTCATGTCTGTTCGGCAGAAGAACGTCAGAGCTGGGCCAGGCGGGGTACCGTGCCGCGGGCCCGCAGCCCGGCACCGGCCTTACGAGTGAGTTCCCTTGAGCTGCCAAGCAACCCGTCGAGCACCAGGGCCCGCTTCACGTGGTTGTGCAACTCGTGTTCCTCGGTGAACCCGATACCGCCGAGCACCTGCTGGCAGTGCTTGGCTGCGGTCAGCGCGGCCTTACCCGCGGCGGCCTTGGCCAGCAGCGAGTTCAGGTCGACATTGTCTGCGCCGGGCAAGCTCAGGGTCGCCTCGGCACCCTCGATGGCCACCAGCGTCTCGGCTAACCGGTGCCGCACGGCCTGGAAGGACGAGATCGGCTTGCCGAACTGGACCCGGTCCAGCGCGTGCTGTCGGGCCAGTGCGAGCATTGCCCGGGCCGAGCCGACGAGCCACCAGCCCAGCGCACGGCGGGCCTCCGAAACCCGGAGCAGCTGGCCGTCGGGTACCGGCCGCAGCGGCAGGCCACCCAGTGCCGGATTGCTGCTGTCAGTTCTTTCCCACACCACCCAGGTGCCACCGGCATACGGCATCGGCGGGGTGCCGCCGGGCAGGCCGCCGATGGTCTCGAGCAGCACATCGTTGAGAATCGACGCGTGCGAACCTGTTTCGCCCAGCAGCCGGAACACCAGTGGCAGGGCGGTCTCCGGCATGTCGGAGAGCATCTCGGCCCAGCCGAGTTCGGCCAGCGCGGCATCGAGTTCGGCGCCCGAGGCCGAAAGCATGGTCTTGCGCAGGGTGTCTTCGAGCAGGCCCAGTGATTCGGTATCCAAATCCGTCACGCCTCACTCCTTCCCGAGGTCCAGCAGTCGGCGCGCGATGATGTTGCGCTGCACTTCGGCAGTGCCGCCGTAGATGGTCGACGCCCGCGAGTACAGGTACTCGGTGCGCCATTCGGAGTCTTCGAGTTCGATCACCCCTGGCAGCAGATTGCGGGCGGTGTCGTACAGCAGCTGTTCGGCGCCGGCCAGCAGCACCTTGTCGATCGAGGTATCCGGCCCGAGCTTGTGTCCCTCGGCCAGCCGGTGCTGAGTTGCCGCCGAGCGGCAGCGCAGCGTGTGCAGGGCCAGATAGACCTCACCGAGATCAGGATCCACCACCTGCCCTTGCCGTTTCACGGCTTCCACCAATGCGTCGAACCTCGAGTACAGGTAAGCGATGCGCTGCCAGAAGCAGGTCGAGCGTTCGTACGGCAGCAGGTCCATCGCCAGTTGCCACCCGTCGCCCGGATTGCCGAGCATCCGGCTCGCGTCGACCTCGACGTCGTCGAAGTACACCTCGCAGAACTCGTCCACATCATGCATGGTGTGCAACGGGCGCACCGTGATGCCGGGGGCGTCGGTGTCGACGAAGAACGCCGTGATCGCCTGATGGTTCGGCGTGTCCGCGTCGCCGGTGCGGGTCAGCAGGATGCACCGGTGCGAGTACTGCGCGAAGCTGGTCCAGACCTTCTGGCCGTTCACGATCCACTTGCCGTCCTCGCGCTGGACCGCGCGGGTGGTGAGCGAGGCCAGGTCGCTGCCCGAACCCGGTTCGGAGAACCCCTGGCACCACTGCTCTTCGCCGGACAGCAATTTCGGCACCATCTCGGCAGCCAGCTCTTTGGGCGCGTAGTCGATCATGGTCGGCGCCAGCACTTCGAGCATCGAATACGGTCCGGGTTCGGCCAGCCGACGACCCACGACTTCCTCGCCGACGATCGCACGCAGCATCGCCGGTCCGCCCAACCCACCCGCGTGTTCGGGCCAGCCGTAACGGCTCCAACCACCGTCGTACAGGGCCTTCTGCACCCGGGCGAACTGGCGCATGTGACCTTCGAGTGAATGGTCGTCCGGCGGCGTCAGGTCATTGTCGGCGAGCCAATCCTGCAGCGCTGTACGGAAGGTCGCGGGATCGAACAGATCGCTACGCTCGCTCATCCGGCTTCCGGCCTGCCGATCGCATGCGGCCGGCCATGGTCGTGATCACCACTGCGCCGGATGAACGTCATCGCCCGGGTCTTGAGCCGCCAGCCCTCAGCGGTCCGCACGTAGGTGTCGCGGTAGTAGCCGATGCGCATGTCGTGCTTGGAGTGCTCGATGAAGCACAGCGGCTGGGTACCGGACGCGGTATCCGCCCCTTCGACCAGGTCGATCAGGGCGGTTCCGGTCATGAACAGGCCCTTGGGGGCGGCGTCCACCAGGACTGGGAAGCGATTCAGCGTGTAGGTCTCGCCGAATGCACTGTAGGTGCCGTCGGGCGTGAAAACACTGATGAGACCGTCGATGTCGCCCTGGGTGATGGTCACCGCGTACTTGGCGAGCACCTGCTGGATCTCGATGAGATCCTCGGTCCGCGTCGGGGAATCAGTTGATGTGCTCATTGCGGAAGACCTTACCGCCTTTCATTACAAAATCCACACGTTGTGTAACGGAGATGTCCTCGAGCGGATTGCCCGGCACCGCGATGATGTCGGCGAGCAGCCCCTCGGCCAGCCGTCCCCGGTCGGTGACGTTGATCAAGTCGGCGGCCACCACCGTGGCGGCGCGCAGCACCGCGGCAGGCGGCATGCCCCACTCCACCAGCGTGACGAGTTCGTCAGCGTTGCGGCCGTGCGGGATCGCCGGTGCGTCGGTACCGAGGGCGATCTTCACCCCGGCCTCATACGCCGCCTTGATCGAGGTCTCGGCCTTCGGAAACATCTCGGCTGCCTTGTCCTGCAGCACCTTCGGTGCCTTCGAGACATCCATGGCCTGGGCCAGGCGGCGCGTGGTGACCAGGAACCGATCGTTGTCGACGAGCTTCTGGATGGCTTCGTCGTCCATCAGGAATCCGTGCTCGATGCAGTCGATGCCGCAGTCGACGGCGTGCTTGACGGCCTCGGCGCCGTGGGTGTGGGCCGCGACCCTCAGCCCGCGTCGGTGCGCCTCGTCGACGATGACGCGCAACTCTTCGTCGGAATAGTGTTGCGCCCCAGCCTCTCCGGTCAGCGACATGACACCGCCTGAGCAGCACACCTTGATCAGCTGGGCGCCGTGCTTGATCTGGTACCGCACCGCCTTGCGGATCTCGTCGACCCCGTTGGCGATGCCCTCCTCGATGGTCAGTTCCAGCACGCCCGGCATGAAGGCCGCGAACATCGTGGGGTCCAGGTGCCCGCCGGTGGGCGTGATGGCGTGACCGGCGGGAATGATGCGGGGTCCGTCGATCCAGCCGGCGTCGATGGCCTTGCCCAGTGCGACGTCGAGCAGGTATCCACCGGTCTTGACGAACAATCCGAGGTTGCGCACCGTGGTGAACCCGGCGCGCAGGGTGCGGCGGGCGTTGCCCACCGCGCGCAGCACGCGGGTCGGGGGATCATCCTGCACCTGGGACAGGCCCGGGTTCTCACCCCGGCCGCCCATCAGCAGATTGACCTCCATGTCCATCAGGCCGGGCAGCAGGATCGAGTCACCAAGATCGATGACTTCACCTTCGGGTTCTCCACCAATGCCAACTATGCGGTCTCCGTCGACACGGACAATGCCGGGACGAATGATCGTCCCGGCATCGACGTCGACAAGACCCGCAGCTTTGAGGGTCAGCACGACTAAACCACCGGCTCCTTGATGAGATTGATGTAGGCGGCACCGCTGTCGAGCACTCGCGGTTGCTTCCACACCTCGATCGGGAAACTGACCATGACGACCGACTGTCCGAGGTGCACCAGCGCCTTGGCGTCGTCCGGCATGCTCGCCAGCGGGAAGCGGGCATCGACGTAGACCATGATGTCCTCGAGGCGCGCCATGCCTGCGTCGTAGAGCTCCTGCATCTCGTCCATCGTCGAGTTGAGCCGCTTCTGGTAACGCTCCTCTTCGGTGGGCAGGCACCAGTCGCTGAACCGCTCCAGGTCGGCGAATTCTTCAGGCAACTTAGACATTTGCGGCATCCTTTTCTGCGGCCTTCTCACTCGGGGCGACGTGCTTGCCGTTGGTTGAGCCATTCCCGTTGGCCTTGGCTTCTTTGTACCGGTCGACGTAGTTGTGAGCGGTGTGGTGCAGGTGACGCAGCAGGATTTCCTGGTCGCACAGCGGGAAGTCGAGTACCGCGCGGGTACCGATCTGCGTCTGGGTGGCTTCCAGTGTGTTGGCGTCCTGGAACGCGTACTCCTTGAACGTCACCGCGGCCAGTTCCTGAGACAGCCGTTCGCGCAGGTTCTTCGGCGGGACGAAGTACAGGTCGGCCTCGAAGATGTGGCTGTCCACCCCGGTGGGCCAGTAGTTGTAGGTCAGGTACCAGCCGGGCGCCCAGAAGAGCAGGGTGAAGTTCGGGAAGAACTCGAAAGAGTCCTGGCCCCAGGTGGAATGCCGGCCGGGATTGATCGCCGGCGGCAGCTCGTCGGGCAGGATGCCCTTGATGTCGGGACGGTCCCACGGCCCGAACAGACCGCTGTGCAGGATGCGCTCGATGGGCTTGACCATCTTGAGGTCCTTGGGCGGGCTCATGCCACCCCAGGACGAGATCATCGAGTGATCGCCCTTGATGTCGTAGTGCAGCGCCTCGAAGCCGAACTTGGCCAGCTTCTCGGCCTCCTCCTTCTCCGCCTGCTTCATGTGCAGGATCGGCGCGTGGTAGAACTCGACGAACGCGTCGATGAACAGCTTCCAGTTGGCCTTGATCTCCGAGCGGTAGCTGTAGTGCTCGGTCATCTCGTGGAACGGATATCCCTTGAGACCCTCGGCGAACTCGCCCAGGTACTCCTCGAGCGACACCGCGTCGTCGTCGAAGTTGACGAAGATGAAGCCTTCCCACACCTCGCAGCGCACGGGCTTGAGCGGGTAGTCGGCCTTGTCGACGTCGAAGAACTCCTGCTCCTGCTGGATGAACGTCAGATCGCCCTTGAGGTCGTAACGCCACGCGTGGTACTTGCAGACGAACTGCCGGCAGCTGCCGGAGACCTCTTCGCCCGGGTAGTCGTTCCACACCAGCTTGTTGCCGCGGTGCCGGCACAGGTTGTAGAAGGCACGGATCTGCTCGCCGTCGTTGACGATGATGATCGAGGTACCGGGACCGACCGACGGCAACTCACGGGTGATGTATCTGCCCTTCTTGGGAATCAACTCCACCCGGCCCATCTGTAGCCAGGTCTTGCGGAAGATGGCCTGCTGCTCCAGCTTCCAGTGCTCGGGATCGATCGAATCCTCGTAGTTGACCGGGCCGGTGCCCAGTTCGGGCCAGTTCTCGGTCCAGCTGCCGGCATCCGGCTTCGGGAAGAACGCCATCATCTACCTCTACTTTCTTCTTGAGTTAGTGGCCGGATTCCGGCGCAATTCCAAAGGTGTTGTAAGCCATGGCCATCAGGCCATAGCCGCCGATCGTGAAGACCAGGTCCATGCGCTGGCGCTCGTCGAGGTGCTCGCTCAGGGCGGCCCAGGTGCCGTCCGAGATCTCCGCCTGTCCGTCGAGTTCGTCGACGGAGTCGAGCACCAACTGGTCGAGGGGAGTGGCACCTTCGCCAGTCGTGCTGCTCGCGATCCGCTCATCGGTGAGTCCCTCCGATTTGCCGATGAAAGCGTGATGCGTCCACTCGTATTCGCACTTCTTGCGATGGGCGATCCGCAGGATGGCGAGCTCACGCATCTGTGGATCCAGTGTCGAGCGGAACAGCAGGTGATTGCTGAACCGCAGGAACGCTTTGGTCAGCGTGGGGTGGCGGGCCAGCGTCGACAGCGCGGTGCCCGCGCCCTCGGGATTGAGCCGCTCCTCCGGAAGCATGACGGACAGTGCTCGTCGCACGTCGTCGTCCCACTCCTCGGCGGGCAAGGGGGCCAAGCGCACGGGGCGGTTCTCCTCTCGATGACCCATCACCGACTCTCGGTTGCGAGAATCAGGTTCTCATTTCCGACTAAGAGGTTTCCACCTTTTGTGCCGATGGTCAACAAGAAGGCACGAGATTGCGTGGTGACCTGGCTAAATCTGCTCGTCAACGGCATCAGACATTGATTCTCTCTAGACGAGAAGCTAGTTTTCTCCTATAGAGAACCAATGTGACGGCCATGGAACGGAGCGAGGCAGTGCACAAAGACGACATGATCTTGATCAGCGTCGACGACCACATCATCGAACCGCCGAACATGTTCAAGAACCATCTCCCGGAGAAGTACCGCGACGAGGCGCCACGCCTGGTGCACAACCCCGACGGCAGCGACACCTGGCAGTTCCGTGACACGGTGATCCCGAACGTCGCGCTCAACGCCGTGGCCGGCCGGCCCAAGGAGGAGTACGGGCTGGAGCCCCAGGGGCTCGATGAGATCCGCAAGGGCTGCTATGACCCCGACGAACGGGTCAAGGACATGAACGCCGGCGGTGTGCTGGCGACCATGAACTTCCCGTCGTTCCCGGGTTTCGCCGCCCGGCTTTTCGCCACCGACGACGACGAGTTCTCGTTGGCGTTGGTGCAGGCCTACAACGACTGGCACATCGACGAATGGTGCGGGTCGAATCCGGGTCGGTTCATCCCGATGGCCATCCCGGCGATCTGGAATCCGCAGTTGTGCGCCGACGAGGTTCGCCGAGTGTCGAAGAAGGGTGTGCACTCGCTGACCTTCACCGAGAACCCCTCGACGCTGGGCTACCCGTCCTTCCACGACCTGGAGTACTGGAAGCCGTTGTGGGAGGCCCTGGTCGATACCGACACCGTGATGAACGTGCACATCGGATCATCGGGCAAGCTGGCGATCACCGCCCCGGATGCCCCGATGGACGTCATGATCACCCTGCAGCCGATGAACATCGTGCAGGCCGCGGCCGACCTGTTGTGGTCGGCGCCGATCAAGGCCTATCCGGGACTCAAGATCGCGCTGTCCGAGGGCGGCACCGGCTGGATTCCGTACTTCCTGGACCGGGTGGACCGCACCTACGACATGCACTCGACGTGGACGCACCAGGACTTCGGCGACAAGCTGCCGTCGGAGGTGTTCCGGGAGCACTTCATGACCTGCTTCATCTCCGACCCGGTCGGTGTGAAGAACCGCCACGAGATCGGCGTGGACAATATCTGCTGGGAGATGGACTACCCGCATTCGGATTCAATGTGGCCCGGTGCCCCCGAGGAGCTGAGCGCGGTGTTCGACACCTACGACGTCCCCGACGACGAGATCAACAAGATCACCCATGAGAACGCCATGCGGCTGTATCACTTCGATCCGTTCGCCCACATTCCCAAGGAGCAGGCCACGGTCGGGGCGTTACGCAAGGCTGCCGAGGGTCATGACGTATCCATTCGCGCGTTGAGTCACAAGGAGAAGACCGGCACCACCTTCGCCGACTTCCAGGCCAACGCCAAAGCCGTTGCCGGCGCGCGAGACTGAACGCTGAGACTTCTCGGCCGAGAAAGATAGGAGAGCACACAGTGTCGGGCGGTATGAACTTCGAGCTGACCGAGGACCAGCAGCTGATCCGTAAATCCGTTGCGGAGCTGGCGGGCAAGTTCGACGATCACTATTGGATGACCAAGGACCAGGCCCACGAGTTCCCGCAGGAGTTCTACGACGCCATCGCCGGCGGGGGCTGGCTGGGGATGACCATCCCCGAGGAGTACGGCGGGCACGGCCTCGGCATCACCGAGGCCACCATCCTGGCCGAGGAGGTGGCCCGGTCCGGCGGAGCCATGAACGCCGCCAGCGCGATTCACATGTCGATCTTCGGAATGCAGCCGGTAGTGGTGTTCGGCTCCGAGGAGATGAAGAAGGCGACGCTGCCACGCATCGTCGACGGCGATCTGCATGTGTGCTTCGGTGTCACCGAACCCGGTGCGGGCCTGGACACTTCACGTATCACCACGTTCGCCAAGAAGGATGGTGACAGCTATGTGGTGAACGGCCGCAAGGTGTGGATCTCCAAAGCGCTTGAGTCAGAGAAGATCCTGCTCCTGACCCGCACCGAAACCCGGGAAGACGTGGAGAAGCGTGGCGGCAAGCCGACCGACGGGTTGTCCCTGTTCCTGACGGATCTCGACCGCGACCACGTCGAGATCCGGCCCATCAACAAGATGGGCCGGAATGCGGTGAGCTCCAACGAGTTGTTCATCGACGATCTGCGCGTGCCCGCCGAGCACCTGATCGGCGAGGAAGGCAACGGGTTCAAGTACATCCTGCACGGGCTCAACCCGGAGCGGATGCTGATCGCCGCCGAGGCCCTCGGTATCGGTCGCGTGGCCCTGGACCGTGCGGTGAAGTACGCCAACGAGCGGGTGGTGTTCGACCGGCCGATCGGCATGAACCAGGGCATCCAGTTCCCGCTGGCCGACTCGCTGGCCCGCCTGGACGCCGCAGAGCTGATCCTGCGCAAGGCCACCTGGCTCTACGACAACGGCAAGCCGTGCGGACGGGAGGCCAACATGGCCAAGTACCTGTGCGCAGATGCGGGATTTGGCGCCGCCGACCGTGCGCTGCAGACCCACGGCGGCATGGGTTACTCCGAGGAATACAACATCTCCCGGTTCTTCCGGGAGTCCCGACTGATGAAGATCGCACCGGTGAGCCAGGAGATGATCCTGAACTTCCTCGCCGCGAACGTTCTGGGCCTGCCCAAGAGCTACTGAGGAGATATCGAAGTTCCATGAGGACATATTTCGACCTGACCGGGCGTTCGGCGCTGGTGACCGGGGCTGGTGCCGGGATCGGCGCGGCGGTTTCCGAGGCGCTCGCAGCGGCCGGCGCCTCGGTGCTCGTCACCGACATCAGCGGTGACGCGGCGTCGGCGGTCGCCGAGCGCATCAATACCGCGGGCGGCAAGGCCGACAGTGCCGCGCTGGACGTCAGTGACCGCGACGCCGCAGTGGCGGCCGCCGCACAGGCCGCCGCGCTCGGCGAGGGCAACCTGCACATCGTGGTCAACAACGCGGGCGTCACCTCCCCGGCGATGTTCCCCAAGCTGACCGATGAGACGTTCCGGCTCACCTTCGACATCCACGTCATGGGAACCTTCCACGTCACCCAGGCCGCGCTACCGCACATGCCCACCGACGGGACCGGTCGCGTCATCAACGTAACGTCGGCGGCCGGCCTCACCGGCACGCTCGGGCAGGTGAACTACTCGGCGGCCAAGGCCGGCCTGATCGGATTCACGAAGTCGCTGGCCCGTGAGTTGGCGACCAAGAACATCATGGTCAACGCCCTGGCGCCGCTGGCCGCAACGCCGATGACGGAAACCATCCGCACCAACGAGAAGTTCGCGGCCAACATGATGAACCGCATCCCGCTCAAGCGGTGGGCCGAGGCCGACGAGGTTGCGGGCGCGTTCGTCTTCCTGGCCTCCGATGCCGCGTCGTACATCACCGGGCAGGTACTCCCGGTCGATGGCGGCATGGTTATGTGACCTTGTGAGCGAGTTTACGAGCGAAGCACCGGTGACGGAGTGCGCCTCCTTACCCCTGGCCGGTATCACCGTCATAGCGATGGAACAGGCAGTCTCCGCGCCGATGTGCACCCGAGTGCTCGCCGATTTCGGCGCCAGGGTGATCAAGATCGAGAACCCCAAGGGCGGTGATTTCGCCCGCGACTACGACGATGTCGTGCTCGGTCAGGCGGCCCATTTCGTGTGGGCCAACCGGGGCAAGGAATCGGTCACCCTCAATCTGAAGTCGCCGGAGGGCATGGACGTGCTGCACCGGCTGCTCGACGAGGCTGACGCCTTCGTCTCCAATCTCGCACCGGGTGCCACCGCGCGCCTGGGGCTGGGGCCCGAGGACCTCAGGGTGCGTCATCCTCAGGTGATCCCAGTGGAGATCGACGGTTACGGACCCGGCGGGCCGCTGTCGCACAAGCGCGCCTACGACCTGTTGGTGCAGGCCGAATCCGGTTCGTGCGCGTCGACGGGCTATGCCGGCATGCCGGCCAAACCCGGTGCGGCGGTTGCCGATATCACCACCGGGCTGTATTCGGCGCTGTCCATCATGGCGTTGCTGGTCGGTCGCGCTCGCTCGGGCGACACCGGTGCCGCACCGGCCGTGGCGGTCAGCCTGTTCGACACGATGACCGACATCATGGGGTACCAGCTGGCCTACACCCAGCACTCCGGGATCAACCAGGTTCCGTTGGGGATGAGTTCGCCGGCGGTGGCGCCCTACGGTGCGTTCGATACCCGCGACGGCCAGACCGTGGTGCTGGGGACCACCAACGACCGGGAGTGGCAGCGGTTGGCGCGCGAGATCATCGCGCGGCCCGATCTCGCCGACGATGCGCGCTTCGCCACCAACTCCGACCGCTGTGCGCATCGCGACGAGCTCAACAAGGCGATCGAATCCTGGTGTGCCGAGCATGATCTCGACGACATCCAGCGGATCGCCGATGACGCCGGGATCGGCAACTCGCGATACAACCTGCCCAGCGAGGTCATCGACCACCCGCACCTGAAAGCCCGGGACCGGTGGCGTCAGGTCGGCACCCCCAACGGGGAGATCGCGGCGCTGTTGCCGCCGCCGGTCATCAGCGGGATGCAACTGGGGATGGGCGCAGTGCCGGGGCTCGGCGAGCACACGGATGCCATCCTCAGCGGGATCGGCCTGAGCGCCGAGCAGATCGCCGCTCTGCGCGAGCAGGGCGCCATCGGCCCCGCCTACCCGCAGTCCTAGTCAACAAGAACGGAGAATCCAATGCGCGAAACCGTCATCGTCGAGGCCGTCCGTACCCCGGTCGGCAAGCGCAACGGCGGCTTGTCGGGATTCCACGCCGCCGACCTGTCGGCGCTGGTGCTCAATGCACTGGTGGAGCGGGCGGGTATCAGCCCCGAGATCATCGACGACGTGGTCTGGGGCTGCGTCTCCCAGGTCGGTGACCAATCCAGCAACATCGGCAGGTACTCGGTGCTGGCCGCCGGCTGGCCCGAACACATTCCGGGCACCACGGTCAACCGCGCCTGCGGATCCAGCCAGCAGGCGCTGGATTTCGCAGTCCAGGCGGTGATGTCGGGCCAGCAGGACGTCGTCGTCGCAGGCGGGGTCGAGGTGATGAGCAGGGTGCCGCTGGGGGCGGCCCGGGCCACCGGTCAGCCTTACGGGCCGAAAGTGTTCGAGCGGTACCGAGATTTTTCGTTCAACCAGGGCATCTCGGCCGAGATGATCTCGCAGAAGTGGGGTTTCAGCCGGACCCAGCTCGACGAATACTCCGTCGCCTCGCACGAGCGGGCGGCGGCGGCGCAGGACCGCGGCGCCTTCGAGAACCAGATGATCACGGTGTTTCCCGACGCGGCCGATCAACTCGACCCGGTAGTCGCCGACGAAGGAGTCCGCCGTGGCACCACGGTGGAGAAGCTCGCCGGTCTCAAGCCCGCCTTCGCCGAGGACGGGGTGATCCATGCGGGCAACTCCTCACAGATCTCCGACGGTGCCGCGGCCCTGCTGGTGATGACGGCCGAAGCCGCTCTGACTATGGGCCTTACGCCCATCGCGCGGTACCGGGCCGGCGTGGTCACGGGCGCGGACCCGGTGCTGATGCTGACCGGCCCCATCCCGGCGACCGAGAAGGTGCTGCACAAGGCCGGCGTGCGTCTGGACGATGTCGGCGTGTTCGAGGTGAACGAGGCATTCGCCCCGGTGCCCCTGGCCTGGCTGGCCGAGACCGGCGCCGACGAGGCGAAACTGAACCCGCTCGGCGGTGCCATCGCGCTCGGACATCCGCTCGGCGCGTCGGGTGCGGTGCTGATGACCCGGATGATCAACCACATGCGCGACAACGGAATTCGTTACGGACTGCAGACCATGTGTGAGGGCGGCGGTACTGCCAACGCCACGCTGGTCGAGCTCATCGACTGACGCTAGGGAGAAGTAGTGCAACGCAACCTGTTCACCGAGGACCACGAGGCGTTCCGAGCGCTCGCAAGGGATTTCATCGAGAAGGAAGTCGTCCCCGCCTATCCCGAGTGGGAGAAGGGCGGACGGATGCCCCGCGACGTCTTCAAGCAGATGGGTGAACTCGGCATGCTCGGGATGGCGATCCCCGAGGAGTACGGCGGCGCCGGGATCGGCGACTACCGCTACAACGTGGTGCTGCAGGAGGAGGCGGCCCGCGCGCTGGTCACCTTGTCGACGGTGCGGACTCAGCTCGAGGTGATCCTGCCGTACTTCCTGCACTACGCGAACGAGGAGCAGCGGCAGCGGTGGTTCCCCGGGCTGGCCGCGGGCACGCTGCTGACCGCGGTTGCGATGACCGAGCCGGGAACCGGTTCGGATCTCGCCGGAATGCGCACCACCGCGGTCCGGGATGGTGACGAGTACGTGCTCAACGGTGCCAAGACGTTCATCACCGGTGGCATCCAGGCCGATCTGGTGGTGGTCGTGGCGCGGACGTCGACCGACCCGGAGAACCGGCGTAAGGGGCTGACACTGCTGGTCGTCGAGGACGGCATGGCGGGCTTCGAGCGGGGCCGCGAGTTGGAGAAGATGGGCTGCAAGGTGCAGGACACCGCGGAGCTGTCGTTCACCGACGTCCGGGTGCCCGTGGCCAACGTGCTGGGGGAGGAGGGCGAGGCCTTCAGCTACCTCGGCCACAACCTGGCCCAGGAGCGGCTCACCGTGGCGGTGGGTTCGGTGGCTCAGGCGCGCTCGGCGATCGCAGCGGCGATCGGCTACACCAAGGACCGCAAGGCGTTCGGCCAGCCCGTGGCGTCGTTCCAGAACACCAAGTTCGAGTTGGCGGCATGCTCGACCGAGGTCGAAGCGGCTCAGGCGATGCTTGATCGGGCGGTGGCCCTGCATGTCGACGGCGAACTGTCCGGTGCCGACGCGGCCCGGGTGAAACTGTTCTGCACCGAGATGCAGGCGCGGGTGATCGATCGTTGCCTGCAGCTCTTCGGTGGGTACGGCTACATGATGGAGTACCCCATCGCCCGGCTCTACACGGATGCCAGGGTGGCTCGTATCTACGCCGGGACCAGCGAGGTCATGAAGGTGATCATCGCCAAGTCGCTGGGGCTCTGACCGAGCATATCCGGCGGCTGTGACGGCCGCCGGAAACTTCTTTCGCTGAGACGCTTGTCACAACGCTCAAACCAACCTACTGTGTGTTCACTAGGTTGGTTCGACGAAGGAGTTCGGTGGCGTCAGTTGCAGGGGCAGAGGTGTCCTCTCCGGGTGCACGGCCCTATGAGTCGCTCCTGGCCAAAGGGGAAGACCGCAGGCAGCGGATACTTTCTGTGGCTGAGAAGCTGCTCGCCCGCAATGGTTGGCGCAACACCTCCCTGGCTCAGATCGCCCGGGAGGTCGGCGTCACCCCGGCTGGTCTGTTGCACCATTTCGAGTCCAAGGAGCAACTGCTCAACGCAGTGCTCGACGCCCGCGACCATGACGACGACACCCACGCCGACCGCTCCGGCGATCTGGCTCAGGAGATCAAGCGGGTGGCCGAGCGGTTCGTCCGGGCGCCCGAACTGGTCGGCACTTTCACGGTTCTGTTGGTGGAGAACATCCAACCCGATGCGCCACTGCACGATCGTTTGCTGAAACGGCAGCAAGCCGCGCGCGACATCGTCACCGACATCATCACCCGCGGCCAGCGCAGTGGCCGCTACCGCTCCGACTTCGACGCGGCCACCAAGGCCGTGGAGATCCTGGCATTCATCAATGGAATGGAGACCTCATGGCTACTCGATCCCTCGCTCCCGTTGACGGACGTGTTCAAGAGCTACGCCGACATGCTGGGGCGGGAGATCGAGCAGCCGGACGGCCGCAACGGGGCGACCGTCCAGTGAGATTGGAGGACGACATGCGGTATCGGCTTGATGTGGTCGCCCCCTGTGTGGTCGACGCGGTCCGGTTCGCCGGCGGCTGGCTCGTCGATCGGGTGATGGCCGGTTGGGATGTCACGGTGCTGATCGGTGCTGACGAGGATGTCCGGCCGCTGGCGATCCTCGGGGTCGAGACCATCGCCCTGGAGTCGGTTTTGGAGTCTTGGGAGGACCGGCCGCATCCGCAGACCGTCGCGGTGGCCGCCAACCTGTTCAACACCGACGAGCGGGTACGACGCGGCGTCCTGGGGGCACTGGAGCAAGGCCACACCGAGGTGACGCTGTGGGGCGACGAGTGTCCGGCCGATCTGAGTGTTGATCCGGTACGTCACGAATTGTCCGCCGCCGCACGCGCTTTCAAAGCCCAGGCGCTCGCCGCGGTCAACGATCCTGAAGCCAAGGTGGTCGGCAACACCGAGGCGTTCCGATGCGGCACGATGCTCAGCCGCTCGGTGCCCGCGGATCTGATTCCGGCCAGCTGATCTCTCGCCGAGCGTTTCTGCCACCGGCAGATCAATTTCTGCCACCGGAATTAACCCTCTGACCTCGATGTTTGATGATTCAGATCGACGAAATGGCACACCGGATCGTCGACCTGTGGAGCCGTAGCGCGATGCTCGACGCCACCTTCAACTCATCGGAAGAGGGCACCACAATGAAGAAATACGGATTCGTCACCCTGATCGCCGGCGGCTTGGGCGCAGCGGTTCTCGGCTTGGCCGCGCCCGCCTCGGCCGAGCCGGTCACCCCGGTGGGGCCGCATTACAGCGTCGACAACCACGACCAGGTCAACACCACCAACGGTTTCGTGGATCTGCCTTTCTGATCCGTCGACCCTGCGTACAGCTCGTCGAGTCTGCGTACAGATCGCGAAAACTCCCAATTTCGCGATCTGTACGCAGACTCGACGGTAGAGCTAGACGAAAGTGGGCATCGCTGACCAGCCCCGCACCGCGGCGGTCTCCGACGGTTTGGCGTTGGCCCAGTCGACATTCCACTCCGGGAAGCGTTTGAGGATCTCCTCCAAGGCGATGCGACCCTCCAGGCGGGCCAGCGCGTTGCCCATGCAGAAGTGCGTGCCTGCACCGAAAGTCATGTGGGACTTCTGTTCCCGGTGGATGTCGAAGACGTCCCCGTCCGGTGCGAACCGCCGGTGGTCGCGGTTCGCCGCGCCGACCAGCATCAGCATCGCCGAACCTTCCGGCACGGTCTGGCCGTAGTACTCGACATCGCGGGTGACGTAGCGGGCGATCTGCAGTGCCGGCGGCTCCCAGCGCAGGATCTCCTCGATCGCCTGGGGGATGAGCTCAGGATTCTCCACCAGCTCACGACGTTGATCCGGGACGTCGGCCAGGGTCTTTCCGGCCCAGCCGATCAGGCGCGTGGTGGTCTCGGAGCCGGCTGTTGCGATGACCGTCAGGTACAGCAGCAGCTCGTCGCGACGCAGGGTGCGCACGGTGCCGGTCTCGTCGGTGAATTCGGCGTTGAGCAGATCGGTCATGATGTCGTCGGACGGATGCTCGGTGCGCCAGTCGATGAATTCCGCGAACACCTCACCGGTGGCCAGGGCGTCGACTGTCTGCCCCTGCAGGGTCTCCTCGCCGTGGTCGGTGATGGCGCGTTGCCGGTCCTCGGGGATGCCCAGCAGCATGCCGATGACGCGCATCGGCATCTGTTCGCCGAGGTCGTTGACGAAGTCGAACTTGTCCGACCCGACCAGCGGATCCAGGCAACGCGCGGTGAATTCTCGGATCTGCGGTTCGAGTGCCAGCACCTTGCGTGGGGTGAACACCCGCGACAGCAGGTTGCGGTGGATGTTGTGGATCGGCGGATCCTCGAAGATCAGTGTTCCCGGCGGTATCTCCATGCCGGACTTGATGATCTCGAGCAGGGCTCCGCGCCCGGAGATGAATGTCTCATGGTCGATGACCGCCTTGTTGACATCGTCGTACCGGCTCAGTGCGTAGAAGTCGTGCTGCTCGTTGTAATACAGCGGGGCTTCTTCCCTGATTCTGGCAAACACCGAATAGGGGTCCATGTTGAGCTCGACGCTGTACGGGTCGTAGTACAGGTCGGCTTCGGTCGACGTGGGCACGGCTGGTCTCCTGACCGTATCGAATGGGCTGTGCATCTGCTTAGCAGGCCGGGGGTGGCCCGGTCAAGGATTGGTTGCCGGGGCGCGGGGCGGGGTGAATTCGATACGGGCTGTTGCGGATTGAAAGGTCGGCTGATCCGGAAGCGATGTCTATCGGAATTACACTCCGGAGCGCTAGTGTAAAAGTCTGCCAACAACGGCCGACGGGGGACTGATGACCGCTGAGGAGATCGTGCGCGCCGAGATCGCGGCGTGGGGGAACAATGACGTCGACGAGGTCATGAATCATTTCGCCGACGACGCCACCTTCGACATCGGGCCCGACTGGCCGAAACTCTCGGGGCGCGATGCGATTCACGAAATGATGAAGGTGTTCTTCGCCGGCGGGAAATGCGTCGACCTGGAGATCCTGCACCTCGCAGTCGACGGAGATGTCGTGTTGATGGAACGGCGCGATCACTGGATCGTGAACGGACAGCAGATGAGCTGGCCGGTCATGGGTGCCTACGAGGTGCGGGACGAGAAGATCACGGCGTGGCGGGAGTACTTCTATCCGCCGAAGGAGTCCTGAGGTCGATCACGACCTTGCCGACAGCTTTGCCGGAGGCCACCTCGCGCAGTGCCGCGGGGGCTTCACTCAGCGGATAGACCGCACCGATGTGTGGCCGAACGGCACCGATGGCCAGCAGATCCCGCAGTTCGGCTTCGTTGCGGGTGAACTCGGCCGGGGCGATGTCCTGGAATTGAAAGCCGAGGACGTGAATTCCCTTGACCAGAACCAGGTTCAGCGGAATCCGGGGGATGACGCCCGAGGCGTAGCCGATCGTCACGAACCGGCCGCCGCGACGCAGCGACCGTAGTGCCGGCTCGGACAGGTCGCCGCCGACCGGGTCGAGCACGGCGTGTGCGCCGTCGGGCAGGGCTTCCCGCAGGGCGGCACGTAGGTCGGCGCGCGTGTGGTTGACAAGCGAGACCGCACCATATTGCTCTGCAGCAGAGAGCTTTTCGTCAGATGAGGCGACGGCCGTGACCCGGCCGCCGAGGGCGGTTGCCAGCTGCACAGCCGCCAGACCCACGCCACCGCCGGCGCCCAGCACGATCACGTCGTCGCCCGATTCGACCCGGGCCACCGAGCGCAACGTGTGATACGCGGTGCGGTGAGCCACCCCGAAGGCCGCCGCGGTGGCGTCGTCCACATGGTCGGGAATTCGGGCCAACCCCGACGTCGGAATACACACCTGTTCGGCGAACGCACCGAACAATCCAGTTCCCGTCACCCGGTCGCCGACGGCGAAACCGTCAGTGTCAGAGGCGACCTCGGTGACCACGCCGGCGAACTCACTCCCCGGGATGAATGGCACCGGTACGTGGATCTGGTATTTGTCGGCCACCAGCAGTACATCGGGGAAGTTCACCGCGGCCGCGCCGACTTCGACCCGTACCTGGCCGGACTCCAGCGGGGGAGCGGGGACGTCGTCGAGGCGAACGACATCCGGAGGCCCGTACTCGGGGCAGACGGCGGCCTTCACTTGTAGCCGGTGGATTCGGCGAGTTCGGCGGCAGATCGCATCAGCTCGGTGACCACCGGCCCGAATGCCAGCAGCTTCTCGTCGTCGCCAGCCCGCTGAAAACCCTGCTCCAGGACGATCGCCAGCTTCCACTTCGCCAGCACCAGGTAGTAGTCGAGGTCGTCCACCTGGCGTCCGGAGACCTTCGCGTAGTGCGCCACGACGTCGTCGCGCGAGGGCATCCCACGCATGTCGACGTAACCCATCTCGGAGGGCTCCGGGTTGTCGGTGTCGGAGGGCCACGATTGCACCATCCAGGCCAGGTCCAGCTTCGGGTCGCCGACGGTGCCCATCTCCCAGTCCACGATCGCGGCCATCGTGGCCGGTGCGCCGTGGCGGTACATGACATTGGCGAACTGGTAGTCCCCGTGCATCAGGCCCGGGATGAAATCGAGCGGCTTGTGGGCCCGCAGCCAGTCCGTGGCCACCTCCAGCCCGGGCAACTCACGGTTCTTGATCCGGTCGAGGAATCCGATCCAGCGGTCGACCTGGCGTTCGTGAAAGCCGTCGGGCCTGCCCAGATCGCTCAGCCCCTTGGCCTGCCAGTCCACCTTCGACAGCAGCGCAATACCCTCGGCCAGCTGATAACTCAGCCCGGGCCGGGTGCTCGGGTCGGAGTCGAACGGCTCAGGCCAGCGACCGTGGGTATCCATCGGTGACCAGCCTTCGACGAATCCCATCAGATAGAACGGCCGGCCCAGCACCTGCGGATCGGCGCAGACTCCGACCGCCGCAGTGTGCGGGACCTCCGTGCCGTCGAGGGCCTCGATGATGCGCCACTCCCGCAGGATCCCCTTGTCCCGGTCCGGCGGGGCGCCCTCCGGCGGCATGCGTAACACGCACGTGTGCTCACCCCGGCGGATCTCGTAGATGACATTCTGGGTTCCGCCGGACAGAAAGCGGGCCTCCAGCGGTTCGCCCTTGCCCGCCAGCCCGGCGGTGTCCATCCAATCGGCAAGGCGCGCAGTGTCGATCGTGCTCACAGGTTGCCCACCTCAGCTTCCAGGTATTCGGCGAACTTGGCCTTCGCGGCGTCGCGCTTGCGCGGGATCCACTCGGTGGGCCAGGTGTCGGTGGTCGGCTGGTAGTCGCGCAGTACCTGCCGGGCGACGGTGGTCTTGTGGACCTCCGTCGGACCGTCGGCCAGGCCCATCACCGCGGCGCCGGTGACCATGCCGAGGAAGGGCATCTCGTTGGTGACGCCCAGCGCGCCGTGGATCTGCATTGCCCGCCAGGCGATGTCGTGCAGTACGGTGGGCATGGCCACCTTGACGGCGGCGATGTCCTTGCGGACCTTCTTGTAGTCGTTGTACTTGTCGATCTCCCACGCGGTGTAGAGCACCATCAGCCGGAATTGCAGCAACTGGGCGTAGGAGTCGGCGATGTAACCCTGGACGAACTGTTTGTCGGACAGCCGGCTGCCCTGCGTCTCGCGGCTGAGCGCACGTTCGCACATCATGTCGAGCGCCTTCTGGGCCAGGCCGATCGTGCGCATGGCGTGGTGAATCCGGCCGCCGCCCAACCGTGTCTGGGCGATGACGAACGCCTGGCCCTCGCCGCCCAACAGAGCTTCGGCGGGAACACGGACGTTGTCGTAGTGGATCAACGCGTGGCTGCCCTCGTTGTCCGGCTCACCGTACAAACCGACGTTGCGGACGATCTTGACGCCGGGGGTGTCGGTGGGCACCAGGAACATCGACATGCCCTGGTAGGCGCTGACCTCGGGATTGGTCACCACCATGACGATCAGGAACGACGCGGTTGCGGCGTTGGAGGAGAAGAACTTCCAGCCGTTAATCACCCAGTCGTCGCCGTCGCGCACCGCGCTCGTGGTGAACAGGGTGGGGTCCGCACCGGCGTGCGGCTCGGTCATCGAGTAGCAGGAGAACAACTCTCCCTCGAGCAGTGGATGCAGGTAGCGCTTCTTCTGTTGCTCGGTCCCGTAATGCGCGATGATCTCGGCGTTGCCGGTGTCGGGAGCCTGACAGCCGAACACGATGGGCGCCCACTGCGAGCGGCCCAGGATCTCGTTGAGCAGCGCTAGCTTGAGCTGCCCGTGGCCCTGCCCGCCCAGTTCCGGACCGAGATGGGTGGCCCACAAACCTTTTTCCCGCACCTGTGCCTTGAGCGGGTCGATGGCCTCCCGGCGGCTGCCCTCCAGCGGGGTGAACTGTTTGTGCGGCCACGCCAGGTCGAGCGGTTCGACCTGCTCGGTCACGAATTCGTCTGCCCAGTCCAGCAATTCCTGATACTCGGGGTCGGTCTCGAAATCCCACGCCATCGGGGGTCCTCCGCTCTGGTTGTTGGTGGCTAGGTGGTGGTGTTGAAGCCGGTGATCATCGCGCCGATGTCGCGTGCGACGAGCTCGGTGAACGAGCGGTCGCCGAAACTGCCGCCGGCCCAGTGCCGGACACCTTCGCTGACCAGGATCTGGGCCAGTCGGGACAGGTGCGGTACGTCGACGTGAGCGCCGAGCTTGCCGTCGGCCTGGGCGCGCGTGAACAACTCGCCGAACATGTCGGCGTCCTGCGTATCGGGGTCGACGTCGCCGGCCAGGATTCGGTGCTCGTGCCGGTACCCCTCCAGGATCGTCTCGACGATCAGTTCGGGTGGGTTGCGCACCATCGACCGTTCCAGGCTGCGGAGTGCCTCCGTGATGACGGCCATCATGTCGTAATCGCCGGTCAGGAGGGACTTCACGCGCTTCTGGGCCAAGCGGGTCGAGGTCAGGCCGACCTCGAACAGCACGTCTTCCTTGGCCGGGAAATAGAAGTAGAACAGCGCCCGGGACACTCCCGCGGCGCGGCAGATGTCGGCGACCGTGGTCTTGGCGTAGCCGTTCGTGCGCCAGAGCGCCATCGCGGCCTGGACCAGGTCGCGTTTGGTCTGGCGCGAGCGGGCCCGTTGGAACGAGGCACGACGTTGACTGCTGTCAGCAGTGTCAGTCGTGGCTTCTTTGGGCATATTCGGACTCTAACAACGGATTCCGCTATTGAAAATAGTTGACGTCTGTCTAACTATCTCAACATGAACCAACGCTGCCGGGTCGCCGGATTCTGATTACCGGCGGCCTCGACGTCCTGGTACACGCGGCGACCAAGGGTGCAGGTCCAGGCCTGGGCGCGTTCTGCGGCCAAGGCGTGGGCGGCTGACCGGGTCACGGTGAACGCGCTCGCGCCGGCAGTCGAGACCCCCGGCGTGGACCGGCTCTGGAGTTCCTGGCCGGCGAGGGGGCAGGCTTCATCACCGGTCAGTTGATCGCCGTCGACGGTGGTCTGACGATGCCGGGTGGATAGGGCGAGAATCTTATTCTTGCTGTTTGCCGCTGATCGGTCGGGGTCCGGCGTTGACGCGCAACCGGGGCTGTGGAAATCTACTATTCATAGATGAGAGGCGCATTCTCATACGCGTGGCTGGAACGGGAGCAACAGATGGCGATCGACCCAACGGGTATCGATTTTTTCCGCGATGAACGATTGGTCGACGACCCGTATCCGTTCTTCGAGGCGCTGCGGAACAAGTGCCCGGTCAGCCGAGAAGACCACTACAACGTGACGATGGTGACCGGCTGGGACGAAGCCGTGCAGGTCTACAACGACGAGGAGACCTTCTCGTCGTGCCTGTCGGTCACCGGGCCGTTCCCGGGTTTCCCGGTCCCGCTGGAAGGGCGCAGCGCCGAAGAGGTCACCGCGCTCATCGACAAGCATCGCAATGATCTGCCGTTCAGTGATCAGCTGCCGACGCTGGATCCGCCGACCCACACCGATCACCGCTCGTTGTTGATGCGGCTCATCACGCCCAAGCGCCTCAAGGAGAACGAGGACGCCATGTGGCAGTTGGCCGATGAAGTGCTCGACAGCTACCTGGCGCCCGGCGGGGGTGAGTTCATCAAGGGTTTCGCCGGTCCGTTCACGCTGTTGGTGATCGCCGACCTGCTCGGTATCCCAGACGAGGATCGCGAAGCGTTCGTCAACGGCATCAAACAGAACTCTGGCGGCGGCATCGGCAGCACCAGCAAGGAGTCGCTGTCCCACAGCCCGCTGGAGTTCCTCTACGGTCAGTTCTCTGATTACGTGTCGGATCGTCGGGCCAATCCGCGCGACGACGTGCTCACCGGTCTGGCCGAGGCCACCTTCCCCGACGGCAGCATCCCCGACGTCGGCGATGTCGCGAGGGTGGCGACCAATGTCTTCTCGGCCGGGCAGGAGACCACGGTCCGCCTGCTGAGCACGGCGTTGAAAGTCCTCGGTGAGCAACCGGAAATCCAGCAGCGGCTGCGCGCCGACCGCAGCCTGATCCCGAACTTCATCGAGGAGGCGTTGCGGATCGAGAGCCCGGTCAAGGGCGACTTCCGCTTGTCGCGCTGCCCGGTGACCATCGGTGAGACCGAGTTGAACGCCGGCACCACGGTGATGGTGCTCAACGGTGCGGCCAACCGCGACCCTCGCCGCTTCGAGGATCCCGACACCTTCGACCCGGCGCGCAAGAACGCCCGCCAGCACCTGGCTTTCGGGCGCGGCATCCACAGCTGCCCCGGCGCCCCGTTGGCACGCGCCGAGACCCGGGTCGGCCTCGAGCGCCTGTTGGACCGCACCACCGACATCCGCATCTCCGAGGCCAAGCACGGCTCCGACGGCGAACGGCGCTACAGCTACATCCCGACGTTCATCCTGCGCGGGCTCACCGAGTTGCATCTGGAGTTCGACAGCTGATGAAGGTGCGGGTTGACGAGGACCGTTGTGCCGGCCACGGCATGTGCCTGACTCTGTGCCCCGAGGTCTTCGAGATGTCAGACGACGGTTGGGCGGTGGCCGACCCGGAAGAAGTTCCGGCCGGGCTGGAAGACGCCGCACGCGAAGCGATACAGAACTGCCCGGAACGGGCGATCAGCGAAATCGACAACTAGAGAAAGAGATTCGCAATGGCATCTGCCAAGGGTTACGTCATCATCACCGAGGACATCAAAGACCCGGCCGGTATGGGTGAGTACGCCAAACTGGCGTCCAAGGCGATGGGCGGCGCAACCATCGTGGCCGTCGACCAGAAGCCCGAGGTGATCGAGGGCGCCTGGCACGGTACCCAGACCGTGGTGCTCGAATTCGAATCCGTTGACGCCGCCCGGGAGTGGTACTACTCCGACGCTTACCAGGCGGCCGCCAAGGTCCGCCAAGGCGCCGCCGAGTGCAACGGCGTCATCCTCTCCGGCTTCCCCTCCTGATCGGGCGGCCGCAGTGCGCTACAGCATCACGTACCCGATGCACACTCATCCATACCATCCGGATCTGGTGAGTGGCAGCGGAGTTGCCGCGATGGCCGCTGCGGCCGAGGCTGCGGGTTTCGACGGTTTCGGATTCACCGACCATCCCGCTCCGTCTCAGCGTTGGCTCGATGCCGGTGGCCACGACGCCTTGGACCCGTTCGTGGCCATGGCCTTCGCCGCGGCGCACACCACGACGCTGCGTCTGGTGCCCAACATCGTGGTTCTGCCGTATCGGAATCCCTTCGTGGTGGCGAAATCCGGTGCGAGTTTGGACCTGTTGTCCGGTGGCCGGTTCACGCTGGCCGTCGGAGTCGGTTATCTCAAGCGGGAATTCGCCGCGCTCGGAGTCTCGTTTGACGAGCGCGCTGCCCTGTTCGACGAGGCCCTCGAGGTGATCCGTGGCATCTGGACCACCGATGACTACACCTTCGACGGTAAGAACTTCAGCGCCCGCGGTATCACCGCGCACCCGCGGCCGGCGGCGACGCCACATCCACCGATCTGGATCGGCGGCAACACTTCCGCGGCGCGAGCCCGGGTCGCCAAGCACGGTGACGGTTGGTGCCCGTTCGCCGCACCCGCGGGCTTGGCCAAGACCGCCGGAACAGCCGCGATGGACTCGTTGGACGCCCTGGCCGCCGGCATCAAGGACCTGCGCGCCCGGCTTTCCGCGGCCGGTCGCGATCCCGCCGGAATCGACATCGTGTTCAACAACTTCGAAGGCGGTAACCCCGGCAGCGACGATTTCAACGCCGACGCGTACCTGGCCGGCGTGGACAAGCTTGCCGCACTCGGGGTCACCTGGCTCCACGTGACTCTGCCCGGCGACAGCCTGGCCCATGCTCTGGAGGCCACCGAGCAGTTCGGCAAGTCGGTGATCGCCGCCTAGCCAGGGCCGGCGCGGACATGCGGGGCCGCCGATTTCGACGCTGGGGTCGTGATTCTTCGCCACGCTCGACGCGACCCAGGTGTCGAAAACAGCGCAGTGGCAGGGAACCTAAGCGGGCGTCAGTGCGCCGACTGGCGTCGTCGTGGTGGCGTGCACCAACAGCTCGGCGAGCTCGCGTGGCCGGCTCAGGAACGGGGAGTGCGACGCGTCGATCGTGAGTTGCTCGACACCGAGGCGTTCGGTCACCGTGTCGGCGAGCCATTGCGGCATCGAGCGATCCTGCAGGCAGCGGATGAAACTACGGGGGAGATCCGCTGCCCAGAACTGTGGTACCGACACGGGCGTGACCGTGGTGTCACCGAACCGCTCGGGGCCCAGCCGCTCGAAAGCCCAACGCGCCGTTGCCTCGTCGCAGTCGTGGTAGAAGTAGCGCCACGCCCCGTCGAAGTCGGCGAAGTGCATCGCACCGTCGTCGTCGAAATGCAGATAGCCCAGCATCTCGCCGACATCACCATTGAACTCGCCGCCCAACTCATCGTCGGCCGAACGCATGGCCATGGCCTCGGGATATGTGCGGCCCTCCCGGGGCAGCGCCGCCGCCAGGTACACGATGTGGCCCACCAGTTCCGGGGCCGCATCGGCGGCGAGGGTGGCGTCGAACCCGCCGCCCGAATGCCCGACCAGCACATCTCCGGCCTGCATCACGTCGAGGATCGCGGCGCGCCGATTGGCCAGCGTGGACTCTTCGGCGACCCGGGCGCTGTGTCCGGGCAGATCTACCGCGACGCCGTCATGACCCAGATTCTGCAACTCCGCGATGGTGCGCTCCCAGCACCAGGCGGCGTGAAAACCGCCGTGTACGAAGACGAACCGCACGCCTACTCGTCCACGATCGAGATTGCCTGGCGGGGGCACTGCCGAACCGCTTCGCGGATCTGCGCCTCGTTCTCCGGCGTCACGTCCTCCTGAAGGATGTGGAGGTAGTCCTGATCGTCGAGGTCGAACACTTCGGGGATGATCCCCATACAGACCGCGTTGCTCTCGCAGATTTCGAAATCGACGTGAACCTTTTTCGCCATCACCGCAACACCCTCACCGGCACATGCGAGTACCCCGCCACATTCTGCATGTGAACCCGTTGCAGCTGATCCCATTTCACTTCGTAGCGCGGCATGAAGTCGAGCAGCTTCTCCAGGGCGATCGCGCTCTCCATGCGGGCCAGGGCGGCCCCCAGACAGCTGTGGATGCCGTAGCCCAGGCCCAGGTTCTGTGCCTCTGTGCGGTCACGCTCGATGTCGAAGGTGTCGGCATCGGTGAACGCGTCGGGATCGCGGTTGGCCGCGGCGCTGATCAGGAACACCGCCTTGCCGGCCGGAATGGTCCCGCTGGGCACGTGGGCTTCCTTGAGCGTGTAGCGGACGTTGTACTGCACCGGGCCCTCGAAACGCAGCAGCTCCTCGACCGCGGCCGGAATCTTCTCGCGGTCGTCGAGCAGCTTCTGCCACTGCTCGGGGTTACGCGCGAAGAGCACCATCGCGGTGCCGACGAGTTTGGTGACCGTCTCAGCACCCGCACCGCCCAGGAGGGTGGCGAATCCGGTGATCTCGATATCGTCGAGGCGGCGCATCTGACCGTCCTCGCCGGGGATCTCGGCGGCGATCAGCCGGCTGATCATGTCGTCCTGGGGGTCTTCGCGGCGCTTCTGCACCAGCCCGTAGTAGTAGATGCCGGTGTCGATGTTTGCCTGCATGCCGGCCTCGGAGTAGCCGATCTGCCCCGGCTCGCGGGACAGGCTGATATCGATCCAGTGCCGGACCTGCTGGCGGTACTCAGGGTCGACGCCGGCCATCCGGGTGATGACCTCGACGGGGAACGGGCCCGAGAAATCCTGGACCACATCGAATTCGTCGGAGCTGATCTTCCCGAGGAAGTGATCGATCTGCTCGACGATGGTGTCGCGCTGGGACTGGATCATGCGCGGGGTGAACGCTTTGTTCAGCAGGCTACGCATGTGCCGATGATCGGGCGGGTCCATGAAGATGATCGACTTCTGCGGTGGCTCGTCGCCCTGCACCATGGCCAGGTCGCAGCCACGCGACGAGGAGAACGCCTCGTGGTCCTTCAACGCTGCCGACACGTCCTCGTGCCGGGTCAGGGCGTAGAAATCGGAGTCCTCGTTGTAGTACAGCGGTGCGTCCTGGCGCATCCGGCGGTACATGTCGAACGGGTTGTTGAAGAACTCCTCGGAGAACGGATCGAAGATCACCTGGGCCTTGGTCATTGGCTGGCTCCTCCTTCGCGGCGGGCTGCGCCGGAAGTGCTGTGAAACGTTACGGGAAACGGTTGAACTGTAACGCTAACAGTAAACCCTCCTGGGGTGTTTGAAAAGCGCAAAATGCGCGCTGATCAGGTCGTGATGCAGCGATGAGTCACTTGAGTGCGGCGTCGAGGAGATCCTCGAGTCGCCCCAGGTCACTGTCCAGCTCAGATGCCGTTCTGCGGACCACCGCCACGTCCTTGCCGATGAATTCGCCGACCCGGGCGATGAATGCGTCCGCCGAGCCGGTGGCGGCGATGCCGCCCAGTGCACGGCTTGCCGCGCTGCCGTGGGTGAGCGCGGTCAGCAGCGTCGCCTCGTCGATGCCCAGTCGGTCGCCCAGGCGCACGCCCTCGGCCACGGCACCGATCTGCGCGGCGAACAACGCGTTGTTCACCAGCTTCACCCGCTGTCCGGCGCCGACCGGACCGACATGAAGTACCGGATCGGCATAGGAGGTCAGCACCTCGCGGGCGCGAGCGACCGCGTCATCGTCGCCGCCGGCGAACACCGTGACGGTGCCGGCCGCGATGTCATGCGGTCCGCCGCTGACCGGTGCGTCGACGACGGCGATGCCGCGGGCGGCTCCGCGCTCGGCGAGGGCCTCGGCAGTGCGGGGACTGCCGGTGGTGTGTAACACGAGCACCGAGCCCTCCGGCATCTCGTCGATCAGATCCGGGCAGAGTTCCCGGACCTGCTCATCGGTGAACACACAGACGATCGTCACATCGGCACCCGTGACCGCTGCGAGTGGTGAGCTCACCGGCTCGGCACCGAGTTCGGCCACCGCGGCGCGCTTTTCGTCGTCGCGGCCCAGCGCCCGCACCTGATGGCCGGCGCCCGCCAGGCGGCGCACCATCGGTGCGCCCATCCGTCCTGCTCCGATGAAACCGACGCGCATCAGCGGGGATGGTTCATGATGGCCAGGGCATTGTCCGCCGCATCAAACACCGCGCCCTGGGGAGCCGAGGCGTCATCGGCCAGGCTGGCGGCATGCCTGCAGTCTTTCTGCAGCAGCGCCCCGGCGATCGGTGCCAGGTTGTCCAGCGTCCCGCCGAACATCGCGATGCTGTTGAGTGCCTTGCTGGTGGCCGAACCGCGTGAGATCACCTCGCACAGTGCCTGACGCGGAACCCCCAGTGCCTCACCGAGTTCCAGCGCGCTCATGGCCGCGCCCAGGTTGGCGCTGAACAGCAGGTTGTTGAGGATCTTGGCGACCTGGCCGGCGCCTACGCCGCCCAGGTGCACGATCGGGTCGGCGTAAGTGGCGAACACCGGACGTACCCGCTCGACAACTTCCTCGTCGCCGCCGACCATCACCAGCAGGGTGCCGGCAGAGGCGGCGGGTTCGCCACCGCTCACCGGGGCGTCGATGACGGTGATGCCCTGGGCGGCGGCCTTTTCCGCGAGCTCGCGGCAGGTGTCGGGGTGCACGGTCGAGTGAATCGCGATGACGCCACCCGGGGCCAGTCCGGCCAGCACGCCTGTCTCGCCGTCGAGCACCTGGCGGACGTCGTCGTCGCCCACGACGCACAGGCAGACCAGATCGCTGGCGGCAGCCAGTTCGGCGGGGGAGCCTGCGGTCTTGGCGCCGGTGTCGGCGAAGGGTTCCAGCGAGGCCGGGCGCCGGGCCCACAGGGTGGTCTCGAACCCGCCTTCCACGATCCGCCGCGCCATCGGCGCACCCTGGCTGCCCAGCCCGATAAATCCGACTCGCATCAACCTGCCTCCACTTCCAGTTCGGTATTCACAGTGCCTTTCGCCGGCTCGAGGCCACGGTTGGCCACGCACTCATCGGCGAACGACAGCACCTTGCGGTGATAGGTATCGGCGGTCAGCCCCACGCTGAGGTTGTGTCCGCTGTCGGCCAGTTCGCCGGTCTCTACCCGCGGCGAGACGATGAACATCGCGCCGATCGCGGCCAGTGCCTCGGCATCGGACTCCCAGACGTTCTCGTACTCGCCGGCGAGGAACTGCACGGGAACGGTGGTCTTTCCGGCCAGTGCCGGAAACTCCTGCCGTGACCAGGTTTTGACAACATCACCCTCGTAGGCGGTGCCACCCGCAGACAACCCGGCGCCGATCACATCCGGCGGATACAGCCGGGCCGGTTCCCACAGCAGCTCGCGCAGGCCACGCGGCCGGTTCACCGGTGAGGCGTCCTTCAGCAACTCCTGAGCGGCCGGGTGATACCGGCGGCCGGTGCCGGCCAGTGACACACCGAGCACCTCGGGCCGCTGGACGGCCAGGTGCAGGGCCAATTCGCAGCCCATCGAATGGCCGAGGAGGAACAGCTCAGCGGTACCGGCGATGCGCTGGATTGCGCCGAACGCCAACGCGACCCGCTGCTCGGGTCGTGCCATGGCGTCCGGGTAGGCCGCGGATGCACCGTACCCGGGGCGGTCCAGCGCGATCACGGTATACCCCTGGCCGACTGCGGTCCGCAACAGGGACAGCTCTGGGTGGCCGGGGCAATCGAAGTAGGCCGACGTGGTGGCGCCGCCGTGCAATGCGACGATGACGGCCCGCGGGTCGGGGGACTCGGCGACCAAGGCTGACATCGGGACTCCGTCGACCATCACCACTCTGGGATGCGGATCGGCCTTGCTCGCCGTCGACGTCACGGCTAGTCGTCCCTGCGCATGAGCAGCACACCACTGGGGGTCAGGCCGCCGCTGCTGGCCACGGCGACGCGCGCATCCTTGACCTGACGTTCGCCGGCCTCGCCGCGCAGCTGCGTGACGGCCTCGTGGATCAGGCCCATACCGTGGGTACGGCCGTGCGAGAGCTGACCGCCGTGGGTGTTGAGCGGGATGATGCCGTCGCGGGCGATGTTGTGACCACCGTCGAGGAAGTCCTTGGCCTCGCCGATGCCGCAGAAGCCCAGCCCTTCCAACCAGGAAAGGCAGTTGAAGCTGAACCCGTCATACAGCTCGGCCACATCGACATCGTTGGGCCGCAACGAGGTTCGCGACCACATGTGTGCACTCTGACCCAGCACCTGAGGCTCGTGGGTGAGCGTGGTCTGGTCCCAGTCGAGCCGTTCGATGATCTGGGTGCCGACGGCCTCGAACAGGATCGGCGGCTTGGCCAGATCACGCGCGGCGTCCACCGCCGAGACGATGACAGCCACCGCACCGTCACACGGCACGTCGCAGTCGTACAGACCGAAGGGGGTGGTGATCATGCGGGCCGACAGGTAGTCGTCCATGGTCAGCGGATCGCGGTAGATGGCGGTCGGGTTCAGCGCCGCATTGGCGCGCTGATTGAGCGCGATCCAGCCGAGGGTCTCCCGCGTGGTGCCGTACCGGTCGAAGTGGCGACCGGCGTTCTGCGCCAACGTATGTGCCGCCGAGGTGGACCCGAACGGATGCTGCCAGTTGTCGCTGCGGCCACTCATCGGAGGAGACATCTTGCCCTCCTTGACCAGCTGGCCGAACGTCGCCTCCCACAACGTGCGGAAGCACAACACATGGCGCGCCATACCGGTGGCCACGGCCATCATCGCCGCGATCACCGAACCGCCTGGGCCGAAGGTGTCCATGCCGCCGTTGATCCACGTCGGCCGGAGTCCGAGTGCGCCCTCCAGCGCGCTCACGCCGCCTTCGCCCATACCGGCGATCGCCAGGCCAGGGTAGGTGGACAGTCCGTCGATGTCGTCGAACGTCAAACCGGCATCAGCGACTGCTTTTTCGGCGGCGTCGATCGTGAGAGCCAGGGGCGGCACCATCTGTCGACGACCGATCTTGGACATCCCGATCCCGGTGATGGCCGAGTGATCCTCGAATTTCTCCTTGGTCAGCATCGGCCGGACGTATTTGACGACGTCCTGGGGCGCGACGGGTTCGGCGACCGGCGGGGTTGAGGTGGTGTCGGACGACGGCTTGAACACCGGCAGCCAGACATCCTCGATGTGCTGGAACTCGACCTCCACGGACATCCCGAGCTTGAGGTCCTCGGAATCGCAATCGACGATGTTGGTCGTCAGCCGGACCCGGGGATCCTCGGCGATGGCAACCTCGGCCACCACGTACGGCGGCGGCAGGTCGGGGAACCCGAAACGGTGATTGACCGTGAACCCGGCGAGCGATCCGCGCCCGGACACGTCGCGCACGCCCATGTTGCGGCTGCGGCAGTACCGGCAGACCGGCTGCGGCGGGTGGATGAGGGCGCTGCAGTCCTGGCACTCCTGGATTCGCAGCACCCCGTCGGCGCCCGCGGTCCAGAAATACTCGTTGAGCGTGGTGACCGTCGGGAGCGGACGTCCCGGTATCTGTGACAACTCGACTCCGGTGGTAAGCAGGTTATTCTGTGTGGAGAATCACGTTACCAGTTTCCGGGATCGGTGATCCAGCCTCTACCTATCCGAGCCGGGTCAACCCGCCTCGCGCTCGGCCCGCGTGTCCTGCAATTCGATGATCGCGTGCACCGGGCAGTCCAGCAGGGCACGCCGGACCGCGTCCTCGTCGGCTTCGGGGATGTTGCCGTCGCCCTGAAGCGAGGCGTAGCCCCAGTCGTCCAGCGGGAAGTACTCCGGTGCGTGCTTGGCGCACAACCCGAAGCCATCGCACAGCGTGCGATCGAGCTTGACCTTCATACCGCCACCACCGCCTCCACGGACTCCACTTCGTACGGCCGTGCGGCGGTGAAAGCACCGGAACGGCAGGTCTGGCAGCCATTTTCGAGGTGGCGCTGCACGTGATCGGGGAACTGGGCCAGCAGGCTGGCTGCCACATTCGCCGCGCCGTCGAGCGTCGCGCAGGCGCCGCGGCCCCGCAGCACCACCGACCAGCGCTTCAGCCGATCGAGATCCTCCTGGGTGGCCACCCCGTCACGCAGACCGGTGGCCACCGCGGCCATTGCGGCGGTCCCGTTGAAGCAGGACCCGCACTGGCCGGCGTTCTCCCGGTCGAAGTAGGCCAGCACCGAGGCTGCGACCGCGACTGGGCAGTCATCGGTGAGGATGCCGATCGCGCCGCAGCCCAACCCGCTGTTCAATGCCCGGACGGTCTCGTGATCCAGCGTGGCGTCGACGATGTCGCGGTTGACCAGCCCGGCGAAGTACCCACCCATCAAGGCCCCGCGGACGTTGTCGGGCGACACTCCGTGCAGGGTCAGCAGATCGGCGAATGCGATGCCGTGCGGAAGCTCGTACAATGCGGGCGCCCGTCCGGCGCCGGTGATCGTGGCCAGGAAGGTTCCGGGTGAGGCCTCGGTGCCCAGTTCCCGGAACGTCCGGGCGCCGTGCTGGTGGAGGTAGGCCAGGTGGGCCAGTGTCTCGACATTGCTGATCAGCGTCGGCTTCCCGTCCACCCCTTCCTCGAAAGGGCGTGGGGGCTTGTCGGTGGGTTTGGCCGGCCCGCCGTTGACCACGTGCACTGCGGCGGTTTCCTCGCCTGCCACGTAACCCGGTGCGACGGTGAGTAGTTCGACCGTCACACTGTCCAGGTCCGCGGAGATTTCGTCGAGCGCGCGCCCAACACAGTCGGCTGCCGGCAAATCCGATACGTACACGACGGCGCGGTCGGCGCCGACAATCCCGGCAGCGAGTCGCAGGCCGTCCAGCACGGCATGCGGGCGGTTGCGCAGCAACCAGCGGTCTTTGATCGAGGCCGGCTCACCCTCTTCACCGTTGGCGATCACGACCGTGCCTGAGGCATCCCGCCCGTTGTCGCGCACCGTCTGCAGCTTCACCGCCAAGGGAAAGGCCGCGCCACCCCGACCCAGTAGCCCGCTGGCCTGAACCTCGGACAGTAGGTGATCCGTATCGGCAAGGGCCCCATAGCCTCCGGACTGCCGATATTCCGCCAGGCTCTCCGGCCGGTCGCGGAGCAGGCGTGGGGTGATCCCCGGCCATACCGCGACGCTGAGTTCGGCTGTCATGGTCACATCCCGTCCCCGGTTAGGCTTACCGGCATGAGAACTGCGGTGGTGCGCGTCGGAGTCGACCCGGCTGGTGAGCTCGGTGCGGAGCAGCTGTCCGACGGCATGGCAACGCTTCGTGAGTTGCTGGGCGACCGGGGAGCCGAGGTGCTGGACAACCAGCTCGCCGAGCTGCCCGCCCATCGCCGCGAGGTCGAGGTGCTGATCGCCGGCGACGACGCGCCAGAGCTGCAGGCGATCGCGATGGAACTGTGCGCCAAGGCGTTTGGCACCAGTCCTGCGGCAGGGGTGGTCACCTTCGTCAGCCGCGGCACCGATGAGGATGTCCGGGGTGTGCTGGCCGGGTTCGGCCTGGCCGGTGAGATCGAGCGGACCGTCGACGGAGAAGGCTGGGACGTGGTGACGGTGACGCTGGACAAAGCCGATCTGGCTCGCATCCCGGAAAGCCGCGTCCACACCGCCCTTGAGGCTTCGTTGAACTGCGAGGTGCACATCCGGACGGTGTGACGGTTCGGCGGCGCCGTCGTCACGAGGACCTCAGGAAGTCGATGATCGCCGGGGCCGCCTGCACCCAGGTGT
Source organism: Mycolicibacterium peregrinum (assembly GCF_002102345.1). Classification (GTDB taxonomy): domain Bacteria; phylum Actinomycetota; class Actinomycetes; order Mycobacteriales; family Mycobacteriaceae; genus Mycobacterium; species Mycobacterium peregrinum. The sequence continues at coordinate 67,257 of NZ_LQPP01000027.1, forward strand.
CGAACAGGCAGAAGGTCTTACCGCCGCTTTGGGCGAATCTCTCGCCGGCCCGCTCCCAGGCGTCCTCGGGCCAGGGCGGGTCGATCAGCTCGGAACCCTTGATCAGGCAGCTCACTTCGAGCGAGGTGCGCTTGGGGTGATCCCAGTCGTTTTCGCCACCACGGATGATCAGGGTGGGAACGGTGATGTTGTCGAACATCTCATCGGGAACGCCCGGAATGGTCTGGCCGGGTTTCGACACGAACGCATTGAGCCACCGCAGCATGACTTTCAGGAACTCGTCGGCGTCGAGGTCGAGCAGGCGCTCGCGGTTCGCGGGGTTCTCCGCGATCCGTTCCCGCCACTCGGGCACGTTCAGCAATCCTTCGATTCCGAGCCCGCGGACTGCCAGGATGCTCGGGGTGACGTAGTGGCCGCCGAGTACGAACGATCCGTACACGCCGCCGACGATGTTCCACACCACCAGCTTTCGCACGATCTCGGGATAGAGCATCGTCGTCAACATCGAATCCCGCGCTCCACCGGAGCCGCCGAGGATGAAGCACGGCCCGATCTCGAGCGCGGTGACCAGCCGGTACAGCGTCTCGGCCCGCATGTGTGATTCGCTCTGCCCGTAGAACTGCACATCGGACTTGCCGCAGTTCGGCCGGTCCCACAACAGCACCCGGTAGCCGCCCTCGACCAGGGATTCCGCCAGCGGCCGCAATCCCGGGATGTCCTTGCTGAACCGTCCACCGGGAGTCAGGGCGATGAAATCGCCGGTCTCTCCGAGGATTTCGTACACGACGTTGCCGCCGTTGATTTCCATGATCTGCTCGCCGGGCCTGAGCTGCGGAACTGCCGCCAGAACCGTTGATTCGCTCGCAAGCTCGCTCATCAGGCCATCACCAACACATCATCTCCAACCACGCGGACCGGGTAGGTACGGATACTCCATTCCGGCTTCACCGCAGTGGTGCCGGTTGCCAACTCGAAACCCCACTGGTGCCAGGGGCAGTAGATGTACTCCTTGTCGCGCACCATCACCGCGTCGCCTGGCACTTTCTCGTCGACCACAGTGCGGCCCCGGGCGCGCCCCGAGCACAGCGGACCGCCCTCGTGCGGGCAGTAGTTGGCGATGGCGTAGAACGTGCCGTTGACGTTGTACACACCTACGCCGTGGCGGCCGATCGGTACGAGTTTGTGTGTGCCGGGCGGGATTTCGTCGACAGTGGCGACGACATGCTCGCGTCCCTGCGCGAGCCGGGGGCGCTTCTCGGGCTCGTTCATCAGAACACCCGGGCCTGTCCCTCGAGGGCCGGAACGGTCTCGGGCAGCTTGTAGGTCTCGATGCCGTTGCGGAACATGATGGCTTCGCGGGCGTGCTCGGGCAGGTGCTTGACCAGCCAGCGGGGGTCATCGAAGGTCCAGTGCGGGTAATCGCTGGAATACAGCAGGATCTTCTCGCATTCCATCCACTCGAACGCCCGGGACAGTTCGGTCTTGTCCTCGGGGTAGTCCAATGGCTGGGTGGTGAACTTGATGTGGTCTTTGACGTATTCGCTCGGTTTGCGCTTGATGTCCATCCAGCTCTTGCGCTTCTCGTAGATGGCATCCATCCGCCACATCAAGGGCAGGATCCAGGTGAACGCGTGCTCGACGAACACGATGCGCAGCGTCGGGAACCGGTCGAAAACCCCGTCGAAGATCAGGCTCATCACCTGGTTGGCCGCCAGCAGCGAGTAACTCACCATGAAGTCGTGGTTGTAGCTGGGCAGTCCGACCGGCGGTGTCGGAAGAGTTTCGTATTCGCCGCGGGACAGGTGACAGCTCACGGTGATGTCGTGCTTGGTGGCTGCCGCCCAGATCGGGTCGTATTTCGGGTCGCCCCAGGACGGACGCGGCTCGGCCTTGATCAGAACCTGGGCCATGTAAGGGTGGTCGGCCCATTGTTCGATCTCGGCCACGGCAAGTTGCGGCTCCTCGATCGCGACACATACCGACCCGCGCCAGCGCTCGTGCCAATTGGTGCGACTGTCCAGCCAATGATTGGCCAGCCACAGGTTGGTCGCGGTGCAGTAGGCCGCGGTGGCCTCGCCCAGTCGGTGCTCGGAATGGGTGGGCTCCAGGATGGCGATGTCGGAGCCGGCTTCCATGATGAGCTGGCGCAACGCCATATCCGGGTCGCTGCAGGCGAATTCACCGTCCGGCGGGAAAGCGTCCACGCGCATGGCGTACGCGTGTGCGTAATCCGGTGCGTCGTAGTAGATCTGCTCGCCGACCTTGTGGCTCAGGAAGTACTTGCTGCGCCACGGCTCCGGGATGTACTCGATCAGTTCGCCGCGTCGCGGCATGGGGTGAACGTCGGAGTCGACGCACCGGACTGCGATCCGCTCGGCCGCGGGCACCCGGGGGTTGGTTGTGACGGACATCTGTACTGTGCCTCCCTCGTATGCCTACTGCGCCGCAACCGCGGACGTTGGGACCAGGTCTGCGAGCTCCTGCTCCAAGCCGTAAAGTCCAGCGGCGTTGCGCCACAACAACTTGTCGCGCTGTTCGGCGCTGAACGCGCTGGGGACCTCGGGCTCGTTCAGTTGCCAGTGCGGGTAGCTGGAGCCGAACATCACCATGTCTTCCTTGCCGGTGAAGCCGAACCACTCGCCGGCGAACTCGGTGTCACCTGGTCCGTCCAGTGCGCCCTGGACGAAGTACACGTGCCCGGGCAGATAATCGCTGGGCATCTTGGGCGCCCACGGCGTCTGTTCCAGGTGGGGGCGGCCGAAGCAGTCCATCCGCCACATGAACGGCGTCAACAGATCCGCGGCACCGTCGGCCCAGACGAACTTCAGCGTCGGCGTCCGCTCGAACACGCCCTCGGCGATCATGTTCATCAGGTGATAGATGTAGTTGAGCGCCATGAAGCCGAGGTACTGCTCATAGGTCCGGGTCTTGCCCGACGGGGTCGGCGCGAACTGGATGCCGGCCCCGCCCTCGATGTGCACGGCCACCGGGAGCCCCGCCTCGGCAGCAGCGTCCCACAGCGGCCAGAACTGCGGCTTGCCGTACAGCTCGCGGGACTGCATCGGGATGCCGATCTGCACCACGCGGGGGTGGTCCTTGTACTTGTCGATCTCGCGGAGTGCGCCTGCGATGTCGTCCGGATTCACCCGGATGGTGCCGCGGAACCGCTCACCATGTTCGGGGTGTTCGAGCCAGCGGGTCACCATCATGGCGTTGTGTGCGGCGGCCAGCGCGGAACCGAGGTGGCGGTCGGGCATGATGCCGCGGGTCATGGGGTGCAGGATCGCGATGTCGACGCCGCGCTCGGTGAACAGATGCTGGGCGGCGATATCGGGATCGGAACCGGGGTACTGACGGTCCGGCCCCTTGGTGTCCTTGGCGTACTCGCCACCCGGTGCGCCATACCAGTTCATCTCGTAATCGGGGAAGCCGCGGCTGGCGAACGGTTCCTTGAGGAAGTTCTGCCGCAGGTCCTTGTTCGATCCGAAGAAGACGTGCACGCTCGCGTCGATAAGCGGCGAGTTGACGGGCGCATGCGTCCCACCGGGTTGCGCCGGGTCGTTGATTGCCAAGACTGTCCTCCGATGTTCGTCCGGGAACGAGCTGTGCACACCGCGATTGGCGACGTGCTTTCACGCCGGACCGTATCGCCAGTCTAGATCCATATTCTTCTATTGCAAGAACATAGTTCTCAGATGGCGGCAGGGCTTACGCGCAGGTAGCTGCCGTGCTGGTCGGTCGCCTAGCGGCGAGTTTCGGAGAACGCCTACTTGCCAGAGGAGAATGTCACAACATAGAAAGAGAATGCTATTCTCGTCCAGACGTGACAGTGCAGCAGGAGGCGGCGGGTGCTACTCGAATTCGATGCCGATCAGCGGCTATGGCAGGAAACCGTGCGCGATGCGGTGACCAAACAGTGCCCGGCCACGCTGGTCCGTGAGGTGGCCGAGCAGGGTGTCGATCCGACACCGCTGTGGCAGAGCTACATCGACCAGGGCTGGACCGAGCTCACCGACTCGGAGAACGCCGTCGAGTTGGCGATCGTGCTCGAAGAACTCGGTCGGGCCACAGATCTGACGCCCTACCTGGCGACCATGACGCAGTACGCACCTCTCGCGGGGGACCGCTTCGACGCGGCTAGGGCCGGCACGGCGGTCTACAGCGGTGTGACGGCCAACCGGGATGCCACCGGCTGGGTACTGACCGGAACTGCCCGGCACGTGCTCGACGGCGACCGGGCGCAGGACCTCGCCGTGGTGACCGACGGTGGCGTGTTCCTGGTCGACGCGGCCAAGGCGGTCGTCGTTCGCAGCTCTATCTTCGATCCGGTGCTGCATGTCGCTGAGGTGTCATTCGACAACGTGCACGTCGACGACACCGACCGGGTGCACGTGGATACCGAGAAGGCGCACCACCTGGCCTTGACGGGGATGGCCATCACCATGGTGGGTGCCTGCCAACGAGTCCTCGATCTGGCTCTCGAACATGTCAAGCAGCGTCAGCAGTTCGGCGTGGCGATCGGGTCGTTCCAGGCGGTGCAGCACAAGGCCGTCGACATGCACGTCGCCATAGAAAGAGCACGGGCTTTGTCGTATTTCGCGGCGTTGACCATCGCCGCCGATGACCCGCGCCGGCGGTTGGCGTCGGCCATGGCCAAGGCCGCGGCCGGGGAGTGTCAGGCAGTGGTGTTCCGCCATGGGCTGCAGTTGTTCGGCGCGATGGGATTCACGTGGGAGAACGACGTGCAGTTCGCGCTCAAGCGGGCCAAGTCCGGCGAGTTGCTGTTGGGCGGCGCCGCCGAGCACCGCGCGTTGATCGCCGCCGAGTACCGCACGACCTACAGGGGACTGTAAATGCAGCTGACATACGATTCCGACGTCGAGGAGTTCCGCGCCGAGTTCTCCGCCTTCCTCGATGCCAACCTGCCTTCGGAAGCCCAGACGCTGGAGCGGCCCCGGTCGGTGTCGCACATGCCGCAGTGGGCCCGTGACTGGCAGCGGCTGCTCTTCGACAACGGGTGGCTGCTGCCCGCGCAACCGCCCGAGTTCGGTGGGCGCAATGCCACGGTGGTGCAGACCTTCGTCCACCTCGATGAGCTGTGCCGACGCCGGATCTACCACAGCTTCAACCCGCAGGGTGTCAATATCATTGCGGCATCACTTCTTTCGTTCGGTTCCGAAGAGCAGAAGCGTCGCTGGGCAGTGCCCGTGCTGCGCGGTGAGAAAACTGCATCGCTGGGTATGAGTGAGCCGAGCGCCGGTTCGGATCTCGCGTCGTTGCGCACCCGCGCTGTCCTCGATGGTGACCATTTCGTCGTCAACGGCCAGAAGGTGTGGACCTCGGGTGCCCATGACGCCGATTGGCTGCTGACCTTCGTGCGCACCGACCCGGATGCGCCGAAGCACAAGGGAATCAGCGTGTTGATCGTCCCGACCGACACTCCCGGTGTGGTGTGCCGGCCGTTCGCCGACATGACCGGCGAGGAGAACCTCGACTTCAACGAGGTCTTCTTCACCGACGCCCGGGTGCCCGCCGAGAACCTGGTCGGCCCGCTGAACGGCGGCTGGGGTGTGGCCAACGGCTCGCTCGGTCACGAGCGCACCATGATGTGGCTCGGTTTCGCCGACCGCATCGACAACATGCTGGCCGACTTTCATCCGCGCACCGAGTTGGAGCGCGACCAGTACGCCACCACGATCATGGACTACCAGGCCTTGCGGGCCATGGGATCTGCGGCCCTGGCGAAGGCGTCGCGCGGTGAGATGGACACCGCCTCGGTGTCGGTGCTCAAGCTGTTCGGGTCCGAGGCCGAGCGCAGTGCGTTCGAGAACGCGCTGACCGCCGCCGGTCCCGACGGATTGATCCACCCGGCCACGTCGGGCCCGTACGAGCACATGAACCTCGACCACTACTTCTCCAGCTGGTTCGAGCGCTACGCCCGCAGCTTCGGCGGCACGATCGCCGGTGGAACCTCGGAGATTCAGCGCAACATCATCGCCACCCAGGTGCTGGGTTTGCCCCGCCGCTGAGTGGCATTCAGACCTCCATTGTCACGCCAGAGTGGCTTTCGAGCTCGACAGCCACTCTGGCGTGACGATGGAGGTGAGATACCTGGTGACGCGGAACAAAACTTAGGTTACAGTCGGCGTGATGTTCACGCTGCGCTTCGATATGCGTGCCCCGCATACTCCGACGACCGAGCTCTACGGCGCCGCGATCGACATGTGCGCGTGGGCCGAAACCCGGGGTGCGGTGATGGCGGTGCTGTCAGAGCACCACGGCACCGCCGACGGGCACCTGGCCGCTCCGCACATCCTTGCCTCGGCGATCGCGGCCCGCACCAGTAGTCTGGCGATTTTGCTTGCCGCCGTACCGATTCCGTTCTGGGATCCGGTGCGGCTGGCCGAGGAGATCTGTGCGCTCGACATCATCAGCCGGGGTCGGCTGTCTTATGCGTTCGGGATCGGGCACCGTGCCGAGGAGTACGAGCATTTCGGTGTGGACATGAGCACCCGGGGCAAGTTGGCCGACGAGAAGCTGGCGCTGCTGCTGCGACTGCTGGCGGGGGAGACCGTCGAGCGCGACGGCCGGCGGATCACGGTGACGCCCGGATGTGCAAGTCCGTCCGGGCCGTACCTTCTGATCGCGGGCGGTAGCCGGGCCGCAGCGCGACGCGCGGCACGGCACGGCCTCGGGTTCATCTCGCAGACGGCCACCCCGGGGCTCAAGGAGTTCTACGAGGACGAATGCCGAGCCAACGGCCACGAACCCGGCTTGATCCAGTTCCCGGTACCGAACACGCCCACCGCGATATTCGTGGCCGACGACCTGAACCGGGCGTGGGATGAGTTGGGTCCCTACCTTCTTCACGATGCACGTACCGCGGCGTCCTACCGACACGGTGACGATACGGTCGCCAGTATCTCGGGGGCCGACGATGTGGCGGCGCTGCGGCAAGCCGGCGGGCCGTATCGAATCCTGACCATCGACGAGGCGGCCGGCTACCTCCGGGACGGCAGGCCACTGCCGCTGCTGCCGCTGTGCGGCGGGCTGCCGCCGGACGCCGCCTGGCCCTACCTCGAGCGGGCGGCGATGGCGGCCGAACGCGTATGAGCAGTCTTCACCGAGAGGAGTACGCCGTGCCGAGGTCTTTGCGGACCGTCGTCTGGGCAACCGGCGGTGTCGGGTCGATCGCGATCGACGCGGTCACTCGGCGCCCGGATCTCGAACTGGTCGGCGTCTGGGTGCACTCGCCGGCGAAGGTCGGCCGGGACGCGGGTGAGCTGGCCGGACGGCCGCCGCTCGGGGTAACCGCCACCGACGATGCCGATGCACTGATCGCGTTGTCTCCCGACTGCGTCGTGTACGCGGCGAGCGGACCGGACCGCGACGCCGGCGCGGTGCCGGACTATCTGCGCCTGTTGAACGCCGGAATCAACGTCGTATCAACGACATCGACGGCACTGGTGTACCCGCCGGCGTACTACTCGGCAGAATGGCGAGACCAGCTGGAAGCCGCGGCCAAGGCCGGGAACTCGTCGTTCTATGCGTCGGGCGTATTTCCCGGATTCGCATCGGACCAGCTGGCACTCATGCTGGCAACCCAGTCGAAGAAGATCGACCACATCACCGTCACCGAGATATCCCTCAACGACCACTATCCGGTGGCCGACGTGATGATGGACGGGATGGGTTTCGGGCGTTCACTGGATTTCGAACCGATGCTGAAGACCCCCGGCTTCATCGAGATGGCGTGGAAGGCCCCGATTCATCTGATGGCCGACGCGCTGGGCGCCGAGGTGTCCGAGATCCGCGGATCGCTCGACCGGCGGATCACCGACCGCGACATCGAGGTGGCGTTCGGGACCATCGCCGCGGGAACCTGTGGTGCCGTGTGCACACGCGCTGCCGGGGTGGTGAACGGCCGGGAGGCGATCGTGATCGAGCACATCATCCGGATGTCGCGCGACGTCGCGCCCGACTGGCCGGCGTCAGAATTCGACGCCACCTATCGGGTGGACATCGAGGGAGATCCCGATGTCCACTGCGCGATGAACCTGGGGGAGGCCGAGGGGCACGGCGCCGGGCAGGCAGCCATGGCGGCCACCGCGATGCGGGTGGTCAATGCGATTCCCTACGTCGTCGACGCACCCGCAGGCTTGTTGAGCTCACTCGACATACCGAATACGTTGCCGCGACACGCTTTCGACTAGCCCGCAGTCAGCGTGCGACGACACCGCGCAGGCTCGTATCCCGCACGTGGATCTGCGCTGCCCGGGTACCCAACTGCCGCAGGATGTTCTCGGGGATCCAGCCCACGCAGATGACCGTCCGGGCCAGCATCTCGTTCGACGGACTGTCGATGCTGATCTCCCCGGCCTTGATGGCCTCGGAGAGAAGCGATTTCACCTGTTTGACCCGCTTCGTGAACAGCCAGCCCGGGTTGGGGGTATCCGGGGGTGACTGCCGCATCCAGGCCAGCTGGATCCGGAACTCGTCGCCGAACTGGTCCAGCGCGTTGGTGTGGATCCAACTCAACGCATCGAGTTTCTCCACCGTCGTGCCCTCGGATCGCAGGACCTCCGTCCAGCCCACCGCGATCTTCTCGCCGAACGACTGCATGATGGCTGCGAGCAGTTCGTCCTTCGACCCGATCAGCCGGTACACGGTGCCGGTACCCATGCCTGCCGCGGAGGCGATGTCGCGCACGGTCGTGCTCTCATAGCCGCGACGGCCGAACTCCGCCCGCGCGACGGCGCGGATATGAGCGGTCTTGTCGTCGGCCTCGGAGCGGGCTTCCTCGATCCAGGTGCGCACCACCGCGTCGGCCGCCGCGAACGGGACTGACTTGTCGAGTTCGGCGTCGGTGGGCCGGTCGGTGGACAAGCCTTCCAGCAGAATCCGGCACAGCAGGGTGGCGACCTTCTCCGGTGCGGCATTGTGGCGCATGACGTCGAGGCCGACCTGCAGCATGGTCTGGCAGATCCGGTCGGCCAGAACGGCCAGATCGATATCCGAGCGCAGGTAGCCGGCCCAGCGGGCGGCTCGCAGCGTCTGCTGCATCGCATCCAGCGTGGCCGTCGGCCGACGCTGGGCCAGGGCGACGAGGTCGGGGTTGGAACTCGGGCTCTCGTAGAACGACATCTGAAGAGCGGCACGGTGCGCGACGGCGCACCGCGCGATATCCGAGCCGAGCTCGGCGATGCGGTCGAACGGCGACGCCGGATCGGGACCGTCCAACCGGCGCTGGGCCTGCCCGGCAATGCGGTCGAGATCCTCGTGATACCGCGCGAGCAGTTCGACCAGGATGGCTTCCTTGGATTCGAAATGGTGATAGAGACTGCCCGGCAGAATCCCGGCCGCATCGGCGATCTCCTGCAGCGACGTTCGAAGTCCCGAGGTGGCGATCAACGATGCAGCGGTCTGGAGGATCTCGGTGCGGCGCGTGCGATCCTCAGCTGCGGAGCCGGCGTCGGTTGCGCGACCTGGGGTGCGCTTGAGCGTCTTGCGCTCCCCAGGCGTTACCTGGGGACTGCCCACAGCGGCTCCACGATGATTGCTGGCTCCCGTCATACGTTCGGGTCACCGACCCAATATTTGGTTAGAGGCTACCAGAACGGCGCTGGTGGGCTGGGGATGCTGCTCATGCGGTGACGCCGAGCCGCTCGGTAACCGCGAATACCTCGTCGTAGATCGATCCCGGAACGGTGAACGGCTCTGTCGCAGCCACTTCCGACAGATGAGCGGCGACATCGTCGGCGGTCGGGTTGCTGTCGGCGGGTGCCAGCCAGCCCTCACCCAGCCCGACAAACACCCGGGCGAACCGGCCGGCGCAGGCAGAGAAGTTCTGATGACTGAACTCGCAGTCACGGCTGGCCAGGTACGCCACCAGGGGCGCCACCAGCTCAGGCCGGATCGCCTTGAAGAAGCCGTTGTCCTCAAGCGCTTTCGGATCGCCGAGCGTCTCGGTGACCATCCTGGAGATACCGAACGGCAGTACGGTGTTGGCCAGGATTCCGTGCGGTGCACCCTCGAGCGCGATCACATTGGCGAGGCCGACCAGGCCCGCCTTGGCCGCAGCGTAATGGGCTTCGAGGTGTTGACCGAACATCCCTGCCGACGAGGCGATGAACACGAACCGGCCGTAGCCCTGGTTCTTCATCACCCGGAACGCAGGCTGGGACAGGTAGAAGCCGCCGTCGAGGTGCACTCGCAGCATGCGACGCCAGTCTTCCGGGGAGAGCTCGTCGAACGGGATGCTGTTGAAGATGCCCGCGTTGCTGACCACCGCGTCGAGCCGACCGAACCGTTCGACGGCGGTGCGCACGATCGCCTCGCCACCTTCGGGACTGTCGACCGAATCGTAGGACGCCACCGCGGTACCGCCGGAGGCGACGATCTCGCCGACAACCTGATCGGCCACCGCGACGTCCGAACCGTCGCCGGACATGGACCCGCCCAGATCGTTGACCACCACTGCGGCGCCACGGCGTGCCAGCTCGAGGGCGTATACCCGGCCGAGGCCGCGTCCGGCACCGGTCACCACCGCGACCTGGTCGTTGAAGTCGATCACTTTGTAGCCCTTGCCAGTTGATGTTCCGGGTCGGATCATTGACTCCGGTCGGCCCGAACTCTACGGTGGAACAGATATTTGGTCAATGAGGTGCGGCTGCGGAGGTGTCAGGTGCCCGATGGCGGTGACGACGGCCGGTTCGCCGGGTTGGGCATGCTGGCGTCCGCCCTCGCGGATCGCCCGGTCGCGGTGACCGCGACCGCCCCGGGTGCCGCGCCGTGGACCGACGGACAGACCGTGTTCATCGACCCCTCGGCATCCGCCCGCATTCGGCTGGAATCGGTAGCCGTGCAGGCGTCACTGATCGCGGCGGGCAGCCTGGACCCCGAGGTGGTCGGCACGCTGATCCGGCATCGGCGGGTGGCCAGGCGCTACCTGGCCGTGGAGGGCCACCGGGCGTTGCTTTCGAATGCGGCCTTTCTGCCAAATGCCCTGGCTACGTTGGCGGATCGACACATCGGTGCGCGCAGTGATTCGCCCGCTGCGTCCCTGGCGATCGCGCGCGGAAAGGGTGCGTTACCCGATCCGCCTGCGGGATTCGGTGCGATCCAGGCCAGGAAGGTCCTGGCGGCGTGCGCGGCGGCCAAGTCGGCCGATGAGCAGCAGGTGGCACATGTGCCGCGGCGCGATGACAAGAGGGAACTGGAGGAACTCGATCCTGACGACGTCGACGACTCCGATGACCCCGATCTGTTCTCCAGCCCCGTCGGCGGGGGTGGGGCCATCGGAAAATGGCTCAAGAAACTCTTGTCGTCGCGCAAGTCGGGTGGCAGCGGTGAGGGACCGCCCGGTGCCGATTCGCCGACGCACCGAACCAACTCGATGAAACGCGGGGCGCACGCGGTCTCCTCGCTGGCCACGGTGTCGTCGGAGGAAATCGTCGACGTCAAGACCGACGGGGTGAAGTATCCGGAGTGGAACGCCGAACGCCGGGTCTATCGACCCGACTGGTGCACCGTCCGCGAGGCTGACCCGCAGATCAAACCGCACGCGACCCAGCAGATCGAGGATGCGATCAGCGTGCGGCGCCCACTGGCACGTCTCGGCATGGGACTGCACCGGCGTCATCGGCAACCGCAGGGCGACGACATCGACATCGACGCCGCGCTGGAGGCTCGCGTCGAAGTCCGGGCCGGATCGGTGCCCGACGAGAACGTCTACCTGGACAGTCTGCGCCGGCGGCGGGATCTGTCGGTGCTGTTGCTGTTGGACATCTCCGGTTCGGCCGCTGAGCCGGGCACCGCCGGGCGCACTGTGCATCAACAGCAGCGCACGGCAGTCGCCCACCTGATGGTGGCGCTCCACGACCTCGGGGACCGGGTGTCGCTGTATGCCTATTACTCCCAGGGACGGTCGGCGGTGACCATGGTTCCGGTGAAACGGTTCGACGATCACCTGGATGCGCAGGTGTTCCGGCGACTGAACAGCCTTGAACCGGGCGCATATTCGCGTCTCGGAGCGGCGATCCGGCATGGTTCGGCGGTCTTGGAGGAGCGCGGTGGCACCTCCCGGCGGCTACTGGTCGTGCTGTCTGATGGACTGGCCTACGACCACGGCTATGAGCGCGCCTACGGCGCCGCCGATGCCAGACGTGCCTTGACCGAGGCCCGGCACCGGGGGACCGGTTGCGTGTGTCTGACCATCGGCGCCAGCACTGACGCGGGGTCGTTGCGTCGGGTGTTCGGGAGTGCCGCTCACGCCACCATCGCCGGTCCGGATCAGCTTGCCGGCGTGATCGGGCCGGTGTTCCGCTCCGCGATTCGTTCCGGCGAGGTTCGTCGCCGAGTGTCGTGATGGCAAGTCCCAGAATGTCATTGGGTCTGGCCGGATATGTCGAGCTTCGTTGTGAAGAATGGTTGAAACAAACATCTGTTCCGCGATAGGCTCGTTTCCGTACCGCAGCGTTGCGGCTACGACGAAAGGTGTGTTGATGGCCAACGAGTCCGGGCTCGCTCACCAGAACGGCGCCAGTTCACAGGCTCTGAGTGCACGTCCCTATTACCGACCGGTCGGCAACGAGGAGATCGTGTTCAAGGCGGCCTACCGCCAGGGTCTTTCGCTGGTCCTGAAGGGGCCGACGGGGTGCGGCAAGACGCGCTTCGTCGAGGCGATGGCTCACGATCTCGGCCGCCCGCTGATCACCGTCTCCTGCCATGACGACCTCACCACCGCTGACCTCGTGGGTCGGTATCTGTTACGCGGCGACGAGACGGTGTGGGTGGACGGGCCGCTGACCCGCGCCGTGCGGGAAGGCGCGATCTGCTACCTGGACGAGGTGGTCGAAGCCCGGCAGGACACCACGGTGGTGTTGCACCCTCTGTCCGACTACCGGCGCCAGCTGCCCATCGAACGTCTCGGCATCACGCTCGATGCGGCACCGGGATTCGGTCTGGTCATGTCCTACAACCCGGGCTACCAGAGTGTGCTCAAAGACCTCAAGGATTCGACGCGTCAGCGGATGGTGGCCATCGAGTTCGGTTTTCCGAATCCCGATGTCGAAGAGGGGATCATCGCTCACGAGGCGGGCGTGGATCATGCCACGGCTGTCGAGTTGGTGCGGTTCGGCCAGGCTATCCGGCGCCTGGAGACCGGCGGCCTGCGTGAGGTCGCATCGACCCGGGTGTTGATCGCGGCGGGACGGCTCATCGCCGAAGGTCTGCCGATCGCGGTGGCGGCCAGGGTGGCGGTCGCAGGACCGCTCACCGATGACGTTGCGGTAGGCCGCGGTCTGCACGAGTTGATCGACGTCTACCTGGGCGGATCCGCATCCGGTGATTGACGGTGTGCCCGGCCGCCATTAGTGTCTGAACAAATATTAGGTCTGCCCGCGGCGCCCTTGCGATGAGTGCCGAAACATGGAGGTCAGATGTCATACGAGAGCACTGCGCAGCCCATCAAAGTCGGCTATTTGATGGACTTCACCCTGCCGCCGGGTTTTCCGGAAGAACTGATGGCCTCGTTCACCCAGACGTTTGACCTGGTGTTCGAGGAGGCAGTCGCGCAGGGGCTGATGGATCGCCCGGTGCAGATGATCTACCGCGAGGTTGAGGGTCTGCCGAAGGGGTCGGTCAAGGCAGTCATCGACGCCTACGGTGAGCTGGTCGACGAGGGCTGCCTGGTGGTGTTCGGGCCGAACATCACCGACAACTGCGTGCCACTGCGGGAGGCGATCGAGGACCGCTTCAAGGTGCCCGCGATCAGCGTCACGGGAACCGACGACTGGCTCGGTGAGTGGACATTCGCCTTCCCCCAGGGGTCGATGACCGACGAACCCATCTTCCTGGCGGATCTGGTCTCCAAGCGGGGCCTGACCGAGATCGGCGTCCTGGTCGAGCAGAACCTCATCGGTGACAGCTATTTGAAGAATCTGCGAACTGCATGTGCGCGCAAGGGTATTCGTATCGTCGCGGAAGCCGCGATCGCACAGACTGCCCAGGATATCAACGCTGCGGTCAGCACGCTGCACGAGGCGAAGGCCGAGGCGATCGTGCATCTCGGTTTCGGTTTCGGCATCGTCTTCATCAACCCCGCACTTGAAGCCGTCAACTGGGACCCCCCGCGTTTCACCACCACCGCATTCCAGAATGCGTGGGTCAACCCGATCATGTGGAATGCGTTTCTGGGCTGGGTCGGGGTCGACCAGTACGACGAGGGAAATACCGTCGGACAGGCCTGGCTGGACCGGTATGCGAAGCGGTACAACGGGAGTCGGCCCGAGTACTGCGTGTCGGTGGTCAACCACGACGTCGCCGCCACGCTGGTGCGCGCCTTCACCGATGCGCACCCGTTGAGCCCGCGCGGGGTCAAAGAAGCGCTCGAGCGCGTGAAGATGATGCCCGCGGCGTCCGGCGCACCGGGAACCCGGGTCTCCCTGGGGAAGTGGACGCGACGCGCATGGATGGGGCCGGGATATCTGGTCGCGCGGACTCTCGATTCCGACGGCATCAATTCGCACCTGGTCGACCGGTTTGGGGCGGAATGACATGACGACGCAGGAATCTCCACCGTCAGACACCCAGGTCGACCGACCGGCGCGCAAGGGCCCGAACTGGGGCCGGGTGATCGCTCTTCTCGCGTGGCTCGGCTTTCTCGGGCTGTTCGCCGCAGTCGGCCGCACCGACGTCGACCCGCGGGTGGCCAACCCGAACGTCGAGGGACGGCCGCGTCCGGTCGGGTTCCTGACCGCCTTCGATCACTGGCAGATCATCCCGCAGGTGGGTGCCGTGACCATCGTCGTGGTGTTCACCGTCATGTTCATCGTCGGCTGGCGAAGAAACCCCGGCAGCCCGGTACTGCTCATGGTGTTGTGCACGACGCTGATCGTCTGGCAGGACCCGATCATGAACTGGTCGCCGTACGCGGTGTACAACCCGATGCTGCTGCACTGGCCAGAGAACTGGTACCTGATCATGATGTCGCCGACGGTGGAACCGTTCATCGTGTTCGGCTACGTGTTGTTCTACTTCGGGCCGTACTTCCCGGCGATCTGGATTCTTCGCAAGCTGCAGGCCAAGCGCGGTCCGGAAGCATTCGTCACCCGGCACCCGCTGGTCAGCCTGGGCGCCCTGGTGCTGGTGATCGGGTTCATCTTCGACGCCATGCTGGAAGTCAGCCTGGTGCGGACCGGCCTTTACATCTACTCGCAGGCGATTCCGTTCGGAACCTTGTTCCCCGGCAGCACTTTCCAGTTCCCGCTCATCTGGGAATCGCTCTCGGTGACGTTCGTGATGATCCCGGCGGCCATCCTCGTCTATCGCGACGACACGGGAAAGTCGGTGGCCGAGAAGCTCGCTGCGAAGGCGAAGCTCTTCCCGACGAAGCCCGTACTCGGCACGTTCCTGGTGATGTTCGCGATCATCAACGTGTCCTACTTCGCCTACGGTGGCTGGTTCTGGGCGATCAAGGCCAGCGGGCTCGCCACCTCGGTCGCCTGCCCGTGGCCATATCCCGAGGCCAAGATCTATGACCCCCAGGGCTACTACCGGGCCAACGGTGCCGAGGGGCCGTACTCGGTGGGCAAGTGGTCCACCTGGCAGCAGGGGCCGTCGCGCAACCCCGACGTCGAGCTGGGTTCGAAGAGCGATCGGTGCGCAGCGGGGAACCAGCATGGCTGAGCGCGCCGATAAGCGCTTGCGCGAAGAGCATAGGGCCGTCCTCATCACGGGTGCGTCCCGTGGACTCGGCTTCGCTTCGGCCACGCACCTTTATCGCGAGGGGTGGCGCGTGATGGCTGCGATGCGCTCGCCGGATCGCGGAATGGCACTGCTGCGGGAGGCGACGGGCGCGGGGGACGACGATGAACGGCTGATCGGCATCCAGCTCGACCTCACCGACGCCGCTTCCATCGCCGCGGCGGCCAAGGGCATCACCGAAACCGTCGGCGCACCGCATGCGGTGGTTCACAACGCCGGGATCTCGGCGGCCGGAATGGTCGAGGAGACGCCCGCGGATCTGTGGGAGCGCATGTTCGAGACCAATGTCTTCGGGCCGGTGGCGCTCACCAAGGCGCTGCTGCCGTCGATGCGAGACGCCGGGCGGGGCCGCATCGTGCTGATCTCCAGCGCTGCCGGGGTTCGTGGAATGCCGGCCACCGCACCATATTCGGCGGTCAAGGGCGCGCTGGAACGGTGGGGGGAGTCGATGGCCGGCGAAGTCGGCCCGTTCGGGATCGGTGTCACGATTCTGGTCACCGGTACCTACGACACGGAGATCATCACCGACGCGGGCACGACGGACGTCCGTGACCTCGACGGGCCCTATGCCCGCCACCACCGCACGATGGACAAGCGGGGGCGGGCCATGATGAAGCGCGCGGCTCGGCCGCCCGAGAAGTTCGCCGCGGGTCTGGCCAAGGCCCTCGAGAGTCCGAAACCCTTCGTCAAGAGCGCTGTCGGCCCGGATGCACGAATGTTGTTGATCGCCAACCGCTTGCTGCCCACGGCGGGGTTGCATCAGATGACCCGGCTGATGATGGGCATCCCGCGGTTCGGCGCATTACGAGGGGAAGGCGCAGGCCATGACTGACTTCGAAGCGAGAATGTTGATCGACGGCAAGCTCGTCGAGGGTGAGGCAGGAGCCTTCGCCAACATCAACCCGGCGAATGAAGACGTGCTCGGCGAGGTCTCGGACGCGTCGAAGGCCGACATGAACCGGGCCATCGACGCGGCCCGCCGGTCGTTCGACGAGACCGACTGGTCGACCGATCATCAACTCCGCAAGCGGTGCCTTGAGCAACTGCACGAGGCGATCGAGGGCGAATTGGAGGAGTTGCGAGAGGAACTCATCGCCGAAGTCGGCGCGCCGCGCGCTGTGACACACGGTCCCCAACTCGACGCCCCGTTCGCCGACGGACTCAAGTACCCGGCCCGGCTGATCGAAACCTTCCCGTGGGAAGCCGATCTGGGCGATACCGTCGTCTCCGTCACCGGGGTAAACACGACCCGCAAGGTGTGGCATGAGCCGGTCGGAGTGGTCGGTGCCATCGTGCCGTGGAACTTCCCGTTCGAGGTCGCCGTCAACAAGCTGGGGCAGGCCCTGGCGACCGGTAACACGGTGGTGCTCAAGCCTGCGCCCGACACACCGTTCAATGCCACGCGGCTCGGCCGGCTCATCGCCGAGAACACCGATATCCCAGCAGGTGTGGTGAATGTCGTGACGGCATCGGACCATCTCGTCGGCGAAGAACTCACCCTGTCACCCAAGGTCGACATGATCTCGTTCACCGGCTCCACGGCCGTGGGTAAACGAATCATGGAAAAAGGTGCCGCGACGATGAAGCGGCTGTTCCTCGAACTGGGTGGCAAGTCGGCGACGATCGTGCTGGAAGATGCGGATTTCAACACCGCATGCTTGATCGGTGTCGGCCCGTTGCTGCACGCCGGGCAGGGCTGCGCGGCTCCCACTCGAATGCTGTTGCCGCGCTCCCGCTACGAGGAGGGTGTCGCGATCCTCAAGGCCATCTACGAGAACATCACCCCCGGCGATCCGCAGGATCCCGGAACTCTCTGCGGCCCGGTCATTTCAGCCAAACAGCAAGCCCGCGTCCTCGGCTACATCGCGAAGGGTGTCGACGAAGGTGCCACGATGCTCGTCGGCAGTACGCAAGCGCCGACGGCTCTCGATCTCTATACCAAGGGTTTCTGGGTCAGCCCAACCCTTTTCACCGATGTCGACAACTCGATGACCATCGCGCAGGAGGAGATCTTCGGACCGGTTCTCGTCGTCATCCCCTACGAGGACGAGGATGACGCGGTCCGGATCGCCAACGACAGCCCTTACGGGCTCGCCGGCAACGTCATGTCGGGCTCGCTGGAGCGGTCGCTTGCCGTCGCGCGCCGGTTGCGCGCCGGGTTCATCGGGCTCAACGGCACCGCAGGTTACGGCGCGGACACCCCGTTCGGCGGTTACAAGAACAGCGGCGTCGGACGTCAGAACGGCATCGCCGGATTCGAGCAGTACACCGAGATCAAGTCCGTCGCATATCCGGCCGGCTAGAAGGAGACAGCTTTGTCGCAGCTATTTGACGACCTGGAGGACTTCGGCTCGTTCGACGACGCCGTTTCGGGAGACGTCCGTGATCCGTTCCCGGAGCTCGCCAGGCTTCGCCGCGAGGAACCGATCCAGCGGATCGACATGTCCGCGATGCCGGGGGAAGCGGGCAAGCCCGTGTTCATCGTGTATCGCTACGAGGACGCCCAGCAGATGCTGCGCGACAACCTGACGTTCTCGTCGTCGGGTGTCATCGCTGCGTTCGGTCCGGTGCTCGGCGAGCGCGTGATGCTGGGCATGGATGAGCCGGTGCACGGCCGGTTGCGTTCGTTGGTATCGAAGGCGTTCTCGCAGAAGGCCTTGACGCGTTGGGAAGACGAGTTGGTCGGCCGGGTCGGCAACGAGCTCATCGACAAGTTCGCGGACAAGGGCAGAGCCGATCTGGTCAAGGAATTCACCTTCGACTACCCGAGCCGGATCATCGCAGGATTGTTGGGATTGCCGGAAGCGGACTATCCCCAGTTCCAACGCTGGTCCATCTCGCTGCTGAGCTGGATCCTGAACCCCGAGCGCGGTCTGGCGGCTTCGGCCGCGCTGTGCGAGTACTTCGCACCGATCCTGCAAGCCCGCCGGGCCGAGCCGAAGGACGACATGATCAGCCTTCTCGCCGAGGCCGAGATCGACGGCGAGAAGCTCACCGATGAAGAGATCTTCTCCTTCCTCCGGCTGCTGTTGCCGGCCGGAGTGGAGACGACGTACCGGTCACTCGGCAACCTGCTGTTCGGGTTGCTCTCGGACCCAACGCAGCTGGAGGCGATCCGGGCTGACAGATCACTGCTGCCACAGGCGATCGAGGAGGCGGTGCGCTGGAACCCGCCGCTGCTGACCATCACCCGGACGACCACCTGCGACACCGAGCTCGGCGGGGTGCACATCCCCGAAGGTTGTTCGGTGATGCCGATGCTCGGCTCGGCGAATCGGCAGGATGATCGGTGGGAGAATCCCGACGAGTTCGACATCTTCCGCACCGCCAAAGGGAACCTCGGCTGGGGTCACGGTGTCCACGTGTGTCTGGGCATGCACCTGGCGCGGCTGGAAATGCGCACTGCCATCAACCTTCTGCTGGATCGACTGCCCAATCTGCGGCTGGACCCGGACGGGGACGACCCCCACATCCGCGGTCAGGTCTTCCGGTCGCCGACCGCGTTGCCGGTTCTCTTCGACCCGTCAGGAGCCTGAGATGACCGACTTCGAGACGGTGGACTTCTTCACCGACGAGTCACTGGTGCCCGACCCGTACCCCTACTTCGACCACCTGCGGTCGAAGTGCCCTGTCACTCAGGCGACCCCATTCAACGTCCTGGCAGTGACAGGCTACGACGAGGCCCTGGCCGTTTACAAAGACCCGGCGTTCTCCTCCTGTGTGTCGGTCGCGGGCCCGTTCTCGGGGATGCCGTTCGGGCCGGGGGACAGCGACGACGTCACCGACCTGATCGAGCAGCACCGCGCCGCGGTGCCGATGGCCGAGCACATCACCTCACAGGATCCGCCGGTGCACACCCGCACCCGCGGCCTGATGAACAAGCTGATCACGCCGAAGCGCCTCAAGGAGAACGAGGAGTTCATGTGGCGGCTGGCAGATCAGCAGCTCGACACCTTCATCGACAAGGGCGGCTGTGAATTCCTGGCTGATTACGCAAAACCGTTCTCGCTGCTGGTGATCGCCGATCTGCTGGGAGTCCCGGCCGACGATCACGAGGAATTCAAGGCGGCGTTCGCACTGGAGACAGTCGGTGAACTCGGCAAGGAGGCGCCGACGACGCACAACCCCCTGCAGTGGCTCAACGAGAAGTTCTACGCCTACATCGAGGACCGCAGGCGCACGCCACGCGACGACGTTCTGACCGGACTGGCACAGGCCAAGTATGAGGACGGTTCTACGCCCGAGATCGAGGACGTGATGAACCTGTCGACGTTCCTGTTCGCGGCGGGAACGGAGACCACCACCAAGCTGGTGAGCTCGGCGGTGCGGTTCATCGGTGACAACCCGGGATTCGAGAAGCTGCTGCGCGAGGACCGCAGCAAGATACCGGCCTTCCTCGAGGAGACGCTGCGCCTGGAAAGTCCGGTCAAATCGCACTTCCGGATGGCCGGCAAGACCACCAGCATCGGTGATGTCGAGGTTCCCGCTGGGACCACCGTCATGGTGCTTCCCGGGGCGTGCAACCGCGACGAACGGAAGTTCCCCGAACCCAACATATTTCAACCCGACCGCGCCAACGTGCGCGAACAGATCGCGTTCATCCGCGGCGTCCACTCCTGCCCGGGTGCCCCGCTGGCCCGCGCGGAGGGCCGGATATCGCTGCACCGGATCCTCGATCGGATGGGTGACATCACGATCTCCACCGAGCATCACGGACCGGCGGACAACCGCAACTACACCTACGAACCGACCTTCATCATGCGTGGGCTCAGCACACTGCACATCACCTTCACACCGCTGCACTGACACTGCGAGCAAGACGCAGACTCGCCAGAGAAAAGGAGCACCACATGACCGGAAAGCTCGACGGCAAGGTCGCTTTCATCACCGGTGCCGCCCGCGGGCAGGGCCGAGCTCATGCAATCGCGATGGCCAGAGAAGGTGCCGACATCGTCGCCGTCGACATCTGCCGCGACATCCCGTCCAATCCGTATCCACTGGCCACTCCCGAGGATCTCGCGGAGACCGAACGGTCGATCAAGGAACTCGGCCGACGTGTCGTCGCGCGGGTTGCCGATGTCCGCGAGCGCCACGAACTGCGCGACGCGGTCGAGGCGGGTATAGCCGACCTCGGCAAGATCGACATCGTGGTCGCCAATGCCGGCATCCTGCCGATGGCGATGGGCAACCCCGATCCGATGGGTTTCGTCGATGCCTCCGACGTCGATCTGCTGGGCGTGATGAACACCGTCGCGGTGGCGATACCGCATCTGCCCGACGGCGCGTCGATCATCGTCACCGGTTCCACCGCAGGCATGATCCGTGGTACCACCACCAGTCCCGACATGGGCCCGGGTGGCGCTGGTTACGGTTGGAGCAAGCGGATCGTGATCGAGTACGTCAACGAGATGTGTCTTCACCTGGCGTCGAGGATGATCCGGGTCAACGCGATTCATCCGACCAACTGCAACACCCACCTGCTGCAGAACGAGGGCATGTACGGGGTGTTCCGTCCCGATCTCAAAGCCGCAGGCAAGACGGCCACCCGCGAAGATGCCGAGCCGTTGTTCAACCTGTTCCAGGCCATGCCGATCCCGTACATCGAACCGGAGGACATGGCCAATCTCGGGGTGTTCCTCGCCAGCGACGACAGTCGGTACATCACTGGCCAGCACATCCGCGTCGATGCGGGTTCACTACTCAAGTGGCCCAACGGACCTCAGTAGGCCTCACGCCGGGCGGTGCAGGAAGCCATGCAGGAGTGCCTGCACGAGCTCGTCGACGATCGCCTCCCGCGACGGTGGGCGATCGTCGAAAAAGGTCGAGCGCAACGCCACCATGCCGACGATCAACGCCACTGCGGAATGGGCTCGCAGGTCGGGCTGCGTCGATCGAAATCCACGCAGTTGCATTCCCTCCGTGCTGATTTGGCCGAGCAAGCCAAGCGCTCTCCTGATGTCGGCGATGCCGGTGTTCTCGGCGTCTTCCTCGCTGAGCCCGTCCGACGCGACGAGGGTCAACAGCAGGCCTTTGTGCTGCAGCAGCACATCGTAGAGTCGCCCGGCGAACTGCCGGGTCAGCTCTTCCTCGTCGGTCTCTTCGGGCACCACGGCCTGCCAGGTCTGTCCGAAGTCGTCGACGAAGTCGGTGAAGGGAAGCACCATGGCTTCCCGGAACAGCCCGGCCTTGGAACCGAAGTGACGAAACAACAGGTATTCACTGACGTCGGCGCCCAAGGCGATCTCACGGGTGGTGGTGCTGCGATAACCCTGGCGCGAGAACAGGTCGCGCGCCGCGTCGAGCAACAGCCTGCGGGCCTCACCGCGGGGTCGGCGTGTGGTCGCACCCGAACGTCCCTGCGGCATCGCCGATCTCCTGACTGTCCGTACCCGGCCGTCTTCACTTTCAGCCTAGGCGACCTTGACCCGCGACTTTTAATAGTGTCCACTATTAAAAGTCGCGAAACTCGTGTCCCCAGGAGGTGACAGTGGGCGCAATCATCATGTTGGGCACCCTGTTTGGCTTGATTGTCCTGATCGTGGGTCTGGTGCTGTACTTCGATCCAGAGGCGCGTAGCACGCCGCCGGAGCCTCGGCCCGCATCGGGCTCGGAGGTCGAGGCGTGAACGTGCAGCTCCTCATCAATGCCGGTGTGGCCTTCGCCTACATCACCGGTCTGGGTTTTCTTGCCGTGGGCGTCTACCTGAGCGTGCGCCGCGGCCGACTGCACCCGTTGCTGCTGCTGTGCATCTCGGCACTTTCGTTTTCCTGGATCGAGGCGCCCTACGACTGGGCGATGTACGCCCAGTTCCCGCCGGCGCTCCCGCGGATGCCGTCGTGGTGGCCGCTCGACATGACCTGGGGCGGGCTGCCCTCGGCGGTACCGGTCGGCTACATGGGGTACTTCGTCCTCCCGGCGATCATCGGTGCGGCGCTGGGGCGGTGGACGAGCCGGAAGTGGAATTGGCGACGTCCGCAGACACTGCTGCTGGTGGGCTTCGCCGTCGGGTTCTGCTGGGCGCTGTTCTTCAACGCGATCATCGGCGCGCGACTCGGCCTGTTCTACTACGGATATGTGATCGAGGGACTGGGCCTGTGGGAGGGGACCAAGCACCAGTACCCGATCTATGACGCCATCGCGATGGGCATACAGATGATGGTGTTCACCTACCTACTGGGCCGAACCGATCAGCAGGGCCGCAACGTCATCGAGGTATGGGCGGACAAGATCTCGAAGACCCGGGTGCAGTCAGCGGTGGTTTCGGTAATCGCCGTCATCGTGGTCGGGCACGCGGTTTACGCCTCGGTCTTCACACCGCATCTGGTCACCAAACTGGGCGGGTGGGTGACAGTGGGACCGACCGAGCAGTTGTTCCCGGGTGTGCCGAATCAGCCGAAATAGCCGGCCCACGGTGGGCCTGGCGGGCGACTGTCACGCTGGAGTGGCGGTCGAGATCGAAAGCCACTCCAGCGTGACAACGCGCGAGAGATCAGTATTTGTTGCAGCTGCCCGCGATCGAGTTGATCGGCCCGAAGTACTCCTGAGCGGCCGGGCTGGCCTGCAGCTGGGCCACCGTCTGCTGGCGCTGGGCCGGGCCCGACGCCAGGAAGTTGCGCAACGCACCCTGCGCGAACGGGGACGCGTTGAACTGCTGTGCCAGATCCGGACGCTGCGCGTTGAGTGCGGCCATGACCTGCTCGTAGCTACATGTCGTGTTGACCACGCCGCTGAAATCGGGCTGGGCGGATGCCACTCCCGTCACCAGCGGAACGGACAGGGCCAGACCGCCGAGAGCGGCCGCGATGTACTTGAAAGACTTGCTCACCTGCTGGAACCCCCATGTTGTTCGCCCAAGAAGGCGACGCCTTGTACGTTTGCCGGACCCGACCTCATTCGAGGCTAACAGGCGGCAGACGTACAAGGCGTTCTAGCG
The DNA here is from genome assembly GCF_002102345.1 of Mycolicibacterium peregrinum. Lineage (GTDB taxonomy): Bacteria > Actinomycetota > Actinomycetes > Mycobacteriales > Mycobacteriaceae > Mycobacterium > Mycobacterium peregrinum. The sequence goes on from NZ_LQPP01000027.1 coordinate 90,955, forward strand.
AAACCGCTTCGGGTCCGCATCAGTCGATGACGGCGGCTTCCTTGCGTTCGGTGATCGGCCGGGCCAGCTCCTGCTCATTGCAGATGCGCTGCAGCTTCTCCAGGGTCTCGTCCAGGCCGGGACCCAGCTTCTTGCCCGGGGTGAAGCGCGCCGGCAGATTTCGCATGCCCTGAATGACGCCGATCGTGTCGTAGTGCACGGTGCCCTCGGCATCGCACACATAGTCCGGCATCCGGTCCAGGACCGCAGTGAGCATCGACTTGAACACCGTGCGCGCCACGTTCGAACCCACGCAGCGGTGCACTCCGATGCCGAAGCTGAAGTGCCGGTTGCCCTTCCGATCCAGGACGATCTCGTTGGGCTTGTCGAACACCGACGGGTCGCGGTTGGCCATCGCCCAGGACAGCCACAGTCGCTCGTACTGCTTGAACTGCTGACCCTCGACCTCGACGTCCTCGGAGAACGTCCGGCCGTCACCGGGCGCCGGCGTGAAGAAGCGCAGGAACTCTTCGGTGGCCGGGTCGAGGAGGGTGGCACGCTCGTCGCTCAGCCGAGTGCGTTCATCGGGGTGCTCGCCCAGCCATTCCAACGCATGCGCGGTGAGTGCGGTGGTGGTGTCGAATCCGCCGCCGATGACCAGCCCGAGGTTGCCGAGGATCTCCATGTCCGGTGCCGGTTCACCATCGATGCGTAGCTGCAGCATCGCGTTGACCAGCCCGGGCCGCGGCGTCTCCCGGATCTCCATCATGTTGTTGATGATGTCGATACCCATCTCGCGGTGCTGCTCGTTGATCTTCTCGCGATCGGGGGAGTGTTCGGGCGTGTACACCGACGCATGGGTGGGCTCGCTGTAGACGTTCCACTTCTTGAGCTCGATGCCCATCATGGCCAGGGTGAACACCGCGGGAACCACGTTGGCCAGATGCTCGACGAAGTCGATCTCGCCGGACTCGATGTGCTCGTCGAGTGCGGCGCGGGTGATCTCGTCGACGAACGGCACCCACCGCTTGATGGCGGCGGGGGACAGGTACGGGTTCAGTGCACCGCGGTAGGCGCTGTGCTCCGGCTCGTCCATCTCCAGGATGCCGCCCCGCACGACCGTGGCCCGGCTGGCCTTGGGGATCGTGATGCCCTGATAGGGCGTCTCCCCGCTGATGTCGTGGTGATTCGAGACGACCGGGCACCGGGCGAGCTCGAAGACATGCTTGCTGTCGGCGGCCACCCAATGCCCGTTGTAGGCATCGGTCCACGCCATGGGGCAGCGGGACTGCATCTCCTCGGTGATCTTCTCGAACTGCAACCGGTACTCCGGCGTGTGCCGGTCGAAGTGGTAGTTGTTCTTCTTACGGTCGTCGTCGGTCGCGACATCGTCGATGCTCACGGCGTTGGCTCCCTTTGGTATTCGAGTCGGCGTCAATCTTCGATGACGATGGCTTGCTCAGGGCAGGAGTGGGCAGCCTCGCGGACCGCGTCCTCCTGATCCGCGGGTACCACGTCAGAAACCGGTGACGCGTGACCGTCGACGTCATCGAGGACGAACGAGTCGGGCGCGATCATCGAGCACAGGGTGTGGCCCTGGCAGCGACTGGCATCGACCGAAACCTTCACTACGACAACTCCTTTCGAAACATTTGGTACCGCATCACACGTGGTAGTCGTACCACTTGAGGTAGCCGCCGGCGTCGACCCGCAGTTGCATGCCGGTGACGTACCGCGCCTCGTCGGAGGCCAGCCAGAGCACCGCGTTGCTGATGTCCTCGGGCTCGATGAAGTTGACCTTCATCGCCTGCTGCACACCGAACACCGGCTCGGCATCGGCGCGGGTGGGGTTCTCCAGGTCCGGCCGGAACGAGCGGTACATCGGCTCACTCTGCAGCATGTTGGTGTTGCAGTTGGTCGGGTGGATGACGTTGGCGCGGATGCCGCGCACCGCCAGTTCGGTGGCCAGCGCATGCACGTATTCGGAGATCAACCGCTTGGAGATCATGTAGCCCATGCCGCCCGGATCGGCACCGGGGTTGGGCTTGTTGTGGGCGTCCATCAGCGCGGCGGCAGACGCGGTCGCGATGATCGAAGCACCTTCTTTGAGGTGCGGTAGCGCGACCTGGATGGCGTTGATGGTGCCGACGAAGTTGGTGTTGATGCCGTCGGTCCACGCCTGCATCGCAGGCTGCCCCTTCATCGCGGCGATCCCGGCCTGCGCGACGACGATGTCGACCTTGCCGAACTCCGCGAGTCCGGACTCCAGCGCGCTGCGCAGTTCGGCCTCGTTGCGGACATCGGCCTGCGCGGTGACGATGCGTCGGCCGGTCTTCTCGACGTAGTTCTTGGTCTCTTCGAGGTCTTCGGCCGTAGCCATCGCATAGCCGACGGTGTCGTAGTTCTTACAGATGTCGACCGCGATGATGTCGGCGCCCTCTTCGGCCAGCCGGATCGCGTGACTGCGGCCCTGGCCGCGTGCCGCGCCGGTGATGAACGCGACTTTCCCGGCAACCCTGCCTTCTCCGCTGTTTCCCACAATTGTCCTTTCGCTGATGATGTTTCGGGTGCGCCTGCGCGTCAGGTGTTACGGCCGCCGTTGACGCCGAGGATCTGGCCGGTGATGTAGCCCGCCTCGTCGGAGACGAAAAAGGCGCAGGCGGCGGCGATGTCCTCCGGCTTGCCCATCCGGCGCACCGGCGTCTGCGCGATCTGCTTGTCGGTGTCGCCGAGGAAGCCCTTACCTTCGGCCTTGCGCAGCATCGGGGTGTCGATGAAGCCCGGCGGCACGGCATTCACGGTGATGCCGTTGGGGCCGAGTTCCAGCGCCAGGCTCTTGGTCAGGCCGTTCACCGCGGACTTCGCCGCGACATAGGGCGACATGAAGGGCTGGCCGGAATGCGTGCTCGATGAAGAGATGTTGACGATGCGACCCCAGCCGGCCTCGAGCATGTCGGGCAATACCGCCTGGATGCAGTGGAAGACGCCATTGAGATTGACGTCGATGATCTGCTGCCACTTCTCGAACGAGACGTCGCTGAAACGCTTGAAGCAGTCCAGGCCCGCCGCGTTGACCAACACCGAGATCGGACCGAGTTGGGCGCGAATGGCGTTGAGCGCGGTGTCGACGGCGGCGCGATCGGTCACGTCGGCGACATGGGCGAACTCGTCATCCGAGGGCTGTAGATCGAGAACCGCGACATTGAGGCCGTCGGCGCGCAACCGGGCGGCGATGGCCGCTCCGATACCGGAACCTCCTCCAGTGACAACGGCATTCTTCATGACAGTTCTCCGGTCGCCGGGCGGGGCCGGACTTTCTCAGGGGTCAAGAATCATCCTTCCGATTATGAGAACCGTACTCTCGGACTGGTGTTCCCCGCAAGATCCGGGCTCAACGTGCGCGACTCCTGCGTAGATGGTGGATCTGCAGCGAATAGGGCATGACTAGCTGATCTATCTTTCACTTGAGTTCTCATCAAGCGAATGTATGATTCGCCGGTGATGAGAATGCAGTTTCCATCACAGTAGGGAACCGCCTGAGGAGGATGATGCAGCAGGAAGCGCCGACCATCGCGGCAGAACAGCGGGCTGACCGGAAGTTGTTGATCGGCGGAGAGCTGCGCGAGACGCCGCGGACGTTTCCTTCCGTCAATCCAGCTACCGGTGAGGTGTTCGGCTACGCGCCGGACGCAACGGTCGCCGATGCCCAAGCTGCGGTCGCCGCGGCCAGGCAGGCATTCGACCACACCGACTGGTCCACCAACGCCGAGTTCCGGGTCCATTGCCTGGAGCAACTGCACCGCGCGCTGGTCGAGAACCGTGACGAACTGGCCGCACTCACCACCACCGAGGTCGGGGCCACCGCGGCGTTGTGCGCCGGTGCGCAGCTGGACGGGCCGATCGACATCGTCCGGTACTACGCCGAGCTGCTCAGGACCTACCCGCTGACCGAGGACCTCGGAAACATCGAGAGCCGCGGCATGCAGCATCACCGGTGGGTGGAGAAGGAAGCGGGCGGCGTGGTGGCCGCGATCATCGCCTACAACTATCCGAACCAGTTGGCCCTGGCCAAGCTCGCGCCCGCGCTGGCCGCCGGCTGCACCGTGGTGCTCAAGTCCGCCCCGGACACCCCGTTGATCACACTGGCTCTCGGCGAGCTGATCGCCAACCACACCGACATCCCGGCCGGCGTCGTCAACGTCCTGTCGGGCGCGGACCCGGAGGTGGGCGCGGTGCTCACCACCAGCCCCGACGTCGACATGGTGACCTTCACCGGTTCCACGCCCACCGGCCGGCGCATCATGGCCGCGGCGAGCGAGACGTTGAAGAAGGTGTTCCTGGAGCTCGGAGGCAAGTCCGCCGCAATCGTCCTCGACGATGCCGACTTCAACACCGCCGCGGTGTTCTCGGCCTTCAGCATGGTCACCCACGCCGGTCAGGGCTGTGCGCTGACCTCACGGCTGCTGGTGCCGGCCAAACACAAGGACGAGATCGTCGAGCTGATCAAGGCGAACTTCGGGCACGTGCGGTTCGGCGACCCGACCGACCCCAAGACCTACATGGGTCCGCTGATCAGCGAGAAGCAGCGCGACAAGGTTGACGGCATGGTCAAGCGCGCCGTCGAGGCCGGGGCCACCCTGGTGACCGGCGGTGAGAAGGTCGACCCCGGCTACTTCTACACACCCACGCTGCTGGCCGATGTGGACCCCGACAGCGAGATCGCCCAGGAAGAGGTCTTCGGACCGGTGCTCGCGGTGATCGCCTACGAGGACGACGACGACGCGGTACGCATCGCCAACAACTCGATCTACGGGCTTTCCGGCGCGGTGTTCGGCAGCGAGGACCGCGCTCTGGCCGTGGCCCGACGGATCCGGACCGGCACCTTCTCGATCAACGGCGGCAACTACTTCAGCCCCGACAGTCCGTTCGGCGGATACAAACAGTCGGGCATCGGTCGGGAAATGGGGACCGCGGGACTCGAAGAGTTCATGGAGTCCAAGACGTTCGCCCGGGTGCTGGGCTGATGAGCGCTTGCGCGAAGAGGAGAGAGCAATGAGCGGCGGTCCACTCGAAGGCGTTCGTGTTCTCGAGGTCGCGATGTACGGCTTCGTCCCCTCGGCCGGAGCTGTGCTGGGGGAGTGGGGTGCCGACGTCATCAAGGTCGAGCACGCCGTCACCGGTGACCCGCAACGCGGCCTGCGTCAGACCGGACCGTTGCGCGTCGAGGGTGATCCCAACCCGAACATCGAGCACGCCAACCGCGGCAAGCGCAGTATCGGCCTGGACATGTCGGTGCCGGAGGGGCGCGAGATCCTGCTCGAGCTGGCGAAGAAGGCCGATGTGTTCCTCACCAGCTTCCTGCCCGGGCACCGGCAGAAGTTCGGCATCGACGTCGACGACATCCGCGCGGTGAACCCGAACATCATCTACGCCCGGGGTAGTGCGCTGGGCCCCCGCGGCGAGGAGTCGGTGAAGGGTGGTTACGACATGACCGCCTTCTGGTGCCGTGCCGGCACCGCCGCGACCATCACCCCCGCCGGGATGGCCGGAATGATCGCACCGCCCGGGCCGGCCTACGGGGACACCATCTCGGGCACGAACCTGGCCGGCGGCATCTCGGCGGCGCTGTTCAAGCGGGAGCGCACCGGCGAGCCGTCGGTGGTCGACGTGTCCCTGCTCGGCAGTGGCCTGTGGTCGATGGGCCACACCGTGGCGTTGACCCAGCACCTCAACCAGTTGATGGTGACGCCTCCACCCGGTGTCCACGGGTCGCCGATCAATCCGCTCGTCGGGTTGTACGGAACCGCCGACGACCGCTACATCTCGTTCGTCATGATGCAGCCGACCAAGTTCTGGGCCGACGTGTGCCGGCACATGGATCTGGAGAGCTACATCGACGATCCGCGGTTCGCGACTGCCGAATCGTTTGCAGAGAACACGCCCGACGCGGTCGAGATCCTCACCGAGGCGATGAAGAAACGAACTTTGCCAGAGTGGAGCGAGCGATTCACCACGCTGGCTGGTCCGTGGGCTCCGGTACAGGACACCCTGCAGGCGGGACAGGATGCCCAGATCCGGGCCAACGAGTACCTCGTGCAGGCGGGCGAGCTCGAGTTGGTCGCCAACCCAGTGCAATTCGACGTCACGGCGCCGAGCACGGGGCCGGCCCCTGGTTTCGCCGAACAAACCGATGACATCCTGGTCGAACTCGGTCTGGACTGGGATCGCATCATCGAACTCAAAACCGCCGGCGCGGTCACCTAGGCCCCCTCTGTCATGCCCCTCGTCTCTTCCGCCGCTCTTTGTCTGTCGTGGGCTGCTGCCACCGCAGCCCACGACACGAGCGGTTCTGCATGCGACGCGGAGCGTCCCAATTGTCAACTACCCGAGCAAGTTCTACGTTATTTGCCTCCGCGACAGATACCGGGTCCGATAGCATCAGGCACTCGGGGGGCGGTCACGGGGCGAAATCTGTCCGGTTTCACCGGTGCGTCCGGTGAAGCGCGCGAGGCCCGCGGGAAACAGGAGGTGCGTCAGATGTCCGAACGCACCCCGCACTCGCGCTTCCTCATGAAAGGCAATGTGCTCCAGCCATATTCGTATGTGTCCGAGTGCCCAACCGGCCGGTTGGCATGTGCCGGCTCGGAGGTTGCGGCATGACCCGACCCGGGCTGCCGGCCGCACCGTACGTAGTAGATCTGTTCGAGCACCCGCGCGGTGAAGCACTTAACATCGGCGCACCGACCGCGGTGTCGGCAGCCACTTGCCGGGACAGGAGTTCTGATGGCAGATAAATGGTCGACCGGGGTATCGCTACGCAACCTGTCGGGCCCGATGCAGGCTGTCGGGGCGCTGTTCGCGATGTCGCTGGATGCCATCCGGTTCATCTTCAAGCGTCCGTTCCAGGGCCGGGAGTTCCTCGAGCAGTGCTGGTTTGTCGCCCGGGTGTCGATGGCACCGACGCTTCTGGTGGCGATCCCGTTCACCGTGCTGGTGAGCTTCACCCTCAACATCCTTCTGCGCGAACTCGGTGCGGCCGACCTGTCGGGCGCGGGCGCTGCCTTCGGTGCGGTGACCCAGTTGGGTCCGATGGTGACGGTGCTGATCGTCGCCGGCGCCGGGGCGACGGCGATGTGTGCGGATCTGGGTTCGCGCACCATCCGCGAGGAGATCGACGCCATGGAGGTCCTCGGCATCAATCCGATCCAGCGTCTGGTGACGCCGCGGATGCTGGCTTCGGGACTGGTGGCGCTGCTGCTCAACAGCCTGGTGGTGATCATCGGCATCCTGGGCGGCTACGTGTTCTCGGTGTTCATCCAGGATGTGAACCCGGGTGCGTTCGCGGCCGGGATCACCCTGCTGACCGGTGTGCCCGAGGTGATCATCTCGTGCGTCAAGGCCGCGCTCTTCGGCCTGATCGCCGGACTGGTGGCCTGCTATCGCGGATTGACGATCACAGGTGGCGGCGCCAAGGCAGTCGGCAACGCCGTCAACGAAACCGTGGTGTACGCCTTCATGGCCCTGTTCGTCATCAACGTGGTCGTCACGGCCATCGGTATCCGCATGACGGCGCACTGAGGCAGGGGACGCAATGGGAACGATGACGATTCTGCGGTCGACCTACCCGCGGGTCAGCCGGCAGTTCAACAAACCGGTGTCGACGCTGAGCCGGATCGGCGATCACACGCTGTTCTATCTCAAGGCGCTGGCGGGCACCCCGCACGCGGCGTTGCACTACCGCAAGGAACTGGTCCGGCTGATCGCCGAGATCTCGATGGGCGCAGGCACATTGGCCATGATCGGCGGAACCGTCGTGATTGTCGGTTTCCTGACCCTGGCCACCGGTGGTGTGCTCGCCATCCAGGGCTATTCGTCGCTGGGCAACATCGGTATCGAAGCCCTGACCGGCTTCCTGGCGGCCTTCATCAACGTCCGGATCGCCGCACCGGTGGTGGCCGGCATCGGCCTGGCCGCCACCTTCGGCGCCGGCGTCACCGCCCAGCTCGGTGCGATGCGGATCAACGAAGAAATCGATGCGCTGGAGGCCATGGCGATCCGGCCCGTCGAATACCTGGTGTCCACCCGCATCGTGGCCGGGATGATCGCCATCACCCCGCTGTACGCCATCGCGGTGATCCTCTCGTTCCTGGCCTCCCAGTTCACCACCGTGGTGCTGCTCGGGCAGTCGGGCGGCCTCTACGACCACTACTTCACGACGTTCCTCAATCCGATCGACCTGCTGTGGTCTTTCCTGCAGGCCGTCCTGATGGCCATCACCATCCTGCTGATCCACACCTACTTCGGTTACTTCGCCTCTGGTGGTCCATCCGGGGTCGGCGTCGCGGTCGGCAACGCAGTACGAACCTCACTGATCGTCGTGGTCTCGGTGACCCTGCTGGTGTCACTGTCCGTCTACGGCTCCAACGGAAACTTCAACCTGTCGGGTTAGGGAGAAGAGTTGACACGAAATGTGGGACCGGGCCCAGCCCACCGGTCCGAAACCACAAGTAGCGCTTCGCCGGTGGCGGCGCGCCCCGGCCGCAGCTTCGGCGCGGGTGGCTCAGCGAGGCCACTGGCGGGTCTGGCGACCGTGGTCGCCATAGGCCTGATCTTCGGCCTGGCGGTCGCACTGTTCCGCGGCAGCTTCACCAAGACCGAGCCGATCACGCTGATCTCCGACCGGGCCGGCCTGGTGATGAACCCCGACGCCAAGGTGAAAATGCGTGGCGTGCAGGTCGGCACCGTCAGCTCGATCGAGCAGCGTGCCGACGGCAAGGCCGTGCTGCACCTGGCGATGAACCCGTCCCAGCTTCGGCTGATCCCCGACAACGTTCAGGCCGACATCGCCTCGACGACCGTGTTCGGCGCCAAGTACGTCCAACTCGTCGCGCCGGACAACCCGTCGTCGGACAAGCTCCGACCCGGTCAGATCCTGCAGGGCGACCACGTCACCGTCGAGATGAACACGGTCTTCCAGCAATTGACCAATGTCTTGAACAAGATCGACCCGGCGAAGCTCAACGAAACCCTGGGTGCGCTGTCGTCCGCATTCTCCGGGCGGGGCGAGGCAATGGGGCAGTCCCTGTCCGACTTCGATGCGGTGCTGAAGAAGATCGAGCCCAGCCTGCCCAACCTGACCGGCGACATCGAGAGCATGGCTGCGGTGTCACGGGCCTACGGTGACGCGGCACCCGATCTGCTCAAGACCTTCGAGAACACCAACAAGCTGAGCGACAGCATCGTGGCCGAGCAGCAGAACCTGGACAACTTCCTGATCAGCTCGATCGGCCTGGCCGACGCCGGTAACGACGTCATCGGCGGCAACCGCCAGGCGCTGAGTACCACGCTGAACCTGTTGGCGCCCACCACCGATCTGCTCAACGAGTACGCACCCGGAATCGAGTGCGGCCTCAAGGGCATGCTGTACCTCTACCACCAGCCGCCGCAGATGGAACCCGGCGTTGTGGTCAACGTGGCCTTCACCCTGGGCATCGAGCGCTACCGCTACCCGCAGAACCTACCCAAGGTGGCAGCCAAGGGCGGCCCCCACTGCATGGGCCTGCCGTACATCGGATTCGGCAACAAGGCCAAGTACCTCGTCACCGATACCAACGCCAACCCGTTCAAGTACGGCAACCAGGGCATCCTGCTCAACTCCGACGGGCTCAAGCAGATTCTGTTCGGTCCGCTCGACGGTCCGCCACGTAACACCATGCAGATCGGACAACCGGGATGACGCGCGGCAGAAGCACATTCATCAAGTTCGCGTCCTTCGCGGTGGTGATGGCGGTTCTCACAGCTTTCCTGTTCATGACGTTCTCGGAGTACCGCGGCGGTTCCTACTCGGGCTACTCGGCAGTGTTCGGCGATGCCTCCCGACTGGAGGCCGGGGACTCGGTGCGCGTTGCCGGGGTCCGAGTGGGTACGGTGAAAAGCGTTTCGTTGCAACCGGACAAGTCGGTCCTGGTCGACTTCGACACCGACCGTAGCGTTGCCCTGACAACGAGCACCAAGGCCGCGATTCGCTACCTGAACCTGGTCGGGGACCGCTACCTGGAACTGGTCGACAGCCCCGGCTCGACGAAACTGCTGCCCGCAGGCTCTCAGATCCCGAAGGACCGCACCGCAAGTGCGCTGGACCTCGATCTGCTGCTCGGCGGCCTGCGTCCGGTGATCCAGGGACTCAATCCCCAGGACGTCAATGCGTTGACGTCCTCGCTGATCCAGATCTTCCAAGGGCAGGGCGACACCCTGGATTCGCTGCTGAGCAAGACCTCGTCGTTCTCGAACACGTTGGCCAACAACGACCAGGTCATCCAGCAGCTGATCGACAACCTGAACTCGGTGGTCGGCACGCTGGCCAAGGACGGTAAGAAGTTCGACGGAACCGTTGACCGTCTCGAACAGTTGATCAGCGGTCTGTCGCAGGACCGCGACCCACTGGGCACCGCGGTGACTCAGCTCGACAACGGAACTGCCTCGCTCGCAAGTCTTCTCACTGAGGCACGGCCACCGCTCAAGGGCACCGTCGACCAGATGAACCGGCTGGCGCCTTTGCTCGATGACCATCAGATCGTCCTGGACCGGGGTCTGCAGAAGGCCCCTGACAACTTCCGCAAGCTGGCCCGGCTGGGCTCCTACGGCAGCTGGATCATGTACTACATCTGCGGACTTTCCATCCGTGTCACCGATCTACAGGGGCGCACTGCGCACTTCCCGATGATCAAACAAGAAGGCGGGAGGTGCGCGGAGCCCTGATGCTCAAGTACCGCGAATCAAACCTGATCAAGGCAGGTTTCATCGGCGTCGTGCTGATGATGCTCATCATCGCCGTCGGCCTCCAGCCCGAAAGGCTGCAGCAGTGGGCCTCCTCGGTGCGCCATCAGGCACTGTTCACCGAGGCCGGCGGTATCGCCGCCGGCAACGACGTCACCTTGTCCGGAATCAAGATCGGTGCGGTCACCGACGTGTCGCTGGAGAACGGCGACGCGTTGATCACGTTCACCACGGAGGGCAAGTACCCACTGGGGTCGCTGACGACGGCGCATATCCGTACCGGCTCGCTGCTGGGTGAGCGGGTGCTGACGTTGGAGTCCGACGGCGCCGGCACGCTGCGTACCACCGACGTGATCCCCACGTCACGGACGTCGTCGCCGTACTCGCTGACCGACGCCGTCAGTGACCTGACCACCAATTCGGCGGGTACCGATACGGCTTCGCTGAACCAGTCCCTGGACACGCTGTCGGCGACCATCGATCAGGTCGCGCCGAAGCTCGGGCCGACGTTCGACGGCCTGAGTCGGCTGTCGAAATCGATCAACGGGCGCAACGAGAGTCTGGCCGACCTGCTCAAGAGTGCCAGCGACGTGACAGTGGTGCTGTCGCAGCGCAGCGATCAGCTGAACACGTTGATCCTCAACGCCAATGATCTGCTCGGTGTGCTCAACGACCGGCGCCAGGCCATCGTCGATCTGCTGGCCAACACCTCGGCGGTCTCTCAGCAACTCAGTGGACTGGTGGCCGACAACGAGGCACAGCTGGCGCCGACACTCAAGCGGCTCAACTCGGTGACCGCGATGCTGGAACGCAATCGCGACAACATCACCAAGGCGTTGCCGAACTTGAACAAGTTCCAGCTGTCTCAGGCCGAGACGCTGGCGAACGGTGCCTACTACAACGCCTATGTTCCGAACCTGCAGCCCGCACAGTTGCTGCAGCCGTTCATGGACTACGCGTTCGGATTCCGGCGGGGGACGAATGCCGGCCAGCCACCGGACAATGCCGGCCCGCGGGCCGAATTGCCCTTGCCCTACAACGGAATTCCGGGAGGGTCACGCTGATGAACCGCAGTCGTCTCGGTAAGTGGCTTGCGGTGACGTTGGTCGCCCTGTTGGTCGTCGGCACGGTAGTGCTGCTGCGTCAGACATTCTTCGGGAAGAAGACCATCTCCGCGATGTTCACCTCGGCCACCGGCGTCTATCCGGGTGACGACGTCCGGGTGTCCGGCGTCAAGGTCGGCACCATCGAGTCCATCAAACCCGAGGGCGTCCAGACCCGGGTGACCCTCAAGCTCGACCACGACGTACCGATTCCCGCGGACGCCAAAGCGGTGATCGTGGCCCAGAACCTGGTGGCCGCACGCTATGTACAGCTGGCGCCGGCGTACCGGTCGAGTGGCCCGACGCTGCCTGACGACGCGGTGATCGGACTGGACCGCACCGCCGTTCCGGTGGAATGGGATCAGGTAAAGGAACAGCTCATGCGGCTGTCCACCGACCTGGGGCCACAAAGCGGCGTCGACGGGACGTCGGTGTCCCGGTTCATCAACAGCACGGCCGATGCGATGGCCGGCAACGGAGACAAACTGCGCCAGACGATTTCGCAGTTGTCCGGCGTGGCCCGAGTGCTGGCCGAGGGTAGCGGCAACATCGTCGACATCATCAAGAACCTGCAGACCTTCGTCACCGCGTTGCGGGACAGCAACCAGCAGGTGGTGCAGTTCCAGAATCGGCTGGCGACCCTGACCAGCGTGGTCGACGGCAGCCGATCCGACCTCGACGCGGCGCTGACCAACCTGTCGGTCGCGGTCGTCGAGGTGCAGCGATTCGTCGCGGGAAGTCGTGATCAGACCTCCGAACAGGTGCAGCGGCTGGCCAATGTCACGCAGAACCTGGTCGACAACAAGATGCACATCGAGCAGCTACTTCACGTCGCACCCAACGCGTTCATGAACGGCTACAACATCTACAACCCGGACACGGGCAGCGCTGTCGGCCAGTTCGTTATGAACAACTTCTCCAACCCGGTCGAGTTCATCTGCGGCGCCATCGGTGCCGTGGAGAACACCACGGCACCGGAGACCGCGAAGCTCTGCTCGCAGTACCTCGGGCCGGCGCTGCGGCTGATCAACTTCAACTACCTGCCGTTCCCGATCTCGCCGTACCTGATGCCGTCGGCAAGCCCCGAGCAGCTCGAGTACTCCGAACCGAGTCTGATGCCCGGCGGCGAGGGTGGGTCACCTACCGCTCCCGAGACTCCACCGGCGATCTCGGCGTACAACCCCGGGCCTGAGCCGCCTGCGCCATTTACCGGCCGCGGGCCCGGCGAGCCGCCGCCAGGTGCACAGCAGCTCTTGCCGGGGGGTGAGTTCTACCCGCCCAACATGCCGAACACGGTGTCGGACATGCTCAATCCGACTGGCGGACAGCCGGGACCGCCTCCGGGGCCGCCACCCGGTCCGCTGGCCGCCGAATCCCCGGCGCCTGCGGCCCCCGCACCAGCAGAAGGGACGCCTCCAGCATGAGCAGGGGAAAGCCGGTACGACTGGCGATCGCCGTCGGATCCTGCGTCGCGTTGACCGCCAGCGGGTGTGCCTTTCAGGGCGTCAACTCGCTGCCCCTCCCCGGGGCGGTCGGCCGTGGGGCGGACTCCAGCGTCTACCACGTCGAGATCGCGAATGTGGCGACGCTGGAACCGAATTCACCGGTGATGATGAATGACGTCGTCGTCGGCAGCGTGCGGAGCCTGTCAGTGAAGGACTGGCACGCCGACGTCGAGTTCTCGGTGCAGCCGGGAGTTGCGGTGCCGGCCAATGTGGTGGCCACCATCGGACAGACCAGCCTCTTGGGCTCGATGCATCTGGCGATCAACCCGCCGGCAGGTCAGGCTCCCGAGGGGAAGCTCGCTCCTGGCGCGACGATTGCGCTCAACAACTCGTCGACATATCCGACAACAGAGCAGACGCTGTCCTCGCTGGCCGCCGTGGTGAACGGCGGCGGCCTGGGACAGATGGGCGACATCATCCACAACTTCAGTGCTGCGATCAACGGCCGGGAAACTGATTTCCGCGACCTGCTCACCCGACTGGATACCTTCGTCGGGGCGCTGGATGCCCAGCGCGACAACATTGTCGCGTCCATCCAGGGCCTGAATCAGCTGGCCTCGACCTTCGCCGGGCAACGCGATGTCATCACGCGCGCACTGGAGAAGATTCCGCCGGCACTCGACGTATTGATCAAGGAGCGGCCGCGATTCACCACCGCGCTTCAGAAGCTCGGAACCTTCAGTGCCACCGCCAACCAATTCGTCAATGAGTCGCAGGCTGATCTGGTCAGGAACCTCAAGAACCTGGAGCCCGCGCTGAAGGCTCTGGCCAACGTCGGGCCAGACCTGACTGCGGCGCTCGAATATGCCCCGCATTTCCCGTTCACCCAGAGCTTCATGGACCGGGTGATCCGAGGGGACTACTACAACCTGTTCGCGTACTTCGACATGACCATCCCGCATCTCAAGCGCAGCCTGATGATGGGGACCCGCTGGGAGCAGGGGGACGCGCAGAACGTTCCGGTGCCGGGGGATCCGGGATACCTGAACTACACCTATGACCCGCTCAAGACCGGGGTCGCTCCGCCGCCGCCGGATGGGTTGCCGCCGGCTCCGGACGGACCGCCACCACCGGATCTCCCAGCGCCGACCTACTCGGGCCCGGTGCTCCCGGTGGTGCCTCCGGCGCCGATGACCATGCCCGGTGGCATGGCGCAGCCGGCTGCACCGTCGAGTCCATCGACATCCGTGTTCGCCGGACCCTATGCGCAGCAAGGCGGTCCGGCTTCAGCTGAGCAGCCGGCACCACCTACTGCACCTACTCGATCGACAGGGGGTGGCGGATAAATGCTCACCCGCTTCATCCGGACTCAGTTGATTCTCTTCACCGTCGCCTCCGTGGTAGGTGTGGCCGTCATGCTGTTCGCCTACATGCAGGTGCCGACGCTGCTCGGCATCGGTCGCATCACCGTGAAGATGGAACTGCCGGCGACCGGCGGTCTCTACCAGTTCGGCAATGTCACCTATCGCGGGTCCCAGATCGGCAAGGTCACGTCGGTGGAGCTGACCGACAAGGGAGCTGAGGCGACGCTGTCCCTGGACCGCTCGCCAAAGGTGCCTGCGGATCTGGCCGCCGAGGTCCGCAGCATGTCGGCGGTCGGCGAGCAGTACGTTGAGTTGTTGCCGCGCACCAACTCTGGGCCCTACCTTGACAACGGGTCGGTGATCGCGATGTCGAACACCAAGATTCCGCAGCAGGTCGGACCGATGCTCGATCAGCTCAGCGCCCTGGTGGACACCATCCCGAAGGACAAGCTGAGCCAGCTGCTCGACGAGTCCTACAACGCGTTCAACGGAACCGGCTACGACTTCGGCTCGTTGCTGGACTCGGCATCGACGATCACCAGGGACTCCAATGCGGTTTCCGACCAGACGCGGGCGCTGATCGACGATTCCAAGCCTTTCCTCGATGCGCAGGCCCAGACCACCGATTCGATCCGGACTTGGGCGGCCAGCATGGCCGGTATCACCGGGCAGGTCGCCGAGAACGATCCCGAGGTGCGCTCGCTGCTGCGCAACGGCCCGGGGTTCGCCCAGGAGACCACCAAGCTGCTCGAGCAGATCAAGCCGACCCTGCCGATCCTGCTGGCGAATCTGACCACGTTCGGCCAGATCGCGGTCACCTACAACCCGTCGATCGAGCAGTTGTTGGTGTTGTTGCCGCCGTACGTTGCCCAGCTGCAGACCTACGCGCCGACCAACAATACGAGCGGTCTGCCGATGGCAGACTTCTCGCTGGGCCTGGGTGATCCGCCGACCTGCACGGTGGGCTTCCTGCCGCCGTCGGCTTGGCGCTCACCGGCCGACACCACCGTCATAGACACACCGGACAACATCTACTGCAAGCTGCCGCAGGATTCCCCGATCGGCGTCCGCGGTGCGCGAAATTACCCGTGCATGGGGCATCCGGGCAAGCGGGCGCCCACGGTCGAGTTGTGTAACGACCCAAAGGGTTTCCAGCCGATCGCGCAGCGCCAGCATGCGCTCGGCCCGTACCCGCTTGACCCCAGCCTGATCGCCCAGGGCGTACCTCCGGATACCCGGGTGCTACCGGACGAGAAGATCTTCGGGCCGCTCGGGGGCACTCCGCTGCCGCCGGGGGTGACGGCTCCGCAGCCGGGCGCAGCGCCGGAACCGCAGCCGGCGCCGAACTTCGCCGGGACCAATCCGGGGTCGATGCTGCCGGGGCAGCCGATGTACCTGGAGCCGCCAGTGCCCGGCGTGCCACCGCCACCGCCAGGAGATCCCAACGCAGTACCCGTGCCTGCGGTGGACCAGCCACAAGCGACCGAGATTCCGCCCGTCCCCCACGGGCAGGGGGTGTTCCCGGACGCGCCTGAGCTACCCATGCCCGCACAACCAGGCGTTGCGCCGAGTGCCTTCGAGGGCGGTGCCGGAAACCGGCCGTCGGTGGCGATCGCGAAGTACAACCCGCGCACCGGGGAGTACATGGGTCCTGACGGCAACCTATACAAGCAGACAGATCTGGTGTCCGCACCCAAGTCATGGCAGGACCTGATGCCGACGTAGGCGGGTTACCAAAAGAACTGGCCCCGGGGCAACCGCCCGGGGCCAGTTCTTTTGTCTGTGTGTGGTTTTCGGCTAGGCGGGCCGCATGTAGAACGGCATCCGGACGGCGGGCCACTGGTTGCGCCCACATGAGCCGCTCGGGCCGGTGGTCACGTCCTCGCCGGTGTATTCGGTCGAGGCCAGGTCCACGTGGCCGTCGAAGCCCACCGGGTAGATCTTGTAGATCTGCATGCCCTCGACGGGGGTGCCGTCGGCGCAGAAGCGCCAGTTGGGTACGACCCGCTTGACGTACCAGAGGCCGTTCGTCGTGTAGATGGGTGCATTCCAGCCCGCGTCGCTGTTCACCGTGCCGCTGCATTCGGTGGGGGAGATGCACTGGGTCGAGATGGTCCACGTGCTACGGGTGGAGGGCTGGTTCTCGTAGCGGTCGTTGATCCTGGCCCATTCGCCGTTGGACGATGTGGCAAAAGTGCCGTTGATACCCCATTGCTCGCCGGCGACCGCGGGGGCGGCGCCGCTCAGGCCGACAACTGCCGCTGCGGCTATGGCCACCGCACCAGCACTCACCCGGGAGACAGACATGGACGCTCCTTCTGGCCGGCCTGACGAGGCGGTAGCCATGTTCTCAGTTTGGGAGAATATCACTATCAATGCCTGGTCCATGATCGATTTGGCGACGCCAGCCCATCACGCTGTCGGCTTGGGGACCAGCGGCGTGTGGTTCGTAGTAATATTCTCCAAAACTGAGAGTTTAATTTCCAGCTATGCGAAAGTAGCAACGTGCGTGTGACGGTGATGGCGACCGCTTCAGTGATTGTCGCCGGGATGCTGGCTGCTCCGCAGGCGAACGCGGGACCGCAGACGTGTAATGACGCTTTTTGCACGCCGGGGATCAACCCGAACGCAGTACTCGGCGCTCCGTGCGACAACACCTCCTACTACGTGTTCGGCGTGGACGCCCGCAACGGTTGGGGACGCCTGGTGTTCTGCGGCTCCCCGCGGCGCTACGAGCCACGGTGGTTCCGGTCGCCACCCATGGTGGGCATCCGCGACGAGAACAGTCTGTGCATCAACGAACAGAACTCGGTGGCGCAGGCCCCGGACGGTCTGTTCCTGAGCTGCGTCCCGATGAACGGTGAGACGCGCTGGCTTCGCGGCGACGCCTGAGTCAAGAACTGTAGAAATGGCTTGGGGGCGACGCGAAACGCGTCGCCCCCAAGCCATTCGGCTTTGAGCTGGGGTCTACCAGTTCCGGATCGAACACAGCGCGCCCTTGGGACCGCTGTTGGTCTTGACCACCACGCCGTCGACCGCCAGTTTGCAGTTGAACCCGGGCGTGGGGAGATTGGGCGACTCGCCGCTCTGTACCAGCACCATGGCCCACAGGTCGGGATCCGCAAGCATGGCATCAAATACCCATGGTTTGTCCGGTGCCACGTCCACGTCGGCTCTCGGGCTGAATTGATACGGATTGTGGCTGTAGTCCGAGAACTGAACCGGATCGGTGTCGCGGTAGTAGATGTGAGCCCAGTACGGCGCATCGGCGGTGACGGTGTATTGCACGTGACGCAGCGGCGGTCCCACCGGTTCCGGATCGTCGGCGAATGCCGGTGTGGCCGTGGCGATCGCGCCGGCCGCCAGCGCGGAGGCCGTCGCGAAGGTCAGGGCTCGGCTCATCAGATGGCGCATCGGTCACATCCTCGTCAGCGTGAACGGGTAGGTGAATGAGCCACCGGGAGCGCCGTCGCAACCCGCGTCGAACGTGGACACCATCTCGCCCGCGAGGGTGTTCGCGTCCCACGTGTACACATCATGGGTCGGAATCGTCGGTCCGTAGTAGATGTCCCCGCACCGCAGGCCGTAGAACTCATCGATCGTCAAGGTGTAGCGACCGTCGACCAGCTTTGCGTTCCCGGTGTTGGGGACAGCCTTGGCGACCGGCTGCGGGATCGTCCGGATGGTGATGCAGTCGTGCTGCCGGACGTCCGACCCCGGATCGCGGCACGGCGTGATGGCCGACCAGATCCAGGTGTGGAAATCCCTGCGATCCGGCATGTTGAGGTTGTAGTTGCCGAAATACATGGCCTGCGATGGCGGCGCCAAGGCGATTGCTGTCCCCAACCCGAGCGCGGCGCTCATCGCCACGCGGATCAAGCTGGACTTCACAGGCACACCTCCACGGATCGGGCACTGGTCGGCTGACTATAGAACGAGAACAGGCTTCACCGTGCTGAAACCGGAATCTCATCTTCGCCAGCGAGATTGTCATTCTCGCGATTGGAGAATAACAAATACGGCGAAGATGAGATCCGCGAAATCGTTAGTCGAGCCGCGCGGTCAGCGCACCGGCTTGAATGTGATGTTCAGGTCGGTCAGCCCGCGCAGGATGAAGGTCGGCTCGTAGGTGTAGTGCCGATCGTCGGCGGGGCCGTGGAACTCCTCGTCGATGGCGATATCGGCCATGCGGTCCAGGATCCGCTCCAACGACACCCGGCCCTCGACGCGGGCCAGCGGACCACCCGGGCAGCTGTGCACGCCGCGGCCGAACGCGATGTGCTCGCGCACGTTCTTGCGGTCGAGGCTGAAGGTGTGCGGGTCTTCGAAGCGGACCGGGTCGCGGTTCACCGCGCCCGGGCACACCATCATGGTGGTGCCCGCGGGAACGTCGATGTCGCCGAGCTTGGTGTTCTTCTTGGCCAACCGAAATTGGCTCTTGACCGGAGCGTCCATCCGCAGGGCCTCCTCGACGAAGGTCGGGATGCGGCTACGGTCGTCGCGCAGGGCCTGCTGGATGTCAGGGCGGTCGCCGAGTACGCGCAGCGAGGCCGAGAGCAGCTTGGTGGTGGTCTCCTGGCCGGCGGCGAAGAGGAAGGTCGCCGACCGGACCACCTCGATGACGGGCGGTACGGAGCCGTCCGGGTAGTTCGCCGTGGCAAGTGCAGTCAGCACGTCGTCGCGGGGTTCCTTGCGCCGGTCCTCGAGGTAGCTGATGAACTTCTCGTCGAGCCATTCCAATGGATTGCTGGCCACGAGGTCGCCGTCGAGGGAGCCCACCTGAGCTCCGGGCCTTGGGGCGCCCAGCACGGTCCGGAACTCCTCGTGGTCTTCTTCCGGCACGCCGAGCATGTCGGCGATCACCAGGAGTGAGAAGGGCTTTGCGTAGGCGCTGAGGAACTCACACTTGCCGTCGGCGATGAAATCGTCGAGGCACTGGTCGGCGAGCCGCCACATGAAGTCCTCGTTCTCCTTCAACCGGCGCGGCGTGAGCAGCCGATTGAGCAGGGAACGGGCATTGGTGTGGTCGGGCGGGTCCATGGTCACCATGTGCTCGAACATCGGCATCTGCGAGCGGTGCGCGGTGATCTGCTCGGTGATGTCGTCGCCTTCAGGCGTGAAGGGCAGCGGCGGGAATGGTCCGGCCACGGCGATGCAGGACGAGAAGGTGTCGGTGTCCTTGAGGACCGTGGTGGCCTCCTCGAACCCGGTGATCGCCATGACGCCGTAGTTCGGTTCGGTCACGACCGGACACTTGCTGCGCAGGTGGTCGAAGTACGGGTGCGGGTCGGGTACCAGCGACTGGTCGGTGAAATAGTCGATGGTGTCGTAATTGGTCTCGCTCATGATGTGCGCTGCCTCCCGAAATCAATGTGCGCTGCGGTGGTTTCGCGACGGGCTGCACCGTGCGAAGAATTTTCGAAAATTGCTGAGCACCTGCTTAGCATGACGGTAGAGTCGTGGTCAAGATCACCTGGCTGGGCGAAAGTTACGATCAGCCAGACGTTGTCGACGACAAGGCGCAAGGAGGATCGATGGCATCGGCGCGAAGGATCGGGGCGCCGGACGCGAAGAACCGGATCGTGCTGCTCGACGCTGCCGAGGGGCTGATGATCGAGGAAGGGTACGTCGCGGTCACGTCCCGGCGGGTGGCAGAACGGGCCGGGCTCAAGCCCCAGCTGGTGCATTACTACTTCCGCACGATGGACGACCTGTTCCTGGCCGTGTTCGTGCGGCGGGCGGACGAGGGGTTGGCTGCGCAGGCCGAGGCCCTGAACTCGCCGCAGCCGTTGTGGGCGCTGTGGCGGTTCGGCACAGACCCGAGCGCTACGCGCTTGACGATGGAGATGACCGGGCTTGCCAATCACCGACCGGTGCTGCGGGCTGAGATCGGCCGCTACGCCGAGATGTTCCGTGAGGCGGAGACCAAAGCGATCGAGGCAGCGCTGCAGCGCTACGGCGTCGATGCGTCCGAGGTGCCCCCGATCGTGTGGACATTCATCGCGGCCAGTGTGTCGCGGGTAATGGTGATGGAGCAGGCGCTCGGCATGACGGCAGGTCACGCCGAGGTGCTTCAGTTCTGCGAGGACTGGCTGCGACGTCTGGAAGGTGAGCCGCAGCCGCTGGAACTGCCGGCCTGAGGTACGCGTCTGCCCGAGCGCTCCCCCGCAAGCGGGAGGGGCCCCCAGCGAACGTCCCCCGAAACCAAGGTTGCGGGGGACGTTCACCGGTGGCTCGGAGCGCTAGAGCGAGAGGATGGTGGCCGAGGCTGTTCCCGGCGCGCCGTAGACCTGGGCCAGGCCGACGCGCGGGTTGCCCGGTACCTGACGCTCGCCCGCCTCGCCGCGAAGCTGACGCACGAGCTCGTGCATCTGGCGAAGGCCGGAGGCGCCGATCGGCTCGCCGTTGGCGATCAGGCCGCCGTCGGTGTTGACCGGCATCGTGCCGTTGATCTCCGTCGCGCCTTCGAGCAGTAGCTTCTCCTGGTCGCCGTCGGCGCACAGGCCCGTCTCGGCCATGTGGATCACCTCGGCGCCGGCGTCGGTGTCCTGCAGTTGGGCGATGTCGACGTCCTCGGGACCGATGCCCGCGGCCTCATAGGCGGCCTTGGCCGCATATACGGTCGGCGAGGGATCCTCATCCATTGGTGCCGAGGTGCCGTGCACCTCGTAGGCCCCGTAGGTGCGCGTACGGATCTCGCTGGCCCGCACATAAACCGGCTTGTCGGTGTACTTGTGCGCGATGTCGGCGCGACACATGATCACCGCGGCCGCACCCTCGTCGGGGGCGCAGAACATGTACTGCCGCAGCGGGTAGTTCAGCACCGGCGACGCCATGATCTCCTCGACCGAGATCTCCTTGCGCCGGAACGCATTCGGGTTCAGCTCACCGTTGCGGAAGTTCTTGTTGGCGACCCGGGCCAGCGTCTCCTCGGAGATGTTGTGCTTGTGGATGTAGTGGTTGGCCTTCATGCCGAAAAACTTGGTGGTGACGAACTGGCCGTTCTCGGCATACCACTGCGGCAGTGCGAGTTTCGCCGGATCGTCGGTGAAGGCACCGCGCGGGTGCTTGTCCAGACCGATCGCGATGCCGATGTCGTACTTGCCCAACCGGATGGTGTCGGCGGTCTGTTGGATGGCGCTGGCCGCGGTGGCACACGCGTTGAACACGTTGGTGAAGGTGATGCCGGTCAGCCCGACCAGGCGGGTGACCGCATCCGGATTGGACACCTCATAGCTGCCGCCGAACCCGAACTGGATGTCCTTCCACTCCAGGCCCGCATCCTCGAGCGCGAATTGGATCGCCTCGGCACCCATCTGCATCGCGGTCTTGTCGAAGCGGCCGAACGGGTGCAGGCCGACGCCGATGATGGCTACATCGTTGGTCATGTGCGTGCCCTTCTAGATGGGTTGGAAGGCGAAGGTGACAATTTCGTTGCCGTCTTCGTCGGTGGTGAACGGGATCATGGTGAGTTCGACGTTCATGCCGAATTGCAGTTTGGCGGGGTCGTTTTCGGTGAGGCGGCCTTCGACGCGGAGGACGGGGCCGGTGTCGTCGGTGAGTTCGACCAGACCGACGCCGAAGGGGACGAAGTTCTTGCCGGTGGGTCCTTTGTAGGGGGCGCCGGGTGGGAAGCCCTGGGTGGTCCAGGCGATGACGGTGCCGCGTCGGGGCAGGTTCACCTGTTCGGTGTTGGCGCCGGAGCACTTGGGGCAGCGGGCCTGGGCGGGGAAGGTGGTGGCGGCGCAGTCGGTGCAACGGCTGCCGATCAGCTGGGGTTCGGCGTCAGGCCACGTCGAGATCTCGGGCGCCAGAGCAATCTGTGTTGACACGTCGCTGACGATAACTGGAAATGCAATTCTCGTCTAGTGAGAACCGCCTCTCGGTAGTCTCTCGTGGGCAGTTCAGACGGGACAGCGGAGGGAGTCGGCGTGAGCGAGGTTCTACCGGGGGAGGTCCGCCAGATCGGGTACGTGGTCACCGACCTGGACGAGGCGATATCGGGCTGGCTGAGGATGGGCGTCGGCCCGTGGTTCGTGATCCGCAACCTGCCGCAGCGAGTGCGCTACCGCGGTGACCCGTGTGAGGTGAAGCTGTCTCTCGCGTTGTCCAACAGCGGTGACCTGCAGGTCGAGTTGATCCAACAACTCGATGACACGCCCAGCATCTTCACCGAGTTCCTCGCCGGCGCTCCGGCCGGCGGCTTTCACCAACTCGCCTATTGGACAGCCGATTTCGATAAGGCGATGGCAAAGCTCGCCGAGGCCGGTTGGCCGCTGGTGTGGTCGGGCGGGGAGGCCGAGGGCGTGCGCTTCGCCTACTTCGAACCGCCGACCGGCGCGGCGATCGTCGAGAGCCGCTGTGCGAATCCTCCGGCGGCATGGGCGCCTATGTACGGGAACAGGCTGTCACCTGGGACGGCAGTGACCCGGTCCGGGAATTGGGCGGCTGATCGGGGTGTGGTGACGTATGCCTGCCTGCGATGATTCAAGCCGGCGGTCAGTGGGAACTCAGTCGTTTCGAGCGTAAAAAGCCCTGGCTGAAACTGGAGTCTCACATGTCATTAACCCGGCCCGTGAGGGCAACCCACAACGGCGACCCTTGGGTCCGCATCCGGAAGTGGTCGATGACCGTCGGGATGGGCATCGCGCTCACCGCGGCGCCACTCGCCGGTTGCGGGTCGAGTGAGGACACCGCTCCGGCGACGACATCTGTCACCACGCCCACCACCACAGTCACCACACCCACCACTGTGGAGACCACTGCACCTGGCCCCGGTGGCGAAGGCACCGTTCCGGGTGGACCCACGGGTGGTGGCGGTCCCGAAGGCGGGGGTGGTTCGATTCCCGGTGGCCCGACCGGTGGTGGTGGCCCCGGCGGTGGCGGCGGTCAGATTCCCGGTGGCCCGACCGGCAGTGGCGGACCGGGTGGTGGCGGCGGCTCGATTCCGGGCGGCCCGACCGGGGGTGGCGGACCCGGTGGCGGTGGCGGCTGCGTTCCCGGCGTCGGCTGCGTGCACGTTCCCTGACGTCGCCCGCCAGGCCTACTTACCCTTGTTCATCACCTTGTCCGCGGCGGCCCAGTGCTCGTCGGAGCACCAGAGCCGGGCGAAGGCCGAAACGGCCTCGGTGGTGGACACGCCGTTGATCACCCGTTTGACCTCGCCGGCCTGACGCCGGGCCAGTAACTGCGCCGTGGATCGCCAGGTCTCGGCGAACTCGGCGCGGGGAACTACCTGGTCGATCAGGCCGAACTGCTCCGCCTCGCGGGCACCGAGGATCCGGCCGGTTCCGGCGAGTAGTAGGGCCCGGCTGCGACCGACCAGGGTGGCGAGCCGTTCGGCCCCGCCCCAGGCGGGCATGATCGCCAGGGCCACCTGGTTGAAGCCGATCTTGATGTCATCGGCGGCGATTCGGATGTCTGCGGCCACGGCGACTTCGGCCCCGCCGCCCAGGGCATGGCCGTTGAGCGCGGCGATGACCGGTCCGTCGAATCCGGCGATGCGGTCGCAGATCGTGCGCATCCGCCAGGCCATCTCGGACGCCTCGAGTTCCGTGCGCAATGCCGCCAGTTCCTTGAGGTCACCTCCGGAGACAAAGGCGCGGTCGCCGCCGCCGGTGATCACCAGAGCGGACGCGCCTGCGGCGCCGTCCAACGCCTTGTTCAGCGCATCCATGGTGTCCAGCGAGATGGCGTTGCGTGCCTGCGGGCGGTCGATCGTGATGACCGCCAGTTCGCCGTCGATTTCGAGGTCGACCATCAAACGTTCTCCAGTTCCGGGATTGGCATTCTCGTTTGATGAGAATAACATCACCGTTGTGCGCGACATCCCCGTTGAGCTGACCAAACGGTACGTCGAAGAAGGCTGGTGGCGGCCCGAAACCCTGGGCCAGATGCTGGCCGACGGCCTGGCTGCCAGCCCCGATGCCGGCTTCTACGTGCATTCCGCGACGCGTCCGTACCGCGGCACCTTCGGCGAGGTCGAGCGCACCGCTCGACGGCTGGCGGCCGGGCTTCGTGATCGTGGAGTCGGGCCCGGCGACGTCGTGGCCATGCAGTTGCCGAACTGGATGGAGGCCGCGGTCGCGTTCTGGGCCTCGGCGTTCCTCGGGACCGTGACGGTGCCGATCGTGCACTTCTACGGACGCAAGGAACTCGGCCACATCATGGCCACGGCGCAGCCGAAGGTGTTCATCACCACCGAACAGTTCGGCCGGATGACGTACCAGCCTGACCTGTGTGCCGAGGTGCCGATCGTCGGGCTGGTCGGTCAACTTTCCTTCACCGAGCTTCTCGCCGACGAGCCGATGAGTGGCACGCTGACCGCGGATCCGGCCGCGCCGGCCCTGATCGCGTTCACCTCCGGAACCACCCGCGAACCCAAGGGTGTCATCCACAGCCACCAGACGCTGGGCTTCGAAACCCGCCAGTTGCTGGAGAACTACCCGCCGGACCGTGGCCGTCAGCTCACGGCCACGCCCGTCGGGCACTTCATCGGGATGCTCGGCGCGTTTCTGATCCCGGTGCTCGAAGGTGCGCCGATCGATCTGTGCGACGTGTGGGATCCGGGCAAGGTGCTGGAGCTGATCGAGCAGGACGAATTGTCGATCGGCGGTGGGCCACCGTATTTCGTCACCAGCCTGATGGACCATCCGCAGTTCAACGAACGCCATCTGGCCCGGTTCACCACTGTCGGCCTCGGCGGCTCGACGGTGCCCGCGGCCGTCACCCGGCGCCTGGCCGATCTGGGCCTGTTCGTCTTCCGTTCCTATGGGAGCACCGAGCATCCGTCGATCACCGGGTCCGGCGCAGGGGCCCCCGAGGCCAAGCGCCTGTACACCGACGGCAATGTGCGTCCCGGCGTGGAGATCCGGCTCGGCCCGGACGGCGAGATCTTCAGCCGCGGGCCGGACCTCTGCCTGGGCTACACCGACGATGCCCTGACCGCAAAGCATTTCGACGCCGACGGCTGGTACCGCACCGGGGATATCGGGGTGCTCGACGACGACGGCTATCTGACGATCACCGACCGCACCACTGATCTGATCATCCGGGGTGGCGAGAACATCAGCGCACTGGAGGTGGAGGAGGTGCTGCTCGGACTGCCCGATGTGATCGAGGCGATCGTGGTGGCCGCGCCGGATGCGCGTCTGGGGGAGCGGGTGGCCGCGGTACTCCGCGTGCGCGACGGCGGCATGATGCCGACTCTCGATCAGGTCCGGTCGCATTTCGAGTCCAACGGAGTGGCCCGGCAGAAGTGGCCGGAAGAGCTACATCTGGCCGAAGACTTGCCCCGTACGGCCAGCGGCAAGGTGCAGAAGTTCGTCATCCGTCAACAGATTGCTGCAATCGCCCGCTGAGCAGTCTCTGTGGCGTGCTGGGCATTGCGGCAGCTAGCAAGTGAGAATATGATTCTCGTGAATTGCAAAGGAGTTTTCCATGGGACAACTGTCGCATAGGGTCGACATTCCGTTTCCGCTGTTCGACGCGGACAACCACCTGTACGAGCCGCCGGAGGCCATGACCAAGTACCTCCCCAAGGAGTACAAGGACATCGTCCAGTACGTCGAGGTCAACGGCCGTACCAAGATCGCGATCGACGGCCACATCAGCAACTACATCCCGAACCCCACGTTCTCGCATGTCGCCAAGCCCGGCGCATGGGAGGAGTACTTCAAGTTCGGCAACCCGGACGGCAAGAGCAAGCGTGAGCTGTTCGGTGAGCCGATGCGGTCCATCCCGGCGTTCTTCGAGCCGGCTCCGCGCCTGGAGCTGATGAACGAGCTCGGTGTCGACCGCAGCCTCATGTTCCCGACGCTGGCCAGCCTCATCGAGGAGCGGCTGCGCGACAATCCGGTCGCCATCCACGTCATCATTCACTCGCTCAACCAGTGGCTCGACGAGGTCTGGGGCTTCAACTACCAGAACCGCATCTTCGTCACCCCGGTCATCACCCTGCCGATCGTCGAGAAGGCGATCGAGGAGCTGGAGTGGGCCGTCAAGCGCGGCGCCCGCGCCATCCTGGTCCGCCCGGCGCCGGTGCCCGGCTTCCGCGGCCCGCGCTCGTTCGCGTTGCCCGAGTTCGACCCCTTCTGGGAGCGCTGCGTCGAGTACGACGTGTTCGTCGGCATGCACTCGTCCGACAGCGGCTACTCGCGCTACACCTCGGAATGGGACGGCACGGTGCAGGAGATGCTGCCGTTCCAGACCAACGCCATGTCGATCCTCAACGAGTGGCGCCCGATTCAGGATGCCGTGGCCTCCTGGGTGATCCACGGTGCGCTGTTCCGCCATCCGAAGCTCAAGGTCGGCATCGTCGAAGCCGGCTCGAAATGGATGTTCCCGCTGCTGGATTCGATGGCCGAGGTCTACAAGAAGGCTCCCGAGGCGTTCCTGGGCAACCCGATCGAAGAGATCAAGAACCGCATCTATGTCAGCCCGTTCTACGAGGAAGGCATCGACGACCTGATCAACCTGATCGGTGTCGACCAGGTGCTGTACGGCTCCGACTGGCCGCACCCGGAGGGTCTGGCCGAGCCCACCCACTACGTGACTGCGCTTGAGCACCTCGCTGTCGAGGATCAGGCCAAGATCATGGGTGGCAACCTCGGTCGCCTCGTCACGACCTAAGTGGCCGGACACATCGGACAACCACAGACCATCCCCGCGATGGTCTTGGGTGCAGCGGACCGTTTCGGTGATGCCGAAGCTGTCGTCGACTACGGCGACAATCCGGCCGGGGCCGACGGTCCGCTGCGCCTGTCCTTTACCGAGGTCGGCGAGCGTATCCGTAAAGCCGCGGGTGCGTTCGCCGAGTTCGGCGTCGACAAGGGGGACCGGGTCGCGGTCTGGGCGCCCAACTCGGCCGAGTGGATCATCGCCGCGTTCGGGATCATGGCCGCCGGCGGCGTCCTGGTCCCGGTCAACACGAGATTCAAAGCCGACGAGGCCGCCGATGTGGTCGCGCGTAGCGGCGCCAAGGCGGTGATGATCCAAAAGGGTTTCCTGGGACAAGATTTCGCGTTCGCCGATACTGATCTCGATGTTCCGACGATCGACCTGAAGTCGGACTTCCTGAGCAGTGGAACCCCGTTCACCCGAGAGGTGAGCCCCACAGACGTCTCCGACGTCATCTTCACGTCGGGTACGACCGGCAGGCCCAAGGGCGCGATGATGAATCATCGTCAGACGCTGCGCGCCTACGAGGAGTGGGCCACCCTGGCGGATCTGCGCGAGGGTGACCGCTATCTGATGATCAACCCGTACTTCCACACCTTCGGGTTGAAGGCCGGGTTGGTGGCGTCCTTCCTCCGCGGTGCGACCATGCTGCCGGTCGCGGTGTTCGACGTCGACAATGTCGTGGAACTCATTGAGCGCGAGCGCATCACGATGCTGCCCGGGCCGCCCACGCTGTACCACTCGCTGCTGGCCGTCGCCGACCGCGACCGGCTGGCGACGTTGCGCGCCGGGGTGACCGGCGCCGCCGACATTCCGGTGGAACTGGTGCGACGCATCCGCGAGGAGCTGCCGTTCCAGACGCTGATGACCGGCTATGGGCTGACCGAGGCGGGCAACGTCACGTTGTCGCGACCCGGTGACTCGGCTGAGGAAGTGGCCACCACCGCCGGACTTCCGTGCGGGGACGTCGAGGTGCGCATTGCCGATGACGCCGAGGTGCTGGTTCGCGGATACAACGTGATGCAGGGGTACCTGGACGATCCGGCCGCCACCGCCGAGGCGATCGACGCCGACGGCTGGTTGCACACCGGAGATCTCGGCGAGTTCACCGAATCCGGTCGGCTGCGGATCGTCGGACGCAAGAAGGACATGTTCATCGTCGGCGGCTTCAACGCCTACCCCGCCGAGATCGAAGGATTCCTGCTGGAGCATCCGGCGATCGCTCAGGTTGCCGTCATCGGCGTCGCCGACGAGCGGATGGGCCAGGTCGGCAAGGCGTTCGTGGTGCTGCGGGACGAGCCCGCGGTCTTGCCGCTGACTGCCGAGGACCTCATCGCGTGGAGCCGCGAGCGCATGGCTGGTTACAAAGTGCCTCGGTATGTCGAGTTCCTCGACGAACTACCGCTCAATGCCACCGGCAAGGTGATGAAGAACCAGCTCGAGTCCCGGATAACTACCAGCCCGGGCTAAGTGAACGCACAGCACGTAAACATCATTTCCGCAGGTAAAAGGCCATTTAAGTGCCTGCTGCCGATGATGTACTCTCGGGTCACTACCGCAAACTGATAACGTTATTCTCGTTAAGCAGGCTGCTGAACGGACAGGAGGTCGGCATGCCGTCCCGCAAGCCTTCGTCGCCGGTACTCGATACTAGCGAAGATGACGCGTCGCCAGGCGACGCACTCGAACAGGCCGAGTTGGCCGAAGCTGAGGCCGCAGAGGCCGAGGCCGTAGCGGCTGCGGCACGCGCCAGGGCCCGCGCCATTCGGCTGCGAAACCAGGCTGCCGCGGAAGCGGACGCGGTGGTCACGACGGAGGCCGAAGATGCCGACGATATCGCGGACGCCGAAGACTCCGATACCCCTGAGATCACCGAAACCACCGGCGTAGATGCAGAGCCAGGAGCCGTCGAGGCCGAAACGGTCGCCGAGGGCACGTCGTCACGCCGCTTGCCGCGGGTGCGGGTCTCGCGCCTGTTCTGGAAGGTGCTGGCGAGCTGCCTGACGATCATCGTCATCTTGGGCCTGCTCGTCGCCAGCGGCTGGATGATCTGGCACCACAATCAAGCCGAGCATCGCCAGCAACTCGCGGCTGAATACACCGCGGCGGCCCGCCAGACGGTCGTGACGCTCATGTCGCTGGATTTCAACCACGCCCAGGACGCCGTCAAGAACATTCTGGACAACTCGACGGGCGAGTTCCGGGAGGATTTCGAGTCGCAGTCGAAAGACTTCGTCAAGCTGGCACAGGACGCCAAGGTGGTGACCGAGGCGAAAGTGACCGCCGCTGCTGTGGACACCATGAGCGATGACAAAGCTGTGGTCCTGGTCGCGGTCAACACCCAGGTCACCAACACCACAGGTGCAAACAAGCAACCGCGGCCGTGGCGGGTGGCCGTTGACATGGTCCGCGAAGGTGACCAGATCAAGCTGTCGAAAGTCGAGTTCGTGCCGTGACCGTGGACATCAAGAAGACCGAGAACGACACCGAGACGGCAGTCGAGAAATCAGACACCGAGACGGCAGTCGAGAAATCAGACACCGAGACGGCAGTCGAGAAATCAGACACCGAGACGGCCGGCGAGGAGCAGGGCACGACCGAGGCCGACGTGGCCGAGGACGTCACCGACACCGCGGCTGAGGAGCCCGCGTCGGGGTGGTCGCAGAAGCTGGCGCAGCTCTGGGTCCCGCTGGGGCTGGTGGTGGCGCTGATCGCGTCAGCAGCACTTGCCGGATGGTTGTACTTCGCGCAGTTCCGCAACGACCAGCAGACCGGTGAGGCAGCCTCGGCGACGGTGCTCAAGGCCGCGAGCGACGGCACCGTGGCCCTGCTGAGTTACGCGCCGGACAGTCTCGACCGGGACTTCACCGCGGCCAAGACGCACCTGACCGGCGATTTCCTGTCGTACTACACCCAGTTCACCCAGGAGATCGTCGCTCCGGCGGCGAAAAAGAAAGCGGTCAAGACCACCGCAGCGGTGGTGCGCTCGGCCATCTCTGAGATCCATCCCGATTCAGCCGTGGCACTGGTGTTCGTCAACCAGGCCACCACGAGTGCCGAGAATCCCAACGGGAGCTTCACCGCCAGCGCGGTCAAAGTGGGAATGAGCAAGATCGACGGCAACTGGTTGATCTCGTCGTTCGACCCGGTGTAGCGGACCCTATCCGCCGGCCCAGGTCAATCCTGGGCGTGACGCTCGTACTCCCACCGCTCCAGCCACGTCTGCAGCTCGTGCACCGCCAATGCGGTCGCGAATGCGCTGATCACGACGAGGCCGAGCAGCAACGCACTCATGGTCGGCACCATGCGTTGTCGTTGTGGCGGAGACTCCCGCGGGCGGCAGGCCGGTGCGCAGAGCCACCGACCGCGTAGTGCGTTACCTGCCTCGGCACGGCGCTGTCGGGGGTGTCCCGAACAGACTGCTGGATCGCGCGGTAGCGGTCACGCTCGGTCTTGCACCAGGAATCCGTCCAGCCTTCGAGCAGATCACCGCTGCGCATCAGCCGGTGCAGTGCCGGATGAGCGCCCGCAGGTACCGGTCGTCCCTCGATCATGGTCAGCGCCTCGTGCAAGGCGACCGCTTCGTGCCAGTCGACGGTCACCTCGGGCGCCAGGCTGACGTATTGGTGTTGCACGACGAGCAACGCGTCGGCGCCCAAGGGCCGCAACCGCCACAGCGCAGAACGCAGCGAGGACACCGCCTTTTGCGGAGGGCTGCCCGGCCACAGCAAGTCGCAGACCCAGCTGCGATGCAGCTCACGGCGCTTCACCGCGGCGAGCGCTACCAACCGGCGACATGAGGGCGGCAACACCAGCGGTTCTGTGTCTCGATACACGGCGAACTCGCCGAGGAGGTTCAGCCTGAATTGCTTGGACATATACACATCCTCGAGTGAGGCCGGAGCCCTGACATCAGTAGTCGACTACTTGTATTTCGGTGAGTTTTTGCCCACCACGCCGTCGGCAATCCACTGTCCTGCGTCCGGATGCGATGGAATTGCGGGAAAACGTGGTGAGAAAGGGACACATCAGGTTGAACGAAGAAACACCTAACCCGGTTCAATCCCACCGCCTGAGCAGGATGTCCGGACGCGACCCGCACGAGCAGCACCGGGTGGCGAGTCCATTGGAGCTGCTGTTCGACCTGACGTTCGTCATCGCCTTCGGGGTGGCCGCCGCCCAGTTCGCGCATCTGATGGCCGAGGGGCATGTGTCGGCTGGGCTGGTGGGCTTTGCCTTCGCTGCATTCGCGGTCTGGTGGGCCTGGATGAACTTCACCTGGTTCGCGTCCGCCTATGACACCGACGACTGGGTGTACCGCGTGATGACGATGCTGCAGATGGTCGGCGTCATCATCCTCTCGCTCGGCATACCGGCGATGTTCGCGTCCGTCGAACACGGTGGGCACGTAGACAACTCGGTGCTCGTGGCCGGTTACGTGGTGATGCGAATTGCCCTGGTGGGCCAGTGGTTACGGGCCGCCGCGCAGGATCCGCAACATCGGTCCGCGTGCCTGACGTACGCCTGTGCGGTCGTCGTCGCCCAGATCGGCTGGATCGTCCAGATCTTCGTGGAGACCTCGGTTCCGGTCTTCTTCGTCACCGCGCTGGGGTTGGTGGTGGTGGAGATCAGTGGCCCGCTGCTGGCCGAGCGCCGCATGGGAGGCACGCCATGGCACGCCCATCACGTCGCGGAACGATACGGACTGCTCGCGATCATCGCACTGGGTGAAGGTGTGGTCGGCACCGTCGCGTCGTTGACGGCAGCGGTGGGGGAGCACGGCTGGTCCACCGATGCCATCCTGCTGGTGGCTGCCGGCACCGGCCTGACCTTCGGTATGTGGTGGGTGTATTTCCTGATTCCGGCCGGCGACTTGCTGCATGCCAGGCGCCAACTCTCGTTCTGGTACGGCTATCTGCACGTGGCGGTGTTCGGTGCGATCGTCGCGACCGGCGCCGGACTCCACGTGGCCGCCTACTACGTCGACGACCAGTCGAAGCTGGACTCCGTCGGCACTGTGCTGGCGGTGGCGATTCCGGTGGGCATCTACCTGTTGTCGATGTTCGTCATCTACTCATGTCTGGTGGGCGAGGCGGATCTGCTCCACGCGCTGCTGCTGGTGCTGGCCGGGGCCGCGCTGGTTGCTGCGGTGGCGCTGGCCGCATCCGGGACGTCGATGGCGGTGTGTCTGTTGGTCGTCACCGCGGCCCCGGTGGTCGTCGTCGTCGGCTTCGAGGCCGTCGGGCACCGGCATGCCGCGGCGATCGTCGACCGGCGTCTGGACATTCATCGACCGGGATGAGTTTCGAAGCTTTCCAACAGCATTCGTTCCTGCTCGGCTGCGAGTAGGCGGCGCGTCTTGTGGCGGGTGATCAGGATTCCGACGGTGGCCAGGACCCACACCGCGTACTGGACGGACCATGCCACGCGGAACGAGGCGAACGAGTAGCTGTCGGTGCCGGACAGGATCAGTCCCATGGCCTGCATCACCAGCAGTGCCGCCAGGAAGCCGCCCATGTTCACCATGCCCTGCGCGGTGCCGAGGTTGTGACTCGGATTGAACGTGCGGGCGAAGTCGAAGCCGACCATCGACCCGGGGCCGCCCACTGAGATGACGACGATGAGCACCACCAACAACCACACCGGCGCCGGGCCGGGCAGGGCCAGCACCACGGTCCACACCAGGGCATTGCTGGCGATGATCCAGAGCACCAGGCGCGACCTGCGGTGCGGATGGCGCCCGGTGAAGATGCCGATCATGATCCCGGCGGAGATGGCGGCCACCACGGAGACGGTCAGCAGCGCCCCCGCCGCTGTCTCCGAAAGCCCCTGCGCCACGGTGAGATAGGGCACGCCCCACATCAACGCGAAGACCGTCACCGAGAACTGGGTGCCCATGTGGGTGAAGAACCCGAGCCGGGTGCCGGGTCGGAGCCAGACGGTCTTGATGCGCGACAGGGTGGTGTGCATCGAGATCGGCTCGGGCGTCATCGCCGAACCGTGCGGTGTGTTGCGGATCAGCGCCAGTGCCAACACGATCACCACCAGGCCGAATGCCGCGACCGACAGATAGGCGGGGGTCCAACCCCTACCAGTGAGGATCGCCAGGAACGGGACCGCGGAGAGCACCTGGCCCAGCTGGCCGCAGATACCGGTCAACTGGGCCACCAACGGGACACGAGCCGGCTCGAACCAATGAGGCACCAGGCGGAGAACCGAGATGAAGGTCAGTGCGTCGCCGAGGCCGACGATGGCCCGTGCACCGATGGCGGCGGGTAGTGACTCGCTGAGCGCGAGCACGAGCTGCCCGGCGGTCATCAGCGCGGCCCCGCAGACGATGAGAACCCGGGAACCGTAGCGGTCCAACAGTAGTCCGGCGGGAACCTGCGCCGCGGCGTAGACGATCACCTGCAACACCACGAATGTGGACAGGACACCGGGGCTTGCGGCAAATCTGTCGGCTGCCTGCAGGCCCGAGACGCCGAGGGTGGTGCGGTCGAGGACGGCGATGATGTACGCGAGTAGCCCGGTGGCCCAAACGATCCAGGGACGCACGCGGGCACCTTTCGTCAAATGTGTTTCACGGGGCAGATGTACATGGTCTCTCACTCGTGGTCGTCGGAGCGACAGGGCCCGTTTGTCGACGTTGTGAATTCGCCTCCAACCCGGTTTTTCATCGATTCACCGAGTTGGCTGAAAATGCACTCTCATGTATCCCTTGAGGGAGGGTGTGGGGCATATCCGCAGCTGATCGCGCTGAAGATCCCGCCATCGGAGGATGGAATCCTGGAGCTGCGAATTCGCTCGCACCAATAACCGGGGAGTAGGGTGTCGGCATGAATCGCTGTTCAAACCGACGCGGAGGACGCCGGCTTGGCTGAGTACCGTCTTGAAGACCTGGCGCGCATTTCCGGCGTCAGCGCTCGCAATATCCGCGCTTATCGTGAACGCGGGTTACTCGATTCGCCGCGGCGCGTCGGGCGCTCGGCGTATTACGGTGACCGGCACCTCGATCAGTTGACAGCGATCAGCCAGCTACTGGCCAAGGGTTTCAACTCGGCGCACATCGCCGAATTCTTCGTCGCGTTGCGCGGCGGCAAGGATCTGGCCGACGCCTTGGGAATTCGGGCCTCGGACTGGTGCCGGCCGGCGACGCTGGTTTTGAACGTGGACCCGGCCGGCGATGACGTCCACACGCTTGTGGAGTTCGGATTGGTGCACGTCGTGGACGGTTCTGTCGAGGTGGCCGATTCCGCCTTGGTCGCACTCATCAACGGCACGGAAGACCATCGGCGCCTTGTCCGCAGCATGGCCCACCTCGCCCGGGCGACAGGACCGACGATCGATCACCTGGCCGAGTTGGTTGCCGCCGCTGTCGCTCAATGTCAGGAGGGACCTTTGGACGCCGGTCTGCCCGAGCTGGCCCGCGCGGTGGTCTCGGCCGGGGTGGGCCGGGCCCTGGGTGCGGCCGCGGCCACCGCTGATTGATCGTCCATCCACTCCCAGTCAGCAGTGGGTCGCGCAGGGGGATCAGGTCGAGGTCGGCCACCGCAATATCGGAGGCGTCGGAGTGGACATCAACCACGTCCCGAAGCCGAGATTCGGTCAGCAGGACTGAATAGTTACCGGCGAGTAAGATATTCCAGCAAACTTTCGGCTCGGATGCGTGTGATTCGCTAGACAGAATCAGCCCGATTGTCTGCTGGTTCGCGGCCGGTTCGCGGGCCCGGATGTGGCGGAAAATTTAGATAACGATTCGATAACAATACTGCCTTGATCTGCGCAGTTATCCCTACTCGACCGTAACCACCTGCCAACAGGACGTTTGTCCCGAATGTCTTTGGGCGCCACTCGACGCCGCGTTACGTTACCGGCGGTTACCCATGCGTAGAACTCGCCAGTAACCAATCTGAGCGGAAAAAGCCCGCCACCTCTTATGACACTCTTAGTACGGCGGGAATGTGCGTGACACCGTCCGGAGGGCTCCGGCGGCACCGCGTTCCCCGCCTGATTCGACGCTGAATCGCCGTTGGCCTGTCGCCGGGCAGCCACACCGCCCCAGACATGCAGACAGATACCCAAGACCGCACGCGACAGCCACACGCGACACCATTCACCGCAGAACCACAGCAGCACCGAGGAGATAGCGCCAGTGACGATCTATGAACACGACCGGGTGTCCGCCGGTCGCAACGACGACTCAGGATCCGACGGTCGGCAGGCTGACTCCACCCACGCTCTCGTGGACCGGCTGAGCGCCGGTGAGCCCTACGCCGTCGCCTTTGGCGGCCAGGGCAGCGCCTGGCTGGAGACTCTTGAGGAGTTGGTGTCCTCGGCCGGTATCGAGGCCGAACTGGCGACCCTGGCCGGCGAGGCCGAGCTGCTGCTCGAGCCGGTGGCCGCCGAGCTCGTCGTGGTCCGGCCCATCGGGTTCGAGCCCCTGCAGTGGGTCCGCGCGCTGGCCGCCGAGGAACCGGTGCCCTCCGACAAGCAGCTGACCTCTGCCGCCGTGTCGGTGCCCGGCGTCCTACTCACCCAGATTGCCGCCGTGCGGGCACTGGCCCGACAGGGCATGGACCTGGCCGCCACCCCGCCGGTGGCCGTCGCCGGGCATTCCCAGGGCGTGCTGGCCGTCGAGGCCCTGGCCGCCAAGGGCGCCAAGGACGTGCAGCTGCTGGCGCTGGCGCAGCTGATCGGCGCAGCAGGCACCCTGGTCGCCCGTCGTCGCGGGATCACCGTGCTGGGTGACCGCCCGCCGATGGTGTCGGTGACCAATGCCGAGCCCGAGCGGATCTACGAGCTGCTCGAAGAGTTCAGCCAGGACGTGCGCACCGTGCTGCCCCCGGTGCTGTCCATCCGCAACGGCCGGCGTTCCGTTGTGATCACCGGCACACCCGAGCAGCTGTCGCGGTTCGAGCTGTACTGCAACCAGATCGCTGAGAAGGAAGAGGCCGAGCGCAAGAGCAAAGTCCGCGGCGGCGCGGTGTTCGCCCCGGTCTTCGATCCGGTGCAGGTCGAGGTCGGTTTCCACACTCCGCGTCTGGCCGACGGCATCGAGATCGTCGCCCGCTGGGCCGAGGCCGTCGGCATCGACGTCGAACTCGCCCGCGCGATGACCGAGTCCATCCTGGTCAGCCAGGTGGACTGGGTCGATGAGATCACCGAGATCAGCGACGCTGGAGCTCGATGGATTCTTGACCTCGGCCCCGGCGACATCCTGACCCGCCTGACCGCCCCGGTGGTCCGCGGACTCGGCATCGGGATCGTGCCCGCCGCAACCCGCGGTGGCCAGCGCAACCTGTTCACCATCGGCGCGGTGCCAGAGGTGGCCCGCCCGTGGTCCAGCTACGCCCCGACCGTGGTCAGCCTGCCCGACGGTTCGGTCAAGCTCTCGACCAAGTTCACCCGCCTCACCGGACGTTCGCCGATCCTGCTGGCCGGTATGACCCCCACCACAGTGGACGCCAAGATCGTCGCGGCCGCAGCAAACGCCGGCCATTGGGCCGAACTCGCCGGTGGCGGACAGGTCACCGAGCCGATCTTCAACGATCGCATCGCCGAGCTGGGTGAGCTGTTGGAGCCCGGCCGGGCCATCCAGTTCAACACCTTGTTCCTCGATCCGTACCTGTGGAAGCTGCAGGTCGGTGGCAAGCGCCTGGTGCAGCGCGCCCGCCAGTCCGGTGCGCCGATCGACGGCGTCATCGTCAGTGCCGGCATCCCGGACCTCGAAGAGGCCGTCGAGCTGATCGGCGAACTCAACGACCTCGGCATCAGCCACGTGGTGTTCAAGCCGGGCACCGTCGAGCAGATCCGCTCGGTCATCCGGA
This sequence comes from Mycolicibacterium peregrinum, assembly GCF_002102345.1. GTDB lineage: Bacteria > Actinomycetota > Actinomycetes > Mycobacteriales > Mycobacteriaceae > Mycobacterium > Mycobacterium peregrinum. The sequence goes on from NZ_LQPP01000027.1 coordinate 128,127, forward strand.
TCGCGGCCGAGGTGCCCACCAAGCCGGTGATCGTCCACATCGAGGGCGGTCGCGCGGGTGGCCACCACTCCTGGGAGGACCTCGACGACCTGCTGCTGGCGACCTACTCCGAGCTGCGCAGCCGGTCCAACATCACCATCTGCGTCGGCGGCGGCATCGGCACCCCAGAGCGCTCCGCCGAGTACCTGTCCGGCCGCTGGTCGGCCGCCCACGGCTACCCGCTGATGCCGATCGACGGCATCCTGGTCGGCACCGCCGCCATGGCCACCCTTGAGGCGACGACGAGCCCGCAGGTCAAGCAGCTGCTGGTGGACACCAAGGGCACCGACGCATGGGTCGGTGCGGGCAAGGCCTCGGGTGGCATGGCCTCGGGCCGCAGCCAGCTCGGCGCCGACATCCACGAGATCGACAACACCGCGTCGCGTTGCGGCCGGCTGCTCGACGAGGTGGCCGGTGACGGCGATGCGGTGGCCGCCCGCCGCGACGAGATCATCGCCGCGATGGCCAACACCGCCAAGCCGTACTTCGGTGACGTCGCCGAAATGACCTACCTGCAGTGGCTGCGCCGCTACATCGAACTGGCGATCGGCGAGGGCAACAGCACCGCCGACACCAAGCGCGACCACTCGCCCTGGCTGGACATCACGTGGCGTGACCGTTTCGAGCAGATGCTCAAGCGCGCCGAAGCGCGTTTGAGCGCACAGGATTTCGGCCCCATCGAGACGCTGTTCGATGCCGCCGGCGACGGCGAGGCACTGCTGGAGGACCCGAAGGCCGCGTTGGCCGCGCTGGTCTCGGCCTACCCGGATGCCGCATCGGTGCAGCTGCACCCGGCGGACGTGCCGTTCTTCGTCGAGCTGTGCAAGACGCTGGGCAAGCCGGTCAACTTCGTCCCGGTGATCGACAAGGACGTGCGTCGCTGGTGGCGCAGTGACTCGCTGTGGCAGGCCCACGACGCGCGCTACGCGGCCGATCAGGTCTGCGTCATCCCCGGTACCGAAGCGGTGGCCGGTATCACCCGGGTCGACGAGCCCGTCGGTGAACTGCTGGACCGCTTCGAGCAGACCGCTGTCGACGAGGCGCTGGCCGCCGGTGCACAGCCGCAGGCCGTGCTCTCGCGCCGTCAGGGCCGCGACGACGTGACCGGCCCGTTGGCCGTGCTGCTCGACGCCCCCGACGTGCTGTGGGCCGGGCGCACCTCGGTCAACCCGGTGCACCGGATCGCCCCCGCCTCTGCGTGGCAGGTGAACGAGAACCGTTCCGCTACAAACCCGTCCACGGGCGCGCGGCTTGAGGTCGCCGACGATCGGCACGTGGTGCTGTCGGTGCCGCTGTCGGGAACCTGGATCGACATCCGGTTCACCCTGACCGAGGCCATCCGTAGCGGTGGCGCACCGGTCGTCGAGGTCGCCGATGCGGCGACCGCGATGCGGTCGGTGCTCGCCATTGCCGCCGGCGTCGACGGTCCGGATGCCCTGCCGTCCGTGGTCGACGGGGCCGCAACGGTCACCGTCGCCTGGAATCCCGAGCAGGTCGCCGACCACACCGGCGTCACCGCCACCTTCGGCGCCCCGCTGGCACCGACGCTCACCGTCGTCCCCGACGCGCTGGTCGGCCGCTGCTGGCCCGCGGTCTTCGCCGCGATCGGTTCCGCCGCCACCGACTCCGGGTTCCCGGTCGTCGAGGGTCTGCTGAGCCTCGTGCACCTGGACCACGCCGCGCACCTGTTGTCGGCGCTGCCGACCGAGCCTGCCGAATTGACCGTCACCGCAACGGCTTCGGCTGCCCACGACACCGAAGTTGGCCGCGTTGTGCCGGTTTCGGTGACCGTGACCAGTGCAGATGGCACCGAGCTGGCCACACTCGAGGAGCGGTTCGCGATCCGCGGCCGCACCGGCGAGGCCGAGCTGACCGATCCGGTTCGAGCCGGCGGCGCCATCTCGGACAACGCCACCGACACCCCGCGCCGTCGCCGTCGCGACGTCACCGTCGGGGCCCCCGTGGACATGCGACCGTTCGCCGTGGTGTCCGGTGACCACAACCCGATCCATACCGACCGGGCCGCTGCGCTGCTGGCCGGTCTGGAATCGCCCATCGTGCACGGCATGTGGCTGTCGGCCGCCGCGCAGCACGTCGTCACCGCCACCGACGGCAAGCCGATTCCGCCGGCCAACCTGGTCGGCTGGACCGCCCGCTTCCTGGGCATGGTCAAGCCGGGCGACGAGGTCGACTTCCGCGTCGACCGGGTCGGAATCGACGTCGGCGCAGAGGTTGTCGAGGTTCAGGCCCGCATCGGCTCCGAGCTGGTGATGGCCGCGACCGCACGCCTGGCCGCACCCAAGACCGTCTACGCGTTCCCCGGCCAGGGCATCCAGTCCAAGGGCATGGGCATGGAGGTCCGCGCCCGGTCCAAGGCCGCCCGCAAGGTGTGGGACAAGGCCGACAAGTTCACCCGAGAGACTCTCGGCTTCTCGGTGCTGCACGTGGTCCGCGACAACCCGACGTCGCTGATCGCCTCCGGTGTGCACTACGAGCACCCCGAGGGCGTGCTGTACCTGACGCAGTTCACCCAGGTCGCCATGGCCACGACGGCCGCGGCCCAGGTTGCCGAGATGCGCGAGCAGGGTGCGTTCGTCGAAGGGGCGATCGCCTGCGGTCACTCCGTCGGTGAATACACCGCGCTGGCTTGCGTTTCCGGGGTGATCGAGCTCGAAGGTCTGCTGGAGGCGGTCTTCCACCGCGGCTCCAAGATGCACGACATCGTGCCGCGTGACGAGCGGGGCCGGTCCAACTACCGGTTGGCCGCGATCCGGCCGTCGCAGATCGACCTCGCCGATGAGGACGTCGAGACCTTCGTCGCCGAGATCGCCGAGCGCACAGGTGAATTCCTGCAGATCGTGAACTTCAACCTGCGTGGTTCGCAGTACGCGATCGCCGGAACCGTGCGCGGTCTGGAGGCGCTGGAGGAAGAGGTCGAGCGTCGTCGCGAGATCAGCGGCGGCAAGCGGTCGTTCATCCTGGTGCCCGGCATCGACGTGCCGTTCCACTCCAGCGTGCTGCGGGTGGGAGTGGACGACTTCCGGCGCAGCCTGGAACGCGTCCTGCCGCGCGACCGCGACCCGGAGTTGGTCGTCGGCCGCTACATCCCGAACCTGGTGCCCCGGCCGTTCACGCTGGACCGCGACTTCATCCAGGAAATCCGGGATCTGGTGCCGGCCGAGCCGCTCGACGAGATCCTCGCCGACTACGACACCTGGCGTAACGAGCGTCCGATCGAGTTGTGCCGCAAGATCGTCATCGAGCTCCTGGCCTGGCAGTTCGCCAGCCCGGTGCGCTGGATCGAGACGCAGGACCTGCTGTTCATCGAGGAGGCCGCAGGCGGGCTCGGGGTGGAGCGCTTCGTCGAGATCGGTGTGAAGAACGCGCCGACCGTCGCCGGCCTGGCCACCAACACGCTCAAGCTGCCCGAATACGCCCACAGCACCGTCGAGGTGCTCAACGCCGAGCGCGATGCCGCGGTGCTGTTCGCCAGCGACACCGATCCGGAGCCGGAGCCGGAGGCTGAGGAAAGCTCAGCGCCGGCAGCGGAAGCCGCCGCACCTGCGGCCGAGGCCGCCCCGGCACCCGCAGCCGCCCCGGCGGCTCCGTCCGGTGGCCCACGGCCCGACGACATCACGTTCGACGCGGCCGACGCCACGGTGGGCCTCATCGCGCTGAGTGCCAAGATGCGTATCGACCAGATCGAGGCGCTGGACTCCATCGAGTCCATCACCGACGGTGCGTCCTCGCGTCGTAACCAGCTGCTGGTCGACCTGGGCTCCGAGCTGAACCTGGGAGCCATCGACGGTGCCGCCGAGGCGGATCTGGGCGCGCTCAAGGGACAGGTCAGCAAGCTGGCCCGGACCTACAAGCCGTTCGGTCCCGTGCTCTCGGACGCCATCAACGATCAGCTGCGCACGGTCTTCGGCCCGTCGGGTAAGCGCCCGGGGTACATCGCCGAGCGGGTCACCAAGACCTGGGAGCTCGGACCGGGCTGGGCCAAGCACGTCACCGTCGAGGTGGCCATGGGCACCCGTGAAGGCAGCAGCGTTCGCGGCGGCGATCTGGGTGGTCTGCACCCGGGCGCGCTGGCCAGTGCCGCCGACGTCGACAAGGTCGTGGACAGTGCAGTTGCCGCGGTCGCCGCTCGACACGGTATTCCGGTGAGCCTGCCCTCGGCCGGCGGTGCCGGTGGCGGCGGCGTGGTGGATTCGGCCGCGCTGAACGAGTTCGCCGAGAAGGTCACCGGTCCCGACGGCGTGCTGGCCTCGGCCGCACGCACGATCCTGGGTCAGCTCGGTCTGGATGCTCCCGTGGGCGCCCCCGAGGCTGCCACCGATGCCGAGCTGATCGACCTGGTCACCACCGAACTCGGTTCGGACTGGCCGCGATTGGTGGCTCCGGCGTTCGATGCCAAGAAGGCCGTCGTGTTCGACGACCGCTGGGCCAGCGCGCGTGAGGACCTGGTCAAGCTGTGGCTGGCCGACGAGGGCGAGATCGACGCCGACTGGCCGCATCTGTCGGAGCGGTTCGAGGGTGCCGGGCATGCCGTTGCCACGCAGGCGAATTGGTGGCAGGGCAAGGCCCTGGCCGCCGGGCGCACCATCCACGCGTCGTTGTTCGGTCGCATCGCGGCCGGTGCGGAGAACCCGGGCAAGGGTCGCTACACCAACGAGGTCGCCGTGGTGACCGGTGCGTCGAAGGGCTCCATCGCCTCTTCGGTCGTCGGGCAGCTGCTCGACGGCGGTGCCACCGTCATCGCCACCACCTCGCGTCTGGACGACGACCGGCTGGCGTTCTACAAGAAGCTCTACCGCGAGAACGCCCGCTTCGGCGCCACCCTGTGGGTGGTCCCGGCCAACATGGCGTCGTACTCCGACATCGACAAGCTGGCTGAGTGGGTCGGTAGCGAGCAGATTGAAAGCCTTGGGCCGCAATCGATCCACCTCAAGGATGCGCAGACCCCGACGCTGCTGTTCCCCTTCGCCGCGCCGCGCGTGGCCGGGGACCTCTCCGAAGCGGGTTCACGCTCCGAGATGGAGATGAAGGTTCTGCTGTGGGCCGTGCAGCGGCTCATCGGCGGGCTGTCGACGATCGGTGCCGAGCGTGACATCGCCTCGCGCCTGCACGTGGTGCTTCCGGGCTCGCCCAACCGCGGCATGTTCGGCGGCGACGGCGCGTACGGCGAATCCAAGTCGGCGCTCGACGCGCTGGTGAACCGCTGGAGCGCGGAAAGCTCGTGGGCCGAGCGGGTCAGCCTGGCGCACGCGCTGATCGGCTGGACCAAGGGCACCGGGCTGATGGGTCACAACGACGCCATCGTCAGCGCGGTCGAGGAGGCCGGCGTCACCACCTACAGCACCGCGGAGATGGCAGCCATGCTGCTGAACCTGTGCACGGTGGAGGCCAAGGTGGCCGCGGCCAATGCGCCGATCAAGGCCGACCTGACCGGCGGGCTGGGTGACATCAAGATCGACATGGCCGAGCTGGCTGCCAAGGCTCGCGAGGACATGTCCAGCGCCGCAGCCGAATCCGAGGAGGAGGACGGCGGTAGCAACACCGTTGCGGCGCTGCCGTCCCCGCCGCGCGGACACAACCCGGCGCCTGCGCCGGAATGGGCCGACCTCGACGTCGACCCGGCCGACCTGGTGGTCATCGTCGGTGGTGCCGAGCTCGGGCCGTACGGCTCGTCGCGGACCCGCTTCGAGATGGAGGTCTCCGGCGAGTTGTCGGCGGCCGGCGTGCTGGAACTGGCCTGGACGACCGGTCTGGTCAAGTGGGAAGACGATCCCAAGGCCGGCTGGTACGACACCACGACCGGTGACCTGGTGCCCGAATCGGAGATCGTGGAGCGCTACCACGACGCCGTGGTGGAACGTTGCGGCATCCGCGAATTCGTGGACGACGGCGCGATCGACCCCGATCACGCCTCGCCGCTGCTGGTCAGCGTGTTCCTGGACAAGGACTTCAGCTTCGTCGTCTCCAGCGAGGCCGATGCTCGGGCGTTCGTGTCCTTCGACCCCGAACACACGGTGGCCCGGCCGGTTCCCGAATCCAGTGACTGGCAGGTGATCCGTAAGGCGGGCACCGAGATTCGAGTTCCGCGCAAGACCAAGCTGTCGCGCACGGTCGGTGCCCAGATCCCGACGGGCTTCGACCCGACGGTGTGGGGCATCACCCCGGACATGGCCAACTCGATCGACCGGGTTGCGCTGTGGAACATCGTCGCCACCGTCGACGCGTTCCTGTCCTCGGGCTTCACCCCGACCGAGCTGATGCGTTGGGTTCACCCGAGCCTGGTGGCCTCCACGCAGGGCACCGGCATGGGCGGCATGACCTCCATGCAGACCATGTACCACGGCAACCTGCTGGGCCGGGCGAAGCCGAACGACATCCTGCAGGAGGTGCTGCCCAACGTCGTTGCGGCACACGTCATGCAGAGCTATGTCGGCGGCTACGGCGCGATGGTCCACCCGGTCGGCGCCTGCGCCACCGCGGCCGTCTCGGTCGAGGAGGGTGTGGACAAGATCCGCCTCGGCAAGGCCGACCTGGTGATCGCCGGCGGCTTCGACGATCTGACCCTGGAAGCCATCATCGGCTTCGGTGACATGGCGGCCACCGCCGACACCGAGACGATGCGGGCCAAGGGCATCAGCGACTCGAAGTTCTCCCGTGCCAACGACCGTCGTCGTCTCGGCTTCCTGGAAGCCCAGGGCGGTGGCACCATCTTGCTGGCCCGCGGTGATCTGGCCGCCAAGATGGGTCTGCCGGTGCTGGCCGTGGTCGGCTACGCGCAGAGCTTCGCCGACGGTGTGCACACCTCGATCCCGGCTCCGGGCCTGGGTGCCCTCGGCGCCGGGCGTGGCGGCAAGGACTCGCAGCTGGCCCGCTCGTTGGCCAAGCTGGGTGTCGGCGCCGACGACATCGCGGTGATCTCCAAGCACGACACCTCGACGCTGGCCAACGATCCCAACGAGACCGAGCTGCACGAGCGGCTCGCCGACTCGATGGGCCGTTCGCAGGGCGCGCCGCTGTTCATCGTCAGCCAGAAGACGCTGACCGGGCACGCCAAGGGCGGCGCGGCAGTGTTCCAGATGATGGGTCTGTGCCAGATCCTGCGCGACGGCGTCATCCCGCCAAACCGCAGCCTGGACTGCGTCGACGACGAGCTGGCCACCTCCGGCCACTTCGTCTGGGTGCGCGAGACCCTCGACCTGCGCGGGAAGTTCCCGCTCAAGGCCGGTCTGGTCACCAGCCTCGGGTTCGGTCACGTGTCGGGTCTGGTTGCCCTGGTGCATCCGGAGGCGTTCATCGCGTCACTGGATCCGGCCGATCGCGACGACTACCGCAAGCGCGCCGAGCAGCGCACGCTGGCCGGTCAGCGCCGCCTGGCCGGAGCGATCGCCGGTGGGCGTCCCATGTACGAGAAGCCCGCCGACCGCCGCTTCGACCACGATGTGCCGGAGAAGCGCCAGGAAGCCGCGATGTTGCTGAACGCGGACGCCCGCCTCGGTGAGGACGATCTCTATGTGCGGTGAGTGCGGGCACGGAGAGGTGAGCTAGGTTCGCTTCCATGGCGATTATGGGCATAGGCATCGATGTGGTTTCCATACCTGATTTCGCCGAGCAGGTGGACCGGCCGGGAACCGTATTCGCCGAGACGTTCACGCCGGGTGAGCGCCGGGACGCCGCGGACAAGAGTTCGTCGGCGGCCCGGCACCTGGCGGCCCGGTGGGCGGCCAAGGAAGCCGTGATCAAGGCCTGGTCCAGCTCACGGTTCTCCAAGCGGCCGGCCCTGCCGGAGGGGATCCACCGCGACATCGAGGTGGTCACCGACATGTGGGGCCGGCCCAAGGTGCGGCTGTCCGGTGAGATCGCCAAGCACCTCGAAACCGTGACCATCCACGTCTCGCTCACCCATGAGGCCGACACCGCCGCCGCGGTGGCGATCATCGAGGAGCTCTAGCTCTCTCGACAGTGCCGCTAGGGTCGTCACCATGACTGATGTCGTGCAGCGGGTACAGCAGGTGTTGCCGTCGGTACGGTCGGATCTGGAGGATCTGGTCCGTATCCAGTCGGTGTGGGCTGACCCGGCCCGTCGTGACGACGTGCACCGCAGCGCCGAGGCGGTCGCAAAGCTGTTGTCGGAAGCGGGCTTTCCCGAGGTACGTATCGTCAGCGAAGGCGGTGCGCCCGCGGTCATCGCGCACTATCCGCCACCTGCGGGAGCCCCCACGGTGCTGCTCTACGCCCATCATGACGTGCAGCCTGAAGGGGATCCGGCCCAGTGGGATTCCGCACCGTTCGAGCCCACCGAACGTGACGGCCGGCTCTACGGCCGTGGCACCGCCGACGACAAGGCTGGTATCGCAACCCATCTGGCGGCCATCCGGGCCTTTGACGGCAAGCCTCCGGTGGGCGTCACGGTCTTCGTCGAAGGCGAGGAAGAATCCGGGTCGCCGTCACTGGGTGCACTCCTGGCTGCGCACAAAGAGGCGCTGGCGGCCGACGTGATCGTCATCGCCGACTCCGACAACTGGAGCACCGAGGTCCCGGCGCTGACCGTGACCCTGCGTGGTCTGGCCGACTGCGTGGTCGAGGTGGCCACCCTCGACCACGGACTGCATTCGGGCCTGTGGGGCGGGGTGGTGCCGGACGCGTTGAGCGTGTTGGTGCGGTTGCTTGCCAGCCTGCACGACGACGACGGCAACGTCGCGGTGGCCGGCTTGCACGAGGCCACCGCTGCCGACGTCGACCGCGGCGCCCACTGGGTCCGCGAAGAATCCGGACTGCTGGACGGGGTGGCCGAAATCGGTTCCGGCTCAGTGGTGCAACGCATGTGGGCCAAACCCGCGATCACGGTCATAGGCATCGACACCACATCCATCGACAAGTCGTCGAACACGCTGATCCCGCGGGCCCGTGCCAAGATCAGCATGCGGGTCGCGCCCGGCGGTGACGCCCACGCGCATCTGGAGGCGTTGACCCGTCACCTCGAATCCCATGTGCCCTGGGGCGCCCAGGTCACCGTTACGCCTGGCGATGTCGGCCAGCCCTACGCGATCGATTCCTCCGGTGCGGTGTACGACGCGGCCCGCACGGCGTTCCGGACCGCCTGGGGCGCCGACCCGGTGGACATGGGTATGGGCGGATCGATTCCCTTCATCGCCGAATTCGCCGAAGCCTTCCCGGCCGCGACGATTCTGGTGACCGGAGTGGAGGACCCGGCCACCCAGGCGCACAGCGTGAACGAAAGCCTGCACCTCGGGGTGCTCGAGAAAGCGGCGACGGCCGAAGCGTTACTGCTCGAGGCACTGGGCCGTTAGCCGGAGATGGCGAGCAGCATCGGCTGGTTCGTCGTCGGCCTGATCGCCTTGGCGATCGGCGCCGAGGTGATGGTCCGTGGTGGTGCGAAACTTGCTGCGCGCCTGGGTATCAGCCCGATCCTGATCGGTCTGACCGTGGTGTCGATCGGCACCAGTCTTCCCGAACTCGCTGTCGGCATCACCGCCGCGACCACCGGCAGCGGCGAACTGGCCGTCGGCAACATCGCCGGCACCAACGTCGTCAACATCTTGTTCATCCTCGGGCTCAGCGCGTTGATCCGCCCGCTGGCGATCGAACAGCGCACCTTGCGCTTCGACCTGCCGGTGATGGCGGGAGCCGCGGTGCTGCTCTGGGCGCTGGCCGTCAACGGGGTGTTGTCGCGCATGGACGGGCTGATTCTGGTGTCTGGAGCAATCGTGTACACCGCGGTGCTGATCCGCATGTCGCGGCGGGAGAGCCGGGCAGCCGTCGCCGGGTACGCCGAAGCCTTCCCGTCGGGACAGGCAAGCGGTGCTGCGGCGAAATCGCTTGGCGGCGGCGCACTTCAGGATACGGTCATGACGGTCAGCGGTATCGCCGTGGTGATTCTCGGGGCCGAATGGCTGGTCGGCGGGGCGGTGGGGATCGCCCGCGGATTCGGGGTGTCGGACGCGCTCATCGGCCTGACCGTCGTGGCGATCGGAACCTCGGCGCCGGAGTTGGTCACGACGATCGTCTCGACGGTGCGCGGCCAACGTGACATCGCGGTGGGCAACCTACTCGGCAGCAGTGTCTACAACATCCTGCTGATTCTGGGCATCACGTGCCTGGTACCCGCACACGGACTGGAGCTGACACACAACCTCGTGTGGATCGACATCCCACTGATGGTCGCGGCGAGCGTGGCCTGTATCCCGATCTTCGTCTCGGGCCGGCGGGTGCACCGAGCCGAGGGGGCCGCAATGATCACGGCCTACCTCGGCTACCTGATGTTCCTGCTGGCGACCCAGTCCTGACCAGTGTCAGACCGACAGGTCGCGGCGCAACTTCGCGACGTGGCCGGTGGCCCGCACGTTGTACTGCGCGACGGCGATCTTGCCCTTCTCGTCGACGACGAACGTCGAGCGGATGACACCCTGAACCGTCTTGCCGTACATGGTCTTTTCGCCGAACGCGCCCCACGCCGTCAACACCTCACGGTCCGGATCGGACAGCAACGGGAAGGTGAGCTCCTCCTTGTCGCGGAACTTGGCGAGCTTCTCCGGCTTGTCGGGGGAGATGCCGATGACATCGAGGCCGGCGCCATTGAGCTCGGCGAGGCTGTCGCGGAAATCGCACGCCTGCTTGGTGCAGCCGGGCGTGGACGCCGCGGGGTAGAAGTACACGATGACCTTGCGGCCCTTGTAGTCGGAGAGCTCGACGACGTTGCCGTCGGCGTCGGGCAGGCTGAAAGCCGGGGCGGTGTCTCCCACCTCGAGGCGCGGGGTTGGCGGCATTCGTGGGTATCCCTTCTTGTCGACCGGTTCCGTCGTCACGGTGCCGGCTGATCTAGGGTAGTGCGGCAGGGCAGCACGATATGGAGCGGCTTGGAGGAGCAAACAGTGGCGAACCGGGACCCGGAGAGCATCAAGCGGGACATCGATCAGGCTCGCGATCAGCTGGCGGTGACTGTCGACTCCCTGGCAGAGCGGGCCAATCCGCAGCGCCTGGCCGACGATTTCAAGTCGGCAGTGATCGGTTTCATCAAGAAGCCCGCCGTGACGGCGTCATTGGCCGGTGCAGGTGTGCTGGTGGTGTTCGTCGTCGTGCGACGGATCAAGCGGCGCTGAGTGTCGATCCGCAGGGCGTGCGTTGTGCGCCCTGCGGAGATGCCCGGAGCAGCGGGCTCCCGGTCAGTACGGCCCGCCCGGTACGCCGCTCAGCGGCGGCGGAACAGGAGCCAGTCCGCCAACGAGAAACTCGGGGGATTGGCGATGCGGCCCAGGCGGCTGCATGTATACACCATGACGGGCTGGTTCGCAGCAACAAATGCGGCGGTCGATGCAGCTGTGGGATCGGCGCCACCTACGGCAGGCATCAGCTAACACCCCTCATCTTGGCGTAATCGCCACGCGGTACCGGATCGCAATTAATCAGCTAACTTGAGATTAACACGGTTTCTAGCGTCTGACCAGCGGAAGCGCTGGAGTTGGATTCTAAACAGTAACTTACGACTACGTCAACAGCAGAGTGTCGCCGCGACTCGCCGGGTTGCGTCACGGTTATCAGCACATTATCGAGGTATGTCGCCGACGGGCCTCTGGATGTTACGAATGCCGTTCACCGCAAATTCGGCTGGTGCCTCTGGGGGCGCGTACGGACTGGCTGCGGGGTGCCGGAAGGAATTGGATCGATGCGCTGAAAAGTTTGCTGGCAGGTTGGTGTCGCGTGACGCGCGGCCGGCCGTTCCGTCCTGATCCACGCCGATTTGGTGGGGAAAACGATTGGCAAACATGCGTCGGTCTGATGATCGCCGAGGCTCTGCGCAACTCGGTGTCGAGCGGCCGCGGTAGCTGAAATCTGCTGCATAGCAGGGCGGGAACGGCTCTTTCTGGTCGAACCGGTTGCTAGTGCATAGGTGTCCAGCTAAGGTCGACGTCGGGTCAGGATCGGGGAGGCGGCCCTGGGCCTTGATCTCGACCGCAACACGGGACAATCGTGTGACAAGGGGGTATTGCGTTGCAGCTAACTTATTTTCCGTTTGCCAGGATCGCTGCATGTGCTATCGCCGGTAAAGCGAATCCCGACGGGCTCATCGTCGGGATTCGCTGACGACACCCAATGGCTCATGTCGAACTTCCGTAAGGCGATGTGGGCCGTGGTCACACCGACGGGAGGTAGCCATATGGCGCATGTGAGCGACGAAACCCTGGGCGATCTGCGCAGGGAACTCGACCGCTTCAAGAGCGAGCAGTACCGGGATCACGGCTATGCGGCCGCACATCTGGCCGGGGCCGTGGAGATGTTGTTGGAAGAGGCTGAACCCAGCATCGGCGACCGACTGGCCGAGAGGTACCGAGCCTGACGGATGATGAGCAATCCCGGTAACGCTGAAACCCTGAAACGCAAAAACCCTGCCGAGGCAGGGTTTTTGGTTGGTGCGCCGTCAGGGTTTCGAACCCCGGACCCGCTGATTAAGAGTCAGCTGCTCTACCAACTGAGCTAACGGCGCGCGAGAGAGACAATAACAGGAGTTTCTCTCAACAGTGAAATCCGCTGGTGGCGGGCCTGGGACGGGCTTCTGGTCGGCCCGATCCGGCCGGAACCCTTAGACTATTGCCAAGAATTTGCTATCGACCGCGCGAGGGGTAGGACGACCATGGGGCAGGCCCAGACGGTGACCCGTCCGTATCGGGGTGTGTTCCGGCGGGCAGTTGTTGCCATGGTGCCGGCAATGATGTTGGGGCTCAGCGCGTGCGGAGGCGAAGACCCGCAGGGGCCGGCGCCGGTGATCACCGACAAGGGCACTCCCTACGGCGATTTGTTGGTGCCAAGGGTCAACGCGTCGGTGACCGATGGCGCCGTCGGGGTTACCGTCGACGCACCGGTCACTGTGAGCGCGGAGAACGGTGTGCTCGGCGGGGTCACCATGACCAACGAAGAAGGGGTCAGCGTCGCAGGCAAGTTCAGTGCCGACGGTCTGACGTGGTCCACCACCGACCCACTCGACTACAACGAGCAGTACACCCTCAACGCGCAGTCTCTGGGCCTCGGTGGCGTCGCCAACCGCAGACTGCGGTTCGAGACGCACTCGCCGGCCAACCTGACGATGCCGTACGTCCTGCCGAACAACGGGGAAGTGGTCGGGGTGGGGCAGCCGGTGGCAATCCGGTTCGACGAGAACGTCTCCGATCGACTGGCTGCCCAACGTGCCGTCACCGTCAAGACCGATCCGCCTGTTGAAGGTGCGTTCTACTGGCTCAACAACCGCGAAGTGCGTTGGCGCCCCGCGAAATACTGGAAGCCTGGTACCTCGGTGGACGTCACGGTGAACACCTACGGTGTCGAGTTGGGCGACGGGCTGTTCGGCCAGGGCAACGTCACGACCCACTTCACGATCGGCGACGAGGTGATCGCGCAGGCCGATGACAACACCAAGACTCTGACCGTCCGGCGCAACGGCGAGGTCGTCAAGGCCATGCCGATCTCGATGGGTAAGAACAGTTCTCCGACCAACAACGGCGTCTACATCGTCGGCGATCGTTTCGACCACATGGTGATGGACTCGTCCACCTATGGGGTGCCGGTCAACTCACCGAACGGTTATCGCACCGAGGTCGACTTCGCGACCCAGATGTCCTACAGCGGCATCTATGTGCACGGCGCCCCGTGGTCGGTCGGCAGCCAGGGTTACAGCAACGTCAGCCATGGCTGCCTCAATGTCAGCACCGCGAACGCCAGGTGGTTCTACGAGAACACCAAACGCGGCGACATCGTCGAGGTCGTCAACACCGTGGGCTCGGTGTTGCCGGGCACCGAAGGCCTGGGGGACTGGAACATCCCGTGGGACCAGTGGCGCACCGGCAACGCCAGCACCTGAACCGATTACCCCTGCGGTAATCGACATCTCGCTTCGAATCGGTGAATCTGGCTGAGTCCCAGTCGATTACCGTGAAAGAGGCGAAATGGCCGAGCTCAATGACACCGTCACCGCGTACCTCAGCACCTGGAATGCCACCGATGCCGTCGACCGACGGGCCCTGTTGGAACGGCATTGGTCGGCCGGCGTCACCTACACCGATCCGCTGGCCGAGGTGAGCGGACACGACGGGGTGTCCGGCGCCATCGAGGCCGTCCACTCCCAGTTCCCGGATTTCGTATTCACGCTCGTCAGCGGGCCCGACACCCACCACCGGCAGGCGCGTTTCCAGTGGGGGCTCGGTCCGCGCGACGCCGACCCGGTAGTGGTCGGATTCGACGTGCTCGCCACTGACGGTGAGGGCCGGATCCAGACGGTGTTCGGATTCCTGGACCGGGTGCCGGCCTGACTACTTGGATGAACGATCCAGTGCCGCAAGCGATTCGTCGAGGAAGTCGGAGCTGAACGGTGGCATCCCGCCGATTTGGTCGCGGAAGCTCTGCGGGGTGTCGGTCCAGTCGTAGGTGAGGGTGACGTCGGTCTGGTCTCCGTTGGGGGCCAGGTCGTACCGCCACCACCACCCACCGGGCGCATGGTGGCCCTGCTCGTCGAGCTGGCCGGGCAACCAGGCGATGGTCCGGTCCTGGTCGAACTCGGTCACCAGGTTGTGCATGACGTAGTGGCCACCGGCCGCCGGTAGGAACATGTTGACCGCGAAGATCTGACCGGTCCCGGTGATGGGTTCGGGGTCGATCGCGTCGCGTACCCAGTCGCCGGGCTCGGTGTCGCAATGCCGGGCCGGATTGGCCAGGACGGCGAACACCTGGGCTGGGGAGGCGGAGATGGTGCGGGTGACGACGTAGCGCTGCTGATCGGTTGATGTGGTCACAGGGCGTCCTTTCCGTACAGGTGGGCGATGTCGGGGCTGTCGAGCCAGCCCGAGTAGGTCGGCTGTTTGGGCCAGCCGTCCGGGGAGTCCTGCCATTGCTCCTGCCGGCCCCACGGCAGCAGGTCGATCAGCGCGAACGAGTGGCTGAGTTGTTCGGTGCCACGGCCATTGGTGTGCCAGGTGCGGTAGACGGTTTCGCCGTCGCGAAAGAAGACGTTGACTGCGAAGCCTTCGCCCGGGCCGGCGTCGACGTCGGACCCGAAGGAGCTCTCCGATGACGAGAACCAGTCCATACGGTTGCCGACCTTCTCGCGGTACGCCAGCGCCTCCTCGATGGGCCCGTTGGTGACGATGACGAAGCGGGCGTCGTAGTTGTCCAGGAAGTCGAGACGCGTGAACTGGGACGTGAAGCCGGTGCAGCCGCCGCATTGCCATTCGGCACCGTCGGTCCACATGTGGTGGTAGGTGATCAGCTGAGCGCGTCCGTCGAATACATCGGCCAGGCGCACCGGCCCGTCGGCTCCGATCAGCGTGTAGTCCGGCAGCTCCACCATCGGCAGCCGGCGGCGCGCGGCGGCGATCGCGTCCAGTTCCCGGGTGGCGGCCTTCTCCCGGCGCCGCAGGTCGTCGAGCGCGGTGCGCCACGCCTGCTGGTCGACTATCGGCGGTTTTCCTGTCGTCATGAAGGGCTCCTGACTGCTGCTCGGAGAATCTCGTTCTCTCAAGTGGACCCGCCGAGCGTCCGGAATTCATCGCACCCGGTAATGTCCGACGAGCGAAGGGTGACCTAACACCTTGAGACGAGCCATGGAGGTTGATCCAGAATGAGCGGTCAGCGAGCCGATGCAGCCGGCCTGCGTCTCCTCGTCGTCGGTGCTTCCTCGGGCATCGGCCACGCTGTTGCGGTCAGTGCCACCGAACGCGGCGCCAAGGTCGCCGTCGCCGCGCGACGCGTCGATCTGCTGAATTCCCTGGCAGACGCCATCGATGGCTTCGCTTTCGAGCTCGACGTCGAAGACTCCTCGGCCATCAGCCGCGTGGTCAACGAGGCGGCGGACGCGCTCGGCGGCCTGGACGCCGTGGTGTTCACCAGCACCGTGATCCCCTTCGCCTACATCGAGGACACCGACGTCGCCACCTGGTTGCACGCGTTCAGCGTCAACACGGTGGGTGCCAACAACGTATTGCGTGCGGCGACACCGCGACTGTCCGAGAACGGTGTCGTGCTTGTCGCGTCGAGCTATGACGTGGGCCGTCCGCGGGCCGGTGTGGCGGCATACAGCGCGAGCAAGGCTGCGCTCGACGAGATCCTGAACTCCTGGCGCATCGAGCACCCCGAGCTGTCGCTGATCCGGGTGGGCGTCGGCCCGACCGACGACACCGAGATCCTGCGCGGTGCGGACCGCGACCTGCTGGACCAATTGGTCAAGACGTGGGTAACCCAGGGCGCCCTGCCGGCCCGGATGTCGGCCCTGCGCGACGTCGCCAACACCCTGGTGTCGCTGGTGACCACCGCCTACGAGAATCCGACCGTGGTGCCCGAGATCGTGCAGCTGGCGCCGCGGATCAGGCGGCGGGTCGGCGCGACGGAGTAGTCCGCAACTCACTTCCGCGGCCGGTGACTCCGGTCGCTGTGATACCTCGACGGTCGTGAGTGCCGTTCGGCCCCACGGCCTTTGGGGTCCTTTGGGGTGCCTGTGCTGCGCACCCCGTGACGCTTGATGTCCACGATGAAACGTCGCGGTGCCGACCGTGCAGTTGAGGCTGCCTCCGCTCGGCATTCTATGAGTTTCAAATGTTTCATTGATAATGACAATCATATTCAATAACTTGGACGCTTCGGGTAGCCGGTCTACAAGGAGGGTTCTCATGGTCGCGGTATGGATGGCCTCGCCGCCAGAGGTGCATTCAGCGTTGCTGACCAGCGGCCCGGGCCCTGGTGCGATGTTGGCGGCGGCCGGCGCGTGGTCGTCATTGAGTGTCGAATATGCCTCGGTGGCAACAGAACTCGCGGCAGTGCTGGGTGCCGTGCAAGCCGGAGCATGGCAGGGTCCGAGTGCGGAACAGTACGTGGCTGCCCACCTTCCGTACCTGGCGTGGTTGCAGCAGGTCAGCGCCGACAGCTCGGCGATCGCGGTCCAGCATGAAACCGCCGCCGCGGCCTACGCCAGTGCATTGGCGGCGATGCCCACCCTGGCCGAGTTGGCCGCCAACCATGTGCGGCAGGCGGTCCTGGTGTCCACGAACTTCTTTGGGATCAACACCATCCCGATCGCGGTGAACGAGGCCGATTACGTGCGGATGTGGATTCAGGCTGCGACGACGATGACCGTCTATCGAGGGGTCTCCGAGACGGCCGTGGCATCCGCGCCATCTACCCCGGCGGCGCCGCGGATCCTGCACGACGACCACGGCGACGACGACCACGACCACGACGACCATGACCATGACCACGACCACGATCATGACCACGACCACGACCACGACCACGACCACGACCACGACGACCATGGCCACGGTGACCTGAGCCCGCTCGACCCGCGGTGGTGGCTGGAAGTCGGCCAAGAGCAGATCGAGAACATCGGCCTACTGATCGACAACCTGCTGAACGACCCAGCTGCGTTGTTGACCAACCTGCCGATGGTGTTGGCCGACATGGCTTTCCATGCGGCTCAGCTGCTGCAGGTGATTGTTCAGTTGTCCCCGGCCCTCATTCAGCCCGCCCTGAGCGTCGTGATCGCCAACCTGGGGTGGGCGATCACCGGCCTGGCCGCAATCCAGCCGCCCGCCTTGGTCGGCGCGGAAATTCCGGCCGGCACCGACCCCGAATCATGGCCGGCGGCCGGGAGCGCATCGACGGTGGCGAGCGGGACGCCGGCTCCGACTGCGCCGTCGGCTCCCGCAGCCCCCTCGACCGGCGCGTCGGCGTCGGCACCCGTCGCCTCCGCATCGGCGCCCTCGGCTGCCCCGGGTGGTGGGCCCGGATTCTTCCCGCCCTATCTGATCGGCGCGCCGGGCGCCGCCGTCCCGGCGGCGGCACGGGCCAACGCCTCGGCCGGGGCCAAGAGGAAAGCAACCGAACCCGATGCCGCTGCGGCCGCTGCCGGCGAAACGGCCCGCGAGGCGCGCGCCCGGCGCCGGCGACGCGCAGCGATGCGCGAGAAGGGCCACGGCTACGAATACATGGACCTGCAAGCTGATCCGGACGGCGGCACCGCACCGGACACCTCACCGACGGCCTCGGACCGCGGCGCGGGGCCGCTGGGCTTTTCCGGCGCGCGGGACAAGAAAGACGCGACGACGGCTGGATTGACGGCGTTCGGCGGCGCTGCGTTCGGCGACGGTTCGCCGGTGCCGCTCTTGCCATCCACCTGGGATCCGGACGTCAAGGATTGAGTGACAGCGGCCCCGGAATGCCTGGGCGGGAGCTGAAATCCTCAGGGCTGATGAAGATTACGAGGGCGCGTCTTCGGCGGGGGAGTCGTCGCTTTTGGCCAGATGGCGCAGGACTCGTTCGTGGAGGGTGGCGAGCGTGTCGAGCTCGGTCGGGGTGAACAAGTCGATGAAGGTCCGGCGGACGTCCGCCACGTGTCCGGGTGCGGCCTTCTCGATGGCGGCGCGACCGGCCGGCAGCAGTCGGACCATGGTGCTGCGGGCGTCGTCGGGGTTGGGCTCGCGGCTGATCAGTCCGTCGTTCTGCATCCGCCGCACCTGGTGGGAGAGGCGGCTCTTCTCCCAGTTCAGTGCGTTGCATAGAGCGTGAGCGGGCATGCGGTCTCCGTCGAGCGCAGAGAGTGCCGCCAGCACCTCGTAGTCGGCCCCGGACAGGCCCGATTCCTGCAGACGTCGGCTCAGGTGGGCTTCGATCTGTTGATGCGCGTCTATGAAGGCGCGCCATGCGCGGTCTTCATCACGACTCAGCCAGTTCGGTTCCATGGCCCCATTCTATCCCGTTTGGTTGACGCATCATCCAATCCGGCCTATGGTTGATACATCAACCTTTTGCGACCAGATTGGATATCTTATGAGCAACATCAGCATCATCGGAACCGGGAACATGGCCAGCGCCCTGGCTAGCCGTGCGCTCGCCGGCGGCAACGCAGTCGAGATCGTCGGCCGAGATCCGGCCGCAGCCAAGGAATTGGCGGCCGCGCTCGACGGCGCCACTGTTGGGACGCCCGGCACCACCCCGGCGGGGGACATCGTTGTCGTCGCCGTGCCGTACGCCAGTGCGGCGTCGGTGGTCAGCGCGTATGGGGATGTCCTGCGCGGCAAGGTCATCGTCGATATCACCAACCCGGTCACCCCCGATTTCTCAGGCTTTGTCACCCCCGAGGGCAGTTCCGGCGCACAGGAGATCGCCAAGGCCGCCCCAGCGGGCGCGCATCTCGTCAAGGCGTTCAACACGCTGTACTCCCACGTTCTGGCGGCCGGGCCAGTCGAGGGGCGCCCATTGGACGTGTTCATCGCCGGCGATGACGAGCAGGCAAAGGCGCGCGTCTCGGGGTTCATCGACAGTCTGGGCATGCGCCCACTGGACGCTGGGCCGCTGCGAATGGCTCGGGCCTTGGAGAACGTAGGCCTGTTGTCGCTCAGCCTGATGACCCACTCGATCAAGCACGCCAACTTCGCCTTCGGCGTCAGCATTCTCAGTTGAACGCCGTCAGTCCACCCACTTCCAAAGGGGCAGTCACATGCGCGTTTTCATCGCTGGCGGGACCGGCCATTCCGGTTCGCACATCATCCCCGAGCTCATCGCAGCAGGGCACGAGGTCACCGGTCTCGCCCGCTCGGACACTGCCGCGACGGCTCTCTCCGCGCTCGGCGCGAAGGTGCGTCGCGGTGGCCTCGATGATCTCGACGGGCTCAAGGAGGCGGCCGCGGACTCTGACGGCGTCATCCACGTCGCGCACCGCCAGGACCTACTGCCGTCCGGCGGGATGGACGCTGTGGCAGCCGCGGAGCTCCCGATCATCCTCGCGTTCGGCGAGGCACTGGCGGGTACCGGAAAGCCGCTGGTTGCGGCGGGCAGCATCGGCTCGGCCGGCATCCTGGGCCGGCCGGTGACCGAGGAGGATCCGGCCCTGCCCAGCGGCGACGAGCACAAGGGCACTCTGCGTGTTCGTAACGTCGTGGAGACCGCTGTAGTCGGCCTCGCCGAGCGGGGAGTGCGGTCTTCGATCGTGCGGCTTCCGCCCATAGCGCACAGCGCCACCGATGGCGCCGGTTTTCTCCCGGGATTGATCGCGCTCGCGAAGGAGAAGGGCTTCGTCGGCTACCCCGGAGACGGCGCGAACCTATGGGGCGCCGTGCACATCCGCGATGTCGCCTCCTTGTTCCGATTGGCGCTGGAGAAAGGGCCGGCTGGCAAGTATTGGCACGCGAGTGAGGACGGGGGCACCCCGTTCCGCGAGATCGCCGAGGCCATTGGCAGCCGTCTGGGCCTGCCGGTCGTCAGCGTTCCGAAGGACGTGCTGATGCTGCCCGGATACTTCGGCATGTTTACAAATCTGGTCACGATGGACCTCCCGGCCTCCAACCTCATCACCCGTCAGACCCTCGGCTGGGAACCTGTTCAGCCCGGCCTGCTCGCTGATTTGGACAACGGGCATTACTTTCCCGGCCGGCTGACGCCCGAGACGCACCGGCCGGACGCAACCACCAACGGGGAGCAGTCATGACTACTTTCGCCCCGCACCGCGACACCTTGGAGTCCTTCGTCAACTGCATCAACGGCGGCGCAGACAAGGACACACTCTCCGGCATCCTCGCCGAGGATGTGGTGCTGTACGGCCCGTTCGGTGATGAGCCGATCTCCGGCCGCGAGGTCGCGGTGGAGACCATCAAGACAGTCAACGGAATCTCATCCGACGACACCTATTTCGAGGTCCTCAGCGGTGAGACGCACCATGCTGCACACTTCCGGCTGCAGGTCGGAGACGCCGCCGTCAACGGCATATTTTTCGTCCTGCTCGACGCGGACGGCAAGATCGTCGAGGTCAGTATCTTCTACCGCACAGTGCCGGCCGGTGTTGCGCTGCAACGCAACCTTGCAGACGTTATCGGCATGAAGCCCTGGGAACTGCGCACGAACGGGGAGTAACGCCTCGAGGATCGGTGGACCGCACTCGGTGCGAGGGGCGCACCTATGAGGCGCCTGAAACCAGAAACGCCGCCTGCTTGCGCAGACGGCGTTCCCGATATCGGGGTGGCTGACGGGACTCGAACCCGCGACAGCCAGGATCACAACCTGGTGCTCTACCAACTGAACTACAGCCACCATCGCCGCGCTGCCTTTCGGCGTATGCGGCTCGTAGATACTAACTGCTCGGGTGTCCTACCGCCGAATCGGTTTCGGTCGTGTCATTCTTCGGCGGGCCGAGCTCGGCCGCGATCGCAGCGATATCGCTGGTAGACGGCCCGGGCTGGGCGACGAACGCGGTCGATCGGTAGTACTTGAGTTCGCGGATCGACTCGTGGATGTCGGCCAGGGCGCGGTGTGCGAGACCTTTCTCCGGCTGGCCGAAATAGATCCGGGGGTACCAGCGACGGCACAGTTCCTTGATCGAGCTGACGTCGATCATCCGGTAGTGCAGGTAGTCGTCGAGTTTGGGCATGTCGCGAGCGATGAAGCCGCGGTCGGTCGCGATCGAGTTGCCGGCCAGGGGAGCGGCCTTGGCGGTCTTGACGTGCTCGCGGATGTAGTCGAGCACCATCTGCTCGGCGGTGGCCACGTCGACGGTCGACACCCGGACTTCTTCGATCAACCCGGACCGGGTGTGCATCTGTTTGACCACGTCGACCATGGAGGACAGCGCCTCGTCGTCGGTGTGAATGACCACGTCAAGGCCGTCACCGAGGATGTTTAGGTCAGCGTCGGTGACCAGAACCGCGATCTCGATCAGCCGATCGGACTTGAGGTCCAGGCCGGTCATCTCGCAGTCGATCCATACAAGTTCGTCTCGCACGAAGATCCACAGTATTCCTACACGTGACAACGAGCCGTCACACCCACCGCGCGCGCCGCCTGACAAGTAGTGTCAGACCCCGATTGGCTCGTTCGCGAAAACTGGGAGGACCGCGGCATGACCACCGAATCGACAGCCACCCCCGCGCAGCAGATTGCTGCCGGTTACGCAGTCGAAGGCCAGGCTTTGGAGCTTGGCACCGTTGTAGTCGACGGATCCGTCGATCCGGCCGCACAGGTCCGGATCCCGTTGGCCACGGTCAACCGGCACGGGTTGATCGCCGGCGCGACGGGTACCGGCAAGACCAAGACGCTGCAGGTGATCGCCGAGCAGTTGTCCGCGGCGGGTGTCCCGGTGGTGATGGCCGACGTGAAGGGCGATCTGTCGGGGCTGTCGAAGGCCGGCGAAGCCAACGACAAGACCGCGCAGCGGGCCAAGGACACCGGCGACAGCTGGACGCCGACCGCCTTCCCGGTGGAATTCCTGTCGCTGGGTACCGAAGGGATTGGGGTTCCGGTGCGGGCCACGATCACCAGCTTCGGGCCGATCCTGCTGTCAAAGGTTCTGGGGCTCAACGCAACTCAGGAGTCCACGCTCGGCCTGATCTTCCACTGGGCCGATCAGAAGGGCTTGCCGCTGCTGGACATCAAGGATCTGCGTTCGGTGATCCAGTATCTCACCAGCGACGAGGGCAAGCCCGAACTCAAGGCCCTGGGCGCGGTGTCGACCACGACGGCGGGTGTCATCCTGCGGGCTCTGGTCAACCTGGAGGCCGAGGGCGCCGATTCGTTCTTCGGCGAACCGGAACTGGAGCCCAAGGATCTGCTGCGCACCGACACGCAGGGCCGCGGCATCATCAGCCTGCTGGAGTTGGGTTCGCAGGCCGCTCGTCCGGTGATGTTCTCGACGTTCCTGATGTGGGTGCTGGCCGATCTGTTCACGTCCCTGCCCGAGGTCGGTGACATCGACAAGCCGAAGCTGGTCTTCATCTTCGATGAGGCGCATCTGCTTTTCACCGACGCGTCCAAGGCGTTCCTGGAGCAGGTCGAGCAGACCGTCAAGCTGATCCGCTCCAAGGGCGTCGGCGTGTTCTTCTGTACGCAGCTGCCCACCGATGTGCCCAACGAGGTGCTCTCGCAGCTGGGCGCCCGGGTGCAGCATGCGTTGCGCGCGTTCACCCCGGACGATCAGAAGGCACTGTCGAAGACCGTGCGCACCTACCCGAAGACCGATGTCTATGACCTGGAGAAGGCGCTGACGTCGTTGGGTATCGGCGAGGCCGTGGTCACGGTGCTGTCGGAGAAGGGTGCGCCGACACCGGTGGCCTGGACGAGGATGCGGGCGCCGCGGTCGTTGATGGACACGATCGGCAATGACGCGATCACGGCGGCCGCCAAGGCCAGCCCGCTGCAGGCGACGTATGGCCAGACAGTGGACCGGGATTCGGCCTACGAGCAACTGGCCGCCAAGCTGGCCCCGCCGCCGTCGCCGGAGGATTCGGGCGGCTTCGGCGGTGTCGAGGCGTCAGGCGAGATCGAGGCCATGCCCGCCCCGGCGCAACCGGCCGAGCCGGGGGTGCTTGAGCAGGTGCTCAAGAGCTCGGCGTTCAAGAGCGCCATGCGCTCGGCGGGCACCGTGATCGGTCGGGAGATCACCCGGAGCATCTTCGGGACGGGCCGCCGTCGCTAGTCCGCATATCCGCCGAAACGGCATTCCGGCAGTGCGTTACTCGATATTTCGCTGCTGGAATGCCGTTTCGCCGCAGAGGGGTGGGAAGAACTAGCCGCCGCCGAGCTTCTTGTAGACAGCGCCCACGATCGGGGTGACGATGGCCCGCGGTGCGTATCCGCTGGCCATCGACATGGCCTTGGAGGTCACCCCGGGCACCACCCGCATCTTGTTCTTCTCCAGGCCGTCCAGCGACAGCTTGGCGGTGTATTCGGTTGAGATCCACAGGAAGTCGGGGATCAGCCGCTCGACCAGAGACTGCTCGGACTCGTCGGGCAGGTCGGTACGTACCGGGCCCGGCGCCAGCACCGTGACGTGTACGCCCGCGCCCTTGAGCTCACCGCGCAGTGACTCGCTGAAGGTATTGGCGAACGCCTTGGTCGCCGCGTAGGTGGCGTTGTTGGGGATCGGTGAATTACCCGCGGCCGAGCCCGAGGTCAGGATGCCGCCGGAGCCGCGCTTGACCATTCCGGGTAGCACCGCCAGCACCAGATCGTGGACACCGAGCACGTTCAGCTGCACCTGTGCCTTCTCGCCGGCCGGGTCGAGGTCGTTGACCGGGCCGAAGGTCGCGGTGCCCGCGTTGGCGCACAGGATCGAGATCTCGCGCTGGGCGAGTTCGTCGCACAGGACGCCTCGGGCCGCGGGGTCGGCGAGATCGACGGCGCGCACCTCGACGGTCACCCCGTAACGCTCGGTGAGGCGCTGAGCGAGTGACGTCAGTACGTCCTCGCGTCGGGCGGTGATGATCAGGTGGTGGCCGCGGGCAGCGAGTTCGGTGGCCAACGCTTCGCCGATGTTCTGCGAGGCGCCGGTGACGACGGCACGGGCATCCGGACTGGGTGCGGGTACTGGCATGCGGCCAATCCTAGAAGGCGCCCGAACCCATAGGGTGTCGGTCATGACTAACCCCGGGCGGGCGAGAGTCCTCGCGTGGGCATTGTGGGACTGCGGTGCGACGGGCCTCAACGCCATCGTCGTCACATTCGTCTTCTCGGTGTACCTCACAGGCAGCGTCGGCGCGGACCTCCCCGGGGACACCACGCCGGCCAGTTGGCTGGGCCGGGCCATGACGGTCGCCGGTCTCGCGGTGGCTCTGTTGGCGCCCGTCACCGGCATCTGGGTCGACGCGCCGCAGCGGCGGCGTCGGGTGCTGGCCGTGATGACGGGTGCGGCCGTGCTGCTGACGTCGGCGATGAGCCTGATTCGGGACGACCACCGCTTCCTGATGCCGGGGCTCGTGCTGTTGGCCTGTACCGCGGCCTGCAACGAGCTCGCCACGGTGCCCTACAACGCCATGCTGCGGCAGTTGTCCACCCCGGAGACATCCGGGCGGATCTCCGGGCTCGGCCTGGCCCTGGGCTATGCGGGCAGCGTGGTGCTGCTGCTGCTGGCTTACGTCGGATTCATCGCCGGGGACGGCGATACCCGTGGGCTGCTGGGCATTCCGATCCATGACGGGCAGAACGTGCGGGCGGTGATGCTGCTCACCGCGGTCTGGTTCCTGCTGTTCGCGCTGCCGATCTTCGTGATGGTGCCGCGCGTGACCGATGCGGGCCCGGTGGACCGGGTCGGCTTCTTCGGTGCCTACCGCAAGTTGTGGTTCGAGATCCGCAGCGAGTGGCGACGCGATCACAATGTCGTCTACTACCTGGTGGCGAGTGCGGTGTTCCGCGACGGGCTGGCCGGGGTCTTCGCTTTCGGCGCCGTGCTCGGCGTCAACGTCTACGGCATCTCTCAGGCCGATGTCTTGCTGTTCGGCATCAGTGCCTGCGTGATCGCGGCCGTTGGCGCGGTCGTGGGTGGCATGCTCGACGACCGGATGGGTTCGAAACCGGTCATCGTCGGATCGCTGGTCTGCCTGATCGTGGTGGGGTTGTCCTTGCTGGTTCTGTCGGGGCCGGTGGCCTTCTGGGTGTGCGGCCTGCTGCTGTGCCTGTTCATCGGGCCGACGCTGTCGGCAGCGCGCAACTTGATGCTGCGGATCACCGCGGACGGCAAGGAGGGCGTCGCGTTCGGGCTCTACACGACCGTCGGGCGTGCGGCGTCGTTCCTGGCGCCGTGGCTGTTCTTCGTGTTCATCGACTTCTTCGGCGCCGACCGCGCCGGGATGGGCGGGATCGTGCTCGTGCTGGTGCTCGGATTGGCCGGGATGCTGGCCGTGCGGGTGCCCGCCCGGCATCCGGGTGCCGCCGTCACAACGAGCTGACGGCGGCGTGCGTCGTCAGCTCAGGCGGTACCGACGCAGATGGTGATTCCCGAGCCGGTCCGATGTTGCGTCTGTACGCCGTTGACGGTCACGGTGCACGCCACCTCGGGGCCGAAATTCACGACGCTCACGCTGGCGGTCTCGGTTGCCGGTTGAGCCAGTTCGACCTGCTTGCTCCAGGGCAGCATGACGTTGAACTCGGTTTGCAGCACGTTGCCGGTGTCCAGGTAGGTGATGTTGATGGCCCGGCCCTCGCCGGCGACCTCATAGGTGACGGTCTCGGTGGGCCCTGGTGTGGTCTCGGTGGGCGGGGCCGTGGTGGGCGCCGGGACCGGGCGGGGCGCCCGCGAGGTCGTGGTGGGTGTCTTCGGTGACGTGCTGAAGCTGGGCTGCGGGGTGATCGGTTGCGGTGCGACCACCGTCTCCTGGCTGGAGCCGTTGGCGATCACCAGCGCGACGACCAGACCCAGCGCGACCAGGACTGCCACGGCGGCAAGGATCCACAGCCAGAGCCGGGGCTCGTGGCCGCCTGGTTCCGGCGGGGTGCCCGGCGGCGGAGTGGGTGCGCCCGGCGGCTGGCCGGTTGCGCCGGCATCGTGCCCGTAGGGAGAGTAGGGCGGTAGCTGCTGGGTGGGATTCGGGCCCGCCTGCGGCGCCGGCCCGGGCACAGCCGGGTACGCGCCCTGATACGGCGGCTGGTTCGAGTACGCCGGATCTGGATAGTCCACGGGGTAGCCGCTACCGAAAGATTGGGTCGGCTCGGACCCGTCGCGGCGTGGTGATTCGGTCATGCCCACCTCATGGCTGCGAGGGTACCTGTGCGGATGCTCAGTCCGCTGCGGCCGAGGTCCCAGGGATCGAGTGGTGATGAGAGATGCTGGACTGGACTGCGCAAGTGACAGGAGGACGCGAGGTGGCCGCAGATCGGCATGTGCGGGTGAACTACGGCGCGTCGTTGTCACCCGACGCGACGGCATTTGCCCACTTGGTCGACGATGGCGGCTATCCGCGGGCGGTGCAGCGGTTCCTGCGCGGATGGCGGGCCAGTTCCTCGCGCGACGTCGAACTGCCCGTGGTCGGGCCCGTGACGAAGGTCATCCATTCCGCCGACGGCCACTGGCTGGCGTGCCAGGTGGCACCCGAAGGTGGGACCCGCAGCCAGATCTGGGTGGTGACGACCGACCCCGACGACCGTGACGCGCGCCGGATCGACTACTGGCCGCCGGACGCCGAGGGCACCGCCGAACTGATCAGTTGGGACGGCACCCAGGTCGCGGCGATCCTCACCGGAGAGGACGGTGTCGGCAGCTCGTGTCTGATCGATCCGGCCACCGGAGGCACCCTCATACTCGACCGACGGTCGGGCGGCCGGCTGGTCGACGCGTGGGCGGGCGCCTCGCTGGTGCGGGTCGGGCCGCGCGGGTACCAGGAGCTCATCATGCTGTGGGGGTTGACCGAGATCGCGCTGCTGCCATCGGATCCCGGCTCGGTCACCGATTTCGGTGTGATCCTCGACGATCACACCCCGCGACGGCTCCGCAGCGGCGTCGAAGGTGAGACCACCCTGTACTACCCGGCCAGCACCTATGAGCCGGGCAGCACCGAAGGTTTTGTGCGGGCCCTGATCCGCAGTGACAACGGCGCCGCGCACGCCCGTCTGCTGGAGGTGACGGTGACCGCCGAGGGCGTGACGTACCACGTCGTCGCCGAACGGGCCGGCTATGAGCTCGACGAGTTCGTGGTCAGTGACGATCTGTCCACCGTCGCGTTGTTGTGGAACATCGACGGCCGCAGCGAGTTGCAGGTCCTGGAGTATGCCGACGAATCGTTGTCGGCACCGATTCCCATGCCAGGTCCGGTCGCCGGTGAGCTCAGCATCAGCGCGGGCGGGTCCATGGTGGCGGTGACCGTGCAGGGACCGTCGTTGCCGCGCACCGTCGAACTCGTCGATCCGCGCTCGCTGGAATGGGAGCGGATCGACCGGGAACCCAGCAGCGGGCCTCTGACCGCGGCGCCGACGCTGGAGCGGATCACCGCACGCGACGGGTTGGAACTCACCGGGTGGTTGTACCGGCCGCAGGGGGAGACGGTGGGTGCGGTGATGTTCCTGCACGGTGGCCCCGAGGGACAGGCGCGGCCCGAATACAACGAGATCTTCCCGGCGCTGCTGGAGGCGGGTTTTGCGGTGCTGGCGCCGAACGTGCGCGGCTCGGGCGGGTTCGGCCGGGTTTTCGTGCACGCCGATGACAAGGAGTTGCGGTTCGCCGCGATCGACGATGTCGCCGACTGTGCGAAGTATCTGGTGGACCAGGGTGTTGCGCCGGCCGATCGGCTGGCCTGTACCGGGTGGTCGTATGGCGGCTATCTGACCCAGGCGGCGCTGGCTTTCCACCCGGAACTGTTCGTCGCGGGTATCAGCATCTGCGGGATGAGCGACCTGAACAGCTTCTACCACACCACCGAGCAGTGGATCGCCGCGGCGTCCTACCCCGAATACGGCCATCCGGTGGCGGATCGTGACCTCCTGGAACGGCTTTCGCCGCTGCCGAGGGCGGATACCGTGATCGCCCCGCTGCTGCTGGTGCACGGCGGCAACGACACCAACGTGCTGCCCGACGAATCCCGTCAGATGTACGACGCGTTGGTGGCACTCGGGCGCACCGCCGAACTGCTGATCTTCGACGACGACGGCCACGAGATCGTCAAACGGGAGAACCGCGCCGTGCTGGTCGATGCGGCGACCCGTTGGCTCTCCAAGGCGTTCGGTGTCTAGTCGGCGGTGAGCGCGGCCAGTGTCATCCGGCGCAGTACCGCGCGGGAATGTGTCTTGGGGACAGCGGGTCTCACGCTGTAGGGGGTGGAGTTCAGCAGGCCGAACGCGGCGTGTGCCATCACGCGGGCATCTTCCTCGGCCAGCTCCGGGTTGACCTGCGTCAGGACCGCCACCCAGATCTCGACATATTGTCGCTGGGACCGCCGCACCTGTCGCTTGGCGGCGTCGGGCAGATGGGCCAGGTCGCGGTCCTGGATGCGGATCAGGTCGGGCTCGCCGAAGACGAAGTCGAGATGAAAGTCCACGAGTCCGTTCAGGGTGTCGGCCGGCGGGGCGCTGCGGGCGGTGACCTCCTGCGCTCCGGCGAGCAGGCGGGTACTGATCCCCACCAGCAGTTCGACCAGCAGGGCCTCTTTGTTGGGGAAGTGCCGATAGATCGCCGGCCCGGAGATGCCGACCGCAGAGCAGATGTCCTCCAGTCTTACCGCGAGGTAACCGCGTTCGGCCACAAGCCGTTCGGCGGCAGCGATCAGTTGGCTGCGGCGGTCGGACTTCGCCTTGCTGCGACGGGTGACGGCGCTGTCGGACATGGCGCCTCCGGGGGTAGACAACTCAGTTAATGAAAACTAACCTAACACGAGTTAGTTGTCATTAACCGAAATGGGAGCTGCCTTGTCATCGCACCGCGACGAGCATCTGGCGCTGGTTGGGCAGTTGCGCGCCAAGCTCGCCACCGCCGCACTCGGCGGCCCCGAGCGGGCCCGTCAACGCCACGTCGACCGGGGTAAGTTGCTGCCCCGCGATCGGGTCGACGGGCTGCTGGACCCGGGCAGCCCGTTCCTGGAGATCGCCGCACTGGCTGCCGACGGGATGTACGACGACGAATGTCCCGGTGCCGGGATGATCGCGGGCATCGGCCGGGTGTCGGGCCGGGAATGCCTGATCGTGGCCAACGACGCGACCGTCAAGGGCGGCACGTACTACCCGGTCACGGTCAAGAAGCACCTGCGTGCGCAGGAGATCGCGCTGCAGAACAAACTGCCGTGCATCTATCTCGTCGACTCCGGCGGTGCCTTCCTGCCGCGCCAGGATGAGGTGTTCCCCGACCGCGAGCACTTCGGCCGGATCTTCTACAACCAGGCCACGATGAGCGCGCAGGGCATCGCCCAGATCGCCGCGGTACTCGGCTCATGTACCGCCGGTGGGGCCTATGTGCCCGCGATGAGCGATGAGGCCGTCATCGTGCGCAACCAGGGCACGATCTTTCTGGGCGGACCACCGCTGGTGAAGGCCGCGACCGGTGAGGTCGTCACCGCCGAGGACCTCGGCGGTGGGGACCTGCACTCCAAGACCTCCGGCGTCACCGACCACCTGGCCCACGACGACCGTGACGCGCTGCGGATCGTACGCAACATCGTCGCCACCCTCGGGCCGGCCGAGGCCGCTCCGTGGGCCGTGACACCCACCGTGGACGCCGTCGCCGACCAGACCGAGCTCTACGACGTGGTCCCGGTCGACTCCCGCGTGCCGTATGACGTGCACGAGGTGATCACCCGGATCGTCGACGGCGGCGAATTCAGTGAGTTCAAGGCCGAGTACGGCACCACCCTGGTCACCGGCTTCGCCCGTATCCACGGCCACCCGGTCGGCATCGTCGCCAACAACGGGGTGCTGTTCGGCGAATCCGCGCTCAAAGGAGCGCATTTCATCGAGCTGTGCGACAAGCGCAAGACCCCGTTGTTGTTCCTGCAGAACATCGCCGGGTTCATGGTCGGCCGCGACTACGAGGCCTCGGGGATCGCCAAGCACGGCGCCAAGATGGTCACCGCGGTGGCCTGCGCCCGGGTGCCGAAGCTGACCGTGGTGATCGGCGGCTCCTACGGGGCGGGCAACTACTCGATGTGCGGACGTGCGTATTCACCGCGGTTCCTGTGGATGTGGCCCAACGCCCGCATCTCGGTGATGGGCGGGGAGCAGGCTGCCTCGGTGCTGGCCACGGTGCGCGGCGACATGAGCGCCGAGGAAGAAGAGCAGTTCAAGGCGCCGATTCGCGCCCAGTACGAGCACCAGGGCAACCCGTACTACTCGACGGCCCGGCTCTGGGACGACGGGGTGATCGACCCGGCCGACACCAGAACTGTGCTCGGACTTGCTCTTTCGGTTGTCGGCCAGGCTCCGCTGGAGCCGGTCTCCTACGGCGTATTCCGGATGTGATGATGAGCCTCTCCCTGTTCGACACAGTCCTCGTCGCCAACCGTGGCGAGATCGCGGTGCGGGTCATCCGCACCCTGCGGGCCATGGGCATCCGGTCGGTGGCGGTGTTCAGCGACGCCGACGCGGGCGCCCGTCATGTGGCAGAGGCCGATGTGGCCGTCCGCATCGGACCGGCCGCGGCCCGGCAGAGCTACCTCGACATCGACGCGGTGGTTTCGGCTGCGCAGCGGACCGGTGCGCAGGCAGTGCACCCCGGCTACGGATTCCTTTCCGAGAACGCCGAGTTCGCCGCCGCACTCCAGGCCGCGGGCATCGTGTTCATCGGCCCGCCCGCTTCGGCGATCGCCACCATGGGGGACAAGATCGCGGCCAAGGCCGCGGTGTCCGCGTTCGGCGTCCCCGTCGTACCCGGCATCTCGCGTCCGGGCCTGACCGATGACGAGCTGATCGCGGGAGCGCCCGAGGTCGGGTTCCCCGTTCTGGTGAAACCGTCGGCAGGTGGCGGTGGCAAGGGCATGCGTGTGGTCGAGGAGGCTGCCGATCTGCCTGCCGCGCTGATCAGCGCCCGTCGCGAGGCCGCCGCCGCTTTCGGTGACGACACCCTGTTCCTGGAACGATTCGTGTTGCGGCCTCGCCATATCGAGGTGCAGGTGCTCGCCGACGGCCACGGCAACGTGATCCACCTGGGTGAGCGCGAATGCAGCCTGCAGCGCCGCCACCAGAAGGTCATCGAGGAAGCACCGTCACCCCTGTTGGATCCGGCTACCCGGGCACGCATCGGGGCCGCCGCCTGCGACACCGCGCGTAGCGTCGACTACACGGGCGCCGGCACGGTGGAGTTCATCGTGTCCGCGGATGCGCCCGATGAGTTCTTCTTCATGGAGATGAACACCCGGCTTCAGGTGGAACATCCGGTCACCGAAATGGTGACCGGTGCTGACCTGGTGGAGCAGCAGGTGCGCATTGCCGCAGGGGAGAAGCTCGTGCTCGGCCAGGACGACGTCGTCATGACCGGACACGCCATCGAGGCCCGGGTGTACGCCGAGGATCCGGCCAACGGGTTCCTTCCCACCGGAGGTCCGGTACTGGGATTGCGCGAGCCGACCGGGTCCGGTGTGCGGGTGGATTCCGGTCTGGCCGCGGGCACCGTCGTCGGCAGTGACTACGACCCGATGCTCTCGAAGGTCATCGCCTACGGCGCCGACCGGGCCGCGGCGCTGCACAAGCTGGACCGGGCGCTGGCCGATACCGCGGTCTTGGGCCTGACCACCAACACAGAGTTCCTGCGCTTCCTGCTGGCCGATCCCGATGTGACTGCCGGCCGACTGGACACCGGCCTGTTGGACCGTCGGGCACCGGATTTCGCGCCTCAGGCCCTCGGCGACGCCGAGTTGATCGCCGCGGCGGCCTACCAGTGGATCAGCAACTGGACGGAGGCCGGCGACGATCTGTGGGCACGGCCGACCGGCTGGCGGGTGGGCGAGCGTGCCCCTGCGGCGTTCCGGCTGCGGGCCGGCGAACGTACCGACCACGTGTACCTCACCGGTACTCCCGATCAGGCCACGGCCACCGTCGAGCACGGTGAAACCCACACCGTCAGCGCGGCATTCGTCGGAGATCAGTTCACCCTCACCCTCGACGGGATGCGGGCCGAGTACCTGGTCGCCACGCAACTGAGCGGGGGTGTCGGACAATTGTGGCTCTCCGGCGCCGGACGCAGTTACCTCGTCGAGGAGGTCCGCGAGGCGCCGGTGCGACCCGACGACGAGCACAGCGGCAACGCCGAACTCGTCAGTCCCATGCCGGGATCGGTTGTCGCCGTGGGCGTTGCGAGCGGTACCGAGGTGACCGCCGGAACCATGGTCGTCACCGTGGAGGCGATGAAGATGGAACATTCCCTGACGGCACCCACCGACGGTGTGGCCGAGCTACTTGTCGCCGTCGGCGACCAGGTCAAGGTGGGCCAGCCGCTGGCCCGGATTACCGCTGCAACACAGGAGAACGAGCAATGACGGACTTTCTGTCCACCGGCACCTTGCCGGACCATTACGCGGAACTGGCCAAGACCGTCCGTGACTTCGCCCAGAGCGTCGTCGCCCCGGTGGCCGCGAAACACGATGAGGAACACTCGTTCCCGTATGAGGTCGTGGCCGGCATGGCCGACATGGGTCTGTTCGGGCTGCCGTTCCCCGAGGAGTACGGCGGTATGGGCGGCGACTACTTCGCGCTGTGCCTGGCCCTGGAGGAACTCGGCAAGGTGGACCAGAGCGCGGCCATCACGCTCGAGGCCGGAGTCTCACTGGGCGCCATGCCGGTGTACCGCTTCGGCAATGACGCGCAGAAGGAAGAGTGGCTGCCGCTGCTGGCCAGCGGTAAGGCGCTGGGTGCCTTCGGTCTGACCGAGGCCGGCGGTGGCAGCGACGCGGGTGCCACCAAGACCACGGCGAAAATGGACGACGGCCATTGGGTCATCAACGGTTCCAAGCAGTTCATCACCAACTCCGGCACCGACATCACGAAACTGGTCACAGTTACCGCGGTGACCGGCGAACGTGAGGGCGGCAAGAAGGAGATCTCGTCGATCCTGGTGCCCGTGCCGATCGAAGGGTTCACCGCCGAACCGGCCTACAACAAGGTCGGCTGGAACGCCTCGGACACCCACCCGCTCAGCTTCGACGACGTCCGCGTGCCCGCTGAGAACCTGCTCGGCGAACGCGGCCGCGGCTACGCCAACTTCCTGCGCATTCTCGACGAGGGCCGCATCGCCATCGCGGCGCTGTCCGTCGGTGTCGCGCAGGGCTGTGTGGACGAGTGCGTCAAGTACGCGAAGGAACGTCAGGCCTTCGGCGCGGCCATCGGTACGTACCAGGCCATCGCCTTCAAGATCGCCCGGATGGAGGCTCGGGCTCACACCGCCCGCGCCGCCTACTACGACGCCGCGGCGTTGATGTTGTCCGGCAAGCCGTTCAAGAAGGCGGCGTCGGTGGCCAAGCTGGTCTCCAGCGAGGCGGCGATGGACAACGCCCGCGACGCCACCCAGATCTTCGGCGGCTACGGGTTCATGAACGAATACCCGGTCGCGCGTCACTACCGCGACAGCAAGATTCTCGAAATCGGTGAGGGGACAACCGAAGTGCAGCTGATGCTGATCGCGCGGGAGGCCGGCCTATGACCGAGGAGCGAGTGATCGAACAGCGTGGGCTCTGGTTCGAGGAGTTCGAGACCGGGGTGCGCTACCTGCACCGGCCCGGGCGCACCATCACCGAGGCCGACAACACACTGTTCACCGCGGTCACCATGAACACCCAGGCGCTGCACCTCGATGCGGCGTGGTCAGAGCAGCAGCCGCCGTTCAACCAGCGGCTGGTGAACTCGATGTTCACGCTGGCCACCCTGGTCGGGCTCTCGGTCTCCCAGCTCACCCAGGGCACCACCGTCGGCAACCTCGGGTTCTCCGAAATCGCTTTCCCCAAGCCGATGTTTCATGGTGACACCCTCTACGCCGAGACCGTCGTCACCGAGAAGCGGGCATCCAAGAGCCGTCCCGGCGAGGGCATCGTCACGTTCGTGCACACCGGACGCAACCAGCACGGCGATGTCGTGGCCACCGCTACCCGCAAGGCCTTGATGCGAATGCGCCCGGAGGGAGACTCCTGATGTCACTTGGCAATAACGGACCGGGCTGGCTGTTCTGCCCGGCCGACCGGCCGGAGCGATTCGAAAAGGCCGCGGCGGCAGCCGATGTGGTGATCCTCGATCTCGAGGACGGATGCGCGGCCAAGGACCGGCCCGCCGCCCGGCAGGCCCTGATCGACACGCGGCTGGATCCGGCCCGCACCGTGGTGCGGGTCAATCCGACCGACACCGCCGATCACGAGCTGGACCTGAAGGCAGTCGCCGCAACCGATTACACCACCGTGATGCTGGCCAAGACCGAGCATGCCGATCAGGTGCGCGCCCTGGCCCCGCTGGATGTCGTGGTGTTGATCGAGACCCCGCTGGCCGCGCTGAACGTCGTCGAGTTGGTGCAGCCCGACAACGCCTTCGCGGTGATGTGGGGAGCCGAGGATCTGTTCGCGGTCACCGGCGGCACCGCCAACCGCTGGCCCGACGGCACCTATCGCGACGTCGCCCAGCACGTGCGGTCGCAGACCCTGCTGGCGGCCAAGGCCTACGGGAAGCTGGCGCTGGATTCGGTGTACCTCGACATCAAGGATCTCGATGGCCTGCGGGCCGAGTCCGATGACGCGGTCGCGGTCGGTTTCGACGCCAAGGTGGCGATTCACCCCACTCAGGTCGCAGTCATCCGCTCGGCCTATGCGCCGACCGATGAGCAGATCAGCTGGGCGCGGGCAGTGCTCGACCGGGTGGCAGGAGAACGCGGCGTCTTCCAGCACGACGGTCTGATGGTCGACGCCCCGGTGCTGCGCCGGGCCGAGCGGATCGTCGCGCTGGCTCCGCAAGGCTGATCGGGTACGCGGCCGGGCAGTCCCTCGTAGAGTCGACGCGTGGCGTCAGATCGCGGGGGACTCGGCCGTGCGCTGGCCGGGGCGGTGGTTGCCTTGAGCCTGGCACTGGTCAGTGGCGCCTGCACGACGCACGAACTGGAATCCGGCCCCGTTCCGGTGACCCTCACGGGAACGCCGACGGATACCGGTCGGTGCACCGCGAATCGGTTGGTGCGCTGTGTACCCGGGCTGGCCGACGTCGACGGCGCACCGTTCGACAACGTGAGCGTGTACGCGCCGATGCCGGACTTCGGTTGGATGCCACCGGGGTCGGCACGCGATGCCGCGCCGGAGAGCTGTCGAAAACTGCCGCGGTTCGGCGCTGACGGCGCGGCCGAACTCGACGTGACATACCGCCCCGCCACCGGAACGCCCGGGTTTGTCAGCACCGCGGCGTCCGTCGATGTCCGGTTCACCGCCGCGCACGACAACGTGGATGTGCCGGGCGAGATGAGTGCGTGGGCCGGTGAGTGCCCGATGTGGGGAATCGCCCCCATGATGACGGACGGCCAGATCCACGGCTGGATGATCGCTGAGTCCGCCGAGAAGCTGAGCCGGTACAGGTCCGGCGACACCGCCCACCAGTGGCCGCGCGTGACCCACATGGCAGTGACCCAACTGCCCGGCGGGGTGATCGCGCAGGCGTGGTACCGGACCGACGACCCCTCGGAGTCCTCACGCGCGCAACAGTTGTCGCGGCTGCTCGCAGCTGCCGGACGACCACGGTCCCGAGGCGCGTTGCCGGCCCAGCCCGGCGAGTGGAACCCTGCCGAAATATCGACCCTGCTCCCGCCGTTGGAGCGCGACAGCGCTGTCACCGTACGGCCTGATCCAGGCGGCTTTGTCGGGTCGATCTGCCCAGACGGCAACCGCGATCCCACTGTGCGATACGACGGCCTGGCAAGCTGGCACAGCTTCGATCAGTCGAAGTGGGACGCGGGAAAGCCGTTGCGGCCCATGGTGACGATCGGCCGGGTTCGTTCCGGTATCGACTATCTGGCCGAGTTGCGGCGTGAGATCGCCACCTGCACCGCACGACTGCACGAGAAACCGGCGGTGTGCGCCGACCGGGAGAATCGCACGTTCATCGATGCCGATTCGGCGGTGGCCGACGGTCAGGACGTCCTGCGGTACACCATCCGGTGGATGGGCGAGACCGAGGGCCGTGGCGGACACATGTGCAGTGAGGGCGTCGAGGCGATGCGAGCAGCCCAGATCGGAACGCTTGTCGTCCTCGCCGGCGCCGGCCAAGGGGGGTACCTGTTCCGCGGTGACGCGCCGCCGCTGCCGACCGATACGCTCGACCAGCTCATGGCCGAGACGGTCCAGAGGATCAAGGACGTCTGAGCCCGGCGTGCGTATCCGACACGCACCCAATCCGTAACCGGCGATGGACCCGGCCGAACTCGGTTCGGGCGCATAATGGCGATATGCCCCAGTGCTGCGACGGGCCGAGCGGATCGTCTGACTAGCGCCACACCCAGGCATTAGCCGGAGGCCTCTCACCAGGGGTTTTGCCCGTACCGCCGCTGCTCTGAGCACCTCACGGACTGGCGGCGCGACATGCCGTCACCTGAGAAGGAGGCGGTATGGCTGGGATGTATGCGGCACCGAGTGTCGATCTGGATCCGGTACGTCTGGTGGACGCAGACGGGTCACCCACCGCCGAGACCCGCTTCAGCCGCGATCTGCCCCACGAGACTCTGGCCTGGCTCTACGAGTCCATGGTGGTCACCCGCGATCTGGACACGGAATTCATCAACCTGCAACGGCAGGGTGAGCTGGCGCTGTACGCGTCGTGTCGTGGTCAGGAGGCCGCGCAGATCGGGGCCACGGCCTGTCTGCGCAAGACCGACTGGTTGTTCCCCCAGTACCGGGAGATCGGCGCGTTTCTGCTGCGCGGCATCACGCCGGGCCAGATGGGTGCGGTGTGGCGGGGTAAGTGGCACGGGGGCACGGAGTTCACCAGCCGTTGCGTCGCTCCGATCGCCATTCCGATCGGCACGCACGGACTTCACGCCGTCGGCGCGGCGATGGCTGCCCAACGTCTCGGCGAGGATTCGGTGACCGTCGCATTCCTCGGCGACGGCGCGACCAGCGAGGGCGACGCGCATGAAGCGCTCAACTTTGCTTCGGTGTTCAAGGCGCCGTGTGTGTTCTTCGTGCAGAACAACCAGTGGGCTATCTCCGTGCCGGTCAGCAGGCAACAGGCCGGGCCGTCGATCGCACATCGGGCCACCGGTTATGGCATGCCGGGTGTCCGCGTCGACGGTAACGACGTGCTGGCCTGCTATGCGGTGATGGCAGAGGCGGCCGAACAGGCCCGGCAGGGTGGCGGTCCCACGCTGATCGAGGCCGTCACCTACCGGATGGGCCCACACACCACCTCCGACGATCCGACCCGGTACCGGTCGGCCACCGACCTCGATGACTGGCTGGCCCGTGATCCGATCGCGCGCTACCGCACCTACCTCCAGACCACCGGTGTGCTCGACGACCGTCTGGAGCAACGAGTCGCGGCGCGGTCACTACGGCTGTGCGCAGAGTTGCGCGACACGATCGTCGGAGCCACCGATGCCGATCCGGCCGAGCTGTTCGACAACGTGTATGCCGAGATCACCCCGGATCTGGCACGCCAACGCGATCAACTGTTGGCCGAACTGGCGAAGGAGGCGTGAGACCCATGACCCAGATCATCGATCGTCCTGCCGCTCAAGGTGATTCGCCGGACCCATGGGAGCCGCAGCTGACTCCGCTCAAGATGCCTCCGGCGCCGGATGTGATGCCGGTGGCGACCGAGATGACGATGGTGGCGGCCATCAACCGGGCGCTGCGTGACGCCATGACCGCCGATGAACATGTCCTGGTGTTCGGCGAGGACGTCGCCACCCTCGGTGGCGTTTTCCGGGTCACCGAGGGGCTGGCCGAAACCTTCGGTGCCGGCCGGTGCTTCGACACTCCACTGGCCGAGTCGGCGATCATCGGTATCTCCATCGGCCTGGCGATCCGCGGTTTCGTCCCGGTCCCGGAGATGCAGTTCGACGGATTCAGCTACCCGGCCTTCGACCAGATCGCCAGCCACCTGGCGAAATACCACATGCGCACCCACGGTGACGTGAAGATGCCGGTGACGGTGCGGATTCCGTCGTTCGGTGGCATCGGCGCGGTCGAGCACCACTCGGAATCCACCGAGTCGTACTGGCTGCACACCGCCGGCCTCAAGGTGGTCGTACCGTCGACCCCGTCGGATGCGTACTGGCTGCTGCGGTATGCGATCAGCAGCCCCGACCCGGTGATCTTCCTGGAGCCCAAGCGACGCTACTGGGCCCGCGAACTCGTCGACACGAGCGCACCGGCGCCGCCGATCGGCCGGGCCGCTGTGCGGCGCAACGGGACCGACGTCACGATCATCACCTACGGCGGGCTGGTGGGCACCGCCCTCAACGCCGCCGAGCTGGCCGCCGACCGCGGCTGGAGCCTCGAGGTGGTGGATCTGCGCTCACTCAATCCGCTCGACTTCGACACCGTCACGGCTGCAGTGCGGCGCACCGGTCGTGCGGTGGTGATGCACGAAGGTCCTCGTACCCTGGGCTTCGGCGCCGAACTTGCGGCCCGGATCTCCGAGGAATGTTTCTACGACCTTGAGGCACCGGTGTTGCGCGCCACGGGTTTTGACACACCGTATCCGCCTGCCCGGCTGGAGAAGGCCTGGCTCCCCGGTGTCGACCGGTTGCTCGACTGTGTCGAGCGTGCGCTGGAACAGCCGTGAACCGGGAGTTCCTGGTCCCCGATCTCGGCGAGGGACTGCAGGACGCCACCATCACCAGCTGGAGTGTCGCGGTGGGCGACACAGTCGAGCTCAACCAGACGTTGTGCACTGTCGAGACCAACAAGGCCGAGGTGGAGATCCCAAGCCCGTTCGCCGGGCAGGTGCTCGAACTCGGCGGCGCGGCAGGGGACACCTTGACCGTCGGGTCGTTGCTGGTCCGCATCGATGCCGGTGAGCCGTCCGATACCCCCACTGTTCCGGCGAAAAATGGTGTGACGCCGCGTAAATCGGTACTGGTCGGATACGGTGCCGACGACAGCATGGATGCCAGTAGGCGGGGGCGGGCAACGGGTGACCGGGCCCGTGCCAAACCACCGGTGCGGAAACTGGCAGCCGATCTGCATGTGGACCTCGACGCACTTGCCCCGGGATCCGGGCCCGAGGGGATCGTCACCCGTGACGATGTGCTGGCCGCGTCCGGCAGTGCGGAGAATCTCGATGTCACTGGCGTGCAGGCAGCCATGGCGCGAAGGATGTCTCTGTCGCACAAGGAAATTCCTGACGCCCACGCTCGTGTCGAGGTCGATTGCAGTGCACTGTTGCAGCTGCGCGACCGGATCCGGGCTACCGATGCGGAGCTGGCCGTCACGCCGTTCGTGCTGACGCTGCGGCTGCTGGTGATGGCGCTGGGGCGGCATCAGCTGCTGAACTCCACATGGGTGGAAACGACGGAAAGCGCTCAGATCCACCGGCATCCGGCCGTGCATCTGGGCTTCGGGGTGGCCGCACCACGCGGCCTGCTGGTTCCCGTGGTCCGTGACGCACAGGCGATGACGACCCGGCAGCTGGCCGCTGCGGTAGCCAGGCTTGTCGAGCGGGCCAGGTCCGGGACACTCAGCCCGGCGGAGCTCACCGGGTCGACGTTCACGGTGTCGAACTTCGGTGCGCTCGGCCTGGACGATGGCGTACCGGTGATCAACTATCCGGAGGCGGCGATCCTGGGCATGGGTTCGATCAAACCGCGCCCGGTCGTCGTGGACGCCGCGGTGGTGGCGCGCCCGACCATGTCGTTGACGTGCGTATTCGACCATCGCGTCATCGACGGCGCGCAGGCTGCGGCATTCCTGGGTGACCTGCGCACCCTGGTCGAGACGCCCGAGCTCGCTGTGTTGGACCTGTAGGGGAGAGTTGTAGCCCGCTACTTCCGCTTGGCGGCAGCCAAACGCGCTGCGAACTCAGGAGATTCGATCGAGCGTGCCTGCGGACCGAGTTCGATGTCGACCGCGGTCCCGTGCTGGTCGGTGTCGACCGTTCCCGGATTGGCGGTGGCCCGCATCGAGGCCTTCGTGGCGATCACCACGTCACGCGGAGCACTGGCGGGGCCCGCGGCGAGCATGCGCGCGGCACCCACCGGATCCTCGGCGATCGACAGCGCCAACCCGTGGCGCACCGCGGATTCGGCGTCGAAGCGCATGCCGAACAACAGTGCCGCCCGGGCCACCTGTGGGCCGACGCCCCGCTGCAGCATCCAGGTGGCGCCGCCGCCGGGGTGGATGCCCAGCTTCTGGAATCGTGGATCGAACAGCGCGGCCGGGCCGGCGATGCGGACGTCGGCGGCCAGCGCCAGGTTCAGTCCTGCGCCGACTGCGGCGCCGTTGACCGCGGCGATCGTCGGCAGCGTGCAGTTGGCGACCGCCAGGAACCCGTCGTAGATCTTGCGCAGCCCGTCCTCGGTGGCCTCGCCGAGCGCGGTGAGGTCGGCCCCGGCGCAGAACGCCTTGCCCGCACCCGTGACAATCACGGCGTGCACGTCGGGGTTGGCTTCGGCGCCCTCCACCGCGGCGCGCAGGGCCGCCGACATCTCGAAGGTCACCGCATTGCGGCGATCGGGATCGTTGACGGTGATGACTGCGATGTGATCGTCGACGCTGACCAACACTGAATCGGACACGTTGCCACCCTAGCCTCCGTGCGCATGGACCCGTGAGCGTCACGCCAGAGTGGCGCCCGTGCTCGCGCGCCACTCTGGCGTGACATTCGGCGCGTGACATTCGGCGCGTGACATTCGGCGCGGGCGACCACAAATGTTCATCGAAACGTCGGCCTCGTTGCCCAGCGGTCCGGCCGGTGTGAGCGGACAATGATTCGGTGACGGCTGACATTGCCGGTATTTCTGGCGCGCAGTCGGCCAAGCCGACGCGGCGTCGGTTCCTGTTCATGGCGGCCGGGGCGATCTTCCTGCTCGACCTGGGGACCAAGGCGCTGGCGGTCGGCACGCTCGAACCCGGCCATCCCGTCCCGGTGCTGGGCAGCTGGCTGTCGTGCGAGCTCACCCGCAATTCCGGTGCCGCCATGTCGATGGCGGCGAACCGGACCGTCCTGCTGACCATCGTTGTCCTGTCCGTGGCTGCGGCCATCGCCTGGATCGGTGTGAACGTCCGCTCTCGGTGGTGGGCCCTTGGCCTGGGAATCATCCTGGGTGGTGCTGCGGGCAATCTCGTCGACCGGTTCTTCCGTGCCCCCGGCCCGATGCGGGGGCACGTGGTCGACTTTCTGGCGATCGGCCCCATGCCCGTGTTCAACGTGGCGGATCTGGCCGTGTTGGCGGGTGTGGTCTGGCTGATTGCGTTGTCGCTGTCGGGTTTTCCGTTCGACGGCACAGCCCGGAGTTCGGGTTGGCATGCCGGACGTTGATCTGGACAACCGGGTCGATTCGACCCAGGGTCCGCCGAGAACGCCATGGCACGAGACCCCAGCCGCGATGGTCGTCGCCGGCATCGGGGGTGTGGTGGCCATCGGCGCGTTGGTGTTCGCGGTCCTGATGACGTCACACCAGTCGGTACTGCCCCCTCAACCTGATCGGCTGACCCCGGTGACGCCGGTGAAGCCGTCGTCGCGGGCGGCGACCACGAGCACGAACACTGCACCGCGGACTCCGGTGAGCACCAGCGAGGACATCGGCACATCGACTGCGCCACCGCCACCGCCGGAACTCCCGGCCGACACAACCGCGCCGCCGACGACGACCATGTCGAATCCCTACGCCACCACTTCGGCGCCCAACGGGGCAGCGTTCTGATTCGTGCTGACGGGGCTTCTACGGTCGGATCAGCCGAACCCGATTCCGATACCGCCCCACACGTCGTCGTCGGGCTCGTTGGGGCACGAGACATCCACGTAGACAGTGGTATTCGCTGGATCGGTACCCGGTGATCGGGCGGGGTTGTGAACCGCTGTCGCCCGGCACCGTGTGAGCGGTTCACTGCTGACCCCGCTTACCCAGTTGATCTGGACGTCATAGCCCTTGGCGGTCAGGTCGTTGATCGTGTCGGCAGCCGATCGGATGCCTGCCGTCGGGTCCGCCGCTGCCGATGGAGCCAGGACGATGCCGGCACACAGTGCTGCGAGGGGTGCGAACGCCTTCGCGCAACGCAGTACTCGTCGCATGGTGACCCTTCCGGCGGTCGGATTGGCTTGTGCCAGTCTATTCCGCCGGGAGAGGCCATGACGTGGTTCAGGAATTCGAGCCCTCGTCCGGGCACTGCACATCCACGTAGACCGTCACCTCTGTCTTGGGTAGGGCCGGTGACGCGCGATTGGGATTGTGGATGGAATTGACCCGACACAGCGACAGCGACAATGTGCTCTTGCCGCCGACCCAGTTGATCGCCACGTTGTAGCCCTCGGCACTCAGGGCCGAGATGGTCTCGTCGGCCCGTTGGCCGCTGCCGGCGGTTGGTTCCGCCGCGGCCGGCGGTGCACCTCCGATCGCGACGGCCGAGATGACAACGGCCACAACGGCGATCCTTGAACATCGAGCATAAGTGAGCATCCCGACCCTCCCGGCGGTCGGATCTCATGCTGTCGCTCTCACCGGTAGCCCCGACCGTTACCAGTCAGTGTATTCCGGATGTACAGAAAGTTAACAAATAGTTATCAAAAATCGTGCAGGTGACATTTGCCAGGGAATAGAAATCGGGCAGCATCAGGGATCACCGGATGCTGCCCGAATGTCTCACGGAGCAGGCGGCGCGGGGACTGGGGCCCCCGGAGGGAGCGGTGCCCCCGGTGCCGGCGGCGGTGCCGCCGGATCCGGCAGGTACTCACCGAGGCCCGAAGGAACATTCGTTCCGGGCGGCGGAGCGGTGCCCGGAAGCGGTTCACCGAGTTGCTCTTTGGGTAGCTGGCCGAGCATGGCGCCACGCAGGTTCCCGTTGCGGTACATGTCGCGCATGTTCCGCATCCAGTCGAGCCCGGAGATATCCGCGTTCTCCTCGCCCGGCGGGACTCCAACCACCGTGCCCTGGCGGGGCGCCGATGGTTTCTCGTTCTGCGGGAAGAAGTTTCCGTTGTTGAACGCCCTGAGGTTGGGTGCCTCGGTCGGGGGCGGACCACCCGGTGCCGACGGCACCGCGTACTGCCCGAGCAGCGCACCGGGACTCATGTCGACCCCGTTGGGGACGCCGAGCCGGCCGGGTGCCGTATCGGTGCCGGTCTGCCCCAGGACCGACAACCCGCTCGGTCCGAGAGGTGCACCCATCAGGGGCACCTCAGGTCCTGGCGGAGGGGCCGGTTCCAGCGCCGGTGCCGGTGCGGGGACCGCGGGAGCACCTGGAACCTCCGGCGGCGCCGGGTCGGCGGCGGCGGTTGCCGAGCAGGCAACCGCGGCGCCAACCACGAACAACCCGGCTGCCGCGAGGGTGGCAATCGCGTTCTTCGCTGCGGATGCGCCGTCCGGAGTCTCGCTCGTGCCTTTGTGTTTCGCTTTCACAGGACTCCGTCAGACCGACTTGGTGACGCCGTAGTAGGCAACCACATCGTCGGTATCTGTGGTGGAGCTGGTCAGGGTCGCGTACGAGCGCAGGAAGGACTGGCCGACGCAGCCGTCCACCTTGATGTGAACGTCCTTGAGAGTGACGCGCACCGGCGCGGCCTTGAACGACTTCTTGTTCACCGAGACGTTGGTGACGGTGCCGGGCTTGGGGTGGATCTCCAGCGTGCCCGAGATCGGCATGCTCACCCCGGTGGGGATGATGCCGGCCAGCGTCGAGCCCGAGGTGCTCAGACCGATCGATCCGATGAGGCGGACCTGTCCCAGTTCGATGCCGCAGCCGATCTGGTAGCCGGTGTCGAGCGTGCCGCCGGTCAGCGAGGTGGATCCGCCGCCGGTGACTGTGCCGGTGAAGGTGGCGCCGACCAGGTACTCACGTGAGGAGGCCGCGGTGGTCAGCGGTGCGACCGGCAGTTGGCTCTCGTCTTTGGCCGAGACCGTGAGCTTCCAGCCGTCGGGGGTGGTGACGACGCCCGGTTCGGCGGAGGCGACCAGGCCGTTGTCCGGCGGTGGGCCGGCGTCAACGGCCGGGTCTGCCGGGGGCGGTGGCGGGGGATCGGCAGACGCGAGGGGCGCCAACGCTACCGGGGCCAACATAAAGACAGCTG
This sequence comes from Mycolicibacterium peregrinum, assembly GCF_002102345.1. Classification (GTDB taxonomy): domain Bacteria; phylum Actinomycetota; class Actinomycetes; order Mycobacteriales; family Mycobacteriaceae; genus Mycobacterium; species Mycobacterium peregrinum. The sequence continues at coordinate 172,587 of NZ_LQPP01000027.1, forward strand.
CCAAGGTGGCGAAACGATTCAACATGCGGAAACTTGTGCCTCTCATAGGTTTCGAATCCGAGGGATCGGCGTCGTGATCAGGGCGGTTCATGTTCGGTGTCGTGGCTGGGCCGAGGTCAGACGGCTTTGGTGACGCCGAGGTAGGTGATGACGTCGTCGGTGTTGTCGGTGGAGCTGGTGAGAGTGGCATAGGTGCGAATGAACGACTGACCGGCGCACTGATCGAACTTGATACGGACACCTGTGATGGTCACGCGGGTACCGGTGCCCTTGAAGGACTTCTTGTCGATCGGCACGATGGTGACGGTGCCGGGCTTGAGGTACACCTTGCCCTGCAAGCTGACACCGGTACCGAGGCTGGCGTCGCCCGCAGAGCCGGTGAACGGAATCTTGATGCCCGGAGTGAAGCTGATACCGGGGTTGATCTCCGTTTCGTCAGTGATGATGCCGCAACCGATCTGGGCCCCGGCCTCAAGGGTGCCGCCGGTCAGCTTGGTCTTGCCGCCGCCCGAGACCTTTCCGGTGAAGGTACCGCCGACGAGGTACTCACGTGAGGACACGGCGGTGGTCAACGGTGCGACCGGCAGCAGGGTTTCGTTGGAGCCGGCGACGGTCACGTGCCAGCCGTCCGGAGTGTCGAGGACTCCGGGAGGCGAGGACGGCATTGCGCCGGTGTCCGGCGGGGGCCCTGCGGGCGGCGCAGCTACGGGGGCTGCCGGGTCCGGCGGGGGCGGGGGATCTGCATATGCAAGGGGCGCAATCGCTACAGGGGCCAACATGCAGACTGCAGCCAGGGGGGCAAAACGACTCAACATGCGTGAACTTGCGCCTCTCGTGGTTCTGGGCCCTGCGTTATGCGACGCGCCGTGGTCGTCAAAAATCAAAGGGCCCAAGGAATCTGTCGCGACGAATCATGAACCGGTCGCGTTTCGGTTTGGTGAACAACGTCCCAACAGTTGCCACCTCATTTCCGTCGAGCTGGAATCGCCGAACCTGTGAGGTAGCTGGGAAAAGACGTGCGCTGCAGCGCATTACATATATGAGGCATCGGAGGCGGCGGCCGGCGCACAATGGACGACCGTTAGGGGGAACGGGTTGGCCGGGTGTTCACCTTTTGGACATATGGACCCTCGACCGTGAGGTGCATCCGGGGGGGACGGCAGACGCGTCGATGAGGCGCGGACGTCAACTGTGGCGCCTTGGCGCCGAACTGCTATCCGACTGACGGAGGAATCGTTGAGGTCGTCTCAGGTGTACGAGCGAGGCATCGCATCGCTACTCATTGCCTTCAGCATTGGGCTCGGTGCCGTGCCCTCCGCGTTCGCGGAACCCGGTGACGAGGCGGGCGCACCGGGGCCGGCGGCGCCCGGGTTGCCCGAGTTGCCTCCGGTGACCGCAGGGGCGCCGGTTGCAGGTCCGGTGCCGGTTGCGAGCACGGATGACCCTGGCGTGCCTGCGGTTACGGCTTGCTCGACGTTCGCCAACGCGCTCGATTCGGCATCGACGTTCTACGGCGATTTCGCCGATTCGATCGAAGGTGTGGAGCGTCCCGACTACGGGGATCCGACCATCAGTACGACGAACACCAGTGGGCGGACCGCACTGCGTGAAGCTGCCGCGTCGGCGATGAACGCCGCAGGTACGCCGGGACTCTCGCCCGACATCGCCAACCCGATGCGCTCATGGTCTTTCGGTGCCACCAAACTGCTGCTGAAGATGGGGCTGCGGACCGGCGGTCAATCGCTCAACGACACGGCCACCCAGCTCAACAACGATGCCAACAACGCGCAGATGGCCTGTGCGGCCGCGGGTACGCACGCCTGACGAATCGCCAATCACGTTGGAATGATTGGGCAATCGCACCTCGGGCCGGCACCTGCGACCTTCGAACATTCACCCACCCGGCGCGCGGTGCACCGTGCCTCCAGTAAAGGATTACCGTGATCCGGCTTGTGATCTCGTTGGTTGCGCTCGTGCTGATGGCCACCAGTTGTTCCGGCACCGGCGACACAGTGCAGGGGCCGCCGAAGGATGTGCCCAAATCGGCACTCGAGGGTCTGCTGCTCAGCACCGAAGAGGTCAACACCCTGATGGGGACCGACGGGATGACGGCGCACCCACCCGTGACCGAGATGAGCGACCATCGCAACCTGCTCCCCAATCTCAATTGCCTCGGTGCCTGGCAGGTGAACGAGTCCGCCATCTACGGGGATCACTGGGCCGCCATGCGCCAGGTGCTGCTGCGGGCACCGGACAATGACGACTGGGAGAACCTTCTGGTGCAGTCGGTGGTGATCTTTCCGTCTGCGCAGGACGCCAACGACTTCCTTGCTCAGTCGGCGGAACGGTGGTCGAAGTGCACCGACCACAAGGTGAACATCACGCTCAACGGTGAACCGCTGCCCAAGTGGAAGAGCGGGGCGCTCACAAAGACCGACGACGAACTCACCCTGCCTTTCACTCGCGTCGACGGTGACCAGACCCGCGACTGCCAGCGCGCGCTGGCCGCGGCCGCCAACCTGGTCATGGACATCCAGGCGTGCAAGCCGGCGGGATCTTCGGTGACCCAGGCCGCCGATGTGGTGGACAAGATCAAGGCCGCGATGCCTCGATGAGCGCTGCCGGCCACGGAGTAGTCTGAGCCACGCAGCTGGTCTGTCGGCGCCGGGACGTTTACGGTGCCGACATCGAACGTCGCAGGCTGAGTGAGATGCGACGTGAGAGGGAACCCGGTGAGAATCCGGGACTGTCCCGCAGCGGTATGCAGGAACGACCGCCGTCATAATGCACTGGCCCGCAGGAATCTGCGGCTGGGAAGCGACGGCCAGTAGGTGCACGGTTTCCGTGCGTGCCTGTGAGTCCGAAGACCTGCCAGCCGTACCGGGCGCGCCGCGTCCGGTGGTTCGCCGCCTCGCGGAATGGGCAGTGGCCGAAAGCGGTTTCACTCGTGGCGGGTGGCTGCGTTCGGCTCGGTGTCTCCTGGCGGTGGCCATCCTCTTCGTACGTTGAAGGACCTCGTCATGAGCACAACCGCAAAACCCTTTACCGCCACCATTCTGGGGTCACCCCGAATCGGGCCCAATCGCGAACTCAAGCGTGCCGTCGAGAAGTACTGGGCCGGGCGGATCGATCGCGCCGAACTGGAGTCCGTCGCCGCTACTTTGCGCCGCGAGACCTGGAAGGCGCTGGTCGCGGCCGGGCTGGATTCGGTCCCGGTCAACGACTTCTCCTATTACGACCAGGTGCTCGACACGGCAGTTCTGGTCGGTGCCCTGCCGACCCGCGTCCACGGCATCGTCGATGATCTCGACCGCTACTTCGCCGCTGCGCGCGGGAACGACGACGTCGCGCCACTGGAAATGACCAAGTGGTTCGATACCAACTACCACTACATCGTGCCGGAGATCGGACCGGAGACCACCTTCGTGCTCAACCCGGCAAAGGTGCTCGGCGAGCTGGAAGAAGCTGCAGTGCAAGGTGTTCCGGCTCGGCCTGTGCTGGTCGGCCCGATCACGTTCCTGGCGCTGTCCAAGGGTGTCGAGGGTGCCGACGCTCCCATCTCCAGGCTGGAGGAGCTCGTCGGTGTGTACGCCGAGCTGCTCGCGGTGCTCGCCGACAAGGGAGTCACGTGGGTACAGATCGATGAACCCGTCCTGGTGACGGACATCCTCGACAATGCTGCCGAGGTGGCTGAGCGCACCTACAACCGGCTGGGTGAGGTGGCGAAGCGACCGGCGATCGTCGTCGCGACCTACTTCGGTGAGCTCACCGACGCGCTGCCCGCTCTGGCGCGGACGCCCGTCGAAGCGATCGGCGTCGATCTGGTGGCCGGCTCGGCTGGTGCTCTGGCGGCGGTGCCGCAGCTCAAGGACAAGCTCCTGGTGGCCGGGGTGGTCGACGGCCGTAACACCTGGCGCACGGACCTGGCGGGAGCGCTGGAAACCCTGGTCAGACTGCGCGGGTCGACGGCCGCGGTGGCTGTATCTACGTCGTGCTCGACGCTGCACGTGCCGTATACGGTCGACGCCGAACCGGATATCGATGCGGCGCTGCGCAGTTGGCTGGCGTTCGGGGCGGAGAAGGTCACGGAGGTGGTGGCCCTCGCCCGTGGGATCGGAGAGGGCCGGGACGCGATCTCGGCAGAGATCGCGGCATCCGACGCTGCCATCGCGTCACGCAAGTCCGATCCACGACTCAACAACAGCCAGGTCCGGGAGCGCATCTCGGCGATCATCACCTCCGGTGCCCGGCGCGGACCGGCCGATCTGCGCCGGACCGCCCAGCAGGACCGGCTGAAACTGCCGGCCTTGCCCACCACCACGATCGGGTCCTACCCGCAGACGACGGCGATCCGGGTGGCGCGCGCCGACCTTCGGGCCGGGCGCATCGACGCGGCCGAGTACGTGCGGCGGATGAGGGCCGAGATCGCCGACGTCATCGAATTGCAGGAGGAGTTGGGCCTCGATGTGCTGGTGCACGGTGAGCCCGAGCGCAACGACATGGTGCAGTACTTCGCCGAACAGCTCGACGGTTTCTTCGCCACTCAGAACGGCTGGGTGCAGTCTTACGGCAGCCGGTGTGTGCGCCCGCCGATCCTCTACGGGGATGTTGCCCGGCCCCACCCGATGACGGTCGAGTGGATCACGTACGCCCAGTCCTTGACCGACAAACCGGTCAAGGGGATGCTCACCGGACCGGTTACGATCCTGGCGTGGTCGTTCGTCCGTGACGATCAGCCGTTGGCCGACACAGCTTTTCAGGTCGCACTGGCGATCAGAGACGAGACGGTGGACCTGCAATCGGCCGGTATCGCGATCATCCAGGTCGACGAGCCCGCCCTACGCGAACTGCTGCCCCTGCGTTCCGAGGACAAGGCGGCCTATCTACGCTGGGCGGTCGATGCGTTCCGGCTGTCCACCTCCGGTGTCGCCGATTCGACGCAGATCCACACGCACCTGTGCTACTCGGAATTCGGTGAGGTGATCGGGGCGATCGCCGACCTGGATGCCGACGTGACCTCGATCGAGGCGGCCCGTTCCCACATGGAGGTGCTCGGCGATCTCAACGCTGCCGGGTTCTCCAACAGTGTCGGGCCGGGTGTCTACGACATCCACTCGCCGCGGGTTCCCGGCGTGGAGGAGATCGCGACATCGCTGCGCGAGGCTCTCAAAGCGGTTCCCGCAGAGAGGATCTGGGTAAATCCGGACTGTGGCCTCAAGACTCGCACCACAGACGAGGTGACCGAGTCACTCAGGAATCTGGTCGATGCGGCTTCGAAAGTCCGTGCGGGATAACAGCTGACAACTCGTCGTCGGTGTGTCTCGTGCACGGGATCGGTCGATTTCCGTGCACGAGGCCCACGTTGGGCTCACACCGGCGACGTGTCAGCCGAACTCGACGACGTTGGTGGGTGCTCGGAAGCGCTCGAGCGAGCGGGATCGGTAGATGAGTGCCGCTGCGCGCGACAGGACCTTGCCGCGCCCCGCCGGCATCTCGAGTTCGTGTACAGCGCGAACGCCGGGGATCGCACGCAGCTCGTCATACCGGTCGGCAGTGAATGAGAACGGCATCGGGGGCGCGGTGTACTCCTTGCTGAGTTTGATGCCGCGTCGCTGCGAGTACCAGCTCAGAAATCGCGGGACGCTGTCGAAGATCAGCTGTCCTCCGGGGAACCTGGCGGCACATGTGGTGATGAGATCCAACACAGCGTCGCGCTCCAGGTATTGGAACAACCCCTCGGCGGTGATGAGCACACCGTTGGTGGGGTCGACCTGATCCATCCAGGAGTAGTCGAACGCGGACTGCGCCAGGTGGGAGAGGCGGTCCGAGGGCGGAAGCAGTTGCCGACGCAATTGCACAATCGGCTCCAGATCCAAAGAAAGCCAACCCATCTCGCCATTGTCGAGACGCCAGAAGCTGGTCTGTAGTCCCTCGGCCAGGGCCACCACGGTGGCCCGCGGCCGCACCTGCAGATAGCGGCGCGTGGCGTTGTCGAACGCGAGGGCCCGCAGGGCGGTGGCCTGATGGGTACGGCCGAAATGCTGGTAGTCGTACCCGAGGCTGTCACGCAGGGCGATCGCCAGCGGGTCCTCGATGATGCCGTCGGGGCGGGCTGCCTCGGCTGCTCTCTGGTGCAGTGTCAGTAGCGCGGTCTCTGAGATCGCGGTCAGGTGACGAGCGTCGATGACTGGCATGCGCCGACCGTACCCGCGTATGCACGAGCAGTCGCACACGTGTCACGCCGTCGAGAGTCATTGCCCCGGTTGACCGGTCAATACCGGCAACTCGGGAACTTTCCGGCATCCGGGCCCGACTAGCTGAATTACGAGGCAACGCGTACCGGGCTGTGTGGTCGCAATCAACGCTCATGCGAGGAGGTGATGACGTGACCGCACCGCTCTGGTTTGCGGTGCCTCCAGAGGTGCATTCGGCTTTGTTGACCGCCGGGCCGGGACCAGGCTCGCTGGTGGCCGCGGCTGCCCAGTGGCAGGACTTGAGCGCGCAATACAGCGCAGCGGCGGCAGAACTCACGCAGATCCTGGCCGCCGTGCAGGCCGGCAGTTGGGAAGGACCCAGCGCCGCACAGTATGTGGCAGCCCACGGCCCTTACCTGGCATGGCTGGAGCAGGCCTCAGCCGACAGCGCCGTCACCGCCGCGCAGCATCAGACGGTCGCTGCGGCGTACAGCAGCGCCCTGGCAACCATGCCGACCCTGGCGGAACTTGCCGTCAACCACGTCACCCACGGCGCGCTGCTGGCCACCAACTTCTTCGGTATCAACACCATTCCGATCGCACTCAACGAGGCCGATTACGTGCGGATGTGGTTGCAGGCGGCCGAATCGATGGCCACCTACGAAGCGGTGGCCACGAGCGCGTACTCGGCGGTTCCGCCGACCCGGCCGGCTCCGTCGATCCTGGCGCCGGGGGGAGAAGCACGGAGCGAGCAGCAGAACACGTCGAGCACAACCTCAGGCGACCTGCAACTGAACGACATCTGGAAGCTGATCTCGGACCTCATTTCGGGAGCCGGCAATCCGCAACAACTCCTTGAAACGTTCCAACAGTTCTTCGGGCAACTGGGGTTCAACCCGGCCGAGACCGCCATCCTCGCCGCCATCGCGCTGGTGCTCTACGACATGCTCTGGTATCCGTACTACGCCTCGTATTCGCTACTGCTCCTACCGTTCTTCGCGCCGGCGCTCAGTGCCCTCAGCGCGCTGAGCGCACTGACGCTGCTGCAGAACCGGGTTCCGGCACCTGGGCCGATGCCAGGTCCCGCCGATGTCCACACAGGCCATCGCGGCGGCGGATCGGTCGATGTCGGCATGCCGCCGCCCCTGTCCACTGGGTCAACAGCAGTTCCGCAGACCGGTACGGGGTCAGGTGTACTCGCCCCGAGCAGTCCTGGTGCCGCCGGCGGACCGGCAGGCCCGTCTTTTGCCGCCTACGCCGTACCGGGTCTGGATCCGCCGGCGGCGACGGCAGGTCCGAGGGCCGGTGCGAAATCCCCTGGAGAAATGGCGGATACCTTGGCCACCGCCGCGGCGGCTAGAGCAGCGGCCATCGCGCGCACCCGTCGAAAGCAGGCTCGTCGCAACCGAGACGGCGCCCGCAGCTACCGCTACGAATTTCTGGAGGACACCGCCGCAGCGGAGGTCCCCGACAGCGACCCGCCCGCGTCACCGCTCGCCAGTGCTGAGGGGGCAACCACTCTCGGCTTTTCCGGGGCCGCTGCGGACGCCACGAGTGCGCCTGCGGCGGGGCTGGTTCGGTCTGACAGCTCTGGAGAATCCATGCCCATGCTGCCGGCCACCTGGACAGGTAGTTCACAGAAAAATCGCGAATAGCCGGAACTTTCAACGAGTTTGATTCGACCAATCCACTAGTCGCGCCACCGGCGCTCCACAGTGCCGAACGAGGAGAAGAGTTGACGCTGAATGTGTTGGGGGAGGGACTCGGGGCGCAAGTCACGGGAATCGACCCCAAGAACCTCGACGACATCACCAGGGACGAGATCCGGGAGGTCGTCTATCAGAACAAGCTGGTGATTCTGAAAGACGTTCACCCGACTCCCGAGGAATTCCTCCGGTTGGGCCGCATCGTCGGCGACGTCGTCACGTATTACGAGCCGATCTATCACCACAAAGACCACCCGGAGATCTTCGTTTCCTCCACCGAGGAGGGGAACGGTGTCCCGAGGACCGGTGCGTTCTGGCACATCGACTACATGTTCATGCCCGAGCCGTTCGCATTCTCGATGGTGGTGCCGCTGGCTGTGCCTGGGAGTGACCGCGGGACCTACTTCATCGACCTCAACAAGGTGTGGGAGTCCCTGCCCGAGTCTGCGCGCGACTCGGTCCGCGGCACCTTCGCCACGCATGATCCTCGGCGGCACATCAAGATTCGCCCGCATGACGTGTACAAGCCGATCGGCGAGGTATGGGATGAGATTTCCAGGACCACACCTCCGATCGCCTGGCCGACCGTGATCAGACATCCGAAGACCGGGCAGGAAATTCTCTACATCTGCGCATCGGGCACCACGAAGATCGAGGACCGGAACGGACATGTCCTGGACCCCGCCGTGCTGCAGGAACTCATGACCGCCACCGGGCAGCTCGATCCGGATTTCACCTCGCCGTTCATCCATGCCCAGCACTACGAAGTGGGCGATGTCGTGTTGTGGGACAACCGGGTTCTGATGCACCGGGCGAAACACGGAACGACGCCAGGAACTTTGACGACACATCGGCTGACCATGCTGGACGGCCTCACAACACCGGGATATGGGGTATGAGATGAGCACGGCCGAAACACTGTCGGTGGTCACGAGTGGGTACGACATCACCCGCATGGCGCCGATCCCCGAGGATCTGCTGGTCAAGGTTTTGGAGCCCTATTCCTACAAAGGGTGCCGATATCTTCTCGATGCGGAATATGAGGCCACCGAGACCTCGGTGTCCGCCGTCGGGAACTTCAGCATCAAAGAGCCCGCATACATCAGGGACACCGGCCACTTCAACGCCGCCGAGTGGGTCCTGTGCTTCAACCAACTCGCCTACAGCGCGTTCGCGCCGGCCATCCTCAACGAGGTGATACCCGAATTCCGGGGCTGGTCGATCGAGGACTACTTCAACTATCAACTCCCCAGCATGTTGATCAAGACGACCAAATCGCGGTTCAAGCGTCCGATCAAGTCCCAGAAGTTCTCGGCACGGTTGCTGTGTAGGGACTTCGAGGTGGTCGACCGAACGATTCGCTATCTCAAGATTCCGTGCACGGTGGAATTCTGGGATGAGGACGGGGGCGCCGCATCCGGCGAAGTCGAACTGGCCGCGCTCAACATCCCCTGACCTTCTACGAGAGCAAGATGGCTATGACACCCCCACCATCGACGGTGCTGGAACGCATCGCCGAGCGGGCGCGACAACGTCCCGAGGCGATCGCCCTCCGTCGCTGCGACGGAACCAGCTCCATCCGATACCGGGACCTGATGGCCGAAGTGGAAAGCCTGGCAGCCGATCTCGCCTCCCAATCGGTCGGTCGGGGACACCGTGTGTTCGTCGTCTCGGACAATGGACCCGAGACCTACCTGTCCGTGCTGGCCTGTGCGGCAGTGGGCGCGATCGCGGTGATGGTGGACGGCGGGTTGCCTCCGGCGACCGTTGACCGGTTCGGCGAGATCACCAACCCCGCTGCGATTCTGATCGCACCAGGTTGCCGGCTGCAGCGGTCTGATCTCCCGAGTTCTCTCCGGGAAATCCCTGCCTTCGACGTCACCATCGTCGCCGGCGCGGCTGTCCGCGCTGACAAACCCGTGTCAGATCCGTCGTCCGGCAACCTTGATGGAGCGGATCACCCGCTGGCGATGATCTTCACCAGCGGCACCACCGGTACGCCGAAAGCCGTGTTGTTGCCCAACCGCACCTTCTACTCCATTGCCGACATCCTGCAGCGAGAGCAATTGACCTGGGTTGACTGGGTCGTCGGCGAAACGACCTACTCACCGTTGCCCGCGACGCACATCGGTGGTCTCTGGTGGATCCTCAATTGCCTGATGCAGGGCGGCCTCTGCATCACCGGCGGTGAGACTTCCGCGTCGATCGCAGAGATCCTCACCGCGAACGACGTCGCAACGACGTGCCTGGTGCCCACGCTCCTGACCCGTCTCGTGGCCGAACTGCGGGCCGCCGGCAAACCGGTCCCGCCAGCACTGCGCATGGTGGGTTACGGGGGATCCCGTGCGGTTGCCTCCGATGTCGGCTTTGTCGAAGCTGCCGGGGTTCATACCGCTCAGGTCTACGGGCTCAGCGAAACAGGCTGCACCGCATTGTGTCTTCCCACCGAGGACGGGTCGATCGCCAGGATCGAAGCTGGGGCGGTCGGGCGGCCGTATCCCGGCGTGGAGGTCCACCTGGACGGTGACGGCAGCGGTCCGCCCACCAGGTCCTCCTCCGGTTCGGCATCTTCGGGCACGCTGTGGATCAAGTCCCCGGCGAACATGTTGGGGTACTGGGAAGACGCCGACCGCACCGCCGAAGCCCTGGTCGACGGGTGGGTGAACACCGGAGACCTTCTCGATCGTCACGACGACGGCTTCTTCTACATCAGGGGGCGGTCATCGGAGATGATCATCTCCGGAGGGGTCAACATCGCGCCCGATGAGGTTGATCGAATCGCCGAGGGGGTGGCGGGCGTCGAAGAGGCAGCCTGCTTCGAGATCCCCGACGAAGAGTTCGGCGCGCTGGTGGGTCTGGCCGTGGTGACGTCGATGGACATCGACGATCCCGGTGCCAGGAAGCTCAAACACGCCATTGCGGCCCGCTTCCGGGAGGAATCGGAGCCGATGGCCCGGCCGTCGACAATCCGGTTCGTGCAGGAGATTCCACGCACCCAGTCCGGCAAGATCAGGCGGGCGGCCTTGGGTGTGATAACCGGTGAGTGAGACGTCGCGAAGCAGAATCCTCGCTGCACTCGCTGAGGTGCTCTACGTCGACGAGTCAGATCTCATCGACGGTGACGCCACCGACCTGCGAGATCTCGGGCTGGACTCGGTTCGTTTCGTGCTGTTGATGAAGCAGCTCGGCATCGATCGGGATTCGGATGTTCCGCGGCGGCTGGCGGAAAACCTTTCGCTCGCGGGATGGGTCCAGGAGTTGGAGAAGCTGGGTGAACCTGTCTGAAGGGCCTCATCCGCAACGCATTCCGCTGAGCCGATCACAGCAGAACATCTACAACGGGGTGCTGCAGGACGCTGATCCGCATCTGTACCTGATCGGAAGGCACTACCGGTTGCGTCCGATGCCGCAGACGGAGTTCCTGGCCGCTCTACGGAAGTCCATCCGCGCCAACCCGATTCTGCTGTGTGTGCTGGCGGAGCCATCCGAACCCGGCAGTTATCCCGAGCTCGTGCCCCGGCTCGACGCCGACGATGTCGTGCACATGTCCGGCAGTGACGCCTTCGCCGCGCTGCCGTACGAGTGGGAATCGGGCATCTGCGCAACGCCATTGGCGCGCTATACCGTGCATCTCGACGGCAGTGGCCTGGTGATCGGCCTTGCTGCCCACGCACATCACATCCTGCTCGACGGGGGAGCGATCGGCATCATCGAAGCCGACCTGGGGCGCTTCCTCTCCGGTGCCGACCTCGGTGACCCCGCCTGTGTCCGCGCCGGTTTGAGTGGTATCGCCACCGCTCACCGCCGAGAGGCGACCCGGATCGATGAATCTCTCGCGCGGCTCACCTCCGTTGTGCAGCGGGAGCTGTCCGCGGCCGCCGAGGAGGGCCGCCACGGACGTGCCGCCGACGTTCCCATCACCGCGGCCAGAGGGGTTCTCGTCGAAACTGCGGTGATCCGCGGCGAAGACTACGACCAGATTGTCAATGTGGCGTCCCGGGAGCACATCCCGCTCAACATGCTCGTCGCCGCGGCGGCAACGGCGGTGGACGCGAGCCTTCGTCACACCACCGAGAGCCTGCTGGTACATGCGGTCGACAACCGATTCGGTGATCCTGACCTCGATGTCGCGACGTGCCTGGTCAACTCGATGGCGCAGCCGGTCCGATTCTCGCCGTACGCCTCGGTGGCCGACGTGGTGCGTGGTGTAGACCGGGGCTATGTCAAGGCCGGCCGGCGCCGGTGGCTACGCGAAGAGCGCTACCGCCGAATGTATCTGGCGATCAATCGGACCATCTCGGTGGAGACGTTGACGCTCAATTTTCTGCGTGAGCCCTGTGCGCCTGAACTGGCGCCGTTCTTGTCGGACGCACCGGTGACGTCGGATATCGGACCGGTAGAGGGCATCACCGTGGCGGCAGTGCTCGACGAGCACCGCCGCACACTGACCCTCAACACGTGGAATCGGCCCGATCCACCCCGGGAGAATGTCTCGAACGTGGCGACCCGGATCGCGGCCGCCCTCAAATCGATGCCGGCGATGTGGGATTCCCCGATCGCGATGACGGTCGACGCATGGCGACCGGTTGCCAGGGACGGGTCACTGTGCCCGGTTGCGGAAGAAACTGAGCCTGCGGCACCGTCGGCACCCGCGTGGTTTCTCGACCGCCCCGAGACCGCCGCTGAATGTCGTCGACGCCACGCCCACGTCGATTCCTCGATCGCCTGGCTGCTCGAAATCGGCGTGGCACCGGGCGATGTGGTGGTGTTCACCGACGACGGCACCGACAAGACCATCGGCCTCTTGCTCGGGTGTCACTTGGCGGGCTGCGGGTACAGCGTCTGCGACCGCGATGATCAGCTGGAATCGCGGGCCGAACGGATCAACCGATCCGGCAACGGGATCTCGGCACACATCGTCGATCTCGCATCGGCGACCATCCTGCCGCGTCCCGGCGGGGACCATCGCCGGCTGGTGGAGGCCCGTGTCGAACAGACGCCAATGGACCCGTGCCTGGCCACCAGGACCGCCTACGTCATGCCCACGTCGGGGTCGACCGGGGAACCCAAACTCGTGCAGGTCAGCCACGGTGCACTCGCGGCGTTCTGCGTCGGCGCGACCCGGGCGTATGGCTGGGGACCGGATGACACGATCCTCCAATGTGCACCGCTGACATCGGATATCAGCGTCGAAGAAGTGTTCGCTGCCGCTCTGGCCGGCGCGAGGATTGTCCGTTCAGCCGCAGTGAAAGACACTGATCTGCAGGCCCTTACCGATGATCTGGTGAAAAGTGGAGCTACCATCGTCGATCTGCCCACCGCGCTGTGGCAGCTGTGGAGTGAGGATGTCGACGCGATCTCCGGAGTTGGCCGCTCTCGGCTCCGGCAGATTGTGATCGGCGGCGAGCCGGTCCGCCCGACCGCCGTCGACAAGTGGATCAACACCGTGGGCCCCGAGAACGTCTCGCTGGTGTCGAGCTATGGCCCGACAGAGACCACCGTCGTGGTGACCTACCTGCCGATCGTCGACGGTGGCGAGGTGATCGAGCACGGCGCGCGCCTTCGACTGGGGCGACCACTCGTCCCGAACGCGGTGGTGGTCGCGTTCGGCGAAGTCGTGGTGATGGGGGAGATGGTGGCCTGCGGCTACCTCGGCGTGGACAGTGCCAGTTTCGGGTGGGTCGTGACGCCCGACGGCCGGCGACAGCGGGCCTTTTCGACTGCTGACCGAGTGACGATCGACGGCGACGGATATCCGATGTTCGCGGGGCGTAAGGACGCGATCGTCAAGATCGCGGGCAAACGCGTCGACACCGCCGAGATCACCCGACGCATCGGGGCCGACCCGACCGTGGTCGACGTTGCCGTCGAGCCTCACAACGGCGGTCTGGGGGTGTGGTTCGGAACCCAGCGAACCCGCGGTGGCGGTGAAGACCCTGCGGCGGCAGCACGTATCAGGAAGATCCTGGTGGATTCGCGAGTGCCGTCGTTCTCTGTTTCCAGCGTCGCGAGCATTCCGCGTAAGCCCGGCGGAAAGATCGACACTGCGCTGCTGCCGGCATCTGCCGCATCCGGTCCAGGAACCCCGACCCACGAACCGGGAGAGCTGGCAGCCGGCCTCGCCACCCTCTGGAGCGCGCGCCTCGAGAGGTCGATCACACCGCATACGTCGCTCTTGCACGAAGGCATCGGATCGTTGGATCTCGTGCGAATCCTGCCCGCTACCCGGAGGTATCTCGGTCGGCAGGTGTCGATCCTTGACCTCATCAGTGCCGACACCGCGGCGAACCTGGTGGACGACATGACGTTCACCGACAGCTGGATGGATGCCGACACGGCGATGGAGATCGAGCGTGACTTCACCGGACTGTCGACGCGGGACATCCCTGCGGAGCAGAGACGATGGGGAGGTTCAGCCCACGGTGCAGAGCCCGTGCTGGTGGTGGGTGCGTCCGGAGTGCTGGGGACCGGATTCGCCGAGGCGATTCTGGAGCTGACCCGCTCGGATCTGCTGCGCCCCGACCTGGTGCTGGCCATGAGATCGGCCCTACCCGACAACCGGGTGTGGACGGAGCTTCGCGGCACGCCAGGCGTCCGCATGGAGCCCCTCGTCCGCGGTTTCGGTCCGGTCGAGCTGGAGGCGTTGATCCGCGAGACCGGTGCCCGGACCGTCGTCAACTGCATCGGGAACACCAACGTGGTGGTTCCTTACCGCGAACTCCGTTCGGCCAATGTGGAATTGGTGAAGACCATGGCCGATTCGTGTGCGGCGACCGGTGCCCGGCTGGTGCACCTGTCGTCCTATGTCGTCAATGCGGATGTCTCCTCGCCACACGTCCTCGACCCGCGTCGGGCTCCGTACCCCTACGCGGCCTCCAAGGCACTCGCAGAACTGGCAGTGGTCGGCGCCGGTCGAGACCTCGACTTCACCATCGTCCGCCTGCCCCGGGTCCTGGGAACAGCCGAGCAGGTGCGCGGGTCCGCTGACATCCTGGTGGCGGTCGCCGATGCCTGCCGTGCGCTACAGGCCCATCCGGCGGTGGAGTTGATCGAGGAAGTGACGACCGGCCGCGCGGCGGCGGAGAGCATTCTTCGCAGGCTGCCCGAGTTCGGTGGACCGGACGAGCTGGGTTCCGGGATCGAGGTGATGCGCGGGCAGACGGTGGCATACCGGCAGTTGCTCGGCACGATTGCCCCCGAAGAGGTCGACAGTCACGAGTGGAAGCGCCGGTTGGACGAAAGCGATTGGGCAAGAGCCAATCCGCGGCGTTGGTCGGTGATCGACGCGTGGATCGGGTTGGGCCTGCAGCTCGATGGCCGCACCTATGCGGAGTACCTGGCCGGGTACCCCGCCTTATCGCTGGATGTGCGATTCGTCGGCGAGCTCGTGGCGGAACCGACCTCGGTGCGGGCACTGCTCACCCAGGGCTCGGGAACTCAACCCGCCTGTGCAACGACTCATCAATCAGACGCCGTTAGACAGTGAGGGATGGCAGTGACAGACGTGGCCGCACACCGTACCGAGGCACCAGGTACCCGACGGATCCGACTCGACGTGACAGGAATGTCCTGCGGAGCGTGTTCGCGCCGAGTCGAGAACGCGCTGAACAAGATCGACGGGGTGCAGGCCTCGGTCGCCATCTCCACCAAGATCGCGACCATCGATGCCGCTCCCGACATCAGTGTGGCCGACCTCTGCGATGCCGTTGAGCAGGCCGGCTACCACGCCATAGAGCGCACCGTCACCGACGCCACCGAATCCGCGCCCGAGGAGCCGTCCCCGAAACGCTCCCTGGTCTCCAGAGCCGTCCGCTGGGTGACCGTCGGGCACATGGGCGGCTGAATATCCGTCGGGAACTGTCGACGCGGCGCGAACGACCACTCTTATCGAGGACCCGTTCGACCGCCGAGGAGCCATGGGCGAGAACCCGTCGACAGCCACAGATGAGACCACGCAGCCGGAATCGTCGATCTCGCCACCGGCGGGGACAGCACGTTACCGCGCGTTCCTGCTACGCCTGCACTTCTATGCCGGGATCTTCGTCGGGCCCTTCCTGCTGATCGCCGCGATCAGCGGCGGCCTGTATGCGATCGCACCCACCATCGAGCAGTTCGTCTATCGGGATCAACTTCAGTCCCACAGCAGCGGTGACATGCTGCCGGTTGCCGAGCAGATCCGCGCGGCCCAGGCAGCGCGACCCGATCTGGCGGTCACCGCGGTTCGTCCGGCCACCGGGCCGGGTGAGACCACGCGCGTCATGTTCGACGATCCGTCTTTGGGTGAGTCCGAACGTCATGCTGTCTTCATCGATCCGGTGACGGGCGCCTCGCACGGGGAACTCACGGTGTACGGCAGCAGTGGCGCACTGCCACTGCGGACCTGGATCGACCAGATGCACCGCAGCCTGCATCTCGGCGAGCCGGGCCGCATGTACAGCGAACTGGCGGCGTCGTGGTTGTGGCTGATCGCGCTGGCCGGGGTGGTCCTGTGGTGGGACAGATACCGGCGGATGCCGCGGCGCGGTGGCACAAGGCCCCGGCTGTTGACGTTCGACCGCGCCCTCCGGGGTCGAGCGCGCGCATTGAACTGGCATGGGGCGGTGGGGATCTGGATCGCCGTCGGATTGCTGTTCCTGTCGGCGACCGGTCTCACCTGGTCACGGTTCGCCGGCGACAACGTGACCGCTCTGCGTGCCGCGCTGTCATGGACGACGCCGACCGTGTCGACGGTGCTCGACGGCGCAGCGGCCGATATGCCCGGGCCCATGTCCGGTCACGAGGGGCATCACGGTGTTGCGGCCCCCGCCACCGCACATGAGGCCGACGCGTCGCTCGTGGGCGACATCGACCGGGTGCTCAAGGCGGCGCGCGATGCCGGTGTCGGCGGCAAGGTCGAGGTCGGGATTCCCGCGAACTCGCACACCGCGTTCACCGTGGCGCAGACCCGGCAGCCCTGGGTGATGTCGAACAACGCGGTGGCTGTCGACGGAACCTCCGCAAAGGTGACCGACATCTCGTGGTTCGCCGACTGGCCCTTGGCGGCAAAGCTTTCCGCATGGGGCATCCAGCTGCACATGGGACTGCTGTTCGGGGTCGCCAACCAGCTCGTGTTGTTGGGCCTTGCGGTCGCGTTGGTCACCGTGATCGTGCGCGGTTACCTGCTGTGGTGGCACCGCCGGCCCACTGCCGGCCGTGCCTTCGTGGGCAGGGCACCGAGTCGCGGTGTCCTCACCGGCCTACCGCCCGGCGCGGCGGTCACGGTCGTCCTGGTGGGTGCCGCCGTCGGCTGGTTCATCCCGTTGTTGGGTGTCAGCCTCGTGGTGTTCGTGGCCGTGGACGTCGTTGCGGGATGGCGTCGGCACCGCCGGCAACGCTAGCCGGTGAGATCGTCCCGTTCGGCCGCCGCGATGAGGTCTTCGCGGGCGCGCGCGACCCGTGAACGAATGGTGCCGACCGGGCAGCCGCACACCTCGGCGGCCTCGGCGTAGGACAAGCCGAGGACCTGGGTCAGCAACAGTGCGTGCCGCCGGTCGGGATCGAGTCCGTCCAACAGGAGCCGAATCTCGACCATCTTCTCGAACCCACCCACCGGGCGGTAGCTCTCGAGAACCTGCTCGACGTCGACTCCGTGCTGGGTCCGCGGCCGGCTCTGCTTGTGCCGAATCTGGTCGACCACGACCCGCCGAGCGATCGACAGCAGCCAGGTGCGGGCCGAGGACCGGCCGCTGAACCGGGGCAGCGCGGTGATGGCGCGCATGAACGTCTCTTGGGTCAGGTCGTCGGCAGACCCGGAATCGCCCAGGTAGGCGACCGTTCGCCAGACGTCGGTCTGGGTGGCCCGGATGAATTGCTCGAGCGCCGCCGAATCACCGCGGCCGGCGGCGAAGGCCAGCCGCGTAACGTGATCCTCGCTGCGTTCGGTAGTCACAGCCATCGACATTATTCGATGACGCCCGGGAACTCGGCATCGGGCTGGACCGACTATGTAATCGGTGACGTCAGTCGGTGTTGTAGGCCACCGACGCGATGAGTGAGCAATTGGGAGTGGTGGTGACAACAGCAACTGTCCCCGACAAAGAGGTGACTCAGCGCATTGCGCTCGACGTCACAGGAATGTCGTGCGGGGCCTGCGCTGCCCGCGTGGAGAACAAACTCAACAAGGTCGACGGGGTACGGGCGTCAGTGAACTTCGCCACACGCGTCGCCACGGTGGAAGCCGCCCCCGACATCGGCGTCGAGCAGCTCTGTGCGGTCATCGAGCGGGCCGGTTACGAGGCGGCGCCCCGTACCGAGCGCTCCACGACCGACGTCGACCCCGATGCCGACCATGCGCACAGCCTGCTCCGGCGCCTCGCGATCGCCGCCGTGTTGTTCATTCCCCTCGCCGATCTGTCGGTGATGTTTGCCGTGGTGCCCGACACCCGATTCGCCGGATGGCAGTGGGTGCTCACGGCGTTGGCGGCGCCGATCGTGACGTGGGCGGCATGGCCGTTCCACCGCACTGCACTGCGCAACGCCCGGCACGGAACCTCGACCATGGAGACCTTGATCTCCATCGGCGTGACCGCGGCCACCGTGTGGTCGATGTACACGATCTTCTTCGATCACCAGACCTACCACGCTGCGGGGATCTGGCAGGCGCTGCTCGGCAGCGATGCGATCTACCTCGAGGTCGCCGCGGGCGTAACGGTTTTCGTGCTCGCCGGCCGCTACTTCGAAGCCCGGGCGCGCTCGCGCGCCGGGGGAGCGCTGCGCGCGCTTGCCGCGCTGGGCGCCAAGTCGGTGACGGTGTTGCTTGCCGATGGCGGCGAACTGGTGTTGCCCGCGGACGAGCTCAAAGAAGGGCAGCGGTTCGTCGTCCGTCCCGGCGAGGCCATCGCGGCCGACGGTCTCGTCGTGAGTGGGGCGGCCGCGGTCGACGTCAGCGCCATGACCGGAGAGTCCAAACCGGTGCAGACCCACGAAGGATCGAGTGTCGTGGGTGGCACCGTCGTCCTCGACGGTCGCCTGGTCGTCGAGGCCGCCGCGGTGGGACCCGATACCCGGTTCGCCGGGATGGTCCGCCTCGTGGAGCAGGCGCAGGCACAGAAGGCCGACGCGCAGCGCCTCGCTGACCGGATCGCCGCGGTATTCGTGCCCTGCGTGCTCGTGATCGCCGCGCTCACCGCGATCGGCTGGTTGCTGGCCGATGGCGATGTCAACCGAGCCGTATCGGCTGCCCTGGCGGTGCTGGTGATCGCCTGCCCGTGCGCGCTGGGGTTGGCGACCCCGACGGCGATGATGGTGGCCTCGGGGCGGGGCGCTCAACTCGGCATCTTCCTCAAGGGCCATCGCGCACTGGAGGCCATCCGCGCCGTCGACACGGTCGTCTTCGACAAGACCGGCACCCTCACCACCGGACAGCCCCAGGTCATCACCGTTGTCGTCGCAGCGGGCGACGGATGGGATGAGGACCAAGTTCTCGCGTATGCGGCAGCGGTCGAGTCGGCATCCGAGCATCCGGTGGCCCATGCGATCGTCACCGCCTGTGCGGGTCGGGACATCGCCGCAGTGGAGGACTTCCAGGCGTTCGCCGGCCACGGTGTGACCGGTTCGGTGGACGGGCTCGCCGTGGCGGTCGGGCGTCCGGCCTGGGTCACCCGGGACCGGGTGGTGCCCGCCGATCTGGCGGCCGCCCGCAAGCTCGGCGAGTCACGGGGCCAGACGGTGGTATTCGTCGCCTGCGGCGATGCCGTCCGAGGTGCCATCTGTGTCGCCGACGCCGTCAAGGATTCGGCGGCCGGCGCGATCGCTCAGCTCCACGCCGAGGGCATGAAGACCATGCTGCTGACGGGGGACAACGCCGCCACGGCCGCCGCGATCGGCGCGGCCGTGGGCATCGACGACATCGTCGCCGAGGTGCTGCCGGAGGACAAGGTTGGCGCGATCGAGAAGCTGCGCGATCAGGGCCGGGTGGTGGCCATGGTCGGCGACGGGATCAACGACGGCCCCGCGTTGGCCTGCGCAGACCTGGGCCTGGCCATCGGTCGGGGGACCGACGTAGCCATCGGCGCGGCCGACATCATCCTGGTTCGCGACAACCTCGATTCGGTTCCGCAGGCGTTGGGGCTGGCCCGGGCGACGATGCGGACCATTCGGGTCAATATGATCTGGGCCTTCGGGTACAACATCGCGGCCATCCCGATCGCCGCGGCGGGCCTGCTGAACCCGTTGATCGCCGGTGCGGCGATGGCGGTGTCGTCTTTCCTGGTGGTTTCGAACAGCCTGCGGTTGCGTAATTACGGCACGGTGCAACCGAATACGTTCGGTGATGCTCAGTTGCCGGCAGCGCGCATATCGGGCTGAGATGAGGCCAGCGGGGCCAGGCACACACCCAGCCATGCTGCAGTCAGTGCCGCAACGATGAGCGTGCCCAGTGCCGCCGGAATCCAGGAAGCGGTATGTGTGGTGTGATGCCACCAGAACGCCCCGGCGCCGACCACACTGGCGACAGCTGACGCGCACATCGCCATGCAGCACCATCGAAAACGGCGGCGCAGCAGAGCGAATGCCGATCCCGATGCCGCGAAAGCGAACAGGGAGAACGCCACCAGGGATATCCAGTGCCCGTTGCGCGTTACGCCGGCAGGTGTCGCGCCGGTCGCCTGCAGTGCCACGGCGCTCACCGTCAACGCTGTCGCAAGTGCGGCCAGAACGCGGGCGCGCGGGGCACTGATCCAGACGTCTTCGAAGACCCGGCGCTCGATCGCCCGTAGTTCGGTCTCGACCGTGTCGCTGGTCTGCCTCGTCGTCACCGAGATACCTCGCTCATCAATGTGTTTGACTACCTGACCTGGACCATAGGGGAGTGGCGGGGCGG
This sequence comes from Mycolicibacterium peregrinum, assembly GCF_002102345.1. Taxonomy (GTDB): domain Bacteria; phylum Actinomycetota; class Actinomycetes; order Mycobacteriales; family Mycobacteriaceae; genus Mycobacterium; species Mycobacterium peregrinum. The sequence continues at coordinate 193,346 of NZ_LQPP01000027.1, forward strand.
CGAATTCTCGAGAATCGCGTCGCGTTCGCTCGGGGTCAGGCCGCCCCAGATACCGTGCTGCTCGGCCGCGGCGAGTGCGTGGTCACGACATGTCGCCTGTACCGGGCAGTCTGCGCACACCCGCTTGGCCTGTTGAACCCTTCGGTTGCGGGTGCGCCGATCTTCCCCGTCCGGACCGAAGAAGAACATCGCCTGCCCGGAATCTCGACACCGTCCCAGCCGCTGCCACTCCCACAGCTCCACCCGGGGCGCGGGCAATCGATAGGACTGCTGCATGGTTGTGGTTCCCCCCACGGCTCGTGGCTACGCCTTCAATGCGGGCCCGAGAGGCAGTTGCGCACTGCGGTTCTCGATGACCCTGCTGATTGGTCGGGAGCACGACGTGATTAGTTCCGTTGTGGCCTGATCGGCACCCCTGGGGCGTAACCTCATATGCATGACCAGCAATGAAACCGCGGAGTCGACCAAGTGTGACAACCCGAACTGTACGTGTGAGAACTGCACCTGCGGGAGCAACTGCACGTGCGGTTCCGACGCGGCCGAATGACCTAGGAGTCAACGCCGGTTGCGAGCGAGCTCGCTCAGCATGGCGTTGTAGGCGTCGAGTTCGTCGTCGTACCCGCGATCGCTGTGGCGGTCCTCGCGTGCACCCGCCCGGCGGTCCTGACGTGCCCACTGGGCCACCAGGGCAATCACCACGATGATCACCGGCAGCTCGCTCGAACCCCAAGCAATGGCGCCGCCCATATGCTGGTCATCCGAAATGCTCTGCAACCAAGGCAGATTGACGGACCGGTAGAAACTCTCGCCCAGGGACGAGGTCATCGTCATCGTGGCGATACCGAAGAAGGCATGGAAAGGCATCACCGCGAACAGGAGCCCGAGCCGCCCCAGGAACGGGAGTCGCCGCGGACCGGGGTCGATGCCGATGATCCCCCAGTAATACAGGTAGCCGGTCAGCAGGAAATGCACGCTCATGAACTCGTGGCCCCAGTGATACCGGATCAAGGTGTCGAACAGGGGAGTGAAGTACACGAGGTACAGCGATCCGACGAACAGGAGGAACGCCGTCACGGGGTGCGACAGGAACCGCGTCACCGGGGCGTGCACGAACCACACCAGCCACTCGCGGGGACCAGGCGTCTCACCTTTCGGCGCGGAGGGCAGCACCCGCAGCGCGAGCGTGACAGGTGCACCGAGCACCAGGAGTACCGGGACGAACATGTTCAGCGCCATGTGTTCGCCCATGTGCACGCTGAACATCGCTGATCCGTAAGCCCGCACTCCGGAGCTCGTGGTGATCAGCAAGGCGAGGCAACCCAGAGACCAGGCGATCGTGCGTCCCACCGGCCACTGGTCACCGCGTCGCCGCAGCCGAACCACCGCGACGAGGTAGCCGAGAGCAAGCACGATGGCTGCCGTCCCGATCAGGGGATCGAACCGCCACTCGGTCATCAGGCTGACCGAACTCGGCGGCGCATCGAGCTGATAGCCCAAAAAGACGTCCCACGTGGTGAACTCGTGCACCGTGAATCGGGGAGGCACACTGGTCGCGGCGAGCGCCACTGCGGCGGTGACCACGATCATGGCCGCCGCGGACACACCGTTGACCAGTCGCGACGGGGTGCGCCGCGCCAACAGAAGTACGCCGTCACCGGCCCACACCAGTACGAGCAGCACCCCGGCGACCACCACGGCCCGCCCGTACGCCGACCCCAGGATCGGCAACCCGCCCAACATCAGCGTGGCCAGAAGGGCGCCGTAGACGATGGCGACCGCACCGCACGTCAGCTGCAACGCCTGGACCCGGCGTCGGAACACGACGTCCTGCAGTACCGCTGCGACGATCTTCGTTCCGGCCCACACCGCCATTGCCACCGCGAAGACGATGACGGCGCTCGTGGCGATGTCGTGATCCGGTCCCTGCCCGGCATTCCCGGTCACCGGTACCGCGATCACGCCGATCAACGCAGGCAGCAGTGCCACGCAATGACCCATCCAGCGGAGCGTGAACCGCACGCCGACCGCCAACACCAGCGCACATATCGCTGACGCGCACCAGCCGCGGGCGACCTCTGAGGCCGCGATGGTGCTACCGAGGCCGGGCCCGGCGACAAGCCGGCCGACGGGAATCCCCGCGTCGGCGGACGCCGAGATGACGATCATCGCGGTGGCGCAGCAGGCCCAGAAAATGGCGATGCGTTCGACAAGCAGATGCACCGGAAAGGATGCCGCGTCGATCCGTCCATCATCGCGAGGTGTCGCGGTCGTCACAATCCAGACAAGCGCTCCGACGCACAGCACCGCCGCCAAAGTTCCGGCCCAGTGCCCGAGCAGCCGAGCTGCGCTGGTGGCCGTTCCCGGGTCAGCGATGCCTGCAGCGGCCAGCCGCTGCGCGCCCAGGTGCGCGCCGCTCATGGACAACACCACAGTGCAACCTGCGACGATGCCGAGCAGTGTCAGGCGTTCCCGCCACACCCCGGCCGCAGTGGACATGCGCACTCGCGCCATAGTCGAACCGGCCTTCCGCCGCGGAAACGAACCGAACGTCGCGGCCCTGCGATTCTACGACAACGTGTCGTAGTGCTGATGGGTGCGGGAACTCTGGCACTCTCGTCTGCGACCAAGAGACGAAGCCCCCCGACACTCTTGTAGACAGGACCCGGAATGATCGCCGATCTTGCACTCCGCTGGGTTGTGACGGGGTTGTTCGCGTTGAGCGCGGTCGAGTGCGCCTACGCGCTGGTTGGCTCGCGAGGCCGGCCAAGCGTAGTGATGAGCCAGCTGCTGCATCTGGCGATGGCCGTCGCGATGATGGTGATGGCCTGGCCGCGAGGGGCCGAACTGCCCACACTCGGCCCGATGTTTTTCTTCCTGGTCGCCGCGGCCTGGTTCCTGGCCGGCGTGCTCAGGTCCGCAACGACCCAGGGGCGGGTGATCGACGGCTATCACGCCGCAATGATGCTTGCGATGGCGTGGATGTACGCCGCCATGAACGGCAATGTGTTTGGGCGCCATACCGAAACGGTCGCCGCGGGCGAGCACGACATGCCTGCCATGCACATGACCGGACACCATGGAAGCACGGCGATGGCCATGGAAAACGCCTCGGCGCAGCCGCCGCTCTGGATCCCTGCCGTCAACTGGCTGTTGACCATCGGTTTCGCGATTGCCGCCGCCGTGTGGCTGTACCGCTACTTCGCGGCACGTCAGCCGTCCGACACTTCGCCGTTCTCGCATTTCGGCACACTGTGCCGGACGATGATGGCCGCCGGTATGGCGATCATGTTCGGCGTGATGGCGTAAGCGGATCAGGCGGCCGGGTCATCCGCGGCACGGAGATGACGACGGCTCGGTGCGGCCGGGCCCGATTCGTCATCTTCACCGTGTGCCCTCGGCGACGGATCGTTCGGTCGCTTGGTGCGCGACGCCCACATCGAGACGATCGCCGCCAGAGCCACCGGGACATGGCTCAGTACCCGGACCGGGGTGACGAGTCCCGCCAGCGCATCCGACACCACGTAATAGGTCAGGAATCCGCAGTAGATCACCAGCACGCAGGCCAGACCGGGCGCGATTCGACGGCGGAAGGCCATCGCAATCGTCGCGATTCCCAGCGCCGCCGACCACGCCGTGGATTCGTTCAGCAGGTGGGCTCCGCTGGCCGAGCCATGGTGGGCGGCAACCATCCCGAAATTAAGGCCTGCCGCCTGCGCGACCGCCAAGCCCAGCTGGACGATCCCGATGGTGATGATTGCGGTGGTCAGCAGGTGTGGGCCCAGCCGGTGCCAGAGTCCGCTCAGCGCACCGGCCCTGCGATTCGGGCGTCCGCTGACTGCACCGATCAGTCCGGTGTCGGCCAGGTCGCGCAATTGCAGCCCGAGCGCTCCGGCCCGGTCGTACCAATTGGCACACTCCTGGCAGTCACGCAGATGCTCGTCGACGCGGGCAGAAGGGACCGGCTCACGCTCCCCATCCAGGCGCGCCGAAAGCGCCTCTCGTGCCACCACACAGTCCACCGGGCCATTCTCCCGCATTGACCTCGCGGATTGCACACCTGCTGGGCTCCACCACCCCCAACGTCGACAACGCCGGTCACACCGTCGGTGAGTACGGCAGATTGCTGCTGGTCTGCGGGTCGACCTGCACCGGTCTGCCCACATACGGGAACGCCCGTTGCGGGCAGGCCGGGCGGTCGCAGATCCGGCAACCCGCGCCGATGGGCACCGTGGCTTCGGGATCGCTCAGATCGATGCCCGCCGAATAGACGAGCTTGTCGGCATGGCTCAGATCGCAGCCGAGCCCGATGGCGAAACTCTTGGGCGTCCCCAGATATCGGCTCGGTACCGACACCGACGTTCTCGCGATCCAGAAATAGCTCCGGCCGTCAGGCATCTGAGCGACCTGGGTCAAGAACTCGCCGGGACGGGAGAAAGCTTGGTGCACCACCCAGAGCGGACAGTTTCCGCCCACCCGGGAGAAGTGAAAGGCGGTGGCGGACTGCCGCTTCGAGATATTTCCCGCGCTGTCGGTGCGAACGAAGATGAACGGCACGCCACGCGCATCCGGCCGCTGAAGAGTGGACAGCCGATGACAGATCGTCTCGAATCCCATCTCGAACCGCCGGGCGAGCTGATCGATGTCGTAACGCAGATCCTCGGCGGCGGACAGGAACATCCGGTAGGGGAGTAACAGGGCACCGGCGAAGTAGTTGGCCAGCCCGATCCGCGCGACATCCCTTGCCTCCGAGCTCAACTGGTCATCGGTGGCCACGATGGAGTTGATCAGCTCAGAGTGCAGCAGCAAGGCAATCTGGGTGGCGAGCTGGAATGCGCGCTGGCCGGGCAGCAGCCACCGGGCCACATGCAGCGTCCCGGCCTCGGGCTGGAACCGGCGTTTGACGCTGGACCCCAGGACATCTCCGTTGTCCACGATCACCGAGATGCCGAACTCGGTGGACAACAGATCGGCCAGTTGCCGGTCGAGGCCGCCGATCTGGAGACGGTGACGGGTGAACAGGTCCTCGGCGGCGCGGTCGAGCGCATCGATGTAATTGCGCCGGTCGTAGAAGAAATCACGTACCTCTTCGAACGGCATCGGCTGCTGGGCACCGGCTTGCGCATCCAGGTTGGTCCGGCCGTGGACAGCCTCCAGCTCGGCAGTGGCGTCGTGCAACCGGCGGTGCATGGTGACCATCGCCTGGCCCACCTCGGGCATGCGCGCGACGAGCTCTTCGATCTGGGCCGAGGTGGTCGGGCCGTCGGCCAGGATCTCGCGCAGATCCGACACCAGCCGGGCATCGGCATCGGGCGTGAAGTACTGAGTCGGCAGGTCGAAGCGGTCAGCCAGGGCGAGCAACACCGGGACCGTGATCGGACGCTGATCGTTCTCCAGTTGGTTGACGTAGCTCGTCGACAGTCCCAGCGCACGCGCCAGCGCGACCTGCGTGAGGCCTCTCTCGTCGCGTAGCCGTCGCAGACGGGCGCCGGCGAATGTCTTCGTCACCGCTGCCGAGGCTACCCCGATCGGGTTTCGCAATGTTCGCAAAAATGGCCGTCAAAGGACACAAAAATACGCATTTACAGGGTATTTCCCTGGTGGTTGCAGCTGCGTACCGTGCGGATCATGCTTGAATACGACGTCAGAACACGGCGCAGCGCCGAGGACTTCCCGCGCAGCGAACACTTGGCTTGGAAGATCGCCGAGGTCGCTGCCGACCCGGTGGCCGTGCTGCCGGAGACCGAGGCGATGGTGATCAACCGGATCATCGACAACGCCGCGGTGTCGGCCGCGTCGGTGATTCGCCGGCCGGTGACGGTGGCCCGTGCCCAGGCGCTCGCGCACAAGACACCACGCGGTGCCACCGTGTTCGGCGTCGAGGGCACGGTGTCACCGGAATGGGCCGCATGGGCCAACGGGGTCGCAGTCCGCGAGCTGGATTTCCACGACACCTTCCTGGCCGCCGAGTACTCCCACCCGGGTGACAACATCCCCGCGCTGGTCGCCGTGGCCCAGCAGCTCGGGGTGAACGGCGCCGACCTGATCCGGGGTATCGCCACCGCGTACGAGGTGCAGGTGGACCTGGTCAAGGGAATCTGCCTGCACCAGCACAAGATCGACCACGTCGCCCACCTGGGGCCGTCGGTCGCCGCCGGTCTGGGCACCATGCTGCGGCTCGATCCCGAAACCATCTACGCCGCAGTCGGTCAGGCACTGCACCTGACCACCGCCACCCGCCAGTCACGGAAGGGGCTCATCTCCAGCTGGAAGGCGTACGCCCCGGCGTGGGCAGGCAAGGTCGCGATCGAGGCCGTCGACCGGGCGATGCGCGGCGAGGGATCTCCCGCCCCGATCTGGGAAGGCGAGGACGGCGTGATCGCCTGGATGCTCTCCGGTCCCGAGCACACCTACCAGGTTCCGCTGCCGGGCCCGGGCGAACCCAAGCGCGCCATCCTGGACACCTACACCAAGGAACACTCCGCCGAGTACCAGAGCCAGGCGCCGATCGACCTGGCCCGCCGGATGCGCGATCGTATCGGTGATCTCGATCAGATCGCCACGATCGTGCTGCACACCAGCAACCACACTCACGTCGTGATCGGCACCGGGTCCAATGATCCGCAGAAGTTCGATCCTGACGCGTCCCGCGAAACCCTCGATCACTCGGTGATGTACATCTTCGCCGTCGCATTGCAGGACGGCACCTGGCACCACGAGCGGTCGTACGCGCCCGAGCGGGCGCACCGGCCGGACACCATCGAGCTGTGGCGCAAGATCTCCACCGTCGAGGACCCGGAATGGACTCGGCGCTATCACTCGAATGATCCGGCCGAAAAGGCATTCGGCGCCATGGCCGTCATCACTCTCAAGAGCGGCGAGACGATCGTCGACGAGTTAGCGGTCGCCGATGCCCACCCGCTCGGTGCCCGGCCGTTCGAGCGTGACCAGTATGTCGCCAAGTTCGCCGAACTCGCCGACGGTGTCGTCGAAGCAGAAGAGCAGCAACGGTTCCTGAGTGCGGTCGAGAACGTCTCGTCCACCAAATCCGGTGGCCTCGGCGCACTCAATGTCCGTGTCGATCCGCGGGTGCTGGACAAGGCGCCGACGGTTCCCTCGGGGATTTTCCGATGAGTGGGTTGCTGGGCTCCGCCACCGCGGCCTCGGAAAAGCGCCGGAAGTTCCGCCGTGGGTTGGACTCCGGTCGGCTCCTGCGTTTTCCGGGCGCGTTCTCCCCGCTGGTGGCCAAGCTCGTTGTCGAGATCGGCTTCGACGGCGTCTACGTTTCGGGTGCGGTCCTCTCCGCCGACCTGGGCCTGCCCGATATCGGGTTGACGACCCTGACGGAGGTGACGGGCCGCGGTGCTCAGATCGCTTCGGCCACCGATCTTCCGACCCTCATCGACGCCGACACCGGGTTCGGTGAGCCGATGAGCGCGGCCCGCACCGTGACGCTGCTCGAAGACGCGGGCCTGGCCGGGCTGCACCTCGAAGATCAGGTCAACCCCAAGCGATGTGGGCATCTCGACGGCAAGGCCGTCGTCGAGACCTCGGAGATGGTCAAGCGGCTGCGCGCCGCCGTCGCCGCGCGCCGGGACCCGAACTTCATCATCTGCGCCCGTACCGACGCCGCAGGGATCGAGGGGATTCCTGCGGCGATCGACCGGGCCAAGGCCTACGCCGATGCCGGTGCGGATTTGATCTTCACCGAGGCGCTGCATACCCCGGCAGATTTCGAGCAGTTCCGCGAGGCGGTCGACGTCCCGCTGTTGGCCAACATGACCGAGTTCGGAAAGTCGGAACTGCTGACGGCACAGCAGTTGTCTGAAATCGGCTACAACATGGTCATCTACCCTGTCACCACCCTGCGTTTGGCCATGCACGCAGTCGAGGTCGGCCTACGCGAAATCGACTCGGCCGGAACGCAGTCGGGGCTGCTCGATCAGATGCAGCACCGCAGCCGGCTGTATGAGCTCCTGCGTTACAACGACTACAACCAGTTCGACTCGGATATCTACAATTTCTCGCTGCAAGGGGCGACACGATGACCGTTACCGCGAACGACACCGCCGCGCCGAAGATCTACAAGGGGCTGGCGGGGGTGGTGGTCGACACCACCGCCATCTCCAAAGTGGTGCCGGAGACCAACACGCTGACCTATCGCGGGTACCCGGTGCAGGACCTGGCCGCGCACTGCAGCTTCGAGCAGGTGGCCTACCTGCTGTGGCACGGTGAGTTGCCGACCGACCAGGAGCTGGCCCTGTTCACCCAGCGCGAGCGGGCGTCGCGCCGCATCGACCGCTCGATGCAGTCCCTGCTGGCCAAGATTCCCGACAACTGCCATCCGATGGATGTGGTGCGTACCGCGATCAGCTACCTGGGTGCCGAGGACCCTGAGGAAGACGACAGCACCCCGTCGGCCAACTTCGCCAAGTCGCTTCGGATGTTCGCAGTGCTGCCGACCATCGTCGCTGCCGACATGCGCCGGCGCCGGGGGCTTGAACCGATCGCCCCGCACAGTCACATGGGCTACTCGGAGAACTTTCTCAACATGTGCTTCGGTGAGGTGCCGGACCCGTTGATCGTCAACGCTTTCGAGCAGTCGATGATCCTCTACGCCGAGCACAGTTTCAACGCGTCTACGTTCGCGGCGCGGGTGGTCACCTCGACGCAGTCCGATATCTACAGCGCGGTCACTGCCGCCATCGGCGCTTTGAAGGGCTCACTGCACGGCGGCGCCAACGAGGCTGTGATGCACGACATGCTCGAGATCGGTTCGGCCGACCGGGCCGCGGAATGGTTGCACGGCAAGTTGTCCCGCAAGGACAAGGTGATGGGATTCGGCCACCGGGTCTACAAGAACGGCGATTCCCGGGTGCCCACCATGAAGGCCGCTCTGCAAGAAGTTGCGGCTGTGCGCGAGGGTCGGCGATGGCTGGACATCTACAACGTGTTGGAGAGCGCGATGTACGTGGCCACCAAGATCAAGCCGAACCTGGACTTTCCGACTGGTCCGGCCTATTACCTCATGGGTTTCGACATCCCCAGCTTCACACCGCTTTTCGTCATGAGCCGGATCACCGGTTGGACGGCCCACATCATGGAACAGGCGGGCTCGAACGCGCTCATCCGCCCACTCAGCGAATACAGCGGACATCCGCAACGGGCTCTGGCGTAGTTCTGCACCCGCCCGATACCGGGACTGGTTGTGATGCTCTGAAAGGAAACAGTGGTCGACAAGGTTCTGGTCGCCAACCGGGGAGAGATCGCCATCCGCGCGTTTCGCGCGGCCTACGAACTCGGTCTGGCAACGGTCGCGGTCTATCCGTACGAGGATCGTAATTCTCAGCACAGGCTGAAAGCTGACGAGTCGTATCAAATTGGTGAGGAAGGACATCCGGTCAGGGCCTATCTCTCGGTCGATGAGATCATTCGGGTAGCGCTACATGCGGGCGCCGATGCGATCTACCCCGGCTACGGGTTTCTCTCGGAGAACCCGGAGCTGGCCCGGGCCTGCGATCAAGCCGGTATCGCCTTTGTGGGGCCTTCGGCCGAGGTGCTGGAGCTGACCGGGAACAAGGCCCGCGCCATCGCCGAGGCCCGCAAGGCCGGGCTTCCGGTGCTCGCATCGTCGGCCCCGTCGAGTTCGACCTCCGAGCTGCTCGCAGCCGCTGAGTCGATGAGTTTCCCGGTGTTCGTCAAGGCCGTTGCGGGAGGCGGTGGCCGGGGGATGCGGCGAGTCAACGATCCGGCCGACCTGAAAGAGGCGATCGAGGCAGCCAGCCGGGAAGCGCAGTCCGCGTTCGGGGATCCCACGGTGTTCCTCGAACAGGCGGTGATCAACCCGCGCCACATCGAGGTGCAGATCCTCGCCGACACGCAGGGCAACGTGATCCACCTCTTCGAACGGGACTGCAGCCTGCAGCGGCGCCACCAGAAAGTCATCGAGCTGGCGCCAGCCCCCAATCTGGATCCGGAACTGCGGGAAAGGATCTGCGCCGACGCGGTGGCGTTTGCCCGTCAGATCGGATACTCCTGCGCCGGTACGGTGGAATTCCTGCTCGACGAGCAGGGGCGGCACGTGTTCATCGAGTGCAATCCGCGGATTCAGGTCGAGCACACGGTGACCGAGGAGATCACCGATGTCGACCTGGTGTCGAGTCAGCTGCGCATCGCGAACGGGGAATCACTGTCTGATCTCGGTCTCGCTCAGGGCGGGTTGAAGATTCGCGGCGCTGCCCTACAGTGCCGGATCACCACCGAGGACCCGTCCAACGGCTTCCGTCCCGACACCGGACGCATCACCGGATATCGGTCACCGGGCGGCGCCGGCGTCCGGTTGGACGGTGGCACCAATCTGGGTGCCGAGGTGGCTGCGCATTTTGATTCGATGCTGGTAAAGCTGACCTGTCGCGGTCGAGACTTTTCGACGGCAGTGGCGCGGGCGCGGCGAGCCGTGGCGGAGTTCAGGATTCGCGGGGTATCGACCAACATCCCGTTCCTGGCTGCCGTTCTGGAGGACCCGGACTTTGTCGCCGGGCGGGTGACGACGTCGTTCATCGAAGAACGTCCCGAGCTGCTCACCGCACGCGGCAGCGCTGACCGGGGCACCAGAATTCTCAATTACCTGGCCGATGTCACCGTCAACCAACCACACGGTCCGCGGCCGTCAGCGGTCTACCCTCGCGACAAGCTTCCCGCGTGCGACTTGAGCGTGGCTCCGCCCCCGGGGTCCAAGCAGCGCTTGACCGAGTTGGGCCCCGAAGGGTTCGCCGCCTGGCTAAGGGACGGCAATGCAATCGGCATCACCGACACCACCTTTCGCGACGCGCATCAATCGCTGCTCGCCACCCGGCTGCGCACCAGTGGACTGCTGCGCGTCGCGCCCTACATCGCCAGGACGATGCCGCAGCTGCTGTCCGTCGAGTGCTGGGGCGGGGCCACCTACGACGTCTCGTTGCGGTTCCTCAAGCAGGACCCCTGGGAGCGGCTTGCGGCCTTACGGGAAGCGCTTCCCAATATCTGTCTGCAGATGTTGTTGCGGGGGCGGAACACCGTGGGCTACACGCCGTATCCGGAGTCGGTGACCCACGCGTTTGTCGAGGAGGCTGCGGCCACCGGTGTGGACATCTTCCGGATCTTCGACGCATTGAACAATGTGGAGTCGATGCGCCCGGCGATCGACGCGGTCCGCGGCACTGGCACGACGGTCGCGGAAGTCGCGATGTCGTACACGGGTGACCTGTCCGACCCGGCCGAGTCGCTCTACACGCTGGACTATTACCTCCGCCTGGCCGAGCAGATCGTCGAGGCCGGAGCGCATGTTCTGGCCATCAAGGACATGGCAGGCCTGCTGCGGGCGCCGGCGGCCGCGACGCTGGTGTCTGCTCTGAAATCGCGGTTCGATCTCCCGGTGCACGTGCACACCCATGACACTGCTGGTGGGCAACTGGCCACCTACGTCGCGGCCTGGATGGCTGGTGCCGATGCCGTCGATGGTGCGGCAGCTCCGTTGGCGGGCACGACAAGTCAGCCGGCGTTGTCCTCGATCGTGGCGGCCGCCGCGCACACTGAGTACGACACCGGGCTGTCACTGGACGCGGTCTGCGACCTGGAGCCCTACTGGGAGGCGCTACGCAAGGTCTATGCGCCGTTCGACGTCGCGGCATCGGGTCCTCCCTCTCCGACGGGTCGGGTGTATACCCACGAGATCCCCGGCGGGCAGCTCAGCAACCTACGCCAGCAGGCCATCGCGCTCGGTCTGGGCGGCCGCTTCGAAGACATCGAGGCGAACTACGCTGCCGCAGATAGGATGTTGGGCCGGCTGGTCAAGGTCACGCCATCGAGCAAGGTGGTCGGGGATCTGGCGCTGGCGATGGTCGGTGCGGGTATCGATGCCGACGACTTCGCCGCTGACCCGGCTCGCTACGACATCCCCGACAGTGTGATCGGGTTCCTGCGGGGTGAGCTGGGGGATCCCGCGGGTGGTTGGCCGGAACCGTTGCGTACCAAGGCCCTTGACGGTCGCGGTCCGGCGAAGCCGATCCAGGAATTGTCCGCCGAGGACGAAACTGTGCTGGCCGCGCCGGGGCCCAAGCGTCAGGCCACCTTGAACCGGCTGCTGTTCCCGGGCCCTACAGCGGAGTTCGAGGCCCATCGCGACGAGTACGGCGATACCTCGCGACTGAGCGCCAACCAGTTCTTCTACGGTCTGCGTCACGGTGAGGAGCACCGGGTCAAACTCGAACCCGGTGTCGAACTACTGATCGGCTTGGAGGCGATCTCCGAGCCCGACGAGCGGGGTATGCGGACAGTGATGTGCATCCTGAACGGACAGTTGCGTCCGATTGTGGTGCGCGACCGCAGTATTTCCAGCCGGGTCCCCGTTGCCGAGAAGGCTGACCGGGCGAACCCGGCCCACATCGGTGCTCCCTTCGCCGGTGTGGTCACGGTCAACGTCGCCGAAGGGGACGTCGTGGAGGCAGGTCAGTCCATCGCGACCATCGAGGCGATGAAGATGGAAGCAGCCATCACGGCTCCGGCATCCGGCACCGTCACCAGGATCGCGGTCGCCCAGACTGCGCAAGTCGAAGGCGGGGACCTCCTTGTCGTCGTCGGTCAGTAGGTACTTGTGGCAATGAATACCGTCGCGCTCGAGCTGGTGCCACCCAATCTCGATCGCGGAGAAGGCGCTGCCGTGGCGGAAGCCCAGAAGGTGGCGCGGCTTTCTGTGGAATGCGGCATAGGCGAACGTCTCGGGCACGTCATGATCCCGGCAATGATCGCCGAGGACGGCGACCGCCCCATCGAGATGAAGCCGAAGATGGACGTTCTCCCTTACTGGTCCATCCTGCGGCCCGAACTGCCGGGTGTGCGTGGGTTGTGCACCCAGGTCACCTCGTTCTCCGACGAGACATCGTTACGCGAGCGACTGGCAGGCCTCGGAGACTCCGGATTCGACGGGGTCATCTTCGTCGGCGTGCCGCGCACCATGAACGACGGGGACGGTACGGGTGTCGCACCCGCCGATGCCCTGGCGAAGTTCGACGGCCTGGTGGCGAACCGCGGAGTGATCCTGATCCCGACCCGCGCCGGTGAACAGAGCCGGTTTTCCTTCAAATGTGACAAGGGCGCCACCTGCGCCATGACTCAACTGCTGTACTCGGACGCAGTGGTCGGATTCTTGCGTGACTTCGCACAGGAAAGTGATTACCGGCCGGAAATCCTGTTGTCGTTCGGGTTCGTACCAGGGGTAGAAAACACAGTCGGCCTCATCGACTGGCTGATCCAAGACCCGGGAAATGAAGCCGTCGCGCGGGAACAGGCTTTCGTCAAGTCGCTGGCCGCCGGCGAACCCGCTGTCAAACGGCGTCAACTGGTCGACCTCTACAAGAAAGTCATCGACGGCGCAGGCGTCCTCGGCTATCCGCTGAGCCTTCATTTCGAAGCTCCGTACGGTGTTTCGAGGCCCGCTTTCGAGACGTTCGCCGAGATGCTGGCGTACTGGTCTCCGGACCGGAGTGTGGGATAGCCCACATCCCTGCGAGTGTGCCGACGCGGAATTGGCTGAGATGCGGCGCCGGCGGAGAACCTCGACCACAACCCGCCCGCCCGCTCGGCAGCGGAGTTCGCGGAGAAGACGGGATGGCCGTTGCCTGTGAGGAGAAGCCGGCTGATCACGGTCGGAAGGCGGCAGCGTCGCCGAACGATGCGAAAAATACTGTTGTGCTGCGCTTTTGAAGCGGTTGAGAATATTGACGGTTGTTTTGGGCTTCATCTGAACTCGGCCAGTGCGCCGAAAGGGACATCCCACCATCGGAAGAGTTTTGATTAGTGTCACCCTCGCTGATCTGAGGATGCTGCAGGTTCGGGCGTGGCGCACACATCGAAGTGGCGCCCCCAACTTGCGTCGGACATAGGGGGATGGGCATTTGACGTGTGATGAAGTGCTGCAGCACAGCACAACTCGTGATCAGCGTTGGCGAACACAGCCCGCTACATGACAAGCTCGTCACCACCGGTCAGGGGCGCCCCGGCTCGATCGCTGACGCGGCACCGGGATCACCCACCGGACTACCCGGTGCTTCCACGGGAACTCAAGGCCGTTTCCGATGCCGTTCGGTGCGCTCCGCGGCCGCCGGTCCCACAACTATTGCCGCCGAGCAAGATTCGAGTTGCCGATGACGGCGATGCCGAGTTGATCGCTGAGTGGATGAACCGCCCGCATCTGGCCGAGACCTGGGAGTATGACTGGCCGGTCGAGCGCTGGCGTAGGCATCTGAAAGCCCAGGTGGACGGTGACTACTCATTGCCGCTGGTTCTGAGTATCGGTTGGGTAGATCGCGGCTACCTCGAAATCTACCGCGCTGCCAAGGATTCCATTGCCGACCGATATGACAGTGAACCGCACGACCTCGGCCTACACGGGGCGATAGCCGACGAAGAGCTGGTCAACCGGGGCCTCGGTCCGATGTTGCTGCCAAAGATCGTCGCGAGTGTTCTGGCCGCCGATCCCAGCTGTGAGCGGATCATGTTCGACCCCGACCACCGCAACACCACTGTGCGTGGGTTGTGTGAGTTCGCCGGTTGTCGGTTCCTCGGCGAACACGAAATGTCCAACCGCAGGATGGCGCTCTACCAACTCGATCGGGACACCGCCCGGAAATGGGTGGCCTGAGCCCTTACTCAACCCGGCTGACGACGGCCGGTTGCGATCCAACAACAGAAGCAAACGAAAGGTGAGGCTGGGTCCCGCCGACCAGCCGGATGTTCACATATGACCGCTACCGATTCATCCACATCGCCCGCTGTATCCGACGGGCTGGTCTCCATTCTGCGTGACGACCTCGAACTCCCATGTCAATCACTCAGTGCCAGTACGCGTCTGGTCGACGACCTCGGCATGGATTCGGTTTCTTTCGCGGTGGGGCTGGTGACCATCGAGGAGAAGTTCGGCGTGCAGCTCAGCGAGGAGGACCTCATCGCCTGCAGCACCGTGGGCGATCTGCAGTCGGTGATCGACCAGAGGAGTGCAGCATGAACCCGCTCGCAGGTGCTCTGCGTGAGGCGATGGTCGGCTCACCGCACGACCTTGTGGTCCTGGACCGCGACACCGACACCTGGCAGCGCCGTCCGTGGCCCGAGGTGCACGGCATCGCCGAACACATTGCGGCATATCTGCTGGGCCGTGACCTGCGCGGCGCGGTAGGGCTGGTCGGTGAGCCGACCGTGGAAATTGTTGCGGCCATTCAAGGGTCGTGGCTCGCGGGCGTGGGAGTGTCGATCCTTCCGCGGCCGCAGCGGCGCGCCGAGCCGTCGGAGTGGGCGCACGCCACGCTGTCTCGGTTCGCCGGGATCGGCGTGACGACGGTTTTCAGCTACGGGAGCACGCTGGAACTGTTGCGGACCGTGGACTCGCCGCTGACGGTGTGCGACATCGCCGATGCCGCACGCACACCCACATCGGCACAGCTGGTGTATCCCGACCACGCGGACGTCGCGATCCTGCAGGGCACGGCCGGGTCCACTGGCTCGCCACGCACCGCGGTGCTCCCACCGGAGGCCGTGCTCAACAACATGCTGGCCGTCACGCAGCGATTGTCCCTGAGCCGCAACGATGTCTGCTGCTCGTGGTTGCCGATCTATCACGACATGGGCCTGGCGATGCTGTTGGCGTCGACGATGTCCGGGATGCCGCTGTGGCTGGCGCCGACGGGCGCCTTCTCGGCGGCGCCGCTGCGGTGGGCCGAATGGCTGTCCGAATCGTCGGCGACGTTCACCGCCGGGCCGAATTTCGGGTACTCGGTGCTCGGCCGCTTCGCCAATCGCGTGTCCGATGTCGACCTCGGCGCGGTGCGCATCGCGATCAACGGGGGTGAGCCCGTCGACTGTGCCGGCGTCGACCGGTTCGCCATCGGCATGAGCAGGTTCGGCTTCGACGCGGGGGCGATGGCGCCCTCGTACGGGATGGCCGAGTCGACCTGCGCGGTGACCATTCCCGCACCCGGCGAGGGTCTGCGCATCAGTGCCCCCGTGGCCCAAGACACTCCTGCCACCGACCGGCGCTTCGCGTTGCTGGGGCGGCCGGTGCCGGGGATGGAGATCCGCATCGTCCCGTCTGCGCACGACGAGACCGGCGCAGCCGGCGAGGTCGAGATCAGGGGCTCGTCGATGATGACGTCCTACCTGGGGGAGGCACCCGTGGATGCGGGCGGCAGCGGTCAGTGGTTCCCGACCGGCGACATCGGCTATCTCGTCGACGGAGCGCTGGTGATCTGCGGGCGCTCCAAAGAGATGATCACCATCGCCGGACGCAACATCTTCCCCACCGAGATCGAACAGGTCGCGGGGGAGGTGGACGGCGTCCGCGAAGGAGCGGTCGTCGCTGTCGGTACGGAATCCGGCGCCGCGCAATCGCGACTGCTGGTGGCAGCGGAGTTCGTCGGCACCGAGCAGGACACCACGCGCAGTGCCGTGATCCGGCGAATCGTGTCGGTGTGCGGCGTGACACCTGCCGACGTCGTGTTGATGTCGCCGGGATCGTTGCCCCGCACATCGTCGGGAAAACTCCGGCGCCTCGAGGTGCGTCGCCAGCTGGAGGCCGCGCGGTAGCGGCCCGGCCGCGCGATGAGTTCTACGCTCGTCCCGAGTCCAATCAGCATCCACTGCTGACCGAACGGGAGAGAACACGTGGCCCAGCTGCTCAAAGTCCAGAATTTCAACGTCTCCAGCGACGGGTTCGGCGCCGGCGAGAACCAGAGCTTTGAGCGTCCGTTCGGCCACGCCGATCCCGGGACGATGTTCGCCTGGGCCGGCGCCACGGCGAGCTGGCCCAACCGTACCGAGCCCGGCGGCAGTCGCGGCCTCGACGACTACCTGACCCGGGACTTTCATCACAACATCGGTGCCGAGATCATGGGCCGCAACAAGTTCAGTCCGTACCGCGGCGCCTGGGAGGATCACGCCGACTGGCAGGGCTGGTGGGGCGAGGAGCCGCCGTTCCATACCCCGGTGTTCGTGATGACCCACCACCCGCGGCCGTCGTTGACCCTGTCCGACACCACGTTTCACTTCGTCGACGCGGATCCGGTGACGGTGCTGGAGCAGGCCCGGGCCGCTGCACAGGGCAAGGACGTTCGGCTGGGCGGGGGAGCGAGCACCGTCCGAGAGTTCCTCGACGCCGACCTGGTCGACACCCTGCACGTGGCGGTGTCCCCGACGGAGTTGGGCAGTGGGTCTCGGCTCTGGGAATCGCCTGACGAGCTGGACGACCGCTATCACCATGACGTGGTCCCCAGCCCCGGCGGCGCGGTCACCCATCACCTGTTCTGGCGGCGGTGACCGTTCAGCGAAGCCGGTAGTCCGACGCGTGCTCGGACACCGTCATGCCATGGCCGGATACCGAACTGTCGACGTGCAGGTGTCCGTCCGTGGCCGCCGGAACGCCGTCGAACAGAACGGCGTCCAGTCGGACATGGTCGATGAAGTATTCGATGTGGCGTAAATGCGCGATACCGGCGGCGACCGGCAGATGCAGCGCGGGAGCGCAGTGTGCGGAAACCTGGAGATTGTGCGCCGCTGCCACGGATGCGGCCGACAACCACCCGGTGTAACCGCCGCATCGCGTGACATCCAGTTGCAGGCAGTCGACCGCCGGGGCCAAGCGCCGGGCGTCGTAGCGATCCGCGATGTATTCGCCTGCCGCGACATCACAGCGCAGCGCGTGGCGCAGCAGACCGAGTGAATCGGTGTCATCGCTACTGACCGGCTCCTCGAACCAGGTGACACCGAGACCGTCCAACCGGTGGCCGATCCGCCGGGCCTGAGCCGGTGTGTAGGCGCCGTTGGCATCCACCATGAGCTCCACACCGGCCCCGGCCAGATGCCGGAGGTCTTCGATGCGGGACAGGTCGCGGGCGGTGTCAGCGCCCCAGTCCTGGCCGATCTTGATCTTCATGGCGGTGCAACCGGCCGACCGCCACTGGTCGATCTGCTCACAGAGCTGGCCGTGGTCGAGGTTGGTGAACCCGCCGGAACCGTAGACGGGCACGGCGGCACGCACCGCGCCCAAGAGGTCGCTCAATGGCCGGTCGTACAGCCGGGCCTTCAGATCCCACAGCGCGATGTCCACGGCACTGAGCGCCTGCATCACGAGGCCTCGGGTGCCGTAGTTGCGGCACGCTACCTGCATGGCGGCCCAGACGGCGGCGATGTCGTCCGGACGCTGCCCGAGCACGATGTCGCGAAGATGGTGGGTGATGACAGCAGCGGCCGCAGGAGAACTGTAGGTCCACCCGGTTCCGGTGGCACCTGCGGCCCCGACCTGCACGACGACTGCGCAGGTGGCGTTCCAGGTCAGGGTGCCATCTGACTCAGGGCCGCGCGTGGGGACGGTGTACGTGGTGACGTCGAGGCGGGTGATCGAAGCGGAATTCATTGGTGTGCCGACCTTTTGCAGAAGCAGGTTCAGGATCGCGCCGCGTGGCTGCCCATGCGATCAGCCGCACGGGCAGCCAGCGCCATGATGGTCAAGGCAGGGTTTGCCGCGCCCTGCGTGGGCATCACACTGCCGTCCACCACGTAGAGCCGGTCCACACCGAAGACCCGGTGTTCACTGTCGATCACACCGTCCTCGGGCCGGGATGCCATCCGGGCACCGCCCACCAGATGGGCATACCGTTCGATGGCGATCACTTCCTCGGCACCAGCGGCCCGCAGCATGTCGGACATCACCTGGGCGGCCGCGGTGATGAGTGACTTGTCGTTGTCACACTGGCTGTAGCTGAAATGCGCCACCGGCAGCCCGTGGCGGTCCTTCTCGTCAGCGAGGGTCACCCGGTTGTCCGGCTGGGGGAGCAGCTCGCACAGGGCGCCCAGGGTTGCCCAGTGGATGTAGTCGCGCATGTACTCGCGGAGTGTCTGCCCCCAGTGGCCCTGGGCAGCAACATGTTCAGACCAGGTGATCGGCAGCGGACTGACGTTCTGGACCGAGAACCCGCGTCGGTACGGCTTCGTCGGATCGGTTTCGTAGAACTGTTCGGTGCTGGCTTCCGGCGGTGGTGCCTTGTACATCCGGATCTCGTCGCCGAAGCGCCCGGCCACCTGCGGGGCTCCCTGGACCATGACGTTCCGCCCGAGCTGGTCGTGCTCATTGCCGAGTCCTTCCGGATAGCCGTCGGTGGCCGAAAGCATCAGCAGGCGAGGGGTTTCGATGGCGTACCCCGCGACCACGACAGCTTGCGCACGCTGCCGGCGAAGAGTTCCGTCGTGCAGGTACTCGACGCCGGTCGCTCGTCTCTGTCGGTCGTCCACCAGGACCCGGGTGACATGGCTGTCGGGACGGATTTCGGCTCCGTGGGCCAGGGCATCGGGGATGTGGGTGATCAACGGACTGGCCTTGGCATTCACCTTGCAGCCCTGGATGCAGAAGCCGCGGTAGATGCAATGCGGCCGGTTACCGAAGCGCCCGTTGGGAATGGCCACCGGCCCGACCCGCATTTCGATTCCGAGTCTGCGGGCTCCACGGAGTGCCACCAGGCCGTTACCGCTCACCGGGTGCGGGCTGTGCGGGTAAGCGTGCGGGTCTCCCCACGGCCAGTCCTGCCCCGCAACCGGTAGTTCGGCCTCGATCTGCTCGTAATAACCGCGGAGGTCGCCGTAGCTGATCGGCCAGTCTGCGCCCACCCCGTCCAGACTGTGGGTGCGGAAGTCGGATGGATGGAAGCGGGGTGTGTAGCCGGCGTAGTGGACCATGGATCCGCCCACGCCTCGGCCAGAGTTGTTCGAGCCCAAGGGGACCGGGTTCGCACCACCGATCTGGCGTGGCTCCGTCCAGTACAGCCCGTGGGACCCTCGTTCGTCACTGACCCAGTCGGTATCCGGATTCCAGAACGGTCCGGCGTCGATGAGCACCACGGTCCAGCCGGCGCGTGCCAGCCGTTGTCCCAGCGTCGCCCCGCCGGCGCCGGCGCCGACGATCGCCACGTCGACCTCGTCATCGGCGCGGTAGCGGCGCATATCGGCTCGCAGCCGGTGATTGGTGCGGGACCCGTCGTTGGGGATGAGCCAGGCTGAGGCATTGCGGCGCCGGACCTCGCGCAGGCTATCCATCTGAACTCCGGTCGGGCAGATCGTCGTCGAGGCGTCGGGCCCGTTCGACGCGGTCGGCGAACGGGACCGGGTCGGCCGGGTGATGGTCACCCACCTCGAAGTTCTCGCGGGCATTGATGCCGGGGTTGAGATATCCGCGCGGGTAGGCCGGGCCGGGGAAGCCGATCTCGTTCCATGCCCACGGATGCGAGTAGAACGCGGTGCACGCGAAGCGAGTCCACAGACTCCAGACATGGCCCGCCGAGGTTCCGTGCCACCGATCGCCGCGCTCGGCCAGATCTTGGACGTCCTGCAGCAGCCGGGCTTGGCAGTGGCGGTCCAGTTCGGCGAAGCCCGCCCCGTAATGTAGGCAGGCGTCGGCGTCCAGGCCGGCCAAACTGTCCCGCCAAGCCTGGCCGTCCTCGGGCATGTCGTCGTAGTGCCAACCGTCGGTTTCGCCGGTGGCCAACCGGGCATCGATCATGGCCAGCACCGGGATTCGCGGTTCGTCGTCCTGGGCCAGGAGCAAATCCAGCATCGGTTTGGCCACCGCGACCTCGGCCGGAGTGAAGAAGGCCAGACCGGCCGGAAGCGCCAGTCGGGACAGCACCGCGCCGGCCGTCACCTGATCCCAGTCGTCGGCTCGGGCCAATACATCGAAGCCGACGAATCTGCCGCGGCCTTGAGGTGTGATGCCGTGGCGGCCCGGAGTGCGAAACCGCATGGGCCTCAACCCCCTTCGCCGGGGATCTGCTCACGACGCAGCACCGCGGCCAGCAGTCCCATACCACCCACCAGCGACGCCAACAGGGGAGCGAACGTCGGAGGACCGGATTCCAGGTTGTAACGCGTCACCCCGCCCGGGCGCTGCCGGACTCCCCGCAGATGCAGATACGTCCCCTGCAGGCCGTTGGCGACGATCAGGGCGCTGGCGGCGGGAAGCACGGTGTGCGCGGCGCGGGGGGAAAAGAACGACGCCACCCCGGCCGGCACGGCGGTCGGGACGATGAACACCGGCCAGTACATCATCCGGTTGCCGAAGCTGGCCGCGTCGTGAGACAGATAGATCTCGGCGGTGGTGATGGCAGCGCCTGCGGCGGTGAGCACCGACAACGTGCGTTCGAAGCGGCCGGTGCGAACCGCGCGCAGGGCGGTCGCGACGAGGTTCATGACCGGTCCTGCTTCTCATGCGGAAGGTACTGCTGCAGCTTCTGTTTGACGCCCTGCTTGATGAAACCCTTGGCGTCTTCGTCCCCGCCGATCACCGCCTCGACCAGGGACTTGGCCTGGTCATAGGTGGCGTGCGGCGGGATCGGCGGGACGTCGGGATCACACCGCACATCGAGCACGGTGGGGCGATCGGCGCCGAGGGCGTGATCCCAAGCTCCTCCGAGCGCGTCGGGATCGTCGATGTTGGTGCCGTGCAGACCGAGACTGCGGGCAAACGCGGCGTAGTCCACGTCCGGAAGGTCCTGGGATTGAGGGAACTTGGGGGAGTTCTGCATTGCCCGCATTTCCCAGGTGACCTGGTTGAGATCGTTGTTGTGCAGCACTGCGATGACCAAGCGGGGATCCGCCCACTGGTGCCAGTACTTGGCGATGGTGATGAGCTCTGCCATACCGTTCATCTGCATGGCTCCGTCGCCGACGAACGCGATGGCCGGCCGGTCGGGGTGAGCCCACTTCGCGCCGATGGCATACGGCACACCGGGTCCCATGGTGGCCAGCGTGCCCGAGAGTGAACCGCGAACTCCGGCCGGGAATTTGATGTGCCGGGCATACCAGTTCGCCGCCGAGCCGGAATCGGCCGTGACGATGGCGTCGGACGGAATGCGTTGGGAGAATTCCCAGAAGATCCGCATCGGGTTGATCGGGTCGGCACTCGTCATCGCAGTTCGTTGCACCGTGGTCCACCAACTGGAGACGTGTTCTTCGACGTGCTCCCGCCACGACCGGTCGGATTGGCGGCGCAGCAACGGGATCAAGGCCTGCAGCGTCGCCTTGGCGTCGCCGACGAGGTTGATCTCGTAGGGATAGCGCATGCCGATCCATGCGCCGGAGCGATCGATCTGGACCGCGCGCGCCTGGTCCAGGTCGGGCAGGAACTGCGTGTAGGGAAAGTTGGACCCGACAGTGAGCAGGGTGTCGCAGTGCGACATGAGATACCAGCTGGCCGTGGTTCCGAGCAGGCCGATGGAGCCCGTGACCCACGGAAGATCGTCAGGAAGAACATCCTTTCCCAACAGTGCTTTTGCCGCGCCCGCGCCCAGCAGGTCGGCCACCTCGGCGAGTTCGGCCTCGCAGCCACGTGCACCTTGACCCACCAACATCGCCGGCTTGCTGCCCGAGTTGAGCAGGTCGGCCGCTTGGCGCACCGCATCCTCGTCGGGAGTTACTCGCGATGCGGACATTCCCATGCTGGAGGGAACTTGTTTGAAAGCATGTGCGGGCGGCTGGTATTCGAGGTCGAACACGTCGGAGGGCACGATGATGCCGGTCGGCGATTTGGCGCTGCGGGCGATGCGGATGGCACGGTCGATCAGATTCGGCAACTGCTGTGGAACGGTGCACATCTGGATGTAATCACTGCAGACGTCCTTGTACAGGCTGAGCAGATCGATCTCCTGCTGGTAGGAGCCGCCCATGGCTGAGCGCTCGGTCTGGCCGACGATGGCCACCACCGGGACATGGTCGAGTTTGGCGTCGTACAGGCCGTTGAGCAGGTGCACCGCGCCCGGTCCACTGGTCGCGACACACACTCCCACCTGCCCGGAGAACTTGGCGAACCCGACTGCTTCGAATGCGGCCATCTCCTCGTGGCGGGCCTGCACGAACTGTGGTCGGTTCTCCGCGCGTTGCCACGCCGCCAGAAGACCGTTGATCCCATCGCCTGGATAACCGAAGACCTGCGATACTCCCCACTCGCGCAAGCGGGCCAACAGGACGTCGCCAACTGTGTCAGACATGAGCACTCCTTTGATCGGATTCGTTGAGGTGTCGAAGGTTCCAGCCCGCCGCGGCCATCGCGGCTGCACCGGCGGCCACGGCCCCGACGGGGCGCGCGTGCTGGGCGAGCCACTGCTGCGGTGAGCGCCGGTGTGCCCGGCTGTCGAAGGTTCCGTGCGCGCCGTGGTCGGTTCCGGGTGCATCGTCGAGCGGGGAGAAGAGATTGTCCGGCCGCTGGTCGTCGGCTGGTTCGTCGGTCTGTTGGCTGTCGTAACCGGTTCTGGCCAGGTATCTGTCCAGCAGGGCGGGCATCAGCCGCTGACCCAGGATGGTGGCGGCGGTGCTGATTCCCGGCCAGTATTCTTTCCGCTTCGGACGGTCGGCCGCGAAAACGATTGCTTTCGCTGCGATTTCGGGCTGGTAGATGGGTGGTACCGGCTGCGGCCGGTTCGGAAGCCGCGACCGCACCCAGGAGAACTGCGGCGTGTTCAAGGCAGGCATCTGCACCATGGTGACGTGAATGTCGCTGTGCTCGTGCAGCAGTTCGGTGCGCAGTGACTCGGTGAAACCGTTGATGCCGTGCTTGGCGCCGCAGTATGCCGACTGCAGCGGTATCGACCGAACACTGAGGGCCGAGCCGACTTGGATGATCGTCCCGGCATCGCGGAGACGCATGCGAGCCAGTGCTGCCATCGTCCCGTACACGAATCCGAGGTAGGTGACCTCGGTGACCCGCCGGAACTCCTCGGGGGTGATGGTGGCGAACGGCGCGAAGACCGAACAGAACGCGGAGTTTACCCAGACGTCGATGGACCCGAAAGCCTCCTCGGCCCGGGCTGCAGCCGCGTCGACCTGGGTGGGGTCGGACACGTCGGTGACAAGGGGTATGGCTTTTCCGCCGGCCTTTTCGACTTCCTCGGCGGCGGCGGCCAGGCCCGCGGCGCCGCGGGCCACCAGCGCGACGCGGTCGCCCCGAGCGCCGAATGCCCGCGCTGCCGCGCGGCCGACGCCGGCGCTGGCCCCGGTGATCACGACGGTGCGAGGCGATCGAGATGATCTGGTGGACACGGTGACTCCTTTCTGTGAATGGCCGGACCATCTGCCAGCCGTAGCGAAGATTCGAGGAGCTGCGCGTGCGCGAAGGCCTGCGGGATGTTGCCGCGAAGCTGGTGTTCGGCCACGTCGTACTCCTCGCACAACAGCGCCGGGGGCCCACAGGCCGCGCGGTTGCGTTCGAAGTAGCGTCCGGCGGTCACCGCATTGCCCAGCTGGTGGTGGGCGACGGCAGTCCAGAAGCCGCACAACACAAATGCACCCTCGGTCTCGGCCAGCGGGCGATCGTCATGGCGGAAGCGGTAGACGAAGCCGTCGTCGGTGAGTTCGGAGGTGATCGCGCTCAGCGTGCCGACACTGCGTGGGTCGTCCACCGGTACCGCGCCGCGGATCGCGGCGATCAGCAGCGCCGCGTCCACTCGCGGATCGTCGGGTGCGCGTTGCCAGCGGCCGCTCGGATGATGGCAGTCCACGCAGCTCGCGAGAATTACATCGGCCAGAGATTCGGCCGAGTCGGCTTCGGACCCCCGGACGTAGGGCGTGATCGCCCGTAGTCCTGCCACGCACGCCAGGCGTGAGTGCGCCCACCGCTGCGTCTCGATCTCCCAGATACCGGCATCCGGTTCATGCCACCGCGATCCGATGGCGGCGATCGCTGCTCTGACGGCGCGAAGAATCGGCCCGTCGATGTGACCGTGGCGGGCCGATGCGGCGAACAACAACAGCGCCTCGCCGAAGATGTCCAACTGGAACTGACTGTGGGCGCGGTTTCCGAGAACGTCGGAACCGCCGGGGTACCCAGGAAGCCGCAGCGAGCGTTCGTCGGGGACGGGTCCGCCGTTGATGGTGTACACCGGTTTGAGTTCCGCGCCGTCGGCGAGCAACCGCCGGGCGACGAAGCCCACCGCATCATCGAGCAGGGGATGTGCCGCATCCACGGCGGCAGCCTGTCCGACGTAGCACTGATCGCGAATCCATACGTAGCGGTAGTCGTAATTGCGGCCGGCGTCGGCGCGTTCGGGGAGGCTCATCGTCGCTGCGGCGACCGTTCCGCCGCCAGGGGCGGTCATGCCTCTCAACACCGCGTACGAGTGCCGGGCATCGCGAGGGGCGATGCTGGTGCTGAGGTCGGGAACTTCAGTGCGCCAATGAGTCTCGGTGCGCCTCCACAACACATCTGGATCGGCCGGCGGCCCGACAGGCCCAGGCGCCGACAGCTCGGCGACGATGTCGACAGACTCGCCCTCGGGAACGTGGAGCCGGGCGTTCAGGGTGAGCCCGTGATCGCGAGACACCGTGGCGTGGGGCAGTCCGGACAGCCGCATCTGCAACGGTCCGACCATGGCATGCCAGCGGTCCTCGTGGTCGCGGACGAGATGTGTCATGGCCCGCTGCCCGAAGCGGGCCGCCGGTGAGAACACCGCCTCGGCGTGGGCGTCCCCGCGGACCGCCGTGAGCCTGCGCAGCAGAACCGCTCGCCGTGCGTCACCGGGAAAGGCGAGGGCTTCGCGGCACTCGATGATGCTGTCGCGGGTCACCCAGCGGGATCGCCAGATCAGGCTGCCTTCCTCGTAATGTCCACCCCAGACGAACTGCTCGGTGGGAGTTATCGCGAAAACGCTGCGTCCGCCGATCAGCGACGCGAACACCGCGTCGTCGTCCCATCCGGGTGCGCACATCCAGCACACATCGCCACTCGGTCCGATCAGTGCCCCACGATGTCCGTCGGCCAACAAGGCGTACTCCCGCAACACGTGCGGTTCGTAGATTCGCCCGGTCATGTTCGGTGTCCAGGGGCGCCGCGTGGAGTGCGGGACGCGTTCCGCCGTGGAATCCAGGCCGGTCCGCCGATGCGGTCTGGTATCAGCCACATTCCGACCGCGATGTGATAGCAGAACAGCAGGGCCCACAGCAGGATGGCGGCGTTGGTGAGCGCCAGCGGCCCTGGCTGGTGGTGGGTGGCCGCGACCGCCGAGATGATCACCAAGAACAACGACGCGGTGGCGAGTGCTGCGCTGAAGTACACGGCAACGCGTCGCCACACCGACGCGACCGCGGCCGTGATCCCGATGGCGAGCAGGGTTCCACTCAACGCAGGGGGCAGCGGAAGCCACGACGGTCCGAGGTAAGCGTCGAGCAGTCCGAGGATTCCGATGGCGATCGCAGGTAGAGCCTCCCCGCGCAACATCCAGCGCGCCTGACGCCAGTGCGACGGATTCAGGCTCACCCGACGCAGCCGTCCCACGTCGGCTGTTGCACTGCGAAGATCTCGCGCCATTGCCCTCCGCTTCGAGTAGTGGGTGGGGATAGCGAAAGGGTTTCCACTGCCGCAGTGGTCCAAACCGGCAAGTTGTGCGGACCGCACAATTTGCGAACTGCAAGTATGCTGTGCGAATAGTGAAAGCCGACTCCTCGATGACCGACCCCCGCGAGGTGGAAGACGCCGACGACTACGCCGTGCGGCTCGAACGCGCCACCCGCGGCCTTCTCGCGGTCAACGTCATGGCCCTCGAGCATTTCGAGAAACGCATCGGACTGTCCTCGCTGCGCGCACTGCAATCGTTGGGACGGATCGGTCCGTGCCTGGTCAGCGAGCTGGCTCAAGATCTCCACGTGGCTGTATCGACGGCAAGCCGTCTCGCCGACCGGCTGGCCGACGCCGGGCTGATCAGCCGGGGCGTCTCCCCGCAGAACCGCCGGGCCACCCGGCTGGATCTGACCGACGACGGCCGAGCCATCCTGCAGGATCTCGTCGCTCATCGGGTGGCGCTCTTCCGGGACGTGACCGCGGCTATCGGGCGCCGCGAGCGCGACGACCTTCTCCGCGGCGCGACCGCCTTCACCGCGGCGTTCCGCGAACGGGCCGACAGCGACAAGCCGGGCGTGGCCGACCGGGCGTGAGCCTGTTGCGACGCAGGTTTCGGCCGGAGGCGACCGGGTAATGCACTGAGCTGACCGGATACCGAGACGGCTGGAGGGATGCTCCCCATGACGGCGATCACCGCATATCGCGGTCTGCTTCGATCGATCGATCTGCACGTCGAGGACACCGGCGGTGACGGGCGGCCTGTGGTGTTGATCCATGGCTGGCCACTCACCGGAGAGTCCTGGGCTCCACAGGTCGAGGCGCTGGCGTCGGCCGGCTACCGGGTGATCACCTATGACCGCCGAGGTTTCGGTCGTAGCGACACGTCGTTGGTGGGATACACCTACGAGTCCCTATCGGATGACCTGTCGGTCCTGATGGAGGAAATGGACCTGCATGATGCGACACTGGTCGGCTTCTCGATGGGTGGGGGAGAAGTGGCCAGCTATTGCGCCCGCAAAGGCACCGCACGGGTCCGCAGTGCGGTGTTCGCGTCGTCGGTGACTCCCTACATGCTGCATTCTCGCGACAACCCCGCCGGGCCGCTGGGTAAGGCGGAGGCGGCCCAGATGGCGATGTCATTGACCAAGAACCAGGATGCCTTCTACGACCAGTTGATGACCGACGTCTTCTCGGTCAACGGAGAATTGGTGATCAGCGAGGATCAACGCCGGCAGACGCTGGCGATGTGCGATCAGGCCAACAAGCACGCCGCGCTCGCCTGTCTCACCGCCTTCGGCAATACCGACTTCCGCGAGGACCTGCCACGAGTCACGGTGCCCAGTCTGGTGATTCACGGGGATGCCGACACAACTGTGCCGTTCGAGGGGTCCGGGCTACGCACCCACGAGGCGTTGCGCGACAGCCGCCTGCACGTCATCGCCGGTGGGCCCCACGGGATCCCGATCAGCCATGCCGGAGAGTTCAACGACGTGCTGCTGTCGTTCCTCGCCGAGGAGTTCGGGGCGCATCGAGGGGCGCACTGAGTCAGTCGCGGCAACGCACCCCGCGCTCGAAGGTGCGGATGACGGCGGGTGCGGCCGCATGCTGCGGCATCAGGCCGTCCTTGGAATCCTGACAGGCCCACATCACCAGACCGTAGAGCGCGTGTTCGAGCCACTGGGTGCTCGATTCCGGATCGAACACGCCCTCGGCCTGGCCGCGTTCGATCAGGTTGGTGAGATAGCTGTTGTCCGGCACCGCCTCGGGTGGCAGGCCGCGGAGAACGTTCGGGTCGTCGAACAGGAACAGGAGTCGGTTGCCGACCGAGATCATCGCGTTGATGACGCGCCGCATGGCCTCGACCGCGCAGCCGTCCTCGGGTGCGGCAGCGGCCACGGCGGTGGTCACGACCTGGACCGAGTCGAGAATCGTCGCGTTGATCAGAGATTCCCGGTCGGGAAAGTAGCGGTGCACCGTGGTGCGGCCGACCCCGGCCGCCTTGGCGATATCGGGCAACGTCGCGGTCCGGTCGTCAGCTAGGACTGCGGCGGCGGCCTCGATGATCGCACCACGGGTGCGCGCCTGGGTGGCCGAGAGCTCGCCTGTGCTCATGCGTCGATGGTATCGACGCGGGTCACGACATTCTCGTCACCGGTATCGGTGTGGTCCGATCGGAGAGGAAACGCGCCGGCCGCTGGCGTATCGGCAGCGGCCACCAGAACCAGCGGCCGAGGATCGCGGCAATCGTGGGAGTCATCAGCGAGCGAACGACGAGGGTGTCGAACAGCAGGCCCAGGCCGATGGTGGTGCCGCCCTGGCCGATCGCGATCAGATCACTGGTGGCCATCGAAGCCATGGTGAAGGCGAACACGAGGCCGGCCGCGGTGACCACGCCGCCCGTGGCGCCCATGGCCCGGATGATGCCGGTGTTGATGCCCGCGCTGACCTCCTCCTTCATCCGTGAGACCACCAGCAGGTTGTAGTCGGATCCCACCGCCAGCAGGATGATGACCGAGAACGCCAGCGTCATCCAGTGCAGATCGATTCCGAGCAGGTACTGCCACACCAGCACCGAAAGGCCGAACGATGCTGCCAGAGAAAGGATCACGGTGCCGACGATCACGAATGACGCGATCAGGGCGCGGGTGATCAACAGCATCACGATGAAGATCAACGTGATTGCGCCGCAGGCCGAGATCAGCAGATCCCACTGGGCGCCGACCTGGATGTCCTTGTAGGTGGCCGCGGTGCCGCCGAGGTAGATCTTGGCGTCGGCCAGCGGTGTCGTCTTGATCGCCTCGCGCGCCGTCTTTAGGATCGGGTCGACGTGCGAAATTCCCTCGGAGGTGGCCGGATCCACGTCGTGGGTGATGATGAACTGCGCGGCCTGACCGTCCGGCGAGACCATCAGGTCGAGCCCGCGCTTGAAGTCAGGGTTGTCGAATGCCTCGGGCGGCAGGTAGAACGAGTCGTCGTTGCGCGCGTCGTCGAATGCCTGGCCCATCACCGATGCCGTATCGGTCATCTTGCCGATCTGGTCGACCAGCCCGTTGAACGTGCTGAACATCGTCTTCATGGTGCCCTGCATCGACTTCGAGATGGCGATCATCGGCGGCAGCTGTGCCACCAGCTGCGGCATCAGCTGGTCCATCTCGTTCATGTTCTTCACCGATTCCGAGAGGGTCTCGGTCATGGTGTCGATGCCGTCGAGCCCGTCGAACAGTGAGCGCATGGATTGGCACATCGGGATGTCGTAGCAGTGCGGCTCCCAGTACAGGTAGTTCCGCATCGGCCGCATGAAATCGTCGAAATCAGCCATGTGATCCCGCATTTCGTTGGTGCTGGCCTGCATGTCGTTCATGCTCGCGGTGAGTTCGTGGGTGATGCCGGTCATCCGGTTCATCAGACCCAGCATGTTCTCCATGATCACGATCATCCGGCCGAGATCGTCGGTCAGCGTGTTCATGTCGCCCATGCGCTCACGGAGGAACTGCAGGTTCTCGGTCATCGACACCGATTGCATGCTCACCTGGAAGGGGACCGAGCTGTGCGCGATGGGACGGCCCAGCGGCCGGGTGATGCTCTGCACGCGGGCGACGCCGGGTACGCGGATCAGCTCACGGGCGATCTTGTCCAGCACGATCATGTCGGCCGGGTTGCGCAGGTCCCGTCCCGCATCCACGAGCAGCAGATCTGGATTCATCCGGGCTGCCGTGAAATGCCGTTCGGCGGCGGCATATCCGACGTTGGACGGCAGATCCTTGGGGATGTAGAGCCGCTCGTTGTAGGACGTCTTGTAGCCGGGCAGCGCCAGCAGTCCGACGAGCGCCACGGCGATGGCGGCGGCCAGAATCGGCACCGGCCAGCGCACCACCGAGGTACCGAGCCTGCGCCAACCCCGCGAGCGGATCTCGCGCTTGGCGTCGAGCAGGCCGAACCGGCTGCCGACCACCAGCATGGCCGGCGCGAGCGTGAGAGAGGCCAGCACCACCACGGACATGCCGATGGCGCTGGGGACACCCATGGAGCTGAAGTAGTTCAAGCGGGTGAAGTGCAGGCAGAGCATGGCGCCGGCAACGGTGAGACCGGAACCGAGGATGACGTGGCCCACGCCGTGAAATGCGGTGTAATAGGCCTCTTCTCGCTCCTGGCCCTTTTGTCTGGCCTCCTGATACCGGCCGACGAGGAAGATGGCGTAGTCGGTTCCCGCCGCGATGGCCAACGAGGTCAACAAGCTCACCGAGAACGTCGACAAACCGAGCATCCCGGCGTGGCCGATCGCGGCCACCACACCACGCGAGGCCGACATCTCCAACAGCACCACGATCAGCATCAGCAGCATGGTGGCGAACGACCGGTAGACGACGATCAGCATCACCGCGATCACCGCGATCGTGACGAAGGTGATCTTGACCATGCTCTTGTCGCCGGCCTCGTTCATGTCCGTGGTGAGCGGACCTTGGCCGGTGACATAGGCTTTCACGCCCGCAGGCGGGTGCGAGTCGTCGATGATCTTGCGCACTGCGGCGACCGATTCGTTGGCCAGCGTCTCGCCCTGGTTGCCGGCGAGGTTCACCTGGACGTAGGCGGCCTTGCCGTCGGTGCTCTGCGATCCGGCAGCGGTGATCAGGTCGCCCCAGTAGTTCTGTACGTGCTGAACGTGTTCGGTGTCGGCCTGAAGCGTGCGAACCAGTTCGTCGTAGTAGTGGTGGGCTTCGGTGCCCAGCGGCTGGTCACCCTCCAGCACCACCATCGCGATGGTGTCCGAGTCGAACTGGTCGAACCGCTCGCCGATTTTCTTCATCGCCACCAACGCCGGTGCGTCCTGCGGCGACAGCGACACAGCGTGCTCGTGTCCGACGACCTCGAGCTGGGGGACCAGCGCGTTCAGGACGACGACGAGGACGACCCACGCCAGGATGATCGGGATCGCGGCCACGCGGATGACGCGGGCGATGCCCTTGTGTTCAGGGGTGGCGGCGTGGTTGCTCATGCGGCCTTGTCCAAGCAGAAGGCCTGGGCGTCGTGCTGGTTCACGGTCTGCTCGTCACGGACGTCGCCGTTGACGACGATCCGGCAGGTGATCACGTTGCTATCTCCTTGTGCAACCACATTCGCGAACACTGTCGGCAAGGTGGTGACCACCTCGTGTCGCCAGGGCAGCGAGCTGAAACTCTCGGTGTGCGGTTGGGCGTCGGCATCCAGGAAGCTGACGTGCCCGCTGGTCCCGCTCGGGCCCTCGATCTCGTAGACGACGCGCTTGGGGTTGAACTCGACGATGTCGTCCCCGGCCGACTGGCCTGGGTCGGTGTTGATGTGGGTGCCGAAGATGCCGTGCATCCGGTTCATCGCGAAGCCGCTGACGGCAAGCGCCGCTACCAACACCAAGGGAATCCAGAAGCGTTTGGCGAGCCGAAATAGCGTAGCCACGGCAAAATCCACCTCTCCGGTTCGGCGCATGCCGACGGAAAACCCCATCCGACCGCGTTTTGATCGGCTGAACGTAACAGGCCCTTAGTGGATCCTCAACGTTCCATTAAGGGATATTGAGATACCTCACAGTTACTTCCCAAACGGAATTTTTAGCCCCCTACGAGGCAGTGTGCAGCGCACACGGCCTCCGGGATCTGGCTCCAGCGAACAAGATTGGGCGTCGAAGTGGACGGCCTAGGAAGCCCGTCGACACTGTTCGCGGTTTGCCGCCGCAATCGAGAGCTGCCTCGGACCTGTGACGCCCCTACGCGGTCAGCAGTCGCAGTGGGGAACCGGCGCAGTAGGCGGCGATGTCCTCGACGATGTCGCGGTAGAAGATGGACATGACCGTCTGGGTGACGTAGCCGAGGTGCGGCGTCAGCAGCGTGTTGGGCAGGGACGTCAGTGGGTTGCGCGCCGGCAGCGGCTCGTGCTGGTAGACGTCGAGCGCTGCACCGCGAATCTGGTTGCTGCGCAGGGCTTCGACGAGGGCCGGCTCATCGATGAGGCCGCCTCGCGAGGTGTTCACCAGGATCGCCGTCGGCTTCATCGCCGCCAGCTCGGCGCGGCCCACCAGTCCATGGGTCGAATCGGCCAGCACCATGTGCAGCGACACCACGTCGGCGTCTGCGAATAGGGCGTCGCGATCCACCCGGACGACACCGGCCTTGGCAGCACGCTCGTCGGTGAGGTTGGGGCTCCATGCGATGACCTCCATGCCGAAGGCCTTGCCGATCGCGGCGACCCGGCTGCCGATCCGGCCCACCCCGATCAGGCCGAGGGTCGCCCCGTGCAGGTCGGTGCCGATGGTGCTCTGCCACAGCCCGTCACGGATGCGCTGATCCTCGGTGGTCAGGTGGCGTTGCAGCCCCAGGATGAGTGCCCAGGTGTGTTCGACGGTCGGGGTGACGGCGCCGCCGGTGCCCGAGACGATGATGCCGAGGCGCCCTGCCGCGGCGACGTCGATCGCGGCGTTGAAGGGCCCGGTCGTCACGAGCAGTTTCAGCGCGGGCAGCTCGGCGAGCAGTGCTCCGTCGAGCGGAGTGCGTTCCCGCATCGCGACGACGACCTCGTGGCCGGCCAGGGTCTCGACCAATGCGGGGCCGGGGGAGATGTGTTCCCTGACAGCGGTGATCTGCACCGGGCGGGGAATCGGTGACCAGTCGACGGTGTCGGCGATGCCCTGGTAGTCGTCGAGGACGGCGATGCGCAGCGGTTCGGTCATCGCTCAGTAGGCGTTCGGATCGTTCTGCACGGCCGGCGGCACCGGATGCTGGTAGAGCCGGGAGGCGTTCTCCCAGGTGATCTTCCGGATCACCTCGGCGGGCAGGCCCTGGATCTGTTCGTGGATGATGCGTTGGGTGTGCGGCCAGGTTGAATCGCAGTGGGGGTAGTCGGCTTCGAGCAGGATGTTGCCGGTGCCGATCCGTTCGTGCTGGATGAACGACGACTGGTCCTCGACCGCGCAGAACCAGAAGTTCCTGGTGAACACCTCGGCGGGGGAGAGGGTTTCGCCCAACGCCTTCCAGGTTCCGTACATCTGGTGGTAGCTGAGCATGTGATCGAGCCGGTCGAGTAGCCCTGCGACCCAACCGATTCCGCCCTCCGACAGGCAGATCTTGAGATCGGGGTGCCGGCTGGGCAGGCCCGAGTACAGCCAGTCCACCGCGGCGGTGATGGCGTAGGCGAAGAACAGCACTCCCTGCACGTCCGGTGGGGCATCGTCGGTGGTGGACGGCGCCGAACCGGAGGAGCCGATGTGCAGGTTGACCACAGTGCCCGTCTCGGCGCACGCCGCCATCATCGGTTCCCAGTACCCGGAATGGATGGTCGGCAGGCCGAGCATGGCCGGGTTCTCGCTGAAGGTCACGGCGTGGAAGCCGCGCTCGGCGTTCTCGTAGATCATCTGCGCACCGACCTCGGGGTCGAGCAGCCACGGCAGCTGGCACGGGATGATCCGCTCGGGATAGGCGCCGGCCCACGCCTCAAGGTGCCAGTCGTTCCAGGCCCGCACAGCCGCCATCGCCAGGTCCCGGTCCTTGGTCACCTGCTGCAGCCGTTGGCCGGCGAACCCGGGCAGGAACGACGGGAAGTTGAGCGAGGCGTACACGCCGTTGAGGTCCATGTCCCTGACGCGTTCGTGAATGTCCCAGGCGCCGCGGCGCATCTCGTCGAAACGGGCGGGCTCGAAACCGTATTCGGAGACCGGGCGGCCGACCACCGCGTTGAATCCGACGTTGGGCAGCGACTGCCCGTCGTACATCCAGGTCTGCCCGCCGTTCTCGGTATCGACGACTTTCGGGGCGCGGTCGGCGAACTTGCGGGGTACGCGGCCGGTGAAGGTGTCGGGTGGCTCGACGATGTGATCGTCGACGGAGATCACGGTGTAGAGACGTTCGGCCCGTTCGGGTTCGGGCAGAAACGTGACCGTGCGTTCAGAACCCTTCTGCGCTGTGGTGAAGTCGAGATTGCCTGCGAGTTCGTCGATGGACTTCATGGGCTGAATCTCCTTGCTGCCTCAGGTCAGGACTTCTGGGTCGGCCTTGATGGTCATGCGGGCCGCTCCGGCCCAGTACACGTCGGCGGCCCGCTCGATGAGCGAGGCCTGCATGCCGTACATGTCGGAGCGATTCATGGCGGTGGGCTCGCGGCCGGTCAGCATCACCTGGTAGGCCAGCTTGCACACCCGGTCGATCGATGCGGCCCGGTACACCGCCTCGGCCACGGTGCCTCCAGTGGTGATGACGCCGTGGTTGGCCAGGATGGTGAGGTTGGCCGCGCCGATCCGCTCGGCGAGTTCGCGGGCCCGCGGTGCCGAATCGACCTCACCGTCATAGGTTTCGACCAGGCACATGTCGTCGAGGAACAGCGAGCCGGTCTGGTGCACCAGGTCCGGCAGCTTGCCCAACGCGGCGATGAGGCTCACGTAATAGGGATGGTTGTGGATGACGACGCGGGCGTCGTCGCGTCTGCGGTGCAGTTCGGTGTGGATGTGGATGGCCGGGGTGACATCCCAGCGTCCCCGCACCACGTGCGCATCCTCGTCGACGACGCAGATGTCGGATGCGGTGAGTTCCTGCCACCACAGGCCCCATGGATTGACCAGCATCTCGGTGCGCCCTTCGGGCTGCCAGGTGATGTGGCCTGCCATGTTCTCGGCGAATCCGATGCCGGCAAGGTGCCGGAACGCCACGGCCAGCGTCTGCTCCTCGGTCAGGTCGACCCCGATCGGCGGGGTCACCGACGGAGACCACACTTTCAGCCCGCCCTCGCGCCTCTCACCGACGTTCATAGCCGTCTCCCAACCGCGTCCGGATGTCTTCGCGGAGTTGTCCTTTGGCGATCTTTCCGCCCGAGGACCGGGGCAGCTCATCGAGCACGATGAGCCGCTCGGGAAGCAATTCCTTCGACATACCCTTGGCCAGGAGGTGCTCGACGAGCCCGGGGAGATCGATCGTTCGGCCGTTGGAGCGCGCGACAGGTTCTATGTAGACGCAGACCTTCTCGCCGAAGACCGGGTCGGGCATGGCCACCGCGGCCGCGACGGCCACGGCGGGATGCGTCGTCACCGCATCCTCGACTTCACCCGCACTGATGTTCTTGCCGCCGCGCACGATGAAATCCGAGGTGCGGCCGGTGACCGACAGGTAGCCCTCGGCGTCGATCTCGCAGATGTCACCCATCCGCATCCAGCCGTCCGGGGTGTAGAGCTTGTCGTGGTCCACCCCGCCCAGATAACCGAGGCTGGTAGCCGGTCCACGGCAGGCCGGTTGCCCACGCCCGGTCGAGGTCACGTCGTCGTCGCCGTCGAACAGACGCACCGCCATCTCGGGCACCAGCCGGCCGGCGGTACGCAGCCTGCGTTCCCGGGAATCCTGCAGTGTCGTGCCGCTCAGCAGGCCGGTTTCGTTGGAGCCGTAGAACTGCAGGATGGTGGCGCCGGTGAGGTCCTCGAAGTCGGCGGCGCGCCGGTACGGCAGCGCCTCGCCGCCGGTGAAGACCACGCGCAGCGAGCTCAGGTCGTTTTCCCGGGCTGCCGGGTCGGCCATGATCATCATCAATTGGGTACTGACACAGCACAACACGCTGACCCTGTGGCGTGCGATCGCCTCACATGCGGCCTTCGCGTCGAACTTTTCCAGCAGGATCGTGGTGGCACCGAGGTAGATCGGGGTGGTGTGGGCGGTCCAGATGCCGAACCCGAACGGTGCCGGGATGACGGGCAGGAAGATGTCATCCGACGTCAGCGCGCCGTTGGCAACCGCCTGCTGGTGGAAGTAGTGCCACCGGTTCTGCGTGTGCACAACGCATTTGGGTAGTCCCGTGGTACCCGAGGTCGAGTTGATCAGGAACACCTCGTCGGCGCCGACACCCGCGGCCGGTGGTCGCGGTGGGGTGTCAGTGTCGAGGGACAAACCGTCCAACACCAGCGCGCTGATCTCGTGGGTCAGTTCGGACACGGTGGTTTGTGCCGACGGGTGCCGCGCGGCATCACTGATCAGCAGGCGCGGCTTAGTGGTCCGCAGGATCTGGGTGGCCTCGCGGGTCCCGGCGCGGGCGCCGATCCCGACGACGACCGCGCCGCACCGCTCGATCGCCACGAACAAGACATGGATGGCTGTGGTGTCGCCGTGCCAGACCGCGACGCGATCACCGAGTGTGACGCCAAGGCCGGCCAGCTGGGCAGCGAGTAGCGATGCGGCACGGTCGAATTCGCGCCAGGTGAGCGTGGTGTTGGGGTAGTCGACATAGGCGGGCTTGTCGGGTTGGGCGACGGCGTGTTCGCGCACGGTCTGCGAGAGTGTGCGGTCCGACCACCATCCGGCCGTCCGGTAGTGGACTGCGTCGGCAGCATGGGCGGCGTCGCCAGCCTTCATCACCAAATCATATGAAAATAAGACACTCTGTCAACGGTCGCATCGTGGCGCCCCCGTTCACGGTCGTCGTGGGCTCGACTGTGTCCAGGTGCGTACCATCGTCGGGTCGACGATGCCGTCTACGCCGGGGTACTGCTGGGCACTGACCAGATGCGCCGCGGCAAGATCGCGGGCCCGTTGTGCGTCGCCCACGTCGATCGCGTCGATCACCTGCCGGTGATCTTCCAAAACCGCTCTGCGTTCCTCGACCGGCACGGTCGAGTGATCCGTCACCTGGGCCGACCAGTTTTGCTCGTGGGCGGACCACAATGCCTCCAGCGCACCGGCGAGGATGATCATCGTCTCGTTGCCGCAGTGGCGCACCAGCGCCTCGTGATACCGCCGGCTCGCCGACGTGGCCTGTAGCAGATCAGATACGGACCGGACCGATTCTTCGTGCAGCTCACGGAGAATGGGGACGACGGTGCGTTTGCGGTCAGCGCGTTGGGCGCAGAGTGCGGCGCAGGCCGGCTCGACCTGCAACAGCGCGGTACCCACGTCGGCGAGTCCGACCTGTCCGGCGCCCAGCACCAGCCCCATGGTGTAGGCGAGGT
The DNA here is from genome assembly GCF_002102345.1 of Mycolicibacterium peregrinum. Taxonomy (GTDB): domain Bacteria; phylum Actinomycetota; class Actinomycetes; order Mycobacteriales; family Mycobacteriaceae; genus Mycobacterium; species Mycobacterium peregrinum. The sequence continues at coordinate 230,680 of NZ_LQPP01000027.1, forward strand.
TTGCGGAATCGGGTCGGTGAACCACTGCGCCGCCGAGCTTGCCGCGTCGTACCGTCAGCAGCCCCTCGGCCTCGAGAATGCGCATCGCCTCGCGCAGGGACGGCTTGCTGATCGGGTACTCGACAAGAAGTTCATCTTCCTTGGGCAGGATGCTGCCGTCGGGTAGTTCGCCGGTGAGGATCTGGCGCCGTAACTGGTCGGCGACCTGTTCGGCGAGTCGCTGGAACCGCACGTTTGGCTGCGCCACGCATTCGAGTGTGCCAGACGGCCAGCCGTTCAGGGTGTCACGCCGAGCCTTGTATCCAAATGATTTGTCTCATACGGTGAGCCATGCAGAAGTGGACCATCGGCACGCTGACAGTTCATTCCGTCCTGGAGACGATGGTGCCGACCCGGCCCGACCGGGTGTTTCGCGGGCTGCCGTCGGAACTTCCGCACTGGTTGTATCCCCACTACGTCGATGACGCCGGCAATCTGCTGGTGGCCATCCAGTCGTTCTTCATCGAATCCGGCGAGGATCTCGTCGTGGTCGACTGCTGCTTCGGCGAAGGACACGACCTGCCGTACCAAATCCCCATGGACCCCGACCAGTACCGACAGTCGCTGGCGGCAGCCGGATTCACCCCCGAGGACGTGACCACCGTCGTCTGCACCCATCTGCACCTCGACCATGCCGGACGGCACACGACCCGGCACGACGGCACCTGGATCCCCACCTATCCGAATGCGACGTACCTCCTCACCGCTGACGAGTACACGTCGTGGCGCCATTCCTCGGCGCCGAACCGCGCGGCCGACGAGACCGTAGAACCGCTTGTCGCACACGATGTTCTGCGGCTCACCGAGATGGACCACGCGATCACCGACGAGATCCGGCTGATCGCGACGCCCGGTCACACTCCGGGGCACACCGCGGTGCGGCTCGAGTCCGGCGGCGAGGTGGCGGTGATCAGTGGGGATGTCATCCACCATCCACTGCAGATCACCCATCCGGACGTACAGGCGCTGCCCGACGACGATCCGGACGCGGCTGCGGTGACCCGCGCCCGGCTGCTGCAGAGCGTCGCCGCCGAACAGGCCCTGCTGCTCGGCACCCACTTCGCCGCCCCGACCGCGGGCACCGTCGTCGCCGACGACGACCAGCTGATGTGGGTGGCGATGTAGCGGCGCGTCCTAGTTCGCGGTGTGGACGATGAGAATGTCGATCTTTACTCGACGGGCGATGGTCGCGGGCACCGAGCCCAACAGGCGCCCGGCGACCGAGTCCAGCCCGATGTCGCCGACGACGATCAGATCCGCATCGACATCTTTGGCGAGTCTCACCAGGGCGTCGACCGGCGCACCCTCGACCGCCCGCTCGACGATATCCCCGGCACCGGCGGCCTTCGCCCGGTCGCGCGCCACCTGGAGGATCTCGTAGACCGGCGCAGCGCCGTGCATCCGGTAGCCCTCACTCTTGAGGCTGTCCTCCGCACGGGTATCGACGACATGATCGGGCGACGGTGGTCGCGACCAGCCGCCCTTTTCGGCCACGGGCTGATGAGCGCTCGCGATGATCAGTTTCGCGTTCTCCTGCGCGGCGATCTCAGCGGCGCGATGGACCGCGCGTAGCGACGAGTCGGAGCCGTCGGTCCCGACAACGATCGTCCGATAGGTGCTCATGTCGTCTCCGAACTGTCGGCTACCAGGACAGACAGACCTTAATGCACGTCAATCTCAGCTGGTGGAGATTGGGCTTCGCGCCGCGTGAGATTCAGGCTCCCCTTTTGCATTGAGCGAGTTGTATTGAGCGAGCACTCGACCGACGTGGAGTTGTCGGATGTGCGGGGTACCGTGCGCTCAAGAATGAGAAGCACACGTCAAACGAACGAGAGGTGGTACCCCCGACAGGATTCGAACCTGCAACCGACCGGGTAGAAACCGGATGCGCTATCCGTTGCGCCACGGGGGCAAGTCGGACCACCACAATTTACACCGCGTGGGTGCCGGTACCGCAACGGATATGCACCACGTGGGCTGCTCGAACCGCAACCGATGAAACGAGCAAGTCAGTGGGTCGACATCACACCAAAGACAAAGGTGATCTCGGCGTAGCCAAAGCGCATGCCGACCTGGTTGGCAAGGGTTTTTACGTGCTGTTCCCTGCGACCGAACATGCGCCGTTCGACCTTGTGGCGTACGCGGCGGGGACCTTCCACCGCATTCAGGTGAAGTACCGGTCGGCACGAGCGGGAGCGGTCAGACTGAACTTTCGGTCCACGTGGGCCGATCGCCGTGGCGCGCACAGCACGCCCATCGACAAGGACGCGATCGACGTCATCCGCATCTACTGCCCGGACACCGACGAGTGCTACTACATCCGGCCCACCGATCACGGCGTTTCCGTCAATCTCCGGATCGCGCCGACCAAGAACGGTCAGCAGAAACGGATTTTGACGGCCGCCTCATTTCGCGACCTGCCGGACAAACACCTCCCGCCGATCGGCGAAACCCGTACTTCGGCGTGAAGGAGAGACGACGCGCGACCGACGCCCGGCAAAGCGGACCCCCGGGGCCGGTGGCGGACTAGCGTGGACGCTGCACTGGCGGCCATGGGGAGGGGAGAGGGACCACGCGATGAGCGACGTGCCGGAGTTGGACGCGGCGGGACTACCCGAAGAACTGAGCGCAGTCGATCAGCTGTTGCATCGGGGAGAGGCAAACCCGCGCACCCGGTCCGGGATCCTCGGCGTCGAGATCCTCGACACCACACCGGAATGGGACCGTTTCCGGGCCCGTCTGGATCACGCGTCGCGCAAGGTTCTGCGGCTGCGCCAGAAGGTCGTCATGCCCACCCTGCCGACGGCCGCTCCGCGTTGGGTCGTCGACCCTGACTTCAATCTCGACTACCACGTGCGACGGGTGCGGGTCCCTGCGCCCGGTACGTTGCGCGACGTGTTCGATCTGGCCGAGGTCGCGCTTCAGTCGCCGATGGACATCAACCGGCCCTTGTGGAACGCCACCTTGGTCGAAGGGCTGGCCGATGGCCGGGCGGCGACCATTCTCCATCTGAGCCACGCGGTGTCCGACGGTGTCGGGATGGTCGAGATGTTCGCCAACATCTACGACCTCGAGCGTGATCCCGAACCGGCCGCCGCTGCACCGTTGCCCATCCCGCAGGACCTGTCGCCCAACGACCTGATGCGGGAGGGCATCAACCGGCTCCCCGGATCAATCGCGGGCGGTGTGCTCGGTGCGCTCGGACAGGCGGCCCGGACGGTGACCAAGGTGGTGCGCGACCCGGTGTCGGTGGTCAGCGGGGTGGTCGACTACGCGATGTCCGGTGCCCGGGTGATGGGTCCGGCTGCGCATCCGTCGCCGCTGCTGCGCCGCCGAAGCCTGTCGTCGCGCACGGAGGCGATCGACATTCCGTTTTCCGACCTGCACCGGGCAGCCAAGGCCGCCGGCGGTTCGATCAACGATGCCTACCTGGCCGGGCTGTGCGGCGCGCTGCGGCTCTACCACGACGCCAAAGGCATCTCGATCGAGACGCTGCCCATGGCCGTGCCGGTCAACCTGCGCTCGCAGGACGACCCGGCCGGCGGCAACCGCTTCGCTGGGATCAACCTCGCCGCGCCCGTCGGAATCGTCGACCCGGAGACCCGGATCAAGGCCGTCCGGTCGCAGATGACGAGCAAGCGCGAGGAGCGCGCCATCGACGTGGTCGGTTCGATCGCGCCCGTGCTGAGCCTGCTGCCCGATGCCGTGCTGGAGACGGTGGCCGGTTCGGTGGTGAACTCCGACGTGCAGGCCAGCAATGTCCCGGTCTGGCCGGGGGACACCTTCATCGCCGGGGCAAAGATATTGCGCCACTATGGAATAGGTCCGTTGCCCGGCGTCGCGATGATGGTGGTGTTGATCTCGAGATCGGGATACATCACGGTCACCGCCCGCTACGACCGCGCCGCCATCACCGACGATCAGCTGTTCGCCCGGTGCCTGCTCGCGGGATTCGACGAGGTGCTGGCGCTCGGTGGCGACGGCCGCGCGGAGCCGGCCTCGTTCAGCGATGACACTTCGGCGACGAACGGGAGTGCTGCACAGTGACTTCGAAAGATCCGTCCCCGAAACCCCGCGGAACCAGGCAGATGCGGCTGCCCGGCACCCTGGCCGAGATCGAGGGTAGCCCCGAGGGTCCGGAGATCGGCGCGTTCTTCGACCTGGACGGAACCCTGGTGGCCGGCTTCACCGGAGTGATCATGACCCGGGACCGGTTGCGTCGCGGTCAGATGGGTGTCGGCGAGTTCATCGGGATGGTGCAGGCCGGGCTCAACCACCAGCTGGGGCGATCGGAGTTCGAGGACCTGATCGGTAAGGGCGCCCGAATGCTACGAGGCAACTCGCTCAGCGATCTCGACGAACTCGGCGAGCGGTTGTTCGTCCAGCATGTGCAGGGCCGCATGTACCCGGAGATGCGGGCGATGGTGCGCGCGCACATGGCCCGTGGCCACACCGTGGTGCTGAGTTCCTCGGCGCTGACGGTTCAAGTGGAGCCGGTGGCCCGCTTTCTCGGCATCGACAACGTGCTGTGCAACAAGTTCGAGACCGACGAGGACGGCCTGATCACCGGCGAAGTCGAGAGACCGGTCATCTGGGGCGCCGGCAAAGCCCGTGCGGTGCAGAACTTCTCGTCCGCCAACGGGGTGGACCTGGCCAAGAGTTACTTCTACGCCGACGGCGACGAGGACGTCGCCCTGATGTATCTGGTGGGCCATCCGCGGCCGACGAATCCGGCAGGCAAGCTTGCCGCCGTCGCCGCCAAGCGCGGCTGGCCGGTGCTGAAATTCAGTAGCCGCAGCGGCAGCAGCCCGGTCTCGCAACTGCGTACGCTCGCCAGCCTGGCCACCATCCCGACCGTCGCCGCCGGCGCGATCGGGCTCGGGTTGCTGACCCGCAACAAGCGCGCCGGGGTCAACTTCTTCACCTCGAACTGGAGCAAGCTGCTCATGCTCACCACGGGCATCGAGCTCAACGTCCTCGGCGAGGAGAACCTCACCGCGCAACGCCCCGCGGTCTTCATCTTCAACCACCGCAATCAGGCCGACCCGATGATCGCGGGCCGGCTGGTCGGGGTGGACTTCACCGGCGTCGGGAAGAAGGAGCTTGAGCGTAACCCGCTGATGGGTCCACTCGGGAAGGTCATGGACGCGGCATTCATCGACCGCGACGACCCCGAGAAGGCCGTCGAAAGCCTGCACCGCGTGGAAGAGCTTGCCCGCAAGGGTCTCTCGATCCTGATCGCCCCCGAGGGCACCCGGCTGGACACCACCGAGGTGGGACCGTTCAAGAAGGGGCCGTTCCGCATCGCCATGGCCGCGGGTGTGCCGATCGTGCCGATCGTGATCCGCAACGCCGAGGTGATCGCGGCCCGCGATTCCAGCACGTTCAACCCGGGCAAGGTGGACATCGCGGTGTATCCGCCGATCTCGGTGGACGACTGGACCGTCGAGAACATCTCCGACCGCATCGCCGAGGTCCGCCAGATCTATCTCGACACCCTGAGATCCTGGCCGGAGGACGAGTTGCCGACCTTCGACATCTACACCCGCTCGCCGGTGGAGAAGGCCGCTCCGCGCCGGGCGGCCAAGAAGGCACCCGCCAAGAAGGCATCCGCGAAGAGAACCCCGTCGAAAAAGGCTGCCCCCGAATCTGATACCTCGCCCTCCGGCTCGTCCTCGCAGTCGACTCCCAAGGGCCGACCGTGACCACGGGTATCGACGATTACCCCAGCTTCAGTACCACCGACGACGCGCTGGTGCTCGCATCGGCCTCGTCACCGGCCGAGCTCGAACTGCTCAACGACTGGCTCAAGACGCAGCGGCGTGAACATCCCGACACGACCGTCGAGGTACTGCAGCTGCCGGCCACCGACGAACCCGCCCCCGGGGCGGTGGCCCGGTTGGTCGAGGAACTGGAATCGGACGAGGACCGGCTGGTCGTTCCGGTCCGGGTGTTCTGGGTACCCGGCGGGTTACCCACCCGGTTGAAAGTGGTGGGGTTGATCTCCGGCCGCGACACCTACCGGCCGCCGGAGATCCTGCAGCGGCGCATCCTGCGCAAGGACCCCTCGCGCGCCCGTATCGTCGCCGGTGAACCGGCCAAGGTATCGGAACTGCGCAAGCAGTGGAGTGAGACCACGATCGCGGAAAACCCAAGGGAATTCGCCCGATTCGTCCTTCGGCGGGCGGTACTGGCGATCGATCGGGTGGAGCTTCGGCTGCTGGGCCCCGAGTACAAGTCGCCGCGGCTGGTCAAACCGGAGATGCTCGACTCGGCACGATTCCGCCAAGGCCTGGAGCAGATTCCGGGGGCGACGGTGGAGAAGGCCGGGGAGATGCTCGACGAGCTCTCCACGGGGTGGAGCCGGTTCTCGGTGGACCTGATCCCGACGATGGGCCGGGCCATCTTCAGTCGTGGCTTCGATCCGCGTATCGACTACGACCGCTCCGAGATCGAGTCGATGCGCCATGCCCTGGAACAGCATCCGGCGGTGTTGCTGTTCTCCCACCGGTCGTATCTCGACGGGGTCATCGTCCCGGTGGCCATGCAGGAGAACCGACTTCCCCCGGTGTACACGTTCGCCGGGATAAACCTCTCGTTCGGCCTGATGGGTCCGTTGTTCCGGCATTCCGGTGTCATCTTCCTGCGTCGCAAGCTCGACGACCCGCTGTACAAGTATGTGCTGCGGCAGTACGTCGGCTACATCGTGGAGAAGCGGTTCAACCTGAACTGGTCCATCGAGGGCACCCGGTCCCGGACCGGAAAGATGTTGCCGCCCAAGCTCGGGCTGCTCGCCTACGTCGCCAACGCCTATCTCGACGGCCGCAGCGAGGACATCTTGCTGCAGCCGGTGTCGATCAGCTTCGACCAGCTGCACGAGACCGCCGAGTACGCGGCGTACGCCCGGGGTGGCGAGAAGACCCCGGAGGGTCTGAGCTGGCTGTACAACTTCATCAAGGCGCAGGGCGAACGCAACTACGGCAAGATCTATGTCCGCTTCCCCGAAGCGGTTTCGATGCGCGAACACCTCGGTGAGCCCAATGGTGAGATGGCCCACGACGAGGCAGCCAAACGTCTGGCGATGCAGAAGATGGCCTTCGAGGTGGCCTGGCGGATCCTGCGTGTCACCCCGGTCAACGCGACCAACCTGGTCTCGGCGTTGCTGCTGGGCGCCCGTGGCGTCGCCCTGACCCTCGATCAACTGCACCACACGCTGCAGGACTCGCTGGACTACCTGGAGCGTAAGAACACCCCGATGACCAACAGTGCGCTGCGGCTACGGACCGCCGAGGGCGTGCGTTCGGCCGTCGATGCGCTCTCCGGCGGGCACCCGGTGACGCTGGTGGACAGCGGGCGCGAGCCGGTGTGGCGGATCGCCCCCGAGGACGAACTGGAGGCGGCGTTCTACCGCAACTCCCTGATCCACGCCTTCCAGGAGACCTCGATCGTGGAGCTGGCCCTGGCGTATTCCGCCCGCGCGGCGACCGATCCGCTACAGGCGTTCTGGGACCAGGTGATGCGGCTGCGTGACCTGCTCAAGTTCGACTTCTACTTCGCTGATTCGGCGGCCTTCCGCGACAACGTCGCCGAGGAGCTGTCGTGGTACGACCGCACGCCCGAAGGGCAGGCGGCCGGCGGCTGGGAAGCGAAGGTCTCCGCCGGGGGTGACGAGATCTATCAGATGTTGCGCAGCAAGCGGCCGCTGTTGGTGGGCGCGATGCTGCGTCCGTTCTTCGAGGCCTACGGGATCGTCGCCGACGTGCTGCGCGACGCACCGGCCGAGATCGGTGAGCGGGATCTGACCAAGCGCGCACTGGGCGTGGGGCGGCAGTACGTCGCCCAGGGCCGGGTGGGCAGCAACGAGTCCGTGTCGGCGTTGCTGTTCGCCACGGCGCGGCAGGTGGCAGCCGATCAGAACCTGCTGGTCAGCGGTCCGGATCTGCAAGAGCGCCGCAACGCTTTCCGCGATGAACTGCGGGGGATCGTCGCCGATATGGACAAGGTCGACGAGATCGCACGCGAGCAGTTCTACTACCGGGACAAGCAGCGCCGGGCCGAGTCGGACCCGTCGGACTAGCCGTCGGACTCACCTTTCGTCTGGCGGCCGGGGCGTGGTGGCGCCCACGCCATACCCTTGGACCATGACTTCTGCCGGCCAGGTGATCGCGTCCAGCGTGCGCAGCAGCGTGGTTTGGCCTGTGCTGGTCGGCGTGGCGCTGCTGGCGGGGGCCGTGGCCGCAGGCATCGGGGCGTTGTCGCTGGCCGACGCCCTGACCGCCACCGGTCTGCCCGATCCGGGCCCGATCACCACCTACGGCCTGCCGTTCGTCCGGGCCGCCGGCGAGATTGCCGCCGTCGTCGCGGTCGGGTCCTTCCTGTTCGCTGCGTTCCTGGTGGCACCCCAAGCCAACGGCGTGCTCGATGTGGCCGGATACCGGGCGCTGCGGCTCGGTACGGCCGCCTCCGGCGTGTGGACGGTGTGCGCCGCGCTGCTGGTCCCGCTGACAATCTCCGACGTGTCCGGCCAGCCGCTGCTCGATCATCTCGGCCCGGTGGACGTGTGGTCGGCTGCGAGCCTGGTCGAGGTCTCCGCGGCTTGGCGCTGGACGGCGATCCTGGCCGCCGGTGTCACCATCGCGAGCCTGCCGGTGCTCCGGTGGGGGTGGACGCCGGTGCTGCTGGCCGGATCACTGCTCACACTGATGCCGCTGGTCCTGACCGGACACTCGTCGGCCGGTGGCGCTCACGATCTGGCCACCAACAGCCTCTTCATCCATCTGGTGGCGGCGGCGCTGTGGGCCGGCGGACTGCTGGCGTTGTTGGCTCACGCCATCCGGGCCGGGGGCGGGGCCGCCTCTGACGGCGCCAACACCGCCCTGGCTGCGCGGCGCTTCTCGGCACTGGCGCTGTGGTGTTTCGTCGCGATGGCCATCAGCGGGGTGCTCAACGCCCTGGTGCGGATCCAGCTTCCCGATCTGGTGCGCACCAACTACGGCTGGCTGCTGGTCGGCAAGGTCGTCGCGCTGAGCCTGCTCGGTGTGCTGGGTTGGCGACAGCGCCGGGTCAGCCTGACCGCCCTGGCCGGCGATCCCGGTGCACGCACACCGTTGATCCGGTTGGCTCTGACCGAGGCTGCGCTGTTCGGCGTCACGTTCGGTATCGCCGTCGGCCTGGGCCGAACCCCACCGCCGCCGGAACCGCGGATCCCCAGCCCCACCGAGGTCGCGATCGGATACGACTTCGCCGGGCCGCCGACGGTCGCCCGGGTGTTGTTCGACGGGCGGTTCGACCTGCTGTTCGGGACCGCGGCGATCATCGCTGCGGCGGTGTACCTGGCCGCGGTGTACCGGCTGCGGAGACGCGGTGACGCCTGGCCGGTGGGCCGCACGTTCGCCTGGCTGCTGGGCTGCGCGGCGCTGTTGTTCACCACCTCGTCGGGGCTCGGTCGCTACATGCCGGCGATGTTCAGCATGCACATGATCGCCCACATGCTGCTGTCGATGCTGGTGCCCGTTCTGCTGGTGCTCGGCGCCCCGGTGACCCTGGCGCTGCGGGCGCTACCCGCGGTGGGCCGAGGATCGCCGCCCGGCCCGCGGGAATGGCTGCTCGCGGCACTGCATTCCAGGGTGTCGCAGTTCCTGACCCAGCCCATCGTCGCGACCGTGCTGTTCGTGGCGGGGTTCTACGGTCTGTACTTCGGCGGCATCTTCGACGCCGCGGTCAGCAACCACGCCGCGCACATCCTGATGAACGTGCACTTCCTGCTGTCGGGCTACCTCTTCTACTGGGTGGTCATCGGTGTGGATCCCACTCCGCGGCCGGTCCCGCACCTGGTCAAGATCGGGATGGTGTTCGCCTCGCTGCCGCTGCACGCCTTCTTCGGGGTGGTGATGATGGGCATGCAGACCGTGCTCGGCGAGAGCTTCTACCGGTCACTGCAATTGCCATGGCATACCGACCTGCTCGGAGACCAGCACCTCGGCGGCGGCATCGCCTGGGCGGCCGGGGAAGTCCCGCTGGTGATCGTGATGCTGGCCCTGCTGATCCAGTGGCGGCGCAGCGATCAACGCACCGCCAAGCGGTTGGACCGGGCCGCGGATCGCGATGACGACGCCGATCTGGCGGCCTACAACGCGATGCTCGCCGAGATGGCGCGTCGCGACCACCCCTCCGGATAGGACTCGGGGATTCATCCCCAGCCCGCGTTTCATCCACAGCCGACGGCGTCGTCGGGTCCGCATACCCGCCGCGCGTCGGGGTTCCGGCGGTCAATGGCTGCGTAAGGCGGCCGCGCTGCTTCGGTGCCGGCCACCGGAATGGATGAAGCGAAAGGAATCAGAAATGTTCGAGACCCCGTTCACGATCGTGGGCAACATCATCACCGACCCGGTCCGGCGGCGATTCGGCGATCAGGAGCTGTACAAGTTCCGGGTGGCCAGCAATTCGCGGCGCCGCATGCCAGACGGCAACTGGGAGCACGGCAACTCGCTCTACGTCACGGTCAACTGCTGGGGAAATCTCGCCACCGGTACCAGCGCCTCTCTGATGAAGGGCGACGCCGTGATCGTGGTCGGGCATGTCCACACCAGCGAATACGACGACAAGGAAGGTGTGCGCCGGTCCTCGATCGAGGTGCGGGCCTCGGCGGTCGGGCCCGATCTGTCGCGTTGCACGGCCAGGGTGGCGCCGTTGCCGAAACGGACGGCCGGCCCGGCGCCCGAGGTGGAGCCGGGTGAGGTGACGGACAACCCGGCCGACGTGGAAACCGAGTCCGACGAGGCTGAGCTGCCACTGTCGGCCTAGCCGGTTTGGGTCACGCCTAGGATGGGCGCGAGTGAGTTGGGCTTGACGCAACCTTTCGCGCGAGCGCCCATCCGATATCCCCGAAGAGTTTCAGAAAGGCACATCACGGCATGGCCGAATTCATCTACACGATGCGCAAGGTCCGCAAGGCGCACGGCGACAAGGTCATCCTTGACGACGTCAGCCTGAACTTCCTGCCCGGCGCAAAGATCGGCGTCGTCGGTCCCAACGGGGCTGGTAAGTCGAGTGTGCTGAAGATCATGGCCGGCATCGACCACGCCAACAACGGCGATGCGCTGCTCGCGCCCGGCGCCTCCGTCGGCATCCTGATGCAGGAGCCGCAACTCGACGAAACCAAGACGGTCCGTGAGAACGTCGAGGCCGGCGTGGCCATCAAGGCCAAGCTCAACCGGTACAACGAGGTCGCCGAGCTGATGGCCACCGATTACACCGATGAGCTCATGGAAGAGATGGGCCACCTGCAGGAAGAGCTCGACGCCGCCGACGCCTGGGACATCGACTCCCAGCTCGAGCAGGCCATGGACGCACTGCGCTGCCCGCCGCCCGACGAGCCGGTCACCCACCTCTCAGGTGGTGAGCGTCGCCGCGTGGCCCTGTGCAAGCTGCTGCTGTCCAAGCCTGACCTGCTGCTGCTCGACGAGCCCACCAACCACCTCGACGCCGAGAGCGTGCTGTGGCTCGAGCAGCACCTGGCCAGCTACAAGGGCGCCATCCTGGCCGTCACCCACGACCGGTACTTCCTGGACAACGTCGCCGAGTGGATCCTCGAACTAGACCGCGGCCGGGCCTACCCGTACGAGGGCAACTACTCGACCTACCTGGAGAAGAAGGCCGAGCGCCTCGAAGTCCAGGGCAAGAAGGACCAGAAGCTGCAGAAGCGGCTCAAGGACGAGCTGGCCTGGGTCCGCTCGGGCGCCAAGGCCCGGCAGGCCAAGAACAAGGCCCGCCTCGGCCGCTACGAGGAGATGGTCGCCGAAGCCGAGAAGACCCGGAAGCTCGACTTCGAGGAGATCCAGATCCCGACCCCGCCGCGGCTGGGCAACGTGGTCGTCGAGGTCGAGCACCTCGACAAGGGCTTCGAAGGCCGCACGCTGATCAAGGACCTGTCCTTCACACTGCCGCGCAACGGCATCGTCGGCGTCATCGGCCCCAACGGCGTCGGCAAGACCACACTGTTCAAGACCATCGTCGGGCTGGAACAGCCCGACAGCGGCACCGTCAAGGTCGGCGACACGGTCAAGTTGTCCTATGTCGACCAGAGCCGGGCCGGCATCGACCCCAAGAAGACGGTCTGGGAGGTCGTCTCCGACAAGCTCGACTACATCGAGGTCGGCCAGAACGAGATCCCGTCGCGGGCCTACGTGTCCGCGTTCGGGTTCAAGGGTCCGGATCAGCAGAAGCCCGCGGGCGTGCTGTCCGGCGGTGAGCGCAACCGGCTCAACCTCGCCCTGACCCTCAAAGAGGGCGGCAACCTGATCCTGCTCGACGAGCCGACCAACGACCTCGACGTCGAGACGCTGTCCTCACTGGAGAACGCGTTGGAGCAGTTCCCGGGCTGCGCCGTGGTGATCAGCCACGACCGCTGGTTCCTGGATCGCACCTGCACGCACATCCTGGCGTGGGAGGGCGACGACGACAACGAGGCCAAGTGGTTCTGGTTCGAGGGCAACTTCGGTGCCTACGAGGAGAACAAGATCCAACGTCTCGGTGCCGAAGCGGCACGTCCGCACCGGGTGACCCACCGGAGACTGACCCGGGACTGACCCGTGACGGGATAAACAGCGCAGCGGGCTCGGTGGCGCCACTAATGTCGCAGCTATGCACCAATGCCGGTGCGTGGGCGTGAGTAGGGAGTGATCCGTATGACGGCCGAACCGGGAGCTCTTCGGGGACAGGGAATTAGCGACCGGGATCGCTCACAGGCACCGCCTGAGGTGATCCACCGGCTCGCGAAAGCCTTCCTGTCCACCTACCGGGCTCCGCAGGCCGGCGCGCCGGGAGTGGCCGCCACCGGCCCTCAGGCCGCGGTGGCCGAGCGCCTCGTTTCCGATGCCACGGTGGCCGCCCACTACGCGTTGGGCGGTCAGCGGGCGCCGGGGGAGACCAAGGTCATGGTCTACCCGGGAGACAGCGACTCCGGTCCGGCCCTGCAGATCGTCACCGAGCAGGCGGCGATGCTGGTCGATTCGGTGACGGTGTTGCTGCACCGGCACGGCATCGCGTATCCGGCCATCATGAACCCGGTCTTCCGGGTGCACCGCGACGCCGACGGGGTACTACAGGATTTCCAGCCCGCCGCCGAGGCCACCGGCGTCGACGGCGTCGACGAGTGCTGGATTCTGGTGCCGGTCCACGGGGCGGCTGACGGTCCGGCACTGACCGAAGTGGTCAGTCTGGTGCCGGATGTCCTGGCCCAGGCGCGACAGATCGGCCTGGACTCCGCGGCCATGGGCGCCGCGCTGCATGCCTTGGCCAACGACGTCGCTACCGATGTCGAGGGCCGGTTTCCCAACACCGACCGCAGGGACGTCGCCGCGCTGTTGCGCTGGCTCTCCGACGGGCATTTCGTGCTGCTGGGTTATCAGCAGTGCGCGATCGACGACGGGCAGGCCACGGTCGATCCGTCGAGTCGCCTCGGCGTGCTCAAGCTGCGCGAGGATGTGCTGCCGCCGCTGACCGCCTCCGACGATCTGATGGTGCTGGCTCAGGCCACTATGCCGAGCTATGTGCGCTACGGCGCCAACCCGTACATCGTCGTGGTCCGCGACAGCGGCGAGCAGGTCATCGAGCACCGGTTTGTCGGCCTGTTCACCGTGGCCGCGATGAACGCCAACGTGCTGGAGATCCCGTTGATCTCGCGGCGTGTCGAAGAGGCGCTGGCCATGGCCCGGCGCGACCCCAGCCACCCGGCGCAGCTGCTGCGTGACATTGTCCAGACCATCCCGCGCCCCGAACTGTTCGCGTTGAGTTCCAAACAGCTGTTGGACATGGCGTTGACCGTGGTGGACCTCGGGTCGCGTCGCCGTACCCTGCTGTTTCTGCGCGCGGACCAGCTGGCGCACTTCGTATCCTGCCTGGTGTACCTGCCCCGTGACCGCTACACCACCGCGGTGCGGCTGGAGATGCAGGACATCCTGGTGCGCGAACTCGGCGGCGAGAGCATCGACTACTCGGCCAGGGTCAGCGAATCGCCGTGGGCCGTAGTCCATTTCATAGTGCGGCTGCCTGACGGCGCAACCTCGCACGCCGTGGACACCTCCACCGAGAACGAGAACCGGATCCAGAACCTGCTGACTGAGGCCACCCGCAACTGGGGTGACCGCATGACCAGCGCCGCGGCACACGCGGCGCTCACCCCGGCGGCCGTCGAACACTATGCCTCGGCCTTTCCAGAGGACTACAAGCAAGCCGTGGCTCCGGCGGATGCCATCGCCGACATCGCGATCATCGAAGCGCTGCAGGACAATTCAGTAAAGCTGGTGTTCAGGGAAGGCCAGGACGATGGCCTCGCCCAGCTCACCTGGTACCTGGGCGGCCAGTCGGCGTCGCTGAGCGAGCTGCTGCCGATGCTGCAGTCGATGGGCGTGGTGGTGCTCGAAGAACGCCCCTACACGGTGACCCGGGCCGACGGCCTGCCCGTCTGGATCTACCAGTTCAAGGTCGTCCGCCAGCGCAGCATCCCCGACGCGCCCGACGCGGCATCACGCGAGGCCACCGCCCAGCGGTTCGCCGATGCGGTGACCGCGATCTGGCACGGCTGGGTCGAAGTCGACCGGTTCAACGAACTGGTGTTGCGCGCGGGCCTGACCTGGCAGCAGGTGGTGATCCTGCGCGCCTACGCGAAATACCTGCGACAGGCCGGCTTCCCGTACAGCCAGTCGCACATCGAATCGGTGGTCAACGAGAATCCGCACACCACGCAATCGCTGCTGCAGCTGTTCGAGGCGCTGTTCGACCCGTCCGAGGACACGTCGGGGACCCGCGACGCACAGGGCGCCGCCGCGGCGGTCGCCGAAGACATCGATGCCCTCGTGAGTCTGGACACCGACCGGGTGCTGCGTGCCTTCGCGACCCTGATCCAGGCCACGCTGCGCACCAACTATTTCGTGCAGGACCCGAAGTCAGCGCGGCAACGCGGCGTCGTGGCGATGAAGCTCAACCCCGGCCTGATCAACGAGCTGCCGCTGCCGCGGCCCAAGTTCGAGATCTTCGTCTACTCGCCCCGGGTGGAGGGCGTGCACCTGAGGTTCGGGTTCGTGGCCCGCGGCGGGTTGCGCTGGTCGGACCGTCGCGAAGACTTCCGCACCGAGATTCTCGGCCTGGTCAAGGCGCAGGCCGTGAAGAACGCCGTCATCGTCCCGGTCGGCGCCAAGGGCGGGTTCGTGGTTAAACGGCCGCCCGAGCCGACCGGCGATGCCGCCGTCGACCGCGAAGCCACCCGCGCCGAAGGCGTTGCCTGCTACCAACTGTTCATCTCCGGGCTGCTCGACGTGACAGACAACGTCGACAAGGGGACCGGCGCCGTCGTCACGCCACCGCAGGTGGTGCGCCGCGACGGGGAGGACGCCTATCTGGTGGTGGCGGCCGACAAGGGCACGGCAACGTTCTCCGACATCGCCAACGAAGTCGCCAAGTCCTACGGATTCTGGCTGGGTGACGCGTTCGCCTCGGGCGGGTCCATCGGCTACGACCACAAGGCCATGGGCATCACCGCCAAGGGCGCGTGGGAATCGGTGAAGCGGCACTTCCGCGAGATGGGGGTCGACACCCAGAGCCAGGACTTCACCGTCGTCGGCGTCGGCGACATGAGCGGCGACGTGTTCGGCAACGGCATGTTGCTCTCCAAGCACATCCGGCTGATCGCGGCCTTCGACCACCGCCACATCTTCCTCGATCCCAACCCCGACGCCGCCGCATCCTGGGTGGAACGCAAGCGCCTGTTCGACCTGCCGCGGTCCAGCTGGGAAGACTACGACGCCACGCTGATCAGCGAGGGCGGCGGCGTCTACAGCCGTCAGCAGAAGTCCATCCCGATCAGCCCGCAGGCTCGGGCAGCCCTCGGGATCGACGACGACATCGAGGAACTCACGCCGCCGGCGCTGATGAAGTCAATCCTCAAGGCTCCCGTGGACCTGCTGTGGAACGGCGGCATCGGCACGTACGTGAAGGCCGAGACTGAGGCCGACGTCGGCGATCGTGCCAACGACCAGATCCGGGTGTGCGGTAACGAGGTGCGCGCCAAGGTGATCGGCGAGGGCGGCAACCTCGGCGTGACATCGCTGGGGCGGATCGAGTTCGATCTGGCCGGCGGACGGATCAACACCGATGCGTTGGACAACTCCGCGGGCGTCGACTGCTCGGACCACGAGGTCAACATCAAGATCCTGATCGACTCACTGGTCACCGCCGACAAGGTCAGCGCGCAGGAGCGAACCGGTCTGTTGCTGTCGATGACCGACGAGGTCGGCGCACTGGTGCTGACCGACAACAAGCACCAGAACGACCTGATGGGCACCAGCCGCGCAAATGCCGCGAGCATGCTTTCGGTGCACGCCCGGATGATCAAGGAGTTCGTGGCCAACCGCGGGCTCAACCGCGAGCTGGAGGCGTTGCCCTCAGAGAAGGAGATACGACGTCGATCCGACGCCGGAATCGGTTTGACCTCACCGGAATTGGCCACGTTGATGGCACACGTCAAGCTCAACCTCAAAGACGACGTGCTGGCCAGTGATCTGCCCGATCAGGAGGTGTTCGCCGCCCGGCTGCCGCAGTACTTCCCGGAGAAGCTGCGCGAACAGTTCCCCGGCGAGATCCGGTCGCACCAGCTGCGCCGGGAGATCACCACCACCATGCTGGTCAACGATCTCGTCGACACGAGCGGGATCAGCTACGCCTACCGCATCACCGAGGACGTCGGCGTCGGTCCGGTCGACGCGGTCCGCAGTTATGTCGCCACCGATGCGATCTTCGGGATCGGCGACGTGTGGCGCCAGATCCAGGCCGCCGGGGAAGCCGGGGTGCCGGTGTCCGTCACCGACCGGATGACCCTGGATCTGCGCCGCCTGGTCGACCGGGCCGGGCGCTGGCTGCTCAACTACCGGCCGCAGCCGTTGGCAGTAGGCGCCGAGATCAACCGGTTCGCCGCGAAGGTGGCCGCCCTGCGCCCCGACATGGCGCAGTGGCTGCGCGGGGATGACAAGGCGATCGTGGCCAAAGAAGCCGGGGAGTTCGCCGCACAGGGCGTGCCCAACGACCTGGCCTATGCGGTGGCGACCGGGCTCTACCAGTACAGCCTGCTCGACGTGATCGACATCTCCGACATCGTGGACCGTGAGCCCACCGAAGTGGCCGACACCTACTTCGCGTTGATGGACCACCTCAGCTCCGACGGGCTGCTCACCGCGGTCTCCCGGCTGAGCCGGGACGATCGTTGGCATTCCTTGGCGCGGCTGGCGATTCGTGACGACATCTACGGTTCGCTGCGGGCCCTGTGCTTCGATGTGCTCGCCGTCGGCGAACCCAACGAGACCGGTGAGGAGAAGATCGCCGAGTGGGAGTTGACCAACAGCTCCCGGGTGACCCGCGCTCGTCGCACGCTGGCCGAGATATACGAAGATGGTGAGCAGGACCTGGCGACGCTGTCTGTGGCGGCGCGGCAGATCCGCAGCATGACACGAACGAGTGGAACGGGAACGACTGCGTGAGTTTTACAACGCCGGTGCACGTGCGCTGGTCGGACATCGACATGTACCAGCACATCAATCACGCCACGATGGTGACGCTGCTCGAAGAGGCCCGGATTCCTTTTCTGCGTGAACCGTTCGGTGCCACGATCGAGACCATCGGCCTGCTGATCGCCGACGTCAGCATCGCCTACAAGGGGCAGCTGCGGCTCGTGGACTCACCGCTGCAGGTGACCATGTGGTCCAAACGGGTGCGCGCCGTGGATTTCACCATCGGCTACGAGGTGCGGTCGCTGCACGCCGCCCCTGACTCCAAGCCGTCGGTGATCGGCGAGACCCAGTTGGCTGCGGTACACATCGCCGAGCAACGGCTGGAGCGCCTGACACCCGAGCAGCGCAGCTATCTGGAGAGCCACCTGCGATGACCGCGCCCGAGCGCGGTCTGTGGATCGACGATCCGCGTGACCGCGAGGATCTCGCGACGTTCCTCGACCGTGCCCTGCGGTTGGACGATGCCGCGGTGGTCCGGTTGCGGGAGCGGTCCGGTACCCATGCGGCCGTGGCCTGGGTGGCCACCGGGTTGGAGGTGCTGGCCAGCCGGGTGGTGACCGGTCAGGTGCGCCCGTCGGATCTGTCCGCGGGAGCCGACGCCCTGGTGACCGGGTTGTCCTCTGCCGCAGACGGATACGTCGACCCTGGCTTCCCGATGGACTCGGCCTGGCGCGGTGGTCTGCCACCAGAGGATGGATTCGTCCACCTCGACGACGTTCCGGCGCGGGTGATGCTCGACCTGGCTCAGCAGGGCGGTGCGCTGGCCCGCGAGCACGGCAGTGCCCACGGGCCCCCGGCGTCTCTGATGGACCAGGAGGTCATCGCGGTCAGCTCCGGTGACGAGGCTGTCGGGGTGCCCATGCGATGTGTATTCGCATTGACCGCCATGGGTTTTCTACCGCAAACCGGTAACGAGGTGAGCGAAGAGGAGATCGTCCGGGTCCGCGCGCATCCGTCGTGGCTGCGCATCGACGCGCGGTTCGGATCGGTGTATCGCCGCCGCGAGAGTGCCGCCCTGATCCTGGGCTGAGAACCTGGCCGAGCAACGTGACATCCGGTGACTTCGAGCTGACCATGGACGAGCTGAGGGTCGTCGCGCGGTTTGTCACAGAGACCGCTGAAGAGGTACTCAGCGTGTTCGAGGATGCGCATCCCGATGACCCCCGGCCGCGAGCAGCCGTCGTCGCCGCCCGGCGGTTCGTGGACGGTGCGCACAGATCCCGGGCGCAGCGGGTCAGCTCGCTGGACGCACACCGTGCCGCGGCCGAACCGTGCCACCCCGGTCCTCGTCGGCGTCCTTTGCCGCTATCCGTCCGCGCCGACCGGCAAGAGCCGCGTGGCCCAGCTCATGGCGACGTTGGATGATTCGCTGCGGGCGCAGCGCTGATCCCCTCTAGACCAGCCAGACCGCGGTGTCCGGTGGGATCGCCCCGTCGGCCAATTCTCCGCTGGCCAAAAGGATTTCGCCGGGAGGTAACGGTGCAGGCTCACTGCCGGTATTGAGCACGCACGTCACGCCACCTTCACGCCGCAACGTCAGAATGCCGCCGGAGGTGTTCAGTTCGACCTTGTCGCCGGCGAATTCCGCACGGCTGGAGCGTAATCGGATGGCCCACCGGTACAACTCAAGCGTCGACACCGGATCGGCCTGCTGGCAGTGCACCGTCAACGGTGCCCACTCGGCAGGCATCGGCAGCCAGGTGTCGGCACTCGCGGAGAACCCGAACGGCGGTGTGTCACCCGACCACGGCATCGGCACCCGACATCCGTCACGTCCCCGTTCGGTGTGACCGGAGCGCTCCCACACCGGGTCTTGGAGCACCGCATCGGGCAGATCGACATTGGGCAACCCGAGTTCCTCGCCGTTGTAGACGAACACCGCGCCCGGCAGCGCCAGCATCACCAGGGCCATCGCCCGGGCCCGCGCCAGCCCTCGGACACCGCCGCCGTATCGGGTGACCTCGCGTTCGACGTCGTGGTTGGACAGCGTCCAGGTCGGTGTCGCCCCGGCGAGGTCGGCCGCTGCCATCGCGTTGTCGATCGCGTCGTGAACATCGCCGGCGTCGAAATCGGCTTGCACCAGACGGAAATTGAAGCCCAGGTGCAACTCATCGGGGCGCAGATACCTGGCGAAGCGTTCGTTGCCGTGCACCCACACCTCGCCGACGGCCACGGTGTCGGGATAGTCGTCCAACACCGTGCGGATGAACCGGTGGATGTCGTGCACGCTGTCGTTGTCGAAGCGCGGGTCGTCCTCGCTGTTGTGCAGCAGCGCAGTGTCGGTGACCGCCATGTCGGGAAGTTCGGGTGGTTTGGCCATGCCGTGGGCCACATCGATGCGGAACCCGTCGACTCCGCGGTCGAGCCAGAACCGCAGTGTCTTCTCCAGATCCTCGAACACCTCAGGGTGGTTCCAGTTCAGGTCGGGCTGGGCCGGGTCGAACAGGTGCAGATACCACTGGCCCGGTGTGCCGTCGGGCTCGGTGACGCGAGTCCAGGCCGGCCCGCCGAACACCGACACCCAGTTGTTGGGTGGTGCGTCACCACCGGGCCCGCGGCCGTCGCGGAAGATGTAGCGGTCGCGCCGCCGCGGATCCGCCAGCGCCTCGACGAACCACGGGTGCGCCGAGCTGGTGTGGTTGGGCACCAGGTCCATGGTGACCTTGATGTTCCGGGAGTGTGCCGCGCCGATCAAACGGTCCAAAGCGTCGAGACCGCCGAACAGTGGATCGACATCACGCGGGTCGGCGACGTCGTAGCCATGGTCGGCCATCGGCGAGACCATGACCGGGTTGAGCCACAGGGCGTCGACGCCGAGTGCCGCGAGGTAATCGAGCCCGGCGCTCACCCCGTCGAGATCACCGACCCCGTCGCTGTTGCTGTCGGCGAACGAGCGGGGATAGACCTGGTAGAAAACCGCGTCCGCCCACCACCGGCGCATGTCAGAACGCCGAATTGACCATCGAGTCAGCGGCCATGTTCAGGTAGTCCAGCAGCGCGCGGCGGTGCGGTTCGTCGAGCGTCTCCGAATCGATCGACGCCACCGCGGTGTGCATGCAGCGCAGCCAGGCGTCCCGCTCGAGGTACCCGATCCGGAACGGGGCGTGCCGCATCCGCAGCCGGGGGTGGCCCCGCTGGTCGGAGTATGTCCGGGGCCCGCCCCAGTACTGCTCAAGGAACATCCGCAGCCGCTCCTCGGCGCCGTCGATGTCGTCCTCGGGATACAACGGCAGCAGGATCTCGTCCTCGCGCACCAGTTGGTAGAACCGCGACACGATCGCTGCGAAAGTCTCGTGGCCCCCGACTTCGTCGTAGAAAGATCGCTGCACCTGCGTCACGTCACTCATTGTGGTCCATTGTGACCCGAGAGGCCGTCGGGGCCGGTCACGGAGGTCTGGACACCTCATGTTCATTGGACTGACCTGCGAACACCCGAAGAATTTTCGTGCGTATTGCCGGGATCCGTGGTGGACTGTCTCCTCGGAGGCTCCATGGCGCACAGCAAAAAAGGCCATATACGACGGACCGGCCACATTCCCGGCCCATCGGGACCCCATGTGCCCAACCGCCCCCTCCACAGCGTCGAGGTCGTTCCCTCCGCCGCGCCCGATGCGTCCCTGTGGGGCCGCCGCCGCGTCCTGCTCCTCAACTCCACCTACGAACCGCTGACCGCACTTCCACTGCGGCGCGCGGTGATCATGGTGATGTGCGGCAAAGCCGATGTCGTACACGACGACCCGTCGGGGCCCGTCATCCACTCGGCCACCCGCACCATCGTGGTGCCCTCGGTGATCCGGCTGCGGACCTTCGTCCGGGTGCCGTACCGGGCCCGCGTCCCCATGACCCGCGCGGCGCTCATGCACCGCGACCGCTTCCGCTGCGCGTACTGCGGTGGGCGGGCCGACACGGTCGACCACGTGATCCCGCGCAGTCGCGGTGGCGAGCACTCCTGGGAGAACTGCGTGGCAGCGTGCGGGCCGTGCAACCACCGCAAGGCCGACCGGCTGCTGGCCGAATTGGGCTGGTCACTGCGGTGTGCGCCGATGCCGCCGAAGGGGCAGCACTGGCGGTTGCTGTCGACGATCAAGGAGCTGGACCCGGCCTGGGTGCGATATCTCGGGGAAGGCGCGGCATGATGCCCGACTTGCTGGGCACACTCGGCGCGCCGGCGCATCGCGGCTGATACGGTTTGCGCGTGAGCACAGCACTTACCCATTCCCTCCTCGGAGGGGTTCCGCTGTTGTTGTTCGTGGTCCTGGCGTTGATCTTCATGACCCGCAAGGGACCGCACCCGGCTACCTACAAGATGTCCGAGCCGTGGACCCACGAGCCCATCCTGTGGGCTGCCGAGGAGCCACAGGATCACGGGCACGGCGGGCATGATTCACACGGCGTGACGATCGGAGGCGGCGCAAGTGGCAAGTGGTGAACTGGCGACTGCCACGCAGGACCTGGACCTGCCCTACGGCTACGCCCTGACCTACAGCGGTCGGATCTCGGGAGTCACCGAGCCCGGTGAGCTGTCGGTGCACTACCCGTTCCCGACGATGGATCTCGTCGTCCTCGACGACGCGCTGAAGTACGGTTCGCGGGCGGCCAAGGCCCGGTTCGCGATCTACATCGGCGACCTGGGCGCGGACACCGCGGCCACGGCACGCACAATCCTGGCCAAGGTGCCGACCCCGGACAACGCGGTGTTGCTCGCGGTCTCACCCGACCAGCACGCGATCGAGGTGGTCTACGGCGCCGACGTCAAGGGCCGTGGCATCGAAGAGGCTGCCCCGCTGGGCGTCTCGGCGGCCGCCGCCTCCTTCAAGGAAGGCAACTTGATCGACGGTCTGATCAGCGCCGTACGCGTGCTGTCGGCCGGCGTTTCTCCTGCCTGATCGTTTCTACCTACGCACAGCGAGCGGGTGCGATCGTCAGCTGACGATCGCACCCGCTCGCTGCATCTACGGCCCGGTTCAACCGGTCAGGCTGTTGCGGATCTCCACGTAGCGCGTCAAGAACATCCGCTCGTCGAACCGTTTGCGCCGCATCCAGGTGCTGACCTCGAAGTTGCACTTGCTGGCGTTGCACGAGGCGCAGGCCGGCACCACGTTGTCCACGGTGTAGCGCCCGCCGCGCGAGATGGCCATCACGCAGTCCTTCTGGAACGGGCCACCGGTGCTTCCGCAATAGGCGCACCCGCCCCATGCCGTCTTGATGGCATCCCACTGCTCGTCGGTGAGGTCGTGCACCACGAGATCCATCCGACGTTTGCGCTTGCGGGCGGCCCGCGCCGCGCGGGTTCTGCTGACGGCCACCGATCAAGGGTATGAGGCCCGCGAGCGTGCGCAGAATGGCTGCTCTGACACGGCGTGTCGGGGCGCAGACACGCACTCAGTGTGAATGTGGTGATGCCGCTGTTGCGGTGGTTGGGTTCTTTTCACCTGGTGTTTGGCTCAGACACGCACTGCCACCTCTGTGGGTTGGCATTCGAGCATTCTGCCGACATCAGGTGGGAAGGACCGACCGGCGTGACTTGATAGGAGCGTGGCACCGCCCCCACTGA
>NZ_LQPP01000028.1 GCF_002102345.1 Mycolicibacterium peregrinum
ATCAGAAAAATTCGACCAAACAAAAGACACCAACAAACTGGCATCAAAAAAACAAAGCCACACCCTAAACGGGAAAAAGAGCGTGGCCAAAAACAACAAACAAAAACCACCAAACACACTATTGAGTTCTCAAACAACAGACTTTTTTGCTTTGTCACCCTGTTTTGGGGCAACCCCACCAGCTTAATCGGAATCTTGCCGGCAAGTCAAGTTGCTTCATTTTGGCTTATTTCATCCGGTCTGAGGCAACCTCGCCAGCTTAGTACGATCTCGGCTGGCTTGTCAAGTCGCTCTGGCCCGGGGTGTTTCACCCGCTCCGCGGCGACTTCAAAAGATTAGCGCGCGCCTGCCTACAAGGTCAAATCGGCTGGTCAGCGCGATTTCGAGGCTGAAAGACAGGCTCGGACGTGCTGCTTAGGAGCCTACTCTTTCGATCTCGGCTCCGAGGCTCAACAGGTTTTCCACGAACAACGGGTATCCGCGGTCGATGTGGAACACGTCGTGGACCTCGGTTTCACCGTCGGCGACCAAGCCGGCGAGCACCAGGCCGGCGCCGGCCCGGATATCCGAGCTCCACACCGGAGCGCTCGACAGCTGCGGGATCCCCCGCACCACCGCGTGATGCCCGTCGGTCCGCGCGTCGGCACCCAACCGGATCATTTCCTCGACGAACCGGAACCTGGCTTCGAACACGTTCTCGGTGATCATCGATGTGCCGTCGGCCACCGCGGCCAGGCCGATGGCCATCGGCTGCAGGTCGGTCGGGAAACCCGGGAATGGCAGCGTCGCCACGTTCACCGCTTTGGGTCGCTCGTACTGGACCACCCGGAAACCGTCGTCGTTCTGGGTCACGGTGGCGCCGGCGTCATGCAGCTTGTGCAGGACCAGCTGCAGGTGTTGCGGGTCCACCCCGGTCACCGAGATGTCCCCGCGCGTCATCGCCGCCGCTATCCCCCACGTGGCCGCCACGATCCGGTCACCGATCACCCGGTGTTGTGTGGGGTAGAGCCGGTCGACACCGGTGATCGTCAGCGTCGACGTCCCGGCTCCGCTGACCTTGGCGCCCATCTGGTTGAGCATCGCGCAGATGTCGACGATGTCAGGCTCGCGCGCCGCATTGTGGATCGTGGTGACACCTTCAGCCAGCACCGCGGCCATCAGGATGTTCTCGGTTGCCCCCACTGACGGGAACTCCAGCTGGATCTCCGCACCCCGCAGATGGTCGGCCTCTGCCACCACACAGCCATGCTCGATATTGCAGGTCGCGCCCAACTGACGTAACCCCGCTTGGTGCATATCCAGCGGTCGCGAGCCGATCGCATCACCGCCGGGCAGCGCGACCTTGGCTTTCTTGCAGCGTCCGACCAGCGGTCCCAGCACACAGACCGAGGCGCGGAACTGGCGGACCGCCGCGAAATCCGCGTCGTACTTGGGTTCGTCGGGCGACGTGATCCGGACGGTGTCACCGTCCAGCTCCACCGTCGCACCCAACCCCCGCAGCACCTCCGCCATCAGCGGTACGTCCAGGATGTCGGGGCAATTGGTGATCGTGCTGGTGCCCTCGGCCAGCAATGCGGCCGCCATCAGTTTCAGCACGCTGTTCTTTGCCCCACCGACAGCAACTTCGCCTGATAACCGGTTTCCTCCGGTCACCAAGAAACGCTCGCTCACGCCGGTCAGTGTAGACAGCCTGCCGTCGAGTTTCCGCCTGCTCGGACAGATCCGCCGAGCCCGGCGAGCTTGTCCGGAAGCCCGGTACGGTTCAGCTATGGCTGTTCATCTCACCCGTATCTATACCCGCACCGGCGACGACGGCACGACCGGGCTGAGTGATTTCAGCAGGGTTTCCAAGAATGATTCGAGGTTGGCGGCCTACGCCGACTGTGACGAAGTCAACGCCTCGATCGGCGTCGCAGTAGCCCTCGGCGAACCCGATCAGCAAATCCTGGCGGTATTGCGCCAGATTCAGAACGACCTGTTCGACGCGGGCGCTGATCTCTCCACCCCTGTCGTCGAGAACCCCGAGTACCCACCGTTGCGGATCTCCCAGGCCTACATCGACCGCCTGGAGAAGTGGTGCGACGAGTTCAACGAGGCGCTGCCTGCCCTGAACTCGTTCATCCTGCCCGGCGGCAGTCCCCTGTCCGCCCTGCTGCATGTCGCCCGGACGGTGGCTCGCCGAGCTGAGCGGTCGGCATGGATCGCGGTCGATGAGCACGGTGAGTCGGTCAGCGTGCTGCCCGCGAAGTACCTCAACCGGCTGTCGGATCTGTTGTTCATCCTGTCGCGGGTCGCGAACCCGGAGGGCGACGTCCTGTGGAAGCCGGGCGGCGGAACCGAGAAATAGCTTCAGTAATTGCGGCGGCGAGCTCGCGGTGACGGGCGCGACTCAAGCCATGAGGTGAACGCCGTGAGCGCGCCCCGGTCCAGGGCGATCTCATAGCCTTGGCGGCGTTCGGGACTGGTATCGCGCAGTTCCAGAATCGCGATCTGATCGGTCATGATGTCGAACTCATCGCCACGTGGGAGGCGGCGCGACACCACTTCCAGCCCCCGCCGGCTCAATCGTCGATCAGGCCACCACCGCATGCTGGACAGCCGGTAGAACCCGGCCTCCCCACCGCGGTAGCGCATCACTCCGTGGCGCCAGCCACTGCCGCCATCGGCGGGAAAGTCACGCAGGATGGCTGCTGTTCCGCCAACCTGACGCAACTTCCACAATCGGTAGCTCAGCGCTCCGACCGCCAGTAGCAGAACGCAGACGAGCGCGACCATGGCAATCATGGGCGCGCTCATCTGTCGTCTCTGTCGTCAGTCGATCTGGCCGAGAGCGCGCAGGCGCGCCCGACCCCATGCCGCTGTCTGCTCGTCGTCGGACTCCGCATCCCGCTTGGCGGAGTCCGCGTCGATCTCGGATTCGAACTGAGCGTTCTCCACCAGGATGCGAACCGTCTCCTCGGTCACCGACAGGAAACCGCCGTCGACGGCGATCCGCAGATCGTCTTCGCCTTCACGCTCGACCCGCACCATGGCGTCGTCGACGAGCTCAGCGACCAACGGGATGTGCCGTGGCAGGATGCCGATCTCACCAGCGGTGGTCCGGGTGAAGACGAACGTAGCGGTGCCGGACCAGAGCTCACGCTCGACGGCAACGATCTCGACGTTCAAATCAGCCATGTCACACCACCTCCCTGTTTCCGAACGGCTTCATCACAGCTTGGCGCCGAGGCTTTCGGCCTTCTTCGCCAGGTCGTCCAGACCACCGATGAGGAAGAACGCCTGCTCGGGCAGGTGATCGAACTCGCCCTTGGCCAGCTTGTCGAAGGCCTCGATGGTCTCCTTGAGCGGCACGGTCGAACCCGGCTGGCCGGTGAACTGCTCGGCCGCCATCATGTTCTGGCTCAGGAAGCGCTCGATCTTACGGGCGCGGTACACCAGCACCTTGTCCTCTTCCGACAGCTCGTCGATACCGAGGATGGCGATGATGTCCTGGAGATCCTTGTAGCGCTGCAGGATGCGGATGACTTCCTGGGCGACGCGGTAGTGCTCGTCGCCGACGACGCTGGGGTGCAGGATCGTCGAGGACGAGGCCAGCGGGTCCACCGCGGGGAAGATGCCCTTGGAGAACACCGCACGCGAAAGCTCGGTGGTGGCGTCCAGGTGGGCGAACGTGGTGGCCGGCGCCGGGTCGGTGTAGTCGTCGGCGGGCACGTACACGGCCTGCATCGAGGTGATGGAGCGACCACGGGTCGAGGTGATGCGCTCCTGCAGCTCACCCATCTCGTCGGCCAGCGTCGGCTGGTAACCCACGGCCGAAGGCATACGACCCAGCAGGGTCGAAACCTCGGAACCGGCCTGGGTGAACCGGAAGATGTTGTCGATGAAGAGCAGCACGTCCTGGTTCTGCTCGTCGCGGAAGTACTCGGCCATGGTCAGGGCCGACAGGGCGACGCGCATACGGGTGCCTGGCGGCTCGTCCATCTGACCGAACACCAACGCGGTGTCCTTCAGCACGTTGGCGTCGGCGAGCTCGACCCACAGGTCGTTGCCCTCACGGGTGCGCTCACCCACGCCGGCGAACACCGAGGTACCACCGAAGTTGCGGGCGATGCGGTTGATCATCTCCTGGATCAGAACCGTCTTACCCACACCGGCGCCACCGAACAGGGCGATCTTGCCACCACGCACGTACGGCGTGAGCAGGTCGACGACCTTCAGGCCGGTCTCCAGCATCTCCGTGCGGGGCTCCAGGTCGGCGAATGCCGGCGGCTTGCGGTGGATCGACCAGTGATCGAAGTCCTTGCCGTAGCCGGGCTCGTCGAGGCAGTCACCGAGGGCGTTGAACACGTGGCCCTTGACGCCGTCGCCGACCGGCACGGAGATCGAGGCGCCGGTGTCGCGGACGTCGGTGCCACGCACCAGGCCATCGGTGGGCTGCATCGAGATGCAGCGCACCAGGTTGTCGCCGAGGTGCTGGGCAACCTCGAGCGTCAGGGTCTTGGCGAGCGCGCCGTAGGTGATGTCGGCGTGCAGCGCGTTGAACAGCTCGGGCACGGCACCGCGCGGGAATTCAATATCCACCACCGGGCCGGTGATGCGGACTACGCGGCCCGCGGTCTTCTCTGCAGTAGCAGTCATTCTCTCTTCGCTTTCCTACGAGGCTTTCGTCTTTGGTCCGGCTAGCGCGCGTCGGCCAGCGCGTTCGCGCCGCCCACGATCTCGCTGATTTCCTGGGTGATCTGCGCCTGACGTTCGCGGTTGGCCGCAAGCGTGAGTGCCTTGATCAGATCGTCGGCGTTGTCGGTGGCCGACTTCATGGCGCGCCGGCGCGAAGCCGACTCCGAGGCCGCCGCCTCCAGCAGCGCCGCGTACACGCGGGTTGCGATGTAGCGCGGCAGCAGCGCGTCGAACAGGTCCTCGGCATTCGGCTCGAACGAGTACAGCGTGTGCGGACCGGTTTCCGGCTCGCCGACGTACTCGACAACCAGCGGTGCAATCCGATGCGCCACTGCGGTCTGCGAGAGCATCGACCGGAATTCGGTGGACACGATGTGGAGTTCGTCGACGCCTAGAACACCATCAGGGCCGGCGTCGTCACCTTCGTCGTCGGCACCGGACATGAACGCCGTCACCAGGGTGTCGGCGATCTCCCTCGCGTTCGTGTACTCGGGACGCTCCGAGAAGCCGGTCCAGGACTCGACGACCGCACGCTGACGGAAGCTGTAGTAGCCCAAGGCCTTTCGACCGACGACGTAGAGCACCGGCTCCTTGCCCTCTTCCCGCAGCAGCGAGAAGAGTTCTTCGGCCCGGCGCAGCACGTTGGCGTTGTAACCGCCGCAGAGACCGCGGTCCGAGGACACCACGAGCACACCGGCCCGCTTGGGGTTCTCCCGCTGAACGAGCAGCGGGTGGTCCAGCGCGCTGGCACCCGCAAGCTCGGTGAGCATGTTGGTGATCTCGGTGGAGTAGGGCCGGGCCGCATCGACCCGGGCCTGCGCCTTGGCGATCCGCGACGTGGCGATCAGCTCCTGTGCCTTCGTGATCTTCTTGATCGACGAAGCGGAGCGGATACGCCCGCGTAGCTCGCGAAGTGTGGCTGCCATTGGTTACCTAGGCCTTCTTCGGAGCCGGCTTGCGGACCTTGACCGATTCCTTCTCCAGGTCCTCGGGATTCAAGGCTTCGGCCTCGGCGTCCTTCACGACCACGGAGCTGCCGTCGGTGGCGGCGAAGCCCTTCTTGAACTCGTTGATGACCGAGACCAGCTTCTCCTCGGCCTCCTCGGAGAGCTTCTTGGTCTCCTTGATCCCGGTGAGGATGTCGGAGTGGCTGGCCTTCACGTGCTCCAGCAGCTCCGCGGAGAATCGCGAGACGTCCTCGGCCGGAACCGAATCCAGGTGGCCCTGGGTACCGAGGAAGATCTCGACGACCTGGTCCTCGACTGCCAGCGGGCTGTACTGGGGCTGCTTGAGCAGCTCGACCAGGCGGACACCGCGGTCCAGCTGGGCCTTGGAGGCCGCATCCAGGTCCGAGGCGAAGGCCGCGAAGGCCTCCAGCTCGCGGTACTGCGACAGATCCAGACGCAGCGAGCCCGCGACCTCTTTCATGGCCTTGATCTGCGCGGCGCCACCGACACGGGACACCGACACGCCGACGTTCACAGCCGGGCGCACACCCTGGTTGAACAGGTCGGACTCCAGGAAGCACTGGCCGTCGGTGATCGAGATGACGTTGGTCGGGATGTAGGCCGAGATGTCGTTGGCCTTGGTCTCGATGATCGGCAGACCCGTCATCGAACCACCGCCCAGCTCGTCGGAGAGCTTTGCGCAACGCTCCAGCAGGCGCGAGTGCAGGTAGAAGACGTCACCGGGGTATGCCTCGCGGCCCGGCGGGCGACGCAGCAGCAGCGAGATGGCGCGGTAGGCCTCGGCCTGCTTGGTCAGGTCGTCGAAGACGATGAGCACGTGCTTGCCGTCGTACATCCAGTGCTGGCCGATGGCCGAGCCGGTGTAGGGCGCCAGCCACTTGAAGCCGGCCGGATCTGAGGCGGGGGCCGCGACGATGGTGGTGTACTCCATCGCGCCACCTTCTTCCAGCGCGCGCTTCACGCTGGCGATGGTGGTGCCCTTCTGGCCGACGGCGACGTACACGCAGCGCACCTGCTGCTTGGGATCGCCGGTCAGCCAGGCCTCGCGCTGGTTCAGGATCGTGTCGACGCAGAGCGCGGTCTTGCCGGTCTTGCGGTCACCGATGACCAGCTGACGCTGGCCGCGGCCGATCGGGGTCATGGCGTCGACGGCCTTGATACCGGTCTGCAGCGGCTCGCCGACGCCCTGGCGCTGCACCACCGAGGGTGCCTGCAGCTCGAGGGCGCGCCGGGTCTCGGACTCGATGTCGCCCTGGCCGTCGATCGGCTGACCGAGCGGGTTGACGACGCGACCGAGGAAGGCGTCGCCGACCGGCACCGAGAGCACCTCGCCGGTGCGCTTGACCTGCTGGCCCTCTTCGATCTTCTCGAACTCACCCAGGATGACGGCGCCGACGCTGTGCTCGTCGAGGTTCAGCGCCACACCCAACACACCGCCCGGGAACTCGAGGAGCTCCTGGGTCATGACCGAGGGCAGGCCCTCGACGTGAGCGATACCGTCACCGGCATCGACGACGGTGCCGATCTCTTCACGCTCGGTGTCGGCGGAAAACGAGGATACGTAGTCCTCGATGGCACCTTCAATATCAGCAGCCGAGATTGTCAACTCTGCCATGGTTTTTCGTCTTCCTACCTTGTTCTTGGGGTGGTTCCTGGGTTCGTGCCGGGGCCGCGGTCAGTCCGGCAGCTGGGTGGCCGCTGCGGCCAGTCGGGACGAGATCGAGCCGTCGATCACTTCGTCACCGACGGTGATCGACAGACCACCGAGCAGTTCCGGGTCGACGTGCAGCTGCACTGACACCGGATGTCCGTAGATGCGGGTGAGCACCTCCGACAGCCGGGTCCGCTGAGCATCGGTCAGGTCAGCCGCGGCGGTCACATGAGCGACCACTTCGCCGCGGCGGGCGACTGCGAGTTCGGCGAGATCGATGACGGCCTCGTCGGCACGCTCACCGCGCAGCAGTCCCACAGTCTGGGTCAGCAGCGCCGCTGCCGTCCCGTTCCCACTCGCGTTGCCGCCGAGGACCTTGTCCAGCAGGGCGACTCGTCCGTCGACCGGGGCGGTGTAGTCACTGAGCAGGGCCGAGAGTTTGGGCTCGGCGTCGAGCAGGCGGCCGAACCGGAACAGCTGGTCCTCCACCTCGTCGACCTCACCGGCGATCTCGGCGCGCTTGAGCAGCGCCAGACGCGCGGTGTGTTCAATGGCGTCGACCAGGTTGGCCTCGGTCGACCAGCGCTGCGAGACCGCGGTCCGCAGCACATCCAGTGTGGTGTTGCCGACCTTGCCCGACAGCAGCCGATCGACCAGCTCGGCCTTGGCGCCGTTCTCGTCGGTCGGCTCGGCCAGGTGCCGGTTCAGCGTCGACTCCGAAAGCAGCAGCCTGGCGACAGAGGCCAGTTCCTCGGCCAGCGTGGTCAGCCCGTCGGCGTCCAGACCGTCGGCGACGGAGTCGAACTTCCCGACCACGACCGCCAGTGACTCGCGGCTGGCCGCGCGCAGCTTGGACGTGGCGGCGGTATCGATCACCACTGCCGACGGCGCCATCTGGTCCAGCTCGGCGAGGAACCGGTCGACGGTGGCCGCCTGTGCGGCCGGGTCGGCGACGTGTGCCCGGACCAGTGCGTCGGCCTTTGCCACCGACTCCGATCCGAGACCGGTGCGCAGCTGGCGGATGAGCTGCTGGCGCATCAGCTGAACCTGCTGAGCGCCTTGGGCCTTGATCCGCTCGGCCTCGGTGCCGGCCTGCTCGGCCAGCTGAGCGGTGATCCGCTCGGAGTCCTGCGCGGCCTCGTCGGTCACCTTGGTCGATTCGGCCTTGGCGTCGGCGAGTGCCTTGGCATGCATGTCATCGGCTTCGGCAAGCTTCTTGGCCGCATCCGCGCTCTCGGCGAGCGCGACCCGCACGGCTTCCTGCTGCTTCTGCATCAGGCTCCGCACCGGCGGCACAACCCACTTGATGATGATGAATGCGATGACGGCAAAGCCGATCAGCTGTCCGATAAATATCGACATCTACTGCGTCCCACCTGATTTCACGTCGACGCCCAAAATTCGGCTGGCCAGGGTCTTCGAAAGTCCGTCCACCGAAGACTCCAGACCCGACCGCACACCGGCACCCTGGGCAGCAAGCTGCTCATCGGCCTGGCGCACAGTTTCGGCCACCTCGGAGCTGGCCTCGGCACGCTTGGCGTCGACCACCTCGCGACCCGCGGCGCGGGCCTCGTCACGGATTGCCGATGCCTGGGTGCGAGCCCCGGCCATCGCCTCGTTGTAGTCGGCCTGTGCCGCGGCCACCTGCTCGGCCGACTTCCGGTTGTCGGCGGCGGTCTTCGCCAGCATCGCTTCACGCTCTGCCAGTACCTTGCCGACCGGTGGCACAACCCATTTCGCGATCACAGCGAGTGTGATCAGGAAAATGATCAGCACGGCGAAGAAGGTGCCGTTGGGGACCAGGAAGTTGCTCTGGCCCCCACCGCCTTCCGCCGCTGCCTGGCTTGAAGCCAGGATCGTTGCGCTCAGTTCACCCATGCTGATGGACTACTGCAGGCCCGGGGTGGCGAAGACGAACAGCGCCATGAAGGCCAGGTTGATGAAGTACGCGGCCTCCACCAGACCGACGGTGATGAAGAACGGGGTGAACAGCCGGCCCTGGGCCTCGGGCTGCCGGGCGATGCCCGAGATCAGCGCGTTACCCGCGATACCGTCACCGATACCAGCGCCGATGGCGCCGCCGCCCATGATCAAACCGCCACCGATCAGCGCGCCGGCCGTGATGAGGGCGTTGGGGTCGAGTTCCATTCCTTTTATCCTCCTTGATAACTGGTGGCTGTGCCGCCAGAGGTTCGTGTGCTGCAGTTGTAGGGATCTAGCTGGTCATGGTCAGTGATCTTCGTGGTCCAGCTCCATCGACTGGCTGAAGTACAGGATCGTCAACAGCGAGAAGATGAATGCCTGGATCAGGCCGACGAACAGGTCGAAGGTCTTCCAGATCGCATTGGGTGCCCACTGGATGTACCAGGGGAACATCGCGATCAGCGCGACCAGGATGCCGCCGGCGAAGATGTTGCCGAAAAGACGGAGGGCCAGCGAGATCGGCTTGGCGATCTCTTCGACGATGTTGATCGGCGCCAGGAACGCGACGTGGCCCTTGATCACCTTGACCGGGTGGCCGATGATGCCGCGGCGCCAGATACCGGCGGCGTGGTAGGCGAGGAACACGAACAGTGCAAGCGCCAGCACGAAGTTGATGTCGGAGGCCGGCGGCTTGTACCACTCGGCAGCAGCGCCGTCCGCGCCCCCGTACTGCAGCGGCAGCACCGCCAGCCAGTTGGAGATCAGGATGAACACGAAGATCGTCACCGACAGGGGCAGCACGAAGGGGGCGACCTTCATTCCGATCGAGCCCTCGATCTGCTGTCGCATCTGGATGGTCAAGGCCTCCCAGAACAGCTGCACACCGCCCGGCACGCCGGTCGAGGTGACCTTGGCCCGCAGGACGAACGCCAGCGCGATCACGATCACCGCGGTGACCGCGGTGGCCAGGATGGTGTCACCGTTGAACGTCATCCCGAACAGCTCGAACACCATCGTGTGGTGGCCGACGTGGATGGCAGCGCCACCCTCTTCGGCGGCGAGCACGGTCGTCGTCTGAGTCATATAGGTCAGCTCAACCCTTCGATTCCGTATCCAAGACATCCAGGCCGTTAGAGCGGATCTTCCGCAGCACGGGAATGCTGGTGCTCATCACCAGCAGAGCCTGGAAAATAGCCAGCCCGAACAGCACCGCGATGCCGTCGTGCTTCTTGAAGAAAAGTGCGATGCCGAGTGCGATCGCAGTGATGATCAGCAGCCGCGTCGCGGAGTTCACGGCCATCTTCTTCTTGAGCGGGTGATCCTCGGCCGTGATCGCCTCGACGGCCCGACGCACCAGCAGGGCGTTGATCAAGCCGAGGACCAGGCCGACACCGAAGAAGACGCCGAAGAAAATGTGTCCGATGAAACCGGCGGCCCCCAAAGCCAGCCCGGTGAGGACGACGCAAACAATCAGCAGACGCAGTGGCCGGAAAGCCACCGACGGGAACACCAACGGCGCGTTCTGCGCTGGTGTCGTCACTGATTCACCCCAATCCCGCTGTCACGAAACGCTGCACCCTCGGAGATGCCAATGGTTGCTACCCCCTGGCAAAACCCTGTGCGCGCCCGACGAGAATATCGGAGGGCGGCGGGCGGGCTCGATTCACCCACGGGGTAGCTCCCTTTGTCGGTCGTTGATCGGCACCTGACGGTTCGTCGAACCGAGGGGCCGGGCCGGCAACCCGCGAGGTTTTTCGGGTTCTGGCAGCACCCTAACACATGGTAGGCACCCCTAAACGTGGCCTACTACTTTTTGTCGTACTTCGCTTCCCGCTCGTCTTCTGACGCTTCATTCCCACGTTGCAACAGGGGTATCAGTGTCACCACGATCGCCACCACGATGGCGGCCGCGACGACCGCTCCGGTGTAGCGGGGATCGAAGAAAATCGTCGCTGCGGCACCGAAAGCGATGATGCCCACCCATAGGTAGATCAACAGCACGGCGCGGCGATGCGAGTGCCCGATCTGCAGCAGTCGGTGATGCAGATGCATCTTGTCGGGGCTGAGCGGACTCCGGCCGGCGCGGGTGCGGCGCACGATGGCCAGCAACGTGTCCAGTGCGGGCACCAACATCACGGCGATCACCAGCAGGAACGGCGACATCAGTGCGAAAACGTCGCGGGCACCGTAGGCGTTCTGCGAGATCGGCCCGGCAGCCGTCGTCGACGCCGCGCCCAGCATGAGGCCGATCAGCATCGATCCCGAGTCGCCCATGAAGATCTTGGCGCGGTGGAAGTTGTGCGGCAGGAAGCCCAGACAGGCGCCGGCCAGCACCACCGAGATCACCGCGGGCGGATAGAACAGGACGTCGCCGCCGTGGTCGCGCAGCAGCCCGACCGAAAAGATGCAGATGGCCAGGGCCGTGATGAGTCCCAGCCCGGCGGCCAGACCGTCGAGTCCGTCGACGAAGTTCATCGCGTTGACGATCGACACCGTCAGCGCGAGCGTGAGCAGGATCGAGGACACCTGGTCGAGCACGATGGTGCCCACTCCCCCGAACGGGATGTAGAGCACGCTCCAGGCCACACCCATCGTGACCAGCACGCTCGCCGCGGTGATCTGGCCGGCGAATTTGGTCAGGGCGTCCAGCCCCCAGCGGTCGTCGATCAGCCCGATGGCCATGATCAGGCCACCTGCGACCACGACCGCGGGCATACCGGTGGAGTAGACGAAACCCCGCGTGAGTGCGGGCAGTTGGGAAGCCAGCAGCACCGCGGCGGCGACCCCGATGTACATCGCCAACCCGCCCATCCGCGGGACCGGCTGTACGTGGACATCGCGTTCCCGCGGGTAGGCGACGGCGCCGACCCGGATGGCCAGCACCCGCACCCAGCCGGTGGCAAAGTAGGTGATGATCGCGGCGGTCAGGCCGACGAGCGCCAACTCACGCAGCGGAACACCGGCACCTCGGTCCGACAGAGCGAGAAGCCCGGTGTTGACCGCGGGGATCACTGCGTCACCGGCCGACATCACCGATGAACCGTACTGCAGCAAGCTGAGATCACTCCGTAGGTGTTGTTGTGAGCGTGGAGATTTCCACGCCGACGACCCTGGCGATGTCCGCCGCGCTGATCGGACCGGCGCGCAGGATGCGTGGCTGGACCCCGGTGAGATCGACGATGGTGGACGCGGCCTGTTGTTCGGCGGGCCCGCCGTCGAGGTAGACCTCCACCTTGTCGCCGAGTTGCTCGTGGGCCTGCGCAGCGGTCACCGCGGCCGGCTGACCCGACACATTGGCACTGGACTGGGCCATGGGGCCGACCTCCCGCAGGAGCTCGATGGCCACCGGGTGCATCGGCATCCGGAGCATGACGTTGCCGTTGGCATCCCCGAGGTCCCACTGCAGCGACGGTGCCTGCGTGACGATCAGGCTCAGTGCGCCCGGCCAGAATGCCCGGATCAACTCGCGGGCGGCCGGCGGCACCGAGTAGACCAGTCCGTCGATGGTGTTCCACGAGCCGACGAACACGCCGACCGGCATGTTGCGGCCACGGCCCTTGGCCGCGAGCAGACTGCCGACGGCGTCGCGATCGAAGGCATCCGCACCGATCCCGTACACGGTGTCGGTCGGCATCACCACCAATCGGCCGCCCTTCACCGCGCTGATCGCCGAGGCGATGCCGGTTGCACGCTGATCAGCGTCGCTGCAGTCGAAGATCGTCATGTCGGCTCCCCGGTCGGTGCGCGCATCAGCTCAGCTTCTCCCAATCCTCGTCGCCGTCACAAAGCGGGGTCGTCCGGCCAGGTCGCGGCGCGCGGTGACCTCGGTGAAGCGGCCGTCGTCGACGAAGGCCCCGACCGACAGTTCGGAAGTCGTGTCGTCGTGCTCGACGGCGCAGGACGCACCGTCGCGCAACCACCGGGCGGCGAGTGTGACGATCGGCCGGATCACCGACATACCGTCGGGCCCACCGAACAATGCGGGGGCGGGATCATGTTCGGCCACTTCGGGTTCCAGGACCGCGGTCTCGGGGATGTAGGGAGGGTTCGACAACAGTAGGTCGACCCGCCCATCGAGTTCTGGCAGCAGGCCGGGCGCGGTGACGTCGGCGTCCAGTATCTCGACGCGCGTCCCGGCGGCGTTGCGCCGCGCGAACTCCAAGGCTGCGGGCGAGTTCTCGACGGCCAGCACGCGCGCGTCGGGCCACCGTGCGGCCAGTGCCAACGCCAGCGCACCCGAGCCCGTGCACAGGTCGACGATCAGTGGGTCGCCGGGCAGTTTCCGCGTGCACGCCCATTCGAGCAGCGCCTCGGTTTCGGGCCGCGGGATGAACACACCGGGCCCGACCGCGAGCGTCAGCGGGCCGAACGGCGCCGTGCCGATCAGATGTTGCAGCGGAATCCGACGGGACCGGGCGGCCACGAGTTCGTCGTAGGCCTGGTCGAACTGTTCATCGGCGTCGTCGAGGAACATCAGCCGACCGCGGTCGACTCCCGCCACGTGGGCGGCCAGCAGCTCGGCGTCGATGCGCGGCGAGGCGACGCCCGCGGCGGCGAGCCGTACCGTTGCGGCCTCGACCGCCTGCCGCACTGGGGTCATGACCTCGCCGGCGGGCCGGCCGATGTCTCCTGTTGCAGCCGGGCCTGCTTGTCGGCGGCGCCCAGCGCGTCGAGCAGCGCGTCCATGTCTCCGTCGAGCACCTGGTCGAGGTTGTGCGCCTTGAAGTTGATGCGGTGATCCGCGATCCGGTTCTCGGGGAAGTTGTAGGTGCGGATCCGTTCGCTGCGGTCGACCGTGCGGATCTGGCTGGCCCGGTCGGCCGATGCGTCGGCCGACGCCTGTTCTTCGGCCAGTGCCTGCAGTCGAGCGGCGAGCACCACCATGGCCCTGGCCTTGTTCTGCAGCTGCGAACGCTCGTTCTGGCAGGTCACGACGATGCCGGTCGGCAGGTGCGTGATGCGGACCGCGGAGTCGGTGGTGTTGACGCCCTGACCGCCCTTGCCCGAGGACCGGTAGACGTCGATGCGCAGGTCGGACTCGTCGATCTGCACCTGCTCGACGTCTTCTGGCTCGGGGTAGACCAGCACGCCGGCGGCCGAGGTGTGCACGCGGCCCTGCGATTCGGTCACCGGCACGCGCTGCACGCGGTGCACACCGCCCTCGAACTTCATCCGCGACCACACACCGTCGGCGGAATCGCCCTTGCTGGCGATGGTGATGGTGGCGTCTTTGTAGCCGCCCAGGTCCGACCACGTCTCGTCGAGCACGGTGACGGTCCAGCCGTGGCGTTCGGCGTACCGGATGTACATGCGGGCCAGATCGGCGGCGAACAGTGCCGACTCTTCCCCGCCTTCCCCGGACTTGACCTCAAGCACGATGTCATCGGCATCGTGTGGGTCGCGGGGCGCCAATTGGTCGGTCAGCTGCGCGTCGAGTTCGGCGACCTTGGCGGTCAGCTCGTCCACCTCGTCGGCGAAGCTGGCGTCGTCGGCGGCAAGCTCGCGCGCGGCTTCCAGGTCGCCCCGGGCGGCTTCGAGCTTGCGATAGGTCCCCACGACGGGCGAGACCTGGGCGAAGCGCCGGCCAACCTTGCGGGCGGCGGAGGCGTCGGCGTGCAGGCTGGGATCGGCGAGCTGGCGCTCCAGGTCCGCGTGCTCAGCGAGCAGCGCCTCGATTGCTCTCCCCGGCTGAGCCGGGAATCCAGCAGAAGCGGTGTCCGTCACGTCATCCTCCTGTCCCAACTCGTTCCTGGAAACGAGAACAGCGCCCAGATCTGACGCATATGCGACAGATCGGGCGCCGTTGACGTAGCTACTTGTCGGCTGCGGCAGCCTGATCACCGGCAGGCTTGCGCTTGCCGTACCGCTTCTCGAAGCGGGCAACGCGGCCGCCGCTGTCGAGGATCTTCTGCTTGCCGGTGTAGAACGGGTGGCACTGCGAGCAGACCTCGACCACGATCTGGCCGCTCTGCTTGGTGCTACGGGTCTGGAAGGTATTGCCGCAACCACAGTGCACCGTGGTCTCGACATACTCAGGATGAATGCCTGTTTTCATGGGTTCCTCTTCAATCGTTGGCCCGGGTCGCCCGAAATTCAGATGGACGTGAACCGGGACCGAGGGTCGGCGGTCCATTATGCCAGGTCAACCGCCAACTGCCTAAACGCGGCATGACCGGCGGCTATTCCCCGCGTCAGAAAGTCGTGTAGACCGTACCGTCGCGCTTCCAGAGCACCCGACCGGCCGGGTCGGCGCCGAGGGCAACCAACTCGCGCTTGAGGATCTTGTTGGTCGCCGTGCTGGGCAGATCGGCGGCCAGCCAGAGGTATCGCGGCCAGGATTTCGGCGACAGATCCTGCTGCTGCGCGAGGAATGCGCCGAACTCGTCGGGCGTGAGTGACTGACCGTCACGCAGCACGACGGCGGCCATCACCTGATCACCGACGAATTCGTCGGGCACGGGATAGACCGCGACTCGGCTGATCACCGGCTGCCGCAACAGGATTCGTTCGATCGGCGCCGCGGTGATGTTCTCGCCGTCCACTCTCATCCAGTCCGCGGTGCGCCCGGCCAGGTAGATCCAGCCGTCGGCATCGCGGTAGGCCAGATCGCCCGACCAGTACATGCCGTGGCGCAGCCGTTCATCGGTCGCGCCCTGATCGTTGTGGTAGCCGCGGAACATCCCGCTTCCGTTGGTGTTCACCAGTTCCCCGGTGGCGGCCTCGGCGTTCACCAGGGCACCGGTGGCGTCGAATTGTGCGGCCGGGCACTCTTCAAGGGTCTCCGCGTCGTAGATCGCCACGCCCGGGAAACCCTGGCCGACGCTGCCGGCGGGGGTGCCCTCGGAACGGGTGATGATGATCGCCAGCTCCGTCGAGCCGAAGCCGTCCCAGACGCTGCATCCGAACCTGCGGCTGAATTCGTCGATGTCGCGGTCGGCGGCCTCGTTGCCGAACGCCACGCGCAGCGTGTTGTCGTGGTCGTCGGGTTGCTCGGTGGTGGCCAGGATGTAGGCCAGCGGCTTGCCGACGTAGTTCATGTACGTCGCGCCGTAGCGGCGGATGTCCGGGAGGAACCCGGACGCGGAGAACTGTGCGGGCGCCATGGCCGCGCCCGAACTGAGCGCCACGCCCCACCCGGCGTACACGCCGTTCGAATGGAACAGCGGCATGGCCAGGTAGCAGGTGTCCGCCTCGGTCAGGTCGTAGCGCTGCACCAGCGCGGCGGCGGAGAACAGCACGATGGAATGCGGCACCCGGACGGCCTTGGGCTCGCCGCTGGTGCCCGAGGTGAAGATCATCATGAAGGTGTCGTCGGGCCCGACCTCGCGGTGTGGCGTGAGTTCCCGCGATGACCAGGCGGTATCCGATACGTCGATCACGGTGACCCCCGGCAGGTCGAGGCCCTCGAGCAGCCCCCGGTGGTGTTCGTCGACGAGGACGACCTGACATTCGACCCGGGCGATGTCGCGGGCCAGCGCCTCACCCCGGCGGGTGTTGTTGATACCGCACAGCACGTAGCCGCCGAGGGCCGCCGCCGCCAGCGCGGTCAGCATGTCGGGGGTATTGCCCAGCAGGGTGCCCACATGGAGGGGACGCTGCGGCTCGGCGATCCCGATCAGGGCCGCAGCCTGGGCCTTCGCCTCGGCGATATGCTCACGCCACGTCCAGGTCCGGTCGCCGTACTTGATGGCGACCGTGTCGCCCGCTTCGCGTTCCCGGAGCAACTGCTGCAGCGTTTCGGCCATCCGATGAATCCCCAAGGGTTAGTGAACAGAATTACAAAACTGTCTACCATGGTTCTGGCGCGACGGATACACGCTTGGCAGAATCATGTACCTAAGCCCAACCGGAAGACCAGGAGACACCACAGTTGACCAGCACCACGGCACCGCGCAGCGTGCGAGATCGACTGATCGACGCTGCTGAAGAATGCCTGCGGACCAAGGGCATTCGCGCGACCACCGTCTCGGAGGTCGCCGAGGCCGCCGGAGTGTCCCGCGGATGGCTCTACCGCCATTTCCCGGACAAGGTGACGCTGCTGGGCGCTGTGATCGTGCGTCTCAATGACACGTTCTGGTCGGAAGCCCAGGCCATGCTGGAGCAGATCGAGGGACTGGATCGCCAGATCGCCTGGGGTGTCGGCAATGGCCTGCGAGCCTACGACGATCCGGGCGCCGTACTGATGAAACTCCGCACCGACGAACCCGAGGAATTCGCCGCCTGCGCCGGGGCCGGCGTGCAGGGCATGATCCCCGACCTTGCCGAGTTCTGGTCGCCCTATCTGGCGGCCGCCCGCGACCGTGGCGAGGTGCGAGCCGACATCGACATCCCCGAAGCATCGGAATGGGTTGCACGAGTGTTGATCTCACTGGCGACCGTACCGGGCAACACGCTGGATCCCAGTGACGGGGATGCCGTCCTCGCGCAGGTGCGGCGGTATCTGATGCCCGGGCTACGCCCGGCGACAACTTCCTGACGGAACGCAAAAGGCCCCCGAATATCGGGGGCCTTTCACGTTGTCGTGCTTAGTCGACGTCCATCGAGCCCGGGGCGGTCTTGGAGACCTGCACCAGGAACTCGTAGTTGTTCTTGGTCTTGCGGAGCTGGCTCATCAGCAAGTCGATGGCCTGGTGGCTGTCGAGACCCGAGAGCACGCGGCGCAGCTTGTGCACGATGGCGAACTCGTCCGGGCTGAGCAGCAGCTCGTCCTTGCGGGTACCGGACGGGTTGACGTCGACCGCAGGGAACACCCGGCGCTCGGCGATCTTGCGGTCGAGCTTGAGCTCGGCGTTGCCGGTGCCCTTGAACTCCTCGAAGATCACGGTGTCACCGGTCGAACCGGTCTCGACCATCGCCGTGGCGATGATGGTCAACGAGCCGCCGTGCTCGATGTTGCGGGCCGCGCCGAGGAACCGCTTCGGCGGGTACAGCGCGGTGGAGTCGACACCACCGGACAGGATGCGACCCGAAGCCGGCGACGCGTTGTTGTACGCGCGGCCCAGACGGGTGATCGAGTCCAGCAGCACCACGACGTCCTTGCCCTGCTCGACCAGGCGCTTGGCCCGCTCGATCGCCAGCTCGGCGGCCTGGGTGTGGTCTGACGGCGGACGGTCGAAGGTCGAGGCGATGACCTCGCCCTTCACCGAGCGCTGCATGTCGGTGACCTCTTCCGGGCGCTCGTCGACGAGCACCACCATGAGGTGGCATTCCGGGTTGTTCTTGGTGATCGCGTTGGCGATGTCCTGCATGATCGTGGTCTTACCGGCCTTGGGCGGCGACACGATCAGGGCGCGCTGCCCCTTACCGATCGGCATGATCAGGTCGATCACGCGCGTGGTCAGCCGCTCGGGCGTGGTCTCCAGGCGCAGCCGCTGATTCGGGTACAGCGGGGTCAGCTTGGTGAAATCGGGACGGTTCTTCGCCGCCTCGACCGGTCCACCGTTGACACTGTCCAGGCGCACCAGCGGGTTGAACTTCTGCCGCGGGTTCTGGCCTCCGCCGCCCTCGCCCTCACGGGGCACGCGGACGGCACCGGTGACGGCGTCGCCGCGGCGCAAGCCGTTCTTGCGGACCATGTTCATGGACACGTAGACGTCGTTCGGCCCGGCCAGGTAGCCCGAGGTGCGGACGAACGCGTAGTTGTCCAGCACGTCGAGGATGCCGGCGACCGGCTGGACGACGTCGTCCTCACGCAGCTCGGTCTCGTTGCCGCCCTCGGCGCCACGCTCACCGCGCCGGCGACGGTCACGGTCACGGAACCGACGGCCGCGACGGCCCTGCCGGCCGTCCCCATCGCCATCGTCATCGGCGTTGGCGTTGGCGTTGCCGCCGCCCCGGTTCTGCTGGTTGTCCGACTGATCGGACTGATCGCGTCCCTGACCCCTGTCCTGCTTCTGGTCGCGGTCCTGTTTCTGGTCGCGGTCCTGTTTCTGGTCGCGGTCCTGTTTCTGGTCGCGCTTGTCGTCCTGCTTGTTGTCGGCCTTGTTGTCAGCCTTGGTCTCGCCCTTGTCAGCGTCGGACTGCTCGCGCTTTTCGCGCCGTTCCTGGCGTTCGCGCTTGTCCTGCTTGGCAGGCTTTTCCTGCGGCTCGGCGGTCTTGGTGTCGGCCTCGGCCGCGGAATCGGTCTTCGCCTCGGCCTTGACGGCCTCGGTGCCCGCGTCGTCCTTGCCGGCATCGGACTTGCCTGCGTCGTCCTTGGCCGCGTCGGCGACCGGCGCGCCGGCCTGGCGCGAGGAACCCCGGCGCTCACGACGACGAGTCGCGGGCTGCTCAGCGGCCTCGGCACCGGCGTCCGGCTGGGCCTCGGCGGCCGGCTTTGCCTCGGCGGTCGCACCGTTGGATTCACCACGATGGGCGCGGATAGCTGCGATCAGCTCACTCTTACGCAAACCGGACGCGCCTTCGACACCGATTTCCTTGGCCAGGGCCCGCAGCTCAGGCAGAACCATGGTCGACAGCGACGCGGGCCGGGCGCTCGAAGCGCGCCGCGCGGCCGCGGTGTCAGTGGTGGTCTCGGTGCTTTCAGATGTCACGGCGTTCGGCAAATCCCCAGTGCCGTTGGCGTTGTCAGCCGTGAAGAGGTCCGTTTCTGTCACGGATTTCCTTTCTTTCCCTCGCTCATCAGGTCGTGCGAGGGTTCCCCAAAGGTCGAAGCGCGTTCAGCTGAACCGCTGAGCGCGTAGCTCACACCGTCGCCTGCGCAACGGCGATCGCCCGGGTCCGCCGATATACGGCGAGCCGTCAGTCCACGAGTAGAACACAAGAAGATTGGGTGGTCGTCCTGGTGTCGACGCAGGCAGAGACCCTGCGAGTGCTGGACGAAAGCGAGAATAACTCGCTTTCGTGAAGTAATCAAGCAACGTCACCACTGGGCGTGTGGCGCTCGACTCTTCTTGTGACGCACATCGTCAGTTCCTGGCGGCCACACCCGACGTCCAGCGGACGCCCGTTCCGACCGACATCTCCCTGACGGTGAACCCGTTGGCAGTGCCGTAATCAAGGGCCTCATCAGGCAATCCCGCCTGGGAACTCATCCCCAGAACCGTAGGCCCGGCCCCGGACAGCACTGCTGCCACTCCATAACGCCGCAGCAACTGCAGGTATTCCGCCGAGGCCGGCATGGCCGCGGCGCGTTGTGGTTGATGCAACACATCCTGCGTGGCCGTCATCAGCAGATCCGGGCGCTCACTCAAGGCCACGACGAGCAGGGCCGCGCGGCTGACGTTGAAACGCGCATCGACGTGGCTGACCTGCTCGGGCAGCACCGCCCGGGTCTCTGCGGTGGACGACCGCTGCTGCGGAACCGCGGGGAACAGTCGGATGTCCGGATGCACGCGCACCTGGGCCGCGCGGTAGCGCGGCCGCCCGTCGGGATCGGTTTCGGTCCAGGACACGACCGCCCCACCCAGCACGGCCGCCGCGGCGTTGTCCGGATGCCCCTCGAACTCACTCGACAGCTGAATCAGCTGATCCTCGGTCATCGGATCCGAACCGGCCTGCGCCACAAGACCATTGACCACGGCGAGGCCGCCGACCACGGCAGCGGCCGATGATCCGAGCCCACGCGAATGCGGAATTGCGTTGCGGCAGCGGACGATCAGGCCGGCCGCACGATAGCCCGTGGCCTGCAACCCGGCCTCGATGGCGCGCACCACGAGATGCGTCGCATCGAGCGGAACCTGACCCGCCCCCTCGCCCTCAACCTCCAGCTGCAGGCCGGATTCAGTTGTCTCGACGATGATTTCGTCGTAAAGGCTGAGCGCCAGCCCCAGGCTGTCG
Organism: Mycolicibacterium peregrinum; assembly: GCF_002102345.1. Taxonomy (GTDB): domain Bacteria; phylum Actinomycetota; class Actinomycetes; order Mycobacteriales; family Mycobacteriaceae; genus Mycobacterium; species Mycobacterium peregrinum. The sequence continues at coordinate 20,998 of NZ_LQPP01000028.1, forward strand.
AAGCCCGGGCCGAGGTTTGCGCTGGAGGCTGCGACGACAGCGGTGGCCGTGAGCCCGGCGGGCAGGGTCTGATTCACCAGGCTCAGACCAGTCCGAGCTTGGCGACGACGGCGACCGGATCGACCGGCACGGCCGTGACGGTGGGCATGTCCTTGAGTGCGGTGTCGGGATCCTTCAGGCCGTTGCCGGTGACCGTGCAGACCACCGTGGAGCCACGCTTGACCCAGCCGTCCTCGATCGACTTCAGCAGACCGGCCACGCTGGCCGCCGACGCGGGCTCGACGAACACGCCCTCGTTGCGGGCGATCAGGTGATATGCCGCGAGGATCTCTTCGTCGGTGGCAGCCAGGAATCGGCCCTTGGACTGCTGCTGGGCCTCGACCGCACCGGACCACGACGCGGGCGAACCGATGCGGATGGCGGTGGCGATGGTCTCGGGCTCCTTGACCGGCTCGCCCAGGACCAGCGGGGCAGCTCCGGCGGCCTGGGTGCCGAGCATGCGCGGAAGCCGGTCCGTCAGACCGTCGCGGTGGTACTCGGTGTAGCCCTTCCAGTAGGCGGTGATGTTGCCCGCGTTGCCCACCGGCAGAGCGTGCACGTCAGGTGCGGTGCCAAGGGCATCGACGATCTCGAACGCGGCGGTCTTCTGCCCCTCGATGCGGTAGGGGTTGACCGAGTTCACCAGCGCGATGGTCGGGAAGTCCGCAGTGATCTTGCGGGCCAGTTCCAGGCAGTCGTCGAAGTTGCCGTCGACCTGGATGATCTTGGCGCCGTACATGACAGCCTGCGCGAGCTTGCCCATCGCGATCTTGCCCTGCGGGATCAGCACCGCACAGGTGATGCCGGCCTGAGCGGCATAGGCCGCCGCCGAGGCTGACGTGTTGCCCGTGGACGCGCACAGCACGGCCTCCTGCCCACGCGCCAGAGACTCGGTGACCGCAACGGTCATGCCGCGGTCCTTGAAAGAACCGGTCGGGTTGAGCCCCTCGACCTTGAGATGCACTGTGCAGCCGGTGAGTTCACTTAAGCGCTTGGCATGGATGAGCGGCGTACCGCCCTCGAGCAAGGTGATCGGGGTCCAGTTGTCGCCGACCGGAAGCCGATCTCGGTAGGCCTCGATCAATCCCGGCCAGGGCCGGTGCACCGGCCCTGCGCTGGTCTTTCCTTGCGTCCCGGGGTTCATGCGTTCGTTCCTTCCATACGCAGCACGCTGTTGATGGTCTGCACCGCGTCGAGATCGGCCAGCGCCTCGACGGTTTCCGAGAGCGCGGCATCGGTGGCCTGGTGGGTGACCACCACGATGCGGGCGCCGCAGGGCTGACCTTCCTCGTCGACCATGCCCTCCTGGCGCACCTCGGCGATGCTGACCTCGCGCTTGGAGAATTCTGCCGCCACCGCGGACAACACGCCTGGTTTGTCCGAGACGTTCATGTTCACGTAGTAGCGGGTCGGGATGAAGCCGATCGGGGCGATCGGCAGCTTGGCGTACTTGGACTCGCGCGGGCCGCGGCCACCCTGGACGCGGTTGCGCGCGGCCATCACGACGTCGCCCATCACGGCCGACGCGGTGGGGGCGCCGCCGGCGCCCTGGCCGTAGAACATCAGCCGGCCGGCCGCCTCGGCCTCGACCACCACGGCGTTGAAGGCTCCGTTGACCGCGGCCAGCGGGTGCGTCAACGGCACCAGTGCCGGGTACACGCGTGCCGAAACACGTTGCTTGCCTTCATCAGTGGTGAGCCGCTCGCAGATGGCCAACAGCTTGATGGTGCAGCCCAGAGCTCGGGCGGACTCGAAGTCGGCCGCACTCACCTTGGTGATGCCTTCGCGGTAGACGTCGTCGGCGGTGACCCGGGTGTGGAAGGCGATCGAGGCGAGAATCGCGGCCTTGGCCGCTGCGTCGTAGCCCTCGACGTCGGCGGTGGGATCGGCCTCGGCATACCCCAGCGCGCTGGCATCAGCCAGTGCCGAGGTGTAATCGGCGCCGGTGCTGTCCATCTCGGACAGGATGTAGTTGGTGGTGCCGTTGACGATGCCGGCCACCCGCACCACCGTGTCGCCGGCCAGCGACTGGGTCAGCGGTCGGATCACCGGGATCGCGCCGGCCACAGCGGCTTCGAAATACAGGTCGACGCGCGCCTTTTCGGCGGCCTGCGCCAGTTCCCCGGTGGACTGGGCCATCAGTGCCTTGTTGGCGGTCACCACCGACTTGCCCTGTTCGAGGGCTGCCAGGATGGCCTTGCGGGCCGGCTTCACCGGGCCCATCAACTCGACCACGATGTCGACGTCGTCGCGCGACACCAGCTCGACGATGTCGTCGGTGAGCAGGTCCTTGGGCACCCCGCGGTCGCCGGAAACCTTGCGCACCCCGATGCCGCGCACCTCGAGCGGGGCGCCGATGCGGGCCGCGAGGTCAGCGGCACTCTCGTTGATGATGCGCACCACTTCGCTGCCGACGTTGCCGAGCCCCAGTACCGCTACGCCGATGGGCTTCTCACCACTCATTGACCACTCACCTCCAGGCTCAAAAGATCGTCGACAGTCTCCCGTCGGAGCACCAGCCGCGACTTGCCGTCCTTCACGGCCACCACGGCGGGCCGGCACAGCAGGTTGTACCGGCTCGACATCGAATAGCAGTAGGCACCGGTGGCGGCGACGGCCAGCAGATCACCGGGCGCGATGTCGTCGGACACCCAGGTGTCGCGGACCACGATGTCGCCGGTCTCGCAATGCTTGCCGACGATGCGCGCCAGAGTCGCGGCTGCGTCGCTGGTCCGGGACACCAGCCGGGCGTCATACTCGGCGTCGTACAGCGCCGGGCGGATGTTGTCGCTCATCCCGCCGTCGACGCTCACATAGCGTCGCTGTGCGGTGGCGCTGATCGCCACGTCTTTCACCGTGCCGACCTCGTACAGCGTGACAGTCCCCGGACCGGCAATGGCGCGGCCCGGCTCCACCACGAGCTTCGGGGTGGGCAGTCCGACGGCGGCCGATTCGCTGCGCACGATGGCCAGCAGTTTGTCGGCCAGCTCCTGCATCGGCGGCGGATCATCTTGCGGTACATAGGAAATACCCAAGCCACCACCGAGGTCGATGACCGACATCTGCGAGGTCTTCTCGACACCGAATTCGGAGACGACGTCGCGCAGCAGGCCGATCACGCGGTGGGCGGCCACTTCGAATCCGGCCACGTCGAAGATCTGGCTACCGACATGGCAGTGCAACCCCACGAGGCGCAGGTTGTCCGTCGCGAACACCTTGCGCACCGCCTCCATCGCCGCACCGCTGGCCAGCGACAGGCCGAACTTCTGGTCCTCGTGGGCGGTGGAGATGAACTCGTGGGTGTGTGCCTCCACCCCCGGGGTCACCCGCACCAGCACGTCCTGGACGATGCCCGCCTCCCCGGCGACCCGGTCCAGGCGCTCAATCTCGATCAGGGAATCGACCACCACATGCCCGACCCCGGCCTTGACGGCCGTGGTGAGCTCGGCGACGGATTTGTTGTTGCCGTGCAAGGTGATTCGCTCCGGCGGGAAGTCGGCGTGCAGCGCCACCGCCAGCTCTCCCCCGGTCGCGACGTCCAGCGACAGGCCCTCCTGGTTGACCCAGCGGGCGATCTCACTGCACAGGAACGCCTTGGCCGCGTAGTGCACGTAGTCCCCGCCACCGAAGGCTGCGGCGATGTCTCGGCAACGCGACCGGAAATCGTCCTCATCGATCACGAACAACGGGGTGCCGTACTCGGCGGCCAGATCGGTGACCGGTATCCCGGCGATCGACACCACTCCGTTGTCACCGCGAACCAGGTTGCGCGGCCACACGTTCGGCGCCAGCAGCAGGATCTCGTCAGGAGACTGCGGCTTGGCGGGTGCACCGGCGTGGTGGATCTCGTCGGCGTGCCGGGGGCCGGCGGGGTGCGCGTTCACATGCGCTCCGGGGCGGTCACACCGAGGATGCCCAGACCGTTGGCGATCACCTGGCGGGTGGCCTCACACAGGGCGAGCCGGGCCGCGTTCAGGTCGCCCGCTTCCTCGTCGCCCTGCGGCAGCACGCGGCAGGCGTCGTAGAACCGGTGGTAGTCGCCGGCCAGGTCTTCCAGGTACCGGCACACGCGGTGCGGTTCCCGCAGTGCGGCAGCGGCTTTGAGCACCCGGGGGAACTCGCCCAGGTTACGGATCAGGATGCCCTCTTTCTCGTGGGACAACAGATCCAGGTGCGCGGTGTCGGCAGCGACGCCGAGATCGGCGGCGTTGCGCGCCAGCGCGGACAGCCGGGCGTGCGCGTATTGCACGTAGTAGACCGGGTTTTCGCTGGACGCACTGGACCACAACGCCAGGTCGATGTCGATCGGGGTGTCCACCGAGGAGCGGATCAGTGAGTACCGGGCGGCGTCGACGCCGATGGCCTCGACGAGATCGTCGAGGGTGATCACAGTGCCCGCCCGCTTGCTCATCCGGACCGGCTGCCCGTCGCGGACCAGGTTGACCATCTGGCCGATCAGCACCTCGACGGTCGCGGGATCCTCGCCCAGTGCAGCCGCGACAGCCTTGAGCCGGGCGATGTAACCGTGATGGTCGGCGCCGAGCATGTAGATGCACAGGTCGAACCCGCGCTCGCGCTTGTCCAGGTAGTAGGCGATGTCACCGGCGACATACGCCGGGTTGCCGTCGCTCTTGATGACGACGCGGTCCTTGTCATCACCGAATTCGGTGGTGCGCAACCAGGTTGCGCCGTCCTTTTCGTAGATGCTGCCGGTCTCACGGAGCTTGGCGATGGCCTGCTCGACGCGACCGGACGTGTGCATCGAGTCTTCATGGGTGTAGACGTCGAAGTCGGTGCCGAACTCGTGCAGGGATTCCTTGATGTGGGTGAACATCAGGTCGACGCCGACCTCACGGAACACTTCCTGCTGCTGCTCGGCGGGCAGGTCCATCACATCAGGCCGCTTGGCCTGCACGGACGCGGCGATGTCGGTGATGTAGGCACCGGCGTAGCCGTCCTCCGGGGCCGGCTCTCCCTTGGCGGCGGCGACCAATGAGCGGGCGAACCGGTCGATCTGGGCGCCGTGGTCGTTGAAGTAGTACTCGCGGGTGACGTCGGCACCCTGCGTGGTCAGCAGCCGGCCCAGCGCGTCGCCGACCGCGGCCCAACGGGTGCCACCGATGTGGATGGGTCCGGTCGGATTGGCCGAGACGAACTCGAGGTTGACCTTCTCGCTCAGCTCAGCGGAGTTGCCGTAGGCCGTGCCCGCGTCGAGCACGTTGGTGACGATGACGCCCTGCGCCGAGGCCTCGATGCGCAGGTTCACGAAGCCGGGGCCGGCGACCTCGGCGGCGGCGATGCCGTCGGCCGCGGTCAGCGCGGTGGCCAGCCAGCCGGCCAGCTCGCGCGGGTTGACGCCGACCTTCTTACCGAGCTGCAGCGCGAGGTTGGTCGCGTAGTCGCCGTGCTCAAGGTTGCGCGGGCGCTCGACCGTGACGGTGTCGGGCAACGCGGCGGTGTCCAGGTCGTGTTCGGTCAGCACTGCGGCGGCAGTAGCCTTGAGCAGCTCTGCAAGGTCGGCGGGGGTCACGAGGGTCCATCCTATGGTCTGGGGTCCCCGCGCCCCGAATCCGTATTCGCTCTTCTATGCGCTACGCTATGCAAGCCCAATCGGCGCAGCTGATCTTCAGCCCGCGCCCCCGTAGCTCAGGGGATAGAGCGTCTGCCTCCGGAGCAGAAGGCCGCAGGTTCGAATCCTGCCGGGGGCACTCTTCAAAATTACCTTCTACCTGCTCAAACAGGTCATGCCGGGCTGTTGATGCCCTTCGCCCACGCCCATGCGGTCAACCGCCAGCCGTCGGCACCGTTGCGAAGCGCGACCGTGAAGACTCCCCCGATCTGCACGATCTGCCGACCGTTGAGGTCGAACGTCATCGTGGCTGGGACGACGACGTATCCGGATTCCCCGGTGACGTTCACGTGCCGCGGCTCGTCGAGAGCGATCTGATAATCGGACGCGCCGAGGTGCTCCCCCTCGGCGAGGACGTCGCGCCACCAGTCCTGGGTGGCGGTCGGCCCCTGCCACACATGCGGCGCCATACCGTCGAGGATCTGCATCGGATCGGCGCAGACCGCGGCCAACGCGTCGACGTCGGCCCGGTTGAAAGCATCGACGTACCGGCGGACCGCCGCCATCGGATCGTTCGGCTCGGACATACTCGCACTCTATAGAATATTTTCTATAAAGTTCATGGAAGGGATGCCGCAGTGATCACGTTGTCCGCCGAAGAGCAGGCCATCGTCAGTACCGTCCGCGACTTCGTCGACAAGCAGGTCCGGCCCGTGGTCCGCGAACTCGAGCACACGAACACCTATCCCGAAGAACTCATCGACGCGATGAAGGAGCTGGGCATCTTCGGGCTGGCGATCCCGGAACCCTATGGCTTCGCCGCGGTTTCGATGCCCTGCTATGCGCAGGTCACCGAAGAGCTCGCACGCGGCTGGATGAGCCTGGCCGGCGCCATGGGCGGGCACACCGTGGTCTCGAAACTGTTGTTGCAGTTCGGCACCGAGGAGCAGAAAGACAAGTATCTGCCCCGGATGGCCACCGGCGAGCTACGGGCCACGATGGCACTCACCGAACCCGGTGGCGGCTCCGACCTGCAGGCCATGCGCACCGTCGCCACGAAGGACGAGTCCGGCTATCTGATCAACGGGTCGAAGACCTGGATCAGCAATGCCCGCAAGGCCGGCCTCGTGGCGCTGTTGTGCAAGACCGATCCGGCCGCCACACCCGCCCACAAGGGCGTGTCGATCCTGTTGGTGGAGAAGGTTCCCGGCTTCACGGTCTCGAAGGACCTGCCGAAACTGGGATACAAGGGCGTCGAGAGTTGTGAGATCAATTTTGTTGACTGCCATGTGGATTCGAATGCACTGCTGGGCGGCGTCGAAGGACGCGGCTTCGCCCAGATGATGAAGGGACTTGAAGTCGGCCGGATCCAGGTCGCGGCCCGGGCGACCGGTGTGGCCCGCGCCGCCTTCGACGACGCACTGCGGTACGCGCAGGACCGGGAGAGCTTCGGTGTGCCGATCTGGCAGCACCAATCGGTCGGCAACATGCTCGCCGACATGGGCACAAAGCTGTACGCCGCACGCAGCCTCCTGCTGGATGCGGCCGAGCGGATCGATGCGGGGGGCCGCTGCGACATGGAGGCCGGTATGGCCAAGCTGTTCGCTTCCGAGACAGCGATGGAGATCGCACTGAACGCGGTGCGGATCCACGGCGGCTACGGATATTCGACCGAGTACGACGTCGAACGCTACTTCCGTGACGCGCCGCTGATGATCGTCGGCGAAGGAACCAACGAGATCCAGCGCGGCGTGATCGCCAAGCAACTGGTCAAACGCGGCGGAATCGACATCTGAGGCCGCTGGCATGATCGGGAATTCGAAGAGACGCACGCCGATGCGGCTGTCCGATGTCGCCGCGGCCCACGTTCGCGAGCTCATCGTCTCGGGGCAGCTGCACTCCGGAGAATTCATCCGTCCGGAGACTGTCGCCGATGAACTCGGGATCAGCGCCACCCCGGCGCGCGAAGGCCTGCTGCAACTGCAGACCGAAGGCTTTCTGTCCGTCGAGCCTCGGCGCGGCTTCATGGTGACCGCCCTGTCGAGCGACGACATCCGCGACATCTACGACGCGCAGGCACTGTTGGGCGGTGAACTCACCGCCCGTACGGCCGCGACGATCACCCCGGCAATGGTCGACGAACTCGAGCGCATCCAGGATGCGCTCGAAAATGCTGCTGCCAACCGTGATTTCGACGAGGAAGAACGTCTCAACCATCAGTTCCACGCCCTCATCTACCGGCTGAGCGGATCACGCAAGATGCGCTGGCTGATCAAGACGACGCTGTCCTACGCACCGCGAAAGTTCTTCGCCGCGGTGGAAGGGTGGCCCGAGGCCTCGGCCCAGGATCACCGCGCCATCATCGAGCACCTGCGGGCAGGCGACCCCGAGCAGGCCCGTGCTGCCATGGCCGGTCACATCCGCAATGCCGGAGCACTGCTCGCCGAGCATCTCGCTCAGGACGAATCCTCCCCCGGCAAAGTCCGCCCCTAGACAGGGAAGCGATCTTGAAGTTGGTTGTTCGCGTGCGCAAACAAACCTTCAGCAAACTGCGCCGGAGGTATACAGTGGCTCCATCGCGTCGGCTTTCGACCAGAGGCGCGGGAGCGGTGGTGGTGATCAGGGGGAGGAACCCTCCAACACCGCCCACGTATCAGTGGTGGTCCGTTTACAGCGGATCACCACTGATCTGTTTAGGGCCCTTCGCCCGCCCCCACCCCGAGCGCAGCGAGCAGCGCCTCGCGATGCGCGACGAACTCGGGGTTGCGGTAGGTACGGGCGCCGGGAGTCTGAAAATCCAGGTGTCGATCGACGACAAACGATCCACCGTCGAGAACCAGGACCCGGTCGGCGAGGGTGACCGCCTCGTCGACATCGTGCGTCACCAGCAGCACCCCGGGCTCGTACTTCGCGCACAACTCCTTGAGCAGGTGGTGCATCCGAACCCGCGTGAGCGCATCGAGCGCCCCGAAAGGTTCGTCGGCCAGCAGCAGCGCGGGATTGCGCACCAGTGACCGGGCCAGTGCCACACGCTGTTGTTCACCGCCGGACAGCTCGTACGGCCAGGCCCGCTCACGCCCGGCCAGGCCGACGTCTGCGAGCACCGCGCTCGCCCGTTGTCTGACCTCACGGCCGGACAACCCGAGCGCGACGTTGTCGAGCACCCGCGACCACGGCAGCAGCCGGGAATCCTGGAACACCACCGACACATCGCGGGCGACGAACAAGTCCCCCGTGCCGGCCACCCCGTGATCCAACCCGGCCAGGGCGCGCAGCAGTGTGCTCTTACCGGAGCCGCTGCGTCCCAGCAGGGCCACGAATTCACCCTTGCGGATCGTAAGGTCCACCGAATCGAGAATCGTTGAGCCACTGAAAGATCGACTCAGTTGCCGAACGACGGCGACTTCCTCGGTCAGGTTCCCAGCGCGCGCCGCCACGACAACGCTCTCCTCTCGACGGCGCGGACCGCGTAGTCGCCGGTGAGCCCGAACACCGCGTAGACCAACAGACCGACCACCACGATGTCCAGCTGTCCGTAGAGGCGGGCCTGGGTCATCAGATACCCGATACCACTGGTGGCATTGACCTGTTCGACGACGACCAGCGCGGTCCACGAGATGGTGACCGCAAGCCGCAGCCCGGTGAAGAAGCCGGGCAGCGCACCGGGTATGGCCACCTTGCGGATGAACTGGCCGCGGGAAAGACCAACGGTTTCAGCAAGTTCCACGTGACGCAGGTCCACACCCTTGAGCTGTGCAGTGGTATTGATGTAGACGGGAATCAGGACGCTCGTGGCGATGATGATGATCTTCATGGTGTCGCCGATGCCGAACCAGATGATCGCCAGCGGGATGATCGCCAGGGTCGGCACCGCGCGTTTGACCTGGACCGGCCCATCGACGATCGCCTCCCCGATGCGGCTCAACCCGGAGATCAGCGACAGCGCCAGGCCGAGCGTCACCCCGATGGCCAGCGAGATCGACGCCAGTTTCAGGGAAGCCAGGATGTTTGTGGGCAACCGGCCGTCCGACCACATCTCACCGGCGGTGCGCAGGATGTCCAGCGGCGGCGGCAGGGTGCGCGGATCGAGAATCCCCAGTTGTGAGGTGACGATCCAGACGACAACGAGCAGAAGCGGTCCGATGGCCAACGACGCCGGGATGGCGCGTCCGGGCCCAAGCCTCCGGCGACGCTGCGTGCCCGACCGATGTTCCAGATTCGGATAATCCTGACGCCCAGCGGCTCCCGCCTCCGCTGTCACCGTCGAAGCGGGTGCCGTCTGGACGGTGGTCACTGCTTGCCCGTCGACGTCGCGTTGAGATCGGCGAACCTGGAATCGAATTCGTCCTTCGCGTGCAACTCTTTCCCGGAGAACGCGCCGGCCTGCTGAAGCAGGTCGATGGTCTCCTGCTGGGTGTTGATCAGCTCATCCGTGAACCCCGGTACGGAGGATTTACCGTCGGCCGCGGCGATGGCCTTGGCATCCTCCGGGCTGACCTTCTGATCCTTGATCAGGTACTCGTCGATCCAGGTCTGCTTGTTGTCATTGAGCCACTGCTCGGCGCGATACCAGGCGATCACGAATTCGCGGATGGCCGCCGCGCGGGCGGGGTCGGACAGCGCTTCCCGACTGGCGTAGACGTAATACAACCCGGGGTAGGCGCCCGGGGCGTTGGGGATTTCGATGCTCCCCTCCCCCTGGGTGGAAGCGAGATAGCGAACCCGGTCCGGTTGCTTGAGCACCGCGGCGTTGACCTGTTCGGCCCGCAGGCCGTCGGCGAACTCGGCCAGACCCAGATTGATCGGCTGTACGTCCTTGATGCTTAGGCCGACCGACTTCAGGTTGCGCAGCACGACCGCCTGTTGCGCTGTGCCCTCGTTGATCGCAATCTTCTTGCCCGCCAGGTCTTTCAGCGATTTGATGCCCGAACCCGGCGAGGTTGCCAGCACCAGTCCGTTTCCGTCGTACTTGACCGCCCCGACGATGGGCACTCCGGCGTCCGAGTACTGCGCGAGGATCGGCGGGACGTCGCCGACCCGCCCCAGTTGCGCATTGCCCGACCGGATCGCCTCGAGGCGTAGCGGGCCGCTGCTGAAGTTGGCGTAGGTCACGTCGGCGCTCAGCCGGTCCTGCTCACCGGAGAGTTTGAACAGGGTCTTGAGCCGGTTGGCGTCATCAGCCACCACCAGCGTGGTCCCCTTCGGCACCGCCACCGGAATCGGTGCGTCGGCCGACAGTCCGCCGCTGCCTTGCGCCCCGGATCCGGACGACTGGCAGCCGGCTACCAGTCCCGCGACGAGGCCGGCGGCGACGATCGCGCGGGTCATGCGGGTCAAGCGGGTCAACGGATTACGCATATCAGGTTCCCTGTCAGCTCGCGGCCGACACGGAAGTATCCGCGCCGGTGGTGAATCGGTTGGCCGGCCGGTCCAGGCCGAGGTGATCGCGGAGGGTGGTCCCCGTGTATTCCTCCCGGAAGATGCCGCGGTGCTGCAACTCTGGGACGACGTGGTCGACGAAGTCGGTCAACGAGGACGGCAGCGCCGGCGGGATGAGGTTGAAACCGTCGGCGGCGCCGGTGGTGAACCACTCCTCGATGGTGTCGGCGACCTGCTCCGATGTGCCTGCGAACAACCGATGTCCCCGCCCGCTGCTCAGCCGCAGCAACAACTCCCGGACGGTGAGGTTGTCGGTCTCGACCAACCGCTTCACCAGGGCGAGCCGGCTCTTGATGAACGTGTCACCCGGGTCTTCGGCCGGGAAGCTCAGTTTCCGGTCGAGATCGTCCTTGGTGACCGCGAATCCGACGATGGCGCTCAGTTGTTCGAGACCGTAGTCGGGCACCGTGAGTTCTTCGAGTTCGCGCTGACGCTGTCGCGCCTCGGCTTCGGTGCCGCCGATGATCGTCGACAGTCCGGGAAGAATGTGCACCTGGTCCGGGTTGCGACCGAACCGGCGGATGCGGGCCTTGACGTCACGGTAGAAGTCACGGGCCTCGTCCAACGTGGGTTGGGCGGTGAAGATGGCCTCGGCGTACCTGGCCGCGAGATCCTTACCGGGCTCTGAAGATCCGGCCTGGAACAGCACCGGATGGCCCTGCGGGGACCGCGGTACCTCCAGCGGTCCGGCCACGTCGAAGTATTGGCCGGAGTGGTCGACCGCGTGGATCTTCGCCGGATCTACGAAGCGGGGCGCGTCCTTGTCGCCGACAATGGCGTCGTCTTCCCAGCTGTCCCACAATTTCAAGGCGACCTGGAGGAATTCGTCGGCACGCTGGTACCGCGCCTCCGGATCGGGGTGATTCGGCACCCCGAAGTTGGCCGCGGCCGAGGCGTTGGCCGTCGTCACGACGTTCCAGCCGGCCCGGCCCTGGCTGACGTGATCGAGTGTGGCGAACCGCCGCGCCAACCCGTACGGGTCGTTGTAGGTGGTGGATGCCGTCGCGATCAGCCCGACGTTGGTGGTCGCCCCGGCGAGCGCTGCGACCAGGGTGATCGGGTCCAGCGCGTCGAACGGGCGAAACTCGGTCTGGTCCTTGAGCACCGGATGGTCGGCGAAGAACACCGCGTCGAGCTTGCCGCGCTCGGCGATGCGGGCCAGTTCGATGTAGTGGGTGATGTCGGTGATGCCCGACAGATCTGTCTCAGGGAGGCGCCACGCCGCTTCGTGCTGGCCGATGTTGCGCAGGAATGCATTGAGGTGCAACTGCCGTACAGGCGCAGCCATTGCGACGAGCTCCTTTGGTCGGTGAACCGGGCTGCGTCTATTTCAGGGGGCGGGCTGTGCGGCGAGAACAGTTAAGATCAGCGAAATTTCAGCTAACTCGCAGATGCGAACGAGCGTGCGGCTTGTCTGCCACACGCTCGTTCATGAGTGAGGTTGGTGCCCTCCGGTGGAGGTTCAGCCCAGGCCGGTCCACTTCTTCAGCACCTTGCCCGGGAAGCTTCCCCACTTTTCTGCGGTCTTGCCCGGGAACGTCGCCCACTTCTCGGCGGTTCTGCCCGGGAACGAGGTCCACTTCTCGGCGGTCTCGCCGGGGAACTTCGTCCACTTGTCGACGATGGGGCTTTCAGGCAGGTCGACCCCACCGGTGAGTGCGCTCTTGGCCGCGTCGGTGACGGCATCGGTGACCGACGAGTTCACGCGGTCACACGGCGAGCACCCCACGGTGCTGTTGCCCTTGGAATCGGCCGATGCCGGTGCGGACAGCGTCACGGCGGCCCCGATGGCCCCCGCGGCGAGGGTCGTGGCGATCAAGCTCTTCTGGATCATGAGTTCCCCAACTGTTGTATCCCCGCCGTCTGACGACGACGTCGAGTGACACGCTAGTACCAGAACCGCGCGAGTGCCGATCACTGACGAACCCTTGACATCGTTTGCTGTTGCCGATCGTCGGCCCGGTTGTACTCGGCTTCCCTCTGCAACGCCCCGCGTTCTGAGCACTCCGGACGAACAACCGGTAACAGCTAGGTGAACAACACCGTAGGCGCGTGAATCAACGGCCTGTGAACAGGCATTGAGCGGAGCCCCCGACAGCCGGGTGCCGCGCCTTTCCGCGCGAATCAACGGCGGACATCTCAACGCCGAACAGAGATCCAGACCACGCGGCACTTATTCCATGATCTTGCTCACGTTTTGCTGGATAGCGGTGCAGGGACGTCCTAGGCGAAGACTTTCGCCACCTCGGCCACGCGGCGCAGCTGGTCGATATCGGAGCTGGTCGGGATCAGGTGCACCTCGTCGGTGCCGATGTCCTGGAACCTGCCGAGAACCTCGATCAATTCCTCTTCGGTGCCGGCCCAGCCCGTCGCGGGGGCCATCGCGTCGACGTACTCGGCCGGGATCCAGTTCATGTACCGGCGCAGGTGCCGGTGGACCTGCGCGCGGGCCTCCTCCGGCTTACCGAGCGCGAACCAGAACGAGGTGGCCAGGTGTGGCTTGGGCTTGCCCGCCTCGGCCCAGGCGATGCGGGCGATGTCGAACAACTCGGCCTGGCGGGCCACATCCAGGTCCAGAGTCGTACCGGCGACGCCGTCGGCCCAGGCCGCGGCATCCCGAATGGTCTTCGGCCCGATGGTGCCGATGTGCAGGGACGGCCCACCACTCTGAACCGGTGGCGGCCCGACCGGAAGCACCGATTCGGTGACCTTCTCGCCGGCCCACACCCGCTTCATCACCGCGACCCGCTCGGCCATTCCCCGCCGGGTCTGGGATGCCGGGTCGGCGCCGACCGCGTGATAGTCCTCGTGGCGCCCGCCGACCCCGATGCCCACGGTCAACCGGCCACCGCTGAGCAGATCTCCGGTGGCCAGTCCTTTGGCCAGCATCACCGGATCGTGGAGCTGCGGCACCACCACGGTGGTCACCAGCCGTACCCGGTCGGTCCACGCCGCCAGCGCACCCAGCAAGGTCAGGCTGTCGGGGTTGTCGAACGCGATGCGTTCACCCCAGCACAGCGACGAGAACGGGCCTCCGTCGATGACGTGCGCCCAGGACCGCAGCGTCGTCGCATCCAACTGAGGCTCCATGACCGGCATCGTCATCCCCACGCGCACCCACGGATTCTGTCACGTCGGGGTGGCAGCATGAACCCATGGCCATCACCACGTCCTCGGTCGCGCATGTGCGGCTCACGGTCACCGACATCGAACGGTCCCGGCAGTTCTACGAGAGCGTTTTCGGCTGGCCGGTCCTCATCGAGCTGCCACAGGACGCAGATGTCGCCACCCGTGCCAGGCTGAGTTTCCTGTCCGGTGGGGTCATCTACGACGCCGGGGCGACGTTGATCGGACTGCGCCCGGTCGGCCGGGATGCCTTCGACGAGAACCGAACCGGGCTGGACCACTTGGCCTTCCGGCTCAGGAGCCTCGCCGAACTGACCGAGGCCGCGCTGCACCTCGACGATCTGGGTATCGCGCACGAACCCGTCAAGGACATCGGCCCCGCTTACATCTTGGAGTTCCGCGACCCGGACAACATCGCGTTGGAGCTCACCGCGCCGAAGTAGATCCCCGATCCGGGGGTTATCCCCCAGCGTGGTCTGGGGAAAACGCTGTGTCGCCACGCCGTGCAACTTCGTAGGTTGGAGGCATGGTCGCAACCAGCGAAACCGTCCTGCCCACGCCTGCCCAGCCGGCGGCTGAGCCTGTTTCGGCATCACGCAACATCGGCGTCGTACCGACCGCATCGATGATCACCGGCGCCGCCGTCGCGCTCGTGTGGTTCTGGATTCCGTTGTCCATCATGGTCATCGGGGTCTCCTCGATCCCGTCGGTGATCGGATTCCTGCTCGCCGGTGTGGTGTTCATCTACCTGATGCGCGGCGTGGAGTGGTTCGAGCGGGCCCGAAGTGAAGCCGTGTTCGGTTTCGGTCTCGGCGTTCCGCCCCGCCGACTGTCGCGGTACACCGGCGTCCAGGGCTGGGCTCACCAACTATGGCTGGACATCAGCAGCACCCGGTTCTGGAAAGGCGTCTGCCACCACTACCTGCGGATGATGTACGACATGCTGGCCACCGGCCTGGCATTCGTGTTGCTGACGTTCGCCTTCCTGGGCCCGGCCGCGGCCGTCGCCATCCGGCACAGCGACAACGATGCCGGTCTGACATTCCTGTCCCCGCCGGTCGCGTGGCTGCTCGCGATCATCGCCGTCCTCGCGGCGGTGGCCATCCTGATCCTCGCGCCCGCAGTGGACGCCACGATCGATCGATGGCTGCTGTCCCCGTCGCCCACCGCGGCCCTGGAATATCAGGTGAGCGCGCTGGCCGATGCTCGGCAGGGCGCGGTGTCCTCGGCGCAGACCGAACGGCACCGTATCGAGCGGGACCTGCATGACAGTGTGCAGCCGCGCCTGGTGTCCCTTGCGATGACGATCGGGCTGGCGCAGACCAAGCTGGATTCGGATCCGCCCGCCGCCAAGGCACTGATCGCCGAGGCCCACGACGACGCCAAGAGCGCACTGGTGGAACTGCGCAACGTGGTGCGCGGCATCGCGCCGACCATCCTGTCTGATCGAGGACTCGACGCCGCACTGTCTTCGGTCGTGCAACGTGCCGAAACCTCAGGGGTCCCAACCACATTGCACATCGAGTTGCCCCGCAGGCTGCCCGATGAGGTCGAATCGGTCGCCTACTTCGTGGTCGCCGAGGCGTTGACCAACATCGCCAAGCACGCCAACGCCTCGCAGGCGGTGGTCACCGTGCGCCTGGACGAGGCCGCTGACGTGCTGCATGTGTCGGTGTTCGACGACGGAAAGGGAGGTGCCGTCGTCGACGCCGGCGAGAACGCCACCGGCCTGCGCGGACTCGACGAACGGGTGCGCGCCGCAGGCGGAACCTTCGCGGTGTCCAGTCCCGCCACCGGCCCCACGATCGTCACGGCGGTGCTGCCATGCGCATCGTGATCGCCGAGGACTCGGCGCTGCTGCGGGCCGGTATCGAGCGGATCCTGGCCGACGCCGGGCACGAGGTGGTCGCCGGGGTGCCCGACGCCACCAACCTGCTGCGCCTGGTCAACGAATACCACCCCGACCTGGCGATCCTCGATGTCCGGATGCCGCCGACGTTCACCGATGAAGGCATCCGGGCCGCGGCTCTGCTGCGCAGCCAGAACCCCGAGTCGCCGGTGCTGGTGCTCTCCCACTACGTCGAGGAGCGGTACGCGGCGGATCTGATCGCCTCGGACACCAGAGGATTCGGCTACCTGCTCAAGGACCGGGTGGCCGACGTGCCTGCCTTCCTCGACGCCGTCGCCGTCGTGGGCGGTGGAGGCACGGTGCTCGATCCCGAGGTGGTGTCACAAATCCTCGTCCGCTCGGCCCGCCGCAGTGCCCTGGACCAGCTGACCCCACGCGAACGTGACGTCCTGCAGTTGATGGCAGAAGGCAGGACGAACTCGGCCATCGCCACGGCACTGCATATCTCCGTGGGCTCAGCCGAGAAACACATCGCCTCCATCTTCACGAAATTCGGCCTCGCTCCCGACGAGAGCGAGAACCGCCGCGTGCTGGCGGTGCTGCGCTATCTCGAGACCTAGACCGAACACCCACACCGGGAAGGACTTTCAACGTGACCACCATCGCCCCTCCGCCGCCGGTCAACCCCCCGCCCCAGCTGAACTCAAGCGGGCGCACCACCTTCCGTCTCGTCCTGATCGCCGCGGCCGCGCTGCTCGTTGCCGGTTCGGTGGCATCGCTGGGCGCCGCGGCCTGGGCCGTGAGCACCGTCCGCGTCGTGACCGATCACGAGGCCCTGCCGGCCACGATGCGATCGCTGGTGATCGACACCGCACACATCCCCATCGCGATCCGGATCACCGCGGACCGCGAAACCCGGGACCCCACGGCGGATCTGCGTCTGGTGAACACCACCCACAGCGGTGCACACCAACTGCAGGTCACCACCGACGGCGACGAGACCCGCATCGCCATCGCGGGGAATCCGTCCCGTGTCCTGGAATGGGTCCGAGGCGGGGAGATCACCGTAGCCGTACCACCCGAGCAGGCCCGGCGGCTGACGGTGCGCACCGAGCAGGAGATCGGCACCGTGATCGCGCAGGCGGACCTCGACCAGTTGATCGCGCGCACCACCGACGGGCCGATCATCCTGCGGGGCGCCGCCCGCCGCGTCGAGGCCCACACCGTCAACGGTGAGATCTTCTCGCGCTCACCCATCGCGGTCACCGAACAGTTCAACGCCACCACATCCGACGGTGACATCGCCGTCGATTTCCGTGACGCCGCGCCGCGGCGCGTGGATGCGGTGAGCCGCAACGGCGACGTCACCATCGGATTACCCGGGCGTGGACCGTATCTGGTGCATGCCCAGTCCGGATCCTCGACACAGGTGCGGGTGCCCGAGACGACCGTTCCCGACAGCGCAGCCGCCGAGGTCACCGCGCGCTCCGATGACGGCGACGTCGTCGTCGAGGACGTCGGACTCGGACAGCGCTAGCGGTCCGGGGTCAGCCCCTCCATGATGTCGGCCACCGAACCGTTGCGGGCCCGGCGCCACCCGGTGCCGGCCCAGACATTGGTGGCCTGCGGATCGCCGGCGGCCACCGATGCCTTGCGCACGGGGCTGGTCAGGTAATGGATCTCGGGATAGCCCAACGGCGCCTGCCCATCGTGATCGACGATGAACCGGTTACGTAATCCACGCGCGTACCGACCGGAAAATGCCCGCGTCACAACGGTTTCGGTGAACTCGCGACTTTGCAGGGCGGCACGGTGCACCGGGCTGCTGCCGGATTCATCGGCCAGCAGGAACGCCGTGCCGAGTTGAGCGGCCACCGCGCCTGCGGCCAGAACTCCCGCAACGTCGTCGGCGCTGATCAACCCACCGGCGGCCACGACGGGGACGTCCACCGCCGACAGCACGTCGGCCAGCAGGTGGTCCAGCGATTGCGTGCCGGGCGAGGCGCCGGGATCGAACGTGCCGCGGTGCCCACCGGCTCCGGGTCCCTGGACGGCGAGGGCGTCGACGCCGCGGTTCACCGCGAGCCAGGCTTCGTCCAGCGTCGTCACGGTGCCGACCGTGGTGACGCCTGCGCTGCGCAACCTGGCGATCTCGGGCCCACTCGGCAGGCCGAACGTGAACGAGACCACCTCGGGCCGTAGATCGAGCACCACGTCCAACTTGGCGGCCCACGCGTCGTCGTCGTAGCTCGGCTCGCCGAGGGCCACCCCGTAACGCCGCGCCTCACCGGCCAGCGCATCGGCATAGGCCAGGATCTGTTCGGAGGTTCCCGCACTGGGCTGGGGCGCAAAGAGATTCACCCCGAGGGGTTCGGAAGTCAGATCGCGTGCCGCGGCGACTCTCTCGGCGAGCGCGTCGGCGGTCAGATAGCCGGCCGCGAGGAACCCGAGCCCCCCGGCATTGCTGCCGGCCGCGGCCAGTTCCGGCGTCGAGGGCCCACCCGCCATCGGCGCCACGATCACCGGACGTCGGAGCCCGCGAATATCGAATGTGCCCATCACCGCACCGCCTTCCCGAACAGCAGGACGTCCTGTTGCTCGTCGCTGATATTGGGAAACATCCCGTAGCGTGCGAGCCTTCCCTCCAGTGACAAACCGCACCGTCGCAGCACCCCGGCCGAACCGGCATTGTCGACATGGCAGTAGGCCGTGACCCGGTACACCGTGTCATCCGGTTGCACATCGGCCAGCATCAACGAAACCGCCTCCGACATCAGGCCACGTCCCCACCACTGCCGGGCCAGGCAGTAACCCAGCTCTACCGTGTACGGCTGAGGCCGCCGCCTGGCACACAGGCCGGCCACCTCGCCGTCGACTTCGACCAACCAGGTCTGCTCGTCACCGACGTTGAACAACGTCGTGATGACGCGCCGCGTTTCGACCATCCCCGAATGCGGGCACCAGGAAAGATACTTCGTGACCTCGGGATCGGAGGCGATCCGGGTGTACAGCGCTTCGGCGTCCTCGACTACCGGTGGCCGCAGCCGCACCTGTGGCCCGGCCAGGATCTGGGTGTTGGGCATGGTCCCATCCTGCACCGTTGCCGGGGGTGCCGGTCCAACGGTTTACTGGACTGATATGGCCATCACCTTCAATCACACCATCGTCGCCGCCAAGGACCGGCAGGCCTCCGCCGAGTTCTTCACCGAGTTGTTCGGCCTCCCCGCCCCGCAGGAGTTCGGCCCGTTTCTGGCGGTGACGCTCAATCACGGAGTCAGCCTCGATTACGCCCAGGCGGGGTCTGACGAAGAGATCCGGCCGCAGCACTACGCATTCCTGGTGTCCGAGGACGAGTTCGACGCGATCTACGGCAAGATCCGCGACCGCGGCATGCAGCACTGGGCCGATCCGCATGGTCAGCACCCGGGCGAGATCAACCATCACGACGGCGGCCGTGGGCTCTACTTCCAGGACCCGTCCGGGCATTACCTGGAGATCATCACCCGCCCGTACGGGGGCTGACCGGCTTCAGCGGTGGCCGCGCTCGTGTTCCTGATCGCGGTAGGCGTTGGCCAGCGTGTCCACGTGACCCGGCAGCGCGCCGGCCGCCACGTCGGCCAGGCTGGTCTCCTCCAGGACCGAGCGCATGCTGGCCCGCAGCGCACGCCAGACATCGGTCAGCGCCGCCGTCGGGCCGGAGTACGGCAGATCCCCCAGTCCGATGTCGCGCACGCTGGCCAGCGGTCCGTCGATGCAGCGCAGCACGTCGGCGATGCTGATGTCGCCGGCCGGCCGCGCCAGTTCGTAGCCGCCGTCGCGGCCTCGATGGCTGCGGACCAGGCGGTCGGTGCGCAGCGCGGTGAGGATGTCGACGAGGAACTGCGCCGGGATGCCCTGCGCCTTGGCGAGATCGTCGGTCTTGACCAGCTCGCCGTCACCGACCGTCGCGAGCTGGACCATGGCTCGGACGGCATACTCCGCCTTCGCCGACATCCGCATGCTCAGGATTGTGCCAGTTCACTCATCGCCCACACCGATGCGGGAAGCCGGGCGCCGGCGCGTCGGCGTGCCTAATCAGGGATACCCGCCGCGTCCGGGACGACGACGGCGAACAGATCCGACATCGCGGCCAGGCTCGCCGACTGCATGACCGCGGCGGGCACCGGTGCACTGTCGGGGCCGGCGAGCGTGCGGGTGGCGGTGGCGGCAGCCACCACGGTCGGGGCGTATCCGAGGTTGAAGGCACCGCGCGCGGTCGAGTTGACGCACATGTGCGTCATGAATCCGGCCAGCAGCAGGTTCGACGCGCCCAGACCCTTCAACCGGTCGTCCAGGTCGGTCTGCACGAACGAGTTGGGGAATTGCTTGACCACCACGGGTTCTCCCTCGCGCGGGGCCACTGCGGCGACGATCGCGCCGCTCTCCCCTTCGATGTCATACAGCGATCCCGGACCGTCGGAATGCTGGATGTGGATGATCGGAATGCCCGCGCTGCGGGCCCGGTCGAGGAGTTGTGCCGTCTGCTCGAGCGCTGCCTGCACCCCTTCGAGCTCCATGATTCCCTGCGTATAGGTGTTCTGGCAGTCGATCAGGACCAGGGTGGAATCGGCGAGGCGGGCCGGTGCGGCGGGGAGGCTGGCCAGTTCGCGAAGCGTGGGGCGGCTCATCTGTTCAGCCTAGTCACCGAGATCAACGCTGTGGCTGCTCGCAGTGCGCGGAAGCGACCACAGCGTTGATCTCGCGGGGGTCAGGCCCCGCGGTAAGGTACTGCGGCCCTACCCCGCCGTGACGGCCAGTACCCGCTCGGCCAACTCGGGGCGGCACACGATCAGGTCGGGCAGCGTGGGGTCGGCCGAGTTGTAGACCAACTGCGAGCCATCGATGCGTGAGGTGTGCAGGCCGGCCGCGCGGGCGACCGCGACGGGCGCGGCCGAATCCCACTCGTACTGACCACCCGCGTGCACGTACACATCGGCGATCCCGCGGATCACCGCGGCGACTTTGGCTCCGGCCGAACCCATCTCGACCAGAGTTCCGTCGAGCGCCTCCCGCACGGCCAACGCCACCGCGGGCGGCCGGGTACGTGACACCACGACCCGGGGCGGGCCGTCGAAGGGACGGGGCGCGGCCACCTCGGGCGTGGACAGCGTGGTGTTCTGCGCGGGGAGCGCGACCGCTCCCGCCACGAGTTCTCCCGCACTCCACAGCGCCACGTGTACGGCCCAGTCGTCGCGGCCCAGTTCGGAGAACTCCCGGGTGCCGTCGAGCGGGTCGACGATCCAGACCCGGTCGGCGTTCAGCCGCGCCGAATCGGCCCGTTCCTCGGCCGTGGCCTCCTCGGACAGTACCGAGTCACCGGGAACCAGCTTGGCCAGCTCGGCCATCAGGAAATCGTGGGACTGCTTGTCCCCGGCGGCCTTTCGCTCGGCCGCCGTGGCATCGGCGAAGTCGGCACGGACATCGAGCAGCAGATCCCCGGCCTTGGTGGCCAGCCGGGCAGCCAGTTCGTGATCGTTCACGACGGCAATTCCAGCAGCTCGATCACCAGGTCGGCCAGTTCCGCGGTGCTGTGGTCAGGCGTGAGCCGCAGATCCGGGTTCTTCGGCCGCTGATACGGGCTGTCGATGCCGGTGAAGTGGGTGATCTCACCGGCGCGCGCCTTGGCGTACAGGCCCTTGGGATCGCGGCGTTCACAGTCCTCCAGCGGGGTGTCGCAGAACACCTCGTAGAACTCCAGACCCGCGTCCGTGGCGACCTTGCGGGCCAGGGCACGATGCTCCTCCAGCGGGCTGATCGCGGGGACCAGCACAACCTGGCCGGAGTCGGCCAGAATGGCGGCGATGTGGGCCAGCCGGCGCTGATTCTCGGCCCGGTCGGCCATCGAGAAGCCCAGATCGGCGTTCAGCCCGTGGCGCAGGTTGTCCCCGTCCAGAACGTATGCCGGAACACCCTTTTCGAGCAGCTTCTGCTCGACGAGCACCGCCACCGAGGACTTGCCCGAACCGGACAGGCCGGTGAACCACACGGTGCGGCCCTTCGACAGCCGGTCCTCGGCGGTGCAAAGCGACTCGTGCCGCACGGTGTTCGGGCTCGCGGTGTCGTGGCGGGTCTCGCGCAGCACCATGCCGGCGCCCACGGTGCCATTGGTGTTGGGATCGATCAGGATGAACGAGCCGGTGGCGGCATTGCGGCTGTACTCGTCGAGCAGCAGCGGCGCCTGGGTACGCAGCGAGACACGGCCCAGCTCATTGAGTTTCAGTGCCGTCGCGGACTTGTCCCGGTGCAGGGTGTTGACGTCGAGCCGGTAATCCAGCCCGGTCACCTTGACCCTGGTGGTGCGGGTGGTGTGCTTGACCAGATATTCGCGGCCGGGTTCCAGTGACGATCCGTCGGCCATCCAGCACACGGTGGCGTCGAAGTCCTGGGTGACCCGGGGCTGGTTGTTGGGCCGGGCGATCATGTCGCCGCGGGAGATGTCGATGTCGTCGGACAGGCTGATCGACACCGCCATCGGCGGGAAGGCCTCATCGACCACGCCGCTCGGGCCGTCGATCTGGGTGATGCGCGTGGGTTTTCCGGCCGGCAGCACGATCACGTCGTCGCCGGGACGCAGCACACCGCTGGCGACCGTGCCGGCGTAGCTGCGGTGATCGGCGTGCTCGTGGGTCTGCGGACGGATCACGTACTGCACCGGGAAGCGCACGTCGACGAGGTTGCGGTCACCGGCGATGTAGACATCTTCGAGGTGGCTCAGCAGCGACGGTCCCTCGTACCAGGGGGTGATGTCGGATTTGGTCACCACGTTGTCGCCGTTGAGCGCCGACAGCGGGATCGTCGTCACATCGTGCACGTCCAACCGGGCGGCGAATGCGTGGAACTCGTCGCGGATCGCCTCGAAACGTTCCTGGTCCCAGTCGATCAGGTCCATCTTGTTCACGGCCAGCACGATGTGCTGGATGCCGAGCAGCGAGGCCAGGAATGCGTGGCGGCGCGACTGCTCGAGCAGGCCGTGGCGCGCATCGACGAGCACGATGACCAGCTGTGCGGTGGAGGCTCCGGTCACCATGTTGCGGGTGTACTGGATGTGCCCCGGGGTGTCGGCGATGATGAATTTCCGCTTGGCCGTGGCGAAGTAGCGGTAGGCGACGTCGATCGTGATGCCCTGTTCCCGCTCGGCACGCAGGCCGTCGGTGACCAGTGCCAGGTCGGTGTAGTCGTGGCCGCGTTCCTTGGAGGTGCGCTCGACGGCGGCCAGCTGATCCTCCATGACCGCCTTGGAGTCGAACAGCAGCCGTCCGATCAGCGTGGACTTGCCGTCGTCGACGGAACCCGCCGTGGCGATTCTCAACAACGTGCTCATCAGAAATACCCCTCGCGCTTACGGTCTTCCATTCCGGCCTCGGAGATCCGGTCATCGGCGCGGGTGGCGCCGCGCTCGGTGAGCCGCGACACCGCGGTCTCGGCGATGACCTCGGAAACCGTTGCGGCGGTGGACTCCACACAGCCGGTGCAGGTGACGTCACCGACAGTGCGGAAGCGCACTGTCTTCTCGATCACCGGTTCTTCCTTGCGGGGCTGCATGTACTTGTGCACCGCGAGCAGCATGCCGTCGCGCTCGAACACCTTGCGCTGGTGCGCGTAGTAGATGGACGGCAGCTTGATCTTCTCGGCGCCGATGTAGGACCAGATGTCGAACTCGGTCCAGTTGGAGATCGGGAAGGCCCGGATGTGCTCGCCCTTGTGGTGCCGGCCGTTGTACAGGTTCCACAGCTCGGGACGCTGGGCCTTGGGGTCCCACTGGCCGAACTCGTCGCGGAAGGAGAACACGCGCTCCTTGGCGCGGGCCTTCTCCTCGTCGCGGCGGGCGCCACCGAAGGCGGCGTCGAATTTGTTCTCCCGGATACCGCGGAGCAGGGTGACGGTCTGGATCGGGTTGCGCGACGGGATGGTCTCGACCACGCGACCGGCGTCGATGTCGTCCTGCACCTTGGCGACGACCAGGCGGGCACCGTAGTGCTCGACGAGTTCGTCGCGGGCCTGGTAGACCTCGTCGAAGTTGTGACCGGTGTCGACGTGCATGACCGGGAAGGGCAGCCGGCCGGGCGCGAACGCCTTGACGGCCAGGTGCAGCATGACGATCGAGTCTTTGCCCCCGGAGAACAGCAGCACGGGCTTCTCGAACTCCGCGGCGACCTCGCGGATGATGTGGATGGCCTCGGCCTCCAGCGACCGCAGGTGGCTCAGCTCGTAATGGCCGGCCCGGCCGGACTGCTGATCGGTTTTCTGTGCGGCGGTCATCACTTCCCCATTAAGTTGGTAGGAATGGCCAGAATTGCAAGCATGGCCAGGAATCTAGCTGCCCTGTCGCCACGGTGTCAATGGCGGCCAACTGTCAGGCCCGATGGCCGCTGACGTGAGCGCCGGCCTGCCGCGGCAGCCGCACCGTGGCGACCAGCGTGAGTGCCAGCAAAGCACCCAGGACCAGGTAGGTCGCCGAATACGAGGTGAATTGGCTGAGCAGCAGCGCTGCCACCGCGACGCCTAAGCCGGCCGCCAGCTCCTGCACCGAGGCGTTGAGCGTGTTGGCGTGCGTCAGGTGCTCCCCTTCGACGTCGGAGAACGCCAGGCTGTTGTAGGCGGTGAAGCCGATCGATCGCAGCGCCCCGCTCAGATAGAGGACGACAGCCATCAGCGCGACCGGCAGGCCCGGTTGCAACGCGGCCAGCAGGCCGAAGCACACGACCGAGGTCACCCCGTTGACCAGTAGCACGTTCCGGATGCCGTACCTGCGCATCAGCGGGGTGGTGGCCGGCTTGATGGTCAGGTTCCCGGCGAACAACGCGGCCACCATGACGCCGGCCGCCAGCGGCGTCCAGCCGAACTCCAGCTGGAATTGCAGCGGCAGCAGGAACGGCACCGCGGTGATCACCAAGCGGTACAGCGACCCGGCCACCACGGTGATCCGCAGCGTGTGCACCCGCAGCACCCGCAACTGCACCAGCGGGGCCGGCGCCGTGAGCAGCCGCCACATGGCCGCGCCGAGGAGTAGGACTGCCGCGGCACCGCACCCGGTGACCAGTCCCCAATCGGTGCCCGAGACCCTGATGTTCTCCAGTGCGATGAGGGCCGCAGCAATCCCCGAGCCGAGCGCGAGCAGGCCCGGCCAGTCCAGCGATCGGACCGCGGATTGGGGTCCGCCGCGGACGAGTCCGAGCGCCAGGACAATTCCGATCACGCCGATCGGAATGTTGATCGCGAAGATCCAACGCCAACTGCCCAGCGTGGCGATGGCCCCTCCCAGCACCGGAGCCAGCACCGGCGCGGTCAGCGCCGGCCAGGTCAACAGTGCGATGGCCCGCACGAGGTCGGCCTTGTCGCTGTGCCGCAACACTGCAAGGCGGCCGACGGGCACCATCATGGCGCCGCCGACCCCTTGCAGGATCCGCATCGCCACCAACATCGGCAGTGAGGCACTCACCGCGCAGCCGATCGAGGCCAGGGTGAACACCGCGATCGCCCCGATGAACACCCGGCGGACGCCGAACCGGTCGGCCAGCCACCCGCTGGCCGGGATCAACACCGCGACCGTGACCAGGTATGCCGAGATCGCCACGTTGACATCGACAGCCTCGACACCGAACGACGCGGCGATCAACGGGATGGCCGGCGCGATGATCGTGGCATCCAGGATCTCCATGAACAGCGCACCGGCCACCAGCAGCGCCATCCCCCGTGGGAACGGCGGATTCACGGTGCGCTTACCCCGCAGGTAATTGAGACGCTGACCGCCGGCGGCAGACACTGGCGGCCATGAGTATCCAGACCGGCCCCGAAGTCATGGCGCAGTTCCTCCCCCAGTCGCCGTTCGTGGCCAAACTGGGCATCGTCGCCGAGAACCTCGACGGCCCCGAGGTCCGACTCCGGTTGCCGTGGGATCCGTCGAACATCACGATCGCCGACATGGTGCACGGCGGTGCGATCGCCGCGCTGGCCGACGTCACGGTGATGGTGGCAGCCTGGGCGGGCGCCGAGGTTCCGGATTCGCTTCGCGGAGTGACGGTCTCGATGTCGATCAGTTATCTGGCGCCGGCCCGGGCCACCGACCTGATCAGCCTCGGGCGCGTGTTGCGTCAGGGTAGGTCCCTGGTGAGCAGCGAGGTGGATATCGTCACTCCTGACGGCGAGGCGGTGGCCAAGGCCATCGCGACGTACAAGGTGGGATGAGCTACAGCGTCACCTCGTTGAGCTTGCCGGTGGCCACGTCGAAGATGAAGCCGCGCAACGATTCATGCTTCGTGACGAACGGGCTGGACTCGATGCGACGCAACGACTGACGCACGTCCTCGGCCAGGTCGACGAAGGACTCGGCGGCCCAGTTCGGCTTGATTCCGGTTTCGTCCTGGATCTGCTGTTTGAACCCGTCGTCGGTGAACGTCAGCATGCCGCAGTCGGTGTGGTGGATCAGGATGATTTCCCTGGTGCCGAGCAGCCGCTGGCTGATGGCCAGTGAGCGGATCTCGTCATCGGTGATGACACCGCCTGCATTGCGGATGACATGCGCCTCACCGTCGCCCAGGCCGAGGAACCGGTAGACGTCCAGCCTGGCGTCCATGCACGCGACCACCGCAACGTGCTTGCTGGGCGGCAACGGCAACGGCCCGGAAAAGGTCGTGGCATAGACCTCATTGTTGGCCAGGTACTGGTCGGTGACAGACATGAATCGACGCTAACCCCGCGCCGCCGACACGACCAGAGGAAGAATCAGGCTGAGCCGATGGGGGTGCGCCCCAGGCGGCGGCCGTCCTGCCGGGGGGATGTGGACGGCCGCCGCGGTCTGGGTGTCAGGCGACGGGCGCAGACAGGTCGTAGACCGGGACCTCACCGACCATGTTCTTGGTGAAGTGCTCGCGAACCCATGTGGTGATCTCCCCCGCGCTACCGCCGGGATCACGAGGCGGGCCGGGCGGGCCGCCTCGACCACCCGCGGGCCGATCGAGGAAGTAGCGGACCTGACCGTCGGCAACATATTGCTGGAACTGCGCCAGCGTGGGCGAGTTGTCGCTACCCGTGAAACCGCCGATCGCCATCAACGACTCGCCCGTCTTGAGCTCGAGATCGCTGACCTGCATCGAGCCGACACTGGCTGCGGCCCAGCGACCGTCGGCACCCGCGATGAGCTCGGCCAGTGCCGGGTCATCGGCGCGCCCGAATCCACCTGGACCACCTGGACCACCCGGCCCGCCGAACCCCATGTCCCGATTTGGACCCGAGGTGGCCATCGGCCCACCGCCGTGGACTTTGGCCACCGTCTCGACGGTGTAGGCCGCCGTCGCGGCGAGCCCGAAGACCATGGCCGCCAACGCCACCACGGCGGGGATCTTGCCCGCCCGGTGGGCAGTGATCGCCAGGGCGACCGCCGTCAGTACCGAGCCGATCAGCACGATCCAGCGCAGCGCCGGCAACCAGTCAGGCGTCCGGTCCAGCAGCACGAACGCCCACACCCCGGTGCCGGCCAGCATCAGCGCCAGCACCAGCCGGGCAGCCAATCGGGCACGGACCCGCCACAATTCGACGACCGAGATGCCCACCAGAGCCGCCACCGAAGGCGCCAGCGCCACGGTGTAGTAGGGATGGATGATCCCGTCCATGAAGCTGAACACCACGGCGGTGACCAGCAGCCAGCCGCCCCACATCAGCACACCGGCCCGCGGTCCGGCAGTGCGCGCGGTGCGCCGGGTCAGCCACAGCATGGCAAGCAGCCCGATCAGCGCCGCAGGCAACAGCCACGACGCCTCGGTGCCCATCGACATCCCGAACATCCGGCCGATCCCGGGGTCACCGCCGAACATCAGGTTGGGGCCGCCGCCCGGACCGTGACCGAAACCGGGTCCACCCGGGCTGGGGCCCGAGCCGGGCCCGTGCCCCTCTTGCCCCAAGATGCGTTGCAGCCCGTTGTAGCCGAAGGCCAGTTGCAACAGGCTGTTGTCGGTCGACCCGGCAATATAGGGCCGGGAGTCCGCCGGCCACAGCGCCACCAGCGCGAGGTACCAGCCCGACGAGACGATCATCGTCGCCGCACCGATCAGCAAGGTACCCAGTCGTTTCCACACTCCGACCGCGGGCGCGGCAACCAGGAACATCAGGGCCAGGCCGGGCACGATCAGGAAGGCCTGCAGCATCTTGGTCAAGAAGGCGAACCCGAGCGCACATCCTGCCAATGCCACCCACCCGGCGCTGGCCCGTGCCGACACCGGCCCGACGGCACGCACCATGAAGTAGGCCGCCAGCACCAACAGCAGGACCAGGAGCGCATCGGGATTGTTGTAGCGGAACATGGAGGCCGCGACCGGTGTCAGCGCCAACGCCGCCCCCGCGATCAGGCCGGCGGCCGGACCGCTGGTGCGTCGCACGGTGGCGTAGAGCAGTGCCACCGCACCCACCCCCATCAACGCCTGCGGCAGCAGCATGGTGAACTCGTTGAAGCCGAACAGCCGGCCCGACAAGCCCATTGCCCACATCGCCGCCGGCGGTTTGTCGACCGTGATGGCGTTGCCGGCATCCAACGACCCGAAAAGCCAGGCTTTCCAGGACTGGGTGCCCGCCTGGGCCGCGGCGGCGTAGTAGCTGTTGGCCCACCCCGAGGACCCCAGACCCCAGAGGTAGAGCACCGCGGTGCCGGCCAGCAGAGCCCAGTAAGAGGGGCGAATCCAGCGCGGTGTCAATGCCTTCGGTGATTCCGCGGTCTCCGCGGCGGCATCTGGTGCCGTGTCGACGATGGTCGTCATAGTTCTGTCCCTCGATTCGGCGCGGTGGACTGTCGCGTCCGCGCGGGGTGGAAGACCCACCCGCGCAACAGGACGAAGCGCACCACGGTGGCCAACAGGTTGGCCGCCACCAATACCGCAAGTTCGACGCCGCGGTGCGGCACGGGCGCCACGACGTGCAAGAGCCCCAACGATCCGCTGGTGATGGCCAGCGCGATCCCGAACACAGTCAGCCCCTCCAGATGATGGCGGGTGACGTTGCCCGTACCGGCGATGCCGAAGGTGAAGCGGCGGTTGGCTGCGGTGTTTCCGATCGCGGTCACCAGTAGGGCGATCAGGTTCGCGGCCTGCGCACCGACACCGGCCCGCAAGGCCGTGAACAGCAGCAGGTAGGCCAGTGTGGAGACCACGCCGACCGCGCCGAAACGCACCGCCTGGCGCAACAACGATCCGGGGGCAGCCGATTTCCGCGACGACCCGAGCTGCGCGGCGATCGTGTTCACCGGGATCGACCCGTTGGCGAACCCGCGCAGCAGCCGCCCGATGCCCTTGAGATCGGCCGCTGCGGTGGCGACGATGTCCACCCGGCTGTCCGGATCGTCCACCCAGTCCACCGGAACCTCGTGAATGCGCAGGCCGCTGCGTTCGGCCAGCACCAGCAGCTCGGTGTCGAAGAACCAACCGGTATCGGCGACGTGGGGCAGCAACTCACGGGCAACGTCGGCGCGAATCGCCTTGAATCCGCACTGGGCATCCGAGAACCGGGCTGCCAGGGTCGATTTCAGGATGAAGTTATAGCAGCGCGAGATGAACTCGCGCTTGGCGCCGCGGACCACCCGTGAGCCACGCCCCAGACGGGTGCCGATGGCCAGGTCGGAGTGGCCGGAGATCAGCGGCGCCACCAACGGCGCAAGCGCGGCCAGGTCGGTGGACAGGTCGACGTCCATGTACGCCAGCACGGGCGCGTCCGAAGCCGACCACACCGCCCGCAGTGCACGTCCGCGCCCCTTCTCCTCCAGCCGGACCACCCGTACATCGTCGAGTTCAGCGGCCAGTTCGGCAGCGATGCGCGGGGTTTCGTCGACGCTGGCGTTGTCGGCGATGGTGATGCGCACCGGCACCGCGAAGTTCTCGGCGAGATACCGGTGCAACCGGCGGACCGAATGGGCAAGCGTGGCCTGCTCGTTGTACACCGGTACGACGACGTCGAGCACCGGAACCCCGGCCTCCCGCGCGGCGAGAGTGGCGTTCGGCCGCGACGCGAAATGAAAGCGCTGCTCGGGTTCTTGGACCAAGGTTGTCATGAGTTCATCGTTCTCCGCAGGCTTGTGATCCGGGTTGGGCGAAGCTATGCGCCGGCTATGTGTTCGACGCACGGTGAGTCAGGTCGTAGATGGTGACGCCGTCGACGGTGACCGGGTTGTAGTGGGCCTGGACCCATTCCGCGATCTCGGTGGCCGCCTGGCTGCCGCTGGGGCTGTGTCCGCCGAATCCGCCGGCCATGATGCGGGATCGGATGAAGTAGTGAATGGCGCCATCGTCGACGAGACGCTGGAATTCGTCGAGCGTGGGTGCCGGATCCGTGCCGTTGAAGCCACCGACCGCCATCACCGGTGTGCGAGTGGCCAATTGGTATCCCGCGGCATTCGACGAGCCCACCACGGCGGCCGCCCACCGGTAGCCGTCGGCATCCGCGGCCAGCGTTGCGGTCAGCGTCGGCCCGGGATCGGGGGACGCGAACATTCCGCCGAACCCGCCGCCACCACGCGATGGACCGACGGACGGTATCGCCCCGGTGTGCGGCGCGGACGCGGTGGCGATCGAGTACGCGGCCGGACCGGCCAGGCAGGCCGCGACCGCCAGCACCGCCGTCACCCGCACCATCGGGCGCTCCAACCGTGCGACCATCAGCAGCAGTACCGCGGCACCCACACCCACCACTGCCACCGCCGCCCGCAGCCACGGGAACGAATCGTCGTTGCGGGCCAACAGCACTGCCGACAGGATCGCGGTCACCAACACCGTGCCCGACATCGCCGTGGCGGCGCGGAGGTCGGTGCGGTGTTGCCACAACAGTGTCGCGCCGATGCCGATGACCGCACCGACGGCCGGAGCGAGCGCCACGGTGTAATAGGGGTGGACGATGCCGTTCATGAAGCTGAACACCACTGCGGTGACCAGAAGCCATCCGCCCCAGAGAATCAAGGCGGCCCGGGCCGGATCGGTCCTGGCGGCCCGGCGGGTCAGGTAGAGGCCGGCCACCAAGAAGATCAGCGCCGCGGGCAGCAACCAGCCGATGTCGGCGCCCATCTGCGACCCGAACAGCCGCCCCGGCCCGACGTCGAAGTTCAGATTGCCGAGGCCACCCGTTTCGTCACCGGTGAGCCGGCCCAAACCGTTGTAACCCAATGCCAATTCGAGAATACTGTCGTGCTGCGAACCACCGATGTAGGGCCGTGACGAAGACGGCCACAACTCCACCAGCACCAGGAACCAGCCACCGCTGAGAACCATGGCGACGCCGGCGGTGACGACATCGAGGATGCGTCGGCCCAGTGGGCGGTCTCCAGCGACCAGCGCCGCGGCGGCGATACCCGGCAGCACCAGGAATGCTTGCAGCATCTTGGCCAGGAAACCGAAGCCGAGTGCGACCCCCGCGCCGACGAACCACCAACGGCTGGAGTTCTTTTCGATCCCGCGCTGCACGCAGTAGGCCGCCATGATGAGCAGCAGCACCAGAAGCGCGTCGGGATTGTTGAACCGGAAGATCAAAGCGGACACCGGGGTCAGCGCAAGGACCGTGCCGGCCAACAGACCGGCCCACGGCCCGGCCGCGCGGCGCACCGCCGCGTAGAGCACTGCGACCGCACCGACGCCCATGAGCGCCTGCGGCACCAGTACACTCCACGGGCTCAGCCCGAACAGGCGCACCGAGAGATCGGTGATCCACAGCGCCGCGGGCGTCTTGTCCACGGTGATGGCGTTGCCCGCGTCACTGGACCCGAACAGCATCGCGGTCCAGTTCTCGGCACCCGCTTGCGCGGCGGCCGAGTAAAACGCGTTGGCCCACCCGCTGATCGACAGGTTCCACAGATAGAGCACCGCGGTGCCCGCCAACAGCAGGCCCAGGGCGATGCGCTGGGTGATCGGGGTGGAGCTGCGGGGCGTCGACTCCTCGGATGTCGCCGCCTGCACCTCGGCAGCGGGATGCGCGGCAACAAGGGTCACGTTCTCATCGTTGCCGTGGCCGCTAGGTGCCGGATTGGTCCATCCTGTGCGTGCCCTGTGAGCTGACGACCGGCAGCCGCACCACGAATTCGGTCGAGCCCGCGGTACTGCTCACCTCGATGGTGCCGCCGTGTGCCTTGAGCACCGCGGCCACGATCGCCAGACCCAGCCCGGTGCTGCCCTCCCGTCGCGACCGCGACGAGTCGCCGCGCGCGAACCGTTCGAACACGTCGGGCAGCAGTGACGCGGGAATGCCGGGGCCGTCATCTGCGACGGTCAGCAGCACCGCATCCCGGTCAGGTTTCAGCGACACCGTGACCGAAGTGCCCGACGGGGTGTGGGTACGGGCGTTCGCCAGCAGGTTGGCCAGCACCTGGTGCAGCCGTGCCTCGTCGCCTTCGACCACCACCGGGTCCTCGGGTAGATCCAGCGCCCACTGATGGTCCGGGCCGGCGATGTGGGCATCGCTCACCGAGTCGACGATCAGCCGGGACAGATCCACGCTGTCGCGCTCCAGTGGCCGCCCGGCATCGAGGCGCGCCAACAGCAGCATGTCCTCGACCAGTTGCGTCATCCGCGTGGTCTCGGACTCCACCCGGTTCATCGCATGGGCCACGTCGGCGGGCAGGTCGTCACGTTTGCGCTGGGCCAGCTCGGTGTAGCCCCGGATCGCCGCGAGGGGCGTCCGCAACTCATGGCTGGCGTCGGCGACGAACTGGCGCACCCGCGTCTCGCTGGCGTGCCGGGCCGACAGCGCGCTGGCGATGCGGTCGAGCATCCGGTTCAGCGAGGTACCGAGCTGGCCTACCTCCGTGTGGGCACTGGCGGGATCGACCGGCACGATCGGCGTCGGCAACTCCACCTCGCCGCGGTCGAGTTCGAGATCGGCCACCCGGCGTGCCGCCGCCGAAACGCGGGACAGCGGGGCGAGTTGGCGCCGCAGGATCAGGATGCCGGCCGTCGTCGCGGCGATGAGCGCGATGGCGGCCAGCACACAGAACATGCCGAGGACCCACAGCAGGGTGTCGTCGACGACGGCGGTCGGGAGCCCGGTCACGATGGTCTGCGGGCCGCCGTGACGCGGGTGCAGGCCGATGAGCCGGTAGCGGCCCAGCCCGTCGAGGTCAACGGTTTCGGGTTCCCGCGTTGCCGGGACCTGGGACAGCTGGACAGCCGCGGCAGCGCTGACCTC
Source organism: Mycolicibacterium peregrinum (assembly GCF_002102345.1). GTDB lineage: Bacteria > Actinomycetota > Actinomycetes > Mycobacteriales > Mycobacteriaceae > Mycobacterium > Mycobacterium peregrinum. The sequence continues at coordinate 54,204 of NZ_LQPP01000028.1, forward strand.
GACACGGTCGCCGTCGGCGGTGATCACCCCAGCGTCAACAGGGCGGTTCGGCGTCACCACCGCTCCGACCGTGCGGGCGGCCTGCCCCGGGGCATTGAGGAATCCGGGTCCCGGCCCCTCCTCAGGGTCGAACGGAACCCGGTGATGACGGTGCATTCCCGGCGGGGGCGGGGTCCCCGGTGGCGGCGGCGGCAATTCGAAGATGGCGGCCGAGCGCCTGCCTGCCTCGATCAGTTGATCGTCGAGCTGGTTCATCAGAAACCGTTGCAGCGCAAACTCTGTCGCCACTCCGATACTGGCGCACACCACCGCCAGCAGGGCCACCTGGGTGACCACCAGCCGGGCCCGCAGGGTCCAGGTCCGCGGTGACCACCAGCGGGTGGCGCTTGCCCCGGCCGGCACCTCAGCGCGCGGGCCGGAGGACATAACCCGCACCGCGCAGCGTGTGGATCATCGGTTCCCGTCCGCTGTCGATCTTCTTGCGCAGATACGAGACGTACAGTTCGACGATGTTGGACCGGCCGCCGAAGTCGTAGCTCCACACCCGGTCGAGTATCTGGGCCTTGCTCAGCACCCGCTTGGCGTTGCGCATCATGAAGCGAAGGAGTTCGAACTCGGTGGCGGTCAGGGTGATCGGATCGCCGGCCCGGGTCACCTCATGGCTGTCCTCGTCGAGCACGAGATCGCCGACGACAATCTTGGCGCCGCCATCCTCGCTGGTGACTCCGGTGCGCCGCAGCAACGCCCGCAAGCGCAGCACCACTTCCTCGAGGCTGAACGGCTTGGTGACGTAGTCGTCGCCGCCGGCGGTGAGACCCGCGATGCGGTCCTCCACCGAGTCCTTGGCGGTAAGCAGCAGCAGAGGCAGGCCGGGAATCTGTTCCCGCAGTTTGCGCAGGACGTCCAGACCACTCATATCGGGCAGCATCACGTCGAGGACGACCACATCGGGCGGGCTCTCCCGGGCTGCGGCGATGGCGCTCGCGCCGTCACCTGCCGTCGCGATGTCCCAGCCCTCATAGCGCAGTGCCATCGACACCAGTTCGGCGAGTACAGGTTCGTCGTCGACTACCAGGACCTGGATCGGATTGCCATCGGCGCGGCGCATGACGGCGCGCCCGGACTCGGAATCGGTGCCATTGGTCGTGCTGCTCACCCGCTCATTATTCGCCCGCTCGTTAGGCCCCGACTGAGCGCTTTCTATGCGCCAGCTGTGAAGAATCGCCACATCTGGGCCAGAGCCCGCACACAGCCGGCACACAGCCGACCCCGGCAACGTGGACCACATGAGCATCCGACCCACTGTTGCCGCAGTCGGCATCGCGGCGGCCATCGCGGGGCTCGGCGGGGCGGCGGTATACGCCGCCACCGATACGCAGGGCCCCGGCCGCCACGGTCCGCCCGATGCGGAGGGCGGCCCGCCGCCGTGGATGGGCGGGCCGGGAATGGACGGGCAATCCCACGACCGGCCCGATCCCGCCACCATCCACAGCGAGGCGGTGCTGTCCGAGGGTGGCGGCTACCGTACGACGCTGTTCCAAACCGGCACCATCACCGATCTGAGCGCGACATCGGTCACGGTGCGCAGCAACGACGGATTCACCCAGAGCTATGCCCTGCCGGACGCCGTCAAACCGCTGTACGAGGTCAACGACCGGGTCCTGATCCGAGCCACCCGCACCGGGTCGGCACCGACGGACAGTCCGACCGTCACGAGCATCGGCGAGGCACCCGACCGCTAACCGTTGCCGTACCCATCGGGCAGGTCCACCTTCACCTTCGGCTTGGCGAAAGAGGTCTCGAGTTCGGTGGGAGCCGTTGTCTTCGTTACGGTTTCACCGACATTGACGGCCGGGACCGCACCACTGCTCGGCGCCTCGGCCACCATCGCACCGAATGCGCCCATCGCTGCCAGTGCGATCGCCCCGACACCGGCCATCGCGTACTTGGTCCGCTTGTTGCGTTCGTCTCCTGTCACACAGACCTCCCTACCGGTGCCTGCTAGCGAGTTAAACCCGACTTCGCAGGCACCGGTCGGCGAGATCAGCCGCGATCAGTGCGGCGTGGCAAACCCTGACGGGGTGGTCGCCGAGACCGACGGAGTGCCCTTCGAGGTCTCAGGGGCCGTCGGCGGAGTCGTCTCGGTAACCGTTTGTCCAGTGGTGATGGCAGGTGGTTCCACCCGCTGCTGGGCTCCGGCGACGCCCCCGCCCATGGCGACTCCGAGCACAGCGGTGGCTAACCCACCGATCGCGCCGACACCGGCGCTGACCAATTTCAGATTTCGCTGAATGTTTTCCTTCGCGCTACCCAATGCGCTCACCTCCGCGCGACGTATAGCCGCGGCGGGTGGCGGTGAAACCACCAACGACGCTCGGTCGCGTGATCAGTGCGTGACGGCGAACCCTGACGGCGGCGTGTAGCCCCTGATCGCGGGCACAGCCATCGAAACCGCAGGCGCCGTCGGAGGCGTCGTCTCCGTGCTGGTCTGGCCGACGTTCATGTGGGATCCGGAAGCCAGGGGCTCACCGGCCCCCAGGTGAACGTCCGAGACCGCTCCGAACACGCCCAGCCCCACCGCGGCCGCACCACCGGCGACCGCAGCGATCACTTTCACATTCTTCAGTCCGCTGACCTTCATGTATTTCAGTGAACGCCTGATTTCTACACCGAAGCTGTGAGCCGACTACCAGTTACCCACCGAGCGCGGGGGCGCGCCGAACATCACATCACCGCGATGACCGGGTTCCGGTGCCGGGCTGCTCTACCCTGTCTGGCATGCAGCCGTGGGCAGGAACAACCGGATGACGCGCTTTCTGGCGCGCCGGCTGCTCAACTACATCGTGTTGCTGGCCCTGGCATCGTTCCTGACGTTCACGCTGACGTCGCTGAACTTCAAGCCCCTCGACAGCCTCGAGCAGCGCAATCCGCGGCCGCCGCAATCCGCGATCGACGCCAAAGCCGCTGAACTCGGCCTCGACCAGCCCATTCCGCTCCGCTATGCGAACTGGGCCGCCGGTGCGGCCCGCGGAGACTTCGGCACCACGGTGACCGGCCAGCCGGTGGTCGACGAGTTGTGGCGGCGCATCGGGGTGACCCTCCGACTGCTCGTCATCGGCGCGATATCGGGCGCGGTGATCGGGGTGGTGGTCGGTGCGTGGGGTGCGATCCGCCAGTACCGGCTGTCGGACCGCGTCATCACCGTGCTGTCCCTGCTGGTGATCAGCACGCCGTCCTTCGTGATCGCCAACATGCTGATCCTGGCCGCACTCAACGTGAACTCGATACTCGGCGTGCAAATTTTCGAGTACACCGGGGAAACGGCACCGGTGCCCGTCGGCGGTGCCTGGGACCAGTTCGTCGACCGGTTGCAGCACCTCGTGCTGCCGACGTTCACCCTGGCCCTGATGGCCATCGCCGGCTACAGCCGGTACCAGCGCAACGCCATGCTCGACGTGCTCGGCCAGGACTTCATCCGCACCGCGCGGGCCAAGGGGCTGACCCGGCGCCGCGCCCTGTTCAAGCACGGGCTGCGGACCGCACTCATTCCGATGGCCACCCTGTTCGCCTACGGGGTGGCCGGACTGGTCACCGGTTCGGTGTTCGTCGAGAAGATCTTCGGCTGGCATGGCATGGGTGAATGGGTGGTGCAGGGCATCGCCACCCAGGACACCAACATCATCGCGGCCATCACGGTGTTCACCGGCACCGTGATCCTGGTCGCCGGCCTGCTCTCCGACGTCATCTACGCGATGCTCGACCCGAGGGTGCGAGTCACATGACCCAGACGTCTGCTCCCACCGGGGATGCCGCCGCGGCCCGCTCGGGCCTGCACACCGAGGAATTCGCCACCCGGCGCACCCTTGTGTTCCGCCGGTTCTTGCGCAACTGGCCCGCCGTGGTGTCGCTGGCACTGCTGGTGATCATGTTCGTGGCCTGCTACGCGCTGCCTTCGGTGCTCCCGTACAGCTATTCGGACCTCGATTACTACGCACTGCAGGAGCCGCCGTCGACCGACCACTGGTTCGGCACGAACGCACTCGGGCAGGACATCTTCGCCCAAACCCTGCGCGGCATGCAGAAATCCATGCTGATCGGTGTCTGCGTGGCGTTCATCTCGACGGTCATCGCCGCGACGGTCGGCTCGGTCGCCGGATACTTCGGCGGCTGGCGCGACCGCACGCTCATGTGGATCGTCGACGTCCTACTGGTCGTGCCCAGCTTCATCCTGATCGCGATCGTCACGCCGCGGTTGAGCCAGTCCGATCGGGTGTTCTGGCTGATCGTGCTGCTCTCGGCGTTCAGCTGGATGATCAGCTCCCGCATCGTCCGCGGGATGACGCTGAGCCTGCGGGAGCGCGAATTCGTCTTGGCTGCCCGGTATATGGGCGTGAGCAGCGGGCGCATCATCGTGCGGCACATCCTGCCCAACGTGGCCTCCATCCTGATCATCGACACCGCGCTCAATGTCGGCGTGGCGATCCTGTCCGAAACCGGTTTGAGCTACCTGGGATTCGGCATCCAGGCCCCCGACGTATCGCTGGGCACGCTGATCGCCGACGGCACCAAGTCCGCCACCACCTTCCCCTGGGTGTTCCTGTTCCCGGCCGGGGTATTGGTGCTGATCATCCTGTGCGCCAACCTGATCGGTGACGGCCTCCGCGACGCCCTCGACCCGGGCAGCGGCCGGTTGCGCCGGCGGAGTCGGCGGAAGGGCGGCGCCCGATGAGCCGGCTACTCGAGGTATCCGATCTGACGGTGGACTTCCCCACCGACACCGACGCGGTACACGCGGTGCGGGGCCTGAACTTCCATGTGGATTCCGGTGAGGTGGTCGCGCTCGTCGGCGAGTCCGGTGCCGGGAAATCGGCCAGTGCCATGGCGGTGATCGGGTTGCTGCCCGAGTTCGCCGAGGTGTCCGGATCGGTGCGGCTGCGTGGCGAGGAGCTGATCGGGTTGTCCGACGCGCAGCTGTCACGGGTCCGGGGCAACACCGTCGGCACGGTGTTCCAGGACCCGATGTCCGCACTCACGCCGGTCTACACCGTCGGTGATCAGATCGCCGAGGCGCTGGAAGCCCACAACCGCGATCTGGGGCGGCGCGCGGCCCGGTCCCGGGCCGTCGAACTGCTGGAGCTGGTCGGCATCGCCCAGCCGGAACAACGCGCCCGCTCGTTCCCGCACGAGTTGTCCGGCGGCGAACGCCAGCGGGTGGTCATCGCCATCGCCATCGCCAACGATCCCGATCTGCTGATCTGCGATGAGCCCACCACCGCCCTCGACGTCACGGTGCAGGCCCAGATCCTCGACGTGCTCAAGACCGCGCGCGACGTCACCGGCGCCGGGGTGCTCATCATCACCCACGACCTCGGTGTGGTCGCCGAATTCGCCGACCGGGCACTCGTGATGTACGCAGGCCGGGCCGTCGAGGACGCTCCGGTGGCCAAGCTGTACGAGAACGCCCGGATGCCCTACACCGTCGGCCTACTCGGCTCGGTGCCACGCCTGGATGCCTCGCAGGGCACCCGTCTGGTGCCCATCCCCGGTGCACCGCCGTCGCTCACGACGGTACCGACCGGCTGCCCGTTCGCCCCCCGCTGCCCGCTGGCCATCGACGAATGTCTGGCCGCCGAGCCAGAACTCATCGAGATGGCGCCGGATCACCATGCCGCCTGCATCCGTACCGATCAGGTGGGTGGGCGCAGTGCCGCCGAGATCTACGCGGTACCGGGCGGCCCCGATTCCAGCGGCACCGCCCCGGAGAAGCCTTCCGAGGACACCGATGTGGTGCTGCGGGTGCGGGAGCTGACCAAGACGTACAAGCTCACCAAAGGTGTGGTGCTGCGCAGGCAGGTCGGTGAGGTCCGCGCGGTCGACAAGGTCACCTTCGACCTGCGCAGCGGCCGCACCCTCGGCATCGTCGGCGAGTCCGGATCGGGAAAATCCACCACCCTGCACGAGATCCTGAATCTGTCTGCACCGCAATCGGGCTCGATAGAAGTGCTCGGCTCCGACGTGTCCACCCTGGACCGCAAGACGCGGCGCGCCCTGCGCACCGACCTCCAAGTGGTGTTCCAGGATCCCGTGGCTTCATTGGACCCGCGGCTGCCGGTCTCGGATGTGTTGGCAGAGCCGTTGACCGCCAATGGTTTCGACAAACCGCGCATCAACGAACGGGTGGCCGAGCTGCTCGAGTTGGTGGGCCTGCGACGCGCCGACGCCGCCCGGTACCCGGCCGAGTTCTCCGGGGGGCAGAAGCAGCGCATCGGGATCGCCCGCGCCCTGGCCCTGCAGCCCAAGATCATCGCGCTCGACGAGCCGGTCTCCGCGCTGGACGTCTCCATCCAGGCCGGGATCATCAACCTACTGCTGGACCTGCAGGACCGGTTCGGCCTGGCCTATCTGTTCGTCTCCCACGACCTGTCGGTGGTCAAACACCTGGCCCACGATGTCGCGGTGATGTACAAGGGCGCGGTCGTCGAACAGGGCTCAGGCGACGAGGTGTTCGCCAACCCGCAGCATGCGTACACCCGCAAGCTGCTGGCCGCCGTGCCACAACCAAAGCCGGTCGACTGAGTTCATCTGTTGTACGGAGTCTCGCGGACCCAGCTGAACCCCCTCTCCACCAACGGAAACGAGTTCGGATCCACCTTGGTGCACCAGGCGTGGATGCGGTGCCCGGCGTAGTCGTCGGCGTCGATCACCAAGCGGTCGGGTCCCGGCCACCAGTAGGTCAGGCGCACCCGCACCGGCGTCTGCCTGGAGGTTCCCAGCTCGATGTAGTGATTCAAGTCGATGAAGTGCCGGCTCGCATCGATGGTGCCACCGTATTCCTCGAACGAGTCGTCCATGTGCTGGATGGTCAGCCGCATCGGATCGGCTAGATTGAACGAGCGGTCGAAAATCACTCGACGCCACTGCAATTCGTCGGTCAGCAGCGGATCACGCCGGTAACCCTCGGCCGAGAAGCCGTCGACACGGTAGATGCCGTAGAGCTCGGGAACCGGCCTGGCCCACTGTTGCCAGTTCTGCGCCGCGGTGACTCCGAACAGCATTGCGCCGACCAGTAGTTGGGCCACCAACGCGATTCGGTTGGCCCGCGCCGAGGTAAACAGCTGGGGTGTACTTGCCGCGGGGACCGCGCGATCAGAGAACAGCACCGCCGCCAGCCGCGCGGCGTAGGGCGCCAGCAGGAACAGGCTGATCAGCAGCAGCATCGACGACACGGTCTTGAGTCGGATGTCGTAGGTCATGTTGAGCAGGAAGACCTGCGTCATGTCGATCGCTGTCAACAGGGCTCCCGCCGGCACCGCCCTCGGGATCAGTAGCAATACTCCGGCCAGCAGCTCGGCCGACCCGAGCGCGATCTGGTAAGGCTGCGAGATGCTCACCTGCGACCACAACACGCCCTGCGGGCTGAAGTTGCCGAACGGCTCGACCAGACGGTTCAGTACGAACGGCATCTGGGTGGGAATGGCCTTGGCCATCCCGAAATAGAACATCGCCGTGGCCAGGACGAATCGCAGGTACAGGGTGAGCCAGGCAGCCAAGCGCGCGTAGTTGTCGCGATGACGGTCAAGTACCGACCAGACGACAGTCGCAATCGTGGAGACCACCAGCATCAGGAACAGTGCGGTCCACTGGAATGCGCTGTCGCTGCCCACCTGCATGCTCTCGATCCGCAGTCCGAGAACTCCGGATGCGGTCCAATCGATCAACGGACGCACCGCCTCAAGCAGGCCCGCAACCGATGACCACGGCAGAGGGATCCCGGCGCCCGCCAACAACACCGGAGTAAGCCCCACGAAACAAGCCAGCCCGAAAAGGCCGAAGTAGCAGAACCCGAAGCGGAAACCGATTCGCGTCGCCGGCGACCAGCGAACATCGGTGCCAGTCGTGTCCGTCACGGCCGTGCCTCCCCCGTCGAAAAACCCGGGTCCCACGGTATCGGCTGCCGTTCCAACGCAACCGTCGAACCGGCGCTGCCCGAGTCCTGACCCCATAGCGGCCCGCGTACCTCTAGCATCGGCGGCATGAACGGATTCAATATCCGACGATTGGCTATCGCCACCGTTGTTGCCGGCCTCGCACTCACCGGATGTTCCGGCGGTGATCGGGAGACCCCGTCCGCCGGCGGAAACGCCGAGGTCGGCACCACCAACGACATCAATCCGCAGGATGTCGCGAACCTGCGTCAGGGCGGCAATCTGCGCTTGGCCCTGACCGAGTTCCCCTCGAACTTCAACCCGCTGCACCTCGACGGCAACACCGGCGACGTGGGCGCGCTCACCAGGCCGACCATGCCCCGCACGTTCGTGATCGCAGCCGACGGATCGGCGACGGTCAACACGGACTACTTCACCAATGTCGAACTGACGGGCACCAACCCCCAGGTGGTCACCTACACGATCAATCCCAAGGCGGTGTGGACCGACGGCACGCCGATCACCTGGGAGGACATCAAGTCCCAGACCGAGGCCAACAGCGGCAAGGACCGCGCGTTCGTCATCGCCGCGCCCAACGGCTTCGAGCGGGTGGCCTCGGTGACCCGCGGCGTCGATGACCGACAGGCCGTGATGACCTTCGCCAAGCCCTACGCGGACTGGAAGGGCATGTTCGCCGGTAACGGCCGGCTGCTGCCCAAGAGCATGACCTCCACCCCCGAGGCCTTCAACAAGGGCCAACTCACTGCGCCCGGGCCGTCGGCGGGCCCGTTCATGGTGACCAACATCGACCGGGGCGCTCAGCGGATCACGTTGAGCCGCAACCCGAAATGGTGGGGTGCCCCGCCGCTGCTGGACACCATCACCTACCTGGTGCTCGATGATGCCGCCCGCATACCGGCGCTGCAGAACAACACCATCGATGCGACCGGCACCGCGTCGCTGGACGAACTGACCATCGCCCGTAAGACCGCGGGGATCAGCATCCGACGGGCACCGTCGGCCAGCTGGTACCACCTGACCTTCAACGGGGCACCCGGCTCGATCCTGGCCGACCCGGCGCTGCGCAGCGCGGTCGCCAAGGGCATCGATCGTCAGGCGCTCGCCAACATCACCCAGCGGGGGCTCACCGACAACCCGGTCCCGCTGAACAACCACATCTTCGTCGCGGGTCAGCAGGGTTACCAGGACAACGCCGCTTCGGTGGCGTTCGACCCCGAGAAAGCCAAGGCCGAACTCGACGCGCTGGGCTGGAAAGTGCCTGAGGGACGGCAGTTCCGGGAGAAGGACGGTAAGGAACTCGTCATCCGCAACGTGTTCTACGACGCCGGCAGCACCCGGCAGGTGGCCCAGATCGCGCAGAACATGCTCGGCCAGATCGGGGTGAACCTGAAGCTCGACACCAAGCCGGGTACCGGGTTCTTCACCAACTACATCATCAAGGGCGACTTCGACATTGCCCAGTTCGCCTTCCTCGGAGACGCTTTCCCGCTGAGCTCGCTGACCCAGATCTATGCGCAGGACGGGGCCAGTAACTTCGGCAAGATCGGCAGCCCGGAGATCGACGCCAAGATCGAGCAGACGCTGGAAGAGCTGGATCCGGCCAAGGCACTGACCCTGGCCAACGAGCTGGACAAGATGCTGTTCGACGAGGTGTTCAGCCTCCCGCTGTTCCAGTCACCCGGAAACGTCGCGGTGCGCAGCAACCTGGCCAATTTCGGGGCCCCCGGCCTGGCCGACACCGACTACACGAAGGTCGGCTTCCTCAAGTAGCGCCGCCCGTGCACGTCGAACTGATCGGCGACACCACCGTGCGCATGGCTCCGGGTATGTACAGCTGGTGTGCTCTGCTGACGTTCGCGATCCCGGTGGCGGTGTCGGGCACCGACCTGATCGACAGTGTCCTGACCCATCCCCGCTACCACCACGACTGCGCTTCCCCGTGGACTGGGAAACCCGACTCCGTGCATGGTCCCTACCGGCTGGACTCCCTCAATGCTGATGGCTTCCAGCGATGTTCACACGCCGACGCGGTGGCAACCCTGTGGTCGTGGCCTGCGACCAACCTGAACCCGTGGGTCAGCGCCGAGTTTCTGCTGTCGCGCGAACTGGTGATGGCGTGGACGGCGCCGATCCTGAGTACCGCGGACGAGATCTACCGGTTGAGCGTGCCGCGGGAGGGCAACGAGCATTCCTACGGATGGGTTGTCGGCCTCAGCGGGTTCCACGAGTTCATTGCCGTATGCCGCCCGCGTGGCTCGGCCACCGTCATCATTGCCACGGACGATTGACGGCCGGCACCGCCGATTCCACAGCCGTGGCCGCCGCGATCGCCGAAACCGCGACCCGGATGACCGGACGTGCGGGCAGGGCATCCAGTTCGTCGGCGGTGGCCGAAAGTTGTTCGGCCACACCGTCTCGCACGGCACGGATCACTGCGAACGCCGCCCGCTCCCTGGTATCTATCACGCTGTGCACCACCGTCGGCATGGACACCAGCACGGCCCCGGGCACCAACTCCGCGATGTGCTCCGCAACGGCCGGCGGCGTGGTCAGGTCCCGGCCACCGGACAGCACGACGGTGGGCCAGTGAAAGTCCGGTAACTCGGCCGGCAGATCGAAGGGCTCGACCTCGAAGGGTTCGAAGAACTTCGCGCTGCCGATCATGTCGGCCATCTCCAGCGCCGGGTCCAGCGGGAGGCCATCGGGCACACCGGCGTAGTTCAGTTCGCGGAAGGCGATCCGCCCGACGAGGTCTACCTCGTTGCGGTACGGCGCTTTTCGCGTCGAGAGTCGACTCAGCCGGGCAAGCCCCGACCAGACCACCGTGCGGCCCCGCAGCAGCAGGTCGAGTTGGCGGTCCAACAGGGCGGCACCACCGAACCCATACAGCAGGCCTGCCAGTTCTCCTCCCCTGGTGGCCAATGCCCCGCCGGCCACCAGGCGCCGGACCTTGGGCGCCAGGTCCGTTGTGTCCGGGTCCGTACCCTCCCACAGGAGACCGCGGACGGCACTGCGCACGACTTCGATATCGGCGGTGGACAGCAGCGGCGAGTCCAGCACCATGGCCGCGACGCGGTCCGGGTGCCGTACACCGAAACCGGCGGCGATGTAACTCCCGTACGAGGTGCCGTAGAGCACCGCCTCGTGCACGCCCGCGTCGTCGAGGACCGCGGCGACGTCGTCGACCACCTGCTCGACGGTGATGGCGGCCGGCGGCAGATCTGTACCCGCGTCGGTATGCCGCGACATCCCGACACCGCGGTGCTCGATCATGATCACGTCGAATCCGGCCGCAGCCGCCCGCCTGCGCAACGCGCGGTAGGGCTGGATCGATGCCACGCCGGGACCGCCAGGGATGATCACCACCGGATGCGCAGATTTACGCCCGGACCGCACGTAGAACAGGTCGAACCGCTCGTCAGAACCAGGGCTGACCGGGCGCCGCACCGCGCGCACCCCCGGTAGCGCAGCCAGCTTGTCGTGCACCCGCCTGCGCTTGGCGTTCATGGTCATTGCGTTCCATTGTGCCGCGCGATGCTCAGATCAGATAGATGGTGAAAATCGCCCCGAACAGCACCACCAACCAGCCGTCCGTGGCGAGTTTGAGCCACCTCGGCGCGGTCCGGACCTCCATGAACTGCCGGATGATCAAACGGGACTTGATCAGCGTCAACGCAAGCACCAGCGCGGTGATCGGCACGCTGGCCCGCAACGCGTCCGAATACTGCGCCGGTGCCAACCACCAGGAACCGACGGTGATGGCGACCAGCACCAGCCACGTCTGAGTCACAGCCTTGTCGGTCATCGTCACCTCACCACGTACAGCAGGCCGAAGATGATCACCCAGAGCAGGTCGACCATGTGCCAGTAGACCGCGCTCGCCTCCACGACCGATGCGCGGCGTCGGGACGGATTGCGCAATTCCCGCACGATCACGCCCAACACGATGAGCCCGATCAGGACGTGGATCAGGTGCACACCCGTCAGCACGTAGTAGAACGAGTAGAACATCTCGGAGTTGGTGTGCCCGTTCCGGATCTTGACGACCCATTCATAACCCTTGCAGGCCATGAACATCAGACCGCCGACGCCTCCGGCGTAGGTGAGCCGGATCGCCGCTTCGTGCCGCCCGGCGCGGGCGGCGAGCACCGCACGGGCCACCAACCAGGAACTGGTCAGCAGGATCACGGTGTTGAGCACACCGATGGTGATGTCGAGATGCTGTTGGGCCCGCAGGAATTCGTCCGGATACATGGTGCGGTAGATCATGAAGACGATGAAGTAGCCACCGAAGATGACCAGGTCACCGAGCACCATCACCCACATGTGCCCGTCGCCGGGCAGGTGCTCCGACGAGGCCAGTGGTCGCGAATCAGTCTGCGTCACTGCATGTTTCCTCACGCTTGAGGGCCTGCCGGAGCAGCACGATCAGGGCAGACAGCCAGACGGAGAAGACCACCACCGCCCACCAGAAGGCGATTGACCCGTTCCAGGCGAACGGTCCTGACGCGAACACGAACATCTGGGTGGCGATCACCTCGGTGATGATCTGCCAGATGGTCACATAGGCGAACCACGCCGGGAAGATCTGGTTCTTGTCGTAGAGGATGGCGATCGCGAACACCAGGTAGGCCGCCGTGAAACAGCCCAATGAACCGTTGTAGGAAAGCATTCCGAGGTCATAGAGCAGACTGATCAATTCCGGGTCACGGTCCGGCCGAAACGCCGCGGTGAGAAAGCACACCGATACCAACAGGAACCCGGGCAGCGCCCCGACGCCCATGCCGCCGAGGAAGCCGTAGGCGAACACCGACCCCACCGACATGCGCTTGATCTGGTAGGCAACCAATCCGTTGGTCATCGCCGCTCCGCCGAGCAGGATCAACAGCAGACAGAAGCCGATCTTGATGGTCAGACCGTGCTCGACGAAGAACGCCACCTTGTCGGCAGCGGTGACATCGGGGCGCGGTGGCGGCGTCACTCGGGTCAGGATGCAGATGATGACACCGAAGGCGCCGTACCAGAGCGGGAAGAACCAGGTCATCAACCGCACGTCGGGCTTGCCCGGCGGCGCGTCGGTCAGCAGCGTCACCGGCCCGCCACCCGCGCGATGACACCGTCTTGAACGGCCTGGCTGAGTACCGCACGGCGCAGCACGAAGAACATCACGATGACAAAGACCGCAAACGTACCGTTGCGCACCCAGAAGGCCAGCACGCCGTCCCACGCCAGCGGCCCGGTGTGGAAAACCGCAGCACCCGCAGCCGGGATCATCGCCACCGCGGTGGCCAGCGAGTAGTGCCCGACCCAGCGCGGGAACACCGGTTCGGGCCCGTTGTCGAAATAGACCGCCACCGCCAGCAAGACGAACTGCGACACCACCATGCCCACCGGAGCGACCATCACGATCCAGGCCAGGTCGTTGAGCAGCATGATCAGTTCAGGATTGCGGTCCGGGCGAAACGCGGCCACCAGGAAGAACACGTTGGACAGCGCGAAGATCGTGGCACCGCTGACCGCGGCAGTCAGGTAGCAGTACGCGAACACATGGCTCTGGGTCTTCATCCGCTTCATCTGGACGACGATCACCATGAAGAACGGCAGGATCAGGATCCCGCACAGGTTGAACGTCACCTGGCTGAACCGGATCCACGCAGTGTGGTCGGCATAGAAACCGGCCACCTGCTGCGCGTTCCAGGTGGGCGACATGGGTGGCCAGAAGCCGGGGAATGCCAGCGCGGCCACCAGCAGGACCGCACCGACCGCCGGCCCGGTCCACAGGCTCACCCACTGGGCCTTGATGTTCCCGGCTTTCGGCAGGTCTTGAACCTGCTCCAGGATCTGCACGCCGACCTCCAAATACTGACTTCAGTCAGACCAACTCTTACTCGAAACCGTAGCGGCTCCATGGTTCAAAGGAAAGACCAGAACTGAGTACAGTCAGTTATTACTGACGTAGCATGAGGCCGTGCTCCACGCCACCCCCCGCAGCCGCAAGGGTCAGCAGACCCGCGAACGGTTACTCGGGGCCGCGATCGCCGAGTTCAAGCGCGGGGGCATGGCCGCCGCCGACACCGCGGCGATCGCGTCCGCCGCGGGCGTCGCCCACGGCACCTTCTTCTTCCACTTCCCCACCAAGGAACACGTCCTGGTGGAGCTGGAGCAGCGCGAGGAGGCCCGGATGGCCGCCGAGCTCATCCGACTCTTCGCGGCACCGCACGATGTGCGCGCCACCCTCACCGAATCCGTGCGCATACTGGAGAAGTTGGAGCGGCGACTGGGCCGTCCATTGTTCAAAGACTTTCTGGCGCTGCACTTTTCTACGACCCGCCCGCCCTCGGAGGAATGGGAACACCATCCCGTGCTGGTGGCGTTGATCGAAGAACTCCAGCGCGCCAGGGACGCCGGCGAGATCCCGGACACGGTAGACGTGTTGCACAACGGCGCATCGTTTTTCGCCGGGCTCTACGCACTGCTGATCACCATTCCCGACACCCCCGAGGTGCGAGCCCAGGTGATCGACGAATACCTGACCACCTATCTCTACGGCATGCGGGTGAAGGGCTTAGGTTCGGGCTGATCCAAACACGTGCCCAGTGCTGGCCGGTCCGGATACAACGGTGCCATGACCACCGTCGAGAACGTGACCCACATCCAGCCCGGAACCCCGGAATGGGATGACCTGCTGGCCTCGATCGCCTCAGGCGCCAAGGACCGCGACCTGAACGACGAGAACCCTTTCGATCAGGTCGCGGCGCTCAAGCGGGCCGGGTTCGGCACCCTGCGCCTGCCCGAGTCTCTCGGCGGCTCAGGATTTACTGTGCCGCAGCTCTTTTCCGCGGTGATCGACGTGGCCAAGGCCGACCCCATCGTGGCCCACATCTTCCGGACGCACTTCTGGTTCACCGAGGAGCGCCTGCGCAATGCCGAGGATCCCGTGTCGGCGCACTGGCTGGGCAAGATCGCCGAGGGCAAGATCTTCGGTAACGCATTCAGCGAGAAGGGCTCATTGGCCGTGGGCAGCCTGGTGTTCAACACCCGGCTACTGGCCGACGAGGCGAATCCGGGTGCCTTCCGGCTCACCGGCGAGAAGTACTACAGCACCGGCACCCTGTTCTCGGACTACCTGACCGTGACCGCCACCACCGACCACGACTCGGTGGCCAACGTCCTGGTTCCCGCCGACCGCGAAGGCGTGCGGCTCGTCGACGACTGGGACGGTTTCGGCCAGCGCCGCACCGGAACCGGCACCACGACGTTCACCGATGTCACGGTCGCTGCCGACGAAATCCTCTCCGATACCCCGTATGACGCCGAACCGGTTCCGACCGTGCAGTACGCCTCGCTGCAGTTGTTCATCCACGCGGTGGTCGCCGGAATTCTGGCCAATGTCGTAGACGACGGCGTGGCGCTGCTGCGCTCCCGCGAGCGCAACTTCAGCCATGCCGTCGCCGAGCGGCCCACCGACGATCCCCTCCTGCAGCGGCAACTCGGGGTCCTGGCCAGCACGGCCTACGTCGCGCGGGCCGCTGTGCTGGACGCGGCGGCCGCGATCGGAGCGGCGACGGATTCTGCCGTCGACGGGGTGCCCGACCTGCGGCTCGCGGCGAAAGCCCAGCTCAAAGTCGCCAAAGTGAAGGTGCACCTCGACGACGTCGCACCCGAGGCCGCCACCCGACTGCTGGAACTCGGCGGGGCCAGTGCGGCCTCCCGGCAGCGCAACCTGGACCGGCACTGGCGCAACATCCGCACCATCACCCTGCACAACCCGGTGGCCTACAAGGCGCGGGTGATCGGTCAGAACCTGTTGCACGGCACGCCTGTTCCGTCCAACGCCTACTTCTGATTTCCACTTCCTGCGATTTGTGTGCATTCAGTAACGGTGGGCGTTACTGGATGCACCCAAATCGCGTTGAAAGGATCGATGTGACACGGCAATTGCATTTCGGCGGCTTCCAGATCGCCTCGCAGGTCACCCACAGCCATGCGGCTTGGCGTCACCCGGGCAGTGACACCGCGTTCACCACACCCGAGTACTACCACCGCATCGGGCGCATCCTCGAGCGCGGCAAGTTCGATTTCGTGTTCTTCGCCGATCTGCTTGCCGCCCCGGTGCGCTACGGATCGGACATCACCGAGCCGTTGCGCCGTGGCACCCAGGCCACCGCGACGCTGGACCCCTCGATCGTGGCGGCCAGCATCGGCGCGGTGACCTCGAAGCTGGGGGTGGCGATCACCAAGTCGGCCACCTACTTCCACCCCTACGAACTGGCCCGCATCTTCGCCAGCCTGGACCACCTCACCCGGGGTCGGGTGGCCTGGAACATCGTCACCTCGCTGACCCAGGGTGAGGCGCAGAATTTCGGACAGGACGACCACCTGGATCACGAGTTCCGCTACGAACGGGCCGAGGAATTCGTCCGCACGGCACTGGAGTTGTGGTCGAGTTGGGATCCCGACGCACTGGTGCTCGACAAGACCGACGGTGTGTTCGCCGACCCGTCACGGGTCCGCCAGGTCGACCACGACGGCCAGTTCTTCCGCACCCGCGGGCCACTGAACGTACCGCACTCACCGCAGGGCAGGCCGGTGTTGATCCAGGCGGGCTCTTCGAACACGGGGCGCGACTTCGCCGCCAGGTGGGCCGAGGCGATCTTCGAGATCGACCCCACACCGGAGGGCCGGCGCGCCTACTACGACGACATCAAGTCCCGTGCAACCAATTTCGGCCGCAACCCAGACGGCGTGCTGATCTTCCCCGCATTCATCCCGTTCATCGGCGAGACCGAGTCGATCGCCCGGGAGAAGCAGGCGTTCCACAACGAGTTGGCCGATCCGATCTCGGGTTTGATCACCCTGAGCGTGCACACCGACCACGACTTCTCCGGCTACGACCTGGATGCGCCCGTCGAGGACGTGCAGGTGACGGGTACCCAGGGGCTGTTCGACACGGCCCGCCGCGTGGCCAACCGCGACAACCTGACCCTGCGCGATATCGGCAAGTGGTACGCCCAGGGTGTGCTGCTCCCCCAGTTTGTCGGCACCGCGACGCAGGTCGCCGACCAGATCGAAGAGTCGTTCACCGCGGGCGAAGCCGACGGATTCATGGTGTCCGCAGCCCAAACCCCAGGAACCTTCAACGATTTCGTCGATTACGTGGTGCCCGAGCTGCAACGGCGCGGACTGTTCCGCACCGAGTACACCGGCGACACGCTGCGCGACCATCTGGGGTTGACGCAGCTGGCAAGCCCGAACGGCGTCGCGCACGCCGTCGCGTAGCTTTTTGCGCCGAAGGGCAGGGTTGCCTAGGTCGCGTCGGCAGGTCGTGAAGTAGCGGCTAAACCGTCAAGGCGATGTGGTGCGCGCCCTGGATACTCGCGTAACGCTCCGGGCTGCAGGTGAGCACGATGACCTGCCCGTCTCCGCCGACGGCGTCGAACACCGCACCCATCTTGGTCAGCCGGTCCGGATCGGTGAACCCGAGGGCGTCGTCGATGACGACGGGCACGCTGTCCTCCTTGGCCACCATCGCCGCGCCGGCCAGACGCGCGACAATGGCCAGCTGCTCCTTGGCGCCGCCCGAGAGCGATTCGTACGGCACCGTGCGCCCGGACAGCGTGCGGGTCCGGATGTTGAGGTCGCTGTCGACGTCGACCTCGAAATCGTCACCGAAGACGAGGCGGCCCAGCCGCTGCACCTCGAGACGGAACGGATCGGCGTAACGCTGACGGGTGGCATCGCGGTGACGTGCCATCACCGTCCGCAGCGTCTCGGCCGCCCGGGCCCGACGGTGCACGCGGAGGTACTCGGCGTGGGCGTGCTCGCGTTCGGTCTCGGCAGCATCGAGATGCCCCTTGCGCCCCTGGGTGCCGTAAACCTTGAGTTGCGCAGCCAACTCCCGCAGCGCATCGACCGCCGCCCCGTGTCGAGCATCCAGCGCCTCCGCGCGGCGGACCGACTCATCGAGTGCGGACTTCACCGAATCCGGTGCGGTGGCGGATAGTTCGGTACGCAAGGCGGTCACGTGGCCTGCTGTGGCGGTGGCTTCCTCCTCGGTGGTCTGAGCCTTGACCGCCAACTCATCGTCGCCGGCCTGCGCACGCTGGACCTCCAACCGGCCACCGGCCACGGTCAGCTCGGCCTGCGCCGTGGTGAGCTTCTCGCGCAGCACGCTGCAGCGGGTCGACTTCTCCGTGAGCTTCTGGGCGGCCGCGGCGATCACCTTGCGGCTGGTCTCACTGTCGGCCACGGCCTGGCGGTGTGCCTTCACCGCGGCATCCAGTTCACTCCGGGCGGTGGCGATATCGGTGGGCCCGGCCAGCTCGAACAACCCGGCCTCATCGGGCTGTCCGGCACGCAGGTGCGACAGCCGGGCCCGCAGATCCGCCAACTGGTCATCGCCTGTCAGCGCTTCGACGGTGGCGCGCAACCGATCCCGGCTGCCGATCAGTTCCCGGCGCCGGGTGTCGAGGGCCCGTCCGGCTTCCACGCTCTCGACTCCGGCCGCGGCGAGCGCAGCCGTCAACACATTCTGCGCCTCGTCGAGACGGGCCTGTGTCTGCGCGGCCGGCGTGCCCGGCACCACACGGACGGTGAGCACTCCGGGCACGGCGATCTCGGTCTCGGCGGTGGTGTTGACTGACCATGGGCTACCGGCCTCCAGAGCGACCCCGGCCGTGTCCACGCGGACATCGAGGTTCTCGACGGCGACGAGTTCGATTCGCGCCGAAGCTAGTTCGGCCTGCCCCGCAGCACGTTCCACCGCAACCGCGGCGGATTCGATGGCCCGCATCCCCGCGTCGTCGAGCGTGATCCCGGTCAGGTCGCGGTTGATCCGGTCGAGTTCACGCACGCCGGCGTCGATCCGGCTCAGCCTGGCGGCCAACCGGTCGGTCTCGTCGCGGTCGGTCATCTGCGTGAGGGTGGCCCGGGCGGACTCAACCCTGGTTTCGCACTCCTGGGCTGCCAGCCGAGCCTGTTCGGCCACGGCCTCGGCGGCCTCGTGAACCTCACGGGCGGTGGCGGACTCACCGTCGGCCACACCGAGCGCGGCCTGCAGTTCGGTGATCGTGCTGGCTCGCTCGTCGAGGTCGGCGCGAAGCCGTCGGCGTTCGGTGAGGGCAGCGGCCGCGGCGGCCTGCGCCACCCGGGCGGCCTCGGCCACGACCTCGGCCTCTTTGAGCCGTTGCACCAGTGCGGCGACCGCCTCGGCGTCCTTGCGCGCCGCGACCAGGGCGGCGTGGGCGACTTCTCGCTCAGCGGCCAGTCCGGTGACCTCGGCGCTGAGCTCGGCATGCCGGCGCACCGCGTCGTCGACCTCGGCCACCGCCGCGGCACATTGCGCCATCTCGCCTTCGGCGGCGGCCAGCCGCTTGGTCACCGCCGCCCACTCGCCGGTGGGCCGGCCGGTGGCGGTGAAGTAGCGCAGATACTCCGCGTCGATGCGTTCGACCAGCAGCGGCTCGTCCCCGGAGAGCGCGACCGCCTCACCGGCGGCCACGTCCAGGGCCCGGGCCAGCGCGTCCGAGCCCGAGAGGTCGACCGGTGCGGTTGAACTGGATTGCAGGACCCGCTGGGCCTGCCACAGGCTGGTATCCACCGTCTCGCCGAGCATGGTCAGCACCCGCTCGTGTGCCTCGTCCCCGCTGAGCTGCTCGCGTACCGGCGCCAGCACTGTCAGCTGGGTCTCGGCACGCTTGTGAAAGCGCTTGCGATACATGAAACGGTAAGGGCCGGTAGATATTTCGGCCATCACCTCGGCGCCGACGTCGGCATGCGTCGGCTTGACCTGCTTCACTTCCTTCTTGCCCGAGCGGTCTTTGGCCTCGAGCAGCAGATCCAGTGCCTCGATCATCGAGGACTTGCCGATCTCGTTGGCGCCGCTGACGACCACCACACCGTGATCGGGGAATTCGATCTCGCGGTGGGTGACGCCGCGGTAGTTGGTCAGGACCAGGCGGTGCAGTTTCATGCCGCACTCCCCCGGTCGACCAGGCGCAGCAGGAGCCCGAGCGCCGCCCTGGCGTCGTCGGCCCCGGCTCCTTCGGTACGGGCGGTGGCCACCAACTCGTCCACGGCGGCCGCCGCAAAACCACCGATACCCAGGTCGTCGAATTCGCCGTCGGCAGGCAATACTGCGATCTCGGTGTGCCGCTCCCACTCGGTGAGCGCGGCGAACAACCGGGCGTACTTGTCGAGACAGGCGTCGAGTGCCGCCTTGTCGGTCACGGTCAGTGAGCCCGTCAACGCCAGACGCACCACGGTGCGTTCCTTGTCCGCCAACAGATCCAGGTTCAGATCCAGGTCGGCCACGTCGCGGTCGGTGTCCACCTCACGGCGCAGGGTGACGAAGCGCCACCGGCCCACCCGTTCGGACTCCACCCGCACCGGACGGTGCGGGGCGGCCTCGTCGATGTCGACCACCAGCACATGCCCCGGATCCGATTCGATGTCGTCGTAGTTGGTCACTTCGGGTGAACCCGAGTACCAGACCCGGCCCGTCGAACCGACCTCGGTGCGGGAGTGCTTGTCCCCCAACGCCACATAGTGCACGGCACCTCGCGCCAACGCAGACTCGACGGCGGCGAGCCGGATCAGCGACGGCTTGTCCTTGTCCGGATCCAGGATGTCGACGCCGCCGTGGCCCACCACGACCCGGGTGGTCCCGTCGGCCGGCAGATCCGCCAGGACGTCGCCGACCAGATCCGAAGTCGGCGCCTTGGACCGCCACGGAGCGGCCACGATCTGCAGACCGGGCCGCACCTCGTGCACACCCGCACGGTCGAGGACCACGACATTGTCCGGGCATTCCGCGGTGAACAGCGCACTGGTGTAGACCGAGGCGGCATCGAGCGGATCATGGTTGCCCGGCAGCAGATAGACCGGCACCCCGATGCCACGCATGGCCTCCAGCGACAGGCTGACCTCGCGCGGGGCCAACTGGTTGTGCTCGAAGACGTCACCGGACACCACGACGAACTCCGCACCCGAGGCCGCGGCCACCGGGCCGAGGGCCGCGACGGCCTCCCGGCGCGACGCCGAGTAACGGGGCTGGGCCTCACCGTTGAGGAAATGACGGGTCATGCCGAGCTGCCAGTCGGCGGTATGCAGAAAACGCATCGGCCCCGTCCTTCCTGTGTTGATCCCCGTGGGTTCATCTTCCGAGCAAGGCGAGTGTAGGACTGGCAGCCGACAAGTCCGGGGACCTGCGACGGCATGGCCTAACGTGGTTGGAATGGCCGACCCGATCAGTCCGATCAGAACCCTGCTGCTGATGCGCCACGCCAAGTCGGACTATCCCGACGGGGTCGCCGACCACGATCGCCCGCTGGCGGCGCGCGGGATCAGGGAGGCCGGTCTGGCCGGGGACTGGATCCGGGCCAACTTCGACGGGGTGGACGCAGTGCTGTGTTCGACGGCCACCCGGACCCGTCAAACCTTGGAACGCACCGGCATCGAGGCGCCCGTGCAATACGCCGAACGCATCTACGACGCCAGGCCGGGCACCGTCATCGACGAGATCAACGGTGTTGCGTCACGTTTCGGCACCGAGCCCTCGACGGTTCTGGTGATCGGGCACGAGCCGGCCGTGTCCGCCGTTGCGCTGGCCCTGGCAGATGGCTCCAACCGCACTGCGGCGGAGAGCATTTCGCTGAAGTTCCCGACATCGGCCATCGCGGTGCTGCGAACCAGCGGCCCCTGGGACCAGCTCGCGCTCGGTGGAGCGACACTGGTGCGCTTCCACGTACCCCGCTAGGAGTTGGTGGCCAGCGTCAGTTCCATCAGCTTGATGGCCATCGGGCAGGCATCGATCCCGGGCGCTTGCGGATTGACCCACCAGCCGACCACGCCGGCCGCGTCACTGGCGACACCGCACGCCCCGTTGAGCCCGTTGGGCTTCATGACGATCGAATCGACACCGGCGATCCGACGCTGCTCGATCGCGTACTGCAGCTTCTCGGCGGTCTGACGCTCGTTGTCCAGGCTGCCCTGCTCGTACCAGAACCGGGTGATGTCGACCAGGCCGGCCGGGTTGGCAGCCTGCCAGCGACACACCGCGCCGACGAAGGTGCTCTGGATGTCGAGCGGGTCGGCACCCACCGTCTTGGCCAGGATGTCCGTGGTCAGGACGTCGCATTCCTTGAGCAGGTTCGGATACGTCTTCTCGGACTTGTTGTTACTGGGGCCGCCACTGGACCCTTCCTTGGCCGCGGCGCCGTCCACGGTGCGCGTGCACCCGGTCAGCCCGGCGACCACGGCCAGCACAGCGAGCGCTCCGGCAACCCCACGTCGCGTCATCATTTGGAATTCACAATCGACTGGCGGGTCAGCTCCTTGGCGACCTCGCACGGATCGGGATAGGGCTTCTGGTCGAAGCTCACGGACCACTCGATGAAATCGTCGTCGAACTGGATGCCGATCTCACAGAGGTTGACGTCGCCGGCCTTGAGCGGGTTCTCCCCGACGGCGATGAAGCCGCCGTGGCCCTCGATGTTGATGTCCTCCACGCTGGTCCGTGACAGCTCCTCGGTCTTGCGTTCCCGGCCGATCGGGCTGCCCCGGAACCAGGTGAAGGAGAAGTGGGGCCCCAGGATGCTGCCGCCCTGCAACCACTGGCAGCCCGAGGAATTGGTCGCGGTGTTGACCAGCCCCTGGACCTGCGTCAACTCCGTCACCGTCTGATCGGTCACGCCGCCGCAGTGCGGAAAGTGCGGGCCGTGCTGACCCGTGCCACCGGCACTCGGCGACTCGCTCTGGGGAACCTGGGGGGATGCGGGCTCGTCAGTCGAGCACCCGGCGAACACCGGGACCATTGCCGCAGCCAATACCGCCAAGGCTCTGGCATTGCGGAGTAGTGGCTTGGTGGCCGTACGGACCGTCACGCCATGCACTGTAGCTGGAACACCTATGCCCCATACCGGCATACCGACTGACCTGGACTTTCACCGACCCGGACACGGCGGCGGCTGGACACGACCCACAACCGCCGGTGTGCAAGAGTAGCCAGATGCTCTGGGCGCTGCTGCGACAGTATGTGCGGCCGTACCGGCGGCTGCTCGCCATCGTCGCGGCGCTTCAGGTGATCAGCACCCTGGCGTCGCTCTATCTGCCGACGGTCAACGCCGCGATCATCGACGACGGAGTGGCCAAGGGCGACACCGGGCGCATCGTCGAACTCGGCGGGGTGATGCTCGCTGTCACCGGTCTGCAGGTGGCATGCGCGATCGGCGCGGTGTTCTTCGGGTCGCGCGCGGCCATGAGTTTCGGCCGCGACCTGCGTTCGGCGATCTTTCACCACGTCACCACGTTCTCGGCCGAGGAGACCGCCCGCTTCGGCGCCCCGTCGCTGCTGACCCGCACCACCAACGACGTCGGCCAGATCCAGCAGCTGCTGCAGATGACCGCCACCATCCTGATCACCGCCCCGATCATGTCGATCGGCGGAATCCTGATGGCGCTGCACCAGGACGCCGGACTGTCGTGGCTGCTCCTGGTCAGTGTTCCGGTACTGGCCCTGGCGAATTTCTGGATCATCACCCACCTGATGCCGATCTTCCGTCGCATGCAGCGGCTGATCGACGGCATCAATCGGGTGATGCGCGACCAGCTGTCCGGCATCCGGGTGATCCGCGCGTTTGCGCGCGAACCCTTCGAGCAGAACCGCTTCGCCGATGCCAACGAATCCCTGTCGGCCACCGCGCTGGAGGCCGGTCGGTGGCAGGCGCTGATGCTGCCTGCCACCACCCTGGTGATCAACATCTCCAGCGTCGCGCTGATCTGGTTCGGCGGCCTGCGGATCGACTCCGGCCACATGCAGGTGGGCTCGCTGATCGCCTTCCTGGCCTACTTCATGCAGATCCTGATGGCCGTGTTGATGGCGACGGTCCTGGCAGTGATGCTGCCGCGCGCGTCGGTCTGCGCCGAGCGGGTCAGCGGTGTGCTGGGCACCCGGCCTCAGATCACCAACCCACCACACCCGGTCCGACCGGTGTCCATGGCCGGCGAGATCGAGTTCCGCGACGCGTCATTCAGCTATCCCGGCGCCGATCGCCCGGTGCTACAGCAGGTCTCGATGCGCGTCGAGCGCGGGACCACCACCGCTGTCGTCGGCTCCACCGGATCCGGCAAATCCACCCTGCTGGCCATGATCTGCCGGTTCTACGACGTCACCTCGGGCGCGGTACTCGTCGACGGCGTCGACGTGCGTGAACTGGACCTCGAACAGCTGTGGTCGTCGATCGGCCTGGTCCCCCAACGCGGCTATCTGTTCTCCGGAACCATCGCCGAGAATCTGCGCTACGGAGCTGCGCCGGGACAGGAACTCACCGACGAACAGATGTGGGAGGCGCTGCGGATCGCGGCGGCCGACGACTTCGTGGCGGCCCACCCCGAAGGGCTGGACCGTTTGGTGGCCCAGGGCGGCATCAATTTCTCGGGCGGGCAGCGCCAACGGCTGGCAATCGCACGTGCGGTGATCCGCAGGCCCGCGATCTACCTGTTCGACGATGCGCTCTCAGCTCTCGATGTGCACACCGATGCCCGGGTGCGCACCGCGCTGCGTGAGGTGTCGGCCGACGCCACCGTGGTCATCGTGTCGCAACGGATCTCGACGGTGATCGAGGCCGACCAGGTTGTCGTGATCGAGGACGGCCGCATCGTCGGCATCGGCACGCACGAGTCGTTGCTCGCCGACTGTCCCACCTACGCCGAGTTCGCGGCGTCACAGGCCATCACTGCCGGAGACCCACGATGACCGGGCACGTGCTGCGCCGCTCGGGCACGCCTGTCGCACCGGTCGCGCGCACTCGAGACTTCCGCGGATCGGCCCTTCGGCTGCTCAGGCGCCTGGTTCCGCAACGTGGCCTGGCGATCTCGGTGGTGTTGCTCGGAATGGGTGGTATCGCGATCGGCGTGATCGGCCCCCGGATTCTCGGGCACGCCACCGATCTGCTGTTCAACGGTGTGATCGGGCGCGGACTACCCGCGGGCCTGACCAAGGAGCAGGCCGTAGCGGCCGCCCGGGCCCGCGGCGATACGACGTTCGCAGACCTGCTGTCGGGAATGAACGTGGTTCCCGGCCACGGGGTGGACTTTGCCGCGGTGGCCCGCACCCTGGCCCTGGCGCTGGGCCTGTATCTGCTTGCCGCGGTGCTGGTCTGGCTGCAGGCACAGTTGCTCAACATCACGGTGCAGCGCACCATGGTGGCGCTGCGGGCCGACGTCGAGGACAAGCTGCACCGACTTCCACTGTCCTACTTCGATTCCCGGCAGCGTGGCGAGGTGCTCAGCCGGGCCACCAACGACATCGACAACATGCAGAGCTCGGTGTCGATGACCATCAGCCAACTACTGACGTCGGTGCTGACCGTGTTCGCGGTGCTGGTGATGATGCTGACCATCTCGCCACTGCTGACCCTGCTCACCGTCATCACCGTGCCGCTGGCGCTGTGGGCGATCCGCTGGATCACTCGTCGGTCGCAGCCGTTGTTCGTGGCGCAGTGGCGCAACACCGGCCGGCTCGCGGCCCACATCGAGGAGACCTACAGCGGTTTCACGATCGTCAAGACCTTCGGGCACCGGGAGGCCGCCCAGCGGAAGTTCGACGAACTCAACGACGAGGTCTACCGGTCCAGCATCGGGGCGCAGTTCTTCTCCGGACTCGTGGGACCGACGACGATGTTCATCGGCAACCTCAGCTACGTGGCCGTCGCCGTGGTGGGTGGGTTACAGGTGGCGACCGGGCAGATCACGCTGGGCAGCATCCAGGCGTTCATCCAGTACGTGCGGCAGTTCAACCAACCGCTGGGCCAGGTGGCCGGGATGTACAACACGCTGCAGTCCGGAATCGCCAGCGCCGAACGGGTCTTCGAACTGCTCGACGCCGACGAACAGTCCCCCGAACAGGCCAGCGCCCTCGAGATCCGCAGCGGCCGGGTCGAATTCGAGCACGTGAACTTCGGCTACCTGCCGGACACCCCGGTGATCGAGGATCTCTCCCTGGTGGCCGAGCCGGGCCGCACCGTGGCGATCGTCGGCCCCACCGGCGCGGGCAAGACCACGTGCGTGAACCTGCTGATGCGGTTCTACGACGTCGATTCCGGCCGGATCCTGATCGACGGTGTGGACATCTCGACGGTGAGCCGGCAATCGCTTCGATCCTCGATCGGCATGGTGCTGCAGGACACCTGGTTGTTCGGCGGCACCATCTACGACAACATCGCCTACGGCCGGCCCGACGCGTCCGAGGACGAGGTGATCGAGGCGGCCAGGGCGGCATACGTGGACCGGTTCGTTCACACCCTGCCGAACGGGTACGACACCCGGGTCGACGATGACGGCGGTGCCATCAGCGCCGGTGAGAAGCAGCTGATCACGATCGCCCGTGCGGTGCTGGCCCGGCCGAAGGTGCTGGTGCTCGACGAGGCCACCAGCGCGGTGGACACCCGAACCGAGCTCCTGATCCAGCAGGCGATGGCCGAATTGCGCCGGGACCGCACGTGTTTCATCATCGCCCACCGGCTTTCCACCATTCGGGATGCCGACCTGATCCTGGTGATGGACGCCGGCCGGATCATCGAGCGCGGCACCCACGAAGAACTCATGTCGCGGCACGGTCGGTACTGGGAGATGACGCAGGTTTAGCTGACGCCGGGACCCTCGGCACGTAGATCGTCGACCGCCTTCATGGCGTCACGCAGCTTGTCCAGCCACTCCTCGGTGTGCTGACCGACCAGTCGCACAGACCAGGCCAGCGCGTCCGAACGGGACCGCGCCACACCCGCGTCGACCAAGGTGTCGAGTACCTGACGCTCGGGCTGCTTGAGCCGCGTCATCACCGGTACGGCGATGTGCGTGAACAAGATTCGCTCCACATCGTCACCGTCACCCACCCCGGTGCCTATTTCCACGCCCCAGGAGACCTTCCGGTCGAAACGGCCCTGCGCCTCGTCGGCGATGCGCATACGCTCGGTGCGCGTCTCCTCCCGGAACCGCGACGCCCGCCCCGAGGCCCGGGCCTTGGTCTCGGCTGCTTCCGGATCAGGAAGCCGGCCGATGACGGTGATCTCTTCACGGTCGACGATCACGGTCGGATCGCCGGTGAACCAGGTGTCGGGCAGTCGGCCCGCGAACCACTCGGCGGCCTCATCCGCAGACCGGCGATGGTGTTGATGTTTAGTCATGATTACATGATTACACCGTTACACCACTGGTGGGACGGCGTTCACCACCGGCGAACGCCACTTGTTGGTTTTCCGGTCTAGTTGCGCTTGAGCAGCAGTGCGGCTCCACCGGCCAGCACCAGGGCGACCAGCAGCAATCCCGCCCAGCCCGGGCCGGCGATCCACCACACGGCGCCCAGCACGATGATCACCGGTGACACCGCGAACAGCACCATGCCGGGGTGCTGCTTCAAGACCGCGAGCGCACCCTGGGCACGGAGCGGGTCGATTTCCTTTGCCATGGCACCAGAATGCCAGGGGTTCGCCCCGTTCGTAGCGACACCGCTCAGGCCGATGCTCCATCTGTAGCCTGAGGCGATGACTGTGAACGGAACCCCGCAACCCGGTTGGCTGCCCGATCCCGAGGGCCGCTACGAATACCGGTGGTGGGACGGACAATCCTGGACCGATCAGGTATCCCATCAGGGCCAGGCCGGCCGCGCGCCGATGGGAGCAGCGCCGCAGCGACCGCAGGCCCAACAACCGCAAGCACAGGTTCAGGCCCAGCCCCAGGGTGGCGGGTTCGCCGGAATCAGCGGCGAACTCGTCGACGGCCGGTTCAGCGAGAAAGAGGCGACGCCGATCGCCAACCAGAACAAGAAGATGCTGCGGGTCCGCCTGGGTGACCCGTTCATGGCCCGGCAGGGTTCGATGGTCGCCTACCAGGGCAACGTCGACTTCGCCTTCGAAGGCGGCGGCGCATCGAAGTTCATCAAGAAGGCCCTCACCGGTGAAGGCCTTCCGCTGATGCGCTGCCAGGGCTCCGGCGATGTGTTCCTGGCCGATCAAGGTTTCGACGTGCACCTGCTGCAGCTGTCCAACTCGGGTCTGTCGGTCAGCGGCAAGAACGTGCTGGCCTTCTCGTCGAGCCTGGACTGGAACATCGAACGGGTCCGCGGCGGCAGCATCGCCACCGGCGGCCTGTTCAACACCACACTGCGCGGCACCGGATGGGTAGCGCTGACCACCGACGGCCCGCCGGTCGTGCTCGACGCCGCCGAGGCCCCGACCTACGCCGACACCAATGCCGTGGTGGCCTGGTCGGCACACCTTCAGACTCAGCTCAAGACGAGTTTCAAGGCAGGCGCGCTGATCGGCCGGGGTTCCGGCGAGGCCGTGCAGGTCTCGTTCCACGGCAACGGATTTGTGATCGTGCAGCCCTCGGAGGGGGTCACCGTTCCGATGCAGTGAGCGACGCGGGCGCCAGCTTCCCGCCGTCCCTCGTCAACCCGTAGAGCGCCGCCGCGGACACCAGCCCGATCGCTGTGAGGCCCAGCCACACCAGCTCGGCGAGGCCCGCGGCGCGCGCGGCGCCGATCAACGAACCGGTGGCCAGGTTGCCCAGCAGGATTCCGACGCCGACGACGGTGTTGTAGAACCCGTAGTGGGTGGCGACCAGTCGATCGCCCGACAGCGCCACGACGGTGTCCATCTCGAACGGAAACACCGCAGCCGAGCCCAGCGCCAGCAGCGCCGACGACACGAGCAGTGCCACCACGGCAGCGACCGGCCCGAACCTTTCACCGTCCGGCACCACCGCCATCGGAACGAATGCCGCCGCCAGCACCAGCAGACCCACCACCAGACTGCGCCGCGGCCCCCAGCGGTCGGCGAACCACCGCGTGATCCGTAGCTGGCCGCCCACCGCGATCAGACCGGACACCACGAATATTGCTGCCACCAGTGCGGTCTCGTTTCCGGGGCGCAGCTGCGCCGCCTGCAGCGGCAATGCCAGATACACCTGGAACGACAGCACGTACGAGCCGATCATCGCCACTGCGAACAACACGAACCCGCGGTTGGCGACGACGCTGCGCCAGTCCTCCAACACCGAACTCCGCTGCTCGGCAGGCTCGGCACGGTGCCGCGGCAGGGCCAGCAGCTGAGCAACGGTCAGCACCGCGAACACCCCGGCCGCAACCCCCGCCGTCACCCGGAAATCGAAGGCCAGCAACGCCATTCCGGCCAGCGGACCCAACAGGATTCCGGCCTGGTAGAACACATTGAAGGTGGCGAAGGCCTCGACCCGCCGGTCACCGGCGTCGGCGGCCAGATACGCCCGCACCGCGGGGTTGAACAGGGCCCCGGCGAAACCTGTTGCAGCTGAGGCGATGAGCATCGCCGGCAACGAGTCCGCGACGACGAGCAGCCCGAACCCCGCGGTGCGCAACAGACACCCGGCGACGATCAGCGGCTTGTACCCCAGCCGGTCGGCCAGAGTGCCTCCGACGATGAACATGCCCTGCTGAGAGAAATTCCGGACGCCCAGCACGAGCCCCACCGCCCACGCGGCCAGGCCGAGCGGCCCGGCCAGATAGCCGGCCAGGTACGGCATCAGCATGTAGAAGCCCAGGTTGATGCCGAACTGGTTGACCATCAACAACCGACTCGGCAGGTCGAAACTACGGAACTGTGCGATGAGTCCGCTCATCCGGCGACCCCCATCGGGTCGGTGACCGTCTCGCAGCGGGTCCAGGACTCCACCACCCGATCACCTGGAGTGTCGATCGTCTCGGGTTCATCGGCCGGTTGGTGATCGAGCAGGCCGAGATCGCGGCAGTAGTCGTCGTTGTACACCGTGTCGAAGTACCGCTGTGGGCCGTCAGGGAACACCGCGGCAATCGTGGTGCCCGGCGGATGGTTTCGTGCCGCCCAGCCGGCCACCAGGCCGACCGCCCCGACGCTCCATCCCCCGCTGGCGTAGTACGTCGACGCCAGCGTCCGGGCGGCCCACACCGCGTCGGCCGGAGTCACCCAGTGGACCTCGTCGAACGCGCCGTAGTCCACATTGCGGGGATAGATGCTCGAGCCGAGGCCCCGCATGACGCGGGTCGCGGCAGGCTGACCGAAGATGGTCGAGCCGATCGTGTCCACACCGATCAGGCGCAGGTCCGGGTTGAGTTCCCGCAGCACCCGCGCCACGCCGGCCGAATGCCCGCCCGTACCGACCGAGCAGACCAGCACGTCGACCCGGCCGATCTGTGCGTTCAGTTCCATCGCGAGCGGCCGGTAGGCCTCGACGTTGTCCGGGTTGTTGTATTGGTCCGGGTACCACGAAGTGTCGTCGGCCGCGAGCAGTTCGGCCACCCGGTCCCGCCGGGCCTGCTGCCAGCCCCCGGTGGGATGTGGTTCGGTGACCGTCGAGACCTCGGCACCGTAGGCGGTCAGCATTCGCTCGATGATGGGCTCAAGACCCGGATCGGTCACCAGGGTCACCGGATGGTGATAGATCGTTCCCGCGAAGGCGAGCCCCAGCCCCAATGTGCCACTGGTTGATTCGATGATGCGGCCACCGGGTTTCAGATCACCTCGAGCTCGGGCCTGCTCCACCATGTGCATGGCAGGGCGATCCTTCATCCCGCCCGGATTGAAGCCCTCGAGCTTGGCCCAGAATCCGCGCCCGGCATCGGCGAACGGGGTGGACACCCACAGGGTGGGAGTGTGGCCGACCATGGTGTTGGGCCCACGGTTTCGGCGCAGAACGTGGAATGAACGGGTGGACAGGGCATGGTTCATGGATTCGTCGATTCTGTATCGGACCGCGCCGAGCGCGGCGACTGACCTGGACAGCGTCAAGACGCTGTCTGTCAGCGGCGCGCGATACAGATCCGGAGCAGCAGTGCTTGCCCGGCGAGTGGGATCCGATGACGGTCAGGTGGACCCCGCTGCGCCCGTACGGCGGCACACCCGCACAGCACCGCGCAGCCGACGATGAGAACAACCATCGAGAATGCCGCCACGGCAAGGTAGTTCCTCGGGAGCACGGCGGCGGTGAATCCGTCCGGCATGTGCGAAGCGGCATCGTCCCCGATATGAGGGTGATCGAGCGTCAGCTCACCGCTGTCGAAACCGATGGCCGCAGCGACCGGATGTGGCAGGTGTGCCGGGTGGTCGTGATCGGTGATCTGTGCCAGCCCGGCAAAGGCGGCCGCCCACAGGACGATCGCCATCAAGGCTGCGAGCGACTTCATCGGAAACGTCTCAGCCGCAGGCTGTTACTTACCACGAACACCGAGGAGAACGCCATCGCCGCGCCGGCAAGCATGGGGTTGAGCAGACCGGCCGCCGCCAGCGGCAGCGCTGCGACGTTGTAGGCGAAGGCCCAGAACAGATTCCCCTTGATGGTGGCCAGCGTGCGCCGGGACAGCCGGATGGCGTCGGCGGCGGCCCGCAGATCGCCGCGCACCAGCGTCAGATCGCTGGCCTCGATCGCCACGTCGGTGCCGGTCCCCATGGCCAGGCCGAGGTCGGCCTGAGCCAATGCCGCGGCATCGTTGACACCGTCGCCGACCATGGCCACCACCCGACCCTCGTCCTGCAGCCGCTTGACCACATCGACCTTGTCCTGCGGCAGTACCTCGGCGTAAACCTCGTGCACGCCAACTTGTTCGGCGATCGCATGCGCTGCCGCCTCGTTGTCGCCGGTCAGCATGATCGGTTCCAGACCGAGACCACGCAGCTGCTCGATCGCCTCCTTGGAGGTGGGCTTCACCGCGTCGGCGACCACCAGCACGGCGCGCGCCTGGCCGTCCCACCCCACGGCAATGGCGGTGCGGCCCTGGCTCTGCGCCTCGCGCATCGCGGTGTCCAGGTTCGGGGGCAACTGCTGTCCCCAGTCGGCGAGCAGTTGACGTCGCCCGACCACGAGGGCGTGGCCGTCGACGACACCCTGCACCCCGAGGCCCGCCACGTTGGCGAAATCCTCGACCGAGGGCAGCTCGCCCAGCTTGTCGCGGGCGCCCTTGGCGATGGCCCGGGCGACCGGGTGCTCGGAGCCGTCCTCGACCGCGCCGGCCAACCGCAGCACCTCGGCGGGATCCTCACCATCGGCGGTGATCACGTCGAGCAGTGTCATCGCCCCGGTGGTCACCGTCCCGGTCTTGTCCAGCACCACGGTGTCCACGTGGCGGGTCGACTCGAGAACCTCGGGCCCCTTGATCAGGATGCCGAGCTGGGCGCCACGGCCGGTGCCGACCAACAGCGCGGTCGGGGTGGCCAGGCCCAGCGCGCACGGGCAGGCGATGATCAACACCGCCACGGCGGCGGTGAACGCCGCGGCGACCGATCCGCCGGTGCCCAACCAGAACCCGAGCGTGCCCACCGCGAGCGCGATGACGATCGGCACGAAGACCGCGGACACCCGGTCCGCCAGGCGTTGTGCCTGCGCTTTTCCGGATTGCGCGTCCTCGACCAGCTGCGCCATCTGGGCCAGCTGAGTGTCGGATCCGATCCGCTTGGCGCGCACCACGAGCCGGCCGCCGACGTTGACCGTGGCACCGACCACCTGATCGCCGGCTCCCACTTCGACCGGAACCGCTTCGCCGGTGAGCATCGAGGCATCCACCGCCGACGAGCCCTCGACGACTTCACCGTCGGTGGCGATCTTCTCGCCGGGACGGACCACGAATTCGTCGCCCACAGACAGTGACTCGATGGGAATGCGTTGTTCCACACCGTCTCGGAGAACCGCGACGTCCTTGGCGCCGAGCTCCAGCAACGCGCGCAGGGCCGCGCCGGCGCGCCGCTTGGAACGCGCCTCGAAGTACCGGCCGGCCAGAATGAAGGTGGTGACGCCTGCGGCGACCTCCAGATAGATGTTGCCGGTGCCGTCGGTCTGCGAAATGGCCAGCGAGAACGGATGCGTCATGCCCGGCATCCCGGCGGTGCCCCAGAACAGCGCGTACAGCGACCAGCCGAATGCCGCGATGGTGCCCATCGAGATGAGCGTGTCCATGGTGGCGGTGCCGTGCCGCAGATTCGTCCATGCCGCCCGGTGGAACGGCAGCGCGCCCCACACCACGACCGGCGCGGCCAAGGTCAGCGAGAGCCACTGCCAGTTGGTGAACTGCAGTGCCGGGACCATCGCCATGGCCACCACCGGGATGGTCAGCGCCGCCGAAACCATGAGCCGGGTGCGCAGTGCCGCGGTCGGATCGTCCTCGGGCTGGTGCCCAGCTGACTCGTTGGCAGGCAATTGTGCTGTGTAGCCTGCGGTTTCGATGGCGTCGATCAGCTGTTCGGGGGTCACCTCACCTGCGACGTCGACGGTGGCCTTCTCGGTGGCGAAGTTGACCGTCGCGGTGACACCGTCGAGGTTGTTGAGCTTCCGCTCGATGCGTCCGGCACATGAGGCACACGTCATCCCACCGATCTCCAGTACGACGTGGCCGGTGGCGGTGCTCACGGTGCCCCCTCAACGGTGAATTCGGCGGTGTGCACCGCGTCGCGGTGCCTGAAATCCAGGAACAGCCGGTACTCGCCGGCGCTGGGAAGTGTGGCGTGGAAGGCGATCTGAGGGCCCGGCGCAGTGGCAGGGTCGGCGGCATCACTCATCGGATGGACGTGCAGGTACTCCAGATCCGACGCACGTAGCGCGACCAGGTGCCCGTAGGCGCCCAGGTAGGGCTGCAGGTCGGTGACCGACTTGCCGTCCCGGCTGACCGACAGGGTCAGCTGCGAGGGCTGTCCGGCCTTGGCCACCCCGGCGAGGGTGACCGTATATCCGTCGACCATGGCGATGTCGGCCGGCGCGGGCAGCGGTTGCGGCTGGTACCTGCCCGCGACGTTCAGGTCCGCGCCGACGGTGACCGCATGACCGTCGCCCGGTACGAAGTCGGCGAACACCCGGTAGTCCCCGGGCTCGGCCAGATCCAGCGGAACAGTCCACGTGCCCGATTCGTCGAGCACCGGATGCACATGCTGATAGCCGGCGAGGTCGCGCCGCACCACGATCAGATGCAGCAGCTTTTCGTGGCTCTCGACGTACTCGGTCACCGGCGCGCCTGTACTGTCGACGATCCGGAATCGCAGTGGCACCGCGGCACCGGCCGGCAGCGCGGTCTCATCGAGTTGAAGCGTGTACGCCGCGGCGTGATCGGAGTCGTGGCCGGCGGCTGGGGCGCTGCTCGGCGTGACTGCCGATCCGATCCCGAAGGACACGGCGAACACCACGACGAGTCCGACGACGAACCCGATGAGCTTCTGCGGCGCACTCATGATCGACTGTGGTTTCAGCCTGCGACGGCGTAGCCGGCCTCGGCGACCGCATCGCTGATGGCGGACGGATCCAGCTGGTTCTCGCTGCCGATGGTCACCAGCCCGGTCGACAGATCGACATCGACGGTGCGCACACCGGGGATGCCGCCGACCTCTTCACGCACCGACGTGGCGCAGTGCCCGCAAGTCATGCCGGTGACGGTGACAGTCTGGGTATTCATCAATTTCCTCCTGAACCAGCTTGGCAGTCGCTTCATACTATACCCCCCTAGGGTATTAATTTCCTATGGTCCCCGCCCCACTCCTGCACTATGGGCTGATGCAGCACATACCGGGCGGCTACCGAGCCCTGGTGGTCGACGACGAAGCTCCGCTTGCCGAGGTCATCGCCAGCTATCTGACCCGCGATCAATTCGAGGTCACCGTCGCCCACGAAGGGGCCGAGGCGCTGCGCCTCGCCCGCGAGGTCGACCCCGACGTGGTTGTCCTGGACCTCGGACTGCCCGGCATCGACGGCGTGGAAGTCTGCCGACAATTGCGTACGTTCTCCGATGCCTACGTGGTGATGCTGACCGCCAGAGACACCGAGATGGACACCATCGTCGGCCTGTCGGTGGGCGCCGACGACTACATGACCAAACCGTTCAGCCCGCGGGAACTGGTGGCCAGAGTGCGGGCCATGCTGCGCCGGCCCCGCGTCTCCTCCCCTGCGGCGGCCGACTTCCGGGTGTTCGGCGCGCTGCGTATCGACGTCGACGGACGTCAGGTTTTCCTCGACGACGAACCGATCATGCTGACGCGCACCGAATTCGACGTGCTTGCCGCTCTCTCGGCCCGGCCCGGAGTCGCACTGAGCCGTCGCCAGCTCCTCGAATCCGTATGGGAGACCACCTATGTCGGTAACGAACACCTCGTCGACGTCCATATCGGTCACCTCCGCCGTAAACTCGGCGACGACCCAGCCGACCCGCTGTACGTGATCACGGTGCGCGGCGTCGGATACCGCATGGGCACCGGGCAGGACGGCCAGCGATGACCGTCGGCCTGCGCACCCGGCTGCTGTCGGCCCAGGCCCTGGTGCTGGTCGCGGGTGCCGGCACCACCGGACTGGTGGCAGCCATCGTCGGGCCGCCGCTGTTCCGCGAACATCTGCACCGCGCAGGGGTTTCCGGCGACTCGGCCGAGCAGATGCACGCCGAGGAGGCCTACGTCTACGCCACGGCCATCTCGATCGCGGTCGCGTCCTGCGTCGCGATACTGGCGGCCCTGATCGTCACCTGGTATGTCGGCAGGCGGCTGCAGCGATCCCTGACCGAGGTGACCCGGGCCGCGACAGCCATCGCCGACGGCCACTACGACTCGCGGGTGCCACCGGCCCATCTCGGTGACGAATTCGACTCCCTGGCCAGCTCTTTCAACCAGATGGCCGGACGACTGGAGGCTGTCGACGCCGGTCGTCGCCGGCTGTTCAGCGACCTTGCTCATGAGATCCGCACTCCGGTTTCGGTATTGGAGGCCTACTTCGAAGCCATCGAGGACGGAGTGAGAACCCTTGACCCCGAGACCGTCACGATGCTGCGCCAGCAGACCCACCGGCTGGTCCGGTTCGCCGGCGACGCTGCCGCCCTGGCCAAGGCCGAGGAGAGCCCGGCCACGATCACCCCGGTACCGGTCGCGACACGCACTGTGGTGGCGGCCGCCGTCGCCGCGGCGCAGGACCGGTTCGACGACAAGGGCGTGACGCTGCGGTCCCAGGTCGCCGAGGACCTGCCGGCGTTGTGGGCCGATCCCCACCGGCTGGCCCAGGTTCTGGGCAACCTGCTCGACAACGCGCTGCGACACACTCCGGCCGGAGGACAGGTGACGATCGGCGCCAGCACCGGTCCCGAGAGCGGCACCCTGACGCTGACCGTGACAGATACCGGCGAGGGCATCCCCGCCGAGCACCTGCCCCATGTCTTCGAACGCTTCTACCGGGCCGACACCGCGCGCGACCGCGACCACGGCGGGTCAGGCATCGGGCTGGCGATCGTGAAGGCCCTGGTCGAAGGGCACCGCGGACGGATCGAGGTGACCAGCCCGGCGACCGGTGCGGGTACCGGGACCACCTTCACGATCGTCCTGCCGACCAGCTAGAGCGAACCCAGGATCTGGCGCATGGTGTCGATCTCCTGCTGCTGCGTCTTCACGATGGTGCGGGCCATCTCGACCGCAGCGGGATACTGACCGTTCTTGATCTCATCCTGAGCCATGGTGATCGCGCCCTCGTGGTGGGCGATCATGTGCGTCAGGTACAGCTTCGCAGCCTCCGCGCCCTGCGCGTTGCGCAGCGCAGTCATGTCGGCCTCCGACACCATGCCCTGCATCGCGGGCATGTCGCCCTGCCCCATGTTGCCGTGGCCCATGTCGCCATGGCCCTGCTGCGGCGGCATCGGGGGCATCGGCGGGTTGCCCCACTGTGTCAGCCAGCCCTGCATCTGCGCGATCTCCGGAGCCTGTGCGCCCTTGATCTGGGTGGCCAGTTCGGTCACCCGCGCGTCGATGCCCTGCTTGGCCAGCAGCACGTCGCTCATCTCGACTGCCTGCTGATGGTGCGGAATCATGTGCTGGGCGAACATCACATCGGCGTCGTTGTGCGCCGATGCGCCCGCTTCACCCGGCGCCTGTGGGCTCGCCGCCGTGGCCGAGGTGGCAGTGGTCGCCTCGACCGCCCCGTCGGTGGACTGGTTGCTACAGCCGGCCACCAGGGCCGCCGCCACCACCGCGCCGGCACTCAGCATCATCAGTTTCGTCATGCCTCAAGGTTCCCCAGGCTCGATGTGGCTGTCCTAGTCGTTCGATGAAGATTCGATAAAGGTCTACGCGATCCGGGCCCGGAACAGCTTGACGTCGTTCTTGACGCCCTTGAGGTGGCGGGCTCCGGCGAACGACCAGCTGAACCGGTCCCCCTCGCCGACCGCGGTCCGCGTGGACTCCGCTACGAGCACGGTCCCGGGCCGCGCCGCCCCGGTCACCCGACTGGCCAGATTCACCGAACCACCGAACCAGTCACCGGCCCGGCTCACCGCCGGCCCGGTCGCCAGCCCGACGCGCAGCCGCGGGAACTCCTCATCGATTTCGGTGACCGCCACCAACCGCAGCGCCGCATCCAGAAGCGCCGCCGCGTCGGTACTGACGAGCATCACCGCATCACCGATCGTCTTGATCAACCGCACCGGTCCGACCGCCACCTCGCGGGCCGCCTCCGCCAGCCGATTCGCCAGCCGCTCAAGGTCTTCGGGCTGCACCACCTCGCCCAGCCGGGTGAACCCCACGATGTCGGCGAACGCGATCGTGACCAGCCGCGCACCGGGCAGCGGAACCCCCTCCGCCCGCTCGGATGCGCTGACCGCCTCGGTCTCCATCGCGTGACGCAGTTGCACGAACAGCATGTCGGAGATCATCGGACCGATCAGCGGGGCCGCCTCGGCCACCAGTGCCTCACTTGCCTTGGCGGTTTCCAATTCCGTTGCCGCCGGTGTCAATACTGCCGCCAGCGCGGCGTAGCGCATCACCTCGGCGGCCCGGCTGAGCCCCTCGGAGAGCACCCGGGTGATCTGCACGATTTGATCCGGGTCGATACCCAGTTCCAGGAAGCGCTCGGCGAAGCCCACCGCCTCGGCGTCGGCCCGCAGCAGCACCGCGGCGTCCGGATCCTCGACCGTCGCCAGCCCCATCGCCCGCTGCAAGCGCTGCACCAGCTCGACGTCCAGCCCTGTCTGCTCGCTGATCTCGCGGGTCGACACATAGGTGCCGTCATCCCCGGCCACCCGGCGCGAGGCCAGCAGCATCGGGGTGCCTGCCTGGCGGATCTGGTCGGCGCTGATGCCGCGAGCCAGAAGCCATTCGACCAGCTCGGCGCGCTGCTCAGCGGCCTCGCCGTCAAGTCCGTCCAGGAGTGTGGGGTCGGCCGTCATCAGGTCAAGGTATACCGCGCACCGCATGAACCGCCGGAGCCGTCGACGAGGTGAGCAGCATCGACATGTCCTGCGGGTACCGAACGTCCACGACCACCGAATCCCCGAACCGGTAGGGCCTACCCGCCACCAGGCCGGCGAACTGCTTACGCAGACGCGACATTTCGGCGCGTACGGTCACCACCCGCGACCGGTCACCGTAGAGGTCCTCGGCGAGTTCCGGTGCCGACCGGCCCTGCTCGCTGGTCGCCAGCACCAGCAGGATCTCGGCGTGACGGCTGGAGATGCTGCGCCGCCAATTGCCGAACTGGCCGGCCATCTCCAGCGACGGCTCCCCGTCGCGCAGGTCGAGGATGACCTTCGATGGTGCTGCAGTGGA
Source organism: Mycolicibacterium peregrinum (assembly GCF_002102345.1). Lineage (GTDB taxonomy): Bacteria > Actinomycetota > Actinomycetes > Mycobacteriales > Mycobacteriaceae > Mycobacterium > Mycobacterium peregrinum. The sequence goes on from NZ_LQPP01000028.1 coordinate 92,701, forward strand.
CTCCGCGTCGTCCGCCACCCGGACCAGCCACCCGCCCGGCAACGACTCCACATCGCACATTCCCAGCGGCGGGATCCACACGCGGCCAGGTAAACCATTCTCGGGCAACAGTATTCGATTGTGCATCGGCAATGACGCCACCGCCGCCACCCAGCCCTCGGCGTCGACCGCCAGCGCCGGACCACCCACCCTTGCCAGCATCGGCGCGGCGACCGTGCGCAACTGGTTCAATGTCCGGTCGTGCGCTTCGCGGAGCTGGGATTCGGCCAGCCGCGCAACCAGATCCACCAGGGCCACCGTCGTCGGGTGCACCGTCGGAGCCGGGCCCGACACGTCGACCACCCCGATCACCTGCCCGGTGCGCGGATCGCGGATCGGGGCACCGGCGCACGTCCACGGGTGGTGACTGCGCAGGAAGTGCTCGGCCGAGAAGATCTGCACCGCGCGATGGGAGGCCAGCGCGGTGCCGATGCCGTTGGTGCCCACCGCGTTCTCACTCCAGGACGCACCCTCGATGAAACCCAGCCGGTCGGCGAGGCCCAGCACTCGCGGCGATCCGGACCGCCACAGCACCCGACCGCGGGCATCGGCGATGACCAGGATGTTGTCGCCCTCTTCGATCACCGATTCGAGCCCGCGCGTGACCTCGTCGAGTACCGACATCAACCCCGACTGTTGCCTGAGCAAGTCCAGCCCGGTGGTCTCGACGCGGGGCGGGATGTGATGGTCGGGGTTGATCCCCTTGGCCCGCAACCTGTTCCAGGAATCTTCGATCACCGAACGCGGACGCGCGGGCGCGCGGTCACCTGACATGGTCGCGTCGTACACCGCCGACAACAGCATCGCGTAACGCCGCGGGTCCTCACCAGAGGAAACCGCGGGCTCGGGTACCGACGAACCAGCCATCACCGCCGATTGTGCTCCACATCACAACGTGACGCCACGACAACCCACCGATCCACAAACTAACCCTCGCGTCAAATCCGCCGGGCCATCGGCGGCATGCTTGAATGTTTTTGCTTTGTCAGCTATTTCAGACCCGTGCCCGGCGATGTCACGATGCGCCCGCGCTCGGGTCGACCAGAACCTTCATCTTTTTACCTGCATGCAGAGCCTCGAATCCCTCGTCGATCACCTCGTCGATGGCAATGGGAGTGACCCACCCCGTCGGGTCGTACAGCCCCTGCGCCATGAGATCGATGACCGCCTCGAAGTCGGCCGAGGTATAGCACAGTGAGCCCTGGATCCTGGATTCGTTCATCACCAGGTTGAGCAGCGGTGTCGCGAGCGGTTTCTCGTAGATCGCGACACTGATCGTCGGTCTGCGCGCCCCCACACACGCTGTCGCCGCGGCGATGGCCGGCGCGACCCCGGCAGCGTCATACGCCGCGTCGGCACCCCGGCCGTCGGTGCGATCGGCGATGAACGCGGGAACATCGGTCGCGGTCGGATCCAGGGTCCTGGCCCCGAGCGCCTCGATCGCCGCGCGCCGGGTGGGCGACGGCTCCACCACGAACACGTCGTCGAGCCCCTTGCCGCGCAGCGCAAACCAGAGGCCGATGCCGATCGGACCGGCCCCGAAGATCACCGCAGTATGCAGCGGACCAACCTCCCCGAGAGTCGCGGCGTGGTAGGCCACCGACATCGGTTCGACCAGCGCGCCCAGTTCGAGCGACACGTTGTCGGGCAGGCGGTGCAACATGTCCGCCGGAACGACGGTGTACTCGGCCATGCCGCCGTCGGACATCAGTCCGTGAAAACCGATCTGCTGACAGATGTTGTAGGTGCCGGCCCGGCACGGCGCGCAATTGCCGCATCGGTAAATGGGCTCGATCGCAACCCGGTCGCCGGGCCCGTACCCGGTGACACCGGTACCCACCTCGGTGATGGTTCCGGAGAACTCGTGTCCCATGGTCAGCGGCAACTGCCTGCCGGTCAACGGATGCGGCTCGGTGGGCACAAAAATCGGGCCTGCGTAATATTCGTGCAGGTCAGTGCCACAGATGCCATTGAAACCGACTTTGACCTTGACGGTGCCGGGCATGGGGTCAGGCTCCGGGACATCGGCGATCTCGACCTTGTTCGGTCCGTAGTACACGGCTGCTTTCATGGTGGATGTTTCTAGGCCCATGCCCCTACGTGGCGTAAGGGTTGCAAGGCGTTGCGACGTATTCCCGCAGTTCTTTTCGCACGCAAATGCCGGGCCGGATGCAACCCCGTGCAACCCTTGTTGCGGTGTTTTACACAGTGTGGGCTGGGCCACATGACACAGACCACCGCCGCACCGCTGACCACACTGTCACCGCAGGAGCGGGTTGACACCTGGCTGGCCGACTTCGAGTCCGCGCTCGCTGACCGGGACATCGAACGCGTCGTGGGGAAGTTCGCGACCGACAGCTTCTGGCGGGATCTGGTCTCGTTCACCTGGAACCTCAAGACCGTCGAGGGCCGCGAGGGCATCACCGACATGCTGGCCGCGCGGCTGAACGACACCGACCCCTCGGGATTCCGGACGGCAGAAACCCCCACCGAGGACTTCGACGGTGAGCACGTCATCACCTCGGCATTCATCGAGTTCGAGACCTCGGCGGGTCGCGGCAAGGGCCACCTGCGGCTGCGCGACGAACTGGGCTGGACCCTGTTGACCACGCTGCAGGAACTCAAGGGCCACGAGGAGCGTAAGGGCGCAAACCGGCCGTTGGGCGCGATACACGGCTCTGATCCAGACACCCGCTCGTGGTCTGAGAAGCGTCTCGACGAGGAGCTCACCCTGGGCTATTCCGAGCAGCCCTACACCCTGGTCATCGGCGGTGGGCAGGGCGGCATCGCCCTCGGCGCCCGGCTGCGCCAACTCGGAGTGCCCGCCATCGTCGTCGATCAACACGAACGCCCCGGAGACCAGTGGCGCAAACGCTACAAGTCGCTGTGCCTGCACGACCCGGTCTGGTATGACCACCTGCCGTATCTGCCCTTCCCGGCGAACTGGCCGGTGTTCGCCCCCAAGGACAAGATCGGCGACTGGCTCGAGTTCTACACCCGGGTAATGGAAGTGCCCTACTGGAGCTCGACCACCTGCCTGTCCGCCACCTACGACGAAGACGAACAGCGATGGACCGTCGAGGTCAACCGCAACGGCGAAGCGGTAACCCTGCGGCCGGTGCAGCTCGTGCTCGCGACCGGCATGTCGGGAAAACCCAACATTCCGACGCTGCCTGGCCAGGAAGTGTTCCGGGGCGAACAACACCATTCCAGCCACCACCCCGGCCCGGACCGGTACGTCGGCAAGCGCGCCGTGGTGATCGGTGCCAACAACTCAGCCCACGACATCTGTAAGGCGTTGTACGAGAACGACGTCGACGTGACGATGGTCCAGCGATCCTCTACCCACATCGTCAAGTCGGACTCGCTGATGGAGCTGGGCCTTGGCGCCCTGTACTCAGAACGCGCAGTGGCAGCCGGAATGACCACCGAGAAGGCTGATCTGACCTTCGCGTCACTGCCGTACGCCATCATGGCCGACTTCCAGCGGCCCATCTACGACGCGATCCGCCAGCGCGACAAGGACTTCTACGCGCGACTGGAAGCCGCCGGATTCGACCTGGACTTCGGCGACGACGACTCCGGTCTGTTCATGAAATACCTGCGCCGCGGCTCGGGCTACTACATCGACGTCGGTGCCTGCGAACTGGTCGCCGACGGCAGCATCAAACTCGCCCACGGCGAGATCGAGCGGCTGACCGAAAACTCGGTGATCCTGGCCGACGGCACCGAACTGCCCGCCGATGTGGTGGTGTACGCCACCGGGTTCGGATCGATGAACGGCTGGGCGGCAGACCTGATCAGCCAGGAAGTCGCCGACCGGATCGGCAAGGTGTGGGGTCTGGGTTCCGGCACCACCAAGGACCCCGGTCCGTGGGAAGGCGAACAACGCAACATGTGGAAGCCCACCCAACAGCCCAACCTGTGGCTGCACGGCGGGAATCTGCACCAATCCCGGCACTATTCGCTGTATCTGGCGTTGCAGCTCAAGGCCCGCTACGAAGGCCTGGAAACGCCGGTGTACGGACTGCAGGAGGTCCACCACCTGAGCTGACGACTTACGACATGGCGCCCCGAACGTGACTCCCCCCACGCCGTTCGGGGCGCCCGCGTGTGTGCGGGGTATACATGCGAGGGTGCGTCGATGGTTGTGGAGTCTCGCCGTTCTGCTGATCGTCGCGGTTACCGTGACCGCCGCCGGATACTGGGTGTCGAAGTCACGCACCTTCGTCCTCACCGGGCACCTGGTGCACCGGGTCGACACCTCGGCCAAGGTCGTCGCCCTCACCTTCGACGACGGCCCAACTACCCACACGCCTGACGTGCTGCGGATGCTCAGCGACGCCGGGGTTCGAGCCACCTTCTATCTCACCGGCGCGGAATTGAGCGCTGCACCGCAGTTCGGTACCGCGATCGCCACGGCGGGCCACGAGATCGGCAACCACAGCTACTCGCATCGACGGATGGTGCTGACGTCGCCGGCCACCGTCGCCGACGAGATCGAACGCACCGACACCGCGATCCGTGCCACCGGGTACCAGGGCCCGATCACCTTCCGCCCGCCGTACGGCAAGAAGCTCTGGACACTGCCGCACTACCTGTCCACCCAGGATCGGACCATGGTGACCTGGGACGTCGAACCTGATTCGTCTTCCACCGCTGATGCCGATGCGATCGTGGCCGAGACGGTTTCCAAGGCACGGCCGGGCTCGATCATCCTGTTGCATGCCATGTATGACAGCCGCGCTTCTTCGCGTGCCGCCGTACCCCGGATCATCGACGAATTACGCTCGGGCGGTTACCGGTTCGTCACCGTATCCGAACTTCTGGCCGGCCCGTGACGGAGCTCCTGCACGGACTGGACCCCCTCCTCGGGCAGCGGCCCCGAGTACTGATCCTCGGCAACATGCCGAGCGTGATGTCGTTGGGCTCGGGCCAGTACTACGGCAATCCACGCAACGCGTTCTGGCGAATCACCGGGGCGCTGTTCGGGTTCGATGCCGCTGCTCCGTATCCGGACCGGGTGAGTGCACTCTGCGCGCACCGCGTCGCGGTCTGGGACGTGCTCCGGTCCTGCCGTCGAGTCGGCAGCCTGGACTCCGCCGTCGAGCGGGACAGCATGGTGCCCAACGACTTTACGGCATTCTTCGCCGCCCACCCCACGGTTGAACGGTTGATCTTCAACGGCGCTGCCGCGGAGACCAACTACCGGCGCCTGGTCGGCCCTCCCCCGTTGCCCAGCGCGCGGGCCCCCTCGACCAGTCCCGCCCAGACCATGCGCTTCGAGGGCAAACTGGCCGCCTGGCGGGCAGCACTGGAGACAAGCTGACAATATTCGGCGGTTGATCACCTGTTGCGACCCGATCGACCGTTACGCTTCGGCAACCATGACATATCCACCGCAAAGTCCGTGGCCGCCTCAGCCGCCGCCCTGGCCACCCGTGCCCATGCCCCCGGCCGCACCCGCGCCGCGGCGCGGCAACAAGACCGTCGCCTGGGTCATCTTGGGAGTGGTGGTCTGCGCCCTACTCGTGGCGGGACTCATGTACTTTCTCGGCACCGGGGAGCAGACCAAGACGGTCAAGGATTCCGCTCTCCAGCGCACCCTGCTCACGCCTGCCGAAGCAGGCAACATACTGGGAACCCCATCGCTCGTAGGCGACCCCAATTACGACGACGGGGCCGTTCAGTCCACCTGGGACACCGAGCGCGGGAATGATCCGTGTGTGATCGGCGATCCGGCCACGGCGGGCTGGTACCAGGACACCGGTTCGACGGCGGTACGCCGGCAGTTCCTCGAATCCCCCGAAGGGGACGGAACCGGGGCGGAAGTGTTGTTCGACCAGGCGGTGATCGCATATCCCGATACCGACACCGCGCGCAAGGTGGTTGAGGACATTCGAGGCAAATGGCAGCAGTGCGTGGGCCAGGATGTGACCCAGACCTTTCCAGACGAAGATCCGTGGCCCTGGCATATCGGTGACGTCTCGGAGAGCGATGGCGTGGTCGTGTCGTACGCAACGGACCTCAGCGATGACGCCAACGGCTGGGTATGCCACTTCGGCATGGCACCGCGACACAATGTGGTGGTCCAGACCCAGGTGTGCGGCACTACGGCCAACGCCGATTTCGTCGAACAACTGGTGGCGAAGATGAGCCAGAAGGTTGACACCGTCGCGGAATCGAATAAATCGCGTCATCGCCATTTCCGATTCGGACGGCACCACTAGGCGCCCACCGGTCCGGCGTCGACGCAGGTCGTTGCTCGATTCGTCGTTGCTGCGGAAAAGGCCCATTGTGGCGGTGGGCCATCCCCGCCCCTTCGGCGTTGCTGCGTTCTATTCTCGATGCAGCAGGTTCTCCGATGGCGGGGGCTTCGAATGACGGAAACTGCGACGTGCCGCACGTGTGGCACCGAGCCGCGGGCCGGCGCCCGGTACTGCGATGCGTGCGGTGCACCGGTCACATCGACTCCGGGCGCCGAATACAAGCAGGTCACCGTCTTGTTCGCCGATGTCGTCCGGTCCATGGACATCGCAGCGACCCTGGGCGCCGAACGGCTCCGCGAGATCATGAGCGACCTGTTCAACCACTCCGCCTCCGTGGTCCGCCGATACGGCGGGACCGTCGACAAATTCACCGGTGACGGCATCATGGCCATCTTCGGCGCACCGGTTGCGTTGGAAGACCATGCTTTTCGCTCTTGCCTGGCCGCGCTCGAAATCCAGCAGGAGACCGACCTACTGGCAGTGCAGGTGACGGCCCGCGACGGCCTCGACCTGCAGCTTCGCATCGGACTGAGCTCAGGTCAGGTCATCACCGGGGAAGTCGGCACCGACACGATGAGCTACACCGCAATCGGTGAACACGTGGGCATGGCGCAGCGCATGGAATCGGTCGCGCCGCCCGGTGGAGTGATGCTCACCGAGTCGACCGCACGCCTGGTCGAGGACACCATGATGCTGGGCGAGGCCGAGATGGTCCAGGTCAAGGGTGCCGAGCACCCGATCCGAGCCCGCCGGCTGCTCGAGCTCAATTCCGACCACAATCTGCTCAATGTCGGAGAATCGACCCTGGTCGGCCGCGGCTGGGAACTGTCCGCCGTCGAGGGCATCCTCGAACGTTCGATCCAGGGCCACGGCAGCATCGTCCTGTTGGTGGGCGGACCCGGAATCGGCAAGAGCCGGCTGGTCAGCGAACTCGCGGCAAAGGCCGCCGCACGCGGGGTCCCGGTGCACTCCACATTCTGCGAGTCCCACACCAGTGAAATCCCATTTCATGCCATCACCGGCCTGCTGCGGGCAGGATTCGGCGTGGCGGACCTCGACCGTGAGGCGGCCCGCGCGAAGCTTCGAGACCAGGTTCCCGACGACACCACCGAGAGCCTGGAGTTACTCGACGATCTGCTCGGCATCGGCGACCCCGACGTCGTTCTGCCGATGATCGACCCCGATGCCCGGCGGCGGCGGCTCACCACCCTGGTGAACGCCGCGTCGCTGGCGCGGAGCGCCCCGGCGGTCTATGTCGTCGAAGATGCCCACTGGATCGACGGGGTCAGCGAATCGATGCTGTCGGATTTCCTGTCGGTGACACCGCAGACGCCGTCCCTGGTCGTCATCACCTACCGCCCCGAATATCACGGTGCGTTGAGCCACGTCCATGGCGCACAGACCATAGTGCTTGCACCACTGGATGATTCAGAGACCTCGGCCTTGATCAACGAGATGCTGGGGACCGGCGACGGGGTCGCCGACCTGACCGACACCATCGCCGGGCGGGCCGCCGGTAACCCGTTCTTCGCCCTCGAGATCGTGCGCGACCTGGCCGAACGGGGCCTGCTCCGCGGCGAACGCGGCGCCTACGTGCTGTCCGACGGACAGGGCCGGGTGAGTGTGCCTGCCACGCTGCAGGCCACCATCGCCGCGCGGATCGACCGGCTGGACCCGGCGGCCAAGCGAACGCTGAGTGCCGCTGCGGTGATCGGGTCCCGGTTCAGCGCGGGGCTGTTGGCCTGCCTGGACACCGAACCCGTCTTCGAGGATCTGATCGAGGCCGAGCTGATCGATCAGGTGCAGTACACGCCGTACGCGGAGTTCGCATTCCACCACCCGATGGTGCGGACCGTCGCCTACGAATCACAGCTGAAATCCGATCGCGCCGAACTGCACCGGCGCCTCGCAGACACCATCGCCGCGCGCGAACCCGAACTGGCCGACGAGAACGCTGCGTTGATCGCCGAACACCTCGAAGCCGCCGGCGATCTCCATGCCGCATACAGCTGGCACATGCGCGCGGGAGCGTGGGCGAACAACCGGGATTCCGCTGCGGCCCAGCTGTGTTGGGAGCGTGCCCGCCAGATCGCAGACCTGCTGCCCTCCGATGATCCCGATCGAGCTGCGATGCGCATTGCGCCGCGCACTCTGGTGTGCGGCAATGGCTTCCGTAGCAAGGTCGGGGTCTCCGGTGCTCGGTTCGAAGAACTGCGGGAGCTGTGCGAGGCTGCCGGAGACAAAGCCTCACTGGCGGTCGGCATGGCCGGATTGACCGGCGAACTGATGCTGCAGGGGCGGGTGCGCGAAGCGTCACAGCAGGTGTCCGAGCACATGACCCTGATCGAATCCATCGGCGACCCGGCGCTCACCGTCGGATTGTCGGCGACCCCGATCTCGCTCAAGATCGAGAGCGGCGAAATGGGTGAGGTGCTGCGCTGGTCGCAGATGGCGATCGACATGGCCGACGGCGATCCCACCAAGGGCAATTTCATCATCGGCTCACCGCTGGCAGCGGCCTTCGCAGCCCGCAGCATCGCCAAATGGGCTCTTGGCCTTGATGGTTGGCGTGCCGACCTCGATCATGCGCTCGCCATGGCACGCAACACCGACAGGTTCACTCACGCTCTCGTCATCACCTGGACGTACTTCACCACGGTGTCCTGCGGGGTACTGCTTGCCAGCGACGAAGCGCTGCGGGACATCGACGGGGCGCTGCAGATCACCGAAGGGGCCGGCGACGACATTGCGCTCGGCCTGGCCCGGGTGACCATGGGATACGCCTTGCTGAACCGAGATTCGCCGGCCGACCGCGAGCGAGGATTGACCATCCTCGGCCAGGTTCGCCAGATGTGCGTGAGCGGACGGTTCTATATGTCCGAACTGGTCGGAATCGATGTGTACACCGCCCGCGAACGGGCCAAGCGCGGAGACCGCGCCGGGGCCATCCGGGTGCTACGTGAAGCGATCGACGACCTCTTCCACAGCGGACAGCTTCCGTACAACATCTTGGCGACCGGAATCCTCGCCGAGGCACTGCTGGACCGCGGCGCCGAGGGCGACGTGGCCGAGGCCGAGGCGGCGATCGCCAGACTGGCAGCGGCCCCGGCCGAGGACGGCCTGATCATTCGCGACATCATGCTGCTGCGGGTCCGCGCGCTCATCGCCCGCGCCAAGGGCGACGACGCGAGCTACCGCACATACCGTGACAAGTACCGGGATATGGCAACTCGACTCGGCTTCCAGGGGCACATGGCGCAGGCCGCGGCACTGCCCTGACTCGGCGGCACTCGGTGGATGAATCGTGCGTTGTGGATAACCCCTGCCCCCGTCGGTGGGTCGGAGTAGAATCGAACACATGTTCGAAGATGATTCCGATGTGGTGCTGGTCGACAGGGTCGGTGCTGCGACGCGGGCGGAGTCGGTGGCGATCGCCGGACGTCTGGCGGCGATCGGGGCGTTGGACACGCTGCGGGAACGGGAACTGGTCGACAGCATTTTGTGGCGTACCGATCCGTTCGAGGAGGTGTGTGCCGAGGTGTCGGCGGCGATGCGGATCAGCCGGGGCCGCGCCGGCACCCAGGTGCACCATGCCCGGGTGTTGCGGGACAAGTTGCCTCAGGTGGCGGCTCGGTTCGCGGTCGGGGACATCGATTATCGGGTGGTGCGGATGATCATCGCCCGGACCGGGATCGTGGACCCTGCGGTGTGGGCCGGGCTGGATGCCGAACTGGCCGGGCGGGCGCATCGGTGGATGCGGTTCTCCGAGCGGCAGTTGCGGGACCGGATCGATCAGTGGGTCGCCAAACTCGACCCGAACGGGGAGCGGGTGCCCCCGGATCTGACCGAGGAACGGTTCGTGCAGATCGAACCGGGCAGCCCGTTTATGGCCACGGTGTGGGCCAACGTCGATGCCTGTGATGGGGCCGCCCTGGATCAACGGTTGGATGCCCTGGCCAACACCGTCTGTGAGCATGATCCGCGCACCCATGAACAGCGGCGCGCCGACGCCATCGGTCCGCTGGCCCGGCTGGAAGCCCAACTGGCCTGCCGGTGCGGCTTGCCGGATTGCCCGGCCGAGCAGAATCGGGCAGCCGCCGATGCGGCGGTGCTTCACGTGCTGGCCGAGCAGGCCACCGTCGATGGCACCTCCAATGCGCCCGGCTATCTGCCCGGGTACGGGATCCTGCCCGCCGAGCGGGTGCGGGACCTGGCCGCAACGGCGAAGATCAAGCCGGTACGCGTGCCGGCCCATCCAACCGACTCCAGCGCGCCCACCGAACCCATCGAGTCATCCGACACGCCCGACACGAGCGAGTCGGCCGAGCCTGCGGTGCGAACCGAATCCGGTGAGCCGGTCGAGCCTGAGCCGGGCTATCGGCCGTCGATGGCGCTCTCGGAGTTCATCCGCTGGCGTGACCTGACCTGCCGGTTCCCCGGCTGTGACGCCCCGGTGGAACGCTGCGATATCGACCACACCGCACCCTGGCCTGCGGGCCCCACCCATCCGTCGAACATCAAGCTTTACTGCCGAGCCCATCATTTGATCAAGACGTTCTGCCCCGGCTGGTCGGATCGCCAATTCCCCGACGGCACAGTCGAAATCACCACACCGACCGGGCACACCTACACCACCGAACCCCACGGCGCCGGGATGTTCCCGGACCTGGCTACCCCGACCGGGGACCTGGACTTGCCCGAGCCCGAAGCCCCGAGCCCGAACCGCGCGGCCAAGATGCCCAAACGCAGCCGCGCCCGCGAACAAGACCGCCAAGACCGCATCGCCGAAGAACGACACCTACGCGCCGAACTCAACAACGACCTCGCCACCGAACGCGACTACCAAGCCTGGCTCGCCGAAGAATACGGACCACCACCACCCTTCTGAAAAGAGGGATCAACCTTCGGTGGGCTCGGCCGCGTTCTGGGCGGCGTACTCCCCCGGCGTGCTGCCCAGCATGGACCGAAAATCGTTGATGAAATGGGCCTGGTCATACCAGCCGAGTCGTACTGCGAGATCAGCGAAGTCGACTCCTGGCACGGTCTCGATCTCCAAAGCAGCCTGCTGCAACCGATATCGGCACAGTACCCATTTGATCGTCACACCGACATAGCGCCGGAACACCCGCTGCGTGGTTCGCGTACTCCACGGCGAGAGCTCCATGACCTGCTCCACCCGCTGCAATGTCGCGTCGTCACGCATCCGGTCGATCAACGGGCAGAGCGCACGGTAGGTCGGGTCTGGCTCACCGGCCATCGCCCCGATCGCCTCGTCCAGATCCGGTGCGCCCAAAAACCCGTCGTCTACCGGCACCACGCGGCCGGTGAGCGCCGCAGCGTCCCCACCAAAACGGCCGACGAGACCACCGGGACGAAATCGCGCCCCCACCACACCGCCTCGACCGCTGATCGTGATGCGGAAAACCTCGGGTACCACCCCGTGCAACAACGTGGCGGGCAGCCGATGACCATGGCGCACAACATCATCGCCCCACTCGCGGGTGAGATGCATGGCAGGGAAGGTGATCACCGTGCTCTCGAACGGACCTGCCTCATGCCGGTCCCAGGTCACCGACCAGAAGTGCTCGACGAAGCGGGCGGCCGCCTCCGATGGCGCCCAACGCTGGAGGTCGAATGCCGAGGCACTGCCCGCACGGCCGACCACGCCGCGCATCGGCGCGTTCTGCTGTGACGCGTTTTTCCAAGCCGGCATCAACCCCAGCCTACGAAACTGGTCGACATGAGTGTCACACCGATGCCGGAGGGCTATACCAGCCTGACCCCGTTCATCTGCGTCGACGGTGCTGCCGACGCGATCGCCTTCTACCAGAACGTGTTCGGTGCCACGGTCGTCGAGCGGATGGACGGCGCTGATGGCACTGTCTCGCATGCCGAGCTGGATTTCGGCAACGGTCGACTACAACTCGGCGACCCGCAGGAGGCCTTTCAGATCGCCGCTCCCGCACCAGGCGCCCCGGCAACCTATTCGATAGGGCTGTACTGCCCCGACGTCGATGAGGTGGTGACCCGCGCGGAGAAGGCCGGGGCGACCATCCGCGAACCTGCACAGACGTTCGTCACCGGTGACCGGTTCGCGTCCGTCCTCGACCCGTTCGGTCTGCGCTGGACCGTCATGACCCGCGTCGAAGACCTCACGCCGGCCGAACGTGAACGACGCGTCGCCGAATGGGCAGCCACTGCCGGCGGCTAACGTGGCGGGATGTCTTGCGTGTTCTGCGCCATCGTCGCAGGTGATGCCCCTGCCATCCGCATCTACGAGGACGACGACTACCTGGGCATCCTCGACATCAGGCCGTTCACCCGCGGACACACCCTGGTGATCCCGAAACGGCACAGCGTCGACCTGACGGATACGCCGGCCGCGACCGTGGCTGAGATGGCCCGCATCGGTCAGCGCATCGCGCGTGCCGCCCGCCGATCCGGGCTGCACGCCGACGGCAACAACATCGTGATCAATGACGGCAAAGCCGCCTTCCAGAGCGTCTTCCACATCCATCTGCACGTCGTGCCGCGCCAAACCGGCGACAAGCTGTCCTTCGTCAAGGGCATGATGGTGCGCCGCGACCCGGACCGCGAGGAGTCAGGACGCCTGTTACGTGCGGCGCTGGCGGAGCTCGACGAATCCGCGCAGGATTGAGCCCATGAGCATGCCCTGGTGGGAGCGGTACATCGGCCTCCCGATGTTGATGTTGCACGACAAGATCTACAAAGCCACAGACGGCCGGATCGGGCACACGATTCCGGGTGGCCCGTCGACGCTGATCCTGCATACCGTCGGAGCCAAAACCGGCCAGCAGCGCGCGAATTCGCTGGCCTATGCCAAGGACGGCGCCGACTACCTCGTGGTGGCATCCAAAGGCGGCGAGCCCACGGCTCCGGGCTGGTACCACAACCTGAAGGCCAAACCGCAGGTCGAGATCAACGTCGGCCCCAAGCGATTCGGCGTCACCGCCAAACCTGTGTTGCCCGGCGACCCCTGCTACCCGCGTCTGTGGGACATCGTGAACGACATGAAGGGCAACAAGAACCGCTACATCGGCTACCAGAAGCGGACCACGCGCCCGATTCCGGTGGTCGTGCTGTCGCCTTAGTCGTGCTGACGCCTTGCGGCGTCTAGAACAGCTCTTTGGCCAGCAGTTCCAAGGTGGTGTCACGGGCCGTCGCGGTCGCCGGATCGGCGCCGCGGCGAGCCGACCCCACGGGGTTGACCATCACCTCGTCGACGTCGAATTCCTCGGCCAAGGCCCGGACCTGCTCGGCCGCCTCGGTGGGCGAGCCGACCACGGCGCGCGCGAGCCCGGAGGCCACGACGGCCTGCGCCTGCGGGGTCATGGTCGTCGCCTCGGCGTCCTCGACGAGATCGAGGGCGCCGAGCGGCTGGCCGGTCCGCAGTCGGCCCATCATCTGCAATTGCGGCAGGAGCAGGGCCCTGGCCTCTTCGCTCGTCTCTGCCACCGAGGCGTTGACGGTCAGGAAGGTCACCGGCTCGGACGCCAGATCGCTGGGCTGGAACTCGTCGCGGTACACGGCCAGCGCCTCGGCGGTGCCCTGCCCGGAGAAATGGTGGGCGAAGACGTACGGCAGCCCCTTGGCCGCGGCCAGGTGCGCTGAGTACATCGACGAGCCGAGCAGCCACATCCGCGGTTCGGTGACCGCGGCGGGCGTCGCCTTGAGTACGTAGTTCTCCCGCATCAGGTCGCGCGGCAACGGCACCCGGACGCCGCGCGCACCCATCAACGCCACCACGTCGTCGAGGTACTGCGGGAACGCTTCGATATCGCGATCGTCGCGCCCTGCCGCGCCACGCAAGGCCAGCGAGGTGACCGGGTCTGATCCCGGGGCCCGGCCGATGCCGAGGTCGATGCGGCCCGGATTGGCGGCCTCCAGCAGCGCGAACTGTTCGGCCACCGCCAGCGGTGCATGGTTGGGCAGCATCACCCCGCCAGACCCCAGCCGCAGCTGCGTGGTGTGTGCGGCGAGATGCGCGATCAGCACCGGCGGGCTGGTGGCGGCCACGGCGGGCATGTTGTGGTGCTCCGGGAGCCAGTAGCGGGTGTATCCGAGCCGGTCAGCGGTCTGCGCCAGGTGTGTCGTGGCCGTCAGGGCATCGGCGGTGGACTGGTCGGTGCGAACCGGAACTAGGTCGAGGACAGAAAGCCGCATGACAGCGTCAACGTCACGAGCGGCCCGGTTCGTTCCCGTCCGCCTCGGCAACCAGGTGCTCGGCGGTGACGAAGATGTCGTCGAGCATGGCAGGCGTGAGCCGGCCGGTGAAGGTGTTCTGCTGGCTGGGGTGGAAGCATCCGAGCAGCGTGATCGGGCCGTACGTCGAGGTCAGCGACGCCGTTGCACCGTGGCCGAACTTTGGGGCGGGTTTGGGGCGATCCCCGATCAACTCCAGCGCCGCCCGCCAGGCGAAGCCACCCAATGCGATGACCACGCGCACCGACGGTCCGGCCAATTGCCATTCGGCCTGCAGCCACGGCGCACAGGTGGCCCGCTCGGCCGGGGTGGGCGCGTTCGCCGGAGGAGCGCAGCGCACCGCGGCCGCCATCCGAGTGCCGATCAACTGCAGACCATCGGCCGCGTCGACGCTCTCGGCCTGGTTCGCCAGCCCTGTCCGGTGCAGCGCGGCGAACAGGAAATCTCCCGAGCGGTCGCCGGTGAACACCCTGCCGGTGCGGTTGGCGCCTTGCGCGGCGGGCGCCAGCCCGACGATGAAGATCCGCGGCTGCTCCGAACCGAACCCCGTCGCCGGACGACCCCAATATGGTTGATCGGCAAAGGATTTCCGTTTGGCGATCGCCACCTCTTCGCGCCAGGTGACCAATCGGGGGCAGGCCCGGCACACCGAGATCAGCGCGTCCAACTCGTCCACCGACCCGGCCCGAGCCGCCAGCCGCCGCACCTGCGCGGCGGTCTTCGCCACCGGAGTGGATGGGGTGGCCGGATCACCGGGCCAGCCCGAGCCTGGTGGTACCGGGGACGTGAACAGTTCTCCGGTCCTTGGATGAGCGAGCTCCATCAGCTCACTGTGCCCGAAATTCCGTCGCGACGGGTGCGGGCACGCTGCTAGATTCGGCCGCGATAGCCATGACCGACACCAAGCGCGGCCCACTGCTGCTGATCCTGTTCGCCGCGCTGATGGCCGGGGCAGGCAATGGCATCACGATCGTCGCGTTCCCTTGGCTGGTGTTGCAGCGCAACGGTTCCGCGCTCGACGCGTCGATCGTGGCGATGGCCGGTACCCTGCCGCTGTTGATCGCCACGCTGATCGCCGGGGCCGCCGTGGATTATCTGGGCCGGCGACGGGTCTCGATGATCTCCGATCTCCTGTCGGCCCTGTCCGTGGCGGCGGTTCCGACGCTGGCCCTGACCTTTGGGGTGGACGCGGTGAATGTCGCGGTGCTGGCAGTCCTGGCCGCGTTGGGCGCCTTCTTCGACCCGGCCGGGATGACGGCCCGCGAGACCATGCTCCCCGAGGCCGCCGGCCGCGCGGGGTGGACGTTGGACCACGCCAACTCCGTGTACGAGGCGGTGTTCAACCTGGCCTACATCGTCGGCCCCGGCATCGGCGGTCTGCTGATCGCCACGATCGGTGGAATCAACACGATGTGGGTGACCGCCGGGGCGTTCTGCTGTTCGATCCTGGCCATCTCGATCCTGCGGCTCGAAGGCGCGGGCACGCCGGACCGCTCCATGCTGACCGAAGGCGTCCTCGCGGGCATCGTCGAAGGGCTTCGATTCGTCTGGCACACACCGGTATTGCGCACCCTCGCGATCGTCGACCTGGTGGCCACCGGGCTGTACATGCCGATGGAGTCGGTTCTGTTCCCGAAATACTTCACCGACCGCAACGAGCCCACCGAGCTGGGCTGGGTGCTGATGGCGCTGAGCATCGGCGGGTTGCTGGGGGCGCTCGGCTACGCCGTGCTGTCCAAGTACATGAGCCGACGGGCCACCATGCTGACCGCGGTGATCACGCTCGGTGTGGCGATGACGGTCATCGCGTTCCTGCCGCCGCTTCCACTGATCCTGGTGCTGTGCGCGATCGTCGGGTTCGTCTACGGGCCGATCGCGCCCATATACAACTACGTCATGCAAACCACCGCCCCGCAGCACCTGCGCGGCCGCGTGGTCGGGGTGATGGGTTCACTGGCCTACGCCGCCGGCCCGCTCGGCCTGATCCTGGCCGGGCCGCTGGCCGACGCCGCCGGCCTGCACGCGACGTTCCTGGCCCTGTCTCTGCCGATGCTGCTGCTGGGCCTGGTCGCGGTCTTCCTGCCGGCGCTGCGCGCCTTGGACTCCGGTCGTCAGCATTGACTCTGCGCGCACGGTGAGAAACGGTGAGAAACTGCGGGTGATCAGCGCCCTCACCGCAGAGTCAACCGCCCGAACTACGATTCCGGTGTGGAATCCGCGCTGTCAAAGTTGATCGCCGAACTGCCCGAGGGGGTCGTGGTCACCGACCCCGACATCCTGGCCTCGTACCGCCAGGACCGGGCCGCCGATCCGGCGGCGGGCACCCCGCTGGCGGTGGTTCGGCCGACCCGGACCGAGGAAGTCCAGACCGTGCTGCGTTGGGCCGGCGAGCATCGGGTGGCTGTGGTGCCGCGTGGCGCGGGCACCGGTCTGTCCGGCGGAGCGACGGCACTCGACGGCGGCATCGTGCTGTCCACCGAGAAGATGCGGGACATCACCGTAGATCCGGTCACCCGCACCGCCGTCGTGCAGCCCGGGCTGCTCAACGCCGAGGTGAAGAAAGCTGTTGCCGCACACGGACTGTGGTATCCGCCCGACCCGTCGTCGTTCGAGATCTGCAGCATCGGCGGCAATGTCGCCACCAACGCGGGCGGGCTGTGCTGCGTCAAGTACGGCGTGACCACCGACTACGTGCTGGGCCTACAGGTGGTGCTGGCGGACGGAACCGCGGTACGCCTCGGCGGCCCACGTTTGAAAGACGTTGCGGGACTGAGTCTGACCAAGCTGTTCGTGGGCAGCGAGGGCACCCTGGGCGTGGTCACCGAAGCAACGCTCCGGTTGCTGCCACCACAGCACGCACCGTGCACCGTGGTGGCCACGTTCGATTCGGTGGAGGCCGCCTCGAATTCGGTCGTCAAGATCACCGGCAAGATCCGGCCGTCCATGTTGGAGTTCATGGACTCGGTGGCCATCAACGCCGTCGAGGACAAGCTGAAGATGGGCCTGGATCGCAACGCCGCGGCAATGATGGTGGCCGCTTCCGACGATCGCGGCGCCGCGGGTGCCGACGATGTGGCATTCATGGCCGAGGTGTTCACCGAATGCGGTGCCACCGAGGTGTTCTCGACGTCCGACCCGGATGAGGGTGAGGCGTTCGTGGCAGCCCGCCGCTTCGCCATCCCGGCGGTGGAGGCCAAGGGGTCATTGTTGCTGGAGGACGTCGGGGTCCCGCTACCCGCGCTGGCCGAGTTGGTGACGGGGGTGGCGAAGATCGCCGACCAGCGGCAACTGCTGATCTCGGTGATCGCCCATGCCGGTGACGGGAACACCCATCCGCTGATCGTGTTCGACCCGTCCGACACGGATGAGGCGCAACGGGCCCAACTTGCCTTCGGCGAGATCATGGACCTGGCCGTCGGCCTCGGCGGCACCATCACCGGTGAGCACGGCGTGGGCCGGCTCAAACAGCCGTGGCTGGCCGGCCAGATCGGCCCGGACGCCGTTGAACTCAATCACCGGATCAAACGGGCCCTGGACCCACACAACATCCTCAACCCAGGCGCAGCGATCTAGCCCGGACTCAGGCCGCTGCGAACATCGTCAGCAGATGGCTTGTGCGCCAGGCGATCAACGCAAGGAATACCAGTAGCACCGCCACCGAGACCCCGGCCTGGACGGCATTGCGACGCGCGCTCGGGGCATACACGTAGGCCGCGGCGATGCCCGCGCCGGTGATCAGGCCGCCGACGTGGCCCTGCCAGCTGATCGCCCCGGTTCCCAGTGCGGGCCCGGCGAAGGTGAACACCAAGTTGATGACGACGACCGCTGCGATCATCCGGACGTCGAGGTTGAGTTTGCGGGCGACGACGAAGATCGCACCGAACAGGCCGAAGATCGCCCCGGATGCGCCGGCGGTCGGGACGTTGACCGGCGTGAGCAGATACACCAACACTGAGCCGCCCAGGGCGCTGAGCGCATACAACGCCCCGTATCGCAGCCGGCCCAGCCACTGTTCCAGCGGTGGACCCACCACGTAGAGCGCCCACATGTTGAACAACAGGTGCATGAGGCCGTAGTGCAGAAAGGCCGAGGTCACCAGGCGGTAGTACTGGTCGTACGCCGCGATCCCCGGGGCCCACAACGTCAGCTCCTCGGTCACCCGATCCCCCGAGGCCATCTGCAGCACGAACATCACGACGTTCACCGCGATCAGCGCGTAGGTCAGGATCGGCGCCCCGCTACGGGCGACCCCGCCGAACTGCGTGCGCTCGGCCCGCACCGACCTCGCGCCCTCGTTGACGCACTCAACACATTGGTGGCCGACCGCCGCCGAGCGCATGCACTCGGGGCAGACAGGGCGCCCGCAGCGGGTGCAGCTCACATAGGTGGGACGGTCCGGATGCCGGTAACACGTCGGCGTCTGGGCAGGTAGCTGCGGCGTGCCAGGGGTGTTCATCACGCCCGAGCCTAATGCGGGACCGACTATTGACACAGATGCCACAGTTGTCGTACGAATAAGACATGGCAGCAACTTTGTCTCACAGCTCCGCTCGGTTCGTTCCCGCCGACGCCGACACCTGGCCCAATCCGTGGCCGATGTATGCCGCTCTGCGCGACCACGACCCGGTCCACCACGTGGTGCCCGAGGAGTCACCGGAGCACGACTACTACGTGCTCTCCCGCCACGCCGACATCTGGGCGGCAGCCCGGGACCACGAGACCTTCTCCTCGGCGCAGGGCCTGACGGTCACCTACGGAGAGCTGGACATGATCGGGCTGGCCGACAACCCGCCGTTCGTCATGCAGGACCCACCGGTGCACACCGAGTTCCGCAAGCTGGTCTCGCGCGGGTTCACCCCGCGCCAGGTGGAAGCGGTGGAACCCAAGGTCCGGGAATTCGTCATCGAGCGTCTCGAGGGGTTGCGCTCGAATGGCGGCGGGGATATTGCCGCCGAGTTGTTCAAGCCGCTGCCCTCGATGGTCGTCGCGCACTACCTCGGGGTGCCCGAGGCAGACCGGGACCAGTTCGACGGCTGGACCGACGCCATCGTCGCGGCCAACAGCTCGGCCGGCGGTATCACGGCGGCCATGGGCACCGCCGGCGCTGCAGTGGCCTCGATGATGGGCTACTTCTCCGAGCTCATCGAACGGCGTCGCCGCGAACCCGGCGACGACACCATCTCGCACCTGGTGGCGGCGGGTGTCGGCGCCGACGGTGACATCGCCGGCGTGCTGTCGATCCTGGCCTTCACGTTCACCATGGTCACCGGCGGCAACGACACCACCACCGGAATGCTGGGCGGCGCAGTGCAACTCCTGCAGCAGCGTCCCGATCAGCGTCAACTTCTGATCGACGACCCCGAGCTGATCCCGGAAGCGGTCGACGAGTTCCTGCGGCTGACCTCGCCGGTGCAGGGCCTGGCCCGCACCACCACCCGCGACGTCACCATCGGCGATACCACGATCCCGGCCGGGCGCAAGACGCTGCTGCTGTACGGCTCGGGCAATCGCGACGAGCGTGAATTCGGTGAGAACGCAGCCGAACTCGACGTGCGACGGGCTCCGCGAAACATCCTGACCTTCAGCCATGGTGCACACTTCTGCCTCGGCGCAGCAGCTGCCCGCATGCAGTCCCGGGTGGCGTTGACCGAATTGCTCTCCCGCTACCCCGATTTCGAGGTCGACCTGGACGCGGTGGTGTGGGCCGGCGGCAGCTATGTGCGACGGCCGTTCTCCGTGCCGTTCCGAGCCGGGGCCTGATGCCCCGCGACTGGTTGTCGGCTCGGCGGTCCGAAGTGGCCGCCGACCACATCCTCGACGCCGCCGAATCGCTGTTCACCCAGCAGAACGCGGCGACCGTCGGTATGCACGAAATCGCTGCCGCCGCAGGTTGTTCCCGCGCCACGCTGTACCGCTATTTCGAGAACCGCGAGGCGCTCTACACCGCCTACGTGCACCGCGAGGCACGTCGGCTGTACGAAGAGGTCAGCGAACAGGTGGCCACGGTCACCGATCCGGCGCAGCGCCTGATCGAGGGCGTCATCACCGCGCTGCGGGCAGTGCGTGTCAGCCCGGCACTGTCGTCGTGGTTCGCCACCGCTCAACCGCCGATCGGCGGCGAGATGGCCGAACACTCCGAGGTGATCCGCGCGTTGGTGGAGGGCTTCGTGCGTTCGCTCGCCGGCGAAACGGGGCAGAGCGACGACGTCGTGGGCCGCCGTGCCCGGTGGCTGGTGCGCGTCATGGTGTCGCTGCTGGTCTTCCCCGGCGTCGACGAGGCGGACGAGCGGACCATGCTGGCCGAGTTCGTCGCCCCGCTGGTGATCCCGGCGGGACTGCGCGCGCAGTAGCCGATTGCCCGGCACGCAGGGCGAACCTGCCCCATACTTTCGAGTATGGCCAGCCACCCGACGCCACTTCCGCCGCTCCCGGCGGTCACCAGCATTGCCGAGGTTGTCTCGGCCATCGACACGATCACCGATTGGGCCGTGGAAACGTCAAGTCGGCTGGGCTATTTCGCCGCCCTGTACAAGCGGATCACCATCGCGGTGGGCACCGCGGTCGAAGACGGCGCATTCGAGGACGGTCCACGGATGGACCGCCTCGACGCGGCGTTCGCACAGCGCTACTTCGATGCGCTCAACGGCTACTTCCACCCGAACCGGTACCCGAAACCCACCCGGTCCTGGCGGGCCACCTTCGAGTGGGCCGACAAACCCGCACCGATCCTGGTGCAGCACATGCTCGCCGGTGTCACCGCCCACATCGTCCTCGACCTCGGCATCGCGGTACAGGGTCTCGTGGGCGCCGGCCGACTACCGTCGCTGCACAAGGACTTCGACACCATCAACGCCGTGCTGGCGAGCCAGATCGCCGGGGTCGTCAACGACATCAACGAGCTGTCACCGGCGCTGGCCGACATCTATGCCGTGCTCCAACAGCATCAGATCTTCGTCCTGAACGAGGCGATCCGCTCCCTGCGTGACAGCGCATGGCGGTTCGCCACGGTGCTGGCGTTGGAACCCGCATTCGCCCGGCCACCGACGATCTGGGCACGAGACCTGCAGGTGAGCCGGCAGGCGCAGGCCGTGTTCGACCCACCCAGCCTGGTCGGCGCCTTCGATCTGGCGATCAAGGAGATCGCCGCGCGCGAGAGTCGCGATGTGGCCCACAACGTCCGGGTGCTCGACCAGATCGCCGAGACGCCCGCGCCGATCCAGACAGCGTTGTAAAGCGGCGTCAGGCCACCCAGTAGGCCTGCGCCTTGATGGACTTGCGCGGAATCCCGTACTCCTCGCGGAAGACCCGTGCCACGGCCCGGGTGGTGCGGTTGTTGCATGCGACCCAACCGAAATGGTCCGAGGCGTCGAAGGCCGACGCGCTGACGGTCGCCAGCAGATCCTCTTCCGCCCGGTCCACCCAGATGATCTCCGCGCCACCGGTGACCGGAAGCTCGCGGTCGTCGTCGTGCCCGGCCTCCAGGAAGACCCAGGCCGGGGTATCCCCGATCGCGTCCAGCAGTGAGTTGATGGCCGGAAGCGACGCGGTGTCACCGACGATCACATAGCCGGCCGGTGCCGGCTCGGGCAGCGTGAAGTTGCTGCCGAGGACCGTCACGTCCAGGACGTCGCCGGGCTGGGCCGCACGGGCCCAGCGGGTGGCGATACCGTCGTGCATGGCGAAATCGATGTCCACGGTGCCGGCCTGCGGATCGGCGTTGACCAGGGTGTAGCCCCGCTGATGGGCCTTGCCGTCGTCGGGAAACCAACCCCGCACCCACATCGTCGGGTGTACCCGGTGTTCGGCGAGCAGTTTTTCCGCTTCGAAGTGAAGTCGCAGGTAGTTCGGCGTGAGCTCGGTTCGGCCCGAGACCGTCAGCTCGTAGTCACCGCCCCGCCAGAGTTTGACCAGGGCTCCCTCGAGCCCGCGCGACGCCTTCTGCTCGGCCATGCGTACCTCCCGTGAACCTCTTTGTTAGGTAAGCGTACCCTAACTAAAAGATCAGGAGCGGACGCGCGTGAACCGGTGCAGCAACCAGGCGGCCGGGATGGTGAACACCATGGTGAGCACGAACAGGTTGAACATCGACCCCGTGTAGACCGGATCGCGCATCACCTCGACCATCACCAACTCCATGATCATCAGGTGGATCAGGAAGATCTCATAGGAGATCTCACCGAGGAAGACCATCGGGCGCGACGCCAGGAACCGGCTGTACCAACCGCGGTCACCCAAGGCCGGCGGCGCCACCAGCAGAGCCGCGATCACCGCATAGAAGAACGTCTTGACCAACGCCTCGCTCAACTTGGCCGGCGAGGTGGTGGGCTCCCCCGCCAGTGGCGTCGAAGCGATGAAGTAACACACCACCGCCAACGGCACGCACACCATGCCGTAGCCACGCACCTTGAGCTGGCTCAGCACGGTCAGCGCCATACCCGCCACGAACCAGGCCATGTACGTGGGCAACCACAACCGGGCACCGTCGGGCAGGCCCGTGGAATCGTGCACGACCGTCAGCCACAACGGAGAGACCGCGGCCAGCACCGCCAGGCCGAAGAACAACAACCCCGGCCGCCAGCGCCGTCGGCACAACACCACCAGCAGCAGATAGGCGACCAGCGGCAACACGACGTAGAACGCCGCCTCCACCGCCAGGCTCCACATCTGGGTCAACCCCTGATGCAGATACGAGAACAGGTAGTTGTCGGTATAGATCTGGGACAGCGTCAGATTGCGGAACAAGCCCATCCAGGTGTGGCCGGGATTCGGGCCCGCGGTACGGAAGTGGTAGAGCAGGTAAGCGATCAGGACCGTGACCACGTAGGCCGGCATGATCCGTCGCACCCGGTGCCAGGCGTAGCGGCGAACGGACGGTGCCTCGTAGCCGGTGGCCGCGACTGGATCTGATGCGCGGCTCGCCGCGGCTACCCACGGACGGAACAACAGGAAACCGCTGAGCACGAAGAAGATCGGCACACCGATCTCGGCCCGCGAATACACCAGCCCGAGATAGCCCTGCCCGTACTTGCCGGTCGTGTACGCCGCGTGCGTCAGCACCACCAGAATGGCGGCCACCGCACGAATCCCGGTCAGCGACGCAACCCTCGTGGACCCAGAAGCCCCGGAGACCACGTTGTCTACCGACTCGAGGCCACCTTGATCCGACGGCCCCTTCACGCTTCTGGAGACCGTCACTTGGTCTTCCGGTGCGGCTTCCCCGAGCGGTCTTTGTTCTCGGATCGGCCCTTGTACTCCGAGCGGCCCTTGTATTCGCGGCGCGGCCCACGGTCACCCCGGTCGGCGCGCTCACCATGCTCCCGTTCCAGATTGATCAGCATGCCAGAGATCCGGGTGTTCTCCAGCGCTTTGAGCGTCTTGCCGGACAGCTTCTCGGGCAGCTCCACCAACGAGTAATCGCCGCGGATGGTGATGTGGCCGAACTCGTTGCGGTGCAGGCCG
The DNA here is from genome assembly GCF_002102345.1 of Mycolicibacterium peregrinum. Lineage (GTDB taxonomy): Bacteria > Actinomycetota > Actinomycetes > Mycobacteriales > Mycobacteriaceae > Mycobacterium > Mycobacterium peregrinum. Next base: position 116,691 of record NZ_LQPP01000028.1, read on the forward strand.
CCCTCGTTGGCGATCGCGCCGACGATATGGCCGGGGCCCACCTTGTGGCGCTTGCCCACCGAGATCCGGTAGGTCGCAAGGCCTTCGCGCGGCGGACGCTCCTTACGCGGCGAGCGCTCGCCCCGATCGTCCCGATCGCGGTCGCGCTCCCGCCGCTTCTCCGGCGGCGGCTCGGTCATCAGGAATTCTTCGCCGTTGCGTGACTGCAGCGCCAGCGCCGCGGCGATATCAGCCATCGGCACGTCGTTCTCGCGCTCGTAGTCCTCGATCAGCCTGCGGAACAATTCGAGGCCGTCGCCGTTGAGCGAGTCGGTGATCGAGTCGCGGAACTTGGCCACACGCTGCGCGTTGACGTCATCGACGCTGGGCAGCTCGGCCTCGATGACCTTCGACCGGGTGTGCTTCTCGATCGACTTCAGCAGGTGCCGTTCACGCGGGGTCACGAACAGCAGCGCGTGCCCCGAACGGCCGGCCCGGCCGGTGCGGCCGATGCGGTGCACGTACGACTCGGTGTCGTGCGGAATGTCGTAGTTGACGACGTGGGAGATGCGCTCGACATCCAAACCGCGCGCGGCGACATCGGTGGCGACCAGGATGTCGATCGTGCCGTCCTTGAGCGCGGAGATCGTGCGTTCGCGCTGGGCCTGATTGATGTCACCGTTGATGGCCGCAGCCGCGAAACCGCGGGACTTGAGCCGCTCGGCGACCTCCTCGGTGGCCTGCTTGGTGCGGACGAACACGATCATCGCGTCGCCCTCTTCGACCTCTAGCACCCGCGTCAGCGCGTCCAGCTTGCGTGCACCTGCCACCTGGATGAACCGCTGGGTGATGTTCTCGGCGGTGGCGGTCTTGGCCTTGACCGTCACCTCCACCGGGTCGTGCAGGTACTTGGTGGTGATCTTGCGGATGGCCGGCGGCATGGTCGCCGAGAACAGCGCCACCTGCTTGTACTCCGGGGTGTCGGCCAGGATGCGCTCGACCTCTTCGGCGAAGCCCATCGTGAGCATCTCGTCGGCCTCGTCGAGCACCAGGTAGTCCAGGTTCGACAGATCCAGCGTGCCGCGCTCGAGGTGATCGATCACGCGGCCCGGGGTGCCCACCACCACCTGCGCGCCGCGCCGCAGTCCCGACAGCTGCACGGTGTAGGACGCACCGCCGTAGATCGGCAGCACGTTGATCTGTGGCAGATGCGCGCCGTAACGGCCGAACGCCTCGGCGACCTGCAAGGCCAGCTCACGGGTCGGTGCCAGTACCAGCGCCTGGGTGTTGCGGCTCGTGGTGTCGATCTTGGACAGGATCGGGATCGCGAACGCAGCCGTCTTGCCGGTACCGGTCTGAGCCAGCCCGACCACGTCGGAGCCCGCGAGCATCGCCGGAATGGTCGCGGCCTGGATCGCCGAAGGCGATTCGTAGCCGACATCAGTAACAGCCTTCAACACCGCAGGGTCGATCTGCAGGTCGGCAAACGTTGGGGCGGTATCCCCCGAATCCGGGTCTGGCGAGGTCATCGGTTCAGAAGTCTAGTGCCAATCGGCCGGATGCCCGGCCGCGCGCCTGCACAACCCCGCAGCGGGGTCACGGTAGGTTGCCCAACTGTGAAACGGGTCGCAGTGTTCGCCATGGCCCCCGGCGTCGTCGTGGCGGCCGTGCTCACGCTCGCGGGGTGCGGATCGGGGGATTCCACGGTCTCGAAAACGCCCGAGGCCAGCGCCAACCCGGCACCGGCCCCGGCCTCGCAACCAGCCACCAAAGCAGCCCCGACACCGGCCGCACCGCAGGCCGACCCGTGCTCGGTCAACCTGGCCGCCCCCGAGATCGCCAAGGCCGTCTCCGAATTACCCCGTGACCCGCGCAGCAACCAGGCCTGGAGCCCCGAGCCGGTGGCGGGCAACTACAACGAGTGCGCTCAGTTGTCCGCGGTGATCGTCAAAGCCAACACCAACTCCGAGCACCCCAACACCCGGGCCGTGCTGTTCCATCTCGGCAAGTTCATCCCCACCGGCGTGCCCGACACCTATGGCTTCAACGGCATCGACAAATCGGTCAGCACCGGTGACACCGTGGCGCTGCAGTACTCCGGCGGATTCCACGGGCTGGCCAGCACCGTGAAGTTCCGCTGGAACGGCAGCGGTGTCGAACTGATGGGCAACGTGGGCTAGCGCCTGCCGAAAACTGTCATAGGTCGGAAGCACCACCATCGACGAGTAGTTCCGAGCCCGTGGTGTAGGTGGCGTCGAACCCGAGAAAGATGATCGCTTTCGCCACTTCCTCGGGGTTACCGAATCGCCGCATCGGATTGTCGGCCTTGATCTGATCGAGAAATCCCAGCGCCGCTTCAGCGGACATGGTGCGTTCGAGAATGCCGGTGTCGATGGGCCCCGGAGAGACCGCGTTGACCCGGATTCCCCGGTCGATCAGTTCGCGGGCGAAAGTGCGCGTCATCGATCGCAGCGCCGCCTTCGTCGCGGAGTAGACGCTCGTTGTCGCGATCCCCTTGGCACTGCTGACCGAGGTCGTGAGCACCACGGAACTACCAGTGGGCATCAGCGGCAGGAATTTCTGCAACGTGAAGAACGGAGCCTTCGCGTTGAGCGCGAAGAGCTTCTCGTACATGGCCTCGCTGGTTTCGTCGACCGTCGCGGTCATGGTCCCGCCGGCATTGAGCACCAGCAGGTCGACGCCGCCGAACTCGGCGGCTGCGCGGGTGGCGAGCGTGCCGATGTCGGCGACTGCGTCGCTCGCTATCACGATCGCTCCCGGACCTAGTGCGGCCCTTGCACTTTCCAGCGATGCCGGGGTGCGGCCGGTGACCAGGACGCGCGCACCCCCGTCGCGCAGCGCCTTGGCGGTGGCCAGGCCGATTCCGCTGGTCCCGCCGGTGATGACAACTCTTTTTCCCTGATACTCAGCCATTTCCGAGTTCCCACTCACAGTTGCGATTCGCCGCCGTCGACGACCAGTTCGATCCCGGCGACATACGTCGCGTCGAACGCCAGAAACGCCACCGCAGGGGCGAATTCGCGCACGTGGCCCCAACGTCCCATCGGACTGCTTGCGGTGAACTCGGCCTTGAGTTGCGTAGCCTTCTCCGGCACTTCCTTCTCCAACTTGCCGGTGTCGATCGAGCCGGGGCTGATCGCGTTGACGCGAATTCCTCTGGGCAGCAGCTCCCGGCTGAGAGTGCGGGCCATCGATCGTAGAGCCGCCTTGCTGGCCGAGTACACGCTCAATGCATCCCAGCCCGTCTGATTTGCGATCGACGTCGTCAGCACCACGCCGCTGCCTTCGGACAGCAGCGGCCCCAGCCGCTGCACGGTGAAGAACGGACCCTTGGTGTTGATCGCGAACACCTCGTCGAAGGTCTGCTCGGTCACCGCGTCGAAGGGGTCGAAGCTGCCGATGCCTGCGTTGACCACCAGCGCGTCGAGAGTCCCGAATTCGTCTGCGACGCGGCCGGCCAACGCGTCGATGTCCGGTAGCGAACTCGCATCGCTGCGGACCGCGATCCCTCGGCCGCCGAGGCGCCGGCCGGCATCGTCCAATGTGTCCTGGTTTCGTCCGGTCACCAGTACGCGAGCGCCGTTATCCACCAGGAACTGTGCTGCCGCCAACCCCAGGCCGCTACTTCCCCCGGTGATCACCACGTTCTTTCCATCGAATCTGCTCATGCCGTCGAGTCTTCGACAATCTCCGGACGCACGTCCAAGACCTGTTCGGCACCTCGGCATACCGAAACGGAATACCCCTGGGCTCCGACCGGGTTGAAATCACCCATGGAGACGGTGCGGTGAACGATTCCGGAGTCGACCTCGAGCTGCGACTGGTGCGGTACTTCACGGTGGTGGCAGAGCAGCTGAACTTCAGTCGGGCGGCCGCCGAGCTGCACTTGGCGCAGCCGTCGCTGAGTCGCCAGATTCAGCGCCTGGAAAAGCGTCTCGGCGTACGCCTGCTGGATCGGACACCCCAAGGCGCCCTACTCACCGAGGCCGGCAAGGCGTTCCTGCCGGAGGCCCAGGCCCTCCTCCGGGCCGCCCGACAGGCCGCACTCACCGCGCGCGCCTACGCGACGGCCGGCAAGGTGATCATCGGGTACGTCGAGGACCTGGTCATCACCCCGGCCGTCCGAGAACTGCGCCGGCTTCATCCGGAGGCCGAGATCGGCACCCACCACTTGGAATGCCACGAGGAGGGCGCCTTCACCGAGGGACAGGTGGATGTCCTGGTTGCCCGGGCCCCGCTGTTCATCCCGACCGACGGCGCCCGGATCACCGTGCTCTATGAGGAGCCGCGGATGCTGGTGGTCCCGACCGACCACCACCTGGCCGACCGGACGTCAGTGTGGCCGGAAGACTTCGCCGGCGAGGAATTCATCTGCCCGCACGGCGGGGCCCGCTCGATCTACCCGACGGGCTCCTACCGGGAGAGCGACCCCGGGCCGATCTCTGCCGGCCCGATCAACGAGAGCTTCGAGGACCGGCTGGAACTCATCGCGGGCGGTCAGGCGATCGCCGTGCTACCCGTCGGTGATCGGCGGACCTCCCTTCGCGCCGACCTGGTGACCGTGCCGGTTGAGGGTTTCCCCGCCAGCAGCGTGGTGGTCGCCAGCCGGATCGGCGACCCGAACCCGCTGGTTGCCCAGTTTCTCCAGACCGCTCGCGCACACCTCGCCGCGCAAGCGGCCTGACATGTCGGGGCGCTCGCCTACAGTGGCAGCGTGTTCGTCACCGATGAAGGCGCGTCGGGTCCGACGGTCATCTACAGCGCGTCGGACCTGGCTGCGGCCGCCCGCTGCGAGTATGCCCTGCTTCGCTCGTTCGACGCCCGGCTGGGCCGAGGTCCTGCGGTGTCATCCGATGACGAATTGCTCGCCCGCACAGCACAACTCGGCGACGAGCATGAACAGCGCCATCTCGAACAGCTACGAGCCGACGCTGCACCGTCTGAGGTGACGGTGATCGACCGGCCCGCCTACACGGTGGCCGGGCTGACCACGGCCGCCGAAGCCACCCTTGCGGCGGCGCAACGCCGGGACCCGGTGATCTTCCAGGCCGCGATGCTCGACGGACGGTTCGCCGGATTCGCCGACTTCCTGATCTGGGACGGCGAACGCTACCGGCTGCGCGACACCAAACTGGCCCGATCGGTGAAGGTCGAAGCGCTGCTGCAGCTGGCCGCCTACGCCGATGTGCTGACCGGCGCCGGCGTGCCGGTCGCCGATGAGGTCGACCTGGTGCTCGGCGGCGGCGCGGTGGCCAGCTACCGCGTCGACGACCTGCTGGCGGTGTACCGGCCGCGCCGCGCCGCGCTGCAGACGCTGCTCGACGGGCATCTCGCCGCCGATACCGCGGTGCGCTGGTCCGACGAGACGGTGCGAGCGTGTTTCGGCTGCCCGGAATGCCAGCAACAGGTCCGCGAGACCGATGACCTCCTGCTGGTCGCCGGGATGCGGGCCAGCCAACGCGCCCGGCTCATCGAGGCCGGTGTCACCACCACCCATCAGCTGGCCGGATACACCGGCGCGGTGCCCGGGCTGGCGCAGCGCGCGCTGACCGCACTGACCGATCAGGCCCGGTTGCAGGTGGCTCCGCGGCCCGATGGCAAGCCACCGTACGAAGTGGTCGATTCGCAACCACTGATGTTGCTGCCCGATCCGGACAAGGGCGACCTGTTCTTCGACTACGAGGGCGACCCGTTGTGGACCGTCAACGGCCGCGACTGGGGCCTGGAATACCTGTGGGGTGTTCTCGGTGCGGAGGGCAGTTTCCAGCCATTCTGGGCGCACGACCGGGCCAGCGAGCGTCAGGTGCTCATCGATTTCCTGGACATGGTTCGCAAGCGCCGCAAGCGTTTTCCCAAGATGCACATCTACCACTACGCACCCTATGAGCGCAGCACCCTGCTGCGCCTCGCCGGCCGCTACGGAGTGGGCGAGAACGATGTCGACGACCTGCTGCGCAACGGCGTCCTGGTCGATCTTCTTCCGTTGGTACGCAAGAGCATTTGTGTCGGCACCGAGAACTACAGCATCAAATCGCTGGAACCGCTCTACATGGGTACCGAACTGCGCGGCGGTGAAGTCACCAAGGCCACCGATTCGATCACCGAGTACGCGCGCTACTGCGCGCTGCGCGAGGCCGGTGAACACGACGAGGCCGCCACCGTGCTCAAGGAGATCGAGGACTACAACCGCTACGACTGCCGTTCCACCCACCGGCTGCGGGACTGGCTGATCAGCCGGGCGTTCGAAGCCGAAGTCCCGCCGCGCGGACCACAACCGGTGCGCGACGGGGCACCGATCGAGAAGGCCGACGCCACCGAACGCAAGCTGCTCAGATTCGCCGGCGACGGCGTGGAAACCCGGACCGCCGAGCAGCAGGCGGTGGCGCTCATCGCCGCGGCCCGCGGTTTCCACAAACGCGAGGACAAACCGTTCTGGTGGGGTCATTTCGACCGGATCAACAATCCGGTCGACGAATGGGCGGACGGCACAGGCGTTTTCGTCGCGGAACAGGCCCGGGTGGTCAACGACTGGCACACCCCGCCGCGGGCCCGCAAACCACAGCGGCAGGTCCTGCTTACCGGCGCCATCGATGCCGGCGAGCTGGGCACCGAGGTGTACGCGCTCTACGCCCCGCCGGCACCGGCAGGCCTGTCCGATGACCCGGACCGTCGCGGCTTCGGCAGCGCCGCCGTCATCAGCTGCGACAACCCGGACGCACCCACCGAGGTGACGATCACCGAACGCCAACCCGCCGGCGGCGACGCCTTCGCCCAGGTGCCGTTCGCGCTGACCCCCGGGCCGCCGATCAACACCAAGCCCCTGCAGGCATCCATCGACGGCACGGCAACCACCGTCGCCGCCGGTCTGCCGAAGCTGCCCGCCGACGCGGTGACCGATATCCTGCTGCGCCGCCCACCCCGCACCGTCAGCGGCCGGACACTGCCCCGCGGCGGGGAGACCGCCGCCGATATCACCGCCGCCCTGCTGGATCTGGACCGCTCCTATATCGCGGTGCACGGGCCACCCGGCACCGGCAAGACCCACACCTCGGCGCAGATCATCGCCCGGTTGGCCAACGAGCATCACTGGCGGATCGGCATCGTCGCCCAGTCACATGCGGTGATCGAGCACCTACTGGATCAGGTGCTCGACGCCGGGGTGGATGCGGCGCGGGTTGCCAAGAAACGCAAGGGTGCCGACCCACGGTGGACCGAGATCGACCAGAATCAGTACGCCTCGTTCATCGCCGACCACCCCGGCTGTGTGATCGGTGGAACCGCATGGGATTTCGCGAATGAGACGCGGGTGCCGCGACAATGCCTCGATCTGCTGGTGCTTGAAGAGGCCGGCCAGTTCAACCTCGCCAACACCATCGCGGTGGCCCCCGCGGCGCGCAACCTGCTGCTGCTCGGCGACCCGCAGCAACTCCCCCAGGTCAGCCAGGGCACCCACCCGGCACCGGTCGATGATTCGGCGCTGGGCTGGCTGGTCGAGGGCGCGCACACGCTACCGGCCGAGCGAGGCTACTTCCTGGACTGCTCGTTCCGGATGCACCCGGCGGTGTGCGGCCCGGTGTCGCGACTGTCCTATGACGGTCGGCTGCGGTCGCACGAACAGGTCAGTGCGGCAAGGACACTCGAGGGCATCGAACCGGGCGTTCGGGTGCTCGCCGTGCCGCACCTGGGCAATTCGACCGACAGTCCGGAAGAGGCCGAGGCGATCGTCACCGCCATCACCGGCCTGCTCGGCACCACCTGGACCGACGAAAAGGGCAGCACACCGCTGGGGCAGGACCACATCCTGGTGGTGACCCCCTACAACGCCCAGGTGACCACGGTGCGTCGAGCGCTCGACGCGGCGGGGCTGACCGAGGTGCAGGCCGGCACGGTAGACAAGTTCCAGGGCAGGCAGGCGCCCGTGGTGTTCGTCTCGATGACGGCGTCCGCGGCCGCCGATGTGCCCCGCGGGATCGGATTCCTGTTGAACCGCAACCGGCTCAACGTGGCGATCAGCCGGGCCAAGTACGTCGCCTATATCGTGCGCTCACCCCAGCTCACCGACTATCTGCCTTCACAGCCGGACAGCCTGATCGCGCTCGGCGCATTCCTGGCCCTGACCGACTGACGGACTGGCGTGCTCGTACCGAGGATCGGTGGCGCACCGATCGCCATCAGATCGGTCGGACCGGATCTGGGTGAGCACACCCGGGAAGTGCTGAGCCAGTTGACCGAGCAGACCGAAAGCAGGTGAACCAATGACATTTCCGTTTACCCCACAGGCACAACTCCGCGATGTCACGTTGCGCGTCTGCGACTCCCCCAACGCCGTTCGCCAACGAGCTACCCAAGGGCATATCAAGCCGACGCTTGATAGAGGAGCTCGAGGCAGCCCGAGGCAAACCGCCACTTTCAACTTTGTATTGCACGTGCTGCAAGTAGCCCGCCGATGCCGGGTATGAGTGCGAGTAGCCAGACACGGCGCATGCCGTTCATGAGCAGGATCGCCGCAACCACTGTGGCGGTGTACACGAATCCATGAAGAGGGCCGAGAACCTTTGAGATAGCGGGCACGTGAACAGTCGCCAGATTCAGCAGCATGAGGATAAGTGTGAGCAGTTCGATCGATCCGATGGCGTGAAGTGTCCGGCGCGAATTCACGGTGCTACTCCGATGATCGGTCCGGACGAGTAGGTGACAATCATGAGGCTCCCCAGAAGTAGTGGACATCTTAGGTGGCGGGACTGTGGTCCCCGGGACCATCGGGTAGAGGCCGCGCATCGGTGATCGCCTGACGATGAGCAACCGATTTCATGCAGCTGCGGGCGAAGGTAGCCGAGCAAGTTCACGGTGTCACGCTGGCACTCATAAGCCAACTCCCGTCGTCGAGCCTGGTCGCAGGACCATGAGTACGACGACGACGACCCAAAGCAGATTGAATACACCGGTCTGCATCGCCAACCGGCTCATGGGTCCGCTTCTTGGCAGGCCTTCGGCCGAACTCGCCGATGGGGTGCCAGCGACAGCATCGAGTGCCAAACGCTGAGCAGGCAGTATCAAAATGACGAGCACCCCAGCCGCAACAGCGGTGATGGCGACCGATACAAGCAACCACGCTTGGCCCAGTACCCCGAGGCTTGCCGCTGTCGCCAAACCAAAAACCGGTACTACGAGCGCGATTACCGTGTAAACCCTGGTAATTCGATGAAGAAGCCGGACGGGGGCAACCGCTTGATTGCTGTCGGCGGCGGCATGAGTCGCGGTCCGGACTGCCCTCGGGAACATACTGGTAGCGACGGCGACCGGGCCGACTGTGAGAATCGCTGCTACCACGTGGACGGATAAGAGAAGAGCTGTCACTGATTCACTCCGTTGTTGGCTATGCACGACGAAACAGATTCGGACACTTCAGGCTTGGCCTGTCCGGATCAGTGGCGGCGATGACGAAGGGCTCGCCGGGTTTCACTGTGGTTTCGGTAGTCCAGCCTGGATCAGGATGGCGCGTGCTCATCGAGGAACTTGGCGAGATGGCGAACGTATGCATCACGTCCTATCAGCGAAGTGTGGATGGTATGCGGACTGCCCTCGACACGGTGAATTTCCACGTTGGAGTGCGTCTGGATGATCTGTCGGTCGTACTGCCGCGGAAACGCTCCGCCGGCGGCTTCGTCGGCCGCGAGAATGAAGGTCGGAACCTGTACCTGTGAGATTGTGTCAATGCCCTGGGTCATGGTTCCGTCAATTGCCGATTCGGTGACACCGGGATCAAGGACCATTAGCGAGTACGCGACGACAGGCATGCTCGCAGGTTGGGTAACGCTGCCGAACGTATCGTTGGGTCCGAGAGTTTTGGCTGCCAATTCCCGGACGATCTGGTCAGGATCGGCCTTCTGGGCGTGCCAGGCTCGTCGCTGGGTGAGTGTCCAACGCAGCACCGAAGTTATGGTGTCGGTTGAGTAGACGAACTCAGGGAACAACGCGGGATCTTCAAGAAATACAGCCTTAACCAGATCGGGGCGTTTCTGAGCGATGGTCCATCCGATCGCCCCGCCCAGTGAGAAGCCGACCAGGACGGCGGGACGATCTGTGAGGGTCTCCAGGATCCTGATTGTGTCATCGACGTAGCGTGAAAGGCTGTAGCTGTCCGGCTTGTGGCCGGATTCGCCGTGCCCGCGGTGGTCCGTCTTGACAATCTTTCTGCCAGCAGTGATCTCGTTCGGCAGCCAGTCGTAGGTTGCCCTGCTTGACGTCACGCCATGCAGGAACACCACTGGGGTCCGACCGGTTGGACCGTGCACATCGACTGCCAGTTCGACACCGTCACTGGCGATTACCTTGACGTTCGCCATCGGCAGTCCGCGTCGGTACGGCTCGGCGGGATCTTCGGCAGGACTTGTTGACTCCCAATGCTCAACGATGATTCCATCCTCGAGGCGGAACACTTCGTTGATGGTGGTCCATCCATCCTCGGGCTCGAACCGGCCGGCACTTTCAACATAGACATAGTCACCGTCGGCGAGCAGCCGCTGCAGGCGTAGCTCGCCGCGCGGATGCGCTGGCCCGAAGGAAAGAACGAACTGTTTCAACGCCTCACGGGTGCTACCCGGCACCGTCGGGGCATGTTCTAGGTAGTCCTGGCTGTAGCAGCGGTCGATCTGAGACTCGTCACACTCCGTCAGTGCCGCAAAGGAAGCTACGACAGCGTCCAAGTTTCGCTCCTCATCCCCGGAACGAGTACGTCCGGACGCACGCAGCATTGAATCTACGAGCAATTTCATGGTCTGATCTTTCTGAGTGATAGCGGGTGGCGTGAGGGCGCTTCAGTGCCGCCGAGTGCCGGTCACCGCGGACCGGGGTAACCGGCCGGCGCGTGAGTGTCCGGACATCTCGTCGCCGAGAACTACGACGTCGAATTCGAGGTTCAACCGCATCGGCTTGGTGACTTTCTGCCGCCATGTCAGACGGTTGCCACTCTGCGAAACATCTTGCAGTTCGGCGACATCACCCTTCAGCCTGGCCGTGCCGGACAGGCCGGTGGCAGTGTCGCTGAAGGAATACTCAACTGCCAGCGAGCCGATCGGCGTTTTGATGGTGACGTCCCAATCTCCAGCAATGGTCATCTCACGGCTCCCGTGGTTCGATTCCGGATGGCTTCCACGCAGTGCCCCGCCGTTCATATTCGAAGAGTTTCTCCACGGCATGGGCAATACGCGGCCCATAGGAACGTTCCAACAAATAGAGGCCTAGATCCAGGCCGGATGTGACCCCACCGCCGCTGATCAAATCTCCGTCATCAACCACACGCGCACTGACCGCATTCACGCCGGCCGCGTCGAGTACGTCCATCCCCATGTAATGGGTTGTGGCGTAACGGTTATCGATCAATCGTCCCATAGCCAGTACTATTGAGCCTCCGCAGACGGTTGCCACGGTGACCTCAGGATTGTCGAAGGCCTTGTCCATCAACGGGATAAGTGCTGTTTGCGCCGCCTGCGCCAGGAGAACGGGGATGGTTTCAACACCATCATCTGGATCACCATCGATGGGCCCGCTCGCGCCCGGCACAACTACATACCCGGGCTTGGCTGGATCCAGTGTGCCGGTGGCCATCAGCGTCAAATCCTGCGTGCCACTGACTACTTCGCGGGGTCCTTCAGCGGACACCAGCTCCACGGTGAGATCACCGCCTAGAGCCTGCGCGCCCGCAACGAGGACTTCGAAGGGTGCGATGACATCGAGTGGGTCGAATTTGTCGAAGAGAACGATTTGTGCGTACACACCTGACGATGCTGGTCCATGCTGGCCGCGCTCACCACTGGCTGGATAGCCATGTCTCGCTGTTATATTGCCAACCATGCATCAGATTGCAGTCGTCGCGTTACCCAACAGCGTCGCCTCCGACATAGCGACACCGATTGATGTTTTCGGTCGCGTCCAGCTGCTCGACGGCAGAGCCGGATACGAGGTGCGCGTGTGCGGCACTGCACCCGAAGTCAGCGTCGGCCCGATGCGCATTGCAACAGACCATCGGCTCGACGAGTTGGGTAGCGTCGACACCATCGTCGTACCGGGTTGTCATGATCCTCTCGAGAGGGCGCCCGAAGAGTTGATCACCGCTTTGAAAACTGCCTACAACAACAACATTCGCATTGCATCCATATGCACCGGCGCCTTCGTCCTTGCCGCGGCAGGCCTACTCGATGGCAAACAGGCAACGACACACTGGCTTGGAGCCTCCAATTTCCAGAAGGCCTATCCCGCCGTTGACCTCAACCCCGATGTTCTCTACGTGGATGAGGGCCAGATCTTGACATCTGCCGGCGCCTCGGCAGGTTTGGACTTGTGCCTGCACATGGTGGCACTCGACTACGGGGCGGCTGTGGCCGCCCAATCGGCGAGGTTGGCCGTCGCGCCGTTGCACCGCAGCGGCGGCCAAGCCCAATTCATCATGCGCAACCAGCAGCCACACAATACCGAACTCGGCGAACTGCTCAGTTGGATCGAAACCCACGCCAATCAGCAGCTGACGCTGCGCGAGATTGCAGCCCAGGCATCAACCAGCATCCGCACACTCAACCGCCGGTTCCAAGCGGAAGTCCGTCAAACACCAATGCAATGGATTATCGGCGTGCGGATACGCCAGGCGCAGCAGCTACTGGAACGCACCTCCGAGAGCGTCGAAACCATCGGCAGCCAAGTTGGTTTCGAGTCGGCCGCTAACTTCCGCGACCAGTTCAAGAGAATCGTCGGCGTCCCACCTCAGGCGTACCGCACAACGTTCCGCAAGCAGTCAACAACCCAAACCGAGAACACGTAGACAGCGGCACCGCGCAAGCTATGTGTCGGGCATGAATCATCCCGGTCGTCGGCGTTCGGTTACCCCGGAATATCGGGCGCAGGCCGCGCATCGGGTCATTGATGGGAATCGGCCGGTGGCCGATCGTGCGGATCTCAAGGACGTGCGTCGTAACTCGTACGGTACGTGTGCGGCGGAATGCCGACGCTGCGGATGAAGTGGTACCGAAACGAGGCGTGCGATGTGAATCCGGATTGCTCAGCGATCCTGTCAATCGGTAAGCGTGTTGACTCGAGCAGCCGGCGCGCTCGATCGATGCGAATCTGCAGCAGCAGCTTTAGCGGCGTGGTACCGAGACGTGCGCGAAAGTGCCTGTTGAGACTGCGCACGCTCATCGACGCTTGTCGCGCGATGCTGTGGAGATCCAGCGGTTCGAGCGCGTTCTCCTCCATCCACTCTACAATCCCCTGTAGCGAATCATCTTCTGGCCGTGACGATTCGACGTATGGGGCCTGGCCGCCTTCGCGCCAACTCGGCAAGACCAGACGCCGCGCGGTTCGGTCGGCGAGGTCGGGTCCGGCGTCCTGCCGGATCAGGTGCAGGCACAGGTCAAGGCCTGCCGCGACACCGGCAGATGTCAGGATCTGACCGTTGTCGACGAACATCGCATCAGCCTGGACCCTGACATCGGGATAGCGGCGTGCCAAGGCGTCGGCCCACTGCCAGTGCGTGGTGACTGTCTGTCCGTTCAGTAGGCCACTTGCAGCGAGCGTAAACGCCCCGACGCAGATGGAACCGATGCGTGCGCCGGTGGCGTTTGCCGCTCGCAACACGTCGATTACGTCTTGCCCGGGTGGCGCCAGAAAGTCCTGTTTCCCGGGCACGATCACGACGTCTGCGGCCATCACCTCATCGAGGCCGAAGGGTGTTTGGATCTCGACGACGCCCCACTCAAGCGCGGTGGTAACAGCTTGACCAGCGGCGCAAATTCGCACGTCGTAGCGCGCCTCGCCCCCGGCCGCCTCCATCAACGCGAGGTTGGCCATCCCGAACACTTGCCCAGCGATCATCAGTTCGAAGCCCAAGACCTGCTCGCATCCGAGCACGCCGATGATCATGGCTAGATCTTATCAATATGTGGCCATATGGCCACTGGTGCCGCCGGCCCAAGCAACGCAAAGTTGGACAAGCACCACTGGTCGACGAAGGGCTGGCAAATGACCATTCACGACGAAGCCGCTGCCGCACAGTTCGGACTACCCGATTCCCCGGTTGCGGTCGCGGCTCGCCAACTCGTACGCGACGTATCTCCCGAATTCGTCTACAACCACGCTGTCCGCAGCTATCTGTTCGCGCGGGAATTGTCCGTCGCTGACACTCCCGACGACCGCGACGACGAATTGCTGTTCCTCACATGCGTCCTGCACGATCTGGGAGCCACCGAGTTCGCAAACACCGACCAACGGTTCGAGGTGGACGGCGCCGATGCGGCAGCTCGCTTTCTCGAAGAACATGGTGTCGACCAGGGGCGGGTCGAGACCGCCTGGACAGCAATCGCTTTGCATACCAGTGTCGGCCTGGCTCACCGATTCGGTCCCATCGCCGCGGTTGCGCAAATGGGTATCGGAACCGACATCGTCGGCACCCACATTCAGCAACTGCCCGAACGATTCGCCGATCGCGTAAACGACGCGTGGCCACGCCACGACCTCGGCTATGCGCTTGCCGCGATCGTTGCCGAGCAGGCGCAGCGCAACCCCGCCAAAGCGCCGTCGATGAGCTTCCCCGCTCACCTTCACCAACTGATGTACCCAAGTCAGTCAGCTGCCACCTGGTTCGACTTAGTCGACGCCGCAGGCTGGAACGACCGCCGCGTCGCGGTGCCCGAGAACCTGTCATGACGTCCGCATACAGTGAGCTGAAAGTCCCGGTGACGGGCGGCACGCTGACCGTACGCCGCCGGTCCGGCCGGGGACCGACGCTACTGCTTCTTCACTACTGGGGCGGCAGCGCACGCACTTGGGACCCGATGCTCGCCCATCTGGATCCTCAGACGCCGGTAGCGACCTACGATCACAGGGGCTGGAGTCAGTCCAACACCCTGTCCGGGCCGTTCGGCTTGGCGCAGCTAGCCCGCGACGCAGCGGCGGTGATCGAGGCGCTCCGCACCGACATCATCCTGGTCGGACACTCGGTGGGTGGTAAGGTCGCGCAACTCGTGGCAGCCGAACGCCCCTGTGCGCTCACGGGGTTGGTACTCATCGCGCCTGCGCCTCCGGAGCCGCCCGCCGCAGTCACCCCGCAGTTTCAGCGCCAACTCGCACACGCATACGACAGCCGCGAAACCGTGGCTTCCGCCCTAGACAACATCCTGACCGCGACTCCGCTGCCCGCCTCGGTGCGCTCGCAGGTCATCGAAGACAGTCTTGCCGCCGCCGGCCAGGCCCGCACAGAGTGGCCCCTACGCGGCATCGCCGAGGACATCACGCAGGCGGCAGAACGCATTTCGGTCGGCACCACGATCATCGCCGGCGGCCGGGACGTCGTCGAACCGGTCGACGTCCTTCGCCAACACCTGGTGCCGTTCATTTCCCACGCACGGATGCGCGTCCTTGACAACGCCGGCCATTTGATCCCACTGGAGGCTCCCGACGCACTCGCCGGACAGCTCACCCGCCGCGATAGCTGAACCCCTACATCGGACTTCAGGCTCCTCCCTCACCTCTCAAACGGTCATCAGTGCGATCCGAGCATCGCCCCACCTTGTAAAACAATCCGGTTTGGTTGGTCTCTCAGGGCGGCGAAACCAACTGAGAGAGACCGCAGATACTCGTCGAACCCAGCTGAGTGGCTGTGGTTCGCATTCGAACGCCCGCCGATTCTCAGGCGGCACCCGCACTCTGCAACAGCGGACCCGAAAGTGGCTGTGATGCTTGACCGTTGACACATCGCGGGCCCGGTTACGCGACTAACTGCGCAGTCGATCAGCCCACCATGGGGACGATAGCAAACGGGCGCGGCCGGGAATCGTGGGTAACGGCACGTCTGGCAGTGCTGCAACTCAAAGGCGGTTCCGCCCCGTCAATGTCAACCCCCGTCCGCGGATGCGCGAGCGGTTTTGCCGCGGCCTTCGCGCCAGGCAGCCCAAAAGCCGAAAACCGATCCTGAGTTCTTGCGCAAGAGGAACTTCCCAATACTTGTACACAATTACGATCAGTGGGATGGTTGCCTCGCGAGCCGAGTCCAGCCCACTCCGCGGGGGCTATCGCGCTCCAAACAGCATGAATGCGTACTTCCCCAGCGGATGGTTGACAGTGAAGATCGTGACGCCTACGGTCATTATCGTATACAGTGCCTTCCGTCACATTCTGTAGGCACCGGCTAGGCCTACCGCGTATCAGCTCCCCGGTAGCCATGCCGTGCACAGTGGTTCGCATACCCCAGAAACAGGTCCGTTCGCGTGAAGAAAACAAAGGAGAAGTACATGGCGGTCGACGTAGATGTGGTCGTCGTCGGTTGCGGTCCCGGCGGCGAAGTCGCGGCATCGCTGATCGGTCAGGCCGGTCACAAAGTGCTGCTGATCGATAAGGCCGCTGCCCCATACGGTGAGCCGCGCATGAGCACGCTCGACGGTGAGATCGCCCGCGTGCTTCAGCACGCCGCCGAACCTGATGAGGCCATGACGGACTCGATCAAAGCACCGAATGTCCTCCTTTTCGGTGCAGATGGTGAGCCAGTACCTCCGATCGACTGGGACCACCGCATCAGCGGCCACTGGTCGCACTATTCGCTACACCAGCCCAACATCGAGAGCGCTATGGAGCGCCGCATCGCCCAATGCCCGTCTGTCGAGCTGCGGTGGGGGGCGCAGGCGGTCGGCATCGAACAGTTGGACGACGCCGTGTGCGTCACCTTCGAAACCCAGGACGCAAACGGGACACCACAACGAGAGTCCGTCGTCGCACGCTTCGTGCTCGGATTCGACGGAGCCAGCAGCTTCGTCCGGCAAGCGGTCGGCATCGAACTCGACGTGCTCCGAGTACATGACGAACGGTGGATCCTGACAGACTTCGACGCACTCGAACCACTGCCTGAAATCGTCACTCGCACGCAATATCACATGAACCCGGGGCGGCCGTGGTTTGCCGGCCCCAATGGCGCCAACCGCTGCCGCACCGATGTACGTGTGCTTCCAGACGAGAACCTCGAGCAAGAACTGATCGAAGCCAACGGGTATGACTACATGCAGGAGCAATTCGGGCTGACCCGGGCCGACATCCGCATGACCCGCAGGGTCTCCTACCGGTTCCGCTCCCATATCGCCAAGGCATTTCGGGTTGGACGGGTGTTCATCGGTGGAGACGCAGCGCATTCCATGACGCCCTACATGGGCCAGGGGGCCTGCTGCGCCATGCGTGATGCGGCGAACATCGCGTGGAAACTTCGCCTCGTACTGTCCGGAGCAGCTGATGAATCACTGCTCGACAGCTATGAGCAGGAACGGCATCCGCACTCTGCATTCTTCGTACACGGGTCCTTGGCGATCTTCGACTATGTCAATGAACTCGACCCGGACAAGGCGACTACCCGCGATGTCTTGTCGCGCGCCGGTGAGATCGACTTTCCCGTCATCCCCGGTCTGGTCGCAGGCGTACTGCACCGCGACGCTTCGGGCGATCTGACCCCGCATGCGGGTCAGCTTGCACCACAAGGTGTTGTGCGATGCGGCGGCGCCGAGAAGCGTCTCGACGACGTGGTGGGGTACGGCGCACAGCTGATCAGCTCGCTGCCGCTCAGCGATCTGCTCGGGACATCACGACTGGCGCGCTTGGACGAACTCGGCATACTCGTGCTGCACGTGACCGACGACGGGGCAACTGGACTGCTCGACGCCGATGGCACCTACCGGGATTTTTGGGCAAGCACCGGCGCCACGACACTGCTGGCGCGAGCGGATCATTATCTGTTCGGCGTCGCTACCGACGAGACCGAGATCCTAGAGCTCGTCGACGATTTCCTCGCCAACATTCCCGAGGTGTCGACACGTCCACACTCCATGGCCGGCTCCCGGTAACCACGACCACCACGGGGAGCTGAGCCCTGATGTACGACGTGGCCGTGACCACCGGCTTGACTTACCGCAAGACCGGCGACCAATCCTTGATGGCTGACCTGTACCTGCCCGCAACCCAGGATGTGCCTCCGGTCGTGCTGTATGTCCACGGCGGAGGGTTCCAAACCGGTTCCCGCACCGACGACTCGGCGACACGGCTTGCTGCCCTTGCCGCGTACGGCATCGCGGTGTTCTCCGTCGACTACCGGCTGGCACCCGGGGCACGATTTCCCGACCAACTCCATGACGTCCGCGCTGCGGTGCGGTGGCTTCGAACTCACGCCACCCACCTCGGCGTCGACGGTGCGCGCATGGCAATTTGGGGAGCCTCCGCCGGCGGCCTGCTGGCCTCATTGGCGGGCCTGTCAATCGGGTCCATGGAGTCCGAAGAGATCGAAGACCAAAGGGGTTCAGTGTGTTCCGCGGTACAGGCCGTAGTTACTTGGTTTGGGCTGGCCGACCTGGTGGACACCGCTTCCCGCAGCTGGCTGGAAGCGGAATTGCTTCCGTTCAACTTTGAGGCAGCGTTTCTCGGGGTCGAGTCGGTTACAACGAACGCCGAGGACGGGCTCGTCGCAGATCGCGCTCGTCGGGCGAGCCCGCTGACCTGGGTGTCCAGCGATGCGCCGCCGTTCCTCATCTCGCACGGAGACCGTGACCGGATCACGCCCGTCGCCCAGAGTCAGGCCCTCCACGACGCCTTGGTACGGGCCGGCGCCAACTCCACACTGCAATTGATCGGTGGTGCCGGACATGAGGACAGGGCCTTCGAGTCTCCGGCCAATCTGGCAATGACGGCCGGCTGGCTATTGGCCACCTTGAACAGCTAAACCCGCCAATAATCTTCAATCGCACACTGTTTCGCAGTGCGGCTGGACGCGCTTCCCCGCCGAGGGTGTATCGGCTCGGCTTCTTCACGTTACGTCAGCCGACCTTCGTTGATCACCTCGCGACCTCTTCGCCAGATCATCTCAACGACCACGCTCCGGTATCCGCAGTAGGCGGCCTGCGCGGAGGCACCTGTCTGCCATCCGTCTGATCGGGCCGCCTCCAGCCCGAAGGCATCAGCAGTCCTACGCAACCCCGAACTATGAACGCAGATTCAAGCAACCAATCAAAGGATGAGAATGATTGCAGTACAAAACTTCTGGTCCAACTGTCAGTCGAAGAGGCACAGCATCGGGAGTTGGCGGACACATCGCGGCAGCTTCCTGCTCGCCCGCCTCAAGCGCATTCCGCCACAAGCCGTGAGAGCATTCGCTGCCCTCGTCGTGGTAATGGCCGGGCTTGTCAGCCCTGCCACCGCCGGCGCGGACGAGTCCCGCTACGCAGAATTCTACACGCCCCCGTCACCTCTGCCAGCCGGCAGGCCCGGTGATCTCATCCGCACTGAACCATCGCGACTGGTATTGGAGCCTTCGGGCCAACTCGGCGCGTTCATGGGGTCCGGAACCCGAATCATGTACCGCAGCACCGATGCCCAGGGCAACCCTGTCGCGGTGACCGGAACCTACATCGAGCCAGACAACCCATGGCCCGGCAATGGGCCGCGCCCACTACTCGCCTACGCGACATTGCCGTACGGGATGGGCGAACAATGCGCACCGTCTCGACTGTTCAACCAGGGAATTCATGCCTCCCTGCAGACCGGGATGGATCTGATGTTCAATATCGAGGAAGGCTTCGTCGCAACGCTGCTCGCGCGTGGATTCGCCATCGTGGTCACCGATGGGATCGGTATGGGTGTGCACGGCCCGATGTCTCCACAGTTTGCCAACCGCGCCGCGGGCGGCAACGCGCTCATCGACGCTGCGCGCGCCGCGCTGCAACTGCCCGGTACCTCCTTGAATCCCCATGGACCCGTGGCATTTTGGGGATCGATTGTAGGCGGGCATGCGGCGCTTGCCGCTGCTGAGCTGGCCAGTAGTTACGGCCCTGAACTCCGCGTTGTGGGTACCTACGCGGCCGCCGCACCGACCGATCTTGCCGCGTTGATCGCACCGTCCGATGGCAACGCCTTGGCCGGAGCCACCGGATACATCCTGCGCGGGCTCATGGCGTCGTACCCTCAACTGGAACAGCCGATCTGGGACTCCCTCACCCCGCGCGGCGTGGAGATGCTGGCCAACACCGGCCGGCAGTGCACCCTCCAGACCGCTCAGGACTACATGTTTCGGCACCTGCAGTACTGGTTCAAGGGCGACGTCGACGAGATGATCAACGCCGATCCGCTGAAGTCCATCGTGGCCGCCCAACGTATCGGCAATGTCAAGCCCACTGGACCCGTCTACCTTGAACACAACCGGTGGGATCCGTTCGGCCCCTACGCATCTGTTGAACAGACCGCCAACGACTGGTGCGGTATGGGCGCCGACGTCACACTGTGGACCAACGAACAGCCTCCACTGTTCAACAAGCTGGATATCAACACCTTTCTGCCCATGTTTGTCGACGGCGAGCGCAGCATGTCGTGGCTGACCGATAGGTTCAACGCAGTACCCACCACACCCACCTGCCGATAGTTCCACCGGCGCCACCGCCGGGGGCCACCAGATTCACGGTGTGAGCGTCATTCTGAACCATCGGTCCCGGCCGGCCCCCGTCGGAGGCTTGCCGGGACCGATGGCATCGGCGGAGCAGAGAACCAGGACGGCCCGGGATCAATGTCTGTAGTCGGAGTGGCATTTCCACACTCAGGCGGTCACGCCAGCGCGGCGTTCACTATTGCGTGGGTGTGAGAGGCAGGTGGCGTTCCATCTGACGGAGCGACTGCCGCCCGTGTCGGAGATGAGCGACCATGATCGCTTCGGCCCAGTCGCCATCACGGGCTTCGATCGCCTGTGCCAGTTCGCGGTGATGTCCGAAGGACTGTGCGAGGTCGAGCTGAGTGTGGTGGTGGAAAGCCTCACTGACGAACGGCGGCGCCAAGATCGTCGGAATCAATGCCGTCAGCTGACGGTTTCCCGTCGCGCGGTGGATCTCGGTGTGGAAATCCACGCAAAGCGACCCGAGTCGCTGCAACGCCTCGTCATCGGCAGTCGGCAACAATTCGTCCATCGTGCCGCACAGTTCGCGCAGACGCTCCAGCTGAGCTTCGGTACGTTGCTCAGCTGCGCGACGGGCACCGTAACCTTCTAGTGCGATACGTAGATCGAAGAGATTGTCGAGATCCTCGGCAGTCCACCCGACGACCAGTGCGCCGCGATTACGCACCAACTGCACAAGTCCCTCAGCCTCGAGGCGATGCAGCGCCTCCCGGATCGGAGTTCGGCTTACGCCCGCACCGGCGGCGATCTCTTCCTCACGCAGCCAACTACCAGCCGGGTATTCACCCGAAGCAATGCCAGTGCGCACGACGTCGTACGCGTGATCTCTGGCCGAACGGTTCATGGGTATCCCTTTGGTGACGTCTCGCAGCGCATGTGCATGCGCTATTGAACAGGCGCCCTGTGCCTTCGACAAGAGTAGGTCCCCGCCGAGTCGGACAATCCGGGATATCGATGGAAACGCGCCTAGCTCACCTCAGCGGCGAGGACCACGTCGAAACGCACGTGGCGGAAGGGCGAGGTGACGCCGAACCGCTTCGCCTCTTGAGGATCGTCAACAGTCACGAAATCTCGGATCAGATCGCTCTTCACCGCGAACACCACGTCACGCTCGATGTATTGGCAGTCCGAGACGAATACGTGTGTGGTGACCGACTGGTAGCCCTCAGCTTCGACGATGAAGTGGAGGTGGGCCGGACGATACGGCTCACGTGCCTCACGGAGGACGAGCGCACCAGCCGGCCCGTCGACCGGGATCGGATAATAGCGAGGCATGACGGTGCGAAACCAGAAGTCGCCATCATCATTCGCGGTGAACAAGCCCCGCCCCGTCCCCGCAGGGATGCCGATCTCGTCCTGCACGTCGTAGAGGCCTTCGCCGTCAGCGTGCCAGGTCTCGACCCGTGCCCCGGCGATCACGTTGCCGTTTGGATCGGTGACCCGCCCCTCGACTACCAGTGGTTCCCCTCTGCCGGTGGCATTGATCAGCTCACCGAGTTGGCGCTCTGGGCTGATCGTCATGTGGAACGGGCCGAGCACGGTCTGGGCCGTAGGCCTCAAGGCGTCGCCCTCGGGCAGGTGTCCGCCGTTCATCGTCTCGACAAGCATTGACACGCCGAGAGTGTCGGAGAGGAGGATGAACTCCTGTCGAGTGTCTGTGCAGGCCTGTCCGACCGCCGTCAGAAAGTCGATGGCGGTCTCCCATTCGGCCTGGGTGGGGCGGATTTCGCGGACGAAGTCGTGCAGGTGGCGGACAGCGCCCTGCATCACCTGTTTGAGCCGAGGATCAGGAGTGTTCTCGAGGCTGGCCAGCACGACCTCGGCGGACTGCTCTTCGGTGAAATCCATTGCATTCCTTTCAACAGCCAATTCATCTGAGCCTGGCCGGATTTGATCGGGCTAGCGGCCGGCTCCCGGCGCCACGTATTCGACATGTTCCTCGGCGGTGTCCCACAGCCAGCGGCCGAGCGGTTGTCGGGCCTCTTCGACGACATGGCCCACGAGGCCTGCCGCACGGGATACCAACGCCACCCCGCGGAGTGACTCGGGGTCGACGCCGAGGTCACACAGCAGCGCCCCGGATGCACCACCTGCGTTGAGTGGCAACGGATTATCTGGCGTCGATGCTGCGATCTGGACCTGTTGCATCAGGCGAGTGTGGGGCCCGACACGGTGCTCTTGTTCGGCGATCTCGAACAGCCGTGTGACGCGGGGGTCCACACCCTTGTGGATCGGATGGCCGAGACCGGGCACTCGGACTCCGCGGCTGCGATGGTCATCGACGAGTCGACGTGCGCGCGCGCTGAGTTCAGAGTCGGTAGCGTCCGGCGGTGGAGCGTCGGCCCGCAGCATGCGGCCGGCGTTCTCGAAGACACCGAGAAAGACCGCGCCGCCGCCGAGCAGGCCGGCCGCAACTGCACCCTGGATGGCTTCTGGGGCCCCGGTGTATGTGAGACGCGTTGCCAGAGCGCTCGGCGTCAATCCATGGTCGGCGAGGGCAACGAGGATCGCGTTGAAACAACGCGCTTCTCCCGCCTCCGGCAACCGGCCCGTCACGAGAAGGAAGAACACGCTACCGAAGTCGGATGTGCCCATCAGCTCGGCAGCCAGGTCATGGCCGCACACCTGAATCGAATCCGCGGTGGAATGTCCGATCGACGTGGTCGGCGGGTTGGTGGGGTTGTTCATGAAACGCCTCCGGAGGAATCCATTCGTCACTGCTTTCGCGCCCACACAGCCGGTGCGAGCGCAATGCTCAACGGTGGTCCAGGCTGCACGATCAGCACCGTTGATTGTACACAATAATCGACCCGAATCACACCACCGGTACTCAAACAGCATGGGCGAGAAGGCCGTCAAACTGCTCATGTGTCGCGTTCCATGCCCTACGCGCGGCGACAGGCCGTGCCGTTGACAACCCTCGAAGCGGAAACCTAGGCTGGATGATTGTATACACCATTCAATTAATGCTGCCGACCCACGAAGGCCGGCAATGGCACCACGCCGAGGGAGCTACTTGTGACCATCGAAGGCGACGCGAAGGCACGAACGCTGGAGTTGTTCGAACGCTGGTACACGGCGCACGAGGCGCGGGACACCGCAGCCCTGGCCGCCGCGCTTGCCGAAGATGCCCAGATTCATTCGCTGTTTCGGCGGGAACCCGTCCTCGGGCGGGCGGCCGCCGTCACGCACTTTCTTTCAGTCAACGCGACTTTCAGCGATCTGGCGATGTCCCTGGCCTGCGCGCCGGCGCCTTACGCAGACCGCGTTCTCGTCGAAGTCGAATTCAGCGGCGCCTTTACCGGCGAACTCACCTGGAATGAAGAGTCCAAGCGCGGTGCCGGACAACGGTTTCGTGTCCCGGGGGTTGCAGTTGTCCGCACCGGGCAAGACGCGGTCTGGTCGGTCAGCACGTTCTTCAACCGCGATGACTGGCTAACGCAGATCGGCTTCGACGCCGGGACACAATCCGCGACCGCGCGATCCTAGAAGGAACCAAATGACCGAAACGCACACAGCTGCACCAACTGATTCAGCGATCCTGGCCCTACCCGAATTCTTGCAGACAGGGGCGCAGCGGTGGCCAGACAGCACCTGGTGTACCGCACCGGATGGCTCGTGCACCCGAGCATCCATGTACGCGGACGCCTTGGCGTGTTCAGCCGCTCTGCGGGATTTCGGCGTAGGCGTAGGCGACCGGGTTGTCATCGTTCTTCCGAACAGCCTGGCCTTCCTTCGGGTGTGGTTCGGCGCCGCGCTGGCCGGAGCGATCGCGGTACCCATGAACCCGCTTGCTGCCGCAACAGAGTTGTCGGGCGTCGTCGCACGAACCAAGCCTGCCGTCATCATCGCCAACACTGAAACCGAGACTCCTGCAGCGGTAGTCAAGCTGAGCGTGGCCGACCTGATGACGCGGGCAGCGCAACACCCAGCCGTCGCGTGCGACCCCGCAACCCATGCCTGCTACATCCAGAGTTCAGGCAGTACAGGCCAACCCAAATTCATCATCCAGACGCATGGGATGTACACGATGGCCGGTGAGGGGTTCCCCTACTGGCTCGGGCTCACTCCTGACGACACGCTACTCACCGCGCTCCCGCTGGCCCACCTCAACGCTCAGGCTTACTCGACGTTGGGTTCCTGGATCTCCGGAGCGGGATTGGTTCTGCTACCACGCTTCTCGGCCAGCACGTTCTGGGAGGCGGCACGGGACTCCGGGGCCACGGTCGTCAACATGATCGGCGCCATGCTTGAGATACTCATGGCTCGACAGCCGACGCACGCCGAGCAGCAGCACCGCCTCAGGTTGTGCTACTCGGCGCCGGCACCCACCCCGGAACGACATGCCGAGATAGAGAACCGATTCGGGTTTCGCCTCGTCATCGGGTACGCGCAGTCTGAATCGCCGTATGGCTTGATCAGTCCGATCAACGAGCCGACCGTATATGGCTCGATGGGGCGACCACGACAACATCCCCGTCTCGGGGAAGTGAACTTCGCCCGCGTCGTCGATCCTTCGACCGGAATCGATGTCCCGGGCCAGGGAGTGGGAGAGCTGCTGTTGCAGAACCCGGCCACAACTCCCGGCTATGCGGGGAATCCCGGAGAGACCGCCGCGGCCCTTCGCGACGGCTGGCTACACACCGGCGACCTGGTTCGCCGTGACGAAGCAGGTGGGTTCACCTTCGCCGGCCGAATCAAGGAGATGATCCGGCGCCGGGGGGAGAATCTGTCACCTGTCGAGGTAGAGGCGGTCCTCGATGCGCATCCCGCAGTCGCATCGAGCGCAGTGATCGGAGTCCCCTCCGAGTTGTCCGAGGATGACATCAAAGCGTTCGTCCAGCTGGCCGATGGCGGACAACTCACTGCAGAAGAGCTGGGGCAATGGTGCCGTCTGCACCTGCCCCCGTACAAACGCCCCCGCTATATCGAGTTCGTTCGATCGTGGCCGCTCACCGATACCAACAAGATCGCGAAGAAGCGGCTGGTGAAGACCCGAACTCACGACGAAATCGATTTGACCGCAACAACGCAGGTGCAACGATGACCGAAAATCTAACTTACAAACTACTCCGTACGCATCTGGCGGCAGGAGAATTGCGCCCTGGGCAGGACATCACCGTCCGGGTAGACCAGATCCTCCTCGAGGACGCGACCGGGACAATGGCCGCGATGCAATTCGAGGAACTGGGCCTCGACGAGATCCAGGTGCCACTGGCCGTCACGTATGTCGACCACAACGTCCTGCAGATCGACGACAAGAACATGCAGGATCACGCCTATCTGCGGACATTCTCGGCTCGCTACGGCCTGCGCTACTCCCCTGCTGGGCACGGGATTTCGCACTACATCCACCTGGAGCGGTTCAGTCGCCCGGGCGAGCTGCTGCTCGGCGCCGACTCACACACTTCGACCGCGGGCGCCTCCGGCATGTTCGCCATCGGAGCCGGGGGCCTGGAGGTTGCCGTCGCCATGGGTGGCTACGGATTCGACTTCGTCTGCCCCCGTACCGTCGGGGTCGAACTCACCGGAAAGCTGCGCTACGCAGTCGAACCGAAAGACGTGGTGCTGGAACTCCTCCGCCGATACGGTGTGCGCGGCGGAATCGGGTCGGTTTTCGAATTTTACGGTTTAGGCGTCGAAAGCTTGTCCACGACCGCTCGGGCAACGATCGCCAACATGATCATCGAGACCGGGGCCAGCACCGCGGTATTTCCCTCCGATCGACAAACCCAGAAGTGGCTCACCGAGCAGGGGCGCCCGCAAGACTTCGTCCCACTGTGTGCCGATGCCGGTGCCCACTACGACGAGCACCTACGTATCGACCTGTCAGAACTCAAGCCGCTCATCGCGGTACCCCATTCCCCCGGCAATGTCATTGCGGTAGCAGAACTTCCGCATACTCCGGTCTCGCAGGTCTGTGTTGGGTCTTCGGTCAACAGCTCCTACGACGATCTGGCCACCGTGGCCGCGGCCCTTCGGGGCCACACCGTGGACCCGCGCGTGCAATTGACCGTCACGCCCGGCTCCAGGCAGATACTCGACACCATCATCCGGTCCGGGGTCTACCAGGACCTGATGGACGCCGGTGCGCGGATGCTCGAACCGATCTGCGGACCGTGCGTCGGGATCGGACAGGCCCCGCTGCGGGGTGCAGCGTCGCTGCGCACCTTCAACCGCAACTTTCCCGGCCGCAGCGGGACCGCCGAAGACAACGTCTACCTCTGCAGCCCGTCGACGGCGGCCGCGAGCGCACTCGCCGGCCGGATCACCGACCCCTCGGGGCGCCAACCCATCCGACCTCGACCGGCCGTGTCACCCGATGCGACCATCCACGAACGCCACATCACCTCGGTCCTCCCACCCGAGCGGAGGTCGGAAATCACCGTGGACCGCGGGCCCAACCTGGTTTCGCCGCCGATACCGATCCCCCCGGAGGACGATCTGAAACTCGATGTCCTCATCGAGGTACCCGATGACGTATCGACCGGGGACATGGCCCCCGATGGCGCGATAGCGATGTCCGTCTGGTCGAACATCGCCGAATGCGCGCGGTTCATGTTCACCCGTTTCGATCGCGAATTCTACCGTCGCGCAATGGAATCTCCGGCCGGAGCGATTGTCGCCGGGCACAACTACGGACAGGGATCGTCCCGGGAGCACGCGGCGCTGGTTCCGGTCCACCTCGGCGTGCGGGTTGTCGCTGCGCGTAGTTACGCCAGGATCCATCGCCGCAATCTCATTGCCGTGGGCATCGTCCCGCTGGTCATACCCGACAGTTTCGCCGGCAGCGCCGGTGGTCGGTGGGAGATCCATGGCCTCAATCACGCACTTGCGCACAATATCGACAGCGTCGCAGCGGTGATCGACGGCGACGCCGACCGCCTCATCACGTTCACGTTGGACCTCACCGCTGCCGAGCGCGCAGTCCTGCTGGCGGGCGGCCTACTGGCATATGTCAGAGCCGGTGGTCGAACCCGAGTGGAAGGAAAACGATGACACAACAACGACTTCCATTGCACGGAATCCGGGTGCTCGAACTCGGCAACTACATCGCCGCACCCACCGCAGGCCGGTTGCTGGCGGACTTCGGCGCCGAGGTCATCAAGGTGGAGCGACCGGGCACCGGGGACGAGCTACGGAACTGGCGCCTCTATTCGGGCACGACATCGATGTTGTTTCGTACGATCAACCGCAACAAGAAGTCGATCGTGCTCGACCTGCGCACCGAGCAGGGCCGCCGGGACGTGATGGCCCTGACCGCCAAGAGCGACATAGTGCTGGAGAACTTCCGTCCCGGCACGCTTGAGGCGTGGGGTCTGGGACCCGAAGTGCTCAACGAGGCGAATCCGGACCTCATCATCACGCGGATTTCGGCGTTCGGGCAGACCGGCCCGATGTCGGCGCGGCCAGGATTCGCGGCAGTCGCCGAAGCCTACGGAGGGTTTCGCAATCTGGTCGGCGACCCGGACCGGCCGCCGGTGCGGGTCGGCGTCTCCATCGGTGACTCCATCGCGGGACTGTATGCGGCTCTCGGCTCGATGATCGCGCTGTTCCAACGGCAAACCGCGGCAGGGCATCTCACCTTGAACCAACGGTCCATCGATGTCGCACTGAATGAAGCCATGCTCTCGATGATGGAATCACTGATCCCGGACTACCTGGCGTATGGCGTCGAACGGGAACGGACGGGTGGCCGAATGGAGGGAATCGCACCGTCGAACGCCTACCTCTGCGGCGACGGTCTCTCCGTGGTCATCGCCGGCAACGGGGACTCGATATTCCAGCGGTACATGGAGACGATCGATCGGCCCGACCTGGGGGCGGATCCGGATCTCAGAATCAATGCCGGCCGGTGGAAACGGCGCGATGAGCTCGATCAGGCCATTGCTGCGTGGACGGGCCGACGAACCCGCGACGACGTGCTCGCACGCCTCGATGTTGCCGGAGTTCCGTCCGGGCCCATCTACACCGCCGCCGACATCGTCGCCGATGACCAGTACGCCGCCCGAAACATGATCCAGCACTTCACCGTTGACACGGGCGGCGAACATCCGGCGGATGTCGGATTCGTCGGCGTCGTACCGAGGATCGGTGGCGCACCGATCGCCATCAGATCGGTCGGACCGGATCTGGGTGAGCACACCCGGGAAGTGCTGAGCCAGTTGACCGAGCAGACCGAAAGCAGGTGAACCAATGACATTTCCGTTTACCCCACAGGCACAACTCCGCGATGTCACGTTGCGGGACGGTCTGCAACTGACCGGCGGACTACTCGACGTCGACCGTAAGCTCGGGATCATCAAGCGACTGATCGCGCTGGGGGTGCCCGAGCTGGAGATCGGCTCGATGGCCCGCGGAGATCTGGTGCCCTCACTGGCGAACACCGTGGATGTGATCGCCCGACTCACGCCCGAGGAACTGTCGCGGTGCTGGGTCTGGGTGGCCACCCCGCGACACGTCGAGAAAGCTGCAGCGGCCGGGGCACGCAACTTCCAATACTGCTTGTCGGCCTCCGACGCCCACAATCAGGCCAACCTCGGACGCAGCACCGAAACCAGCTTGTCCGCGCTGCCCGCCGCCGTCGAGATCGCCCGTAGCGTCGGTGGCCGGGTACAGCTGTGCATCGCAACCGCTTTCACCTGCCCGTTCGAAGGATCCGTCCCGGAAGACAAGGTGCTGGGGATCGTGACCGACGGCCGCACGGACGGCGCCACAGACACCGTCATCTGCGACACCCTCGGGCAGGCGGTGCCGGCTCAGGTAACCGCCATGATCCGCCGCGTCGTCGACGCGTCACCACAACGCCGTACCGTGTTCCACGGCCACGACACGTGGGGTCTCGGCGTGGCGAACAGTCTCGCCGCGATATCCGCAGGGGCGTCCGTCGTCGACGGGGCACTGGGCGGACTGGGCGGTTGCCCTTTCGCACCGGGCGCCAGCGGCAACACCGCCACCGAGGACATTCTGTTCGCGACCAGACCCAGCTGGTTCGGGACCGACACTCTCGCGTCGATGGTGAGAATCTCGGAGGAGCTCCTCTTCGAACTCGGTGAACCCATGCGCTCGAAGACCGCGCAGGGTGCCCGATCGAAAGCCGACGCCTTCGAGTGGGTGATGACGACGCAATAGCCCTTCCTCAGTGTCGACCGGAGGAATTCTGGCAACCGGAGCGTCTGTTGACGAAGTCATTGGTTTGAAGCAATCGGAAGGGTGATCGGTGGACGAGAGTGAGCTCTACTGGTTGGATGCCAGCGCGCAGGCGGAGTTGATCAGGACAGGCCAGGTATCGGCGGTCCAGGTGATGCAGTCCCACCTTGATCGCATCGCGGCGGTCAATCCGAAAGTCAACGCGATGGTGACCGTGCTCGCCGAACCGGCGCTTGAGGCCGCGCGCTCGGCAGATGAATCCCTGGCTGCCGGTGCACCGATAGGCCCGCTGCATGGTGTGCCGTTCACTGCCAAGGATTCGCTGGACGTGGCCGGGGTGGTTACCACTCGCGGCTCAGCACTGTTCCGAGACCATGTCCCGGTGATCGACGCGACCGCGGTAGCCCGATTGCGGGCGGCCGGCGCGATCCTGCTCGGCAAGACGAACCTACCGGAATTCTCCTACTGGACCGAGACCGACAACCTACTCATCGGCAGGTCCCACAATCCGTGGGACGACCAGCGGACCCCGGGCGGGTCCAGTGGCGGAGAGTCGGCCGCGATCGCAGCCGGGATGTCTCCGCTGGGACTGGGTAGCGACGTGGCGATCTCGGTGCGCGGCCCGGCCCACGACACCGGCATCGTCGCGCTGAAAGCGACCCGGGGACGGATTCCGATCACCGGGCACTGGCCCGAGGTTCCACGGCGCTACTGGCATGTCGGCCCGATGGCCCGCAGCGTGCAAGACGTCGCGGTCGCGCTTGGAATTCTTGCCGGCCCAGACGGCGCCGACGGCCATATACGACACCGGCCTCTTCACGATGAGCGGCCCCGCGACCTTGCCGGGTTACGGGTGGGCTGGGCCGCGGAGCCGGCGTTCGGACCGGTGGATCGCGAAGTGACCGCCGTTCTCACCGACGCCGCGGACGCATTA
The DNA here is from genome assembly GCF_002102345.1 of Mycolicibacterium peregrinum. Taxonomy (GTDB): domain Bacteria; phylum Actinomycetota; class Actinomycetes; order Mycobacteriales; family Mycobacteriaceae; genus Mycobacterium; species Mycobacterium peregrinum. The sequence goes on from NZ_LQPP01000028.1 coordinate 147,227, forward strand.
CGGGAACTGGGCTGCGTGGTCGAACCGGCCCCGCTGCCCGGGATGGAGAGTATCGACGCAACGGCGGTCAGTGCGGTGCTGTTCACCGCCGAAGTGGTGCCGTACTTCCGGCGGATTACGACCGGGCGTGAAGCCGACCTGCATCCCGTCCTGCAGCGAACGATCAACGCACCCGAAGTACTGCTGGCCGACTATGTCGCCGCCCAGCAGCAGGTCGATGCGCTCAGTTCGCTGTTCGACGGGTACTTCGAGCACTACGACGCCCTGCTGTGCCCGGTGTGCCCCGTTCCTGCACCACCACACGCGCAGGCCGATCTTCGCATCGGCGCGGCGACCGTCCCGGCGCGGGGCATCATGCGTGCGACCGTCCCGTTCAACCTCACCGGCCTGCCGGCCCTGTCATTGCCGTTCGGCGCCGGTACCGGCAACCTGCCCATCGGTGTCCAACTCGTCTCCCGCTGGTATGACGAGGCCACGATCCTGCGTGTCGGCGCTGCCCTCGAGACCCTCAGCCCGGTCCGCGGCCGCCACCCCAACCTGCGGCCCTGACACCTACTGCCCGCGTTCTGCGACCAGGAGGGACAGCAGCCCCGGAAACCGCCGGTCGATCTCCTCACGCCGAAGTAGCACCCCTTTGCGATTGCCGTAATCAGTCAGCTGGATCAGCCCGCTCTCGCTGAGCACCCGAAAGTGGTGGGTTGCAGTGGATTTGGTGACTTGCAAGGCAAATGACGAGCACGTGTGTTCGATGTCGGCTCTCGCCGCGGCCAACTCTGCGACAACGCGTCGCCGGTGCGGGTCGGCCAGTGCCGCCAGCACAACCCCCAACGTCATCTCGGACTGCATTGCTGCAAACCCCCCACCCCCAAGTACGACTTGCATCGTACCTCAGGCATCGCTAACCTCGTGTACGAACTACATCGTACCTTCGAGTACCGGACAAAAGCGGTCAAGGAGTCCCAATGAGCCAGAACAACAGTGGAACCGTCGCCACCACCGGCGTCACCGGAGCGTTGGGCAGCAGAATCGCGGCCGAACTCGCCAAGCGCGGGATTCCACAGCTCCTGGTGGCACGTAACCCCACTGCCCTGCCCGAACTCGCCGGAGCACAGCGCCGAGGGCCGGCTGAATATGCTGACGCCGCGGCCATGCGTCGCGCGCTCGACGGCGCGTCGACCTTGATCCTGATCTCCGGACATCCCACCGGCCGGCGAATGGAAGAACACGCGAGCGTCGTCGAGGCCGGCCTCGACGTCGGAGTGGAACGCGTCTTGTACGTCTCGCTGCTCGGAGCGGGTCCCGTGGCCACCTACCGCAACGCCCGCGACCACTGGCTCACCGAGCAGTTCATCGCCGGAACAGGGGTACGCCACACCATCTTCCGTGCCGGCTTCTACGGTGCGACACCCGCCGCATTGGCCGACGACAATCTCGTCATCAGCGGACCGGGCGGCACCGGGCAGGCCGCGTTCGTCACGCACGCCGATATCGCCGAGGTGGTCGCCACCGTCGCAGCGAATCCGGGTACCGAACACGACAACGCGATCCTCGAGGTCACCGGACCGGAACTGCTCACCTTGGAACAGGCGGTGGCCAAGATCGCCGCGGCCACCGGGCGGCCGTACCGCTATCACCCGGAGACGCTGGAGGAAGCGTTCAGCCGGCGCTGGAAGCAGGGCATCAGCGGGAACCAGATCGAAGCCTGGATCTCCTGGTATCAGGCCATCGCCCGCGGCGACCTCGCGTCCCTGACCGATGTCGTCGAGACCGTGACGGGCCACCCGGCCACACCGATCGAGAGTTCCGACTGGTGGCCCGAACCGAATACGTCGTACTGAGCTTCGACGAACGGCAGTCCGAGCGCTCACCCCAGCATCGTGAAACATCCCCAGCCGCCGCAGGTTCACCGCGTGGCGCAGCAATGAGTGGGCGACATCGAGCAGGTGGATGTTGTGATACACAGATGGCGATGAATGTAACGCTGCTTGAGCAGCTCGCCGGGATCGTCGGTGCTTCCTACGTCACCACCGATCCCGACGTGCTGGACGGTCGGTGCGTCGACCACACCGGGCGGTATCGCGGACAGGCAGCAGCCCTGGTCCGGCCCGGCACCGCCGACGAAGTGGCCGCGGTGCTCCGCGCCTGCCGCGACGCGGGAGCGTGTGTCACGGTGCAAGGCGGCCGCACCTCGCTGGTGGCCGGGACCGTGCCGGAGAACGACGACATCCTGCTGTCGACCGAGCGACTCACCGAGATCGGCGTCGTCGACACCGTCGAGCGTCGCGTGAGCGCCGGCGCCGGGACGCCCCTGGCCGCGGTGCAACGAGCCGCCACCGCAGCCGGCTTGGTGTTCGGGGTCGACCTGGCCGCGCGCGAATCGGCCACGGTCGGCGGGATGGCCTCCACCAACGCCGGCGGTCTGCGCACCGTTCGCTACGGCAACATGGGCGAGCAGGTGCTGGGCCTGGACATCGCACTGCCCGACGGATCGGTGGTACACCGGCACAGTCAGGTCTGCCGCGACAACACCGGCTACGACCTGGCCTCGCTGTTCGTCGGCGCCGAGGGGACGCTCGGCGTGATCACCGCGCTGGATCTGCGCCTGCATCCCACCCCCACCCACCGGGTCACCGCGATCTGCGGGTTCGCCGATCTGGAAGCGCTGACCGGTGCCGGCCGCATCTTCCGCGACCTCGACGGCATCGCGGCCCTGGAGCTGATCGACGCCAGGGCCAGTGCGCTGACCGCCGAACATCTCGGGGTTCCCGCCCCCGTCGACGGCGCCTGGCAGTTGCTGATCGAACTGGCCGGCGACAGCGACCAGACCGAACGCCTGGCCGACGCGCTGGACGGGGCAAACCTCTGTGGTGAGCCTGCCGTCGGCATCGACACAACCGCCCAGCAGCGGCTGTGGCAGGTACGGGAGTCGGTGGCCGAGGTGCTCGGATTGTTCGGGCCGCCATTGAAATTCGATGTCTCGCTGCCACTTTCGGCAATCCAGAACTTCGCCACCGAAGCCACCGGACTGATCGCCACCCACACCGCAGACGCGATTCCGGTGCTGTTCGGCCACATCGGAGAGGGCAATCTGCACCTGAACGTGCTGCGGTGCTCCAGCGACGCCGAGGCGAATTTGTATGCCGCGATGATGACGTTGATCGCCGACTGCGGCGGCAACGTCAGCTCCGAACACGGCGTCGGGTCACGCAAACGCGACTATGTGGCGATGTCACGCACCGAGGCCGACATCGCGGCCATGCGCACGATCAAGGCCGCCTTCGATCCGGACGGATACCTCAATCGCGCCGTGCTGTTCAATCCTCGCGCTCTGCCATGAACTCGGCGTAGATGTTCTCCCATTTCTCGGGATCTTCGGCCAGCGGCAGCACCCGGAACGAATCGGTCACCGCGTCGGCCGCACCGTCGCCATCGATGTGGTGATGGCTCACCGTGAACTCCACGTAGTCGTCGTCATCGTCGTCGCGGGGGTCCAGGTAGGGATCCGGCTCGGAAGCGAAGACGGGCTCAGCATCGAAACCGAGCATGAACAGCGCCGCCACCACCCCGAACAGCGCGATGAACGCCGGCAGCAGCATCGACTGCGACATCGCCGCCGCGAACGGCGCGTGCAAGAACTCCGGCAACTCGGCGGCCCCGCCCTCACCGCGGGGCGCCGCGCCAGCCGCCCCCGGCATCTCGGCGCCGATGCGCGACGTCATGTACGCCGCGATCCCCGCGCTGCCGAGCACCGACCCGACCTGGCGGGTGGCGTTGTACACGCCGGATCCGGCCCCGGCCAGATCCGGCGGCAGGTTGCGCGTCGCGGTCGCTGCCAACGGCGACCAGATGAACGCCATGCCGACGCCCATCACCAACTGCGGCAGCAACAGGCGCCAGATCGGCGTCGTCGGGGTCATCTCCATCGCCAGCCAGGTCAGCCCGATCGCCATCGCCGAGAAACCGAAACCGATCACCGGCGTCGGATGCGCCCGGTCGACGATGCGGCCCACGACCGGCGCCAGCACACCGCTGGCGATCGCCGTCGGAGCGGTCAAGAGTGCCGACCGGATCGGCGACAGTCCGCACACCGTCTGGGCGTAGAACATCAACGGCAGGATCATCGCGGTCACCGCGAACCCGATCGTGGCGACGCCCACGTTGGCCAGGCTGAAGTCGCGATCTTTGAAGATCCGCAACGGGATCAGCGGCTCGGCGGTGTTGACCGCCTGCCAGCACACGAACGCCACCATCACCGCAATACCGACCGCGCCGGTGGCCCACACCCACGGCGCCCAGTCACGCGACTGCCCCTCCTGCAGCGCGAACACGATCAGGAACATGCCCACGCCGGACAGCACCACGCCCAGCACGTCGAACCGGTGGTCCTGGGTGGGCAGCACGGGCACCAGCCAGACCGCCAGGGCGAAGCCGACAACCCCGATCGGCACGTTGACGAAGAAGATCCACTGCCAGCCCAGTCCCCCGACCAGCACGCCACCGGCCAGCGGACCGACCAGCGTGGCCACCCCGGCCGTCGCGCCCCACACACTCATCGCCACGCCGCGCCGCTCGGGCGGGAAGATGCGGGTGATCGTGGACAACGTCTGCGGCGTCAGCAGGGCCGCACCGATGCCCTGCACCACACGAGCCGCGATCAGCATCCCGATGCTGCCGGCCAAACCGCACCACAGCGAGGCCGCGGTGAACACGGCGAGGCCGGCGAGGTAGAGGTTCTTGGGGCCGTAGACATCGCCCAACCGGCCCGCGACGAGCAGCGGCACCGCGTAGGCCAACAGGTAAGCACTGGTCACCCAGATCACGCCGTCGTAATCGGCGCCGAGCTCCTCCATGATGGTCGGATTGGCGACGGCGACGATGGTCGCGTCGACCAGGATCATGAAGAAGCCGACCATCATGGCCCACAGTGCGTTCCACGGGTTGTCCGCACGCGCGGGCACCCTGCCCTGCGGGCTCGGGGTGCGGGCGTTCAGCGCTGGAGACATGGCGATGCGGTGTGGTGGGCCTCGGGTCCGGCTCAGTTGGGTTGTTGGCGGGCCCAGCCGACGCTACCCGGGAGCGCGTCAGGCGGGCTCGACAACCGCCTCGGAAACGACGAGCGTGTCGCCCGGGTATTCGCTCGCCTCGTCATCGTCGTTACGCCGACCGACCAGCAGCAGCGCCGTCAGAGCGATCGCCATGCCTGCCGTCATCACCCACGACAACGCCAGCGCACCGTTGCCCAGGGCCCCGATCGCCGGTGCCACCGCCGCGCCGAGTCCGAACTGCGCCGCGCCCAACAACGCCGCCGCCGTTCCGGCAGCATCGGGATGCCGCGACAGTGCGAGCGCCGGGGCGTTGGGAAGCACCAGGCCCATCCCGGCCAGGATCGCCAGCACCGGCACCACGAACGCGGACAGCCCGCCGACGTGCGCGACGGTCAGCACCACGAACACCACCCCGGCAAGGGTCGACCAGCTCAGCGCCGCCACGGTGATCGCCTGCGGCGAGAACCGGCGCAGCAGCACGACGTTGAACTGGGTGGAGCCGATCAGCGCGATCGCCCCTGCGGCGAACACCAGCGCGAAGGCCTGCTGGTCGAGACCGTAGTGGCCCTGCAAAACGAAGGGGGCCGCCGAGATATAGGCGAACAACCCGGACATGCCCAGTGCGGCGACCAGCACCAGGATCACGAATCGCGAGTCACGCAGCAGCTCGAGGTACGTGCCGACGATGCCGCTCACCGCGAGTGGACGCCGGTGGGCAACCGGCAGGGTTTCGGGCAGGGCGAGCGCGGCCATCACCAACAGTCCCCCGGCCACCACCACCAGCGCGACGAAGACCCAGTGCCAGGACCCGTGCAACAGCACGGCCGCCCCCAAGGACGGGGCCAGCACCGGGGCCACCCCAAGCACCAGCATCAACCGCGACATCACCGTCGCCGCCACCGTGCCGCTGAACAGGTCGCCGACCACCGCGATGGCCACGACCGACGCCGCCGCCGCACCCATGCCCTGCAGACCGCGCGCCAGCCCGAGGACGGTGATGTTGGGTGCCAGCACGCACAGCACCGAAGCCACCATGTGCAGCACGATGCCCGCCATCAACGGGCGCCTGCGTCCCAGCGAATCCGACAGTGGGCCGACGATCAGCTGACCCAGGGCCAGACCGGCCAGGGTTCCGGTGAGCGTCAGCTGCGACACCGAAGAGGAGACCGAGAGCTCCTCGGCGATCCGGGGCAAGGCCGGCAGATACATGTCGATGGTCAGTGGCCCCAGCGCCACCAGCGCACCCAGGACGAGAATCATCCTGATCCGACCCGGCATCCGACTGTGCTCAGCTACCGATGTCGTCTGGTCCACGTCGGGCGATGATGCCATGAAGGTGAACAGCCCCGCATTTCAGTTTTTTGTTCCCGTGACGGCTGTCACCCTCGGGCACCGGCAACGGGTAGCCGTTCGTTCTCCCGACGTCAGGTCAAGCGTTAGCCTGGCAGTCAACGATGGGTTCACACCTGGGAGGCCCCGAAGTGCGTGCGCGGTCCAAAGCCCTGCCTGCGAAGGTCGAAGAGACCGAAGATCCCAGCACGGCGGCCAAGGTGCTCTCGGCCATCATCGAGCGCAGCTCGCGCGTCCAGGCCCCGGCCGTCAAGGCCTATGTGGACCGGTTGCGCAGCCACCAGCCCGATGCCACCCCGGCCGAGATCGTGACCCGGCTGGAGAAGCATTACCTGGCCGCGGTGATGGCCAGCGGCGCCGCGGTCGGTTCGGCCGCCGCCTTCCCCGGCATCGGAACCCTGGCGGCGCTGTCGGCCGTCGCCGGCGAGACGGTCGTGTTCCTGGAAGCCACGTCGGTGTTCGTGCTCGCCGTCGCCGAGGTGCACGGCATCCCGGCCGACCATCGCGAACGGCGCCGTGCGCTGGTGCTTTCGGTCCTCGTCGGCGAAGACAGCAAGCGCGCCATGGCCGACCTGCTCGGCACCGGGCGGACCAGCGGTGCATGGCTGTCCGACGGTGCGGCGACGCTGCCGTTGCCCGCGGTCTCCCAGCTCAACTCCCGGCTGGTCAAGTACTTCGTCAAGCGGTATACGCTCAAGCGCGGCGCGATGGCTTTCGGCAAGATGCTGCCGGTGGGCATCGGCGCTGTCATCGGCGGGGTCGGCAACCGGCTGATGGGTAAGAAGATCGTCGCCAACGCCCGCCAGGCGTTCGGCGCACCCCCGCCGCGGTGGCCCGCAACGTTGCATGTGCTGCCGTCCGCCAACCCCTGAGGACCATGCTGACCTCAGGTGGCGCTGAAAGGCGATAGCCTTTATGCGGCGGTCCAGAGGGGTCGACCGCCCACAGAAGAACACAAGCGGCAAGCCTGCATGTGACGGCTGGCCGGACACAAGAATCGAGGCGAGTGTCTGCCGTGAGCAGTTCACCTTCACCATTCGGGCAGAACGAGTGGTTGGTCGAGGAGATGTATCGCAAGTTCCGCGAGGATCCCTCTTCGGTGGATCCGAGTTGGCACGAATTTCTGGTCGACTACTCCCCTGAACCCACCACCGACAACACCGTCGCCAACGGTCAGCCTGCGGCGCAGACACCGCCTGCTGCCGCACCGCCAGCAACTCCCGCCGCGCCTGCGGCACCCGCTCCGGCAGCGGCGCCCGCCAAGGCCGCACCGGCCAAGGCTGCTGCTCCGGCCAAGCCGGCGAAGTCGGGTCCGACCCCGGCCGAGGACGACGAGACCCAGGTATTGCGCGGCGCCGCGGCAGCCGTGGTCAAGAACATGAACGCCTCGCTGGAGGTGCCCACCGCGACCAGCGTGCGGGCCATCCCGGCCAAGCTGATGATCGACAACCGCGTCGTCATCAACAACCACCTCAAGCGCACGCGCGGCGGCAAGGTGAGCTTCACCCACCTGCTCGGCTACGCGATCGTCCAGGCGGTCAAGAAGTTCCCGAACATGAACCGGTACTTCGCCGAGGTCAACGGGAAGCCCGCCGCGGTCACCCCGGCCCACACCAACCTGGGCCTCGCCATCGACCTGCCCGGCAAGGACGGCAACCGCTCACTGGTCGTGGCTGCGATCAAGCGTTGCGAGACAATGCATTTCGGCCAGTTCATCGCGGCCTATGAGGACATCGTCCGCCGGGCCCGCGACGGCAAGCTGACCGCCGAGGACTTCTCCGGCGTGACCATCTCGCTGACCAACCCAGGCACCATCGGCACAGTGCACTCGGTGCCGCGACTCATGCAGGGCCAGGGCGCGATCATCGGCGCCGGCGCCATGGAGTACCCGGCCGAGTTCCAGGGCGCCAGCGAGGAGCGCATCGCCGAGCTGGGGATCGGCAAGCTGATCACCCTGACCTCGACGTATGACCACCGCATCATCCAGGGTGCCGAGTCCGGTGACTTCCTGCGCACCATCCACCAGCTGCTCCTCGACGACGAGTTCTTCGACGAGATCTTCCGCGAGCTCGGCATCCCCTACGAGCCCGTGCGCTGGCGCACCGACAACCCGGACTCGATCGTCGACAAGAACGCCCGGATCATCGAGCTCATCGCCGCGTACCGCAATCGCGGTCACCTGATGGCCGACATCGACCCGCTGCGCCTGGACAAGGGCCGCTTCCGCAGCCACCCTGACCTCGACGTGCTCACCCACGGCCTCACCCTGTGGGACCTGGACCGCGAGTTCAAGGTCGACGGGTTCGCCGGCAAGCAGTACATGAAGCTGCGCGACGTGCTGTCGGTGCTGCGCGACGCGTACTGCCGCCACATCGGCGTGGAGTACACCCACATCCTCGAGCCCGAGCAGCAGAAGTGGCTGCAGGAGCGCATCGAGATCAAGCACGACAAGCCGACCGTCGCCGAGCAGAAGTACATCCTGTCCAAGCTCAACGCGGCCGAGGCGTTCGAAACCTTCCTGCAGACCAAATACGTTGGGCAGAAGCGCTTCTCACTGGAAGGCGCGGAGACCGTCATCCCGATGATGGATGCCGCGATCGACCAGTGCGCCGAGCACGCGCTCGCCGAGGTCGTCATCGGCATGCCCCACCGCGGCCGGCTCAACGTGCTGGCCAACATCGTCGGCAAGCCCTACAGCCAGATCTTCACCGAGTTCGAGGGCAACCTCAACCCGAGCCAGGCTCACGGTTCCGGCGACGTGAAGTACCACCTCGGCGCCACCGGCACCTACATCCAGATGTTCGGCGAGAACGACATCGAGGTGTCGCTGACCGCCAACCCCTCGCACCTGGAAGCGGTCGACCCGGTGCTCGAGGGCCTGGTGCGGGCCAAGCAGGATCTGCTGGACGCCAGCCGCGACGCCGACGTCTCCGGCGAGTACCCCGTCGTCCCGCTGATGCTGCACGGCGATGCGGCATTCGCCGGCCAGGGCGTGGTCGCCGAGACGCTGAACCTCGCGCTGCTCAACGGTTACACCACCGGCGGCACCGTCCACATCGTGGTCAACAACCAGATCGGGTTCACCACGGCGCCAACGGATTCGCGTTCCAGCGAGTACTGCACCGACGTCGCCAAGATGATCGGCGCACCGATCTTCCACGTCAACGGCGACGACCCGGAGGCCTGTGCCTGGGTCGCGCGGCTGGCAGTGGACTTCCGCCAGGCGTTCAAGAAGGACGTCGTCATCGACATGCTGTGCTACCGCCGCCGCGGACACAACGAAGGTGATGACCCGTCGATGACCCAGCCGTACATGTACGACGTCATCGACACCAAGCGCGGCTCCCGCAAGGCCTACACCGAAGCCCTGATCGGCCGCGGTGACATCTCGATGAAAGAGGCCGAGGACGCCCTGCGCGACTACCAGGGTCAGCTGGAGCGGGTGTTCAACGAGGTACGTGAGCTGGAGAAGCACGCGGCCGAGCCCAGCGAGTCGGTGGAGGCCGACCAGCAGATTCCGCAGCGGCTCGCTACCGCGGTCGACAAGTCGCTGCTGGCCCGCATCGGTGACGCCCACCTGGCCCTGCCGGAAGGCTTCACCGTGCACCCGCGCGTCAAGCCGGTGCTGGAGAAGCGTCGCGAGATGGCCTACGAAGGCAAGATCGACTGGGCCTTCGCCGAGTTGCTGGCACTGGGGACGCTGATCTCCGAGGGCAAGCTGGTGCGGCTGTCGGGTCAGGACACCCAGCGCGGCACCTTCACCCAGCGCCACGCCGTCATCGTCGACCGCAAGACCGGCGAGGAGTTCACCCCGCTGCAACTGCTGGCCACCAGCACCGACGGCACCCCCACCGGCGGCAAGTTCCTGGTGTACAACTCGGCGCTGTCCGAGTACGCCGCGGTGGGCTTCGAGTACGGCTACTCGGTGGGCAACCCGGACGCGATGGTGTTGTGGGAGGCCCAGTTCGGTGACTTCGTCAACGGCGCCCAGTCCATCATCGACGAGTTCATCTCGTCCGGTGAGGCCAAGTGGGGTCAGCTCTCCGACGTCGTGCTGCTGCTGCCGCACGGCCATGAGGGTCAGGGTCCCGACCACACCTCGGGCCGCATCGAACGCTTCCTGCAGCTGTGGGCCGAGGGTTCGATGACCATCGCGGTGCCGTCGACCCCGGCGAACTACTTCCACCTGCTGCGCCGCCACGGCATGGACGGCATCCAGCGTCCGCTGATCGTCTTCACCCCGAAGTCGATGCTGCGCAACAAAGCCGCGGTCAGCGACATCCGCGACTTCACCGAGCAGAAGTTCCGCTCCGTGCTCGAGGAGCCTGCCTACACCGACGGTGAAGGTGACCGCAGCAAGGTCACCCGGGTCCTGCTGTGCAGCGGCAAGATCTACTACGACCTGGCGGCCCGCAAGGCCAAGGACAACCGCGACGATGTGGCGATCGTGCGCCTGGAACAGCTCGCCCCGCTCCCACGGCGCCGGCTGGCCGAGACGCTGGACCGCTACCCGAATGTCACCCAGAAGTTCTGGGTGCAGGAAGAGCCGGCCAACCAGGGCGCCTGGCCGTCACTGGGCCTGACCCTGCCCGAGGTGCTGCCGGACTACTTCAACCCGATCACCCGGATCTCGCGGCGCGCGATGTCGGCCCCGTCATCGGGGTCGTCGAAGGTGCATGCCGTCGAACAGCAGGAGATCATCGACCTGGCCTTCGGGTAGGCGTTCGCCTGATCCAGATCAACGAAATGGTCGCTGCCGCACGCCGGTAGCGACCATTTCGCTTATCCCGTGGGTTTCGATCAGGGTGCGCGCAACGGTGGGCGGAGCGCCGGGCGGTCACTAGACAACTAGGGTGACTATCGCAGCCGCCCCGCCCACCGCCACCACGGCGACGCCCGCCTCGGGAAACACGGTGCGCACGGCGGTGCTGGCCAGCGTGCTCGGGACGACGATCGAGTGGTACGACTTCTTCCTCTACGCCACCGCCGCCAGCCTGGTGTTCAACCACACCTTCTTCCCGGACCAGAGCTCGTACGTCGGCACGATGCTGGCATTCGCCACGTTCGCCGTCGGGTTCGTCGTCCGGCCCATCGGCGGATTCGTGTTCGGCCACATCGGCGACCGGATCGGCCGCAAGCGCACGCTCGCCCTGACCATGCTGCTGATGGGCGCGGCCACCGCACTGATGGGGGTCCTGCCCACCGCTGCGCAGATCGGCGTCCTGGCCCCGATCCTGCTGCTGGCGCTGCGCGTGGTCCAGGGATTCGCACTCGGCGGTGAGTGGGCCGGTGCGGTGCTGTTGGCCGTCGAGCACAGTCCCCGGCATCGTCGCGGACTGTTCGGAAGCATCCCGCAGGTCGGGCTCGCCCTTGGCCTGGCACTGGGCACCGGGGTGTTCGTGCTGCTGCAGCTGTGGCTGTCCGCCGAGGCGTTCCAGACCTACGGCTGGCGGATCGCGTTCCTGTTCAGCGTCGTGCTGGTGGTCTTCGGCATCGTGGTGCGGTTCCGGGTGGCCGAGACGCCGGCATTCGAGAAGCTGCGCGACGACGACGAACGCTCGGCGGTCCCCGTCAAGGAGATCTTCCGCCCCCCGGCGTTGCGTTCGACCGTGCTCGGCCTGCTGTCGCGCTGGGGTGAGGGCGCCGCGTTCAACACCTGGGGCGTGTTCACCATCGCGTACGCGACGACGACGCTACATCTGGGCAAGGTGCCGGTCCTGATCGTGGTGACCGCGGCGGCACTACTGATGGCGGTGCTACTGCCGGTGTCGGGTCTGCTCGCCGACAAGTTCAGCCCGAAGGCGGTCTACGCCTCGGGAATCGCGGCCTACGCCGTCGTCGTCTTCCCGGCGTTCGCCCTGTTCAACACCGGCAGCATCACGGCCTATGCGGTGGGAATGTTGTTGGCGTTCGGCATCATTCACGCCTGGTTCTACGGCGCGCAGGGCACGCTGTACGCGTCTCTGTTCCCGACGCGGACCCGCTACACCGGACTGTCGACGGTGTATCAGCTCTCGGGCGTCTACGCATCGGGCCTGACCCCACTGATCCTCACCGCACTGATCGCCGCAGGCGGCGGTACACCGTGGTTGGCGTGCGGATATCTGGTGGCCACCGCAGTCGTCAGCGTCGTGGCCACGCTGTTGCTGCGTCCGGAGCACTGACGTCAGCGAGTGAGCACGAGCGGCCCCGATTCGGTGATCGCCACGGTGTTCTCGGTATGCGCGGTGCGGGAACCGTCGGCGGATCGGATGGTCCAGCCGTCGCGGTCGAAGACGATGCGGTCGGTACCGGCGGCCAACCACGGTTCCAGCGCCAGTGTCATCCCGGCTCGGAGCTTCATGCCGCGGCCGGGCTTGCCCCGGTTCGGTACATGCGGGTCCTCGTGCATGGTTCGGCCCAGCCCGTGCCCACCGAACTCGAGGTTGACCGGGTAGCCGTAGTCGGCGGCGACGGCGCCGATGGCGGCCGAGATGTCACCGAGCCGGTTCCCCGGACGCGCGGCGGCGGTGCCGGCCTCCAGCGCCTCCTCGGTGGCCCGAACCAGCCGTGCGTCGGCGGCCGCTGGTGTCCCGACGATCACGGTGCGGGCCGCGTCGGCGACCCAGCCATCGATGGACACCGCGAAGTCCATGGTGAGCACGTCGCCGTCGGCCAGCCGGTAGTCGTGCGGAAGGCCGTGCAGCACAGCATCGTTGACCGACAGGCAGATGACGTTGCGAAACGGGCCGCGGCCGAATGACGGGTCGTAATCCCAGTAACACGATTCGGCACCGCGGCGCTCGACCATGTCGCGGGCGTGCAGTTCGAGGTCGAGCAGGTTGACCCCGATATCCGCGAGCCCACTCAGCTCGGTGAGCACCTCGGCCACGAACCGCCCGGTGACCCGCATCTTCTCGATCTCGGCGGCGGTCTTCAGCTCGATCATGTCCACACCCTTTCCGGTATTTAAATACCAACACTAGCGGTATATAAATACCGGCGCTACCGTGGTGACGTGGTCCGCACCCCACTCACCCCCGCACAGATCGCAGCCGGCCGCCGGCTCGGCGAGACCCTGCGCGCCGCCCGGGGCGCCCGCCCGCTCGACGAGGTCGCCGCGCACGCCGGCATCTCCCCGGAGACGTTGCGCAAGATAGAGACCGGAAGGCTGCCCTCCCCGGCGTTCGGCACGGTCGTCGGACTGAGCGATGCCCTGGGAATTCCGCTGGAGACCCTGGCCGAAGTCTGGCGACCGGTGCGCGCGGCCGCGTCGTAGCACTGCCGACAGCGGCCAAGACGGCCGACACAACCGGGACCGCGGGTACCGGGTAATCTCGACGCAAGTCGAACGACACAAGGGAGTGTTCTATGGAGGGCTTCGCCGGAAAGGTCGCCGTCGTGACCGGCGCCGGATCAGGCATCGGACAGGCACTGGCCATCGAGCTCGGACGTTCCGGGGCCAAGCTGGCGATTTGCGACGTCGATACCGAGGGCCTCGCGGTCACGGAGGAGCGCCTCAAGGCGATCGGTGCCGAGGTGAAGACCGACCGGATCGACGTCACCGAGCGCGAGGCCTTCCTGCTCTACGCCGACGCGGTCAAGGAGCACTTCGGCAAGGTCAACCAGATCTACAACAACGCAGGCATCGCCTTCACCGGCGACGTCGAGATCAGTCAGTTCAAGGACATCGAGCGGGTGATGGACGTGGACTTCTGGGGCGTCGTCAACGGCACCAAGGCCTTCCTGCCGCACCTGATCGAATCCGGCGACGGACACGTCATCAACGTCTCCAGTCTGTTCGGCATCTTCTCGGTTCCGGGCCAGGCCGCCTACAACTCGGCCAAGTTCGCGGTGCGCGGCTTCACCGAGGCCCTGCGTCAGGAGATGGCCCTCGCCAAACATCCGGTCAAGGTGACCTGTGTGCACCCCGGCGGGATCAAGACCGCCATCGCCCGCAACGCCACCGCCGCCGAGGGACTGGACCAAAAGGCCCTCGCCGAGACCTTCGACCGGAAACTGGCCAACACCACCCCGCAGCGCGCGGCCACGATCATCCTCGAAGCGGTCCGCAAGGACCGGGCACGGGTACTCGTCGGCGCCGACGCCAAGGTCCTTGACGTCATCGTGCGGATCACCGGCTCGGCGTACCAGAAGCTGTTCGCGGGCGCGATGGGGCGGATGCTGCCCCGCTGAGGCCGAGGTGTTGCCGAGGGTTAGTGGCCCAGCGGGTTGGACTGGAGAAATTCGTCGGCCACCGCACCGGGGTCCTTGCCCTCGGCGACCTGCCTGCGCATGTCGGCCAGCGATCCGGTGTCCAGGACACCCGCGATCTCGTTGAGCGCCAGGACCTGGCGTTCGTTGAGTGTGTTGCGGCGATACAGCGGCACCACATTCTCACCGCGGATCAGCGCCGTCTTGTCGGCCAGCACGGTCAGGTCCGACGGGATCGCCGGATCAGCCGTCGTGGACCAGGCTGCGTTGATCTTCCCGGCACCCAGTGCCGCGAACAGGCTCTTGTCGTCGGGGAATGTGACCGCCTTGGGCAGCGTGCAGGACCCCACCACCTTGGGCACCGTCGAACCGGCCACGGCACCCGGCCGGGCCTGGGCACAGTTGCGGCGCAGCGCGCTCAGATCGGTCCCGCCCCACGCCGTCGCGGTCGCCTCGGTGACCACCAGCGCGGGCTTGTCCTGTGCCGACATGGTGTAGTCGCCGGCCGCGACGCCCTCGGGCAGCGCCGAGACCAGGTCCCGGTAGACCTGCTCGTCCGCGCGGGCCGTGGCGGCCGGATCCAGCCGCGTCAGGAACCGGCCGGTGAACCCCGGCTGCACGGTCACCGATCCCGAATCCAGCACCCCGAGGGTGCCGTCGGTCTCGGTGACCACGGCCGGTGTGCCGTAATAGCGCAGTGCCGCGGCATACAGATGACCGAGCAGTGCCGACTCGGGCACCGGCCCCGACCCGACCGCGAGAGCAGCCGGGGCCGAGTGGCCGCCGCACCCGGCAGAGGCCAGCGCGAACAGGACCAACAGCGCCAACGCCAACGTGCGGCGCATACGTGAACTCAGGATTCTGCGGTGTCAGCCGCCGCCGCGACCGCGGCCGCGACCGCGGGACCGACCCGCGGATCCAGCGCGCTGGGCACGATGTGGTCGACCGCCAGATCATCACCGACGACCGAGAAGATCGCCTCGGCCGCTGCCACCTTCATCTTCTCGGTGATCCGGCGGGCACCGGCGTCGAGCGCACCGCGGAACACACCGGGGAAGGCCAGCACGTTGTTGATCTGGTTCGGGAAGTCGCTGCGTCCGGTCGCCACCACCGCGGCGTACTTGCGGGCCGCGTCCGGGTGGATCTCCGGATCCGGGTTGGACAATGCGAAGACGATGGAATTGGGAGCCATCGTCGCGATGAGCTCCTCGGGCACGACACCGGCCGACACCCCGAGAAACACGTCGGCGCCCTCGAGCGCCTCGGCCACCCCACCGGTCAGCTTCCGCGGATTGGTGCGTCCGGCCAGCTCGGCCTTGAAGGAATTGAGGTTGTCACGGCCCGAGTGCACGATGCCCTGGGAATCGAGCACGACGACGTCGCTGATGCCCTTGTTCAGCAGGATGTTGGCACACGCCACACCCGCTGCACCGGCGCCTGAGATGACCACGCGCAGTGCATGGATGTCACGCTCGAGGACCTTGGTGGCGCCCAGCAGCGCGGCCAGCACCACGATGGCGGTGCCGTGCTGGTCGTCGTGCATGACCGGGCAGTCCAGCGCCTCGATGACCCGGCGCTCGATCTCGAAGCACCGCGGCGCCGAGATGTCCTCCAGGTTCACCGCGCCGAAGGTCGGACGCAGCCGGATCAGCGTCTCGACGATCTCGTCGGGATCCTTGGTGTCCAGCACGATCGGGATCGAGTTCAGCCCGCCGAAGGACTTGAACAGCGCGCTCTTGCCCTCCATGACCGGCAGCGACGCCGCGGGGCCGATATCGCCGAGACCCAGCACCGCGGTGCCATCGCTGACCACCGCGACCAGGCGGTTGGCCCAGGTGTACTTGGCAGCGAGGGTGTGATCCGTGGCGATCGCCCGGCTCACCTGGGCGACCCCAGGGGTATAGGCGATCGACAGTGCACGCTGGGTGTCCAGCGGCTCCTTCAGCTCGACCGAGAGCTTTCCGCCTTCATGAGCATCGAAGATCTCGGCGTCTTCGATGACAACTTGCGGGGTGCGCTCCGCTGACGAGCGCTCGGACGAGGAGGCGACTGTACTTTCCGACACGGCGCAAGGGTACTTCAATGCCAAATCTCACAGGGCCCGGTTCCCCGCTGGTGAGCGTTACTTAACAGTAACTGCGCGTAGCATTCGGTGTGCTGATCAGGTTGCCGCAACACCGCGCAGGAAGGTCGCAGATCATGCCCTCATTCCGCGCTTTGCCGCCGGCCCTGCGCGCGACCACCAGAACCCGTCCCGCCGACCCCGACGCCAAGACGATCCATGTCCCGGTCGCCCGGGCGATGGTGGACTGCGGTGTCTACTGCGGCGGTGACCGCCTACCCGGCAAGTACACCCACGCGGCGGCCCTGAACAAGGTCCGCGAGTTGCAGAACGCGGGCCAGAAGGCGTTCGTCTGGATCGGGCTGCACGAACCCGACGAATTCCAGATGCAGTCGGTCGCAGATGTTTTCGGATTGCACGAGCTGGCCGTCGAGGACGCGGTGCATGCCCACCAGCGCCCCAAGCTCGAGCGGTACGACAAGACCCTGTTCCTGGTGCTCAAGACCATCAACTATGTCGAGCACGAGTCGGTCGCGCTGGCCCGCGAGATCGTCGAGACCGGCGAGATCATGATCTTTGTCGGGCCGGACTTTGTCGTCACCGTCCGTCACGGGGAGCACGGCGGACTGGCCGGGGTACGCAAACGGCTCGAATCCTCGCCTGCCACACTGAAACTCGGACCGTTCGCGGTCATGCACGCGATCGCCGACCATGTGGTGGACAGCTACCTCGACGTGACCGATCTGATGGAAACCGACATCGACGCGATGGAGGAGGACATCTTCTCCCCCGGCACACACACCAACATCGAGAGCATCTACCTGCTCAAGCGGGAAGTCGTCGAAATGCGCCGCGCGGTGGCCCCCTTGACCCTGGCCCTGGCCCGCTTGCTCACCGACCACAACGACCTGATCTCGGTCGAGGTACGCAGGTACATGCGCGACGTGCACGACCACAACGTGCAGGCCTCCGACCGCGTCACGAGCTACGACGAGATGCTCAGCTCGCTGGTGCAGGCCGCACTCGGCAAGGTCGCCATGCAGCAGAACGTGGACATGCGCAAGATCTCCGCGTGGGTGGCGATCGCCGCCGTACCGACCGCGATGGCCGGGATCTATGGGATGAACTTCGAGCACATGCCCGAATTGCAGTGGACCTGGGGCTATCCCGCCGTGCTACTGGCCATGGCCCTCATCTGCTTCGCGCTGTATCGCACATTCCGCCACAACGACTGGCTCTAGCTGGGGCTCGCTGCCCGTCTGGTCGGATCCAGCACGTCCACCCCATCGGTCTGCCACGCCTCCCGCATGGCGTCCGCACCCTTCAGGCGCACCCAGGCCGCCTCGGTGGCGGTGATCGGCGTGGCCGAGAGAACGGTCACCGGCGACAACGGATCGGCCAGCGGCACGTCGCCGATATCGCTGGGGCCCAGCAGAAATGCGCTGAACGGTGCGGAGTCGAACAACTGCGTCTCCAGGTCGATGAGCGCATCGGCCTCCAGCACCAGACCTTCCACCGCGGGCGCGGCAGCCAGCACGGCCAGCGACCGGGCCAGCCCGCCCGGGGTCGGACCCCGCAGCGAGAGCACCACCTCGGCCCGGGGACCGTGGATCGGATCCGAGACCAGTTCGGTCGGATCGAACATGGGGTGACGCGAACAGCCAACCGTCACATAGTGATACAGATCCTGTCCGCTTTCACCAGAGCGCAGGTCCGGGCCGAACCGCAGGACGTCGATGCGCTCGGTACCCAGGAACGTCACGCTGGCACTGACGGGTTCCGCGGTAATGCCTGCCGCACCGAAGTATTCGCCCACGTGGGCGCGGACGGCAGCCAGGACGTCGATCACTCTGCTGTCGGTTCTCCGGCCGGCTCGGCCGACTCGGCGGGTGCGGGTGTCCCGGATTCTTCGGCTTCTCCGGGTTCTCCGGTCTCGGTCTCGGCGGTGTCCTCGGCCGGCTCGGGTTTCCCGGCGGGCTCGGTACGGGTCAGGTTCACCCCGGTCGCGGCGTCGAAGATCGCCAACTTCGAGGTGTCGAAGGCCAATTGGATCTGCTGGCCACCCGCGGCCGTGGACTCGGCAGACACCCGGGCCACGAACTCGTTGGCACCGGCGCCGGAATCCGCAGCCAACTCGGCGAGCTGCGCCGCCTCGGCGCCCGCACCCTCGATGGTGAAGTGCACGTACTTGTCGGCACCGAGCGACTCGACGATGTCGGCGCGCACCGGGAAACTCAAGGCCCGGATCCGCGCGTACCCGTCGAGCAGTGAAGCATCCTCCAGGTGCTCGGGCCGGATCCCGACGATGATGTTGTCCGGCTTGGGATGGCGCGCCAGCTGATCATGCACCTGCTGGGTCAGGGTGACGTCGCCGAACGGCAGTCGCACCCCGACGTCGGTGAACGTGGCCGGGAAGAAATTCATCGCCGGTGATCCGATGAAGCCGGCCACGAACAGGTTCGCCGGGTTGTTGTACAACTCGTCGGGCGTGCCGATCTGCTGAATCTCGCCCGCCAGCAACACCACAACCCGGTCGCCCAGGGTCATCGCCTCAGTCTGGTCGTGCGTGACGTAGACCGTGGTGGTGCCCAGCCGGCTCTGCAGTCGCGAGATCTCGGCGCGCATCTGCACGCGCAGTTTGGCGTCCAGGTTGCTCAGCGGCTCATCCATCAGGAATGCCTTGGGGCGACGCACGATTGCCCGGCCCATCGCCACCCGCTGACGCTGGCCGCCCGACAACTGTGCGGGCTTGCGATCGAGCAGTTCGGTCAGATCCAGGATCTTGGCGGTCTCGGCGACCTTCGCCTCGATCTCGTCCTTCTTGAGCTTGGCGAGGGTCAGCGGGAAGGCGATGTTCTGCCGCACCGTCATGTGCGGGTAGAGCGCATAGGACTGGAACACCATCGCGATATCGCGGTCCTTGGGCGCCTTCTCGTTGACCCGCTCGCCACCGATCCGGAGCTCGCCCGACGAGATGTCCTCAAGTCCGGCAATCATGTTCAGCGTGGTGGACTTACCGCACCCTGACGGTCCCACCAGGATGATGAACTCACCGTCGGCGATCGTCATCGAGAACTCTTTGACGGCCTCTCTCGTGCCGCCCGCACCGTCGGGGTAACTCTTGGTGACCCGGTCCAACACAATTTCGGCCATCCAATTACCCCTTTACCGCACCGGATGTCAGGCCAGCGACGATCCGCCGCTGGAAGATGAGAACAAAGATAATGATCGGGATCGTGATGACCATGGCACCGGCCGCGATCGACCCGGTCGGTTCCTCGAACTGGGAACTGCCGGTGAAATTCGCGATCGCCACCGGCGCGGTGATCGCCCGCTCGGTCGCGGTCAGCGACAGCGCCAAGAGCAGGTCGTTCCACGCGAAGATGAACACCAGGATGGCCGCCGTGACGATGCCAGGGGCCGCCAACGGAGCGATCACCTTGCGGAAGGCCTGCGCCGGGGTGGCCCCATCCATCTTCGCGGCCTTCTCCAGATCCCAAGGGATCTCCCGGAAGAACGCCGAGAGCGTGTAGATCGCCAGCGGCAGCGCGAACGTGATGTAGGGGATGATCAGCCCGGGCCAGGTGTCGAACAGGCCGATACTGCGCCACAGGTTGAAGATCGGGGTCACCAGCGAGATCTGCGGGAACATCGCGATCAGCAGGGCAACCCCCACCAACAGCTTCTTGCCGGGGAAGTCCAGCCGGGCCACCGCGTAGGCCGCCATGCCGCCGATGGTCACCGCGATCACCGTGGTGATCAGGCCGATGCCGATCGAGTTGATCAACGCCGAGGTGAAGATGTTCCCGGTGAAGATGCCCTTGTAGTTGTCGAACGTGATCTGCGACGGAATCAGCCTGCCGTCCTTGACACTCGACGTCGGCTTCAACGACAGCGACAGAATCCACAAGACCGGTATCAACGCGTAGAGCACCACCAGGATGTTCACGACCGTCCACCCGGTCGCGCGCCGCGCACCCACTCGCTCGGTCATGAGCGTCCCTCCGCCTCTGCACCGGGAGCCGACGCACCGAACAGCTTGATGAAGATGAACGCGATGACCGCCACCGACAGGAAGATCAACACGCTGATGGCCGAACCCAATCCAAGGTTGAACGCCTTGAACAGGTTGTCATACCCCAGGATCGACACCGACCCGGTGCTGTTGGCTCCTCCGGTCAACACATAGATGTTGTCGAAGATCCGGAAGGCGTCCAGGGTGCGGAACAACAGGGCGACCAGGATGGCCGGTTTGATCAGCGGCAGAATGATTTTCACCAACCGCGTCCACGCTCCGGCCCCGTCGACCTCGGCGGCGTTGAGCAGATCCTGCGGCACCAGCGCCAGCCCGGCCAGCAGCAGCAGAGCCATGAACGGCGTGGTCTTCCACACTTCGGCCAGCACGATGATGGCCAGCGAGGGCAACTGTTCGGTCAACGGTGCGCTGCCGTCGGGCAGCAGGTTGGCGAGATAGCCGGTGCCGGGCGTCCAGGCGTAGTACCAGCTGTAGGAGGCTGCTACCGTCACGATCCCGTAGGGAATCAACACCGCCGTGCGAACCACGCCCTTGCCGAAGATGGTGCGGTGCATGACCAGCGCCAGCACCATGCCGAGGACGAACTCGATCGTCACCGAGACGACAGTGATCGCCAGGGTCACCACGAACGCGGTCCACCAGTACCGGTCGGTCAGGATGGTCTGATAGTTGGCGAACCCGACAAAGGCGGTGTCGTCGGGGGCGGCCAGGTTGTAGCGCTGCAGGCTCAGCCACACCGCGTAACCGATCGGATACGCGGTGACCGCGATCATCAGGATCACCGCGGGCGCGATCAGCGCGAACGCCAGCTTGCGTTCGGAGGCGCGGTTGTCGGTGCGGGTGGTCACGGGATCAGCCCCTTGCCGTCGATGGCCTTCTGCACCTGTTCGGTCAGCTCATCGGCGGTGTGCTCCGGATCGATGTCGGTGATCGGGGCCAGGGTGGCCGAAATGCGGGTGGACACAGCCTGATAGACCGGGGTCGCGGGCCGCACCGCGGCGTTGGTCAGCTGCTCGCGGATGACGGCGTACTGCGGGTACTTGGCCTGGAACGCCGGGTCGTCGTAGAGCGACTCCCGCACCGCGGGCAGACCGCCTTCGACCGAGGTGTAGCGCTGGTTCTCGACATTGCGCAGGCAGCGGATGGCTTCGAAGGCCTCGGCCTTGTGCCTGCTGGTCTTGGCCACCGCCAGGTTCAGCCCGCCGATGGTCACCTTTGCCGGCTCACCCTCGGACACCCCCGGGTAGTTCGCGAAGCCGAACACGTCTTTGCTGGCCTCATAGGCCGACTCGAACTGTTCGTCGGTCGGCGAGAAGGTGCCGAGATCGTTGATGGCGCCGGTCAGGTCGGCACGTTTGTCGAGGGGAAGGAAGTTCACCCCACCCTTGACGGCGTTCTCCAGCAGTGAGGGCAGCACGAACGGCCAGTTGACTTCGAGCGCGGCCTTGCCCTGTTCAAGGGCAAGTCGGGCCGTCCCCTCATCGGTCTGGGTCACCGAGGGATCGGCGCCGGGCGCGGTGGCAACCGATTTGATGATCTGCAGCGCCTTGACCGTCGCCGCGCGATGTTCCGGGGTGTCGGTCAGCGTGACGGTCTTGCCGTCCTCGGAGAGCACCTGCCCGCCGGCACTGGCCAGCAGGGTGTTGAACCACACCACCAGGCCCTCGTACTGCTTGGCCTGCACCGCAATCCAACTGGGCTTGCCCGCCGCGTGCAGGCGGGTCGCCTCCGCGACCATGCCGTCCCAGGTGGACGGCGGGCCGTCCATCAAATCGGCGCGGTACCACAGCAATTGGGTATTGGTGGTGATCGGTGAGGCGTACAACTTGCCTTGCCAGCGGGCTGTCTCCAGCGGTCCGGGCAGGGTGTTGGATTCTGCGTCGGGCTCGGCTTCGCCTGCCGGATCCTCGGACAGTGGCACGGCCCAGCCGGCCTCGGCGAACTCGGCGGTCCAGACCACGTCGAGCGCCATGATGTCGAGCGTCTTGTCGTTACCGGTCAGCCGCCGGGCGAGCTGCAACCGTTGGTCGTCAGCACCTTTCGGCAAACTCACCTGCTTGATGGTGAAACGGTCGCCGAGTTCGTCATTGCAGCGTTTGGCCACGGCGGTGAAAGTCGCCATCTCGTTGGCCGGGGTGTAGTAGTTGATGACGATCCCGTCGTCGCCTTTGCCACAAGCCGACACCACCGAGGCTGTCGTCAACGCGGCCACTGCCGCAGCACATAGCCGCCGAGCGCGCACCGCTCCGCCTCCCGTCCGAGTCATCTCTCGCCGCCGGAGCGGCCCCCACGACGCCGGAGCGGCTCCCGCGCGCAAACCGTAGAGCCATGCGGAGCATATGTGCAACAGTGCCGGGCGCGCCGCGTCACAATCGTGACCTGCGGAACTTTGCCACCGCGGCCCGGCCCTGGTGGCGGGACGGGTCAGATCGTCAAGCGGGCCAGCAGATCTCGACCCTGCTCGGCACCCTGCGGATCGCACAGCACGTCATAGCGGCCGGCGACCAGCTGCATGGTCGAACTGAAATCTCTTGTGCCGCGAGCCATCGCGTACGGGATCGCCGAGGTGATCAAGCCGAAGAAGACGCCGGCGACCAGACCGGTGAGCAGCGCGCTCCACGGGTTCGGGCTGAAGAAGCCCAGGATCAGGCCGATGAACAGGCCGAGCCAGGCGCCGGACAACACACCGCCGCCGAGCACCTTGGGCCAGCTCAGCCGGCCCGTGACCCGCTCGACCTGCATGAGATCCACCCCGACGATCGTCACCTGCTGCACGGGGAACTGTTGGTCGGACAGGTAGTCGACGGCACGCTGGGCCTCTGCGTACGTCGGGTAGGAGCCGATCGGCCAGCCTTTGGGCGGCGTCGGCAGCGCGCCACGCGCCGTGGGCGCGGCACCCGGTGTCTGACCGGACTGAAATGGGCTCGTCATCGAACTTCACTCTCCTCCGCACCGCCTGCTCGGCGGCTGCTCTCGTTACAGCAACGCCCTCACACCGGAATTGGTGCCGGAGTCACGCCCCCTTGGCGTCATTGTCCGTGCGCTAGGTTGATCAGCATGACAAACGCGGACGGCAACGCGGGCGAAACGCCGCCATCCGACCCCGGTTCCCAACCGTCTGAACTGTCGTCCAGCGGCTACGAAGCACCTTCGATCGAGCACTCTCAGGATCGGCCGGATACCGGCGCGGCGCAACCGTCGTACGAGTTCGCGCCGCCGACGCCCGATCCCGGCACGCCTTATCCGCCTGCGATCGACTACCCCGCCGACATTCCGTACGACTATCCGCCACCGCCGGGGCTGCCGCCGTCGATGCCGGGTGGTGCCGGCTATCCCCCGCCGCTGCCCGGATACCCACCACCACCGCCGGGTTACGCGACGCCGGGCGGTTACCCCGCCGGCATGTCCGGCTACCCCGGATACCCAGGCGGTTACGGGATGCCACCGGCCAACCCCACCAACAGCATGGCGATCGGATCGCTGGTCGCCTCGGTCCTGTCGTTGATCATGTTCTTCGCCTGTGGGGTCGGACTGCTCGCCGCCCTGGTCGGTATCGGTCTGGGGATCGTCGCGCTCAATCAGATCAAGCAGAGTGCACCGGGCTTCGGTCCGCAGAGCGGACAATTGGGCTACGGTCCGCAGAGCGGACAATTTGGTTACGGTCCGTATGTCGAGCAACCGGGCCGCGGACTTGCGATCGCCGGCATCGCCGTCGGCGCGTTCGGCACCCTGATCAACGGCGTCTGGCTGCTGTTCTTCATCGGCAGCGCCCTCGGCTCATAGCCTGGCCCCGCTGCGCCAAATCTGGTGCAGCACAGGGGGTCCGCCGACCTAACGCGGCGGCCGGAAGGGGTCGGCAAGCCGATTCATCCCCGCTGCCCGACCCTTGCCCGCGACCACCAGAGCCATCTTGCGGCTGGCCTCGTCGATCATCTCGTCGCCGAGCATGACCGCTCCCCTGGCCCCACCGGCCTGCGAGGTGTGCCACTCGTAGGCGTCCAGGATCAGCTCGGCGTGATCGTAATCGGCCTGGCGAGGGCTGAAGATCTCGTTGCCCGCCTCGATCTGGTCCGGGTGCAGCACCCACTTGCCGTCGTAACCCAGCGCCGCTGAACGACCGGCCACCCGGCGGAACCCGTCGACGTCGCGCACCTTCACATACGGCCCGTCGATCGCGTTGATCCCGCGACTGCGCGCAGCGATCAGGATGCGCATCAGCACGTGGTGATGGGCGTCGCCGATGTCGTACCCGTCGGGCTGCCCGCCGACCTCCAGGGTGCGCATGTTGAGGCTGGCCGCCATGTCGCCGGGCCCGAGCACCAGGGCGCACACCCGCGGGCCGGCTGCGATGGCGTCGACGTTGGTCAGTCCTTGCGCGTTCTCGATCTGCGCCTCGATCCCGATCCGGCCGGGTTCCAGTCCGTGGGTGACCTCCAGCTGCGACAGCAGCAGATCCAGCGCCTGTACGTGTGCGACCTCGGTCACCTTGGGCAACACGATGAGATCGATGGACGTCCCCACCGAAGCCACAGTGGACACCACCTCGATCACGTCGGCGTAGGTCCACGGGGTGGTCCAGTCGTTGACCCGTACCCCACGCAGCTGGCCGGCCCAGCCGTCACCGGCCAACGCCGCCGCCACCTGTGTGCGGGCCGACGCCTTGGCCTCGGGGGCCACCGCGTCCTCGAGATCGAGGAACACCTCGTCAGCAGGCAGAGCTTTGGCCTTCTCGATCATCTTCAGGCTGCTGCCCGGAACCGAGAGGCACGTTCTGCGGGGTCGATACGTGTTCTCCACGACCACAGTCTCTACCCTTTGACTCATGGCGGCGGTGAACAGGGTCTACGCGGCCCGGCTGGCGGGGATGGTCGTGCTGGGCCCCGACGGGGAGTCCATCGGTCGTGTCCGCGACGTGGTGATCAGCATCAGCATCGTCCGGCAGCAGCCGCGTGTTCTCGGCCTGGTGGTCGAATTGCTCACGCGACGAAGGATTTTCGTTCCGATCCTGCGGGTCACCGCGATCGAACCCGGTTCGGTGACGCTGGCCACCGGTAGCGTGTCGCTGCGCCGGTTCGCCCAGCGCCCCGGCGAGGTGCTGGTTCTGGGCCAGGTGCTCGAAACCCGGGTGCGGGTCGACGATCCCGATCTGGAGCAACTGGCCGGAATCGACGTCGTGGTAGTCGATCTGGGCATCGAGCAGACCCGGACCCGCGACTGGGTGGTGACCCGGGTGGCGGTGCGTCCGCAACGACGCCTCGGGCGGCGCACCAACATCCACGTCGTCGAGTGGCAGAACGTGCACGGCCTGACCCCGTCCGGCCTGGCGATGCCCGACCAGGGGGTGGCCTCGCTGCTCGAGCAGTTCGAGGGACAACGGCCCATCGAGGTGGCCGAGGCCCTCCGCGAACTGCCGACCAAACGGCGCTACGAGCTGTACCGGGCGTTCGACGACGAGCGGCTGGCCGACGTGTTGCAGGAGCTGCCCGAGGATGAGCAGGCCGCGGTGCTGCGCCAGCTGAACACCGAACGCGCCGCCGACGTCCTGGAGGCGATGGACCCCGACGACGCCGCCGACGTGCTGGGTTCGATGACCCCGGCCGACGCCGAGACCCTGCTGCGCAAGATGGACCCCGAGGATTCCGAGGATGTGCGACGGCTGCTGGCCCACTCACCCGACACCGCAGGTGGTCTGATGACCAGCGAACCGGTGGTCCTGGCGCCCGACACCACCGTCGCCGAGGCGTTGGCGCGAATCCGCGACCCCGACCTCACGCCCGCCCTGGCCTCGATGGTCTTCGTCACGCGGCCACCCAGCGCCACGCCGACCGGGCAGTACCTGGGCTGCGTCCACCTGCAGCGGTTGCTGCGCGAACCGCCCGCGGCCCTGGTCAGCGGCATTGCCGATACGGATTTGCCCAGCCTGAGCCCGGCCGATTCACTGGCCGCGGTGACCCGCTACTTCGCCGCGTACAACCTGGTGTGCGGCCCCGTGGTCGATGAGGAGAACCACCTGTTGGGGGCGGTGTCGGTCGACGACGTGCTCGACCACATGCTGCCCGACGACTGGCGTGAACGTGACGAGCCCGAGCTCCCGGTGGCGGGCTCATGAGCGAAACCTCGGCGCGTCAGCGGCTGGACACCCCGCGCGCGACCCGCGGCTTCGGGTTGCACGTCGACATCGAGGCCGTCGGCGCGTTCAGCGAGTCGATCGCGCGTTTCCTCGGCACGGGGCGCTACCTGGCCATTCAGACCATCGTGGTGGTGGTCTGGATTGCCCTCAACATCGGCGTCTTCACCTTCCAGTGGGACCCGTACCCGTTCATCCTGCTCAACCTGGCCTTCTCGACTCAGGCCGCGTATGCCGCCCCGCTCATCCTGCTGGCCCAGAACCGGCAGGAGAACCGGGACCGGGTCTCCCTCGAGGAAGACCGGCGCCGGGCTGAGCAGACCAAGGCCGACACCGAGTATCTGGCCAGGGAACTGGCGTCGCTGCGGCTGGCCGTCGGCGAGGTTGCCACCCGCGACTACCTGCGCCGGGAGTTGGAAGAACTGCGTGACCTGATCACCGAGATCACCTTGCCTGCCGACGGCGACCGGGCGAACCCGAGCAAATCCGACGGCGGTGAACGCCGGTCCAAACGCAGTGGTTGATCTCGCTGTCGACCATTGTCGTAACAACGGAAACCGGGACTATGTATGGTGACTTGGTTCACAACATGGTATTTGGCCGAAGCTGACCTAAGGACAGGCAATTGCGCGTAGGGGGAGGAGCGGTGTTCGAAACCGCTCGGCGCCGTATGAGCCAGCTCATGCGCTCACCTGCGCTCGGCGTCGCCGTCCTGGCTCCCGTCGTTCTGGTCGCCGGTGCCGGGTCTTCCGCATCTGACGTCGACATGTCCAGTACCGCGGTCACGCCGCTGGCCGCGGTGCAGCCACAGATCGACCGCTCGGGCCCCGCGGTGGTCGCCGCGGCCAGGCCCCCCACGAACTTCCGCATCAAGGCGATGACCACGATCTCGGCTCCCCCGCCGGCTTTCGTCGTGAATACCCCTGGCGCCCTTGGCATTCCGGGTACGTCACTGAAGGCATACCGCAATGCCGAACGGATGATGGCCGCGGCCTACCCCGGCTGCGGGATCAGCTGGAACCTGCTGGCCGGCATCGGCCGGATCGAGTCGGGGCACGCCAACGGCGGCGCCACCGACGCCCGCGGCACCGCGGTGCGCCCGATCTACGGTCCCGCCCTCGACGGCACCCTGCCGGGCAACGAGATCATCGTCCAGAGCGCTCAGGCCGGACGGATCTCCTATGTCCGGGCGATGGGGCCGATGCAGTTCCTGCCCGGAACCTGGGCCCGGTATGCCTCCGACGGCGACGGCGACGGCAAGGCCGACGTGCAGAACGTGTTCGATTCGGCGCTGGCCGCCGCCCGCTACCTGTGCAGCGGCGGGCTCAACCTGCGGGACCAGTCCCAGGTCATGACCGCCATCCTCCGGTACAACAACTCCGTGGCCTACGCCCGCAACGTGTTGGGCTGGGCCGCCGCATATGCCACGGGCGTCGTGCCGGTCGACCTGCCGGAGATCACCGGGTCCATTCCGCCGATCGGTGATTCGCATCTGGACAATCCCGAGGGCCTCGGCCCCGGCCTGCCGGCCGATGCCACCGGACTGCCCGCGGGCGATCCGCTGGCCCTGATCCCCCTGCTCAACCGCAATGAGACCGGCACGCAGAACGTCCCGGGATTCGCGCCCGGGCAGGTGCTCGGCCCGCTGCCCGGCCCGGCCCAGGCCATCCCGTCCGAGACGCCCGCCGCCCCGCCGCCGTGGGTCCCGCCCTGGGAGCAACCGCGCCAGCCTGCATGCGTGGTGTTCTGCCTGGGCGAGCAGACGCCCCCGCCGGCTCCGGCGCCGCCGCTGGGCCCGCTCCCCGCTCCGGGACCAGGCCCGGCCCCCGCACCGCAGCAGGCTCCCCCGCCGGGACCGTTGCCTGGCGCACCGGTCGGCCCACCGATCGAGGCCGCGCCTGCCGCTCCGGCACTTGTCGGCCCGGCACTCGGTCCCGCGCCGGGACCGGCACCGGGCCCGGCCTGATGCTGGCCTGAATCCAGCTCGCGGTGCCGCCGCCGTAGACTCGGCGGTGATGTCCGAATCTGCCACTGAGCTGCAATCCGCAGTTCGCGCTGCGCTGGCCAAGGTGATCGACCCCGAATTGCGGAAGCCGATCACCGAACTCGGCATGGTCAAGAACATCTCGATCGATGCCGACCACGGCGTCCATGTCGAGATATACCTGACCACCGCGGCCTGCCCGAAGAAGACCGAGATCGCCGACCTCGTGACGGCCGCCGCCACCGATGTGCCGGGCACCGGCGCGGTCAAGGTGAGCCTGGACGTGATGAACGACGAGCAGCGCGCCGAATTGCGCACACTGCTGCGTGGCGATTCCCGCGAACCGGTGATCCCGTTCGCCCAGCCCAACTCCCTGACCCGGGTCTACGCGGTCGCCTCAGGGAAGGGCGGCGTGGGCAAGTCCAGCGTGACGGTCAACCTGGCCGCGGCGATGGCCGCCCGTGGGCTGTCCGTCGGCCTGCTGGACGCCGACATCTACGGCCATTCGGTGCCGCGCATGATGGGCACCAACGACCGGCCCACCCAGGTCGACTCGATGATCCTGCCTCCGATCGCGCACGACGTGAAGGTCATCTCGATCGCCATGTTCACGCAGGGCAACACGCCCGTGGTGTGGCGCGGGCCGATGCTGCACCGGGCCCTGCAACAGTTCCTGGCCGACGTCTACTGGGGCGATCTGGACGTGCTGCTGCTCGATCTGCCGCCCGGCACCGGCGATATCGCCATCTCGGTGGCTCAGTTGATCCCCGGCGCGGAGATCCTGGTGGTGACCACTCCGCAGATGGCTGCCGCCGAGGTGGCCGAGCGGGCCGGCGCGATCGCCCTGCAGACCCGTCAGCGCATCGCCGGCGTGGTCGAGAACATGTCCGGTCTGCAGATGCCCGACGGCACCGTCATGCAGCTGTTCGGTGAGGGCGGCGGCCGTCAGGTGGCGGAGTCGCTCACCCGCTCGGTCGGCGCCGAGGTGCCGCTGCTGGGCCAGGTCCCGCTGGACCCGGCGCTCGTGGCAGCCGGTGACTCCGGAGTTCCGCTCGTCCTGTCGGCGCCCGAATCAGCGGCCGGTGCCGAACTGCGCAAGATCGCCGAAGGACTGTCGGCGCGCAAGCGCGGTCTGGCCGGGATGTCGCTGGGTCTGGATACCGCGCGCCGCTAGGTGGCGTCAGGGTCGAACGTCGTGCCTGCGGCCTTGTCTGCCGGCTTGCTGTCGATCTCGCTGGCCGGCTTGTCGCCCGGCACCGACGGCTGCTGATTCTTACTGTCATCGAACGCCCCGGTGAGGAAAGAGTCGTCGCCGTCGAGCAGATGCTTGGTGAGCGCGGCCCTGGGCGTCATGCCGCGTAGCTTCTGCAGCTCGGCCAGGGGCTGCCGCAGATCGTCGAACTCAGGGCCCAGGTCTTCGCGCAGCTGGCTGGTCGCACCGCTGACGTAGTCACGTGCCTGACGCAGAGCGCCGGAGGTCCACCGGATGGCCCCGGGCAGGCGCTCGGGCCCCAGGATCACCAGACCGGCGATCACCAGGACCAGCATCTCCCCCCACCCGATGTTCGCGAACATCGCTACTGCGCTTTTTGATCGTCGCCGATCGGCGTGACCATGAAGGTCATGGGCCGACCGTCGCGGAGCACCTCGATCGGGGCTTCCTGCCCGATGTGGAGCTGACGCACCGCGACCACCATCTCGTCGGCGTCGGCCACCTTGCGGTCCCCGACCTTGACCACCACGTCGTTCTCCAGGATGCCGGCCTTGTCGGCCGGGCCACCGGCGTTGACGTTGCGGACCTGCGCGCCGGAGGCCACGCTGTTGCTCACCGTGACGGCGCTGAGCAGCAGCGTCGGGTGCGCGACCTTGCCGTCCTTGATCAGGTTCTCGACGACCTGCTTGACCTCGTTGACCGGGATGGCGAAACCGAGGCCACTGGCGCTGTCCGACAAGGACTTTCCGGCCGTATTGATCCCGATCACCTCGGAGGACATGTTGATCAGCGGGCCACCGGAGTTGCCGTGGTTGATGGAGGCATCGGTCTGAAGGCCGTCGATCACGGTGTCGGTGTCCGAACCTTCGCCCGAGAGCGGCACCGGCCGGTGCAGCGCGCTGATGATGCCGTGGGTGACCGTGCTGCGCAGACCCAGCGGTGCGCCGGCCGCGATGACTTCCTCACCGACGCGCACCTTCTCGGAATCACCCATCCGCGCCACGACGAGATTGTCGACGTTGTCGACCTTGAGTACCGCCAGGTCGGTCTTGGGGTCGCGACCGACCAGGTTGGCCGGCACTTCCTTGCCGTCGTTGAAGACCACGGTGATCTGGTAGTCGGCGGGCTTGCTCGCCGCATCGGAGATCACGTGGTTGTTGGTGACGATGTAGCCCTTGCCGTCGACCACGACGCCGGAGCCCTGCGAGCCCTCGGTCTTGCTCTTGGCCTCGATGGTCACCACCGAGTCCTCGACCGCTGCGGCCACCGTGGCGAACCGGCCGGCGTCCGGGGAGGGCAGGTCACCGGTCTCCAGCGTCACCTTCGAGGTGGTGAAGGCCTGCACGGTACCTGCGGTCTTCTGCCCGACCCAGCCACCGATCGCGCCGACCATGAGTGTGATCAGGAGCAACACGACCAGCGCGAGCCACGACACGCGGCCGCCGAACAGCACTTCGCGGGCACCCAGCTTGCCGATCGGCGCAGGCACGATCACCGGAGCATCCGGTGCCTGCGCAGGCGTGCCCAGCGCCGGGACGGCACCCGGGTTGCGCCATGGGTCGTCGAAGTCGTCTTCACCTGCGGTCCGCTCGGCCTCGAGTGCCCCGGCGTCGGTGGGGTGCCGCTGCAGCGAGTCACCGCCGGCGGAGGGTCGGCTGAAGGCCTCGGCCAGCACGGGATCCGGAGGGAGGTCCTTGGGGGCGTACTCGCCCTGGTCCTGGTACTTCTCGGCACCGAGGAACGAGCCGTCCACACCGGCGGGCCGGCCGAACGTGCGCTGCGACAACTGGTCGACGGGTGGCCGCTCGACGGGGCGCGGTTCCAGACGGCCGCTCTCGTCGGACTGGTCCTGATTGGTCACCGGTGTATCACTCTCTATCGGAGCGCCCGCCCCAGCCAGATAGGCCGACGCCGGTCACTGATCGCCTTGTGGTCCAGCCTACCGGCGCTTACGTCGACTCCGCGTCGGGTCATCAGCAAACTGAGGCTGTTGTTCGACGTCAGCCGGGGGCTGCGGACTGTGGTGCGGAATCTGCGACAACAGTCCCAACAGGGAATTCGGAATGGCTATCGGACAGGAATCCCGCAATGCGGCCCGGGCCTGACCCTGGGCGTCGACCTCTGCCGCGCAGTCAGGGCAGAGGGACAGGTGGTGCGCGGCCCGCAGATGCGCACTCATCCTCAGCTCACCGTCGACGAAGGCCGCGATGGCCTCGGTCGACAGGTGTTCGGTGGAACCGAACTGCCGAGGTGCACCTACCGGTGCATCGCTCTGCGAGGCGAACTGCGCAGGCAACCAGGAGAATGCGCGACGGAACACGTGTCCCGGGTCGACCATCGCCCAGCTCCTCCCGCCATGACCAAATGTCCTGACCCGAATGTAGCGCGACCCGGCGCGCCGAACACCAACCACCACTAGGCGGATTTGGCGGTTTCCGGCGAGTGCTTCGCCAGATACTCGCGCAAGGCCTGCCGACCGCGGTGAATGCGGCTGCGGACGGTACCGAGCTTCACGCCGAGCGTGGCGCCGATTTCTTCGTAGGACAGACCCTCGATGTCGCAGAGGACCACGGCGGCGCGGAACTCCGGCGCCAGCGAGTCCAGAGCGGCCTGTAGATCGGCTCCCAACCGCGAGTCGTGGTAGATCTGCTCAGGGTTCGGGTCGTCGGCCGGCACCCGGTCGTAGTCCTCGGGCAGCGCTTCCATGCGGATGCGGCCGCGGCGACGGACCATGTCCAGGAACAGGTTGGTGGTGATGCGGTGCAACCACCCCTCGAACGTTCCCGGCTGGTAGTTCTGCACGGATCGGAACACCCGGATGAAGGTCTCCTGGGTCAGGTCCTCGGCATCGTGCTGGTTACCCGACAGGCGATAGGCCAGCCGGTATACCC
Source organism: Mycolicibacterium peregrinum (assembly GCF_002102345.1). Lineage (GTDB taxonomy): Bacteria > Actinomycetota > Actinomycetes > Mycobacteriales > Mycobacteriaceae > Mycobacterium > Mycobacterium peregrinum. Next base: position 180,128 of record NZ_LQPP01000028.1, read on the forward strand.
GGTCCGCGTGTTGACGCACCAGCTCGTCCCATGAGGGCATGGCAGCCTGATCGCCGGTGGCGTCGAACACGGCGGTGCCGGTCAACTCATCGGACGGCTCCACCCATTCGCCTGCGGTGAATTGCTCCAGGTGGGCCATGGTCACCGGGGCGGCCTGGGTGGCGGGGTTCGAGGTAACAGCGTTCGCGCTCGTCGGATCCTCCTGATCACAGTTTTCACTCAGCTCAACACGACTGATGACTTCGCTATTCCGATTGCTGTCCTGGTTGTGCTGGGCAGTGCGCCAGCGGGCGCCGTGTTCCATGCGGATACCGTTCCTGATCCCGGTGTGGCGGGCATATGAGCAATCTGAACTTTCCCTGAGAAAGCCGACGATACGTCCGGTTACCTGCGCAGACCAGCGAATTTTCCGTGGTGATACCTACCCACCCACGGGCGTGTCGCGACGGTGCCCCCGGCCTCTGGCCTACGCTGCGGGCATGGTCAGCTCCAACCCCGGTCGCGCCGAAGCGATCGTTACGCATGCCGAACGGTCGATCTCCGAAGACGAGATCGTCGCGGCCGCGCGTGAGCGGGCCGAAGAACTCGGCGCGGGCGCGGTGACACCGGCCGTCGGAGCGTTGCTGAGCGTGCTCGCGCGGCTCACCGGAGGCCGGGCAGTCGTCGAGGTCGGCACCGGTGCCGGCGTCAGCGGGTTGTGGCTGTTGTCCGGCATGAGCGACGACGGCGTGCTGACCACCATCGACGTCGAGCCCGAGCACCAACGAATCGCCAAACAGGGGTTCAACGAGGCCGGAGTCGGCCCCGGACGTACCCGGCTGATCAGCGGACGCGCCCAGGAGGTGCTGACCCGCCTGGCCGACGAGTCCTATGACCTTGTGTTCATCGACGCCGAGCCGATCGATCAGCCGCAGTTCGTGGCCGAAGGAGTGCGTCTTTTGCGTTCCGGTGGCGCGATCGTGCTGCACCGGGCCGCGCTGGGCGGCCGGGCCGGCGATGCCTCGGCCAACGACGCCGAGGTCGGCGCCGTGCGTGAAGCAGCCCGGCTGATCGCCGAGGACGAACGGCTCACCCCGGTGCTGATCCCGTTGGGCGACGGTCTGCTCGCCGCCGCCCGCGACTGACTCTCCCCGACCCTTCCCGGCCTCACCCCTCACGCGTGGGGGTGGGGCCGAACTTTTTCTTTACGGATTCCTGACGGGCCACCCTCTTGACCGAGCACTGAACGCACGTTTAGCGTACTGAACATGCGTTCAGTCGATGATCGAGATGATCGAACAGCAATGGCCCGGATCCGCGACGCCGCGATCGAGCAGTACGGCCAACACGGATTCAGCGTGGGACTGCGCACCATCGCCGAGGCCGCCGGCGTCAGCGCCGCCTTGGTGATCCATCACTTCGGCTCCAAGGAAGGGCTACGAAAGGCGTGCGACGCCTACGTGGCGGAGGTGGTGCGCGAGGCCAAGACCGAGTCGATTCAGAACAGCGATCCCGCGAGCTGGATCGCTCAGATGTCCGAAATCGAGTCCTACGCGCCGCTGATGGCGTACCTGGTCCGCAGCATGCAGTCCGGGAGCGATCTGGCGAAGACGTTCTGGCGCACCATGGTCGACAACGCCGAGCAGTACCTCGAGGAAGGCGTGCGGACCGGCGTGCTCAAACCGAGCCGCGACCCGAAAGCGCGCGCCCGCTTCATGGCGATCTGCAGCGGCGGCGGATTTCTGCTGTACCTGCAGATGCACGACGACCCAACAGATCTGCGCCGGGTTTTGCGTGATTACGGCGAGGACATGATGCTGCCGGCCCTCGAGCTCTACACCGACGGTCTGATGACCGACTCGACGATGTACGACGCATTCCTGCACCAGCGCGAACAAGGCATCCCGTTCAGTTCCGGCGCCGACGGCACCGCCACGACCACCGACAAGAAGGAGCCAGCGTGAACCACTCCGTCGAAATCCGCGGACTGTCAAAGTCTTTCGGACACACCAAGGCACTCGATGGGCTGAACCTGAGTGTGTCCCCCGGCGACGTCACCGGATTCCTCGGGCCCAACGGGGCCGGTAAGTCCACCACGATCCGGGTGTTGTTGGGCCTGCTCCGCGCCGACGGCGGCACCGTGCGACTCCTGGGCGGCGACCCGTGGCGCGACGCGGTCGCCCTGCACCGCCGCATCGCCTACGTCCCCGGCGATGTCACCCTGTGGCCCAACCTGACCGGCATGCAGGCCATCGATTTCCTGTGCCGGCTGCGCGGCAACGGCGTCGACACCCAGCCATACATCCGGAGACGCGATGACCTCATAGACCGGTTCGAACTCGACCCGCACAAGAAGGCCCGCACCTACTCCAAGGGCAACCGGCAGAAGGTCGCCATCGTGGCGGCGTTCAGCTGCCACTCCGAGCTCTACATTCTCGACGAGCCGACGTCCGGGCTGGACCCGTTGATGGAACGGGCATTTCAGCAATGTGTCGCCGAGGTGGCCGGCCAGGGTGCCGCGGTCCTGCTGTCCAGTCATATCCTGGCCGAGGTCGAAAAGCTCTGCGACAAAGTGACGATCATCCGGTCCGGACGCACGGTACGTTCCGGCACCCTCGCCGAACTACGGCACCTGATGCGCACCAAGGTCAGCGCCCGCACCCGCTCCGACGGCCGGGCACTGCAGAACACCCCGTACGTGCACGACTTCGCGAGCCACGATGGCACCGTGACCTTCTCGGTGGACCGTGCCGACCTGGAGTTCACCCTCGAGCACCTGACCGACCTCGGCATCGAGGATCTGACGGTCACACCGGCGTCGCTGGAGGACATGTTCCTGCGCGAGTACCAGGGGGCGACCCGGTGACCACCGCAATCGGCCCGGCCCGGCCCGCCCGCCTGCCGAGCACGGACACGTCACCGTTCACCGGCATCGGCACGCTGCTGAAACTGGCACTACGCCGGGACCGAGTCCGGCTGGGAGTGTGGGTGGCCGCGCTCACCTTGATGATGGTGTACGCCCCCAACGCAATTCGCCTGGCCTACCCCGGGGAGGAACAGCGCCTGGCCCGGGTCAACCTGCTCAAGACACCTGCCGGGATGATGCTGGGCGGACCGATGTTCGGCGTGAACGAGACCGACCTCGGCGTGATGATGGCCAACGAGCTGACACTCACCCTGACCATCGCCACTTCGATCCTGGCCATTCTCACCGTGATTCGTCATACCCGGGCCGAGGAGGAGAACGGCAGCGCAGAGCTGGTGCTGTCCTCGGTGGTCGGCCGCTACGCCCGAACGGCTGCGGCTCTGACGCTGGTCGGCGGAGTCAACGCGGTGCTGGCACTCACCATGACGCTGGCGATGGCCTCCGCCGGTTTCGCCGTCGTCGACACCGCCGCCATGAGCCTGGGCATCACGGGGGTGGCGATGGTGTTCGGCGCGGTCGCCGCGGTGACCGCGCAACTCTGGCGCCAGTCTCGCACCGCGTCGGGCGCGGCGATGGCGACGTTGGCGGTAGCCGCGCTGGTGCGCGGAGCCGGAGACGTCATCGACAACTCCGGCAGCACCCTGAGCTGGTTCTCCCCCATCGCCTGGGCACAGCAGATGCGCCCGTTCGTCGATCTGCGCTGGTGGCCGTTCGGGTTGTTGGTCATTGTGACGGTCGGATTGCTGGCCGTGGCAGCCGTTTTGGAGAGCCGTCGCCAGTACGACGCGGGGACCATCGCGTCGACGGGTGAGCGTCCCGACGCCCCCGCCATCACCGGCCCGCTGCGGCTGCACCTGACGCTGCAACGCGGCCAGACGATCGGCTGGGCGGTGGGACTGTTCGTGGCCGGGCTGGTATTCGGCTCGATGACGAAAGCTCTGATGGACGCGGCCGAGACCAACGAGCTGATCGCCCGACTGCTGTCCGCCACGGGCAACGACGGCATCTACACCACCATGACCCAGTTCCTGGCCGCGGCGGCCACGGCGTATGTCTCGTCGGTGGTGCTGCGGGTGTACACCGACGAGCAGAACGGACTGGGTGAGCCGGTACTGGCCGGGGCGGTGTCACGGTGGCGCTGGCTGTTGGGCGCGGTCGGCTGCGCGCTGGCGGGCGCGGCGGTGCTGATGTTCTTCGCCGGACTGGGCAACGGCCTTGGCGCCGGGTTGACGCTGGGTGAGCCGGGCACGATCATCCGCCTCACCCTGGCCGCGCTGGCGTATCTCCCCGCGCTGGCGGTGATCGCCTCGATCGCAGCCCTGGCCGTGGCCCTTCGGTCGCCCTGGATCGCTTGGCTGGCAGTCACATTCGTGATCACCGCGCTCTACCTCGGGGCGCTGTTGCGATTGCCGCGCTGGCTGATCGAGCTGTCCCCGGTGGGCCAGACCACCGTGCCGAGCGAGTTCCCGGCCATGGCCCTTTTGGTAATGCTCGTCACCGCAACGGTTCTGGCGGCCGTCGCGGGCTGGATCTATCGCAACCGCGACGCGGTGTGAACCCGAACAGGAGACAGTTGATGAAACTCGCACTTCAGACGATCGCATCGGGAGTGTTCGGCCTGGCGTTGTTCGCCGTGACGCTGTTCTGGCCGGCCGGCACGTTCCACTATTGGCAGGCCTGGGTTTTCATTGCCGTGTTCATGGCGACCACCATGGTCCCGAGCATCTATCTCGCGGTCAGAGACCCGGCCGCCCTGCAACGCCGCCTCCACGGTGGGCCGACCGCGGAAACGCGAATCGTGCAGAAGATCATCATCTGGGCGGTCACGGGCTCGGCCTTCGCGGCTTTTGTCCTCAGTGCGCTGGACCACCGGTTCGGCTGGTCGAGCGTGCCGACCGCGGTGGTCATCCTCGGCAACGTCCTGGTGGCGGTCGGGCTCATCCTCGCGCAAGCGGTGGTCTTCCAGAACAGCTTCGCCGGCGCCAGTATCCAGGTGGAGGACGATCAGCCCCTCGTCTCGACGGGGCTCTACGGACTGGTCCGGCACCCGATGTATTTCGGTGCGGTGTTGATGATGTTCGGCACTCCACTGGCGCTGGGTTCTTACTGGGCGCTACTCGTTTCGATCGTCTCGATACCGATTTTCGGTGCGCGGATCGCCGACGAGAAGATGTTGCGCGCCGAGCTCGACGGCTACGACGAGTACATGCAGAAGGTCCCCTATCGGCTGCTGCCCTACGTCTGGTGAGCCACCACCCGCGCGGCGGCTTCGACCGCGGCGGCACGCCGTGAGGCCAGGACGGCCGGATCGTCGGTGATCACGTCCGGGTGCGGAATGTGAGCCCAGGCCAGCCCGATACCGAACAACAGCACGATCAGTTCGGCCGGATCCCAGCGCGGGTCGACATGGCCGGCGGCCTGGGCGGCCTCGATGGCGGCCACCGCCTGGGCCTGCGGGGACGGGCCCTCGACCGTGGGTTCGCCAAGGGTGAATCCCTCCAGTTGGGCCCAGCGGATCATGCGCAGATGCTCGGGACGGCGGTACGCCAGGTCATAGATGTCGCCGACGAAGTCGGGGACGGCGTCGGGCCGGAGGGTCACCGATCGGAAGAACTCGGCGCCGTCGGCGGCGAACACCTCGCGGAACAGGGTTTCCTTGTCCCCGAAGTGGGCGTAGAGCCGTTCCTTGCTGGCGTGGGCCGCGCGGGCGATCCGGTCGATCCTGGCCCCGGCCAGGCCGTAGCCGGCGAATTCGGTGCGCGCCGCAGCGAGGATCTCACCGCGTAGTTCGGTCGTACTTCTCACAGGTGAATCATAGCCAGACGAACTAGTTCGTTCGGTACGATTGTGGTCAACAGGTCCGAACATGTCGGGGACTCCGACCAGCCGGCACCAGCCCCAGCACGTTCCCCCGAGGAGTCGTCCATGTCCGTGACCAAGATCGACGAGATCATGAATCAACCCAGCCATGTCCAGACCCTGAGGCGGGCGGTGGAAACCGTCGCCGACGGAATCGACCCGCTGGTCAACCTCTACCGCCCCTACGTCGACGGTCTGGAAAACCTGCCCCGTGACGGCCGATTTCTGTTGGTGGGCAACCATACCCAGTTCGGCACGGAGACCCTGCTGATCCCGTACGTGGTGCGCCGCGAGATCGGGATGCGGGTGCGACCGCTGACCGACCGTCGATTCGGTGACATGCCCCGCCCGGTCTCCGACGTCATGGCGGCCTGCGGAGCCGTTGTCGGATCCCCCGAGGGCGCCGGCGAGCTGATGGCGCACGACGAGCCCGTCATGGTCTTTCCCGGCGGCGGCCGCGAGATCGGCAAGTTCAAGGGCGAGCAGTACAAGCTGCGCTGGGAGGGCCGCGCCGGGTTCGCCCGCGTCGCGATCGAGCACGGCTACCCCATTGTCCCGGTCGCGCTCGTCGGCGGCGACGACGTGTACGTGGGCGTCACGACCCGCGACCACTGGCTCGGTCGGCTCAGCCGGACCGTCGGCGAGAAGCTGACCGGTCAGCGCGATATGGCCGTGCCGCTGGTCCGGGGCATCGGCCCCACCCTGATTCCGCGTCCCCAACGCATGTATCTGCGCTTCGAGGAGCCCATCGGCACCACGAAGCCGGCCAGGACTACGGACGCGAAATGGGTCGAAACCGTCAAGCAGCGCACCCAGGAATCGTTGGAGCGGAGTCTCGACGATCTGCTGGCCCTCCGCGCCGAGGACCCCTACCGCGAGCTGAATCCACTGGCCTGGAACAAGGCGACCCAGAGCCGATAACGACGAACCGCCGGGTCGCGGGCGGAGTTCGCCGCATACTGCAGTAATGGAACTGTTGACCGGCTTCGGCCTGGCCACTGCGGCGGGGCTCAATGCCTACATCCCGTTGCTGGCCCTCGGCCTGCTGTCACGCTTCACCCATCTGGTGTCGTTGCCGGCGGGGTGGTCGTGGCTGGAGAACGGCTGGGTGATGGCGATCGTCGCGGTCTTGCTGATCGTCGAGGTGGTCGCCGACAAGATCCCCGCGCTCGATTCCATCAACGACACCATCCAGACCTTCGTACGCCCCACCGCGGGTGGCATCGTGTTCGGCTCGGGCACCGCGTCCCAGACCGCCGCGGTCGCCGATCCTGGCGCGTTCGCCCAGTCCGGCCAATGGATTCCGGTGGCGATCGGCGCGGTCACCGCACTCGTGGTGTCACTGACCAAATCGACGGTGCGCCCGGCCGCCAACGTCGCCACCGCCGGCGTCGCCGGGCCGGTGCTGTCCACCGTCGAGGACGTCACGAGTGTCGGACTGGTCTTCGTGGCGATCCTGCTGCCGATCCTGGTGCTGGTCGCGCTGCTGGCGCTGATCTGGGGTGCCTTCCGGCTGTGGCGGTGGCGCCGACGACGCAGTGAAGCCAAGATCGGCGTCAACGCACGCAGCAACGCAGCTCCCCGCCCCGCGGCGGTAGATCCCTGGGAGTGACTCCGATCGGGCGATGCGTCGGACGCGTCAGATCCACACACCCTTGCCGACTGCGACCACGCCGCCCGCGCTGATCGCAAACCGTTCCCGGTCCTTGTCGAGGTCGACGCCCACCATCTCGCCCGGACCGACCACCACGTTCTTGTCCAGGATGGCGTGGCGCACCACCGCGCCCCGGCCGATCCGCACCCCGGGCATCAGCACGCTGCCCTCCACGATGGCGCCGTCGTCGATCGCCACATTGGAGGACAAAACCGAATTGCGCACCGAGGCAGCCGAAATAATGCTGCCCGCACCGACCACCGACTCCTGCGCCGAACCGCCGTTGACGAATTTGGCGGGCGCCAGGTTCTCCGACTCTCCGCGGATCGGCCAGCGCTTGTTGTAGAGGTTGAACACCGGGTGCACCGACACCAGGTCCATGTGCGCGTCGTAGAAGGCGTCCAGGGTCCCGACGTCACGCCAGTAGCCGTGGTCGCGTTCGGTGGCCCCGGGCACCTCGTTGTTGTTGAAGTCGTAGACCGCCGCCATCCCGTCGGACACCAGCCGGGGAATGATGTCGCCACCCATGTCGTGGTCGGAGTGGTCGTCGTCGGCGTCGGCGCGGATCGCGTCGATCAGCACCTTGGTGGTGAAGATGTAGTTGCCCATCGACACGAAGGTCTGCTCGGGATCGTCGGGCGTACCCGGCGGGTCCGCGGGCTTTTCGACGAATTCCCTGATGCGCCCGGAGTCGTCGGCGTCGATGCAGCCGAAGGCGCTGGCCTCCGCGCGCGGCACCCGGATCCCGGCCACGGTGGCCCCGGCCCCGCTGTCGATGTGGAACCGCAGCATCTGCTCGGGATCCATGCGGTACACGTGGTCCGCGCCGAAGATGATGATGTAGTCGGGATCTTCGTCGTAGATGAGGTTGAGCGACTGGTAGATCGCATCCGCCGAGCCGGTGTACCAACGCGGGCCGAGGCGCTGCTGGGCCGGCACCGGGGTGATGTACTCACCGGCCAGCCCCGACAGGCGCCAGTTCTGGCTGATGTGACGGTCCAGTGAATGCGACTTGTATTGCGTCAGAACACAGATCCGTAGGTAACGGGCGTTGACGAGGTTGGACAGCACGAAGTCGATCAGCCGGTAAGCACCGCCGAAGGGAACTGCAGGCTTGGCTCGATCGGCGGTCAACGGGTACAGCCGTTTGCCCTCTCCCCCGGCCAGAACGATGCCCAGCACATGTGGCAACTCCCTCATGGGTCCAAACCTATCCGCCAACCAGCAACGCGGCCAGCCAATGGCAACAGAAGTCTGCGGCGCGTAGCTAGACCCGCCAAGACCTACTACCGTCTCGGATATGCGGGTGGCCATGATGACTCGGGAATATCCACCCGAGGTGTACGGCGGTGCCGGTGTACATGTGACCGAACTCGTCTCACAGTTGCGTCAGCTTTGCGACGTCGACGTGCACTGCATGGGCGCCCCGCGTGACGGCGCCTTCGTGGCGCAGCCCGATCCCGCGCTGCGTGGTGCCAACCCGGCCCTGTCGACGCTGTCCGCGGATCTCAACATGGTGAACTCGGCGGCGGCCGCCACGGTGGTGCACTCGCACACCTGGTACGCCGGAATGGCCGGGCACCTGACCGGGCTGCTCTACGGCATACCGCACGTGCTGACCGCGCATTCCCTCGAGCCGCTGCGCCCGTGGAAGGCCGAGCAACTCGGCGGGGGCTACCGGGTGTCGTCCTGGGTGGAGCGGACCGCAATCGAGGCCGCCGACGCGGTCATCGCGGTGAGTTCCGGCATGCGCCACGACGTGCTGCGCACCTATCCGGCACTCGACCCCGGCCGGGTCCACGTGGTGCGCAACGGGATCGACACCGACGTCTGGTACCCGACTCCGCCTGCCGACACCGACTCGGTGCTCGCCGAGCTCGGAGTCGACCTGAGCCGACCCATCGTGGCGTTCGTCGGGCGCATCACCCGTCAGAAGGGTGTGGCCCATCTGGTGGCCGCGGCCCATCGGTTCAGTCCCGAGGTGCAGTTGGTGTTGTGTGCCGGCGCCCCCGACACCCCCGAGATCGCCGCCGAGGTGTCCTCGGCGGTGGCCGAGCTGGCGCGGGCCCGCACTGGCGTGTTCTGGGTGCGCGAGATGCTGCCGATCAACAAGATTCGCGAAATACTCTCCGCTGCAACAGTTTTTGTATGCCCTTCGGTGTATGAGCCGTTGGGTATCGTGAACCTGGAAGCGATGGCGTGTTCGACGCCTGTGGTCGCGTCGGACGTCGGCGGCATCCCAGAGGTGGTCGCCGACCGGCAGACCGGGCTGCTCGTGCACTACGACGCCGACGATCCACGTTTCTTCGAGATGCGGCTGGCCGACGCGGTCAACTCACTCGTGGCGGAACCGGAAACCGCCCGAAAGTACGGCGAGGCCGGGCGCCAGCGCTGCATCGCCGAGTTCTCCTGGGCGCACATCGCTGAACAGACCCTGGAGATATACCGCAAGGTGTCCGCCTGAGCGGACACCTTGCGAGCCGATCAGCTGGTGACGGCCTTGAGTTCGTCGCCCAGCGCAGCGGCCTCGTCGGGAGTCAGTTCGACAACGAGGCGCCCACCGCCTTCCAGCGGTACTCGCATAACGATTCCTCGCCCCTCTTTGGTTGCTTCCAGTGGACCGTCACCGGTCCGGGGCTTCATCGCCGCCATCGAGTGCTCCCTCCAACAGTGCCGACCCGTGTCAGCGGGCCAGGTTGGGGCCGAAGCCGCCCACTCGTTGGCGGCACCCGGCGTTGAACTGCTACTGAACTAGCCCTATTGTTCCTTATCCGCGGCTGTGCTTGTGCAAAGACCCGTCGGATACCGACCGAAGGCATGTTTTACCGGTCACAATTACTGCGCCGGGACCCAGCAGGTCGCGACATGGTCGTCGACCATCCCGGTGGCCTGCATCAACGCATACGCCGTGGTCGGACCGACGAATTTGAAGCCCCGCCGCTTGAGTTCCTTGGCCATCGCCGTCGATTCCGGGGTCACGGCAGGCACTTGGGCCAGGTCAGCGGGCCGCGGCCGGCCCGGCGGTGCGAACGACCACAACAGCTCGCCGAGGTCCACGTCGAGCTCGGTGACCGCCTTGGCATTGGCGATGGTCGCGACGATCTTGGCCCGGTTGCGCACGATGCCCGCGTCGGCCATCAACCGCTCGACGTCGTCGTCGGTGTACTTCGCGACGGCGTTCGCGTCGAACCCGTCGAACGCGGCCCGGAAATTCTCCCGTTTGCGCAGGATGGTCAGCCAGCTCAACCCGCTCTGGAAGGCCTCCAGGCTGATCCGCTCGAACAGCGCACCCGAATCCCGCAGCGGGCGACCCCACTCGGTGTCGTGATAGTCGCGGTAGAGGGTGTCTCCGGCGGCTGAGACCGCCCAGCCGCAGCGGATGCGGCCGTCGGCGGTGCCGACAATCGGGCTGCCGTCGGCGGTCATGACTCCTCCGAGGTCCGGACCTCGCCTGCGGTGGCCGACACTTCTTCCTCGTCGTCGGCGGCCTCGTCGAAGTCGTCGGGCACACCGTACGCGGCGCGCACCGCTGCCAGCTCTCCGCGCACCGCGTCGAGTTCGCGGCCCAGCCGATCGAGCACCCAGTCCACTTCGCTGGTCTTGTATCCGCGGACCACCTGGGCGAACTTGAGCGCATCCACATCCGCACCCGTGACGCCGGAGGCCGGCAGGACCGTGGCGGTGGTGCCCCGTGGCAACGGCGGCAGCGCCTCACCGCGGCCGAAGATGACGCTGCCCAACCCGAACAGCACCGTGGCCACCAGAACCAGCACCACGAGGTACAGCAGTATCAGTGTCACGCCCTCGATACTGCCTCACGCATGCGACACCTAGCGCGGGCGCAGGGTGACCATGGGCGGGCGGTCGGCCAGGGACACCGACGACACCCGCGGGGTGAAGTCGTCACCGTCCGCGTAGAACTGCGTCAGCCCCACCCCCGAATCGGCGATCCCGCACCGCGACAGCAGGGTCGCGATGACCTGGCGGCTCATCGAGGCCAGCTCGGTCAGCGGCCGGTTGCGATGCGCCCGAACGCCGAGGTTCACCTGGGCGATGGCATCAAGGCCGAGCCGGTCGTAGGTGTCGACCAGCAGGCCGATCTCCACGCCGTAGCCGGGTGCGAACGGCACCGAGGTCAGCAGTTCGCGGGTGCCCGCGTATTCGCCGCCCAGCGGCTGCAACACGCAGTTCAACTCCGGACGCAACGAGGCCAGCAGCGGGCGCGCCACCAACTCGGTGACCCGGCCGCCACCGTTCGCGTCCTCGGCGCCGCTGACCTTGAGCGGCCGCCGGTAGAACCCCTTGACCAGGTGCACCCCATCGGCGGTGAGCAGCGGCCCCAGCAGTTTGGGCACGAACATCGGGTCGGGATCGATCAGGTCGGAGTCGACGAAGGCGATGATGTCGCCCGTCGTGGCAGCCAGCGACCGCCACAGGACCTCGCCCTTGCCCGGTTGTGGCGCGATCTCGGGCAGCGCCACCTCGCGGCTGACCACCCGGGCTCCGGCGGCGACGGCGCGGATCTCGGTGTCGTCGGTGGAGCCCGAATCGAGCACGATCAGCTCGTCGACCAGCCCGCCGAGCAACGGGGTGATGGTCTCGACGACGGACGCGACGGTTTCTTCCTCGTTGAGGGCAGGCAGAACCACCGAGACCGTGCGGCCGGCCTTGGCGGCCTCCAGCTCGGCGATGGTCCAGCTCGGCCGGTTCCAGCTGTGGTCGGTCAGCCAGCGGTGGCCGACGATTCCGTCGGCGACGGACAGATCAGGCAGAGCGGTCATGCCAACCCCCTCACTGTTCGTGCGGGTGCCCGCACTCCCTGGATCGACGCGACCATTTCCAGCACGCGCCGTGTGGGTCCGACCTCGTGTACCCGGAACATCGCGGCTCCATCCGCGGCGGCCAGTGCCGTCGCGGCCAGGGTGCCCTCCAGGCGTTCGGTCAGATCCACACCCAGAGTCTCCCCGACAAAATCCTTGTTGCTCAGCGCCATCAGGACTGGCCATCCGGTCTTAACAAGATCTTTTACGTGACGCAACAAACTAAGACCGTGATGAGTGTTTTTACCGAAATCATGGGTGGGGTCGATCAGGATCCGGTCGCGTGGCACACCCGTTGCTACCGCCCGCTCGGCCGCCGCGGTGACCTCGGCGATGACGTCGTCGACGACGCCGCGTTCGGTGATCCCGTAGTTCACCCGGAACGGCCGGGTGCGCGGCACCGCGCCGCCGGTGTGTGAGCAGACCAGTCCGGCGCCGAACTCGGCGGCCACCTCGGGCAGACCTGGATCCGCGCCTGCCCAGGTGTCGTTGATCAGATCGGCACCGGCCGCGCAGGCCTGCTTGGCCACGGCGGCGCGCCAGGTGTCGACGCTGATCAACTGGTCCGGGTAGGTGGACCGCAGCCATTCGATGAACGGCACGACGCGGGCGATCTCCTCTTCGGCGTCGACCATGCTGCCAGGGCCGGCTTTGACGCCGCCCACGTCGATCACGTCGGCGCCCTCGTCGATCGCGCGCTGGGCGGCGACCTTGGCCGCGTCGTCGGTGAAGGTGGCGCCGCGGTCGTAGAAGGAGTCCGGCGTCCGGTTGACGATCGCCATGATCAGGGCACGGTCCGCCGCGACCGGGCGCCCGCAGAACGTCGTCAACACGCCTCCATAGTGCCCGGTGGCTCAACCGCAGCAGTATTCGCGCCAGCTTCCGCGCCGTTTTCTACCTGTTGGTCGTCACCGGACGCGATCGACGACCCAGGCGTGGAAATCGGCGCGGAGCTGTCCGCCCCGCCTACTTCGGCCGCTTACCGGCCGTCACTTCGTCGGGGTATTCCGGGTAGAAGGGCACGTAGCCCTCCTCGCGGCCGGCCAGCACGTACAGCGGATCCTTGACGTCGTCGCCGTAGCCCTGCTTGCGCAGATCGACCTTCTGGCTCTTGAACGTCGAGGTGTGGGCCAGTTCGGTGACGACGCGGACGAACAGCGGCACGGCGTAGGCCGGCAGGTGCTCGTAGAACGCGTCGGCCAGCTCCTTGCCGGCGAACTCCTTGCCGCCCTTGAGCTGCACGGCGGCCATCCCGGCGCGACCACCGGCGCCGGGCACCTCGACGCCGAACACGGTGCACTCCTCGATCAGCGGATGGCTGGCGACAGCCGCCTCCACCTCGGTGGTGGCCACGTTCTCGCCCTTCCACCGGAAGGTGTCGCCGAGCCGGTCGGCGAACGCGGCGTGGCCCAGCCCCTGCGAGCGCATCAGGTCGCCGGTGTTGAACCAGACGTCGCCTTCCTTGAAGGCGTTGCGAACCAGCTTCTTCTCGCTGGCGGCCTTGTCGGTGTAGCCGTCGAACGGCTGCAACGCGTTGATCTTGGACAGCATCAGGCCGGGCTCGCCGCGCTTGACCTTGCGCAGCCGCCCGTCGGCGCCACGGGCCGGTTCACCACTGTCGGCGTCGTATTCGACGAAGGCGACGGGACTCGGGCAGATACCGGTGGACTTCGACACGTTGAAGACGTTGACGAAGGCGGTGTTGCCCTCGCTGGCGGCGTAGAACTCGCAGACGCGCGGGATGCCGAAGCGCTGGGTGAACTCGTCCCAGATGGCCGGGCGCAGCCCGTTGCCGACGATCACGCGGACCTTGTGTGCGCGGTCGGTCGGCTTGGGCGGCTGGTTGAGCAGATAGCCGCAGATCTCGCCGATGTAGACGAAGGCGGTCGCGTCGTAGGCGATGACCTCGTCCCAGAACCGGGATGCCGAGAACGACTTGCCAAGGGCCAGGGCGGCACCCGAGTTCAGTGCCGAACCGACCGAGACCGTCAGTGCGTTGTTGTGATAGAGCGGCAGGCAGCAGTACAGGGTGTCGTCGCTGTGCAGCCGCAGCCCGAGGCCACCGAATCCGGCCAGGGCACGCAGCCAGCGGTAGTGCGTCATGACGCTGGCCTTGGGCATGCCGGTGGTGCCCGAGGTGAAGATGTAGAACGCCTTGTCCTTCGCCAGGACGGCAGACGCGCTGGCCGGGTTCGTGGTCGGCGCGGTGGCCGCCAGCCGGCGCAGCTCCTCGACCGTGATCAGGCCGTTGACCTCGGCGCCGCAGTCGGTGACGTGCTCGATCAGATCGGACTCGGCCACCACGGCGGTGGCGTCGAGCAGCCCGAAGCTGTGGGCCAGCACCTTGCCGCGCTGGTGGTAGTTGAGCATGCCTGCGACAGCGCCGCACTTGACGATCGCCAACATGAGCAGCACGGCATCGGGCGAGTTGCGCAGCATCACCCCGACGACGTCGCCGTGGCCGACACCCTTGGCGGCGAGCACCGCCGCATACCGGTTGACGGTCTCGTTGGCTTCGCGGTAGGTGATGCGCTCGTCGCCGAACTTGAGGAAATCCCGGTCGGCGTACTGGGCGGCCCGCTCCTGGAACACCTTGCCGATCGAGGTCTTGGCGGTCGGCCGGGCCATCATCCCGGTGAGCACTCCCCGTGCGATGACCGGCGCATCCATCAGCAGACCGGGTACCTGGCTGGCGAGGTCGAGTAGGCCGACGCTGCTCCTGGTGCCCGATTTCTGGTCGGTCATGCGGTCTCCCCCTGCGCGTTGTTATGGGTCTCGAAGTGGCTCTCGTGTGGGCAACACCATAGCCGCGCTGGTAACCGCCGTTACCGCCGGTTCTAGGTAACCGACTCGCACGCCTCGAGCGCGGCCGAGACCTCGTCGACGACAATCAGCCGATCCAGGGCTGCATCACTCACGTAACCCGAGGCGACGAGCCCGCGCAGCCATTTCAACAAGCCGTCGTAGTGACCGAACGGGTCGAGCAGCACCACCGGCTTCTCGTGCATCCCGAGATAGCCCGCTGTCCAGGCCTCGAAGAACTCCTCCAGCGTGCCGATGCCGCCGGGCAGCGCGATGAACGCGTCGGAGCGGTCCTCCATCTCCTTCTTGCGTTCCCGCATGGTGTCGGTGACCACCAGCTCAGCGGCGTCCACGTCGGCGAGCTCGCGGTGAACGAGCGCCTTGGGAATCACGCCGACCGTGCGACCGTTGCTCGATCGCGCCGCCCGGGCAACTGCCCCCATCGCCGACACGTTGCCGCCACCGGAGACCAGCGTCCATCCGCGCTTGGCGATCGCCACCCCGACCTCACTGGCCAGGGCCAGCAGCTCGGGATGGGTGGGACCCGAGGCGCAATAGACACACACCGCAAACTCGCGGTCAGTTTCACCGGACACGCACACAACCTAGATGGTGGTGGTGAACCGTCGATGTCGGGTGGCCTGATGCCTGGTGGCTGATGTCGAGAGCCGATGTCGGGTGGTTGATGTCCGTTGCTGATGGACTAAGCCCCCGCTCGCAGGGACACTGAGCTGAACGCGGAGGGACGATCCTGGTGACTGACGATGTCGATCAACCGACAAGGTTGAATCGCGAGTTCATCTTGGACACCGCGATCGAGCTGATCGACCGCGACGGTCTGACGAGATTGACCATGCGGCGACTGGGCACGGCGTGCGGTGTCGAAGCCATGGCGTTGTACCGCTATGTGCACAGCCGGGGCGACCTGCTGACCGGCGTGGTCAACCACATCGTGGACCGCCTCTACGCAGATCAGCTCGCCGCGCGCCGACAGGAGGACGGTTGGCAGGATTTCCTGCTGCGGCTGGGTCATGGGGTGCGCCAGATCGCCCTTGACCATCCCGAGGTGTTCCCCCTGGTGGCGACCGAGGCGCCGGAGGCCCCGTGGGTGCGGCCGCCGCTGCGCAGCCTGCGCTGGATGGAGACCTTCCTGGAGACGCTGATCTCCTATGGGTTCAGCGACAGCGCGGCCGTGGCCGCCTACCGGACGTACACCACGTTCCTGGTGGGCCAATTGCTGCTGGAGGTGTCTGCACGCGGTGTCGCGCTCAGCCCGGAGGAGGCGGCTCTCGACGACGAGCCGCGACCCGATACCTCGCTGGCCGACTATCCGAACCTGCGCCGGTTGCAGCCGATGCTGGCCGAGGATCACAGCTCCGACGAGTTCGAGGAAGCGTTGGAAGCCCTCCTCGATCGCATCGAAACCTGGCTCGACGGGCACTGAGCAGTCGCGTTTACAACGTAAACCAAGATCGGTATGCTCGGTTTCATCGTGAAATCGAACCCGAAGGATCACGAGCTGCACTGGATGGCTCACCCCGTACCCGAAGGCCTCATCGTTCAGGTCTTCGGGCAGGTCGATGCCCACAACGAGCCCACGTGGGAACGCATGCTCGGCGAATCGGCGGCCGCCGCTCCCGAGGGTTCGATACTCGTCGTCGACGGCGGGTCCCTGGATTTCATGAGCTGCGGCGCACTGGTCGCCCTGGCCAAACAGGCCGTCGACAGCCGTCAGCAGGGAGTCACGGTGCGGCTCGTCATCACTTTGCCGAGCATCCGAAGAGTCATCGCCAACTGCGGCTTGGACGACGCGATCTCGGCGCACCCGGATGTCGAATCAGCGTTGAACGGCGGCAGCCCACCATAGGATTCGGTGGATGGCTGTCGACTGGGTGATCGCACCGCGTGACCGTGTGCTCGACGGCCTGGAAGCCGGCCTGCACGAACGCCGCGGCGCGGCGTTACTCGGCCCCGCCGGGGTGGGCAAGTCGTCGGTGGCCCGCACCGCAGCCGAACATCTCACCCCGGATTTCCGTCGCGTCGTGTGGATCACCGGCACGGAAACAGCTGCGGCAGTTCCCTTTGCAGCGGTCGCTCACCTGATCGACATTCCCTCGACCGGCAAGACCGCCGAGGTGATGCGCGCGGCGCGCGAGACGCTCGGATCCGAGCTGCTGGTGGTCGTCGACGACGCGCATCTGCTGGACCGGTTGTCGGCGGCGCTCGTCTACCAACTCGCCGTGACCGGCGCGGCCAAACTCATCGTGACCGCATCTGCGGAGGCGCCAGACGACGTCGCGGCGTTGTGGGGTGACGGGCTCGTGAACCGCGTCGAGATGTCGCCGCCGGGCCACGATGACGCCCGGCTGGCCGATCAGGTGGACACGTTTCTCGCCGACCTGCCCGACGACGTGGCCGGGGTTTTGCGACAGCTGGCGGTGCACGATCCGCTGCCACTTGCCGATCTGATGGCGCTGACCAGCACCGGTGCCGTGCAGGAGGCGCAGGACAGCGGCGTGGTTCGCGTCGACGACGGGATGGTGCACTGTGCGCATCCGCTGTTCCTGAGCGCCATGCGGGCCACCGTCGGCGGGCCCGACCTGCGGCGCTTGCGCAACGCGGTGGTCGAGAGACTGTCCGCGGCGCCGCGTCCCGGTGTCGTCGACCGGCTGCGCGTGGCGGTGCTGGCCCTCGACAGCGACGTGCCCCTTCCCGCCGCGGAACTCGCCGGCGCGGCAGGCGAGGCGCTGCGGTTGGGCGACCTGGAGCTGAGCGAACGGCTGGCACGGGCCGCGACAGCGTCCGGTGGCGAGTTCACGGGTCTGTTGACCCTGGCGTATGCGTTGGCCTGGCAGGGCCGCGGCCGTGAGGCCGACGCGGTGTTGGGACAGATCGACCCGGCCGGCCTGTCAGAGGACCAACTGATGGCCTGGGCGCTGCCGCAGGCGGCCAATCAGTTCTGGATGTTGTCAGAACCCGAACGCGCCACCGCGTTCCTGAAGGCCACCCGCCGACGGGTGTCGACGCCGAGGGCACAGACCACGCTCGACGCGCTCGCAGCCACCTTTGCGATGAATGCCGGTGCGCCACAACGGGCTTTGGGCCTGGCACTGGAGGTGCTGGCCTCCCCCGCCGCCGATGACACCGCGGTCGGCTGGGCGGGGTCGACGGCGGCGCTCAGCTGCGCGCGCCTGGGCGCCTTCGATCGGGTGGACGCGATGGCCGAGCGCGCATTGACCGCGGGGCATCCGGGCCTGTTGCGGTTCACCAGCGGGTTCGGTCAGACCACGGCGCTACTGATGACCGGCCGGCTGGACCGCGCCGAGGAGCTGGCTCAGAGGATCACCGACTTCACCCAGCTACTGCAGCCCGGTCGCGCGGTAGGCGAGGTGCTGATGTCCGACGTGTTGCTGGTGCGCGGTCAGCTCGATGAGGCGATTGCCCTGTTACGCAAGGCAACTGCCGCATTGGCGCCGACCGGGTACTCCTGGGGCCCGCTGGCGTGGATGCTGTCGGCTCAGGCCCTCGGGCAACGGGGTATGCCGGTCGAGGCCGGAAAGGCATTGTCGCGTGCGGAATCTCGCCACGGCCTCAAGTCGATGTTGTTCGCGCCGGAATTGTCCCTGGCCCGCGCCTGGACGTGTTTTGCCCGCAAGGATTCGGTGGGCGCGGTGACCGCGGCGCGCGAGGCGGCCAAAGCCGCTGAGCGCGGCGAGCAATCCGCGGTGATGCTGCGGGCGTTGCACGACGGCGTGCGACTCGGCGATACGCGCGTGGTCGACGCGCTGGCCCGGGTGGATCTGGATTGCGTGTTCGGGCAGCTGACGTCGGACCATGCGCGCGCGCTGGCCGCCGGGGATGGCGCGGCGCTACGGGATGTCTCAGCGCGATACCGGGACGTCGGGATGCTCGCCGCCGCCGGGGACGCCGAACGCCAGGCCTCCGCTTGAGCAACTCTTCGTCTGGCGCCCACCCGGACCGAACGTAGAATGCCCACTTAGACCGCACGATCTCGAGGGGGCTCGATGAACCAGTTCGTCGCCGACACGGCCGCCATCAGCAACTTGGGCGGGATCGTCGGGAATGTCAGTGAAGACATGAACAACTTCAAGAATACGTTCTCGGGACCGTCGGACCTCGCATCCAGCCTCGGCGCCATCGCCTCCCCCGCTCTGAATGCTCACGGCGGCGCGATGTCATCCCGGGACGGTGCTCTCGGCGCCACCCAGGTCGCTGCCGGCAGGATGTCCGATCTGCTCGGCCAGGCGTCGAAGGCCTACGAGCGCGGCGACCAGGCCGCCGCCGAGCGGCTCAAGGCACAGGCCGATGCGCTCGGCGGCAGCTCAGCGGCAGCCACGGGCGGCGGGGCCGGCGGTGGCGGCGCCGACGGCGCGGGCCAGATGATGGGCCAATTCAGCCAGATGGCCGGACAGATGATGCAGTCGGTGACCCAGCCGCTGCAGGGGCTGACCCAGGCCGTGACGCAGGTACCGCAGCAGGTGATGCAGGGAGTGCAAGGCATCGTCGAGGCCGCCACCCAGGCAGCCGGAGGCGGCGGCGATGCGGTGGCCACGGCCGCCGATGTCGGCGGCACCGGAGCCGAGGACGCCATCAAGGCCAACGCCGCCGGCCACCAGGGCCCCGGGGACGGCCAGGGCGACGGCTCTGACGGCGGGCCGGCCGATCCGCATGACGGCAAGCACGACGGTAAAGACGACAAAAACGAGGCCGAGCACCGCAAACACGACGGTGAACCCGGCCGTCGCGCCGAGGCCGGCGCCAGCGCCCTCGGGTACAACGAGCAGCTGGGCGACCGAGCCTCGGCCGGCGTGCGGCCGGAGGACGGCTATGGCGTGAGCACGATGCCGGCCCAGGCCCACAACATCAGTCAGCGCCGGCAGTAGCGCTCAGCTCGCCGGCATCCAGCCGCAGCCAGCGGTCGATACCGATGGCCTCCAGAAACCGTTCGTCGTGGCTGACCACCACGAACGCCCCCTGATAGGCGTTCAGCGCTGATTCGAGCTGACCGACGCTGACCAGGTCCAGATTGTTGGTCGGCTCGTCCAGCAGCAGTAGCTGGGGTGCGGGCTCGGCATAGAGCACGCAGGCCAGCGTCGCCCGCAGCCGCTCCCCGCCCGACAATGCCGCCACCGGCAGGTGGATGCGGTCACCGCGAAACAGGAACTGCGCCAACAGATGCATGCGCCGAGTGTGCGAGAGACTCGGCGCAGCAGCCGCCAGACTCTCGGCCACGGTGTGGTCCTCGGCCAGCAGGTCCAGGCGCTGGGACAGGGAGGCGATGCGCCCGTCGGCCCGTTGCACCGTCCCCGAGTCGGGTTCCAGCGCGCCGTCGATGATCCGGAGCAGGGTCGACTTGCCTGCCCCGTTGGGACCGGTCAGGGCGATACGCTCCGGACCGCGAATGGACAAACCAATACCGTTGCCGGCGAACAGTTTCTGCCCGCCACGGCTGATCTGCAGATCCTCTCCGGCGAAGACCGTCCGCCCTGCGGGCACCACGGTGTCAGGCAGGTCCAGCGCAATCACCTTGTCGTCGCGCAGCATTCGTTCAGCTTCATCGAGTCGGGTCCGTGCATCGTCGACCCGCTTGGCGTGTACATCGTCGGCGCGGGCCGCCGATTCCTGCGCATCGCGTTTGAGCTTGCCTGCCAAGATCTTCGGCAACCCGGCGTCCTTGACGTTGCGTGTCGCGTTCGACGAGCGTCGGGCAGCGCGCTCGCGCGCCTCCTGCATCTGCCGCTTCTCACGCTTGAGCTGTTGTTCGGCGTTTCGGATGTTGCCCTCGGCCACCGACTGCGCCGCCTCTATCGTTTCCTGATAGGCGGTGAAATTTCCTCCGTAGAAGATGATTTCACCGCGGTACAGCTCGGCGATCTGATCCATCCGGTCCAGCAACACCCGGTCGTGGCTGACCACCAACAGGCAGCCGGTATAGCTGTCGAGCGCGTCGTACAGGCGGCTCCGGGCCGCAGTGTCCAGATTGTTCGTGGGTTCGTCGAGGAGCAGAACACCCGGCCGCTTCAGCAGTTGAGCCGCCAACCCCAGGGACACCACTTCCCCGCCGGACAACGTGCCCAACCGGCGGTCCAGCGCCAGGTCGTCGAGACCGAGCCGGTCCAGCTGGGCACGCGAGCGTTCCTCGATGTCCCAGTCATCGCCGATGGTGGTGAACACCTCGTCACTGGCGTCACCGCCGGCCAAGGCGGCCAGTGCGTCGAGCAACGGGGCGATCCCCAGTACCGCGGCCACGGTGAGATCAGCAGTGAACGGCAAGCTTTGGGGCAGGTAGCCGACGGCGCCATCAGACGTCACCGTGCCGGCCGAGGGCAGGTACTCCCCGGCGATCAGCTTGAGCAGCGTGCTCTTTCCGGCACCGTTGGGCGCGACCAGTCCGGTGCGGCCGGGCCCGATCGAAAACGAAAGGTCCGAGAACAGCTCGACGTCATCGGGCCAGGAGAACGACAAATGGGAACAGACGATAGACATGCTGGTACTCCAAGGTGATGCGGGCAGAACGGCACCGCACAGAGGGACAGGAAGACGAATCGACTCTCGGGATCACCCGGAGATGTCGTCAGTTCCCAGCATGTTTTCGGCCCACCTCGGTTGACAGCAGATGCGTTACCCATAGTACGCACGCGTGCAACCGATTTAAGTTCAGAAGGTTCCGCGCAGCCGATCCAGTTGGCGCCGTTCACGTTTCGTCGGGCGGCCGGCGCCCCGATCGCGGACCGGCACGGCCGCCACGATCTCCTTGGGCGGCGGTGGCGGGCTGCGGTCGATCAGGCACTCCGATGCGATGGCGGGACCGACCCTCTTGGCGATCGGGCGGATGACCTCCACGATCCGCTCCCGCCCTTCCAGCCGGACGCGCACCTCGTCGCCCGGACTGACGTGCTGCGCCGGTTTGGCCGGCACGTTGTTGACCCGCACATGACCGCCGCGACAGGCAGCCGCCGCCGCGGACCGGGTCTTGGTGATGCGCACCGCCCAGATCCAGCTGTCGACACGAACCGTGCTCACGACAGATAGCGCCTCAGCATGTCGGTGACCGCGGTGATCTGGGCGACCTCGACGCGTTCGTCGACCTTGTGGGCCAGGTTGGGATCGCCCGGTCCGTAGTTCACGGCCGGAATCCCCAGCGCGGCGAACCGCGACACATCCGTCCAGCCGTACTTGGCGCGCACGGCTCCACCGGCGGCGGCCACCAGCGCGGCGGCAGCCGGTTTGGCCAATCCTGGCAGGGCTCCCGCGGCGGCGTCGGTCAATTCGATCTCGACGTCGAGGCCGTCGAACACCTCGTGCACGTGGGCGACGGCCTGCTCGACACTGCGGTCGGGAGCGAAACGGAAGTTGACGGTCACCGAGGCGGCGTCGGGGATGACGTTGCCGGCGATGCCACCGTCGATCCGGACCGCCGACAGCCCTTCCCGGTACACGCAGCCGTCGATGTCGACGCTGCGGGGCTGATAGGCGGTGAGCCGGTCGAGCACAGCACCGAGTTTGTGAATGGCGTTGTCGCCCAGCCAGGAACGCGCGGAATGTGCGCGGGTGCCGGTCGCACCGACGACGACACGGATGGTGCCCTGACAACCGGCCTCGATGTAGCCGCCGGACGGTTCGCCGAGGATCGCGACGTCGGCCTGCAGCCAGTCCGGCAGCTCGCGTTCGATACGGCCCAGCCCGTTGGCACTGGACTCGATCTCCTCGCAGTCGTACATCACCAGGGTGATGTCGTGGCTCGGCTCGGCGATGGTGGCGGCCAGGTGCAGGAACACCGCGTCACCGGACTTCATGTCCGAGGTACCGCAGCCCCACATCTCCCCGTTCTTGATGTGGCTCGGCAGGTTGTCGGCGGCGGGCACGGTGTCGATGTGTCCGGCCAGCATCACCCGTGACGATCGGCCCAGGTCGGTGCGGGCCAGCACCGCGTCACGGTTGCGGATCACCTCGAACCACGGTGCCTGCGTACGCAGCGCGGCCTCGATCTCGTCGGCGATGAGTCGTTCACGTCGCGATTCGCTGGGGATGTCCACGAGTGCAGCGGTCAGCGCGATCGGATCAGCACGCAGGTCTAGCCCCATGGACGTAAACGGTACCCAGTAACCTTGGCCAACGTGACTGCAGCATCTGGCGTCGGCCTGGCCACCATCACCGCCGACGGGACCGTCCTGGACACCTGGTTTCCCGCCCCTGAGCTGAGCGCCTCCGGCGACGCCGGCACGGTGAAGCTCACGGGTGACGATGTCCCCGCCGAGTTCGCGGGCCTGACCGGCCCCGATGCCGACCGCGGTGTCGACGTCGTAGCGGTGCGCACCACGATCGCCTCGCTGGACGACAAGCCGGCCGATGCGCACGACGCCTACCTGCGGCTGCACCTGCTCTCACACCGGCTCGTGGCCCCGCACGGCGCCAACCTGGACGGCATCTTCGGTGCGCTGGCCAACGTGGTGTGGACAAACTTCGGGCCGTGCGCGGTCGAGGGCTTCGAGACGGTGCGCGCCAAGCTGCGCCGGCGCGGAGCCGTCGCGGTCTACGGCGTCGACAAGTTCCCGCGCATGGTCGACTACGTGCTGCCGTCGGGAGTGCGGATCGCCGACGCCGACCGCGTCCGCCTGGGTGCGCACCTGGCCGCGGGGACGACGGTCATGCACGAGGGCTTCGTGAACTTCAACGCGGGCACGCTGGGCACCTCGATGGTGGAGGGCCGGATCTCGGCGGGCGTGGTCGTCGACGACGGCTCCGACATCGGTGGCGGCGCGTCGATCATGGGCACGCTGTCCGGTGGCGGCAAAGAGGTCATCAAGGTGGGCAAGCGCTGCCTGCTGGGCGCCAACGCGGGCCTGGGCATCTCGCTGGGCGATGACTGTGTGGTCGAGGCCGGGCTCTATGTCACCGGCGGCACCAAGGTGAGCACGGCTGACGGTCAGACCACCAAGGCGGTCGAGTTGTCCGGGGCCGACAACCTGCTGTTCCGGCGCA
Organism: Mycolicibacterium peregrinum; assembly: GCF_002102345.1. Taxonomy (GTDB): domain Bacteria; phylum Actinomycetota; class Actinomycetes; order Mycobacteriales; family Mycobacteriaceae; genus Mycobacterium; species Mycobacterium peregrinum. Next base: position 204,171 of record NZ_LQPP01000028.1, read on the forward strand.
ACTCACTCTCCGGCGCGGTCGAGGTGGTCAAGCGCGACGGCACGGGTATCACGCTCAACGACGCGCTGCACGCCAACTAGGTTTCGGCGCCGAACGTTGGCTTGTGTGTCAAACTTCGCGAAAACCTGACACACAAGCCAGCGTTTGAGCCGGCTTCAGTCCGCTCAGGTGCAAGGTATCCCGTGCGGGCCGCCGATCCAGTGACCTGGCGGGGATTGCCACGGGCACCACTTCTTGATCTGGCCTGGTGGCAGGTTCGGGCCGGGATTCCAATCAACCCAGCCCGGCCCGGGAACCCACGGAATACGGGGGCCGGGGTCAGCCTGCGCTGAAGCCGCGCCCAACCCGAGGGATCCGGCGCCCAGTGCACCGGCGATCATTGCCGTTCCCACGATCTTCTTGAGATTCATGTGGAGTCTCCTCCTGTTCGCCTCACGGCCTCGACCTCGGGCCCCGACGTGTCAGAAAGCCGGTCTACCGACCACGGCAGGTCAACTCACAACCTGTGCATGTATCCCACGATACGCCGGGCCGCGAACACGAACAGCGTCCGATTAGCCTGGCCTTCTGCCGGTATGCGATGGCAGGCGACTGGACCGCCCCACATCAACTTAGCGCGGGGCTTGTCCGCATAGCCCGGCAATTCCAACCGCGTGGAAGTTCGGTCGCAACAGTTGGGGCGACGATCGTCAGTACGGGCGTGCGCTGATCTAGGTCTGCTGGCCACGGGCATAAGGGGCGACGGCGCGCGGTGAAAAGGCGCGGTGGCAAGAAGGTAAGGCTTACGGGAGTCCGCCGCCTTCAGAGCTCGAGGGGACTCAAGCCTGGTCCACGCGTCGATGGGCTTAGTTGAGGGCCTCTTTTTGTCCTCAGCACCGTGGACTGACTGAGAACAGTGGCTGGTTGGGACTGGATGATGCCTACACCGGCAACCGGCAAGCCACTGTTTTCCGCCGGTCTCGATCGTGGGCCCTGTTGGAAACTTGTGGACGGAAGCGGGTAGGTACGCGGATAGACTTGCGAGCAAGAGGGGGTAACAGTGAGCATTGCTAAGCATCTCTATGACATCGGCAATGGCATCAGGAGCGGTATTAGCGATGTCCCTAGTCTAGTCACCAACATCTTCGAGCTAGATGTTCACGGTGTGGCCACTGACAGCAGAAAGGTGATCGGAGACGTCGGGGATGTACTCAACGGCGCTGCCGGGCTGGGCGTCGAGTTAGGCTCCGCCCCGATCAAATACGCAGGAGGCCTCGGCAAATGGGCAGATTCTCCGGTGCTTTCAGGGGCACAACTCATAATCGAGGGCCAAAAGAAATTAACCGGGGACGGAGACATCGATGCGGGAGGCGGGTATGGCGAGTCATCGGTCAACCTGGAAAAAGCCGTACAGACACTCCTCGGCGCGCAAGTAGATGCCGACGCATGGGATGGCGCTGCATCTAAATCCTATGATGAGACCAACAACACGCATCGAAGGCACGTTTCCAACGTGTCCGCTGCCGATAATGAAATCGGCAAGATCCTCAAAAAAGAAGCGGACCAGGTACGCGAGACGCGCGAGGTTTTAGACTCGACTTCGCAACTCCTGTACGATTACGGCCTTGCAACCAAAGCAGCCCTTGCGGTCCCCGGTGTCAACGTAGCAAAATTCCTTACCGCCGATCTCTTGATGGCTACAACGGCTGTCGGCACAACGACCTCACAAATGGCAGAAATGGTCGCTCATTCCCTCCGTAACGCATGGGACATTCGCAAACAAATCCATCTTTATGACGAGGCTAAGAACGATACTTCGGGAGATGGTGGACCATGCGGCACTTTCGTGGATCCGACCGAAGATCGACTAGACAAACTCCCCACTCGCCTGCACGCCGATACCCCATATACGCCACGAAACCAACCCCCGGTATATGGACCGCCCGCGACACCACTGCCTGTCGAGTCCGAGGCGCCACGAACGTACGGACCACCCGCAGACTTGCCTACCGCTCCCCACATCACGCCACCGACTCGCCCCCCGGCGGGACTTCCCAAATAGGGTTCGCCAACAATGATTAGGGACCGAAATGTCTGACCTGGAAATGAACCTTGCCGTCGTGACTGAATACCTGGGGGAGCTTGCGACCAAACAGCAGACGGCTGTGGATCTAATCACCACCGCGAATAGCCACACTGCCGATATCGCGTCCAAGATCGAGAGCACGCATGGCAAAGTGTGTTGGGCCACCATCCTCGCACTGTCAGGTAACGAATCACGCAAGGTGGCCGGTCGGACATTGGCTACCGTTTCTGCTGAGCTAAATGAAAAACTCGGAAGAGCGTCCACTAACTACAACGATGCTGATTATCGTGCAGGAAAATCATTCGGAGAAGGTGGGACGGAATGCAGGACCTAAGGCTCAATTTCGCGGAAGACAAGCCGTGACTTCCAATTGCAAGTTTTCATCGGATCCATGGGACGATGATGATGATGCGTATTGCGATAATTCCTCGGAGCTTGACGGTCTCCCCGATTATTCAGAGTATTCGCAAATTGACGACGACAGTGTCGATGATTGGCTCACCAACCCTGAAGCGGACTCGTCGGCCGCAGACCCGGATGGCGAGTGCGTCGAAACGTTACTCGTAACGGCGCGGGATCCCGGTGGTTCAGTAACAGCGACTTCTCTGTTGGGCGGCCAGATTCTACGAGTAAAACTATCTTCGCGGGTGACGAAAATGAGCGAATCCGAGCTTGCGAATGAAATTGTTGCTATTTGCACCCTCGCCACTAGGCAGGGTGAGGCAACCCGGCACCATCTCGTTGCGACTTTAATGCATGAGCTTGGCCACGATCCGGCAACCACAAGCTCATTCCTTGAACACACCATCGGTCTTCCCTCACCTAGAACCGTGATGAACGAGAAGGCCCGCATGTTCGCCGACTACTACTCCGACCGAGATTAGAGCCACTCCGCCACATGACAAGTAACTCCAGCGCCACACCCAATAGATCCCGATTTTTATGGTGGTGGGTTGTCGGATTAGTTGCCACAGTTGTCAGCTCCCTAATCATCGGCGGAGTATTCGCTCTCGTGGTTGGACGTTCCACGAGCGACAGTGTGCCGACATTCGATCGGGGGGACTGGCAGGGGCCCCCGCAGGTCGTTCTGAACTCCCCGATGCGAATACGCCCGGTGGCGGGTTGGCGCGCGCTGGCCTCCGATATAGGCCTGCCCGAATCCAGCGTTATCGGAACAACTGACGACGCCGCTTGGTCTAGGCCACTCGTTGGCTTCGTAGGGAACAGCGGCTACTTCCTCGCCAGAAACCCCGCCTTATCGGGGCAACAACATTGGTTGATTGGATTAGACACACAAACTGGCAAACCGTTGTTCGCCCCAGTGAAGCTCGACCTTGCTGAGCGCTCTCCCAAGTGCTTCCTCAACGGACCTGAATCTGTGCTTTGCCTTGCCGACGATGTCCGCGAAGGCAAGGTGGAGAGTGTCGCGTGGGTAATCGACACGCATACCGGAGCCGTATCCTTCACCGGTCCCACCGATCTACACACGACGCCCGGTAGCGGAGTTCGTATCGAACAGGTCGGAATCTTCGCCGTAGCTGAGCTGGCAGGGCGAGGTATCTATGGAATCGGCCACCATGCGGAGACCACATGGTCGATACCGGGTGCCAGCAAGGTGTCCCCGACCGAATGGACCTCAGACGCCGCCCCGCCAACCCTGGCTACGGCAATGGATCCTGCCTCTGGTCCGGATCGTATGGTCGTCTTCTCCCTGACCGACGGTGAGGTGATCAAGGCCGATCTTGGCGATGATCGAATTTCCCAAACGGCTGTCGTGTATCCCGGTGGCTTCGCATTCGAAGCCACGACCAGCACCAAAAAATCGACCCCCGATGTGGTGGTGTTCTTCGACGATGCGGGCAATCGCCTTGGCGAGACCGAGATTTCGGGGTTTCTGGACGTAGTGTCGATGACTCTTCCCATCGTGGAAGGCAAGCCCAATTCGACGGTTTTCGGAGCCAACGGGGCAGGGCTCATGCAAGTTCCCGATCGCGAACCCAAACGGAACGCGGTGCTTATTGGCCACCGCCTGTTCACGCCAGAATCCGACTGGGAAGGGCCGGTGCAGGTCAGGCGATGGCGCCAGTTCGACCTGACAACAGGAAAAGAAACAGAAACGTGCGAGTCGAATATGAGCCACTACCTGGCCAATGATGGCACCGTCGCCGTCTTCGAAACGAACCGCGACGAAGTCACCGGCGCAACCACATTCGCGATGGACCTCACGACGTGTGAAAAGTTGTGGACCACGCCGGCAAATCCCGATTCATTCCATAAGCTGTGGCGAATCGGCTCCACCCTTGTGGAACTCTCCGACGACGGCAGGGAACTCCACTCACTGGTTGCGCCGGAGTAGCACCGTCGGGCCCTACTCGGCAGCGAGCACGCAGAACTCGTTGCCCTCGGGGTCGGCCAGCACCACCCAGGTCTGCTCGCCCTGCCCGATGTCGACGTGGCGGGCACCCAGGCCGATCAGCCGGTCCACCTCGGCCTGCTGATCGTCCGGGGTGAAGTCCGGATGCAGACGGTTCTTGACCACCTTGCCCTCCGGCACGGCGGTGAACAACCAGATGGGACCGGCACCGGGCGGCGGGGTGAGGATCACGTCACCGTCGGCATCGGTGTGATGGGGCCAGCCGAGCACCTTCGACCACCACGCTCCCAGCACTTCCGGATCATGGGCATCGATGCAGATCTCGGAGAACCTCAGTCCCATTGCGCCAGTTCCTTTTTCATCACCTTGCCCATGGCGTTGCGGGGCAGGCTGTCCACCAGGCGCACCTCGCGGGGCCGTTTGTGTGCTGAAAGTTGTTCGGCGACGAACTCGATGAGCATCTCGGGCGCAGCGGTGCCGACGATGAACGCGACGATGCGCTGCCCGAGATCCTCGTCGGGCACGCCGACCACAGCTGCTTCGTCGACGCCGTCATGGCCCAGCAGCACGGCCTCGATCTCGCCTGCGCCGATGCGGTAGCCGCCGGACTTGATGAGGTCCACCGATTCGCGCCCGACGATGCGGTGCATGCCGTCGGCGTCGATCACCGCGACATCGCCGGTGCGGTACCAGCCGTCGGGGTCGAAGGCCTCGGCGGTGGCCTCGGGCCGGTTGAGGTAGCCCTCGAACACCATGGGGCCCTTGATCTGTAGCCGCCCGATGGTTTCACCATCGTGGGGCACCGGTGCACCGTCGTCGTCGACCAGCCGGGTCTGCACACCGGCCAGGGGCAACCCGACCCAGCCGGGCCGGCGTTCACCGTCGACCCGGGTGCTCAGCGTGATCAGCGATTCGGTGCTGCCGTAGCGTTCCACCGGAGCGTGCCCGGTCAGCCGCACCAACTCGTCGAACACCGGCACCGGCAGCGGCGCACTACCGGAGACCAGCAGCCGCGCCGTGGACAGCGCCAGCGCCGAGTCGAGGTCCTTCACCACCCGCGACCACACCGTCGGCACCCCGAAGTACAGCGTGCCCTGCGCCTCCGCATACGCGGCCGGTGTCGGTTTCCCGGTGTGTACGAAGCGATTTCCGATCCGCAGCGAGCCGAGCAGGCCCAGCACCAGGCCGTGCACGTGGAACAACGGCAGCCCGTGCACCAGGGTATCGGCGGCGGTCCACTGCCACGCCTCGGCCAGCGCGTCGATGTCGTTGGCGATGGCCTGACGACTGATCGGCACCCCCTTGGGCGCTCCGGTGGTTCCCGAGGTGTACATGATGATCGCGGTCGAATCAGCTGCCGGTTCGGGATAGCGGTGCCAGGAGCGGGCGTGCAGCCGCACCGGGATGTGCGGCAGTCCCTCGGTCTCGTCGGGCCGCTCCCCCAGCCAGGCCTGGGCGCCCGAGTCGGCGAGGATGTGCCGCCGCTCGGCCGTGCCGACGTCGGCGGGTACCGGGACCACCGGCACGCCGGCGATGAGGCACCCGATGATGGCGAGGACCGTCGTCGGGGTCGGGGTTGCCAGGACGGCGACACGGCGGGCGACAGCGACGCGCTCGGCCACCGACGTGGCGGCGCCGACGAGGTCGCTGCGGCTAAGCACGGTCCCGTCGATGGAAACGGCATCGTCAAGTTCGGCCCCCGCGGCGACAGCTGCGGGGTTCAAGGAGGCCAGCAACACCCCTGTGAGGCTACCGTCGGGTGGTATGGGCACAGCAGCTGGACGCGACCGCGACGACTCCGGCCGGCCACGCAGCACCCGCCCGCGTGACGCACTCGGCCGGCCGTTGCCGTACGGCAGTGAAGGCGTCGCACGCATCCCCGATGACCTGGAGCTGACGCCGGCCGAAACTCTCGCCTACGCCCAGGATCTGCTCGACCGTGGTCAGGCGTTCAGCGCCCACGAAGTACTCGAGGCGGCGTGGAAGAACGGGCCGGACCACGAACGGGCGCTCTGGCAGGGTCTGGCGCAGCTGGCTGTGGGCATCACGCATGTGCAGCGCGGCAACCGGACCGGCGCTGCCGCCTTGTTGCGACGCGCCACCGCACGGTTGGCGCTCGTCGAAACGCCGGCGCCCTACGACATCGACGTGGCACACCTCGTCGACTTCGCCGCCACCCTCGCCGACGACACCGAGAGCACCGGCGACGTCGCGCCGGAGCGGCTACGCACCCGGCTGACGGCCGCCATCCGCCGGACCGCGACGCGCGAGGTGTACCGGAACAACTGGCTGACGCTGCGCGAAGACGACATCGTCCGGCCTGACGGCAGTACCGGCGTCTACGCCGTCGTGGACAAGCAGACCTACGCCCTGGTGATTCCGTACGACCCCGATGGCGATCGGTTTCACCTCGTCGAGCAGTTCCGCTATCCGTTGGGGTTGCGGCGCTGGGAGTTCCCTCAGGGCACAGCGCCAGAGAATCAACATCTGGAGGCCACTGCGCTCGCCCACCGCGAGCTTCGTGAAGAGACCGGCCTGCGCGCCGAGACCATGGAAAGACTCGGCCAACTCGATGTGGCGGCAGGGATGAGCAGTCAGCGCGGCTGGGTGTTCCTGGCGACCGGCCTGACCGAGGGCGAACACGAACGCGAGCACGAGGAGCAGGACATGCACAGCGCGTGGTTCTCCCGAGCAGAGCTGAACGCCATGATCCGGGATGGTGAGATCACCGATGCCCAGAGCCTGGCGGCTTTGACTTTTCTGATGTTGCGCGAGAGGGAAATTCAGCGTTGATATCAACTTAGGTTGAGGTTCTACCGTCGAGCGCGTGAGCCAACCAGAGGTGATAGTCGACCAAGTTGTCCTGCGCGACGGCTTCGTCCCGTTGATCGACATCAGCAGCGCCCGAAAGGGCGACCGGCGGCAACGCCAAGCAGTCGCCGACGCCATCGGGCGATGCTGTGAAAGCAGCGGTTTTCTGCTGCTCGTCGGCCATGGGGTGCCCGATGAAGTGATCGAGGATGTCAACCGGGCATTGCGCGAATTCTTCGCGCTGCCACGGGCCCTCAAGGAACAGGTCGGGGCCGATCCCGCCGATCCGCTGGCCCGCGGGTTCAGCAGCGCGGGCAACCTCGCGGCCACCAACGACGGGGCCGACCCGGCGGCCGAGCACGAATCACCGGACCAGGTAGAGAAATTCGTGTACTTCCCGCTGGGCAATCCGGAGGGGTTCGACGGCCCCGGATGGACCGATGAACGTGTGCCGGTCGCCGAACGATGGCCAGAGGTACCGGGATTCCGCGCCGCCTACCAACGTTATTACGACGAGATGGCATCGCTTGCCACCGAGTTGTCACGGCTGTTCGCCTTGGCGCTGGGCCTGCGCGAAGACTGGTTCGACACGCTGATCGACCGGCACAACTCCAATCTGATGGCCAACCACTACCCGGCCGACAACCAACCGGCCGGCCACATACGGTTGAGCCAGCACAGCGACTGGGGCAACCTCACGATCCTGTTGCAGGACGAATCCCAGAGCGGGCTGCAGGTTCGGGGCGATCGCGGCGACTGGCTCGATGTGCCCGTGGTACCGGGCTCGTTCGTCATCAACATCGGCGACCTGTTGGCTCGGTGGACCAACGACCGGTGGGTCAGTACGGTGCATCGGGTAGTGGGCACCGGAGCACCCACCGCCGAGCGGTTCAGCCTTCCGTTCTTCCACCAGCCCAACTTCGACGCCGTGATCGAGTGCATCCCCACGTGTGCAACTGTGGACAACCCGGCGCGATATGAGCCGGTGGTGTCGGGACCGTATCTGCTCGACAAGTTCAAGGTCGCCTACGACCTGAGTCCCAGCTGAGGTCCTGGCTCAGTGGCGCTCGGCCAGGGCCCGCAGGAAAAACGTCAGGTTGGTCGGGCGCTCCGCCAGTCGCCGCACGAAGTAGCCGTACCACTCGTTGCCGAATGGCACGTACACCCGGACGTGGTTGCCCGCCTCGGCAAGCCGGCGTTGTTCGGCGTCACGGATGTTGTAGAGCATCTGGTACTCGAAACCGTCCACGCCCCGGCTGAATTCATCGACAAGGCCGGGTACCGCGTCGATGATCTCCGGGTCGTGTGAGGCCACCATCGGGTAGCCCGATCCGGCCATCAGCACCCGCAGGCAACGCAGGTAGGAGTCGGTGACCTCCTGAGCGTCGCGATAGGCCACCGTGGCGGGCTCGTCGTAGGCGCCCTTGCACAGCCGGATTCGGGCTCCGGATGCGGCGAACTCACGGCAGTCCGCCTCGGTCCGGTGCAGATAGGCCTGCAGAACGGTGCCCAGCCAGTCGAATTCGGTGCGCAGATCACGCACGATCGACAGGGTCGAGTCGGTCGTGGTGTGGTCCTCGGCATCCACGGTGACCCAGGCTCCCACCTCGCGGGCCTTGGTACAGATGATGTGCGCGTTCTCGTAGGCGATCTTCTCACCGTCGCGTGGCAGTGCCTGACCGAGCGCCGAGAGCTTGAGTGAGACCTCCAGCGGTCGAACGGCGGCGTCGATGTCGCCGCGTCGCGCCAGCCCTTCGAGCAGGGTCAGGTAGGCCTGCACGGTACGTTCGGCATCGTCGTTGCTCGTCGTGTCCTCGCCGAGGTAATCGACGGTGACGAAGCGGCCCGAATCCCGCAGTGCACCAACGGTGTCGAGCGCCTCGGGCACGGTCTCCCCGGCCACAAAGCGATCCACCACCTTGCGGGTGATCGGGAGGCGTTCGGCCGTGTGGCGCAGTCGCGGCGAGTGCGACGCGGCCAGGATCGCCGGGCGGGCGACGCGCTGGAAGACGCCCATGTCAGACCTCCATGTGGGGGTAGGTGTGGTTGGTGGGCGGCACGAACGTCTCTTTGATGGAGCGGGCCGACGTCCAGCGCAACAGGTTCAGCGCTGAGCCGGCCTTGTCGTTGGTGCCCGAGGCCCGCGATCCGCCGAAGGGCTGCTGGCCGACGACCGCCCCGGTCGGCTTGTCGTTGACGTAGAAGTTGCCCGCGGCGTTCCGCAGCCGTTCGGCGGCGGTCACCACCGCGGCGCGATCGTCGGCGACCACCGCGCCGGTCAGCGCGTAGCGGGCACCGGTGTCGACGACGTCGAGGATGCGTTCGTACTCCGCGTCGGGATAGACGTGGACCGCCAGGATCGGGCCGAAGTACTCGGTGGAGAAGGCCTCGTCGGTGGGATCGTCGGACAGCAGGACCGTGGGCCGCACGAAATAGCCTTCACTGTCGTCGTATTCACCGCCGGCGGCGATGGTGACGCCCGCCGCGCCCTTGGCCCGCTCGATCGCCGCGACGTTCTTGGCGTAGGCGCGTTCGTCGATCACGGCACCGCCGTAGTTGGTCAGGTCGGTGACGTCGCCGTATTTGAGGTCCGATGTGGCCGAGAGGAAGTCGTCGCCCATCCGGTGCCACACCGAACGCGGGATGAAGGCCCGGGAGGCTGCTGAGCACTTCTGTCCCTGGTAGTCGAAGGCGCCGCGGATCAGGGCGGTGCGCAGGACATCCGGGCGGGCCGAGGAGTGCGCGACGACGAAGTCCTTGCCGCCGGTCTCGCCGACCAGTCGTGGATAGGTGTGGTAGTTGCCGATGTTCGCGCCGACCTCGCGCCACAGGTGCTGGAACGTGGCGGTCGATCCGGTGAAGTGGATGCCGGCCAGTCGCGGATCCGCCAGGGCCACATCGGAAACCGCGATCCCGTCGCCGGTCACCAGGTTGATCACTCCGGGCGGCAGTCCGGCGGCCTCGAGCAGTTGCATCGTCAGGTAGGCCGCGAAGGTCTGGGTGGGCGAGGGTTTCCACACCACGGTGTTGCCCATCAGGGCGGGTGCGGTGGGCAGGTTGCCTGCGATCGCGGTGAAGTTGAAGGGGGTGATGGCGTAGACGAAGCCCTCGAGTGGCCGGTGGTCGGTGCGGTTCCAGACGCCGGGGCTGCTGATGGGCTGTTGTGCCAGGATCTGACGGGCGAACTCGACGTTGAACCGCCAGAAGTCGATCAGCTCGCAGGGGGCGTCGATCTCGGCCTGGTAGGCGGTCTTGGACTGGCCGAGCATGGTGGCGGCGGCGATCTTCTCGCGCCAAGGTCCGGACAGCAGATCGGCCGCGCGCAGGAACACCGCGGCGCGCTCGTCGAACGGCATCCGGGCCCAATCGGCCTTGGCGGCCAGCGCGGCCTCGATGGCTGCACTGGCATCGGCGTGTTCGGCGTTGGTCAGGGTGCCCAGCTTCGCGCTGTGACGATGCGGTTGCACGACATCGATGCGTGCACCGCCGCCCATGGTGTGTTTGCCGCCGATGACGTGCGGCAGGTCGATCGGGGCGCCGGTGAGTTCGCCGAGCGCAGTGGCGAGCCGGGCGCGTTCGCCCGAGCCCGGTGCGTAGTCGTGAACCGGCTCGTTGGCCGGCGAGGGCACGTCGGTGATGGCATCCATGAGTCAAGAATCCCTGACGTGACCCACGCAACACTTGTCCGTTCCGCCAAGGCTTACAGCCATGATCAGTAAAATCGGACAACATGCGGACCACCGGTGTCAGCCTGGGCCAACTGTTGTTGGCGCTGGATGCCACCCTGGTCAGACTGGTTGAGGCGCCTCGCGGCCTGGATCTGGCGGTGGCCTCGGCCGCGCTCATCGATTCTGACGATGTGCGCCTGGGCCTGGCCCCGTCCGCAGGCGCCGCGGACGTGTTCTTTCTGCTCGGAGTCTCGGAGGCCGACGCGTTGGGTTGGGTCGAGCAGCAGACCGCACGCCGGGCGCCGGCGGCGATCTTCATCAAGAAGCCGTCCGATGCGGTCATCGAACGGGCGGTGGCAGCGGGCACCGCGGTGGTTGCCGTCGATCCGCGGGCCCGGTGGGAGCGGTTGTACCGATTGGTCAACCATGTCTTCGAACACCATGGTGACGGCGCGCTGCACGATTCGGGTACCGACCTGTTCGGCCTGGCCCAGTCGGTGGCCGAACGCACGCACGGCATGGTCAGCATCGAGGACGCCCAGTCACACGTGTTGGCCTATTCCGCGTCGAGCGACGAAGCCGACGAGTTGCGTCGCCTGTCGATTCTCGGCCGAGCGGGCCCACCGGAGCATCTGGCGTGGATCGCCCAGTGGGGCATCTTCGATGCGTTGCGTTCCCGACCGGAGGCGGTGCGGGTGGCCGAGCGCCCCGAACTCGGGCTGCGGCCCAGGCTGGCGATCGGCATCTTCGCGCCGGCCGTCGACGAGCGCCGGGCCGCCGCGTTCGTCGGCACCATCTGGGTGCAGCAGGGCAGTCGTCCGCTGGCCGAGGACGCCGAGGAGGTGATGCGCGGCGCCGCTGTTCTGGCCGCGCGGATCATGGCGCGCCTGGCCGCCGCGCCGTCCACCCATGCCGTGCGGGTACAGGAGCTGCTGGGGTTGGGCGAGGCGGAGGCCCACGTCGAGGTGGAGTCGATCGCCCGGGAACTCGGTGTGGCTGTCGACGGCCGGGCTGCGGTGATCGGCTTCGACAGCCGCGCCGGAGCCAATCAGGCGAGCCGAATGGCTGATGTTCTGGCGTTGAGCGCCAGCGCTTTTCGCCATGACGCGCAGATGGCCTCGGTGGGGTCGCGGGTCTATGTGCTGTTCCCCAGCACCGGCAAGGCGGTGACGTCGTGGGTGCGGGGCACCGTGGCGTCGTTGCGCAGTGAGTTGGGACTGGAGCTGCACGCGGTGATCGCCAGCCCGGTGGCCGGGTTGGCCGGCGCGGCGGCGGCCCGCACCGATGTCGACCGGGTGCTCGACACTGCCCAACGCCATCCCGGAACGCTGGCCGCCGTCACCTCGCTGGCCGAGGCGCGCACGACCGTGTTGCTCGACGAGATCGTCACCGCCATCGCCGCCGACGAGCGGCTGATCGATCCGCGGGTGCGGATGCTGCGGGCCGACGAACCGGTGCTCGCCGAAACCCTCGGTGTGTACCTGGACTGCTTCGGCGACGTGGCCGCGGCCGCGCAGCATCTGCACGTACACCCCAACACCGTCCGCTACCGGATCCGCCGCGTGGAGCAGCTGATCGCGGCCTCCCTCAACGATGCCGAAGTCCGGCTGCTACTCGCGTTGAGTCTGCGTGCCACAGCATGAGGTCTGTCGAAATTGGTGCACTCGACCACGGGGCTCATCCCCCAGAATGACACCTGAGGATTGACGCGACGGGTTCGACAAGGGGGTCATCATGCTGGCGCTGGGCATTGTGTGCTTCGTCCTCGCCGCCGCGCTGGCCTACTTCGCGTTCCAGCCCAAACTGGCCTTCTACCTCGACGAGGGATGGAAGTTCCGCGACCGCACCGAGCCGTCGGACACCTACGTCGCCGTCAACGGGGTGGGGCGGATCATCGGCGCCGTCGTCGCGGTGGTGGTGGGCATCGCCTGCATCGGGCAGCACTTCAGTGACAAGAACGAAGCGCGCGCCAAGCAGGAGCAAACCGACCTCTACGCTGCGGCTAAGCAGCGGTGCGAATCGCAGGTCCGCCCACGGTTCAACGAGACCATCAAGTGGGACGACGGGGCGATCGCCAATCACCAAGAAGTACAGGCACTTGCCGACGAGCTCGAGGTCGAGATCGAGTTCGTCAAGGACGGTGTTTATAGGTCCGGTAGCCAGTCCAACACTCCGACGGAGAACATGTGGGTTCGCGACCGCACGCTGCCGAAGTACTACGACATGCTGCTGTACTACCACGGCGGTTTACAGTCTCTCGGGAAATCTCAACAGCTCACCGAATGCTCCATGGCTCGCCCGCCAAGCTGATCGAGCGCAAGCCCTGTCCATCGTTCGGTTGACAGCCGAATCAGCCGTGAAGTCGTCGCGGGTACGCGCCTGGTGGGGCACCGTGGGGTTATGACAACCCAAGCGGTTCAGCAGGAGTCCGAACATCCGTTTCTGAGCGGGAACTACGGCCCGGTACATGACGAGGTCACGGTCACCGACCTGAAGATCACGGGGAACATTCCCGACTATCTCGACGGGCGTTATCTGCGCACCGGCCCCAACCCGCTGCGCGCTCCCGATCCGCAACGCCACCACTGGTTTCTGGGCGACGGCATGGCGCACGGGATCCGGCTGCGCGACGGCAGCGCGACCTGGTACCGGAATCGCTGGATCAGGTCGAGTTCGGTGGCACGCGAGCTCGGCGAAGAATGGGCCGGCGGCGCGCACGCCGGTGGATTCGATTTCCCCTCGAATACCAACATCATCGGCCACGCCGGCAAGACGCTGGTGATCACCGAGGCCGGCGCGCGACCCTATGAGCTCACCGACGAACTCGACACGGTAGGCCCGTCCGATTTCTGCGGCACGCTGTTCGGAGGTTTCACCGCGCACCCCAAGCACGACCCGAAAACCGGTGAAATGCACGCCGTTTCGTACAACCCGTTGCGCGGCAACCTGGTGAGCTACACCGTCACCGGGGTGGACGGCCGGGTCCGGCGCACCGTCGACATCGCCCTGCGCGCACAGACGATGATGCACGACTTCACCCTGACCGAGAAGTATGTGGTGCTCTACGACCTTCCGGTGCTGCTCGATCTGACGACGATGGTCAAGAGCGCGCCCGCGCGTGCCGCCGCACGGCTGCTGACCGGATTCGCGGCCCGGCACGCGGCACCGGACTTCGTGCTGCGTGCCGCCATGCGCGGATCCGAGCGCGCCGCGCTGCCGACGACGGCCATGCCGTACCGGTGGTCACCGGAGCACGGTGCCCGTGTCGGGGTGATGCCCCGCGAGGGATCGGCCACTGACATCCGGTGGTTCGACATACCGCCGTGCTACGTGTTCCACGCCCTCAACGGGTACGACCAGACCGGTCCCGACGGCGAGCAGATCGTGCTCGACGTCGTCCGGCATCCGGCGGTGTTCACCACCGGCGATCGGCTGTTCACCGACTCGATCACGTTGGACCGCTGGACCGTTGACCTTCGCACCGGCAAGGTGCGCGAGCAGCGACTCAACGACGAGACCCAGGAATTCCCCCGCATCGACGATCGGCTCACCGGGCGGCAGCACCGGTACGGGTACACCGTCAGCCTGCCGCCGGAACCGGACGCGGCGCCCGGCTCCATCCTGCGCCACGACCTGCGTGAGGGCACGACTGACCGGGTCGACTTCGGGCCCGGGCGCGAACCCGGCGAGTTCGTCTTCGTCCCGTCCGGACCGGACGCCGACGAGAACGACGGCGTGGTGATGGGATTCGTCTACGACCGGGCCGAGAACCGTAGCGATCTGGTGCTGCTCGACGGGCAGAGTCTGGCACCCGTTGCCACCGTGCACATTCCGGTGCGGGTTCCGCACGGATTCCACGGCAACTGGGTGGCCACCGAAGGCGCCGGCGGCCGTTAACATCGGCAGATGACCGAAACCGGTCCGTCCACCACAGCAGTCCTGCGGGAGCCGTCGGACTGGCATTGGATGTGGGAGACCTACGTCTGCGGGTTGTGCGTCGCGGCGATCGTCGCGGTGGTCCTGCTGCGACACACCCTCGGCGGCAACGTGGGAGTGGCGTGCGGCGCACTCGCCGCGATGGTCGTCGTCGTTCTGGTGTTCGGGCGCAGCGTTATTCACGATGCGGATCCGATCGCCGGCCCGGTGAGCGCACGGACGGCGGCGTTCCTGGCGGTGATGATCGGCCTCTGGCTGCTCGCGCTGCTGGCCGCGGCGCCGGCCGTCGCGGCAATTCCGGCGCTCTTCCCGCTGATCTTCGCCACGTTGCCGCTGACGGCGGCGTTGACGCTGACCTTCCTGGTCACGCTGGCACCGTTGGGCCTCGCCGTGGCCATCCACGGGCTGGGATGGCCGAGCCTGCCGCCGGTGGCCGCGGTGACCCTCGTCGGCGCGGTAGCCGCCCCGATCATCGGTACCACCATCATGACCACCATGCGCCAGCGACAGAGGTTGGCGGAGACAGTCGCCGAGCTGGCGGCCAGCCGCGCCGAAGCCGCCCGCTTGTCCCGGGAGGCCGGCGTGGCCGCCGAACGGGAGCGGTTGGCCCGCGAGATCCATGACACCCTGGCCCAGGGGTTCACCAGCATCGTGGCGCTCGCCCAGGCGGTGCAGGCCGAGAGCGACGCCGATCCGGCCGCCGCCGCCCGGCATGTGGAGTTGATCCGCAACACCGCGCGCGACAACCTGGCCGAGGCCCGCACAATGGTCACCAGGCTGACCCCGGCCGCGTTGGAGGAGGGCTCCCTGCCCGCCGCCCTGCGCCGCCAGTGCGAGCGACTGGCCGCCGAGACCGGCATCGCCGTCGACATACACATCGACGACGACCTACCCCCGCTCGGCATGGCCGCTGATGTGGTGTTGTTGCGCAGCGCACAGGAGGCGATGACGAACGTGCGCCGGCATTCGCAGGCCAGTGAACTCCGGGTCCACCTTGAGCCCGTACCGCATGGGGTACGACTTTCCCTGTCCGACAACGGTATCGGCCTGCAGCCCGACCACGTCGACGGGTTCGGCCTGCGCGGTATGCAGGCCCGGCTGGATCAGGTCGGCGGCACCCTGACGCTGTCGGTGCCCGACGGTGGCGGGGTACGGGTGGTCGTGGCGGTGCCGACATGACCGGCACCCTGACAAAAGTCCTGCTGGTCGATGATCACCCGGTGGTCCGCGAGGGACTGCGCGGCATGATCGATGCCGAGGACGACCTGACCGTGGTCGGCGAGGCCGGCTCCGGGGCCGAGGCGATCGGGCTGGCCCACACGCTTCGACCCGACGTCATCCTGATGGACCTGCGCATGCCCGGGATCGACGGTGTCACCGCCACCGCACAGATCCTGGCCGACAATCCGTCGACGCGCATCGTCGTGGTCACGACCTACGAGAGCGACACCGACATCCTTCGCGCCGTGGAGGCCGGAGCGACGGGCTATCTGCTGAAGGACGCGTCCCGCGCAGAGCTGGCCCGCGCCGTGCGCGACGCCGCGCGCGGCAAGACGGTACTCGCCCCGGGCGTGGCCGACCGGCTGGTGAACGCGGTCCGTGCACCGTCGGTGACACTGTCGACGCGCGAAGCGGAGGTGCTGGCCCTGGTGGGCACGGGGGCTACCAACTCCGATATCGGCCGCGCCCTGCACATCAGCGAGGCCACGGTGAAGACGCATCTGCTGCGCGCGTTCAACAAGCTCGGGGTGTCCGACCGCACGGCAGCGGTCACCACCGCGATGTCGCTAGGATTGCTCGACTGAGCCCGATCAGGCCAGCCGCTGCACGGCAGTGGCGATCCGCTCGTCGGTCGCAGTCAGCGCGACCCGCACGTACCGCGCTCCGGCCGGCCCGTAGAACTCGCCCGGCGCGACCAGGATCCCGCGCTCGGCCAGCCACCTGACGGTGTCGCGGCACGGCTCACCGCGGGTGGCCCACAGGTACAGGCCCGCCTCGGAATGCTCGATGGTGAATCCGGCCGCCTGCAGGGTCGGCAACAGCAGCGCCCGGCGTTGCGCGTACCGCTCGCGTTGCACCGTTTCGTGCTCGTCGTCGTCGAGGGCGGCGACCATGGCAGCCTGCACCGCCGTCGGCACCATCATCCCGGCGTGCTTGCGGACCGCGAGCAGTTCGGCGACCACAGCCGGGTCACCGGCGACGAATCCGGCGCGGTAGCCGGCCAGCGAGGAAGTCTTGGACAGCGAGTGCACCGCCAACAGCCCAGTGTGGTCACCGTCGCAGATCGACGGATGCAGAACACTGAGCGGTTCGGCTTCCCAGCTCAAGCCCAGGTAGCACTCATCGGAGGCGATGAGCACGCCGCGATCGCGGGCCCAGCTCACCACCTTGCGCAGGTGGTCCGGCGGGAGCACCTTCCCGGTGGGATTGCTCGGTGAGTTCAGGTAGATCAGCGCGGGACGCTGCGGACCCAGCTGGGTGAGTGAATCGGCGCGCAGCACCTGCGCCCCGGCCAGCAGCGCACCCACCTCGTAAGTCGGGTAGGCCAGCTCGGGGACGACGACGGCATCGCCGGGGCCGATCGCCAGCAGCGTCGGCAGCCAGGCGATCAGCTCCTTGGTGCCGATCACCGGCAGGACCGCATCCGGTGCCAGGTCGGTGATGCCGTACCGGCGTCGCAGAGCCGCATCGGCCGAGGCTCGCAGCGCCGGGGTTCCGGCCGTCGTCGGATAGCCGGGAGCCGAACTGGCGGCGGCCAGTGCCTCCCGGATCACCGGCGCCACCGGATCTACCGGAGTACCTACCGAAAGATCGACGATTCCGTCGGGGTGCGAGCGGGCCAGAGCAGTGACGTCGGCCAGGGTGTCCCATGGAAACTCTGGAAGTGCCGCCGAACGACGCTGTCGCACCACGTCAGTCTCGAAGCCGGATTCGACCGCGCTCAGTCCTCGGCCTTGGCCGGCAGGTCTTTGATCACCTGCGGATCGTTGTCGGTCTGGCCGACCTTGGACGCGCCGCCGGGCGAACCCAGCTCGGAGAAGAAGTCAGCGTTGGCCTGCGCGTAGCTGCTCCACTGGTCCGGCACATCGTCTTCGTAGTAGATGGCCTCGACCGGGCAGACCGGTTCGCACGCGCCGCAATCCACACACTCGTCGGGGTGGATGTACAGCATGCGGGCACCCTCGTAGATGCAATCGACCGGGCACTCTTCGATACATGCCTTGTCTTTGACGTCGACGCAGGGTTCGGCAATGACGTACGTCACTGATGTCTCTCCTGTCCAGTGGGCTGCTGGGCTCGGTGGTCGGGACTCTGTTGAGTTCGACGTCACAGTATGCGTTGCCGATACTTGGACGCGCGTCTCAGTGTGTCCTAACTTCACGCGTCACCCAGTTATGGGTGGCGCGTGGTAACTGATACTAGCCGTCGCAGATACAGCTCGCCTAGTCGCCCGAACCGATTCCTTTCACCCGAATCAAATCAGTCAATTAGTTGCATAGGACCGTCGGTCCCACCTACTCTGCGGACATGGGGTTGACCTATCCGCATCTCTTGTCGCCGTTGGACCTCGGCTTCACCACGCTGCGCAACCGGGTCGTGATGGGCTCGATGCACACCGGCCTCGAGGACCGTGCCGGCGACACCGCGAAGCTCGCCGAGTACTTCGCCGAGCGGGCCCGCGGCGGCGTCGGGCTGATCATCACCGGCGGCTACGCCCCCAACAAGACCGGCTGGCTGCTGCCGTTCGCCTCACAACTGGTGTCCTCCACCGAAGCGCGACGCCACCGCCGCATCACCGGCGCCGTGCATGACGCCGACGGCAAGATCCTGCTGCAGATCCTGCACGCCGGACGCTATGCGTATCACCCACTTTCGGTGAGCGCGTCGTCGATCAAGGCCCCCATCAACCCGTTCCGGCCGCGCGCCTTGCGGGACGTCAAGGGCACCATCGACGATTTCGTCCGCTGCGCGCTGCTCGCCCGCGAAGCGGGTTATGACGGCGTCGAGATCATGGGCAGCGAGGGCTATCTGCTCAACCAGTTCCTGGCACCGCGCACCAACAAGCGCACCGACGCGTGGGGCGGCACCCCGGAGAAACGCCGTCGCTTCCCGGTCGAGATCGTGCGACGGGTGCGCGAGACGGTCGGCTCCGACTTCATCATCTGCTACCGCCTCTCCATGACCGACTACGTCGAGGACGGCCAGACCTGGGACGAAATCGTCTCGCTGGCAACCGAAGTCGAGGCGGCCGGCGCGACGATCCTGAACTCGGGCTTCGGCTGGCACGAGGCGCGGATACCCACGATCGTCACGTCGGTGCCCAACAGCGCCTTCGCCGACATCAGCAGCGCGGTGGCCGAGCACGTCTCCATCCCGGTGGTGGCGTCCAACCGGATCAACATGCCGCAGAGCGCCGAGCAGATCCTGGCCGACACGCACGTCCAGCTGATCTCGATGGCGCGGCCCCTGCTCAGCGATCCGGACTGGGTGCTCAAGGCTGCCGAGGATCGGGCCGACGAGATCAACACCTGCATCGCGTGCAATCAGGCCTGCCTCGACCATGCCTTTGTGCACAAGAAGGTTTCGTGTCTGCTCAACCCGAGGGCCGGGCGAGAGACGACACTGGTGCTCAGCCCGACGCGTCGGGCCCGTTCGGTGGCCGTCGTGGGAGCCGGACCGGCCGGGTTGTCGGCCGCGGTCAACGCCGCCCAGCGCGGCCACCGGGTCACGCTGTTCGAGGCGGGATCCGTCATCGGCGGCCAATTTGACCTCGCCAGAAGGATTCCCGGCAAGGAGGAGTTCAACGAGACCATCCGGTACTACACCACGATGCTCGACAAGCTCGAAGTCGACGTGCGGCTGGGAGTTCGGGCCGGAGCCGACGACCTCGCCGGCTTCGACGATGTGGTGCTCGCGAGCGGGGTCACACCGCGACTTCCCGCCATCCCCGGCATCGACCATCCGAAGGTGCTCACCTACGCCCAGGCCATCACCGGTGCGCCCGTGGGCAAGTCGGTGGCGGTGATCGGCGCCGGCGGAATCGGCTTCGACGTGAGCGAGTTCCTCACGACCGACGAGTCACCGACGCTGAACCTCAAGGAGTGGAAGGCCGAGTGGGGTGTGGCCGACCCCCAGGAAGCCCGTGGCGCGCTGACCACTCCCCTGCCCGCGCCCGCCCCGCGCGAGGTGTATCTGCTACAACGCACCAAGGGCCCACAGGGCCGCAACCTCGGCAAGACCAGCGGCTGGGTACACCGAGCCTCACTGAAAGCCAAAGGGGTGCATCAGCTTTCCGGAGTGAACTACGAGCTCATCGACGACGAGGGTCTGCACATCAGCTTCGGTTCCGAACACCGGGACCGACGCGTGCTTCCGGTCGACAACGTGGTGATCTGCGCCGGGCAGGAATCGGTACGTGATCTCGAAGAGGACCTTCGACGCAACGGCATCGAGCCCCACATCATCGGAGGCGCTGCGGTGGCAGCCGAACTCGATGCGAAACGAGCAATCAAACAGGGCACCGAACTGGCCGCGGCGCTCTAGGCTGCGCTGCGCGAACTTTCCGAAAAGCCCGCAATCGCGCTGCCCCGCCGGTATTTTTGACCCCGTCGAAGATTCCGCACGTGCGGGTTCAGATGCCGCCCGCACCCATGTGGTGGGGGGAGCAAGCGCATGGCCGTCAAGGAGTCCACCAACCAACCGCTGATCGGCAAGGGTTGGGTTCAGGGCGTCGCCCTGGTGATGATCTTCGGTTTCTTCGTCATGGGTCTGCTGGCCTACCGCACCTACACCGCGTCGATGCCCATGCCCGACAAGGTGGTCACCGAATCAGGACAGTTGGTTTTCACCGGCGACGAGATCACCCGCGGGCAGGAGCTCTTCCAGTCACGCGGCCTGCAGGAGTACGGGTCGATCGTCGGTCACGGCGCCTACCTCGGCCCCGACTACACCGCTGATTACCTGCGCCGGGCGACCGAAGATGTCGCCACCCAGCTGCGGGACGGGGGTATGGCCGACACCCACGACGCCGTCGTCACCGAGTTCCGCACAAACCGCTTCAACCCCGAGACCCGCACCCTGGTGTTCACCGACCGGCAGGCCGAGGCCTTCAACCGGATCACGCAGCACTATGCGGAATTCTTCGGGGAGAACTCCACCAAACACGGGCTGCTCCCCCGGCTCATCACGGACCCTGCCGAGATTCACGACCTGACCGCGTTCTTCGCCTGGACCGCATGGGCGTCGGCCGCTGACCGGCCCGGCCACAACTACAGCTACACCAACAACTGGCCCAGCGAACCCCGCGTCGACAACGGCCCCACCGCGCAGCTCATCGTCTGGTCGACGCTCTCGTTGATCATGCTGCTCGGCGGGACCGGCATCATGTTTGCCGTCTACGGGCGCTGGAGTCAGAAGATCGGTTGGCACAGCGCCGAAGCCCCGATGCTGTCATTCCGCCAGCCTGGCGAAGTTCCGCTGACGCGTGCACAGCGCTCGACCATCTGGTTCTTCGCCATCGTGTCGCTGCTGTTCTTGGCCCAGGCCCTGCTCGGCGGCGCCGTACAGCACTACCGGGCCGACCTGTCGAACTTCTTCGGGCTCGATCTGGCCGCCATCCTGCCCTACAACCTGGCCCGCACCTGGCATCTGCAGCTGGCCCTGCTGTGGACCGCCGCGGCGTTCCTGGCGGGTGGAATCTTCTTGACCCCGTTCATCTCCCGGCGTGAGCCGCGACGGCAGCACTGGCTGTCCTACGGCTTGCTCGGCGCGGTGGTCATCGTCGTCGTCGGCTCACTGATCACCGAGGCGCTGTCGATCTACGGGATCGTCCCGTCGGGTTCGCTGTTCTCGCAGCAGTGGGAGTACCTGGATCTCCCGCGGCTGTGGCAGATCCTGTTGATCGTCGGCATGTTCCTGTGGATTGCGATCATCTGGCGCGGCATGAGGGCCCGGCTCAAAACCGAGTCCAAGTTGAACATGCCATGGGTGTTCTTCTTCTCGGGCCTGGCGATTCCGATGTTCTACGCGGTGGGCCTGCTCGCCGGCAGCGACACCCACCTGACAGTGGCCGACTTCTGGCGCTTCTGGGTGGTGCACCTGTGGGTCGAGGATTTCCTCGAACTGTTCACCACGGTGATGGTGGCCTACATCTTCGTCATGCTCGGGGTGGTCAGTCAGCGCATCGCGCTCGGGGTGATCTTCCTCGACGTGATCCTGTATTCGGCAGGCGGCGTCATCGGCACCATGCATCACCTGTATTTCTCCGGAACTCCGGTGGAACACATGGCCCTTGGCGCGTTCTTCTCGGCAGCCGAGGTGATCCCGTTGACGTTCCTCACCGTGGAGGCTTGGGCCTTCCTCCAATTGGGGTCCAGGCAGACCACCGGAGATGCCAAACCTTTCCCGCACCGCTGGGCAGTGATGTTCCTCGTGGCGGTCGGCTTCTGGAACTTCGTGGGCGCCGGCATCTTCGGCTTCCTGATCAACCTGCCGATCGTGTCCTACTACCAGATCGGCACCGCGCTGACCGCCAATCACGCTCACGCCGCGATGATGGGTGTGTACGGCATGCTCGCCGTAGGGCTGGCCATGTTCGCGTTCCGGTATGTGATTCCGGCCGACAAGTGGCCGGAGAAATGGGCGCGAATGTCGTTCTGGTGCCTCAACATCGGCCTGGCCTGGATGGTGTTCGCCAGCCTGTTGCCGTTGGGTGTTCTGCAGCTGTATCACTCGGTCAACGAGGGTTACTTCGAGGCGCGCTCGCTGGGCTACATCACCCAGCCCGGTAACGCGGTGCTGGAGTGGCTCCGGTTGCCCGGTGATCTGATCTTCATCATCGGCGGAGTAGTCCCGTTCGTCTGGATCGCCCTGCAGGCGGTGCGGCACTTCAAGTCCGGCCCGACCACCGACGAGATGCCCGAGAATCCGCTGTACACCGAGGTCAGCCCGACGCCCGTGCCGGAGGCGCGATGAGCCCTCCGAGCACCGCGGTATGGCTGATGGCGGGGTACGCCCTGGCACTGGTCGCGGTGGCCTGGGGATTCGACATGATGGCGCGGCGTGCCTCGATGCGCGCGGCCCGTTGGCGCACTGGGCAATTCACCTACCACGCCGATCACGATGCCTGGTTGTGTCCTCAGGACCAATGGTTGTGGCCCACCTCCTTCGATCCGGCCAACCGGGTGATGAGGTATCGAGCGAAACCTTCGGTCTGTAACAGCTGCCCGGTGAAGTCCACCTGCACCAGCTCTGATCACGGCCGCGAGATCAGTCGGGAGGTCGATCCGTGGCCGTATTCGGAGGCCGGACAGTTTCACCGCGGGATCGCCTGCGCGGTAGCCGGGTTGGCACTGGTCATGGTCGCGGCGATGGCGATCGGGCAGCACGGCGCCGGTGATGTGGTCGTCCTGGCGGTGGCTGCGACGGTCATCGTCGCCGCCGGTGTGCCACTGGCACGCCACCTTTGGGCCAGCCCGGCCAACGCCCCCGACCACCTCCCGCACCGCACGGGCGAACAGGACATCACGGCCATCAGCGTCGACCGCTTCACCACGAAGTGGGGCGGCGGCTGGGCCGACAGGAAGGAGACCCAGTGACCGGATTGTGGTTCCTGCTCGCCGCGGTGGGGCTGATCGTATTGGTGGCGTTCGCCTACTTCTCGCTGAAGGTGCTGCGCGAGTATGAGAGGGGCGTGGTGTTCCGGATGGGCCGGGCCCGCCCGCTGTACGGGCCCGGACTGGTGGTACTGCTGCCGCTCGCCGATCGGATGGTTCGGGTCGATCAACGCGTCGTGACGCTGACCATCCCGACGCAGGAAGTGATCACCCGCGACAACGTGCCGGCCCGGGTGAACGCCGTGGTGATGTTCCAGGTCACCGATCCGCTGAAAGCGATTATGGCCGTGGAGAACTACGCGGTGGCCACGTCGCAGATCGCGCAGACCACACTGCGGTCACTGCTGGGCCGGGCCGATCTGGACACGCTACTGGCGCACCGCGAAGATCTCAATGTCGACCTGCGCGGCATCATCGAAACCCAGAGCACTCGCTGGGGTGTCGAGGTCCGCGTGGTCGAGATCAAGGATGTCGAGATCCCCGAATCGATGCAGCGCGCGATGGCCCGTGAGGCCGAGGCCGAACGCGAGCGCCGCGCCAAGGTGATCAACGCCCGCGGCGAACTGCAGGCCTCCGACGAGCTGCGGCAGGCCGCCGAAACGCTGTCGAAGAACCCGGCCTCGCTTCAGCTCAGGTATCTGCAGACACTGCTTGAGCTTGGCGCGGACCAGAATTCGACGGTGGTGTTCCCGCTGCCGGTCGACATCATCACGCCGTTTCTGAAGAACCCCTCCAGTCTGGGCGAGGCGCTGGCCAATGGTCTGGCCAGACCCCGGGACTAGCCGCTGATCAGCCGCTCAGTTGTGCCACACACCGATCGGATTCCACGAACGGGCGCAGGCCGTCGACCGTGACCGGCGCGCCCCAGGCCATCATCGCCCCCTGCATCAGACCCAGGTGTACCGGGCAGATCACCTCGGGGCGTGCGCGTGCGATTTCCAGAAATGGGCAGTGCCGCAACGAGATCTCGGCTCCCCCGGCATCGGCCTCGGGGGCGAATCCGAGGTCGTCGAGCAGGTTGACCAACTTCTCCACGGCCGTTCCATCAGCCGCATCGGATCGGTCGGCCGCCAACCGGACACCTATCTTGCGCCCGGCCTCATCGGTGCCCGCGCCCGCAGCTTCCGACGCCACCGACTCCGCCAATGCTTCGGCAAGCAACCGGTAGTGCCGCGGACCGCCCGGGTCCATGCCGCGGACCGCGGCGAACAGCTGTGGGGGTCGCCCGGGCTTGTCGCGTGCCCCGGTGACCCGGCGGACCTGTTCCTGCTCGAGCAGCGCATCGAGGTGGAATCGCACGGTGTTGACGTGCACATCGAGTTTTTCCGCGATAGCCGCGATGCTCATCGGCGCATCGGTGTCGCGCAGCAGCGTCAGGACATCGCGGCGTCTCCCACGCGGCGCGTTCACGGCTGTTGCGGCGGCAGGCTCGCCACCAGCGGCGCGTCGGCGGCCACCGGCCCCAGTTTGGCTGCCCCGCCGGGCGAACCCAGCGGCTCGTCCCGCCCCGGCAGCGTCTCGGAGAAGAACGCGTCGTTGTCGTCTTTGTAGGCCTCGAACTCGTCGGGCAGGTCGTCCTCGTAGTAGATGGCCTCGACCGGGCACACGGGTTCGCAGGCGCCGCAGTCCACACATTCGTCGGGATGGATGTAGAGCGCACGGGCGCCCTCGTAGATGCAGTCGACCGGGCATTCCTCGACGCACGCGCGATCCATCACATCGACACATGGCTTGCCGATCACGTATGTCATGGCCCATAGTTTATACAAGGTTTGTTTGTAAAAACTGGAGCAACGCGATGACGGCACACACAACCTCATCAATCGGCACCGACCTCGTCAGTACGCGGCCTTTCCCGCCGCGCCTGGGGCCACGCGGAAATCTGGTCTACAAGCTCATCACGACCACCGATCACAAACTGATCGGAATCATGTACATGGTCGCCTGCTACGTCTTCTTCTTCACCGGCGGACTGATGGCGTTGTTCATCCGCACCGAACTCGCCGAACCCGGGCTGCAGTTCCTGTCCACCGAGCAGTACAACCAGTTGTTCACCATGCACGGCACCGTGATGCTGCTGTTCTACGCCACCCCGATCGTGTTCGGATTCGCCAACCTCGTGCTGCCCCTGCAGATCGGCGCGCCCGACGTCGCGTTCCCACGACTCAACGCGCTCTCGTTCTGGCTGTTCGTGTTCGGCGCGCTCATCGCGCTCGCGGGGTTCATCACTCCCGGTGGCGCCGCAGACTTCGGCTGGACCGGCTACGCCCCACTCAGCAACGCCATCCACTCCCCCGGCGCCGGCGGCGACCTGTGGATCCTGGGCCTGGCGGTGGCCGGTCTGGGCACCATCCTCGGCGCCGTCAACATGATCACCACCGTGGTGTGTATGCGCGCGCCCGGCATGGTGATGTTCCGGATGCCGATCTTCACCTGGAACATCCTCGTCACCAGCATTCTGGTGCTGATGGTGTTCCCGTTGCTGACCGCCGCACTGTTCGGCCTGGCCGCCGACCGGCACCTCGGTGCCCACATCTACGACCCGGCCAACGGCGGGGCCATCCTGTGGCAGCACCTGTTCTGGTTCTTCGGCCATCCCGAGGTCTATGTGGTCGCGTTGCCGTTCTTCGGCATCGTCACCGAGATCATCCCGGTGTTCTCCCGTAAGCCGCTGTTCGGTTACACCACACTGGTCTACGCGACGATCAGCATCGGCGCCCTGTCGATGGCGGTCTGGGCTCACCACATGTTCGCAACGGGCGCCGTTCTGCTGCCGTTCTTTTCCCTGATGTCGTACTTCATCGCGGTGCCGACAGGTATCAAGTTCTTCAACTGGATCGGCACAATGTGGAAGGGACAGTTGACTTTTGAAACACCCATGTTGTTCTCCGTGGGCTTCATGGTCACGTTCCTGCTCGGTGGACTGTCGGGTGTCATGCTGGCCAGCCCGCCGATCGACTTCCACGTCACCGACACCTATTTCTTGATCGCGCACTTCCACTACGTGCTGTTCGGCACCATCGTGTTCGCCTCGTTCGGCGGGGTGTACTTCTGGTTCCCGAAGATGACCGGCCGGTTGCTCGACGAGCGCCTGGGCAAGATCCATTTCTGGTTGACGTTCATCGGTTTTCACACCACATTCCTGGTGCAGCACTGGCTGGGCAACGAGGGCATGCCGCGCCGTTATGCCGACTACCTACCGTCGGACGGTTTCACCACGCTCAATGTGGTTTCGAGCATCGGCGCCTTCACCCTGGGCGTGTCGATGTTGCCGTTCGTGTGGAACGTCTTCAAGAGCTGGCGCTACGGCGAACCTGTTGTCGTCGACGACCCGTGGGGCTACGGCAACTCGCTGGAATGGGCGACCAGTTGCCCTCCTCCTCGGCACAACTTCACCGAGTTGCCCCGGATCCGTTCCGAGCGGCCGGCTTTCGAACTGCACTACCCGCATATGGTCGAACGGATGAGGGCCGAGTCGCACGTGGGTCGGCACTGAAACGGGCGCCAACCCCGCCAATGTCACGCTGGAGTGGCCCTCGTTTCCGAGAGCCACTCCAGCGTGACAAAGCGGTCGGTCGAGCGGCGGATCACGCCTGCTTGAGGGCCTCGATTTCGAGGGTGATGGTGACCTTGTCGCCGACGACGGTGCCGCCGGTCTCCAGCGGCATGTCGATGTCGATGCCGAAGTCCTTGCGGTTCAACACGACCGAAGCCTCGAAACCGGCGACCGGACCCTGGCCCATGCCGGGGTTGACGCCGTTGTACTCGAGCTTGAGGGAAACCGGCTTGGTCACGCCCTTGAGGGTGAAGTCGCCGTCGACGATGTAGTCGTCACCGTCGGGGCGCACGCCGGTGGAGACGAAGGTGGCGGTCGGGTGGTTGTCGGCGTCGAAGAAGTCTGCGGACCGCACGTGGGCGTCGCGCTGCTCGTTGCGGGTGTCGATGGAGTTGACGTCGATGGTGGCGCTGACCGAAGGCGTGCCGTCCTCGGCGACGGTGATCGCGCCGCTGAACGTCTCAAAGCTGCCGCGGACCTTGCTCACCATTAGGTGGCGGACGGAAAAGTTGATCGACGAGTGCACGGGGTCGATGGCCCAGGTGCCTGCGGTCAGGTCGGTGGCTACTGCGACGGTCATGGTGTCTCCTTGGGTTGTGCGGCCCGGTCCTTCCGGCACCTTCACGAGACATAACCGGACCGCAGTCCGAATCAATTCCCGGTTTCGGAGATCTTTTCGACCTTTTCTCGCCGAGCGTGCGGGTCTGCTGCCCGGCGCGCCGCAAGATCCCCGCAGTTCGGGCGCGCTCGTACAGGCATGAGGGGCCCGTGCGGGGCGATAGGAAGACGCGTCACCTGCGCCGATCCCGGTGACGCCCGCGCGAGCGTGCGCAAAACGATGACGTTCAGCGGCGTGTCCACCGGCAGACACGCACTCAGTGTGAATGTGGTGATGCCGCTGTTGCGGTGGTTGGGTTCTTTTCACCTGGTGTTTGGCTCAGACACGCTCTTCGAGCATTCTGCCGACATCAGGTGGGAAGGACCGACCGGCGTGACTTGATAGGAGCGTGGCACCGCCCCCACTGAGATGTGTCCGCCGGCCGGCCCAACCTTCACTCATCCACCTCTTGATGAAAGAAGGCACTGTCCATGGTGATTGTTGGCACCGATGTGCA
>NZ_LQPP01000029.1 GCF_002102345.1 Mycolicibacterium peregrinum
TACGTGTGGACCAAGACCGCCGACCAAATCCTGGCCAGCATCGCCAACTACTGCCTACGAATTAACGACTCAGGACACTAGTCGGCCGGCGCCTCGTCGGGCTCGCCCTCGGGTTCGGCGTCGGGCACGTCGCGGCGTCGCGAGAACATCAGCACGATGTCACGGATCGGCGCCTCGCGCCGCCCACCCCATTCCGGGCCGACGGCGTAGTCGGCATCGGTGGCGACGAACCGGTAGCCCGGTAGGTCCCGTTGCGGCGCGAAAGGAAACTTCATGTGCCACAAGCGGTCTGCCACGGCGACGGCGGCGTCCGGTGGCATCGGCCGGTCGATCCCGAGCGGAATACAGATGTCCTGCGTGTGAATCAGGATGTCCAGCAGCGGATCGACCTCTTTGGTCAGCGGCGGGCGCTTACGCGAGCCCGCCATGGCGCGCAGCCGTGCGGTGATGGCGGCGGGCTCGGACGGATCTTCCAGCGCCGCCCGGCGAACCATCGCGTCGAACCGGAAGCCCGACTTGAGCGCCGCCGGCAACATCTCGCCGATACTCGCGTGGGACTGCGTGATGTGGATGGCCACCTCGCGCACCGTCCAGCCCGCGCACAGTGACGGGGTGGCCCACTGCTGCGGTTCGAGGGTGTCGAGGAGATCAGCGAGGTGTCCGCGCTGTTCATCGACATTGCGCCAGATCGTGTCGGAGTCCATGGCCGCTCCTATCGTCAGGGTCCTCTGAACAAACTAGTCGGGCCTGCAAACAGCACTCTGGCCCAGCACCGGGTGCTGGGCCAGAGTTTCGGCTCCGTGGATCAGTCGGTCGCGAACGCGGCCTGCGCCTCTCTGTTGAGGTCGATGTATTTCTCCTCGCTCACGTCGACCGCGACGCCCTTGATGGTGCCGCCGGTGAACCGGCCCGGGTTCTGGTACAGATCGGACACGTTGTCGCCGCTGTCGAACCCGACGCACAATCCATCCCCGGCCAGGGTGAACTTGCCGGTCTGGGCCCGCATCGGTCCCTTCGCGGCCTCTTTGCCGTCTACGTAAAGAATTGTGGTTCCGAGGGATTCGCCATGTTCACCCTTCTTCTCCCAGATGAACTCCATGCCCAGTGCATGCTTGCCTTCCGGAAGCGGACCGGAGACGAACACCTGCTCGGGTTTGATACCGAGGAAGTTGTAGACGTAATGCAGCTTGTTGTCCTTGATGAACAAGGAGTGCCCGCCGAAGCGGGAGCCGTGCGCGAACAGCACGCCCTGGGCATCCTTTGTCATATCAACGTCGGCGATGATCTTGTAGGAACGGCCGCGGATGTTGACCGCCACACCCTCGGGCACCGGCGCGGTGTCCGGGTAGTAGAGGTAGCGGGTGCGGGGCGGTTCGAACTGGGGGCGTTGAATAGTGATCAGGTCGACGGCGGTGCGGTCATCGAGGGGCAGAACGTAGTTGTTCTTGGCCTCCTCGTTCCACGCGTCGATCAGCTCCTTGAGCTTGTCCGGGTTCTGATCGGCCACGTTCTTGGCCTCGGAGCGATCCTCGTCGACGTGGAAGAGCTCCCACTTGTCCTGATCGAAATGGCCTTTTCCGCTGATCGGCGCGTGCAGTGCTGACGCCTTCCAGCCGTCCTGCCAGATGCCGCGGGTGCCCAGCATCGCGTAGTACTGCCGCTTCTTGGTGGTGGGGGCATCGGCGCCGTCGAAGCTGTACCGCATCGACACCCCGTTGACCGGGTACTGCTTGATGCCGCGGTACTCCTCGGGCATCTCGATGCCCGCGACGTCGAGGATCGTCGGGACCACGTCAGTCGCGTGGTGGTACTGATGGCGCACCTCGCCCCTGGCCTTGATGCCCTTGGGCCAGTGGATGACCATCGGATCGCAGGTGCCGCCCGAGAACTGCGAGTAGCGCTTGAACATCTGGAACGGCGTGGAAAATGCCACCGCCCAGCCCGTCGGATAGTGGTTATAGGTATCAGGGGTGCCGAGCTTGTCGAGCATCTTCATGTTCTCGGCCAGGTCATCGGGGTAGCCGTTGAAGAATTTGTTCTCGTTGACCGACCCGTTCGGCGACCCCTCACCGGATGCGCCGTTGTCGGCGCAGTAGAAGATGACAGTGTTGTCCAGCTGCCCGGTCTGCTCCAGGTAGTCGACGACGCGGCCGACCTGGGCATCGGTGTACTCGGAGAAGCCGGCGAACACCTCGGCCATCCGGCTGAACAATTTCTTCTCATCGGGGTTCAGTGAATCCCACGGCCGCACCGCATCGGCCTCCGAAGCCACATCGGCAGGCAACGGGTTGATCGGTGTCAGCTCGGTGCCCTTGGGCATGATGCCCTTGTCGATCATCCGGCCCAGTACCCACTCCCGGTAGGCCTCGTAGCCATCGTCGAACTTGCCCTTGTACTTCGCGGAGTACTCCTCAGGGCTGTGATGCGGAGCGTGGTTCGCGCCGGGGCAGAACCACATATACCAGGGCTTGGACGGGTTGCTGGAGCGCTGGTCGCGTAGCATCCGAATCGCTTGATCCGCAAGGTCTTTGGACAAGTGGTAGCCCTGTTCTGGGGCGTACGGCTGGTCGATGAACCGATTGTCCTCGGACAGATCGGGATACCACTGGTTGGTTTCACCGCCCAGGAATCCGTAGAACCGGTCGAAGCCCTTCTGCAGCGGCCATTCCGATTTGCTACCGCCGCTGGAGACGTCCTCTTCGGGCACGTTGTGGTCTTTGCCCACCCAGAAGGTGCTGTAACCGTTGTCCTGCAGCACTTGCCCGACCGTCGCGCACTGTGCGGGCAGTCGTGCCGCCGCACCCGGGAAGCCGTCGGAACCCTCGGTGATAGTTGCGAACCGGTTCACATGGTGATTGCGGCCGGTCAACATGCAGGACCGGGTGGGCGAACACAGCGCCGTGGTATGCCACTGCGAATAGGTGAGCCCGTTGTCGGCCAGCTTCTGCAGCGTCGGCATGTTGATCCGGCCGCCGTACGGCGACCACGAGGCCATACCGGTGTCGTCGAAGAGCACCACCAGGACGTTGGGTGCGCCCTCCGGGGCGTGCTTGAGCTCGAAGGGCTTCCAATCCGGCTTCGAGTCACGAACATCCAGTTCGATCTTGCCGTCGAAGCCTTCGTTGATGCCCGTGCCGTAGTCGGGAGGGCCGGCTTTGCCGGCGGCGCTCGGCTTTCCAGAGTTGTCTTCGCATCCGGCGACGAACGCGCCGGCAGCGGCTACTCCGACTCCGGTGGCAGCGATGCCCCCCAGCATCGAACGTCTCGACAATTTGCCGCGCTTGTTGTCCTCGGACTGGCCCATGTCATCGGTATTCGATTCCATGTCAGCTGACACTATGCCCGATTCGACGGATTGTCCGGATAAATGACGGCACGAGTTGCTAACAGTTGATATGCATTGTGGGCCAAGACATCACCCATTATGGGTGATATTCCTACAGTGGTATCGGACGATTCAAATCGTCGGCGTCATCGTTGGCGAGTAGTTCATGGAAACTGCGCAATGCCGACGCGCACGCCGCCCGCTCGGCCGGATCGAGTCGATCGAGTACCTTGCTGAGTTCCCGCCTGCGGCGGGTGTTCACCTGCCGGACCAGTTTGCGGCCACGCTCGGTGAGCGACAGCGTGACGACACTGCGGTTGCTCGGGTCGGAGCCGCGCGTCAGATGGCCGGAGGCATCCAGCCGGTCGGCCAACCGCGTCACCGTCGACCCGACCACCCCGAGCGCCTGCGCGCACTCCGTCGATGTCGACTTCCCGCGCGCCTGGAGCACGAGCAGCAGCCGGCACTGCGGCAGTGAGATCTCCAGTTGCTCGACGCTGCGCAGCGCCACGCCCACCAGATCTCGGGTTGCGACTTCGAATGCCGATAGTTCATCGACCGGAGTTCGGGTCATTTCGTGCTGCGGCGCGCTGCCCATCCAGGGAGTATCCCACGGGAAGGGGTCTGGTGGTTGTGAGTCTGCTGTGGAGGCCTGATGTTTTGGCCTATACATTCAATGCATTCCGGGTGGTCGGACATATGTTCATGAAAAATGTTGT
Source organism: Mycolicibacterium peregrinum (assembly GCF_002102345.1). Lineage (GTDB taxonomy): Bacteria > Actinomycetota > Actinomycetes > Mycobacteriales > Mycobacteriaceae > Mycobacterium > Mycobacterium peregrinum. Next base: position 4,045 of record NZ_LQPP01000029.1, read on the forward strand.
GCACCAGTATGATTCGTAAACATGAATCGACTCACGATTGTCGCCGCAGTCGGATTTCCGGCGTCGGATGAGGTGTGGGGCGAAGGGGCACTGTCCATGTCTGCGCAATTCCAGCGCTCGCCCAGCCATCACGCCCATACTGAATATTGTGCGCCCGAGGTCATGGCCGGCGGCGGTGTGGAGATATGTGCGCAGCGCCCCGCTGACCTATGCCTGGTTGGTCGCGCTGCTGGTCACCACGATCATTCAGCGCCAAATGCACGGGCGCGAGCTCCATGCCCTGTTGGTCGAAAGCTCCACCAACATCCACCACCTGGGTACGGACCCGCTCTACGTGTTGGTCACCAGCCTGTTCTGGATCGACGGGCGGTACTGGACGCCATACCTGGTGTTGTTCAGCCTGATACTTGCCCCGGCTGAGCGTTGGCTCGGCCAGATCCGTTGGTTGACAGTAGGTTTGATCGCGCACGTGCTGGCGACCTACATCAGCGAAGGCTTGCTGTACCTGGCGATCCACGATCACCTCGCACCCGAACGGCTCGTCCATGTGCGCGACGTCGGGGTCAGTTACTTCCTCGTCGGGGTCGGGGCGGTGTTGGCCTACCGCATGCCGCGACCGTGGCGCTGGGTCTATCTCGGTGCGGCGTTTGTGTACTTCGGTGCCGCCCTGGTCAGCAATATCAACTTCACCGCGATCGGCCACATGGCGGCGCTGCTGATCGGGCTGTGCTGCTATCCGCTCACGCGGAAGGGTGGTCGGGTGGGGCGGGGGTCCGCATCGGCGCCGGTTTCTACCGCAGGGTCGTAACTGCCGTCGCACAACAGCCCAGGTGTGGAGAACCGTGGAGGGGGCGGTCAAGACCGCGGTTGGGTCAGCAATGCCACCACCGCGTCGGTCAACGTCGCGCGGGCAATCTCGAGGTCCGAGGTGAAGCCGATCTGGCGTTCGTTGCTCAGTCCCCGGATCGCGGCGGGCAACAGGCACCGCACCCGGTACAGCTGGTTCGGATCGAGATCGAGCCCGTCCATCAGATAGTCGAACCCTTGAATCCAGTCGAGTTCGCGCGCCGCGAAAGCCGCTGCCGTCAAAGGATACTCGGCGGCGATATCGGAACGGCGTGCGGGCAGCGAGGTGCGCAACGCCGTCAATGCCCGACCTTCGGTGGTGTCCAGGTAGGTCCATACCGAGTCGATGGCTCCGGTCACCCGCTCCCGCAAGGTGCCTGTGCGCGCAGGTCTGTCTGCGTCGGACGACCAACTGCGGGAATGAATCTCGGTGATCACCGCGACCCACAGCCCGTCCAGATCGCCGAACTGATGCTGCACCGTGCCCCACGTGACGCCCGCATCCTTGGCGATGCGGTTCGCCGACACCGGCTCGCCACTGCTGTCGGCCAGGCAGCGGATCGCGACGTCGAGCAGACGTGCTCGCGTCTCCAGGCCGCGCTTGTTCAGGCGGGTGCCCGCGGCCGACTGGGTGGCCGCAGACGGGACCGCGGCCACCCATTGTTCTCGAGCGCGGGTGGCCTGCGGGGATTCGCGGGAGTTCAGGCGAACCGCCCGGGGTTCGCCGCGACCGCGCGTCGTAGCGTGGGCCGGTTGGCCCGGTAGGCCTGCACGACGGGCGCGAGTTCGTGTGGACTCGCCCCGTGCATGATGACCGAGTGGGTGCCCAGGTCATACTGCCGGGCAATGGTTTTGGCGCAGTCCTGCGGCGATCCCTTGGCCACCGGGTCCAGCCATTCGGCGGGAATCAGGTCGGCGATCCGCTGCAGCGTCTCGAACGAGGCACTGGCGTCGATTGGCCCCGCGGCGGCTGCGTCGGCGAACAGATCGGTCTGCTTGATCCGCTCCCACGCCGCGGGGTCCCAGCCGTTGGCCGACACCAAAACGTCCGCGTACGCCTGCAGGTACGTGGCGAGCCGGCCGACACCGCGACGCATCTGATCCTCCGGCGACAATGCGTCGGGGACCGTGGCTAGGCACGCCCAGATGCGGACGCTGTCGGGATCCCGGCCGGCGCGTTCCGCACCCCGGCGCACCGCCTCGACCGACGACGTCGTCGCCTCGTCGGAGAAGAAGGTGTGGAGCACAACGAAATCGGCGATCTCGCCGGCGAGCTCCATCGTCTTGGGGCCGACCGCCACCAGCCCGATCGGCGGTCCGTCGGGCAGGCCGCTGGCATGACGCAGGAACGGCCACTTCCCGGCCGGGCCATCGTGGTCCAGGATCATCTCGCCAGCCCAGAGCCGGCGCAGGATGCCGAAGAAGTCGCGGAGTCGTGCCTCGGTCACCACCGGCAGGCCGATCGCCTGCCAGTACGCCGCCATCCCGCGCCCGAACGCCATGGCGAAGCGGCCCTCGGTGAGTGCGTGCATCGTCGAGCCGATCGTCGCGGTGACCGTGGGATGGCGCGTGTGGTAATTCGTCGACGGCGCGATGCCCAGGGTGGTGCTGGCGCCCGCGACCGCTCCCGAGAGGACCGCCGGGTCCTTCACCGTGAACCGTTCACCGATGTGGCAGGAGCCCAGGCCGAGCGCATCCGCGGTACGGGCTTCGGGCAGAACCACCCGGACATCCGCGGGGTGGCGGGTCACGGCGTAGTAGCCGAGCTCGTTGAGTTGGTCTTCGGGCTGGTTCGCGCTCAATGACGTGCCTTTCGTTCCGCGGACGTCTAGCACTGTCAGTCCGGCGAGGGCAATTGTCAATGAGGGTTCTCAATGAATGGGAGGATGGGGCGGCATGAGCTGAGCGCCGGCAAGTTCAAGCGTGTGCACGGCGGTGGACAATGCCGTCCGGCATCGTTCGTTGAAGTATTGTGCTGCAACCACTCTCGTGGTCTTCCGGTGCTAATGCGGCAGCAATCATCGACGGGCGGTGACGGCTCGCCCGCTACCGGTCCGGCCTACCAGCGAGTGCCGTCGAGCCCCGGAATTACGCACCGGCCGTCAGCGGCCACCCGCCCAATCACCATGCCGTCATACCCCGTGCACGATGAGTTGAGCGGCTCGCAGGTGTTGACGGACGTGATCACCTTGTCGGGGCCGCAGGGGGAGCCGGGCGCTGGCGGGTCGGCATTGGCGACGGCGGTGGTGAAGCCCAGCGTCAGTATTGCTGCGGCAGTAACGACGAGTGTGCGGGTTGCGTCGAACATGATCGGTACCTCCGGCCGATGGTCCCCGACAACTGCCAATGCTACTCGTGTAGTCCGAGTCGGTTCCGATGATCGCGCGGGCGGCACCACACAGCCTCCGACGTTCTACCAGCTCGGTCGGCTGGTCGCTGGGCCGCCGGTTCGAGTTAACCGGCAAATCGCGATCCGCCGCTGACCTGCATGTGTGGAGCCGATGACGGGAATCGAACCCGCGTATTCAGCTTGGGAAGCTGATGTTCTGCCATTGAACTACATCGGCATGGTGCTGACGAAGGATAGCAACCCGGCTCGCGTTGTGGGTAAGGCGGGCGGAGATCATCTCGGCGAGTCTAAGAAATTGACGCCGACTCACCTGGCGGGTGATGGGCGGTGGCTGGCGAAGGTTGGTGACGCGCCCAACGCGTGGCTGCCCAGTGCGGACCCGGCGCCCCGCATGGTGTGGCGAAACGTATGGCCCCAGAACATGATTGCTGTTCACACCCGACCCTGAGAGTCATGTAAATCCTCGGGCCGCCGCTCTCAGGCGCCTTCTCTAACGTCGGTAGTCGTGGGCTCCATCCGGCGCTGAATGGAGCGAACAGGTCCGCACGACGGGCCGAACCAATCAAGGGGTTCTACCCATGGATGTTGTTATCGGTATTGCCATGACCTCGCGTGACGCCCGGCTTCTCCTGGTTGAAGGCGCTCAGGGCGATGGCGCGGTGATCGACCACGACTCGCTCGACACGGACACCCGCATCGGCGTCGAGCACCCTGGCTTTCACGAGTACGTCGTCAATGCGGTGCTCGATACCTACGCCGACGCTCCCGCGAACGGATACACCGTCACGCGCGTCGCGTTGACCTGGACCGGCGCCGTCGATGCGCACGCCAAACTGGTGCTCGACGCCCTCGCGGAGCAGGGCGTCGCCAAAGTCGCAGTGGTCGCCACGGCCGACGCGCTCGAAGCGGCTGTCGAATACACCGTCCAAGTCGCGGACTGCGACTCCATTGCGCTGTGCGTGGTGGAACCCGAGGAGACCATGCTGGCCGTGATCGGCGCCGAGCAAGAGGACGGCACACGCCGATTGCGTAGTCGCCGTCTGGATGAGGCTGACGAGGCTACCGCGGTGTTGGCGCTTCGCGGTGTCTGCGAGAGCTTCCCCGAGCCGATCGCCGAAGTTGCCGTCTCGGGATCCGCCCCGGACGCGGAAAGCCTTGTCGAGGAAATCAATTCAGTGATGTCGCGGCCCGTCGTGCTCGGCGACGACGCGGCCCTGCTGCTGGCGCGCGGTGCGCTGCTTGCCAGCTCCGAGTTTCGGGACGAGGCTGCGCCGGCTCCCAAGTACGACCCGGTGATGCGAACTCTGGCCACGATCCTGACGACGGCGGTGCTGATCGTGGCGGGTTCGGTGTTCCTGGCGATCACCGTGCACGGGAACGACGGCAGTCCTCCACCGCAGGCGTCGACCCCGGCCGAACACGCTGCGCCCGTCCCGCCGGCCGAGCCGCCCATCCACACCGTCGTACGCAAGGTGGTGCCCCTGGCCGGGCGAGCGGCTGAGAGATCGTTGGCCGCGCCCTACGCTGACACCTCGGGCCCGCCGTTGACGGGGGTGGTCCGTCGCTAACCGATACGCTCGTCGGGTGCTGCTCTCCGATAGGGACATCCGGGCCGAGATCGCCGCGAAACGCCTGGCCATCGAACCGTTCGACGATGCGTTGGTGCAGCCGTCGAGCGTCGATGTCCGCCTGGACAGCCTGTTCCGGGTGTTCAACAACACCCGATACACCCATATCGACCCGGCCAAACAGCAGGACGAGCTGACCACCCTGGTCGAACCCGCCGAGGGCGAGCCGTTCGTGCTACACCCCGGTGAGTTCGTGCTCGGCTCCACGCTCGAGGTGTGCACATTGCCCGATGACCTGGCCGGACGACTGGAAGGCAAGTCCTCGCTGGGCCGTCTCGGATTGTTGACGCACTCCACGGCCGGGTTCATCGACCCCGGTTTCTCCGGGCACATCACCCTGGAGTTGTCGAACGTCGCCAACCTGCCCATCACGCTGTGGCCCGGCATGAAGATCGGCCAGCTGTGCCTGCTCCGGCTGACCAGCCCGGCCGAGCACCCGTACGGCAGCGACAAGGTCGGCTCGAAATATCAGGGCCAGCGTGGGCCGACACCGTCACGCTCGCATTTGAACTTCATCAAGTCGTAGGCCCGATTGGGCACGCTACGAGGGTGGGCCCGCCACACGATTGCGCCGCTTTCTACATGTGGGCTGTGGAAATTCGCGATCGACAGCCCTGGCGTGGAAAACGGCGCTGCGCCGCAACGCGACGCGCCGGGCAAGCCAACCCAGCCCCGGTGAACTTTCAGTAACCACACCGCAACACGAAACAAGCCGGAAACACGCGCGCCGCGTGGCTGAAACGCGCGCCCGACATTCTCGTCGAGACCAAAGGAGCTCGACGTGCCCGAAATCGATCCGGCCGCCACAGCCTGGCTGCTGGCCAGCACCGCGCTGGTCCTGTTGATGACCCCCGGCCTCGCCATCTTCTACGGCGGCATGGTCCGCACCACCGGCGTGCTCAACATGATCATGATGAGCTTCATCTCGATCCCGCTGGTCACAGTGGCCTGGCTGCTGGTCGGCTACACGCTGGCGTTCTCCGAGGACGCGGGTGGCGGCCTGATCGGCGGCCTCCAACACTTCGGCATGCTCGGCATCACGCCGAGCACCGCCCACGGCGCAGTACCCGAATTGCTGTTCGCCACGTTCCAGCTGACCTTCGCCATCATCACCGCCGCCCTGGTCAGCGGGGCCATCGCGGACCGCGCGAAGTTCGCCGCCTGGATGCTGTTCGTCCCGCTGTGGGCGGTCGCGGTGTACGCCGTCGTCGCGCACTGGGTCTGGGGTCCCGGCGGCTGGCTGGCCGGCCTCGGCGTCCTCGACTACGCGGGCGGCCTCGTGGTCGAGATCGTCTCCGGCTCGTCGGCCCTGGCGCTGGCCCTGGTGCTCGGCCCCCGCATCGGCTTCAAGCAGGACGCGATGCGCCCGCACAACCTGCCCTTCGTCCTCCTCGGCGTCGGCCTGCTGTGGTTCGGCTGGTTCGGCTTCAACGCGGGCTCGGCGCTGGCCGCCAACGGGACCGCCGCCGCGATCTTCCTCAACACCCTGGTCGCCGGCTGCCTGGGGATGCTCGGCTGGCTGACGGTCGAGCAGGTCCGCGACGGCAAGCCCACCACCTTCGGCGCGGCCTCCGGCGTGGTGGCCGGCCTGGTGGCGATCACCCCGTCGTGCGGCACCGTGAACACCCTCGGCGCGGTCGTGGTCGGCTTGGCGGCCGGCGTGGTGTGTTCTTTTGCGATCGGCCTGAAGTTCCGCTTCGGGTATGACGACTCGCTCGACGTGGTGGGCGTGCACTTCGTCGGCGGCGTGGTCGGCGTGCTGCTGATCGGATTCCTCGCCACCGAGGTGATGACCCAGGGCCCGCAGGGCCTCTTCTACGGCGGCGGCCTGACGCAGCTGGGTAAGCAGCTGCTCGCTGCGGTCGTGGTGGCCGCCTACGCCTTCACCATGTCCTACCTGTTGGCCAAGGCCATCGATCGGTTCATGGGCTTCCGGCTCAGCCCCGAGGATGAGACCACCGGCGTCGATTTCACCCAGCACGCCGAGTCCGCCTACGCCGAAGGTGTGCACGGGCATCTGCCTCAGCGTCGGCCCGGTTTGTTCGGTGGAACCCTGGGCCAGTTGGGCCAGCCGGGCGGCCTGACACAGCGCCCCGATCCGGCCGAAGAAGACAGCGCGGGATGAACCGGGCGGCGCTGTTTGTCGTAATGCCGAGTAGGGTCTAACTAACCGGCGCCGGCGCGCAGCATGCCGTCGCGGTCCGACCAGAATCTAGCGGCGCAGCTAATGCGGTCAGGTGTAACGATCGACCTGGTTACGCCGAAAAAGGTTCTAGTTGTCGGTTCGTGCGGAATGTGTGCGCAATGGCGACAAAGGCAGTGCAGCAAACACATTGGAGGGCTTGGTGGACATCGTATTGGGTGTGGCGATGGCACCTACGACGGTCCGCATGGTGCTGGTCGAGGGGGAGAAGGCCGACGGGGTCACAGTCGATCACGACGTCTTCGATGTCACCGCCGGTGATGATTCGGCAACCACCACTGCGTCCGATCAGGTGGTCTCGGCCATCCTCGGAACCCAGGAGAGCGCCACATCGGGCGGGCACCATCTGAAGGCGATCGGCGTCACCTGGACGGACCATTCGGACGCCGCAGCGCTGCGCGACACACTGTCCGCGCACGGCATCGACGACGTCATGCTGGTCTCCGAGAGTCACGCCGCCGCGGCACTGGCCCAGGCGGTCGGTCGCGCTGTTGGCTACGACACCACGGCACTGCTGTTCATCGACCGTGACGCCGCGACGCTGTCGGTGGTCAAGACCGACGACGGCTCGGTGGTCAAGGTGTTGGCCCAGTCCTTGCACAGCACCGACGCCATGGCCGTCCTCTCCGATATGGCCGCCGCGGTCGAGGCGTCCGACTCCGCACCGCAGGGCATGTTCGTCCTGGGCTCAGGAGTGGACGTCGCCTCGGTGAAGGCGCACCTGGAGAACCTGGTGTCGCTGCCGGTCAGCGCCCCCGACGAGCCGGAGATGGCGCTGGCCCGCGGCGCCGCGCTGGCCTCGGCCAATGCGCCCGCATTCGAGGCGACCACGGTCGGGCTGGCCTACTCACAGGACCCCGACGGCACCACCGCGGGAAGCGCCTACGCGCTGGCCGGCCTGGCCACCGAGATGGCCCCACTGGGCGATGCGCCGGTCGACGGTGTGGAGCTCGTCAACGACGAGATGCCGATGGAAGGTGAACGCAAACCGTTCCTGCTCGTCGGTTCCGCGTTGACCTCTGTGTTCGTGGTTGGCGTTGTGGCCCTGGTTATCTCGCTTGCGGTGAGCATCCGGCCGACGGTCGACCAACGGCCCTCCCCGGCTCAAGGTGCCGTGGCGCCCAGCGCTCCGGCCAAGCTCCCGGCACCCGCACCGCCGCCGGAAGCGGCGGTGCCCCCGCCACCGGCTCCGCCACCCGAGACCATCAAGGCCCCGATCCCGGTGGTGCAGGAGGCTCCGGCACCGGCACCGCAGGCGCCACCGCGCACGGTCTACGTCGAGCAGCCCGCCGCTGTTCCGGCTCCGGCGCCCGAGGCGCCCGCTCCGGCCCCCGAGGCTCCGCCGCCGGCCCCGGAGCCTGTGGCGCCGCCGCCGGCCCCGATCTACAACCCGCCGGCGCCGTACATCCCGCCGCTGGTCGTGCTGCCGCCCGCGCCGCGGCTGCCGAACATCTTCCGTCCGCCATGGGACCCGCCGCAGCGTCAGCGGCCGTGGGATCCGCCGTCGCGCCACGAACCCCAAACCCCGCAGTGGCCGGGCTCAGGCTCGGGTGACTGGGAGCCTGGATCAGGTTCAGGTCCGAGCTCGGGCTGGAACCCGGGCCGAGGTTCCGGTGACTGGAACCCCGGTCGTTCGGGCGGCTCGGGTGACTGGAACCCGGGTAACTCGGGATCCGGCGATTGGAACCCAGGCCGGTCCGGTGGTTCGCGCAGTGGCGGTGACGGCGGAGGGCTGTGGCCCTTCCCGTCGTTCGGCGGCCACTGACGCCAATCGCGTCGAGCGCGACGCCATGGTTGTCCGCAGCGCGCGACCAGGACCATGGCGTTGATCTCGTGGGTCTGGGCCTCCGCCTCCAACCGTCACCTGACGTTGGCCTGCCGCTCAGTGTCGCGTAGCAGCTAGCTCATACTCGCCGCCTATCCAGGCAGTATGCGATGCACCGTATTCGGTACCGGCTATCTGGGCGCGACACATGCGGCAGGGATGGCCGAGCTCGGCCACGAGGTGATCGGGGTCGACATCGACCCGGGCAAGGTGGCCAAACTCGCGGCCGGCGACATCCCGTTCTACGAGCCCGGCCTGCGCAAGGTGCTCAACGACAACCTGACTGCCGGACGGCTGCGGTTCACCACCGACTATGACGAGGCCGCCGACTTTGCCGATGTGCACTTCCTCGGCGTCGGCACCCCGCAGAAGAAGGGCGAGTACAGCGCCGATCTGCGCCACGTGCGCGCCGTCATCGACACCCTGGTGCCACGCCTGCGCCGCAACGCGGTGATCGTCGGCAAGTCGACCGTCCCGGTCGGCACGTCCGCCGACCTGGCCGAGCGGGCCCGCGCACTCGCCCCGGCGGGCGTCGACGTCGAGGTGGCCTGGAACCCGGAGTTCCTCCGCGAGGGTTACGCCGTGCACGACACCCTGCACCCGGATCGCATTGTGATTGGGGTGCAGCATGATTCGCTGCGCGCCGAGGCCGCGGTGCGCGACCTCTACGCGCCGTTGATCGAGGACGGGGTGCCGTTCCTGGTCACCGATCTGCAGACCGCCGAGCTCGTCAAGGTGTCGGCCAACGCGTTCCTGGCCACCAAGATCTCCTTCATCAACGCGATCTCCGAAGTATGTGAGGCCGCCGGCGCCGACGTGACGCTGCTGGCCGACGCCCTGGGTTACGACCCACGCATCGGGCGACGATTCCTCAACGCCGGGTTGGGATTCGGTGGCGGCTGCCTGCCCAAGGACATCCGCGCCTTCATGGCCCGCGCCGGTGAATTGGGCGCCAACCACGCACTGACCTTCCTGCGCGAGGTCGACAGCATCAACATGCGTCGTCGCACCGCCATGGTGGAACTGACCACCCGGGCTTGTGGCGGATCGCTGCTCGGCGCCAACATCGCCGTCCTCGGTGCGGCCTTCAAGCCGGAGTCCGACGATGTGCGCGACTCGCCCGCCCTCAACGTCGCCGGCATGCTGCAGCTGAACGGGGCCGCGGTCAACGTGTACGACCCCAAGGCCATGGACAACTCGCAGCGGGTGTTCCCCACGCTGAACTACTCCACCTCGGTCATCGAAGCCTGCGACCGGGCCGACGCGGTGCTGGTGCTCACCGAGTGGGCCGAGTTCGTCGACCTGGACCCGGCCGAGTTGGCCGACACGGTGCGGGTCAAAGTCGTTGTGGACGGCCGCAATTGTCTGGATGCGGAACGGTGGCGGGCAGCGGGGTGGCGGGTCTACGCGCTGGGGCGCCCCGTCGCCACTGTTTGACGCTTGTAGAACAAATTCCGCGGTCGTAGGCTCGGGCCATGCGGGAACGAATCCGGTGGATGGCCCTGCACGGGGTGGTTAGAGGCATTTCTGCGGTCGGCATACGTCGCGGGGATCCGCAGGCTCGGTTGATCGCCGATCCGGCCGTGCGGGCCGACCCGGCGCCGTTCGCCGACGAGATGCGCCTGCGCGGGCCGCTCGTGCGCGGCCGCGCCCTCCTGATGACCTTCGACCACGACGTGGCCACCGACCTGCTGCGCTCCGACGACTTCCGGGTGTCGCGGCTCGGCGGCAACCTGCCAAAGCCGTTGCGCTGGGTGGCGGACAAGACCGACAGCGGGATGCTGCATCCGCTGCTGCCGCCGTCGCTGCTCGCGACGGAACCACCCGATCACACCCGCTACCGCAAGCTGGTCTCCTCGGTGTTCACCACCCGCGCGGTGGCCCGGCTGCGGGAAGGTGTCCAGGAAACCGCGAACGCCCTGCTGGACTCCATGGACGACGACGCCGGCGTGGTCAACATCGTGGACCGCTACTGCGCGCAACTGCCCGTCGCGGTGATCAGCGACATCCTGGGTGTCCCCGACGCCGATAGGCCCCAGGTCCTGCGCTTCGGTGAGCTCGGCGCGCCGAGTCTCGACATCGGACTGACCTGGCAGCAGTACCAGCAGGTGAACTCCGGTATCCACGGATTCGAGACCTGGCTGACCGATCATCTGCGCCACCTGCGGCGCAACCCCGGTGACGACCTGCTCAGCCAGATCATCGCCGCCTCCGACGCCGGCGCGGCCGGAGAACCGCTCAACGAGTCCGAACTGCGGGCGCTGGCCGGGCTGGTGCTGGCGGCCGGATTCGAGACCACGGTCAACCTGCTGGGCAACGGCATCCGCATGCTGATCGACCATCCTGAGCATCTGCACACCCTGGCGGCCCGCCCCGAACTGTGGCCGAACACGGTGGAAGAGATCCTGCGGCTGGACTCACCGGTGCTGATGAGCGCGCGGGTTGCCCTGCGCGACACCGAGGTGGCCGGAACCGCGGTGCAGGCCGGCGAACTCGTCGTCATTCACCTGGCCGGCGCCAACCGCGACCCTGCGGTGTTCACCGACCCGCACCGATTCGACATCGAACGTGACAACGCCGGACGGCACCTGTCGTTCTCCGGGGGACGGCACTTCTGCCTCGGCGCGGCCCTGGCCAGAGCTGAAGGCCAGGTAGGTCTGCAGACCTTCTTCGACCGCTTCCCCGACGCGCGGGCCGCCGGCGAAGGCAGTCGCCGCGACACCCGGATCCTGCGCGGCTGGTCGACTCTGCCGATCACACTCGGAAAGGCACACACAGCGGTAGGTTCGTGACGTGGACTTCCGAGCCGCTCTGCTCGACCAGACCCGGAGCTTCGGGGAGCTGATCGCCTCCAGCGATCCCGAGACGCCGGTGCCGACGTGCCCGGACTGGACGCTCAAACAACTGTTCCGCCATGTAGGGCGCGGAAACCGTTGGGCGGCACAGATTATCTCGGAGCGCCGGGTCTCACCGCTCGATCCGCGCGAGGTCCATGACGGGAAGCCGCCCGACGATCCCGACGCCGCCATCGAGTGGCTCAACGCGGGCGCGGCCCAGGTCCTCAAGTCTGTGGACCAGATCGGCACCGACGCCAGGATCTGGACGTTCCTTGGCCCCAAACCCGCGGGTTGGTGGGTACGCCGCCGGGTCCACGAGGCCGCGGTACACCATGCCGACGCTGCGCTGGCCGTGGGAACCGAGTTCGTGCTGCCGGGCGACCTCGCCGCCGACGCGGTCAGTGAATGGCTGGAGATCGCCACCGCCATGGCCAAGAAACGGCACGCAGAACCGCTGCCGATGGGTGCCAGCATCCACCTGCACGCGACAGACGACGGTCTGGGGCCGACGGGGGAGTGGACAGTGGAGCACGACGAAGACGGGCTCGGGTGGTCTCACAGCCACGGCAAGGGCACCGTCGCGCTCAAGGGGCCTGCCCAGAAGCTGCTGATGGCGGTCACGCGGCGGGGCGCAGCTGCCGACCTCGGGCTGGAAGTGTTCGGCGATACCGCAACCTGGGATGCGTGGCTCGACCGCACACCGTTCTGAGAGGCGTACGTTTCGTTCATGACCACATCCGAGATCGCCACGGTTCTGGCCTGGCATGACGCGCTGGACGAAGACGACATCGACACCCTGATCGCACTTTCCAGCGATGACATCGAGGTGGGCGATGCCAACGGTGCCGCCCAAGGGCACGCCGCCCTACGCGAGTGGGCCGCGACCGGCGGGGACACCGTGACGCCGGGGCGGATGTTCGTGCACGACGGCGTGGTCGTCGTCGAAGAGACCATCATGGCGGCCGACGGGACCACCCGCACCGGTGCCGCGGCATTCCGGGTGGTGCACGATCACGTCACGTCGGCGTTCCGTCATGACACCCTGGCCGCCGCGCTGGCCGCCACCGAACTCACCGAGAAGGATCTCGTCGGCTGATTCGACGGCTCACGGCAATCCCGGCAACACCTTGTCGAGGGTGACCGGCAGCTCGCGGACCCGTACTCCGGTCGCATGGTGGACGGCGTTGACCACTGCGGCCGCGGCGCCGACGATACCGATCTCGCCGGCACCGCGGGACCCCATCGGGTTGAGGTGCTCCTCGACCTCGTCGAGCCAGATCGCTTCGATACCAGTCACATCCGCGTGTGCGCTGAAGTGATACGACGCGAGATCCTGCGTGACGACATGACCGAACCGGATGTCGCGCACACTGTCCTCGTGTAAGGCCATGGACAGGCCCATGGTCATGCCGCCGATCAGCTGTGAGCGCAGGGTCCGTGCGTTGATCGCCCGGCCCACCGAGAAAACGCCGAGCATGCGTGGGATCCGGATCTCGCCGGTGTCGGAATTGACGTGGGCCTCGACGAAGTGTGCTCCGAACGACTGCACGGTGTACTTCTCCGCGTCGGGGTTCTGCGGCGCCTCCGCCTCCGCCGTCACACCGACGTGCGGGTGATCCCCGTGCTCCCGGCGAAACTGATTGGCCGCGGCGACGATTGCCGAACCCCACGACGTGATGCCCGACGAGCCGCCCGCCACCGAGGCCTGCGGCAGGTCGGAGTCACCGATCTGCAGATCGATTGCCTCGACGCCACAACCGAGCGCGTCGGCGGCGATCTGGGCCAGAGCGGTCCACGTACCGGTACCGATGTCGGCGGCACCGATCTGGACCATATAGCGGCCTTGTTCGGTGTGGGTGACACGGGCGGTGTTGCCGCCCATTGCCATCCCGGGGTACGTCGCGGCTGCCACCCCGGTCCCGATGAACCAACGCCCCGCCAGGCGCTTGGCGGGGCGGGGATCTCGCGGCGCCCAGCCGAACCGTTCCGCGCCGAGCTTCAGGCACTCGACGAGGTGACGGCCCGACCAGGGCTTGCCCGATTCGGGATCGACGTCGGGTTCGTTGCGTAAGCGCAACTCGATGGGGTCCAGGTGGCAGGCGACCGCGAGCTCGTCCATCGCCACCTCCGCGGCGAACGTGCCGGGGCACTCACCCGGTGCCCGCATCCAGAACGGGACGGCAACGTCGAGGGCGGCCAGGCGGTGCGTCGTGCGCCGGTTGGGGCTGGCGTACATCTTGCGGGAGGTGACGGCGGTCTGTTCAGCGAACTCCTTGACGGTCGAGGTCTGTTCGATCACGTCGTGCACCAGTGCCGTCAGCCGGCCGCTCTTGTCCGCGCCGAGCCGCAGCCGCTGGATGGTCGGGGTGCGATAACCGACGAGGGCGAACATCTGCTGTCGGGTCAACGCCAGTTTCACCGGGCGACCCCCGGACCGCTGGGCGGCCAACAGGGCCAGGACGTCGTGGGCATGGGGCGCGCCTTTCGACCCGAATCCGCCACCCACATGTGGTGCCACGACGCGCATTTGCTCGGGCTCCAGGTCCAGCATCGGTGCCAGGGTCTTGCGTACGACGTGCACGCCCTGGGTCGAGTCGTACAGCGTCACCGCCGGCCGGCCATCGCGCACCGCCCACTGCGCGATACATGCGTGCGGTTCCATCGGGTTGTTGTGCTCTATCGGAGTCTGGTACGTCGCGTCGACCGTCACCTCGGCCGCCGCCAGCGCCGCCTCGACGTCCCCTTCGTCGGTGTCGGACGGAAAAGACGGGTTGACCGACTCGGGGGTGTACAGGCCCGGATGATGAGCGGTCAGTTCTGCGTCGTGCGGTTCTCGCTGATAGTCCACGCGCACCAGAGCGCTTGCCTCCCGGGCGATCTCAGCGGTCTCGGCGACCACCCCGCCGATGATCTGCCCGCGAAAGTGGACCTGGTCGTCCTGCAGGATGGCCAGTTCGCCGTCGGAGGTATCTGCCAGTGTCGGGGCGTCGAACACGGTCAGCACATCGAGGACGCCCTCCACGGCGAGAGCCGCGGTGACGTCCATGGCGGTCACGCGGCCACGTGCGATGGTGGCTTGGATCGGATGTAGATACGCCGGATGCTCGACCTGCTGCTCGAACGCGTAGCGGGCGGTACCGGTGACCTTGGCTCGGCCGTCGGCGCGGGCCAATGGCTTTCCGATTGAGTGTGGCTCGACGAGAGTCACGGCCGCCTCCGTTCTGTGAGCATGCGCAACTGCGCCATCAGCGTGCGGCGGGCGAGGTCCACCTTGAACTCGTTGCCCGGGAGGGGCTCCGCCTGCTTGAGCTCGGCGTCGGCGGCCGCGGCGAACGTCTCCGCGGACGGCTGATCGCCGGTGAGAACCTGCTCAGCTCGCCGCGCCCGCCATGGTTTGTGCGCTACCCCGCCCAATGCGACTCGCGCCGAACCGATCTGGAACGTCGATTTGAAGGTCAGCTCGGCAGCGACCGACACCAGCGCGAAGGCGTAGGACGCGCGGTCGCGGACCTTGCGGTAGTCCGACACCGCCCCGCTCGGTGGCGCGGGCAACTCAACCGCCGTGATCAGCTCGCCGTGCCGCAGCGTGGTGTCACGGTCCGGCTCGTCTCCGGGTAGTCGGTAGAACTCGTCGACGGGGATCCGACGCTCGCCATCTCGGGTCTGCACCACCACCTGGGCATCGAGGGCGCACATCGCCACCGCCATGTCCGAAGGGTGCACAGCCACGCAGTGCGGGGAGGCTCCGAGGATGGCGTGGTAGCGCACGTAGCCGTCGAGCGCCGAGCAACCGGTGCCGGGAGATCGTTTGTTGCATGGCGTGGTGACATCTTGGAAGTACACGCACCTGGTCCGCTGCAGCAGGTTGCCGCCCGTGGTGGCGACGTTGCGCAACTGTCCGGACGCACCGGACAGCAAGGCCCGGGCCAGCATCGGATAGCGCGCGCGGATCACCGGGTCGGCCGCCAGATCACTGTTGCGGACATTTGCGCCGATACGAACACCACCGTCTGCGGTGTGAACGGTCTCGGTCAGATCCAGCCGACTGACGTCGACAAGTAGATCGGGTTGCGCGACACCGAGTTTCATGTGATCGACCAGATTGGTGCCTCCGGCGAGAAACGCGCCGTGCGGGTGGTCGGCCAGCACGGCCACCGCATCGGCGGGACTCGTCGCCCGGTGGTAGTCGAACGGCTTCATCGAGTCACCGCCCGCCCGATCGCCGCGACGATGTTCGGATAGGCGGCGCACCGGCAGAGGTTTCCGCTCATCCGTTCCCGGATCTCATCGTCGGTGAGCGCCGGGCTGAGTTCGACATCGTCGGTGACGAAGCTGGGAGCTCCGGACTTGGCCTCGTCCAACATGCCGACCGCAGAACAGATCTGGCCGGGCGTGCAGTAGCCGCATTGGAAGGCGTCCTCCTCGTAGAAGGACTGCGCCACCGGGTGCAGTTGACCGTTCTGCTCGAGACCGGCGGCCGTGGTGATCTGTGCCCCGTCGGCGGCAACGGCGAACGTCAGGCAGGTGGTGACCCGACGTCCGTCGAGCAGCACCGTGCACGATCCGCACTGGCCGTGGTCGCAACCCTTCTTGGGTGCCGTGACGCCCAGCCGTTCACGCAGCGCGTCGAGCAGTGTCATGCGGTTGTCGACGGACAGGTCACGGCGGATTCCGTCAACCTCGAGGGTTAACTCGCTGTGATGGTGATCGGGCTGGCTCACCGTCGCGGGATACCCCGGCCGGTGGTGGCCGAAACTGGCGGCTCAGTGCCTGCTGGTCTGCCTGCTGGTCTGCGGAGTGGCCAGCACCGCGGCAATCCCCGTCGTCAACGGAACCGACAGCGCCAGGGCGATACCACCCACCGCGGAGCGGGCGATCTCGATCGCCACACTCTCACCCGTCAGCACGTCACCCAGCGACCGGTTGGCCACGCTGAACAACAGCAGCAGCGGCAGGGCGCTGCCGGCATAGGCCAGCACGAGGGTGTAGACCGTGCTGGCGATGTGGTCGCTGCCGACCCGCATGGCGCCCACGAAGATCGAGCGCCGGCTGCCACCGTGCTCGGCGAGCTCGAACACCGCCGAGGCCTGGGTGATGGTCACGTCATTGAGCACACCGAGCGAGCCGATGATGAACCCGGCCAGCAGCAGTCCGGTGATGGACACGTTGCCCATATACGCCGCGACCTCGTTGTTCTGGTCCTCGGACAGCCCCGTCAGATGAGCCAATTCGATTGCCGCCCAGGACAGTATCGCCGCCAGCAGCAGTGAGGTCAGGGTGCCCAGCAGGGCCGCGCTGGTACGCAGGC
This sequence comes from Mycolicibacterium peregrinum, assembly GCF_002102345.1. Classification (GTDB taxonomy): domain Bacteria; phylum Actinomycetota; class Actinomycetes; order Mycobacteriales; family Mycobacteriaceae; genus Mycobacterium; species Mycobacterium peregrinum. Next base: position 21,042 of record NZ_LQPP01000029.1, read on the forward strand.
TGACGCCGTGGGCCAGATAGATCACCGCGTAGAGAATGGCTGCCGACGCCACCAGAGCCACCGGGATGGCCGGCGCGCCGTCGCGCAGGGCGGGCAACAGGAAGATCATCAGTACCGCGAACGCCACGACGATGCCGACGATGGCCCGCAGCCCGCGCCAGCGCGCCACTGCCACGATCACCACCGCGAACGCCACGGCCAGAGCGATAAGCGGCCAGGTGCGCTCGAAATCGAAGAACGCATACGTTGTCGTGCCGGCCTCGTCGACCTGCCGGCTCACCCGAATACTGTCTCCGGCAGCAAGATTCGGCTGCCCGGGGCCGGTGGTGAATTCGAGTAAAGTCTTGGCGCCCTTGTTCGGCCCCGAATCGATGGCCACCAGGTTCTGCACGCAGGTACCGCCGCCGGGTTCGGCGGGCCTCGGTGCCGATGTCAACACGCCCCCGGCCGACGGGCTGCCGCAATCGGCCAGGGTACTGGACGTGACGTGCCCCGCCTCGGTGGTGACGGCTCCACCCGCGGCGTTCTGGAACGGCAGCGGGATGTCGACCTTCTGGTGGCTGGGCCACAGCACCGCGGCGCCGACAAGCATCGCGAGGCCGATGACGATCAGCAGGCCGACGACCACCCGGGCCGCCAGCGGACCCAAGGGCGACGGACCGGCCAGAGAATGTGAGTGGGAATGCGTGTGCGCCACCCGGACAGCGTAGAGGGGGTGGCTGGGTGTCGGGGCCGGCCGCTACTGCCGGTAACTGGCCAGGAAGTTACCGAGGCGCTCGATGGCCTGGGCCAGGTCGCGCGACCACGGCAGGGTGACGATGCGCAGGTGATCCGGTGTGGGCCAGTTGAAGCCCGTGCCCTGGGTCAACAGGATCTTCTCCTGCAGCAACAGATCGAGCACCAGCTGCTCGTCGTCGTGGATGTCGTGCACCTCGGGATCCAGGCGCGGGAACGCGTACAGCGCGCCCGACGGTTTCACGCAGGAAACTCCCGGGATCTCGTTGAGTTTGGTCCACGCGGTGTCACGCTGCTCGAGCAGCCGGCCACCTGGCAACACCAGATCGTCGATGCTCTGGTGGCCGCCGAGAGCGACCTGGATCGCATGCTGGGCAGGCACATTCGGGCACAGCCGCATGTTGGACAGCAGGCTGATGCCCTCGATGAAGCTGGTCGCGTGCTCCTTGGGTCCGGTGATGACCAGCCAGCCGGAGCGGTACCCCGCCACTCGGTAGGCCTTGGACAGCCCGTTGAACGTCAAGGTCAGCAGGTCGGGCGCCAGCGTGGCCAGCGAGATGTGCTTGGCGTCGTCGTAGAGGATCTTGTCGTAGATCTCGTCGGCCAACAGCAGGAGCTGGTGCTTGCGGGCCAGCTCCACCATCTGTTCCAGGGTCTCGCGGCTGTACACCGCGCCGGTGGGGTTGTTCGGGTTGATCACGACGAGCGCCTTGGTGCGCTCGGTGATCTTGGATTCGATATCGGCGACGTCGGGATTCCAGCCCTGCGTCTCGTCGCACATGTAGTGCACCGGGGTACCGCCCGCCAGCGCGGTCGAGGCCGTCCACAGCGGGTAGTCCGGTGCGGGGATGAGCACCTGGTCGCCGTTGTCTAGCAGCGCCTGCAGGGTCATTGTGATGAGCTCGGAGACGCCGTTGCCCAGGTATACGTCTTCGATGTCGAACTTGGGGAAACCTTCGACCAGCTCGTATCGGGTGAACACCGCGCGGCGCGCGCTGGCGATGCCCTTCGAGTCGGAATAGCCCTGCGCGTTGGGCAGTGCCTGGATCATGTCGCGCATGATCACGTCGGGCGCCTCGAAGCCGAACGGCGCGGGGTTGCCGATGTTCAGCTTGAGGATGCGGTGCCCTTCAGCTTCCAGCCGTGAGGCGTGCTCGTGTACCGGTCCACGGATCTCGTACAGGACGTCCTGCAGCTTCGTGGACTGGGCGAACGTACGCGGCTTCGGGTGCTGACCGGTCTGCCACGGCAACTGATGGGTAGTCACGCTCACCATGGTCTCATCACCGTCCACTGAATTTGGAATTTGCCCATGTGGTAGGTGGCCGCCGCCACACTCCGCCGATTTGCCCAGGAATGGCACCCACGCCCCGTTCCTGGCAGTCATATGCAAGCCCCCTGTGTGTTCGCTTGGGTGGCCGCGCACTGTCCCAGAACCTGCGCAACTATGGCTGGAACGAAAACGGCTGACTATTCGCCCAGTTCAAAGGGTGTTTTCGTCGGCAACAAGTTCAACGAGATTGGCAATCCAGATGGCACGAATTTCCAGCATCCTCCGAGTCAACACCCTGGCCCCGGCCCTCGGCTGCAGCGCCGTCGTCGCGATGGGGGTCATCGCTGCGACCATGAGTGGCGCACCGGATGGCCCGGCCACCGTCGTCTCCGGCGGATCGATGACCCTCGGTGAAACCACCACCGTCACCTACACGGGCACGATCGCGCCCGCCGTCGCGGCGCCCGCGGTCAAAGCCCCGCCCTACGGCGGCAGCGGGAGCTGACCACCCTTTGAACACCGAACGGCCACCTCCTTGCGGAGATGGCCGTTCGGTGCGTTAGTGAGGTCCTCAGCGCTTACCGGGGCGCTTGGCGCCCGGTTTGATACCCAGGCCCACGACCGGCGGTTCCGGCTTGGCGGGCTCGGCCGGCGCCTCGGCGGGCTTCTCAGCTGCCGGTTCCGGTGCCTCTTCGGCAGGTGCTGCGGGGGCCGGGGCTGCCGGAGCAGCCGGAGCGGCCTTCTTGGCACCCGGACGACGCGCGCCTGCGGAGATGCCCAGGCCCACGACCGGCGGTTCCGGCTTGGCCGGCTCAGCGGCCGCGGGAGCGGCGGCCGGTGCCTCAGCGGCGGGAGCTGCAGGTGCAGCCGACGCAGCAGGCGCCGCAGCCTTCTTGGCACCGGGACGCTTCGCGCCGGCTGCCATGCCCAGACCCTTCACCGGCGCCGCGGGAGCGGCCGGTGCGGCAGGCGCCTCGGCAGCGGGAGCGGCGGAGGCAGCAGGAGCCGCGGTCTTCTTGGCACCCGGACGCTTGGCGCCACCGGCGATACCCAGACCCTTGACCGGAGCAGCCGGAGCGGCGGCCTCGGCAGCCGGAGCAGCGGAGGCAGCAGGAGCCGCGGTCTTCTTGGCACCCGGACGCTTGGCGCCACCGGCCATGCCCAGACCCTTGACCGGGGCCGCGGCTGCGGCGGGTGCGGCCGGTGCCTCGGCAGCAGGCGCTGCCTCAGCCGCCGGGGCTTCCTCGACCACTGGTGCCGGCGCCGGTGCCGCGGCTGCCGCCTTGGCCTCCGCCTCGGCGCGTGCCTCGGCCCGCTTCTCGGATTCCTTTGCCGCCGTGCCCTTCTCGGGCAACGTGATGCCGCTCTTGTCCAGCGAGTTCAGCAGCAGCTGAGCCACGTCGAGCACTTCGGCCTTCTCGACGTTGCGGGCAGCGGCCACGTCGTCGACACCGTCGGTGATCATCACGCGGCAGAACGGGCAGCCGGTCGCGATGGTCGAGGCGGTGTCCATCGCCTCTTCGGTGCGCTCGACGTTGACGCGCTTGCCGATGTGCTCTTCCATCCACATGCGCGCGCCACCGGCACCACAGCACAGGCCGCGGTCGGCGTGGCGGGGCATTTCCTTGAGCGTCACGCCGGAGGCCTCGACCAGCTCACGCGGAGCCTCGTAGACCTTGTTGTGACGCCCCAGGAAGCACGGGTCGTGGTAGGTGACCTCGGGGCCACCGGTGGACTTGACCGGCACCAGCTTCTTGTCCCGGACCAGGCGGTTCAGCAGCTGCGTGTGGTGCACGACGGTGTAGTTGGCACCCAGCTGCGGGTACTCGCGACCGATCGTGTTGAAGCAGTGCGGGCAGGTGACGATGATCTTGCGGTCGACCGTCTCGACACCCTCGAACAGCTCGTTGATGGTCTCGACGTTCTGCGCGGCCAGCTGCTGGAACAGGAACTCGTTGCCGGAGCGGCGGGCCGAGTCACCGGTACAGGTCTCACCGGTGCCCAGCACCAGGAACTTCACGCCGGAGGCGGCGAGCAGCTCGGCGACGGCCTTGGTGGTCTTCTTGGCGCGGTCCTCGTAGGCGCCGGCACAGCCGACCCAGAACAGGTACTCGAAGCCGTCGAAGCTCTCCACATCCTCGCCGTAGACCGGGACGTCGAAGTCGACCTCGTCGATCCAGTTGGTGCGGTCCTTGGCGTTCTGGCCCCAGGGGTTGCCCTTGGTCTCCAGGTTCTTGAACAGCACGCCGAGCTCACCGGGGAACTCCGACTCGACCATGACCTGGTAGCGGCGCATGTCGACGATGTGGTCGATGTGCTCGATGTCCACCGGGCACTGCTCGACGCAGGCGCCACAGTTGGTGCAGGACCACAGCACGTCGGGATCGATGACGCCGCCCTGCTCGGCGGTGCCGACCAGCGGGCGCAGCGCCTGCTCGGGGCCGGAACCTTCGATGCGGGCGAAGCCGTCCTCGGGCACACCGTGTCCGTGCAGGCTGTCGCCCAGCTTGGCGAAGTCGACCGAACCCTCTTCGGGCATCGGCTTGCCCTCGATGATGTAGGGAGCCTTGGCGAACAGGTGATCGCGCAGGTTCATCATCACGAGCTTGGGCGACAGTGGCTTACCCGTGTTCCAGGCCGGGCACTGCGACTGGCAGCGACCACACTCGGTACAGGTCGCCATGTCGAGGTTGGCCTTCCAGGTGAAGTCCTCGATACGGCCCTTGCCGAACACCGCGTCTTCAGCGGGATCCTCGAAGTCGATCTTGTCGCCCTTGTACTCCATCGGGAGCAACGGGCCGAGGCCGTCGGGCAGACGCTTGAAGGTGACGTTGATCGGGGCCAGACCGATGTGCAGGTGCTTGGAGTGCAGCACGATCAGCAGGAAGGCCAGCATGACGCCGAGGTGGGCGAGCAGCGCGATGGTCTCGAGCCAGACGTTGGCGGTGTGGCCCAGCGGAGCCAGCAGCGCGGCCATGCCGTCGGAGAAGAATGCGCCGGACTGGTAGGGGAAGTTCTCGCCCAGGACGTTGACGGCCGCACCGCGGAACACCGCGTAGGTCGCGATGACCAGGAAGATCATGATCAAAATCGTCCAGGCGCCACCGTTGTGCGAACCGTAGAAGCGGGACTCGCGGCCCAGCTGCTCGGGGTTCTTGCGGATGCGGATGATCGCGAACACGATGATGCCGGCCAGCACGGCGACGGCGAAGAAGTCCTGCAGGAAGCCCAGAACGGCCCAGCGGCCGACGAACGGGATGTGGAACTCGGGGTTGAACAGCACGCCGTAGGCCTCGAGGTACACCGTGGCCAGGACGAAGAAGCCCCACATGGTGAAGAAGTGCGCAAGGCCGGGGATCGACCACTTCAGCAGCTTCGACTGCGCGAAGACTTCCTTGTTCTGGTTCAGGAAGCGCTGGACGAGATGGTCCTTACGCCCACGCTCATCGCCGACCTTCTGTCCCGAGCTGATCAGCTTGGTCAGCCACAGCACACGCTTGCCGGCGAACACCAGCACGACGAGCGTTGCGAGCACACCGAGAATCAGTCGCGACACAACCAGTGTGTGTTCGAGACTCTCCACAGAAACGCCTCCATTCGGATGTTACCCGTGAGTAACTTGGGCATAGTTACCCGTCAGTAACTTAGCTTCCTTCAGCTCATAGTGACATTTCGGTGTTTCTCACCGCTACCGAGGCTTACCTAACTTTGAGGTCGCTGTGGTATGGATCTCAGCCCTGCGGGGCCAGCATCGCCCTCAGCATCGACAGCATTTCCGTCCGCGACTCGGCGCCCAGGCGCCGCCGGATGCGGGCCACATGGTGCTCGACCGTCTTCGCCGAGATGAACAACTGACTGCCGATGTCGCGGTACGGCATCCCGAGCAGCAGCAGTTCGGCCACCTCGCGTTCGCGGTCGGACAGCTTGGTCGACGACGGAGCCGGTGCCCGGGGCGCGGCGCCGGCCGGAGGGGGCGAGACGACTTCGATCTCCTCGACGGCACTGGTCTGCTTGAGGTCGCGGGCCAGTTGCAGCATCGCCTGGGACACCCGGGCATCGGGGGTCTGCAGTGCGGCCTGGCTGGCCAGCCGGGTCCCGTCCCAGGTCAGTCCGAACTGCGACAGTCCACGGGCCGCGGTCGTGACTTCGTCGGTGTCGACATGATTGGCCAGCACCCGCAGCCAGATGCGCCCGGCATTGGCCAGCGCACGGGCGAATGCGCTCTGACCGGCCGCCGCGGTCAGTGCCTGCCCGTGGGGGGCGACGGCTCCGGGCGAGTTGGCCAGGATCCCGGCGTGCACGCCGGCCCAGTGCAGCGGCACCGACCACAACACCGGATTGCCGAGTGCCGCGAGGAGGCTCCACGCCTCGGACAGCGTGTGTTCCAGGCGGTCGACCTGACGCATCCTGGCGCCGGCCACCCACAGCTCACCGAGCGGCAGCAGCGAGAACAGGTCGATCGAATACTCGGCGAGCACCTCGACCGCGGCAAACCAGTGCTTCTGGACGGCGCCACTGTCTCCGCTTCGCCGGGCGATCGCGGTACGCAACGCCGCCGCCCACAACGCGTCGCGACGGTGCAGATCGGCGCCTGCGGCGGCAGCAGCGTCGGCGTCGGAGCCGGCCGGCCCCAGCTGGCCGTCCTGCATCTTCACCCAGCCCAACAGGAGCCGGTGGCGCGCCGCGCTGAACGCCTCATCGCCGCTGCCGGCCCGAACCGCGCGGCTGATCACGCTGCGTGCCCGCACGGAGTCTCCGCCGTGCAGGGCGGCCAACGTCACCAGGGCCGCTGGGGTATCGGGGGCGACGCCGCCGGCCTGATATTCCGCCGTGACCGCCTGCCCCAGCCGGGCCACGGTCACGGCGAACGGCTGATCCAGCGACAGCACCAGACCTTCGGCCAGGCTGCGCGCTGCCCGCGCTGTCGAGGTGGGTGGCCCCGCGACCTCCGAGTTCGACGACGCCCGCGCCGCATCGGCGTCACCCGCGGCAAGAAAACAGGTCGCGGCGGCTGAGCTGATCAAGGTGTCCGGATAGGGGCCGAGCCACCGGAACAGGTCGGCGGCCTGGGCTGCGCCGCCGTCGTGCATGGCGACGCTGGCCGCGACCCGCACCGCGGTGGCGCGTTCGGAGGCGTCCTCGGAGCCGAGCAGCTCATCGGCCATGCGGGCCGCGGTGGTGCAGTCCCCGGCCAACGCCAGTGCGTCGGCCAGTCGGGTGCTCACCGCGGCGGCACCGGCTGTGACCGCGGCGCGGTAGAGCCGGGCCGCCCGCGCAGGCCGGGCGCGATTGTGGGCGGCGTGCTCGGCCAGCGCCTCGGCCAGCCGGTCATCGCGTAGTCCGTGCTCGGCCAGCCGCACCGCGAGATCGGCAGACAGGGTCGACAGTTCGAGTTGCGAAGTGAGCAGCGAGGTTTCGATCTCATGGTGGCGCGCGGCGCCGGCGATCTGGGCGAGCGATTCATGTACCAACCGGACGAACCGCCGGTCATGGGACGGCTCCACCAAGCCGCCGGCGCGGGCCCGATCCACCAGTGCCGACGCCTCGGCGCCGGTCAACCGCAACGCCGCAGCGACGTCGTCGGGGCCGAGATCATGGCTCAGAGACAGGATCAGCAGCGCATCACGGGTGGCGTCGTCAACCAGGCGTAATCGGTGTAGCAGTGCGAACTTTGCCGCGTCGGCCGGGGCCTCGACCGCATCTGCTGCTGCCCGCAACAGAAACGGCAGGCCGGCGGTCGCCGCCAGCACCGACCTCACGGTTTCCACGGTCGCGGGTGACCCCAGCGCCGCGGTCAGCACCCGGCCCACCTCGGCTGCAGGCAGCGGGCCGAGCCGCACCACCGGGTTCTCCCGCTCCAGAGCGGTGGCCAACGCGTGCAACGGCAGGCGGTGGGTCAACGGCACACACGCCGCCACCACGGTTGCCGAAGGATCCGCGACTTTTTCTGCAAGACAATCGATTTCGGTGTCGCTCAGCTGGTCTGCGTCGTCGACGACGAACGCCGCCTCGGCGGCATCGCCCGGTCGGGGAGCGCGGGTCAGCACGGTACGGCCGGCCTCGCGCAGTGTGCTGCGGATCTCGGCGAGCACCGTGCTCTTGCCGGTTCCGATGCCGCCGGACAGCAGCAGCTTGACCGGCTCAGCCGGGTCGGCCAGTACCGCACCGATCGCCGTCCGGGCAGCCAACGGAAGCTCCGGAACGGGTTCCGGTGCCGGGGCGGTCATCAGCGCCGACCTAGGCTCCGCCGCCTGGGGCCTCCGCCGCCGCAGTGGTGGTAACCGGCGGCTGGGTGGTGGTCGGCGGCTTCGTCGTCGTCGGAGGCTGTGTGGTCGTCGTCGGCGGTTGCGTCGTGGTGGTGGTCGTCGGCGGTTGCGTCGTGGTCGTTGTGGTGGTCGTTGTAGTCGTGGTGGTTGTGGTCGGACTGGTCGTCGTGGTGGTTTCCGGCGCGGACGTCGTCGTCTCCGGCGGCGGTGGCGGCGGAACGACGACGGTGGTGGTCTTGACCCCGTCGGGCCCCTCGGTCACGGTCGTGATCGGCTCGGGCGGCGGCCCCTCCGGGGACGGACCCATCGAGTAGGTGGTGCTGGTCTCGGTGAGAGGGGTGGAATCCCCTTCGGAACTGGTCAACGTCACTGCTAGGCCACCTGCGGCCAGCAGCACAGCCGCCGCCGCGGCCCCGAACAGGATCCCCGGACGCTTGTACCAGGGCAGCGGCTCCGGTGCGGCGTCGAACATCTCCTCTTCGTGGCTGAACTGGACGGGTGGTCGCGCCGCGGTCGTGCCCGGCGCGGTTTCGTACTCGCCGCCCGCATAGGGCACCGGTTCGTTTCCAGGTGCATCGTCCTGCGACCAGGCCAGGGCGCTCCCCGCGTCCCCGTCGTCGGCCGACGGTTGCGCCATGGTGGCACCAGCCGCCCAGGCCGCCGGACCGAGGCTGGTGGGAGCCATCCCGGTGGGAGCGTCGGCAGCCGCCACCTCGGGGGCCATGCCGGTCGGCGCAGCGGCGTCGATGACGCGCTCGGCGACGAGAGCGGCGCCGAGGGCCACATCGAGCTGCGGTCGCTGCGTTGTCACCACTGGGGCGCGCAGCCGCTCGGACAGTCGCTGAGTCACCAGGGGGATCGCCGCTCCGCCGCCGACGGTGGCGACCGCGGTCACACTGGACAACGCAATGTTGTTGCGCTGCAACGTGTCTTCGACGGCATCCAACAGGCCGGCCAGTGGCGCGGACATCAGTTGCTCTAGTTCTGGGCGGGTCACCCGAACGTCGGAGCTGAACCCGGGCAGTTCGGTGGGAATCGCCGTCGCGGTATCGGCGGACAACCGTTCCTTGGCCTGACGGCATTCGGCCCGAAGCTTCGCCAGAGAACCGACCGCCGCGGTACCGGCCGGATCGGAATCGTTGGCCGTCGCGATCCCGCTGAGAACGTGGTTGAGCAGCGCCTGGTCGATCTGATCGCCGGAGAAGTCCGGATAACGGAAAGTCGGTGCGATGGTGGCGAAATTGGCGCCGGCGTCGGCCAGCGTCACGCTCGTCCCGCTGCCGCCGAAGTCGCACAACACCACGACGCCGTCGGCGGGTAACCCCGGATCGGCCTGCAGCGCCGCCAGCGCGGTCAAGGAATCGGGCACCAGGCCCGGCGGCACACCGGCCGGTGACAGGGCGGGCTTGTTGCGCAGTGCGCCACGCAAGGCGCCCACGGTGCTGGGCCCCCAGTGCGCGGGTACCGCGATCACCACGGGCGAACCACCGCCTGCGGTGCGGGCCATGACGTCGAGGGCCTCGGCCAGCACCAGTTCACCGCGGTGCTGGGACCCGTCGGCAGCGACAAGGGGGACGGGGTCGCCGACGCGTTCCACGAAGCCGGCCAACGGCAATCCGCTGCCGGTGTACTCGCCGACGTCCGGCGCGCGGTCGTTGTGCAGCGTGAAAATCGATCGGCGGATCACCGGTTGGCGGCCTTCGCGGGCTGCCACCAGGTTGGTCATCCCGATCGACAACCCCAGTGAGTCGGTCATCAGGCGTCACTCCTGTTGTCTCGGCCGACCCTCACCCTAACCGCTGAGGCATCCAGGGCCCGGCATTGTTCCCCTAGTGGCGTTAATCCCCTAATGTCCGCCCCCCTAATGGCGGGCGGGCAGGGGTGGGTTCGGCACCGATCCCAGCACCCTCACAGCTGGCTAGCATTCGAAGCGAACCGTTGAGGAGGTGGAGCATGGCGAACACATTGCTGGACTTTGTGATGTCGCTGGTACGCGACCCTGACGCTGCTGCCCACTATGCCGCCGATCCGGCGCAGGCCATCGCCGACGCACATCTGACGGATGTGACCAGCGCGGACGTCAACAATCTGATTCCCGTCGTGTCGGAGTCGTTGTCGACAACCGGCGGTGGTGGCACCTTCGGTGACCTGGGTGCCGCCGACCCGGGCGGCAACGTCTGGGCCAGTGGCGCGGCCACGGCGGCGTTCGACGCCTTCGGCGATCACGTGCCGGTCGATGCCCCCAACCATGCCTGGGATACGACGGCGGATCAGGTGATCGACCAGCCGGGCTCCTCGGACCATCTGGTGTCCTCCGGGCCGGTCATCGACGACGTCGGTGTCCTTCAGCAGCCGCTCGAAGACGTATCGCTGCAGCTCGACGAGCCGGTCATCGAGGATGTGCCGGTCGCCGATCCGGTGTCGGATCCGGTATGGGATCACCACGTCGTCGACACCGAGCATCACACCGACGACCCGGGCGGTTTCGATATCTTCGACTGAAGCCACCAGACCTTCCAATAAGCGCGCGACCCATGCGGTCGCGCGCTTATTGCGTTTTACCTGCGGAAACGTCAATACATTTGGGGCTTCCAGCCCTTGCCCCCACCGATCCCCTATACCCCTATTGGGGGAACCCCCTGCACCCCGAGTGGGGGAGATGCGGGGAGGGGAATCGACCCCGTTCCCGGTGTCGCGGCGCACCCATAACGTTGTCTCCAGATCGCCGGAGAGCCCGGCACGGGGAGTCACCAGACACTCCACAGAAACATCCGAAAGGTTGGAGCAATGACCACTCTGATCGACTTCATCCTCGAGCTCTTCCGCAGCCCGGCCGCCGCGGCGTCGTACGTCGCCAACCCGGAGGGTGCATTGCGGGACGCAGGACTGCCGAACGTGTCGGCCGCTCAGCTCGCCTCCGTCGCGGCATCGGCTGCTCCGGCCGGCATCGCGCTGGGCAACGGCGACCCGGTCTACGGGCTGCAGCGGGCCGTGGCCGACTACCACAGCATCGCCTCCCCGTTCTCGCCGCAGACGGCCTTCACCTCGCAGCCGACGTTCGCGCCGGAGACCAACACCGATTTCATGAGCGGTAACTCCACCGATCTGGCCAGCCACAACAACGTCCCGGTCATGAGCCCCAACCAGGACGCGGGCGCCAACGCTCAGCAGGGTGCGTTCAACCTGGGCTTCGGTGACATCACGCTGGGGGACAAGACCTCCAACACCGCCACCAACGGCGCGGTCGTGAACACCGGCCACGCCGACGGGCCCATCGTCACCGGCGACGGTGCGGTGCTGGGCCACGGCAACACCGTCAACAACGGTGATGTCTGGGCCGGCTCGGGTTCTCACGTCAACGTGGGTGAGGGCAACGCCATCGAGGACAGCTCGCAGCACGCAGGCGGCAACGTCATCTCCGGCAACGACGGCCCGGTGATCAGCGATGTCGACATGAGCGGTGGACACGGCGGTGGCGCCAGCGCCAGCGGTGGCGGCGGCCTGCTCGGCATCGGTGGCGGACACGCCAGCGGTGGTGACGGCGGCAACGCGGGCAGCATCGTGATCAGCGACAGCTCCAACCACGCTGTCGGCGGTAACCAGACCACCGCCGGTCACGACGTGGGCAGCGGCAACAGCAGCGTGATCGACTCGTCGGTGCACAGCTCGACCTCGACGTCGACCACGCACAGCGTCGAGGACAACTCGTCCAGCTACTCGTCGAACATCGCCTCGGGCAACGAGTCTCACACCGCGCTCGGGTCGGGCAACGAGACTCACACCGCGTTCGGGTCGGGCAACGAGTCGCACACCGCGCTGGGCTCGGGCAACAGCTACGACTCGCACTCGCAGTCCCACACCGACGTGGCGTCACACAACCCGATCGAAACCGGGTTCGACGCCTTCTGATCCGCACTGCATCGCAACGGGCGGAGACCCCATCAAGGGGTCTCCGCCCCGTTCGTGCGCCTACGGTGGACTCCGCAGGAGGGAACGTTCAATGACCCAACCGACAACTCAGCCGACGCAACCGGGTGACCCGCGCAAGGTCAAGGTGATCGTCGAGCTCATCGACCACACCACCAAGATCGCCGCCGCGCGCGACCGCGGTGACCTGGTGGAACGGCTGAAAGTGGCCAACGTGCGGATCAACGATCCGCAGATCCGCGTGGTCATCGCCGGCCAGCTCAAACAGGGCAAGAGCCAACTGCTCAACTCGCTGCTCAACGTCCCCGTGGCACGCGTCGGCGACGACGAATCCACCGTGCTGGCCACCGTCGTCTCCTACGGGGACCAACCCACCGCACACCTGGTCGTGGCGCGGCCCGACGGCGCCGAACCCGAGCGGATCGCCATACCGCCCTCAGACCTGACCAAGGACCTGCGCCGGGCGCCCGAAGCCGGTGGACGCGAGGTGCTGCGCGTCGAGGTGACCGCGCCCAGCCCGCTGCTCAAAGGCGGACTGGCATTCATCGACACCCCGGGCGTGGGCGGCCATGGGCAACCGCATCTGTCCTCCACCCTCGGCCTGCTGCCCGATGCGGATGCCCTGCTGATGGTCAGCGACACCAGCCAGGAATTCACCGAGCCGGAGATGATCTTCATCCGGCAGGCGATCGAAATCTGCCCGGTGGCAACGATTGTCGCGACCAAGACCGACCTGTACCCGCATTGGCGGCAAATCGTCGGCGCCAATGTCGGCCACCTGCAACGGGCCGGTATATCGACCCCGGTTACTCCAGTCTCCTCAGTACTGCGCAGCCATGCGATCCAGCTCAACGACAAGGAACTCAACGAGGAGTCGAACTTCCCCGCGATCGTGAAGTTCCTGTCCGACCGCGTGCTCTCCCGCGAGAACGACCGGATTCGCGATGAGGTGGTGGCCGAAATCCATTCGGCCGCAGAACATCTGCTGCTGGCCGTCGATTCCGAACTCTCGGCCTTCAATGATCCTGGTGAACGTGAGCGGCTGACCGCCGACCTGGAACGGCGCAAGGAGGAAGCGCAGGAAGCACTGCAGCAGACTGCCCTGTGGCAGCAGGTGCTCAACGACGGCATCGCCGATCTGACCGCCGACGTCGATCACGATCTACGCCACCGGTTCCGCAACATCACCGCGCACACCGAGAAGGTCATCGACTCCGGCGACCCCACCTTGCACTGGGCCGAGATCGGCGCCGAACTGGAAGAAGCGGTGGCTACCGCCGTCGGCGACAACTTCGTCTGGGCCTATCAGCGGGCCGAGGCGCTCGCGGCCGAGGTGGCCCGCACCTTCACCGAAGCCGGTTTGGAGGCAGTGCAGCTGCCACAGATCGACGCCCGCGACATGGGTGCGGGATTCGGCGAGATGAAATCGCTGGCGCGGCTGGAGGCAAAGCCGATCAAGGCCGGGCACAAGGTCATCACCGGCATGCGCGGCTCCTACGGCGGCGTGCTGATGTTCGGCATGCTCACCTCGTTCGCCGGGCTGGGCATGTTCAACCCGCTGTCCCTGGGCGCAGGCCTGGTGCTGGGCCGCAAGGCCTACAAGGAGGACATGGAGAACCGGATGTTGCGGGTCCGGGGTGAGGCCAAGACCAACACCCGCAAATTCGTCGACGACGTTGCATTCGTCGTCGGCAAGGAATCCCGGGACCGGCTCAAAGGCATCCAACGTCAATTGCGAGACCACTACCGCGGAATCGCCAACCAGACCACGCGCTCACTCAACGAATCGCTGCAGGCCACCCTGATGGCGGCGAAGATCGAGGAGAACGAACGCAATACCCGGGTCGCGGAACTGGAACGCCAGCAGAACATCCTCAAACAGGTTGTCCACCACGCCACGAATCTGGCGGGCGAGGGCAACCAGGCTCCGGCTAGGTGACGGCTATGACGATGACCGCGATCGCCGTGGTCAACGGAGCCGCCAGACAGCCGATCAACACTCCGAGACCGACCTGTGTCGCCTTGCCGCCCGAGAAGTAGAGCAGGCCTCCGATCGCGACCGCGATCAGGAGCGCGGGCAACACGAAGTAGAGCAGGAAGATCACGAAGTAACCCATTGTCACCGCGGCGAATTCGAATATGAGGCTGGTGACCAGAGCCGCCGCGAAGCTGAGAGGACCGAACTTGGTCGGCGCGGAGTTGTCCGTCATTCGTAGATCCAGAATGCAGCGACCATCCAGCCGGTCAACACGGCTGCAGCCGACCCGGCGACAGCCAGACCCACGCCGCGCCAACGGGGTGATCGGTCTTTGAGGAGCACGATGCTGATCACGAGGGCGATCACGGTTGACGTCGCGGCCCCGGCCGACATCGTTGTCCGGAACGTGGCGCCGTCCAACACCCACTTTCCTGCCGCCCAGGTGGTCGACAGGAAGAGCGTCATCACCAACTGGAAAATCAGCGGCACCGACCAGGTGGCGGTCCGCCAGGTGTCGGAACTGATCCTGCTCACAGATTCCATGTGCTGCACCTCCGTGCCTGCGGACCGAGAGGCTGACCACGCGATCGCCTCGGTGAATATTCAAGCGTGTTCGGCACGATTTAAGCTCGAAGGGTTAACCAGCGTCGAAAGGTTGGACCCCGCAGCGTGAGCACGGCCGATCAGGTGCGCTCGATTCTGGGCGGCACCATCAAGGCGTACCGGGGCGATCCGGCCTACCGCAATCGGCCCGACGTACACAACGAGCTCGACCGCATCGGGCGCAGGCTCAACCAGCCGATCCGCATCGCGTTGGCCGGCACTCTCAAGGCGGGTAAGTCGACACTCGTCAACGCCTTGGTCGGGGAGGACATCGCGCCCACCGACGCCACCGAGGCGACCCGCATCGTCACCTGGTTCCGGCACGGGCCCACCCCCAAGGTGACCGCCAACCACCGTGGCGGGAGACGCGCCAATGTGCCGATCGCGCGGGATCCGCACGATCGCGGTCTCACCTTCAGCTTCGCCGGGCTGAACCCCGAGGACGTAGTCGATCTCGACGTCGAGTGGCCGGCGGCCGAGCTCATCGACACCACGATCATCGATACCCCCGGAACCTCGTCGCTGTCGCGCGATGTGTCGATGCGGACCCACCGGCTCCTGGTGCCCGAGGACGGCGTGCCTCGCGTCGACGCGGTGGTGTTCCTGCTGCGTACCCTCAACGCCGCCGACATCGCCCTGCTCAAACAGATCGGCGAGCTCGTCGGCGGGTCATCCGGCGCTCTCGGCGTCATCGGGGTGGCGTCGCGCGCCGATGAGATCGGTGCCGGGCGCATCGACGCGATGATGTCGGCCAAGGACGTGGCCAAGCGGTTCACCGAGGAGATGGACAAGACCGGGATCTGCCAGGCCGTGGTCCCGGTGTCCGGTCTGCTGGCCCTGACCGCCCGCACCCTGCGGCAGAGCGAGTTCGTCGCGCTGCAGAAGCTCGCGGGCATCGAGCCGGCCCAGCTGACGAAGGCCATGCTTTCGGTGGACCGGTTCGTGCGCGAGGACAGCTCGCTGCCGGTGGACGCGGCCACCCGCGCGGCGCTGTTGGACCGGTTCGGCATGTTCGGCATCCGGATCTCGATCGCGGTGATGCACGCCGGGGTGTCCGACTCCGTGGCCCTGGCCGACGAACTGCTGGAACGCAGCGGCCTGATCGCCCTACGCGACGTCATCGACCAGCAGTTCGCGCAGCGTTCGGAGCTGCTCAAGGCGCACACGGCGCTGCTGTCGTTGCGGCAGTTCGTGCAGCGCAACCCGATCTACGCGACGCCCTACATCCTCGCCGACATCGACCCGCTGCTCGCCGACACCCATGCCTTCGAGGAACTGCGCTTGCTCAGCCTGTTGCGCTCGCGTCCCACGACGCTGAACGAGGACGAGATGGCGTCACTGCGCCGCATCATCGGTGGCTCGGGCACCGATGCGGCCAGCCGGCTCGGACTTCAGCCCGATGCGCCGTTCGACGGGCCCCGCGCGGCTTTCGCGGCGGCGCAGCGTTGGCGGCGGCGTGCCGAGCACCCCCTCAACGACCCGTTCACCACGCGGGCCTGCCGGGCCGCGGTCCGCAGCGCCGAGGCGCTGGTGGCCGAGTACTCGGCTCGGCACTAACGAATCGGGCGCCACCGCCGACATACAGGTATGCGTGATTGCCTGGGGTTGTCCGTGGGGGCGACCAATCTGGTGGCGATCGCCGACCACACGCCGTTGGTGCGGCGGGCGGTGCTCACCGTGTCCGGGCATCGTGGGCCTGTGGTCGGTGCGCCGTCCTCTGCCGATTTCGGGCTGGTGTTCACCGATTTCGTGGGACGGGTCGGCGATCCGGTGCCGCTGGTCGCCGCCGACGGTTCGACGCATCGCGCCGAGCAATTGTTGGCCGGGGCGATCGAGGCGCTGACGCGTGAGGTGAGCCCCGCGCAGCGTCCGGATGCCTCGGTGGTGGCGGTGCCCTCGCATTGGAACTCGGCGGCTTTCGATTCTGTCCGGCGGGCGATGCCCGGCGTCCGGGTGGTTCCCGATTCGGTCGCCGCGCTCACGGCCATCCAGTCCTATCCGGGTCTGCTCGCCCGCGGGGTGGTCGCCCTGTGCGACTTCGGCGGGACCGGTACCAGCCTGACCTTGGCCGACGCTGCCGCGGGATTCGCGACCATCGGCCAGACGGTGCGGTTCGACGAGTTTTCCGGCGATCTGATCGACCAGGAAGTGCTGCGGCTCGTCCTGCGCAATCTGGAGGCCGAACCCGCCGGCACCGCAGCGGTGACCACACTGGCCCGGCTGCGGGATGAGTGCCGCGACGCCAAGGAACGGTTGAGCGACCAGAGCGCCACCAGCCTGGCCGGGGTTGGCAGCGCGATGAGGCTCACCCGTGCCGAGCTCGACGCGGTAGTCGATCAGCCGCTCGGTGGCGTTGTCGAGGCCCTGCTGGACCTGCTGCGCCGCAACGGTATTCACCCGGCACAGCTGGCGGCGTTGGTCACTGTCGGCGGCGGAGCGCGAATACCACTTGTCACCCAACGGCTTTCATCGGCTTTCCGGCTTCCGGTCACCACCGTGCCGCAGGCCCAGGTGATCGCCGCGGTCGGAGCCGGTTTGCTGGCCCGACGCGGGGCCGACGAGACCGCGACGCAGGTGGCGGTTGGTCCTGTGGCTGCGTCTGCTGTCGCGGCTTCGGCGACCGGCACGGTGGCCGCGTCCGCGCTGGCCTGGTCGGTGGAAGATTCGGCAGCTGAGGTCGCAGAGTTCATTCCCGAATCGGTGACCGAGGATTCGGCCCGGCCCGAATTCGTGTTCTCCGAACCACCTGTGGCACCCGCTCCCGCGCGTGTCGCCTGGTACCGGCGCGGCGGGGTGGTGGCCTATGCGGCGGTGTTCCTGGCCGTTGTCGGCACCGTCGGCATGGTGTTGTCGGCGCGGGCCGACCGCCTCGACTCCGCGGTCTCCGGGCTGACCGCGCCGCGGACGGATCCGGCCGAGTCCCCGTTGGCCCAGGCCGCGCCCGCGCCGCCCACTCGGACCGTGGTGGTGCGTGATCCGTCCTGGCCAGGTACTGGTACTGGTGAGCCCGCACAGGCTGCGCCGCGCCCGGCGGCCGCGCCACGGATGGTGCAGAGCGCGCAGAGTCCACCCGTTCCGCAGCGAGTGGCTCCCGCGCCGCAGGCGCCCCTGCCACCGCCGGCCGCTCCGGCACCCGCGCCGCTGCCTGCACCTCCGGTAGCACTTCCGCCGATTCCAGTGCCGCCGTTGGTGTTTCCGCCCGTCACGCTTCCGCAGTTGCCGATCCCGACGTTCACGCCGCCGCCGTCACCTAGCCCGTCGCCGACTCCTTCGCCCAGTCCGTCACCGACCCCTTCGCCGACGACTGAGCCCACACACACCCCAGAGCCGACGCCTGAGCCGACACATGCGCCAGAGCCCACGCCGGAGCCCACGCATTCACCGGAGCCCACCAAGGCACCCGAGCCCACGCCTGCAGCCACGCCTACCTCAGCTGCTCCGGCACCCTGAACCGCTTACGCGGCGGATCGCTGCTTGATAGTGACTGCAATCCGCCGCGTTGAGTGCCGAGCCAGTTAGGGGTTGCCTGCGGGCGGCGGCGTTGTCGTCGTCACCGGCGCAGTGGTGGTTGTCGTCGGCGGGGCCGTCGTCGTGGTCGTGGTCTCGGTCGTCGTGACGGGCTCAGTGGTTGTGGTCGTGGCGGTGGTTTCCTCGACCGTGGTGGTCGGTACGAGCGTCTCGGTGACCGTGTGAGTCGGCGCCGGAACCAGCGGGGCCGAGGTGGCGACCGATGTGGTGGTGGTAGCCGTAGTCGACGTGGTGGTAGTCGTGGTTGTCGACGAGGAATCG
Source organism: Mycolicibacterium peregrinum (assembly GCF_002102345.1). GTDB lineage: Bacteria > Actinomycetota > Actinomycetes > Mycobacteriales > Mycobacteriaceae > Mycobacterium > Mycobacterium peregrinum. The sequence goes on from NZ_LQPP01000029.1 coordinate 39,613, forward strand.
GACGAGAACAGCTGCACCAGGGCATAGATGACCAGCGCCGCGATGACTGCACCCGCAGCGCCCATGCCGATCAGTGCGGCGGGCTTGCGGTACCACGGGACGGGCTCGGGAGTGGGCGGCGCGGGCGCTTCGGAATACTCGCCGTAGCTGGGCGCGTACTGGGTGGGCTCGTCGTCGTCGTAATAGTTCGACACGCGCCGATGGTAGGCGGGGTCAGCCGCCGGGCGGGGGATACAGCGTGCGTGTCACGTTGGTACGCGGCCGGTAGTGCGTCGTGGGGTACTCCCCGTAGTCGCCGCCCGGCTGGGTGTACGACGGCGTGGTCGCTGTCGTGGTGGTCGTCGTTGTCGTCGTGGTGGTCTCGGACGACGTGGTGGGCGATGTCTCGGTCGTCTCCGACGGCGAGGTGGTCGTGGTGTCGGACGGCACGCCGAACTCGGTGGTCACCGGCAGGCGGGAGGTGGTGGTCCGGGTCGTGGTGGACTTCGTGGTCTTCGAGGTCGACGTATAGGCGGGCGGGACGAAATCGATGGGAGCGTCCTCGGGCCCTCCGGAGCTGGTCAGCGAGATCACCGCCCACAGCACCAAGCCGATCACGGCGAGGGCTGCAGCACTGGCTCCCGCCACGGCCGGCGTCGAGTGATGCCAGGGCGCCTCGGGAGGCTGCCCCTGATCGTCCTCGTCACCGGCCACGGGCACCGATACTATGCCCGGCCCTGAAGCGGGCTTCGGTCAGCTCAACTGACGGACGACTTCACCGGCGAAGAGCTCGAGATGATCCAGATCGGACTGGTCGAGCATTTGCAGGTAGACCCGCTGCACACCGGCCTCCAGGAACGGTCCCAGCTTGTCGACGATCTCGGCGGGTGTGCCGACCAGGGGCGAATTGCTGCGCAGCTCGTCCACCTCGCGGTTGATCGCCGCGGCGCGCTCGGCGATCTGCGCTTCGTCGCGGCCCGCACACAGCACGAAGGCCGCCGAGTAGGTCAGTGCGTCGGTCGGGCGTCCGGCGTCCGCCACGGCGCCGGCCACCCGCGCGAACTGTGTTTTCAGGGTGTCCAGCGGCACGAACGGCACGTTGAACTCCGACGCGAACTCCGCGGCCAGTGCCGGGGTGCGCTTGGCGCCCATCCCGCCGATGACGATCGGCAGAGCTGACTGTGCGGGCTTGGGCAGCGCCGGTGAGTCGACGACGGAGTAGTGCCTGCCGGTGAAATCGAAGGTCTGGCCAACCGGCGTCTTCCACATGCCGGTGAGGACGCGCAGCTGCTCTTCGAGCCGGTCGAAACGCTCACCCAGTGGCGGGAACGGGATGGCGTAGGCCTGGTGCTCGGCCTCGAACCAGCCCGCACCGAGGCCCAATTCGACACGGCCACCGCTCATCTCGTCGACCTGTGCCACCGAGATGGCCAGCGGTCCTGGATGGCGGAACGTGGCCGAGGTGACCATGGTGCCCAGTCGGATCGTCGAGGTCTCCCGTGCGAGTCCGGCCAGCGTCACCCAGGAATCCGTCGGCCCGGGCAGCCCGTCACCACTCATCGCCAGGTAGTGGTCGGACCTGAAGAATGCCGAGTAGCCGAGGGCTTCGGCAGCGCGAGCCACCGCGAGCTGGTCAGAGTAGGTAGCGCCTTGCTGGGGTTCGACGAACACACGGAAATCCACGACCGCCAGCCTATCGGCGATCTCAAGTGGGCGGCTGTTGAGTGAGTTGATCAAACCTTGCGAGCGCGGCGTCGAGGTCCGCCTCGTCGTACATCTCGCAGCGGTTCACCGCGTCGCCGTCGACCGTGAAAACCACGATCTGTCGCCACTCGGCATCAAAGCCCTCCTCCGAGCTCCCGTGCGCCGTTTGGGTGATGACCGCGCCGAGTTTGTTGAGGCGGTGGACGGTCTCGATGTGAGTCTTCAGGTCGGGCGACACGTCCCAGGCCGCATGGATGTACGGGAACAGGTCGCCAGACATGAACGCGACCCCGTGTCGGTGGTCGACGTCCTGAAAGTCTGGAGTCACTTGGGGCGCCTCGTGTCGGTTGAGTGCGGCATAGCCCTCTGTGATGGCCGACCACACTTGTGGATAGGCAGCCGCTTCACCGGCCAGGTATCGCGCGTCGAGTTCAGCGAGAGCAGCCTCGAAATCGTCGACGTCGAAGGTGACCACGGCGGAGATGCGCTCGTCGGTATCCACGACGACGACTTCGAGAAGGTTGACTTGATACGCATCGGTCTGTTCGTGGCCGACTGCGTATTGAGAGTGCCTGAGCGCCAGGCGTTCACCGCGTGTCGCAAGGACTGCTGTCGTTGTGACCCCAGCGCCGAGTCCGGCGATCACGCGGGCGTCTTCGAGAGCAGCATCCCGCCCGTTCCGAATGCCGGCACTGACTATGTGACGACGATCCTCACTGCAGATGTCGTCGGCCAGCATGTCCGCCATCGCGTCCAGATCGGCTTCTGCCAAACACTTCTGGAAGCGTTCGAACGCACGATTTGCCGTGTTGCTCAGCGTCGCCGTGTGACTGAGTTCGTCGAACCGCGCGAGAGCGATCTCGAGGTCTGCCTCATCGAACATCTCGCTGCGGTTGAACTGCTCGCCGCCGAGCGTCATGAGGTGGATTTCGCGCCATTCCGCCTCGAAGCCCTCCCGCGAAGTTCCGTGCAACGCATGGGTGACGACGGCACCTCGATCGTTCAATCGATGTACCGCCTCGATGCGGAAGCTGATGTCGGGAATCTGATCCCAGGCGCGGCGGGTGTAGTCCTTGATGTCGCCGGGCGCGAAAGCTGTCACCCGCCGGTGATCGACGCTCACATGACCGGCGGTCGTTGCAGGCATTTCACGCCGGTTGAGTGCGGCGTATGCGCCCACGACCGCCGACCACGAATGTGCTTGCGGCGCTGCTTCACCGGCGAGGTAACGCGCGTCGAGCTCGTCAAAAGCCGCATTCAGATCATCGACGTCGAATTGGATGACGACCACGACCCGTTGGTCGTCATTGATTTCGGCGATGCCGAGCAACTCGTTATGAAACGCGTCGCGTCCCTCGCCTGAGAAACGGAGGTGACGCAGTGCAAGGCGGTTACCGCGTGTCGCAATGACTGTCGACGTTATGGACCTGGCCCCGAGGTTGGCGCCCGCCTGGATGTTCGCGATCATCGCGGTCCGACCGCGCCGGATGCCTGCGTTCGCAACGCGTCGGCGGTCGTCGTCGAGAATGTCCTCGCCTATCACCGCTTTCATCGCTGTCCAATCGCGGGAAGCGAAATAGGCGAATATGCGTTCGTACACTCGGCTGGCCGCGTTCTCCAGCCGCTGCGCCGGTCGACTGAGTTCATCGAAGCGGGTGAGCGCGGCGGCGAGGTCTGTCTCGTCGAAGACCTCCAAGCTGCTCAGCTGCGCGCCATCGGCGGTGAGAATGATGACGTCCCGCCACTCGGCATCGAAGCCCTCTTTCGAGGTACCTTTCAAGACCTGGGTAAACAGCGCTCCTGAATTATTCAGCCGATGTACAGCCTCGATGCGGAGATTGATATCCGGCGCGACATCCCACGTCGCGTGGATGTACGGGGTGATGTCGCCGGGTTCGAACGCTGTCGCGCGCCGGTGGTCGATGGTTACCCAGTCCGACGTTGTCATCAACGGCTCACGCCGGTTGAAAGCCGCGACATTCCGGGCGATGGCCATCCACGTTTGCGCGTGGCCGACGGATTCACCAGCGAGGTATCGCGTGTCCAGTTCGGCGACCGCGGCATCGACGTCGTCGGGGTCGAAGGTGACCGTAGCCGCAATCCGATTGTCGGCGTCCACCTCGATCACGTGCAGGAGATCGAGGCCGAACTCCTCGGGTGCCCCACCGCCGAGCGAGAATCGGGCTCGGACGAGGACGACACGTTCCCCACGGGTCGCGATGGCGTGCGGGAACTGTGTGGCGCCGAGATCAGCTGCTATCCGGAAGCCTTCGATGAAGGCATTCCGGCCGGTCTGCAGGTCAGCGTTGATCACCCGACGGCGGTCATCGAAGCTGATGTCGTCAATCACCATGCGCGCCATGGCTTCCCAATCGCGGGCTGCGAACAGCTCCAGAAATCGATCGGTGGCCCGGCTTGCCGTGTTCTCCAACCGCCGGACTGGCCGGCTGAGTTCGTCGAGCTTCGCAAGCGCGACGTCGAGGTCTTCCTCGTCGAACAGCTCGCCGCGATTGACGAGCTCGCCTTCGAACGTGAGGAGGATGACCTCACGCCATTCGGCTGTGAACCCCGCTTGGGACGTTCCATGCACCACATGGGTGATCAGCGCCCCGACGTTGTTGAGCCGATGGACGGTCTCGATATAACCGTTGACATCGGGTGCGAGGTCCCATGTGGCGCGCATGTATTCGGGCGCCTCACCAGGCGAGAACGCTCTTCCTCGCCGGTGGTCTATTGTCATGCAGTCCGAGGTCAGATTGAGTTCTTGGCGGTTCGCTGCGGCGTAGTTCTTCAGGACGACGGACCAGGTCTGCGCATACGGGGCGGCCTCACCTGCGAAGTAGCGGACGTCGAGTTCGGCGAGGGCGGCATCGAAGTCATCGAGATCGAACACGACCTTTTCGGTCATCACCCCTTGGCTGTCGACTTCGGTGATCTCTAGCGTTTCAACGCAAAATGCGGCGGGCTCCTCGAACCTCTCGCGGCTCAGACACAGGCGATCGCCGCGCACCGCGATGGTCGACTTCGTAACAGCGACCTCCAAGGCTGCGATCGAACAGATGTTGTCGACCGCGGTCGCGCGGCCATTGATTTCGCAGCGGAAGCCTTGACGTCTGTCGTCGAGCCGCGTGTCCTCGGTGAACAGCGCACCGATCTCGTCAAGACGATTGGCGAGAGCGAGCGTGATCAAGCGATCGTCAGCTCGGGTCGCCGCGTTCGCCAGTGACACCCGCGGACGTTCGTCTTCGAATCGCGTATGTAGGGAATCGAGTTCGGCCAGCGCTGCAGCCATATCGTCTGGGTCGAACCAAACCTGCAGAGCGATTCGGCCGTCCTCATCGATGCCGAACACCTGGAGCATCTCGTCCTGCGGCGCCCCGGGGCTGACATCTGTGGGGCCGGATATCAGCCGGGTGAGGGCGAGGCGCTCGCCACGCACGGTCACGGCCGCGTGGCGGTAGCGCACCATGCCCGTCGCCAGGAAGGGCTTCATGTTGTCGGGCCATTGGGTCGACGAGACCTCGATCCGCGGGAAGCCGACGATCTTCCGCCGACTTTCGACGGTCACGGACGGGGCGAGTAGGTGTGGTATCTCGTCCCAGGCCTCGCGATTGACTGCGTCGATCACGCGGTCACTTGCTCGTACGCAAGCGGTGTCGAGTTCGGCACTCGGGGATTCGGGTTGAGCGGGAGCGGATGGCAGGTCACGCCCATCGACAAGCCCACGCGCCTTCTCGGCAAGTGCCACAGCGCCTTTCTGCCCGTACAGTGTGGATGCCCGCTCGGCCGCAACGCGCGCACCAGCACTGTCACCGGCCGCCCTCAACACCGCCGCCAGAACAAGACACGCGTCGCCGTGGTCGACCAGCGCATCGGTGCGCTCGGCGATGGCCACGGCCTCCTCGGCCACCAGCCGCGCGGCATCGTGGGCACCACCTCGCGAAAGCAGCTGCGCCCGAACTGTGCGCCAGGCGATCGCCGGCTTCAATGCGTGTCCGGCGATCCGCTCACTCTCCGAGCACAGTTCGTCAGCCTCGCCGTCCCTGCCCAACGCGAGGCACGCACGCGCCAGCAGCGCGGCCACCTCCGCTGTATCGGCATCCAGCCTCATCCGGCGGAAACCGTTGTAGGCAAGCCGAAGATGTTCCTCGGCTGCAGCAGGATCATCGAGCACCAGCTCGGCGATGCCGGCGAAATGCTCGACTTCGAGTAGCGCATGGCGCAGGCCAAGCTCGGTGACGGTACGTCGAGCGGAATCGATCATCCGACGGGCCGCGGCGGCCCGGCCACGGAACGCCTCCAGCACAGCTTGGCACCGGGTCGACGTCGCTTCGACCGCAGGTGAATCGGTCGTAATCCGCAGTAGACGCACCACGTCAAGGCACCGCCCGCCCGCACGCGGAACCGGGTTGGGTCCCCACAACGCGGCCAGTGGTGCGCCCGCCAGCACCGCGTTCACCAGACGGTGTTCACGAGCCTGGCGCGCTGAGGTGAGCGCGTTGTCCAACGCGAGCTCGCAATCGGCCACCCGTCCGAGGCGTGCCAGGCACCCTGCTCGCACGGTGTGGGCCTTGGCTTCCCCTGCGGCATCGCCCAATTCGGCCAGTGTCACGGCGGCCGCCGCCACCGCGGATTCGATGTCATCGAGGCGGTCGGGATCGACGAGCATCGAGAGCTGGCCGTCGAAGCATGTCGCCCATGCCGCGAGTCGGGCTGAATCGCGCGTTCCCTCTTTCAGCTGCGACACGGCACCTGCTGCCGAAGACACATCGCCCGCGGCCAGCAGTGCCTCACAGCGCGCCACGAGAAGTTCCACACGCTGGTCGTCCCGGTCGGGCAGCTCGTCGTCCAGTTCCTCCAGCGCGTGCAAGGCGTGATCGTAAAGGTCGGCGGCGCCCTCGTATGCCAGTCGCGTCATCGCCTGGTTCGCAGCGCGCCGGCAGTATTCGACGGCCTTGAGTGCGTTTCCCGCCCAGGCACATTCGAAGTAGTGGTGGGCCAGGTCCGCCAACAGTTCGTCATCGGCACCCGGCATAGTCTCCAGCGTCGCCGCGATCCGCTGGTGCAGCCGCATTCGCCGCACGGACGCCAGCTCGGCAAGCAGCGATTGCCGGACGATGGCGTGGTTGAAACGGTAGCGACCACCAGGTTCCTCGACGAGGATGGCGGCCTGGCATGCCTCGTCGAATGCGTCGACCAGGTCCTGGCCGAGCACTTGCTCGACCAGGTCGAGGGGAAACTGGCTGCCCACCACCGCGGCCGCCGCCAGTGCCTTGTTGGTCTCGACCGGGAGCCGGGAAAGTCTGCGGCTCACGGCTTCCCGTACACCCTGCGGCAGGGTGCTCGGGTCCCAGTGCCCGCCGCTCTCGTCCACATGTCGCAAGGCTTCGATGAGGAAGAACGGGTTGCCACCGGTGACCGATGCCAACGCGCGCGCCAACTCTTCGTCGTCGTATCCGGCTTCGGCCACGTACGTGCTGACGTCATCCACATCGAGGCCGCCCAGGGCAATGCGGTTGGCGCTGCCGTCACGGTGGAGGTCGGCGAGCATCGCCGCCAGCGGGTGGGAGCGATCGAGGTCCGTACTGCGGTAAGTGCCGACGATCTGCACGCGAGCGTGCTCGCCGAAACGCAGCAGGTGGCGGAGCAGCAGCAGGGTGGGTTTCGCCGCCCAGTGCAGGTCGTCGAGTACCAGGACGATGGGCGCTTCCACTGAGGCGACTCCGAGCAGTGCCACGACGGCGTCGAACAGTGCGTAGCGTTCGGTGTCCGGGTCTCCGTGAGGTGGCGCGGCGAGATCGGGCAGAACATCGGTCAACCCGGGAACCAGCGGCAGCAATGCCTCGACACCGCGCAGCCCGCGCAGCCGACTGGTCCCGACGCAGGGCACGAGCGTGCGCAGGGCCTCCGCGAACGGCTGGTAGGGCGCACCGAGGTCTTCGTCGGAACGGCCGTAGAGCACCACCGCACCCTGGTCATAGGCCTGCCGGCCCCATTCGCCGGCCAAGCGGGTCTTTCCGACGCCTGGTTCGCCCGCGATCAGCACCGCGCGGGTGCCGGCCAGTACCGTCTGGTGCCAGTCGGCGAGAAGCTCGGCGAGCTCGCGGGCGCGCCCGACGAACGGGCCAGGTCCTGCGAGCACCGCGGGCATCGCCGGCCGCTCGATGTGTGTGTCGCCGGTCGGAGGTGGACTTTCGGCGGTCTGGAGGCGCAGCTCGAAGATGTGCTCGGGCCGTGCCAGGTTCTTCAACTGACGCATGCCCAGGTCGACGAGCGCGACGTCGTCGGACAAGGAGTCGATGACCAACTCGGCGGTCGCGCCCGAACACAGGATCTGGCCACCCGAGGCCTGCGATCGCAACCGGGCGGCGCGGTTGACCGCGCGACCGAAGTAGTCGCCGTCCCGAAGCTCGGCCTCTCCGGTGTGCAGGGAAATGCGTATACGCATCGGTTCGGCCAGCGGCCACGGCTCGTGGAAGATCGCATCCTGCAACTCGATCGCGGCGGCTGCGGCCGCCGACGGGCGGTCGAAGACCGAGAATGTGGCATCACCCTCGCCGCGCGTCTTGATCAGCCGGCCGCCGCGGGAGGTGACGACCTGTTCGACGAGCTCGTCGTGTCGCGCGAGCGCGAGGGCCATGGCGTCGGCATCTGCCTCCCAGGCGGCTGTCGACCCTTCGATGTCGGTCATTAGGAAGGTCACCGCCCGGGTAACGGACGGAACATGTTGTGTCGCAGGGGGGTCGAGCTTGGCATCCTGGGCGACGATCGCGGCCTCCAGCCGCCGCAGTTCGGGTCCCGGGTCGACCCCGAGCTCATCGGCCAGCAGCGACCGGACCCGCCGGTAGGCGCCGAGCGCCTCGCCCTGTCTGCCGGCGCGATAGAGCGCGAGCATCAGCTGGCCCCAACGTCTTTCGCGTAGCGGTGCGTCCGCCACAGCCGCCTCGAGGTCGCCGACGATCTCCGCAGCGCGGCCGGTCGCCAGGAGTGCATCCGCCCGGTCCTCGACCAGTGCCGCGTGGCCCTCGATCCAGCGGGTCTTCTCGGACACTCCCCGTCGGCAGTCGGGCAGTTCGGGGATTCCTCGCCACAGGGCCACTGCCTCGTCGAATCGAGTCACGGCACCACCGGTGTCACCGGCGCCGAGGGTGTCCCGGCCGGATTTGGCGAGCGACTTGTACCGCGAGGCGTCAGTCTCGGCCGTGTTCAGGCGCCAGCCGGTTCCCTCGGTCAATACGAAGCCGTCACCGAGAGCGTGACGCAAAGCGGAGATATGGGTCTGCAGCGCCTTGGCCGCGGTGCGTGGTGGATCGTCGCCCCAGAGCAATTCCATGAGCACGTCGGCCGGTACAACCGAACCACCGTGCAATCCGAGCATCGTGAGGATGGCGCGCGGCTTCGCGCCCGGTATTACGACGGGCGCACCGTCCATTCGGACCTGAAGAGGCCCCAAAACCCCCAGTTCCACCGATAAAAGCGTACCCACGCGCCCATCGTCGGGGTGACGATTCAACGCACGATCAAGAATGAGTAAAGCCGGGGACTACCTGGTGTTTTACAGCCCGCGACGGGCGGCGCGGAGCGCGGCGATGGCAGCGTCGTCACCGGACAACGTCACCCGGGCCGGCTCCCGGCCGGCGGCGAACAGCAACAGCTCGCCGGGCTCTCCTGTCACCGTCACCTCCGGACCGCTGCCGACGGTGGCCAGCGTCTTGCCCTGCGGCGTCGTCAACGCCACCCGCGCCGGGGATCTGCCCATCGTCATCCGGGCCATCGCGCCGATCCCGCGGGAGAGTGCGGACACCGTGGCGTCATCGAGATCTCTTGGCTCCCAGCCAGGTTGGGCGCGGCGCACATCCTCGTTGTGGATGTACATCTCGGCCACGTTGACCAACGGGTCCAGCAGTTTGAACGGGGAGTACAGCGGTGGGCCCGCAGCGATCTGATCGACCAGATCGCCCCATTCGGTGCTCTCGGTGACCTTCTGCTGCACCCGCTCGGTGTAGCCCGCGAGCTGGGGCACCAGGATGCCGGGGGCGGCGTCGAGGCGCCGCTCGCGCACCACCAGATGGGCGGCCAGGTCACGCGCGGTCCAGCCCTCACAGAGGGTCGGGGCATCAGGGCCTGCGGCACGCATGGACTCGACCAGTGCGGCACGTTCGCGCCGAGCGACAGTCATGCGCCAACTCTAGAAGGTTTTCACGCCCTCGACAGCGATGGTCATCCCGTGCCCGGTGCCGTCATTGCTGATCCGGGTGCCGTCCTCACTCGCATCGATGGTCCAGCCCACCGCGCTGTACTTGCGATAGTCGAGGGTGACCACCGGAATGTCGCCGAGGTTGCCCACGATCCACTTGATGTTGCCGTCCGAGGTGAGCCTGACGCCGTTGGCGTGTTCCCCGTCGATCATCGGGGCGTCGGCGAAGTCGGACTCGCAGCCGACATCCTGCTTGGACAGCTGGCAACGGGTTTTCCCGGACTTGGTCTCGATGAACACGTACCCGTTCTGAGGGTTCAGCGGGGTGGCGCCGGACGGCGCGTGGGAGGTGCTGGGTGGAGCCGCAGCGGTGGTGCTCGGCGGGGGTGCCGGACTGGACCGTGTGGGCCGCGCGGTCGGAAAGCTCGGCTCGGTCGGCGACTGGGGGCTGGTGGCCGGCGTGCCTTCGATGCTCGATTGACAGCCGGACAGCAGGGCGCCGGCGGCCAGCAGGGCGCTCACGAATTGCCACGCCTTCACCGCGACAAGGCTACGCATCGAGCACGGTGACAGCCGGCTATGACGCGCCGAACAACCCCGCATAACCCGCGGAGAGCGCCCGCAATTGCCCGGCGCCGTCACCGCGGAACGACGCGCCGTGCATCAGCGCCAAGGTGGTGGGATTCAGCTCGGCGAGTCGGTTCAGGGTGGGAACCAGGTTGGTGGTCAGGCCGGTGGCATGGAACAGCGCCTCGGCCTCCAATGCCGGTGCCACACAATCGGACTCGGTGAGGTCCGGGCATTGCCCGATGTGGGTGAACAGGTCACCGGCGAGCAGCGTCGAGGTGGTCTCGTCGAACCACAGCCCGGATTCCCAGTTGTGCGGCACGTGCGGGGTGGCGATGAACCGCAGGCGGTGCCCGCCGATGTCGTGGGCGGTCTCCGTCGGCGCGGTGACCGGCGGGCGGTCACACATGTCGGTCAGCGACAACATGACGGCCAGCTGACCGTGGATCACCTCGGCGTCCGGCGCCACCGCCAGGAACTGGTTGACTGCCCCGCACTCGTCGGCTTCGAGGTGCCCGAACGAAATCCAGCGCAGCTGGGTCAACGGCAGAATCTGTTCGACGGCCGCCGACACCTGCGGAAACAGGAACCGGTGGCCGGTGTGGAACAGGAACGGCTCGTCCCCGGTCAGCAGGAACTGATTGAAGGTGAAGCCGTGCTCGGTGATCCCCGGTATCCAGGTGGACAGCCGGTAGATCTCCGGGGCGATCTCGTCGACGCGGGTTTCCAGGTCGGACGCCATGACTCCATGGTCCGCCCCAGAGAACCCGACGTCTTGGGGTTTTGCCAGCTCCGTTCCCTACAGTCGTCGCGTGCTCGGCAAAGCCCTCGATGCGTTTCTGGACTCTCCGCTGTCCGGGATCGTGCCGTGGGCGTTGATGGCGATTCTGGCCGGGCCGGGCCGCTACGAGATCGCAGTGTGGGGTGCGCTCGGTTTCTCGCTGCTGGTGCTGGCACTGGACCGGCGCCGCAACATTCCGGTCCACGTTTTGGAGATGCTCGGAGTGTCCTTCTTCGTGGTGCTGGCCGCCGTCGGCCTGGTGGCCTCGCGAGGGCAGAAGACGTGGCTGGAGATGTGGTCGGGAGAGGTCACCAACGCCACGCTCGCATTGTTCGCCCTGGTCAGTGTGGTGGTCGGCCGGCCATACACGACGGCGTACGCGCGCGACGTCACTCCGCCGGACCATTGGGACACGCCGCTGTTCAAGCGCACCAACCTGGTGGTGTCCGCGGTGTGGGCGGCGGCATTCGGCTTCTCGGCGTCGGTCGGGTTCCTCGGCGACGTGCTCTACGGCAGCACCGACAACTTCTGGACCGGCTGGATTCTTCAGCTGGCGGCGCTGTTCTTCGCCGTGGCCGTCACCGAGTTCTATCCCGAGTACGCCCGCGCCAAGGATGCGGCGCACGCGCACCATCCGGTGCCGTCATGGTCGCAGGTGTTCGAGTGGCTGCCGCCGTTCGTCCTGGCCACCGGTGTCGCCGGGTGGCTGCTGGCGACGGTCAGCAGCGGGGTGGCTTCTGACCTGGTGGTGGTCGGTGCGTTCGGGACGGCACTGCTGCGGTTGCGTGACCAGCGGGCTCGGGCACTGTAAGCCGGTGTCAGCGTGGGCAGGTGTTGACCGTTTTCCCGGCCATCAGGGTGTTCACGAAGTCCTGTACGTCCGGTAGTGAGGCGCCGATGACGCCACGGTGGTCCTGGCCGGCATACACCCGGTAGTCGACTGCGACGTCCTTGTCGCACATGGCTTTTGCCAGCGCGTCGACACCAGGTTGGGTAACCGCGGTGTCGGCGGTGCCCTGCGCGATCATCACCGGTACCCCCGGGCTGAGTCGGGTCGGATCTTGGCGGCCGAGGTAGTCGTGCAGCGGGGTCACATTCGCATCGGCCGCGAAGACCTGTGCCGGTGGCACCGGTGCAACGGCGCGGATCTGACCGATGCACGCAGTGCGGGCCGCGGTCAGCAAGGGCTGCGCTTGCGGTGTGAACATCTCATCCGGCTCTATGTCCGGATCGACCACGGCGGCGCCGAGCACCAGCAGTGGCAGGAAAGCTTGTGTTCCAACTGCTTCCGGACTTCCGGAGCGTACGAAGTCGACTGCCTGGCCCATTCCCACCCCGCCGGGCGCGAGTGCCGCCGCGCCTTTCAGATCGAGTTCGGGTGCGCGCTGCCCACCATCCTGTGCGGTGAACAGCGCGGCTTGCCCGCCCTGGCTGTGGCCTATGGCAACCCAGTCCGTGCCGACGCCGGGGTTCAGTTCGCGGGCCGCCCGCACGATGTCGGTGACAGTGTTCGCCTCGCTGGTGCCGTCGACGTAGGGATGCCCGCCGGGGGTGCCCAGCCCCTGGTAGTCGGTTTGGACGACGGCGTAGCCGCGCGCCACCCAGGTGTCGAGCATCGTGGTCACCGGTCCGAGGTAGTCGTGGGCCAGACCGTCGGGTGTATCGACCGAAGGGGCGCAGGTGTCGGCGTAGCCGGTGGTGCCGTGGGCCCAGGAGATCACCGGCCAGCCGCCCTCGGGCGGCGGCGACTTCGGGACGGCCACGGTGCCTGACACCACGATGGGTTGGCCGTGCGCATCGTCGGAGACGTAGGTGATCAACTGGGTCTCACCGCTGGGTAGCGCGGCGGTGGTGGTCAGCGGCCGTGCGGTGAGCAACTGTCCGGGATGCAGCCCGGGTTGGGTGGCCGTCGCACAGCCGCTGACCACAGCCGCGGCGGCCGCGGCGGCCAGTAGGCGATTTCTGGTCATGGCTTCCATTGTGTCGACCGACGGCTCCGTGCCTACGGTGCTGACTGCGGCAGGAACTGCTTGTCGAGGAACTTCGCGTAGTCGGGCAGTTGCGTGCCGGGGTCGATGGACTTCTGGGTTTTGGCCCACGCCCCGAGTTCGGCCAGCTTGTCGGCCAGGTCCGGATTCAGTTGCAGCGTGAAGTCGAATTCGCCGAGTACGGTGCCGAGCAGCTCAGGGTCCAGCTGGGTGGCTTTGGCGACGGCGTCGGTGGCGGCCTTGTCGTGCCGGGACAGGGCGGCGCCCGCGTCGCCGAGGGCAGTGAGGAAGGCGGTGATCGCTTTGCCCTTGGTTGCGACGGCGGATTCGGTCGCGATGAACAGGCTGTGCTGGTTGTAGGTTCCGCCGCTCAGTGCCACCGCGTCGTCGCCGAGAGCCTTGATGGTCTGCGCCTGGTAGGGCTGGAAGATCGACACCGCGTCGACATTGCGCTGGGTGGCGGCGGTGACGATCGCCGACGGTGCGACCTGCACGAGCTCAGCCTTGAGGTTGTTCTGTGCCAGGGCATTTGACACGTAGTAAGCGGCGCTGGTCCCCAGCGGCGTGCCGATCGACTTGCCGGCCAGATCCGCGACGGTGTTGATGCCCGCGCTGCGCCGGGCGACGATCCGCGAGCCCTCCCAACGGGATCCGTCGGCGATCACCCGCAGCGTGGGTGTGCGGGTCAGCGCCGCCGAGGTGGGCACGTCCGCCGCGGTGGTGATGTCGACCTGACCGGCGGCCGCGGCCTGCAATGCCTCGACACCGGATTGGAAGTTCACCACCTTGACGTTGACGTTGTGCTTGCCGAACAGGCCGGTGTCGGCGGCGACGGGGACCTGCGCCCAGGACGGGTCGACGACGAACCCGACGGTGAGTTGATCGGCGTTCGCGGTGCCCGAGTCGGTGCAGGCGGTGGCTGTCACAGCGAGGGTGGCAGCGGCGACTGCTGCGGCGACGATGCGCCGGAAAGGGGTCTTCACGTTGTGGGTTCCTTTGTGGGTGGAGGTCAGTGCACGGCGTGGTCGATGCCGAGCTGGTGGTGCAGGGTCTTGCGGATCTCGCTGTAGCCGGGCTGGTCTGCCAGCGCATCGGCCGGCCGGGGGCGGCTGAGCGGGTTGGTGATCTGATCGGCGATCTGCCCGGCGCGCAGCACGCTGACGGTGTCCCCGAGCCGGATCGCCTCGTCGATGTCGTGCGTGACGAACACGATCGTGCGGTTCAGCCGCGTCCACAGATCGATCAGCAGATCCTGCATACGCAGCCGGGTCAGCGCGTCGAGCGCCGCGAACGGTTCGTCCATCAACATGACGGTCGGCTCCCCAGCCAGCACGCGGGCGATGCTGACCCGCTGCCGCATACCGCCGGACAGCTCACCGGGACGCTGTGCGGCCACTTCGTCACGCAGACCCACAAGCTCGAGCAGTTCGTGAATGGTGTCCCGGCGCTGCGATTTCGGCAATCGTCGGGCCGTCAGGGCGAAGTCGATGTTGTCCGCGACCGTCATCCACGGGAACAGCACGTCGCGCTGGAAGGCGACGCCCCGGCGAGGATGAGGCGCGGTGACAGTCTCACCGTTGTCGGTCACCGAGCCCGAGGTTGGGGTGATGAGGCCGGCAAGACAGTGCAGCAGAGTCGATTTGCCGCTTCCGGAGGCGCCGACGAGAACCGAGAAGGAGCCGTCCGGAATGGTCAGCGAAATGCCCGTGAGGCTCGGCTCCTGCTTGCCAGGGAACCTCACGACGAGGTCGTGGGTCTGGATGGCCATCTCAGCGCTCCTCTTGGGCCCAACGGGTGAACGGGGCGGTGGCCGAGGCGACCAACAGGTCACACAGGGCGCCGACGATGCCCAGGATGATCAGGCAGAAGATCAGCCGATCGGCCTGGGAGAACAACTGCGCCTGAGAGATCCGATACCCGATACCTGAGGTGGTGCCGGTCATCTCGGCAACCACGATGAGCACGAACGCCATCGCGGCACCCACCCGCAGGCCCGATGCGATGTCGGGGGCCGCCTCGGGCAGCACCACCCGCGAGAGGGTCTGCCAACGGCCGGCCCCGAGGCAGCGGGCGGCCTTCAGATAGTCGACCGGAGTGCTCGCCAACCCGGAGTGGCTGTTGATCCACACCGGGACGAACACTCCGAGCGCGATGACCAGGAGCTTGCTGTTCTCGCCCAGTCCGAACCACAGGATCGCCAGCGGGACGAGGCCGATCGTGGGGATCGGCGAGAACACCCGCAGCACCGGTTGCAGCAGGTTGCGGCCCGCCGTTGTCGTCGCGGTGAGTATGGCGACGATGATGCCGATACCGGCGCCGAGCGCGAAACCGACCGCTGCCCTTTGCAAGCTGGCGAGAATATCGGCGGCCAGCAGGCCCTCGGTCCACAGGGTCTGCCCGGCGGCGAGAATCTCGGGCACACTCGGGAACAGCTGCCGCGGAAACCGCCCGGTCGCCACGATCAGCGACCACAACACCGCGGCGATCCCCAGCCCGGCGAGCGTCCAGCCGAGGACACCGAGCCGGGCGAACGCCGACCGCAGCCGGGCCGGAGCCGGGTGCTGTGGCGGGTTCGACGCCTTGCCTCGGACCGCCAAACCGGCTGTCATGGAAGGATTTCCGGGTCTGGCCGGACGGTCCTCAGCGGTTCGCGCGGGGTGTCCGCGGGCACCCAGTCGAACGGCACAGCCTGCGACCGGTACACCAGCGCCGTGCGGGTCAGGCGGTCGACCCCGGGCACCCGGGTCTGCTTGACCTCGGGCTCACCGGCCACCCCGTAGCCCTGATACGGGCTGTGGTACTCCCATGCCACGTCACCGTCCGGGGTGACCTGGAACAACCGTCCCTGCATCCCTTCGGTGATCAGGGTGTTGCCGTTGGGTAGGCGCTGCGCGTTGCTCACGAACGAACTGAAGAAGGTCCACGACGGCAGCCCCGAGTCCTCGGCGGTGTACTGCCACACGATCTCCCTGGTGGCGGGGTCGATTTCGAGTACCCGGGAACCCGCGTAGATGCCCAGCGGAGCGGCCGGGTAACCGGCGCCGCCCTGGTTGTCGAACACCAAGACGTTTCCCGCCCCGGGCAGGCCCGCGGCGATCATGTGCGGGTTGTGCTGGCCGGAAGTCTGATCGACCGGACGCGGCACCTTGTGCACGTTGATGCGCTGATGCTGGGCGCCGAACTCGGCGTCGTGGTAGGGCCCGAGCTTCCAGGCGATCGCGCCGGAGACCCTGTCGATCAGCGCGATGATGTTGGCCTTGCGGAAGCTGATCAGGATGTTGTCGGGATGGAACACGGAATCGGGATCCTCGACATGCCACCGGTTGGGTCCGAGCGTCTTGGCGCTGTTCATCTCCAGATAGCCCCAGGGATCGTCGGGATCGCGAGCCACGGTCTGGCGCAACGCATCCCAACCCGCCTCGGAGAATCCGAACTCGTCGAGGTGGTCGCCGGCAAGCCACTGCCAGACGATCTCGCCGTCGGGCGTCACCTCGTAGAGCCCCTGATCTCCGACGGTGTGGTCACCGAGACCGGGCACCGTCCGGGGAACGGTTGTCAGGATCAGGCGATTGCCGTTGGGTAGCAGCTCCCAGTCGTGGTTCTGGCGGGCCGCTCCGCCGGGGGCCTGGGTGCCCCACTCCCAGACGGTCTCACCCTCCCAGTCGAGTTGGCCGATGGTGCCGTTCGCGTAGATGCCGCCGCGGGCGTCGTCGCTGTCGGACAGCTGCACCCCGACGTCGCCCAGGCGCCCGCCGTTGAGAGCCGGATCCAGGATGCGGGGCGGCACACCGGCATACGGCCACTCGTGCACCACGGTGCCGTTGAGGTCGATGAGTCGGGTGGCCCCGTCGGCACCGGTGAACAGGACGTAGCTGTCGTAGGCGAGTTCGGGGTCGAGATAGGTGACTCCGGTGAGTCGTACGAATGCCATGTCAGTTACTCCACCAACGTCCGGTTACAACCACGGGTCCTCCTCGTTACGGTTCTAATCGATTAGCGTGAGGCAGGCGAAACCTGGATGGAACCGTCACAATCGTGGTGATTCGAACTCTTTCGAGCGGTCACCGACGAGCGGAGGCTCCAGCCGTTGTGAGTGGTAAACGTCCGACCCTGGCCGACGTGGCCAACCGCGCAGGGACCTCGACGGCGGTGGTGAGCTATGTCCTCAACAACGGGCCGCGTCCGGTGTCAGAGTTGTTGCGGGCCAAGGTGCTTCGTGCGATCGACGATCTGAACTACCGGCCGGACGGGCGTGCCCGCGCGTTGCGTCGGCCGCGGCGCTGGCGGCAGATCGGACTGCTGGTTCCCGACCTCACGTTGCCCCTGTTCGGTGAGTTCGTGGGGCGCATCGAAGTGGAAGCCCGGGCGCGCGATCACCTGACCCTGATCGGCAACACCGGATACGACCCCGAGCGTGAGCTCGAGTTCGCCACCGCGTTCGCCGAGGTCGGTGTCGACGGGCTGCTGGTGGTCGGGGCGGCGAACGCCCCGCACACAGCGAATCTCTGCCGGCGAGAACATATTCCCGTGGTGTGGATGCACAACATCCGGGGCGCGGTCGAGGCGGACATCGTGGGAATCGATCACGTCCATGCCGGCGAACTCGTCGCTCGGCACCTGCTCGACGTTCACGATTGTCGCGACCTCGCTTTCGTCGGCGGTTTCACCGAAGCCGATGTGTGCCATGGCGACCGGGAGACCGTGCAGCAGCGATTCGAAGGCGTCGCCTCCGTCGTCGACCAGGACCTACCGATCATCCGCACGGATCTCACCCCGTCCGGCGCCTACGCAGCGGTCAGCGCGTTTCTGCGCGATGGTGCCAGGGCGCGGAGCGCGTTCGTCGTCGGGACCTACGGCCAAACCGCCGCCACGATTCGGGCGGTCGCCGATGCGGGCCTGCGGATCCCCGACGACATCCGGGTTGTCGGGTTCGACGGCAGCGCCGCCGACTACGGACGGCTGCGGCTCACCACCGTGCAGCAACCGGTGGACGCCCTGGCCCATGAGGCTCTCGGCCGGTTACTGGGCGATTCCCCGCTCCCCGACGATGGTTTCGCGCCGACGCTGAAGGTGGGGGAGACCTGCGGTTGTGCCTAGTGGTGCAGGACGGTACGTATGAGATCAGGCAGCGCACTGACCGACTCAGGGTCGTGCCCGAAGTGCTCGATGACCTGCACCTGGATCTCACCGACCACGCCGCCCAGGACGGCGCCGACGGCGATCATGGTCGGCTCGTCGTCCTTGAACACGGGCCGCAGAATCGACTCGTACTCCTCATTGGTGAGCTGGCCCATCTTGTCGATGATGGTCTGTTCGAGATCGAGGGCGCCCATGGCGTAGTCCTGCGCATCGACCAAGGTGGTGGGGAGACGTTCCAGCACCATCTGCACCAGGTTGTCCTTGAACGCGTTGTAGCGCTGCGTGCCGACCGCGAACTTCACCAGCGGGGTGGCGATACCGGTCTGCGCGTCGATGGCCGCCTCGACCTCCTTGCCGACGAGTGAGAACAGTTTGTCGGCACCCGGACCGCGCAGCACGCCGTCGAACAGGATCTCGGGGGAGAACAGGTCCTCGGCCAGGATTCGCGCATAGTCCTTGGTGATGATGTCGCGCTGAGCGTGCAGCAACCCCTGGAAGGGGATGAAGCCGAGATACTTCGTCGGGTGGACGGGCCGGAACAACATGTTGAGTGCGATGTAGTCGCTGATGAAGCCGACGCCGAAACCGAATGCCGGCATGATCCACGGGTTCTGGAACAGCGCCCAGGCCACCATCTGGACCACGCCGATCACCAGGCCGAAGTAGATGCCGCTGCGCCGGACAAACGCCATCGCGTTGTCACCGAGTCCGCGCATCAGCTTGTTCAGCTTGTCCTTGTTGCGGACCAGCGTCGTCACGGCCAGGAACTGGATGTCGACGAACCGGTTGAGGTCCGCCCGCATCTCGTTGAGCATCTTCTCCACGACCTTGGGGGTCTGGTCGTGGATGCGGGCCTGGATCGCGTTGCGCGCCGCATCGGGCAGTGAGTCCCACAGCCCGGGGCGGATCTGCTCGGCGAGGTCGCGGGAGATCTCGTCGACCACCTGGGTCAGCGGCTCGCGCAGCGCGTTGACAGCTTCCTTGGCGTCGACCCTTTCGAGCAGTTCCTCCGGCTTGAGGAGGTTCTGGGTGAGTAGCTCGATGGTCTTCGAGCCCACCTTGCCTGCCCGGCGTGGCACGATGCCCTGCCAGCCGAACGGGCCGACGCCCTTGAACTCCATCGGCCGGTAGATCATCTCCAGCGCGACGATCTTGGTGCTCCAGCCGACGAACGCCGCGACGAACGGCATGGACAGATAGATCAGCCAGTTGACGCTGAAATCGGCCTTGATCTCCTGCCATGTCTGGACGGCGAGAATCGTCTCGGTTGTGCTCATGCGCGATCCGCCTTCGGCTTCTCGCTGGGCGTCACAAACCGTTCCGTTGCACCGCAGACTCCCACAAACCACGCCCGAGCCCCGACAGTGACAGCGTCAGCTTCTCCACCCGCGCGGCCAGCGGACCGCGGGATCCGTTCTTGATCGCCTGCAACACCATCGGCTCCGCGAGGAGCACCTCGTAATCGGCCTTCTGGGAAGGGTCCTCGGGACCGGTCTCGACCAGACCCAGCGACAGCAGATGGCCGACGTACTGCGGGACCATGGCGGGCAACGCCACATTGGCGGTGCGTCCGATCAGGCAGGCGTTCTCCAGCACCGCCTGACCAGGGGTGCGCGACCGGGTCCAGGTGTGGATGTTGACCAGCGGCGAGGCATCACCTTCGGAGAGCGCGCCGAGGATTCGCGCTTCGTCGGCCACCAGCTGGTCGAGCAGCCGGTGGTACAGCTCCACCTGACTGCCCGACGTGCTCTGATCCAGGGCCCGGTCCAGCAGGCGGTCCATCTTGGTGTTGAGCGATTCGGGCGTCGGCTCTTCAGGGGTGGCGATGGTCACGGGTCGGGGCGCCGCTGAGTCGATGGCCTCCAGCCGGTTCTTCACCAGTGTGGCCAGCTGCTCTTCACCCCAGGCTGCCAGCTTCATGCTGGTCTTGGCCGCGTCGAGCGCGCGATCGGCGATCCCGAACGGGTCGTACCGCTTCGGCAGAAGCGGGCGTTCGTTGCGCGGGGTGCGGATCGCGATGGCGATCTCGCCGACGGGTGTGGCGAACTTGAACGCCCGCCGCTGCATGTGCTTGCGGCGTGCCGGGGCGTCATCGGACGCCGTGTCGTCCGGACCCCTCTTCGACAGTTCTTCTGACATGACTGATCGATCGCCTCCCCACCTACCGCTGTCCCCGAGCTGTGGGCACCGTACCTGGTCGCCTTGTGAGGTGCCGAAGTCCCAGGTGGTTGGTGGGGTTTGTGAGCTAGGAGGTGGTGTTGGGGAGCAATCCGCGCAACGCTGTCGCGGCCAGTTGCCGGGCGTGCTCGTCGGTCAGCGCGTAGTGGCCGGTCATCCGACGGAAGATGAGCGGACCGAACAGTATGTCGATCACATCGTCGATGGATGTACCGGCGTCGGCGTCGCCGCGATCCACTCCGCGTTGCCACAGCTCGGTGATGGCCGCGCGCCGACCGCTCAGAAAGTACTCCCGGAAATACGCTGCGCCCATTGCATCTTCGACGCAGGCGGCGAGCAGCTGGGCGAATATCTCGCCTCGTGGGCTGGCGTAGAACGCCGAGACCCGGACCACCTGTTCGGTCAGATCGCCTGCCGTGCTGCCCGTATCGGGCAAGGGCAGTGCTTCGGCCATCGTTGTGCCGAACGCCTCGGCCGCGACGGCGGTCCGCGATGGCCAGTGTTTGTAGAGGGTGGCCTTGCTGGCGCCGGACCGCGCCGCGATCGCGTCCATGGTGGCCGCCGGGAATCCACCGTCGTCGAGCAGCTCGGCCGTCGCGTCCAGGATGGCCTGGTGGATCCGGTCGCTGCGTGCGCCGGTGGGGCGGACGAACTCGCCCGCCCCACGGGCCGCTCCGTCAGTGCTGGCTGACATCGTCGAAATCCGTTGATTCCGAGACGCTTCGCCACTGGGCCAGCTCGGCCTGAACATGGGCGATCTTGGCCTCGACGGCCGCGATGGTGTCGTTGCCGAGCAGCAGGCGCAGCGGTGGCTGCGGGGATTCGACGACATCGATGATGGCGCGGGACGCCTTCACCGGATCGCCGGGCTGGTCGTGGTTGCGCTCACCGGCGGCGACGCGCATTTGTCCGGCGGGCCCGTCGGTGTAGTCGTCGATGATGTTGCGCTGGGTCTGCAGGCTGGATGAATCGAGGAAGTCGGTGCGGAAGTAGCCGGGCTCGACCACCATGACGTGCACGCCGAGCGGTTTCAGTTCGGCGTTGAGGGCCTCGGAGATCGCCTCGACGGCGAACTTGGTCGATGCGTAGACACCCCAACCGGGTGAGCCGACGAATCCGCC
Source organism: Mycolicibacterium peregrinum (assembly GCF_002102345.1). GTDB lineage: Bacteria > Actinomycetota > Actinomycetes > Mycobacteriales > Mycobacteriaceae > Mycobacterium > Mycobacterium peregrinum. The sequence continues at coordinate 61,267 of NZ_LQPP01000029.1, forward strand.
GACCGAGGAGATGTTGACGATGGTGCCCGACCGTTGTGCCCGCAGCACCGGGGTGACGGCGCGGGTGACGGTCAGCAGCCCGAACACGTTGGTGTCGTAGACGGCCCGCACCTCGGCGTCGGTGGCCTCCTCGACAGCTCCCAGCAGGCCACGTCCGGCGTTGTTGATCAGGACATCGATGCGGCCGAAGCGATCCACGGCCGCCTGCGCGGCCTGTTGTGCCTGCTCCTCGTTGGTGACATCCAGGGCCACCGCCAGCACGTTGTCGTTCTCGCCGAGGGCGGCGGTGACGGCGGACGCGTCACGCGCGGTGGCGACCACCTGATGGCCACGGTCCAGTGCGTCGCGGGCGATCTGCAAGCCGAATCCGCGGGAAGCTCCGGTGATGAACCAAACGCTCATGTCTTTGACCACCTGTTCTCGGTTGTAACTGAACTGTACGACCAGTTTAGTTTTGTTGGACGGTCGGTGTAACCGGGGAGCTGGCGTGGTTATTCCGGTCTCGCCGCCGCGGAGTCGCAGCCGAGTAGCATCCGTTACACAACTCAAAACGTCGACGACGCACTGTGGGAGAACCTCCGATTTCCGGAGGCGCCGTAGGAGCAAATCCTCCCCGGGAATCTCTCAGGCCCAATACCGCAGTGTCGAGACAACTCTGGAGAACAGCGCGGCTGCATGCGTCGCGCTTACCGAAGGGGAAAGGCGCCGCGCGCTGCAACTCTCAGGTTTCAGGACAGAGCGGGGAGGTGTCACCACACGATGCATCACGCAGCTGTGATGCCCGGAATTGGAGTCATCTCATGTCTGAGTACACCGTCGACGAGTTGATCGACAGCACGGAGCTGTAGCCATGGCCGTCAGTGTCTTCGACTTGTTCTCGATCGGGATCGGCCCGTCGAGCTCGCACACCGTCGGCCCGATGCGGGCGGCGGGCATGTTCGCCGACGAACTCGTCGGTCGCGATGTGGTTGACCAGGTCGCCGAGGTCAGGGTGGACCTGTTCGGCTCACTGGCGGCAACCGGTGCCGGCCACGGCACGATGCCGGCCATCCTGCTGGGTCTCGAGGGCTACCGGCCCGAGACGATCGAGACCGACGAGATGGAACGGCGTCTTGCGACCATTCGCGCCGAGAGCAAGATCCTGTTGGCCGGCCGAATCATCATCGGACTGACCGAATCCGACGTGCAGCTGCAGCCGGGCCGCCGGCTCGCCCAGCACCCGAATGCCATGACGTTGACGGCATTCTCGTCCGCTGGTGACCCGGTCTTCCGGGAGACCTACTTCTCCGTGGGCGGGGGCTTCGTCGTCACCGAATCCGAGCCGGACCGGCGCGAGAATGGGGAACCAGACGCCGACGGCTCCTTCCGCTCCGCGGCCGAATTGCTCGCCCTGACCGAACGCGACGGACTGTCGGTGAGCCAGGTGATGATGCGCCGTGAATGTCTGGCCCGAAGTGAAGCCGACGTACGCGACCGTCTCCTGCGGATCCGTGACGTCATGGTCTCGTGTCAGGCCAACGGCATGTCCCGGGGCGGCTACCTGCCCGGCAACCTGATGGTCCGGCGTCGGGCCAAAGACTGGTACGTCCGGCTCAATGCCGAAGACCCGCAGCGTGATCCGGCCTTCGCCGAGGACTGGGTGAACCTGGTCGCACTCGCGGTCAACGAGGAAAACGCCTCGGGCGGCCGGATCGTGACCGCGCCCACCAACGGTGCCGCCGGGATCATCCCGGCGGTACTGCACTATGCATTGCGCTACACGCCGGCCGGAATTGCGGATCCCGACGACACGACCGTCCGCTTCCTGCTCACCGCCGGCGCCATCGGGTCGCTGTACAAGGAGCGCGCATCGATCTCGGGTGCCGAGGTCGGGTGCCAGGGGGAGGTCGGGTCCGCGGCGTCCATGGCTGCCGGAGGGCTGGCCGAGATCCTGGGCGGAACACCGCGACAGGTCGAGAACGCCGCCGAGATCGCGATGGAACACAGCCTCGGTCTGACCTGTGATCCGATCGGCGGTCTGGTGCAGATCCCGTGCATCGAACGCAACGCCATCTCGGCGGGTAAGGCGATCAACGCGGCCCGAATGGCACTGCGGGGCGACGGCACCCACCGGGTGAGCCTGGATCAGGTGATCGAGACGATGCGTGCCACCGGAATGGACATGAGCGCCAAGTACAAGGAGACATCCACCGGTGGCCTGGCGGTCAACGTTGCCGTCAACGTCGTCGAATGCTGAGTTCGGGATCGGCAAAAATTTCCTGGAATCCCGGGAACAAAACCCCCAAAACCCCCGTTGACCACTTCGACAGCAAGTTGAGTGACAGTGACTCAAGTCTGGGTTGACAATCTATGCCCACCCGGAGCAAGCTTGAGCGCAGTCCGCTCAGACCCCTATCTGTATCAGGAGGCAACACCATGGCTCGTGCGGTCGGTATCGACCTCGGGACCACCAACTCATGCGTGGCGGTCCTGGAAGGCGGCGACCCCGTCGTCGTCGCAAACTCTGAAGGCTCCCGGACCACCCCGTCCGTCGTCGCGTTCGCGCGCAACGGTGAGGTGCTGGTCGGCCAGCCCGCCAAGAACCAGGCGGTGACCAACGTCGACCGGACCATCCGTTCGGTCAAGCGTCACATGGGCACCGATTGGACCGTCGAGATCGACGGCAAGAACTACACGGCGCAGGAGATCAGCGCGCGCACGCTGCAGAAGCTGAAGCGCGACGCCGAGGCCTACCTCGGTGAGGACATCACCGACGCCGTCATCACCGTGCCCGCGTACTTCAACGATGCCCAGCGTCAGGCCACCAAGGAAGCCGGCCAGATCGCCGGCATGAACGTGCTGCGCATCGTCAACGAGCCGACCGCGGCCGCCCTGGCCTACGGCCTGGACAAGGGCAGCAAGGAACAGACCATCCTGGTCTTCGACCTCGGTGGCGGCACGTTCGACGTCTCGCTGCTGGAGATCGGCGACGGTGTCGTCGAGGTGCGTGCCACCTCCGGTGACAACCACCTCGGTGGCGACGACTGGGACGACCGGATCGTCGACTGGCTGGTCGACAAGTTCAAGGCCACCAGCGGCATCGACCTGACCAAGGACAAGATGGCGATGCAGCGGCTGCGTGAAGCCGCCGAGAAGGCCAAGATCGAGCTCAGCTCCAGCCAGAGCACCTCGATCAACCTGCCCTACATCACCGTCGACGCCGACAAGAACCCGCTGTTCCTCGACGAGCAGCTGACTCGCGCCGAGTTCCAGAAGATCACTCAGGATCTGTTGGACCGCACCCGTCAGCCGTTCCAGTCGGTGATCAAGGACGCCGGCATCTCGGTCGGCGAGATCGATCACGTGGTCCTGGTGGGTGGCTCGACGCGTATGCCCGCGGTCACCGACCTGGTCAAGGAACTGACCGGCGGCAAGGAGCCCAACAAGGGCGTCAACCCGGACGAGGTTGTCGCGGTGGGCGCCGCGCTGCAGGCCGGCGTGCTCAAGGGCGAGGTGAAAGACGTTCTGCTGCTTGACGTCACCCCGCTGTCCCTCGGTATCGAAACCAAGGGTGGCGTGATGACCAAGCTGATCGAGCGCAACACCACCATCCCGACCAAGCGGTCGGAGACCTTCACCACCGCTGACGACAACCAGCCGTCGGTGCAGATCCAGGTCTTCCAGGGTGAGCGCGAAATCGCTTCGCACAACAAGCTGCTCGGCTCCTTCGAGCTGACCGGCATCCCGCCGGCCCCCCGCGGCGTGCCGCAGATCGAGGTCACCTTCGACATCGACGCCAACGGCATCGTGCACGTCACCGCCAAGGACAAGGGCACCGGCAAGGAAAACACGATCAAGATCCAGGAAGGCTCCGGCCTGTCCAAGGAAGAGATCGACCGGATGATCAAGGACGCCGAAGCGCACGCGGACGAGGACAAGAAGCGTCGCGAAGAGGCCGATGTCCGCAACCAGGCCGAGTCGCTGGTCTACCAGACGGAGAAGTTCGTCAAGGAGCAGCGTGAGGCCGAAGGCGGGTCCAAGGTTCCCGAGGACACCCTGGCCAAGGTCGACGGCGCCATCGCCGAGGCCAAGTCGGCGCTGGAAGGCACCGACATCTCCGCGATCAAGACCGCCATGGAGAAGCTCGGCGTCGAGTCGCAGGGTCTGGGCCAGGCGATCTACGAGGCCACCCAGGCCGAGCAGGCGTCGGGGGCTGAAGCCGGAGGCTCGAGTGCTGCGGATGACAACGTGGTGGACGCCGAGGTTGTCGACGATGATCAGGAGACCAAGTGAGCGAGAACGATTCGCACGAGCCGGTGACCATCACCGACAAACGGCGCATCGATCCCGACACCGGTGAGGTTCGTGAGCAGGCGCCGGCCCCTGGTGGGCCGGCGTCCGCCGCCTCCGATGCCGGTGCGCCGGCGAACGACAGCGACGAGGTTGCCGAGCTCAAGTCCACGCTGCAACGCGTGAAGGCCGAATACGACAACTATCGCAAGCGGTCACTGCGTGATCAGCAGGTCACCGCCGACCGGGCCAAGGCCACCGTCATCAGCCAGCTGCTGGGTGTGCTCGACGACCTGGACCGGGCCCGTAGTCACGGTGACCTGGAATCCGGACCGCTCAAGTCGGTTGCCGACAAGCTCGTCGGTGCCCTTGAGGGACAGGGTCTTTCCGCGTTCGGCGCGGAGGGTGACGAGTTCGACCCGTCACTGCACGAAGCCGTGCAGCACGAGGGCGAGGGCACCCACCCCGTCGTCGGAACCGTGATGCGCCGCGGCTACAAGATCGGTGACCAGGTGGTCAGGCACGCCCTCGTCGGCGTGGTCGACACGGTGCCCGATGCCGACTCCGGCGGTGATTCCCCATCGGGGACAGCGGATAACGCTGACGCCGCAGGTGCTCAGGCCGCAGAATCAGACAATTAGTCCATCCAACTAGAGAGAAGAGGTAAGGAGGTGGCGCATGGCCCAACGCGAGTGGGTCGAGAAGGACTTCTATAAAGAACTCGGCGTCTCCTCTGACGCCAGCGCCGACGAGATCAAGAAGGCCTACCGGAAACTGGCCTCTGAACTGCATCCCGACCGCAATCCCGATGCGGGAGCGGCAGAGCGGTTCAAGGCGGTTTCCGAGGCGAACAGTGTTCTGTCGGACCCCGCGAAGCGCAAGGAGTATGACGAGACCCGCCGGTTGTTCGCCGGGGGTGGGCGTCGGTTCAACCAGGGCGGGAACTTCAGTGGCGGATTCGGTTCCGACGGAGCCGAATTCAACCTGGGCGACCTGTTCGATGCGGCCGGCCAGAGCGGCGGCGCGAACATCGGTGACCTCTTCGGCGGGCTGTTCGGGCGCGGTGCACAACCGCGGCCGAGCCGACCCCGCCGGGGCAATGATCTGGAAACCGAAACCGAGCTGTCCTTCCTGGAAGCCACCAAGGGCGTGGCCATGCCGCTGCGGCTGACCAGCCCGGCACCGTGCACCAACTGCCACGGCAGCGGTGCGCGGCCGGGAACCAGCCCCAAGGTATGCCCGAACTGCAACGGCTCTGGTGTGGTCAACCGCAACCAGGGGGCGTTCGGGTTCTCCGAGCCCTGCACCGAATGCCGGGGCAGCGGTTCGATCATCGAGCACCCGTGTGCCGAATGCCAGGGCACCGGCGTCACCACCCGGACCCGCACGATCAACGTGCGGATCCCACCGGGCGTCGAGGACGGTCAGCGAATTCGGCTGGCCGGCCAGGGTGAGGCCGGGCTACGGGGTGCGCCCTCGGGCGACCTCTACGTCACCGTTCACGTGCGTCCCGACAAGGTGTTCGGGCGTGACGGCGACGACCTGACAGTGAGCGTTCCGGTCAGTTTCCACGAATTGGCTCTTGGGACAACGCTTTCCGTTCCCACCCTGGAAGGCAAGGTCGGTGTGCGGGTGCCCAAGGGTACCTCCGACGGCCGGATCCTGCGGGTGCGCGGGCGCGGGGTGCCCAAGCGCTCCGGCGGCCACGGTGACCTGCTGGTCACGGTGAAGGTCGCAGTGCCGCCGAACCTGGAAGGCGAAGCGGCAGAAGCGCTGGAGGCATATGCGAAAGCCGAACGGGCCAGTGGTTTCGATCCGCGGGCCGGATGGGCGGGCAACATATGAGCCAGCGGAAAGAGGAAGCCCGTACGTTCTTGATCTCGGTGGCCGCCGAGCTGGCCGGTATGCATGCGCAGACCCTGCGCACATACGACCGGCTCGGCCTGGTCAGCCCGCAGCGCAGTTCCGGCGGCGGGCGTCGCTACTCCGAACGTGACGTCGACCTGCTCCGTGAGGTGCAGCGGCTGTCACAGGACGAGGGCGTCAACCTCGCCGGGATCAAGCGCATCATCGAACTGACCAATCAGGTCGACGCGCTGCGCACGCGGGTCGCCGAGTTGACTCAACAGGTCGATCAACTCACCGACCAGCGGCGCGACGTTTCGGTGGCGTCGAAAGCGGTCGTCCTGTGGCAGCCGCGCCGAGGTGCGCGCTAGCCCACTCTGATCGAAAAGGTGGCCGTCTCCGGACTTCCGGGGGCGGCCATTCTGTAGTTTCCGCGGTGTAGTGCGTCGGTCGGTGCGGACATCGGCTCGATGCCCACCACGCTGTCGCTGCCCGGCGCGAACAGCTGCGCTGCGGTGTAGCCCGCGTCGAAGGTGACCTCCACGCGGCGGTCCCCACCGGACAGTGCGAACACCGCCCCCGGCTCGACATCGTCGAATCCGTCGTCCAGTTCGGTGGTACCGAGGCGTTGCGTCCCACCCGGCCACTCCCGTGATTCGCCGGTGGGTAGGCCCCGCTCATCCACGAGCAGGTGCCGCATGGCGGGGGACTGCAACTGCCAATCTTCGCGCGGCACATCGGGAATCGTCACGTACGGGTGATAGCCGTAGCACAGCGGCACCGATGTATCGGCGGTCGCCGCCACCGTGGTGGACACGGTCAGGGTCCGGCCGCTCAGCGTCACCGCCATGGTCAGGCGGTGAGGGAACGGGAACGTCGCCAGCCGGCCGGGTTCGGCGGCCCAGTCCAGCTCGGCTGTCAGCGTGTTCCCGGTTTGGTCGATCACCTGCCAGTCCGGATTGGCGGCCAGCACACCGTGCATCGGCGCCCCATGCGCGTCAGCACGCACACCGTTGACCCCGGGTGTCACCCGCACGGTGGTGTCGTCGACACGGTACTCGTTGGCGCTCAGTCGGTTTGCCCACGGATACAGGATGGGAATCCCCATGGTCTTGCCGTCGGCGATATAGGCGTGCAGACCGCGCCGCTGGCCCAGATACTCGACGGCGCCGTCGGCCAACGACGTGCAGACCATCCCTGCACCCGGCACATAGGTGGCCGTCAGTGACGACGAGGGGTCAGACAAGGTGACTGGTTGAACCTCGGCCATGCCCGCCAGTCTGGCATGCGTCAGCGCGTCAGCGGGTCGTGCTGGATGCGCTCGGCCGGTGCACCTCGCTCAACCAGCGCGGCCTTGGTCGCGGTGACCATGTCCGGTCCACCGCAGATGAGAATCTGCCGATCACCCCAGTTGCCGAATTTCGTCACGACCTCGGCCAGCGTGCCGGTCTGGCGCACGTGTAGCCCGCGCGGCGGCCGCACGTCGGGATACTGGCCGGCCCACGGCGGATCGGTGCTGTACTCCGACACCGGGGTGACCGACAGCCACGGATTGGTCGAGGCGATGTGCCACAGCGTCTTCAGGTCGTACAGGTCGCACGGATAGCGGGCACCGAAGAACAGGTGCACGCGGGGATTCTCGCCGTGCAGCGTCATGTCCATGATGATGGTGCGCAGCGGGGCCAGGCCAGTGCTGCCCGCCACCATCAGCACATCTTCGCCATCGCGGTCGACCTGCAGGCCGCCGTGCGGGCTGGACAGGCGCCAACGGTCGCCGATCTTGGTCTCGGCGACAACGGCAGTGCTCACCATGCCGCCGGGGACGGACCGGACGTGGAACTCGATGGCCCCCGAGCGGTCCGAGGGAATGGCCGGGCTCAGATAGCGCCAGCGTCGCGGCCACTGGGGCACCTGGACCGTGACATATTGACCGGGGTAGTAGAACAGCGCCTGGTCGAGCTGCAGCCGGATCACCGAGACATCGCGGGTGACCCGGTGGTGCTCGATCACAGTGCCGTCGCAATACGCCGGGGAGTCCTCGGCGTCGGCGGCCCCGCGCATCACCCCGATGATCAGCGCCACGGCATCGCGGGTGGTCTCGGCCAGGGCTTCGTCCCAATCGGCCTCGAGGTGGTCGTGCAGCGCGTTGAACAGCGCTTCCTGCATCGAGTCGTAATGACTCTGCGTCACACCGTATTTGCGGTGGTCTCTGCCGAGCTGAGCCAGGAACGCCACCGGCTCCTCGGCCCGCTGGGCGATCAATTCTCCGAACAGCCAGGTCAGCGCGCGGGCGAAGACCTTGCGCTGGCCTTCCATATCGGGGGGAAACAGATCGCGGGCCGAGAGGTCGGTGGCGAACCAGCGTGTGTAGAAATCGCGGATCAGCGGCTCTGAGCCCTGCGCGAGGTCGACGGCGTTCTGGAGTGTCTCCAGTGCTGCACGGTCATCGAGGCCCACGGAGCTGCATCATAGGCGCGGAGCGGCTCGGGCGCCGTAAAGCGGCCATGATCACCAATGACAGGCCGACGATGACCCAGCAACCGAGCACGATGATCGCCGAGTCGGCCCCGGCTCCGTCGAAGTAGGCGGTGGACCGCAGCAGCGTCGCGGTGGCTCCCTGCGGCAGCAGCTGGCCGAGTTGACCCCAGCCTGCCGGCAGCATCTCCGGCGCTGCGGTCAGTCCGGACAGCGGGTTGCCGAGTAGCAGGGCCAGCGCCGCACCCACGCCCAAACCGACTTTGCCGAACATCGATCCCAAACCGAGCATGAACAATCCGGCGGCAGCGATTCCCAAGGTCAGGCCTGCGGCCACGCCCCACAAGTTCGAGTCGATCGAACCGAAGACGTAACGCAGCAGGGCTGCCACCGTGACGCCGGCGAGTGCGGAGAACACGATGGTCGCCGTCAGGCGGGTCCACACCTCACGGCGCAGTGCCAGGGTCAGTGCGACAGCAGGCAGCATCCCGGCCAGTGTGATCGGCAGGGCAGAGGCGGCCAGCCCGGTCCCGCGCGGATCCTGGGCGGTCGGCGGGGCCAGGTCTTCGGTGTGCAGGGTCAGTCCCGAGTGGGCCGCGATGCCGCCACCGATCTGGGTGAGCAGCTGTGCGACGGCCGGGCTGCCTCCGGTCGCGGTCAGCATGGTCGGGCCATCGGGGCCGAAGGCGATGCCGCCGTAGACGTTTCGGTTGAGGATCGCCTCCCGCAGGGTGGCCTCGCCGGGGTAGTAGGTGACCTTGAACGCACCGGGGGCCTGCTGTTCGAGTTTTTCGGCGACCTGGCTGGTTGCGGCCTGGGGGCCCGCCGCACCGATCGGGATCTGGTGGGGCTTGGAGCGTGAGGCGGGCAGGGCGAAGGCGATCGCCACGATGGCGATCGCGACGGTCAGGGCGGCGACGATGCCCATGGCGCGCAGGGCGGCGGGGGGAGCGTGTTCGGGTGCCGCGTGGTGGGGCGTGGAGACCTGTGTCGAGAGCATCGTTTCCCTCTTTTCATCCGACGTTGAATTAATCGGTTGATGTGAGGATAAGGCCTGCGTGGGCTAAATTTCAATAGTGGTTGAAATGATAGTGTCGACGTATGGCTTCACCAGGGGAAATGACGAAGCGGCGGGGGCGCCGCCAGGGCGACCCGGTGTCCCGCGACGCGGTGCTCGCAGCAGCCAAGCAGCGCTTCGCGGCCGAGGGGTACGAGAAGACGACGCTGCGGTCTATTGCTTCCGACGCGCATGTCGACGCGTCGATGGTGCTCTACCTGTTCGGGTCGAAGGCCGACCTGTTCCGGGAGTCGCTGCGGCTGATCCTCGATCCCGACGTGCTGGTGGCCGCCCTCGAAGGGCCCGAGGCGGAGATCGGCGAACGGATGGTCCGTACCTACCTGAAGATGTGGGAATCACCCGACACCGCAGCCAGCATGCGAGTGATGCTGCAGTCCGCGACATCGAATTCCGATGCGCACGTGGCTTTTCGAACATTCATGCAGGACTATGTGCTCGTCGCGGTGTCAGGTGTGCTTGGTGGCGGCGAGCAGGCTCGATTGCGGGCCATGCTCGCCGCATCGAATCTGGTCGGTACCGCGATGCTGCGGTATGTGATGGCCGTGCCGCCGATGGCGACCTTGTCCGGCGAGGAGGTCGTGCGCCTACTCGCGCCGACGGTGACTCGCTATCTCACCGCCGATGCGGCGGAGTTGGGGTTGCCGGAGTTGTAGGCCGCGGCCCTCAGCCGCCCTCGAACTGATTCTGGCCCAATGTATTCACGAAAGTAGGGCCGCGGCGGTCGAGTTCATCTCGGTATTTGTCGGCCCAGGTGCCGAATGGCTTGTGTGCCAGGTATTCATTGCGGAACCGGTCGTCCTCGGAAACCTCCGAAACGCAGAATGACGGAATGGCCAGATCGACAACCGGCCCGCCGCGTTCGACTTCGGAGAGCAATAGCGGTGCGTTCCGGCCCAGGAACTGGTCGATGATCCAGCCGTCCTCGCCGAGCCACATCGAATAGCGAACCTTGGCAACCACATGTTCGGATCGACCGACGATCTGCGCCGCGATCAATGGATCGAGCTCGCGTTCAGCCTCGTATCGGGTGCCGCCGACGGCGGGACCTTTCGCAGTCATCGTCCCGAGCGATTCGTCCCCCAATGTCGCTACGAGCTCGGCGGGAGCGCCGCCCAATTCTGCGGGTGCGGGACCCTGGACGCGAACGCGGACCGCATATCCGTCGGAAGCGAACAGATATGCCTGGACGATCAGTGCAGGTGCGGGATCCGATGCTGCCACTGCGGGCAATTCGCGGACAAAGAACTTCCGCTCGAATTCGAAATCACCGAAACCAGATTCGGACATGCGCACACCGTAGCGTCTCCCGCGCCGAATACGTCGCCTATAGCGCGTGAATTCCCTTGTAGAGCACGAGCAGGCCGATCACCACGAGAATGGCGGCTACCAACACGGCGTGGTTGCGTTCCATCCAGTCTTTGAGCCGGACCAGTGCGGGGTCCAGGCGCTCTCCCGACACCGCATACGCGAGGATCGGCAGCGCGACGGTCGATCCGGCCACCAGCACGTAATAGAGCCCTGCTGCCCACACCCCGGGCTGGCCCAGGCCGGCGCTACCTATGGCCAATCCTGCTGCCGCGCAGATGAACAGAACCTTGGGATTCACCACGGTGAGCACCGCGCCGGCAGCTCCGGCCTTGACCGGCGTGAGCGTGCTGAGCTTGGTCATCCAGCCCGGCATGTGTTCGGATTTGGCCCGGGTGAGAAAGCGGTAGACGCCGAAGGCGATGAGAGCGGCGCCCACCACGATGCGTAACCACGAGGCCCAGGTCGGGGCTGCGTTGAGCCCGCCGAGCATGCTGGAGATGCCGACGAAGATCGTGGTCAGCGCGGCCAGTCCGACGAGCCAACCGGTGAGGAACGCCAGGCCGGCCGGCCGGGGACGAGGGGTGTGCAGCACCAGCACTGCGGGAATGATCGACAGCGGTGACAGCGCCACCACCAGTGCCAGCGGGATGAGTTCGGCAAGCACCGAACCCCAGCTTTCTGTCATTGCCGCCCTCTCGATGCAGTTCCCGAGCAAAACCTAGCAAGCATCGAGTCCACTCGGAGGTGAGTGCTCACCAATGTCCGGTCGCAACGTCCTCGACGGCGTCGGCGGCGTGTCCGGGCCCGCCATGGGAACGGATCTCGTCGCGAATCGCGTCGAGGTTCGCCCGGATCTGCTGATCGGTTGCGACGCCGAGTACCGCGTCGCGGATCTCCGCTGTACCTGGTAGATCGTCCGGAAGGTGACGGCCGGCGCCGATCGCCTCCAGGTGGGCGGCGTTGGCCGGCTGGTCGACGGCCTGCGGTAGCGCCACCATCGGCACTCCGAACCACAGCGCTTCGGTGCATGAGCCCATGCCCGCGTGCGTGATGAAACAGTCGGCCCGTTGCAGCACCGCCGGTTGAGGAACGCTCGTGCGCAGCTGGACCCACGGAGGGACGGCGCCCAAGACGTCGACGTCGGCGCGGCCGGCGGCCAGCACCAGCCGCCAGCCCTGTCCGTCGAGCGCCCCGATCACGTTGCGGTACACGTCGGCTCGGTCTGTGTAGGCCGTGCCGAAGGCCAGCAGGGCCAGCGGACCGTCGCCGTCCGGCGGGCTCCAGTCGCCCGGATTCTCGCGACGCGGATCGATGCACGGTCCCACAAACCGATAGCGATCACCGACCCGGTCGGCGTTGCGCTGCATCACGCGGGGGAGCAGTGCCAGGCAACGTCGCGGCACCCCGGTCACCTCGTCGTACGTCAAACCTGTTTGCGAATCGGTCAGCCAGTCGTCGAACGTCTGGCGGTAGGCCAGGCCACTGGGACTGCCGAGGATCGGACCGAGGATCTCGGTCATGTCGTCGAAATAGCCCTCCCATGCCACCTCGCTGGGTGACAGCTGTGCGGCCGGTACGCCCCACTGCTCGGCAGCCACCGGACCGGCCATGCCGCCGATGTCGTAGAGCACGACGTCGGGCGGATCGTCATCCAGGGCGGCGTGCAGCTGTGGCAGCACGTGGATGGCCTCGTCGAGGAACATCCGCATGCCGGCAACCGGATCGGCGTCGTCGAAGCTCTCCGGTGCTCCGGGCGCCCCCGGCAGCACCGAGGTGCAGCAGATGACGTCCGCCCCGGTCGGGGTCACCAGGCCGGCCAGATGGCCGCCGACCAGGTAGCTCACCCGATGGCCGCGGCGCGCCAACTCGTGAACCACCGCCAAATGCGGGTACATATGGCTGGGGGCGGATGCGGCGACGATGGCGATGTGCACGCCACCGAGTCTGCCTACCGAAAATTTTCAAAGTTGAGCGGAACAGACTCAACCTTGACTACGTTGTAGATCACGACAAGCATTTTCTCTATCGAAAAAGGGAGGTGTCGTGGACTCGTTCAACCCGACGACCAAGACTCAGGCGGCGCTGACCTCGGCGTTGCAGGCGGCCAGTTCCGCAGGCAATCCGGAGATCCGTCCCGCCCATCTTTTGATGGCACTGCTCACCCAGAATGAGGGCATTGCCGGACCCCTGCTCGAGGCCGTCGGCGTGGACCCCGCGACGATTCGTGCGGGGGCGCAACGACTGCTCGACCAGTTACCCAGCGCCAGCGGCGCAAGCAGTCAACCCCAGCTGAGCCGAGAATCGCTCGCCGCGATCACGACGGCCCAGGGCCTGGCCACCGAGATGGACGACGAGTACGTCTCGACCGAACATCTGATGGTGGGTCTGGCCACCGGCGACTCGGAGGTCGCGAAACTGCTGACCGGGCACGGTGCCTCACCCGAGGCGCTTCGCGAGGCCTTCACCAAGGTGCGCGGTAGTGCCAGGGTCACCAGCCCCGACCCCGAGGGCAGCTACCAGGCGTTGGAGAAGTACTCCACCGATCTGACCGCTCGCGCCCGGGAAGGCAAGCTCGACCCGGTCATCGGGCGCGACAACGAGATCCGTCGTGTCGTGCAGGTGCTGAGCCGTCGCACGAAGAACAACCCTGTGCTCATCGGTGAGCCCGGTGTCGGCAAGACCGCCATCGTCGAGGGCCTGGCCCAGCGCATCGTCGCCGGCGATGTTCCGGAGAGTCTGCGGGACAAGACCGTCATCTCCCTGGACCTCGGGTCCATGGTGGCCGGTGCGAAGTACCGCGGTGAGTTCGAGGAGCGGCTCAAGGCTGTGCTCGACGACATCAAAGAGTCTGCCGGGCAGGTCATCACGTTCATCGACGAGCTGCACACCATCGTCGGCGCCGGTGCCACCGGCGAATCCGCGATGGACGCGGGCAACATGATCAAGCCCATGCTGGCCCGTGGTGAGCTGCGACTGGTCGGTGCGACCACGCTCGACGAGTACCGCAAGTACATCGAGAAGGACGCCGCCCTGGAGCGCCGGTTCCAGCAGGTACTGGTCGGCGAACCGTCGGTCGAGGACACCGTCGGCATCCTGCGCGGCCTCAAGGACCGCTACGAGGTGCACCACGGTGTGCGCATCACCGACTCCGCATTGGTGGCTGCCGCAACGCTTTCCGATCGCTACATCACCTCACGGTTCCTGCCGGACAAGGCCATCGACCTGGTCGACGAGGCCGGATCCCGGCTGCGCATGGAAATCGACTCCCGTCCCGTCGAGATCGACGAGGTCGAGCGGCTCGTCCGTCGCCTCGAGATCGAGGAGATGGCACTGGAGAAGGAAGAGGACGACGCTTCCAAGGAACGCCTGGAGAAGCTGCGCGGTGAGCTGGCCGACTACAAGGAGAAGCTGGCCGAGCTGACCACCCGTTGGCAGAACGAGAAGGGCGCCATCGACATCGTCCGCGAGCTCAAGGAGCAGTTGGACAGCCTGCGCGGTGAGGCCGACCGGGCCGAGCGCGACGGCGATCTGGCCAAGGCCGCCGAGCTGCGCTACGGGCGCATCCCGGAGGTCGAGAAGAAGCTCGACGCCGCACTTCCCGTGGCCGAGGCACGCGAGAACGTGATGCTCAAGGAAGAAGTCGGTCCCGACGACATCGCCGAGGTGGTCGAGGCGTGGACCGGGATTCCGGCCGGTCGCATGCTCGAAGGCGAGAGCGCCAAGCTGCTGCGCATGGAGGAGGAGCTGGGCAAGCGCGTCATCGGCCAGAAGGCCGCGGTGACCGCGGTGTCGGATGCGGTGCGCCGCACCCGGGCCGGGGTGGCCGATCCCAACCGGCCGACGGGTTCGTTCATGTTCCTGGGCCCGACCGGTGTCGGCAAGACCGAGCTGGCAAAAGCGTTGGCGGAGTTCCTCTTCGACGACGAGCGCGCCATGGTCCGCATCGACATGAGCGAGTACGGCGAGAAGCACTCGGTGGCTCGGCTGGTCGGTGCGCCTCCGGGATACATCGGCTACGACCAGGGTGGTCAGCTGACCGAAGCGGTGCGGCGGCGTCCGTACACGGTGGTGCTGTTCGACGAGATCGAGAAGGCCCACCCGGACGTGTTCGACGTGCTGCTGCAGGTGCTCGACGAGGGCCGGTTGACCGACGGCCAGGGTCGTACGGTCGACTTCCGCAACACGATCCTGATCCTGACCTCCAACCTGGGTGCCGGCGGTACCGAGGAGCAGGTGATGGCGGCGGTGCGGGCGGCGTTCAAGCCGGAGTTCATCAACCGGCTCGACGACGTGATCCTGTTCGACGCACTGAATCCCGAGGAGCTGGTGTCGATCGTGGACATCCAGTTGCAGCAGCTGCAGAAGCGGCTGGGGCAGCGCCGGCTCACCCTCGAGGTGTCGCTGCCTGCCAAGACGTGGCTGGCCGAGCGTGGTTTCGACCCGCTCTACGGTGCCCGCCCGCTGCGCCGCCTGGTGCAGCAGGCCATCGGCGACCAGCTGGCCAAGATGTTGTTGGCCGGCGAGGTGCACGATGGCGACGTGGTGCCGGTCAACGTCAGCGCGGACGGTGAAGGCCTGATCCTGGGCTGATCTAGCCCGCCGAAACGGCATTCCAGCAGGGGTCCACTCGGACTTTGCCTGCTGGAATGCCGTTTCGCGGTTGGGGTGCTCAGATGCTGAAGCGCCCGGCGAAGCCGCGCAACGGCACGTCGGCACTCGTCAACAACCCCGGCGGTGCCTTGACCACCGACGCGATCGCGTTGAGGGCCGGGAGCCCAGTCACGGTCATGCCGATCGATGCGAATGAGGTCGGATCGGACAAGTCCACACCGGGTTTCGGGAAGATCATGTGCTTGTTGTACACACACGGATCGCCCTTGATCTGAGTGATGTAGCAGCCCTTGATGTCCCAGCTCGGGTCGGTGTGCGGGGTCATCTGCCATTCCAGATGGGTTTCGACGCGCGGTACCCCGTCGACCATGCCCTGGTACTTGATGTAGTTGCCGCCGAGGGATCCCTTGGGCAGCGTGTACCAGCCGAGGTCGACGTCCTTGGTGCAGGCGCCGAGCTCGTAGGTGAACTTGACCTCGTCGAGTTCCAACCCGAAGCAGTCGGCCATCATCAACACGCTGTCGGCGAACACCTCGGTGTACTTGCGCAGCTTGCCCGGGATCGACGGGTCGTCGACGGGCAGACCGTAACCGACCTCGATCCAGGTGTCCTTGCTGTGATGGCATGACACGTCGACGGATTCGATGGTGGTGACATTCTCGATCTCGGCGACATCGGCGGAGCACACCACGCCCAGGATCTGGTTGAGGCCCGGGTTCATGCCGGTGCCGTAGAACGTCGACCCACCCTTTTCGCATGCTTCGGCGAGCAACTGCGACACCGGTTTGCCGGAGGGGTGCGGGTGGTTGGTGTCGCGGTGCCAGCCGGTGATCCAGTCGGCGGTGGTGACGATATTGATCCCGGCCTCAAGGACTTTCACGTAGAGGTCCTCGTCGGGAAAGACGCCATGAAAAGTGAGCACGTCAGGCTTTGTGGCGATGATCTCGTCGATCGAGCCGGTGGCCGTCACCCCGATCGGATCGATGCCGGCGATCTCGCCGGCGTCGCGTCCGACCTTCTCCGTTGTGTAGCAATGCAATCCGATCAGTTCGAGATCGGGGCGCTGTCTGATGCGTTTGATCATCTCCGTGCCGACATTGCCGGTGGCGACCTGGAAAACCCGGATCTTCTCAGTCATAGGGTGTCCTTTTTCCTCACAATTGCCAGGTCTGCGGCGGATCCGCCCAGACCGTCCGGATAGAACTGCATGGCCCACTTGCGGATTGCGGTGAAGCCCTCGTACTCGGCGGTGGCCAGCGCCGGGGGATCGGAGTAGCGCTGGTGTGACCAGATGTGGATGTCCTGGGTGAACTGGCGGATCACCTCGTCGCCGAATTCGGCGGCGCGCTCGGCGGCCCGGGGAGTGTCCTTGCCGGGGGTTCGGCCGATGTAGACCATGAATCGCACGTCGGAGGTGCACTCGTCGACAGGGGTCACCGCAGAAATGGTGCGGTTGTCGATCATCCCCCAGCTCTTGGTCACCGCGATGCCAAGACCGCCGTTGATGGCCTCGACTCCGCTGCGCACATCGTCGATGGACTGTTGGTCATCGCCCTCGAACGTGATCGTGAAATCGACATAGGAGATCGGCGCGGCGAAGTCGTGTCGGGTGAACACCGGCACGATCGGCGTCTGGTGGACGTACTTGAAGTGGGCGAAGTCGACGCCGTTCTCCAGCACGTATTGCGGATGCAGTTCTAGCCCGGCGCGAAAGAGTCGCTGCTGGGGGTAGTAGTCGGCGGCGCTGCTGCCGTCGGCGAACGACGCGAACACGTCGG
This sequence comes from Mycolicibacterium peregrinum, assembly GCF_002102345.1. Classification (GTDB taxonomy): domain Bacteria; phylum Actinomycetota; class Actinomycetes; order Mycobacteriales; family Mycobacteriaceae; genus Mycobacterium; species Mycobacterium peregrinum. The sequence continues at coordinate 78,631 of NZ_LQPP01000029.1, forward strand.
GCGCCTCGAAGAACGGCTCACGTCCGTCGATGTCGTGCCAGATATAGATGGCCTCGTTGCGCTCGGTGACGGGGTAGGTGCGCATCCGGCGGCCACGGTTGGGCCGGTCCTGGTAGGGAATGCAGACGTTGCGGCCTTCGGCATTCCACTGCCAACCGTGGAACGGGCATTGGATGACCTCGCCGACGACCTGGCCGCCGAATCCCAGATGGGCCCCGAGGTGCTCGCAGTAGGCGTTCATCACGGTCACCTGCCCGGCTTCCGAGCGCCAGGCGACCATCTCCTCGCCGAAGTACTTCATGGCGTGCACAGCGCCCACCTCGACCTGGTCGGACCAGGCGACCTGGAACCATCCCGTCGGTTTCATCGACAACGGCGGTTTAGCCATGACGAGAATCGTAGGAGGATCTGTGAAACTTTGGAAGAGGGTTCTGTGAAAACGGGGTAATCTCTCGAAGATGACCGAGACCGAGGCGGGTGCGCGGCGGACCAACCGACGCGGCCTGGCCACGCGGGAGAACATGCTGGAAGCCGCGCGCAAGGCGCTGGCCACCGGCGACCCGGGAGCGGTGTCGGCCAACCGGATCGCCAAAGAGATCGGTGCCACCTGGGGCGCGGTGAAGTACCAGTTCGGCGACATCGACGGATTCTGGGCGGCCGTCCTGCAGCGCACCGCTGAACGCCGGGCAGGCATGCTGAGCCACCGCGACGACGGTGCGCCGCTGCGGCAGCGCGTCGCCGGCATCATCGACCTGCTCTATGACGGTCTGACGGCCAGCGATTCGAGGGCGATCGAGAACCTGCGCGCGGCCCTGCCGCGCGACCACGCCGAACTCGAACGGCTCTACCCGAAGACCGCGGCCGAACTCTCGTCGTGGGGCCAGAGCTGGTTGCAGACCTGTCAGCAGGCTTTCGCCGACCTCGACGTGGACCCCGAGCGGGTCCGTGAGGTGGCATCCTTCATTCCCGGCGCAATGCGCGGCATCACCTCCGAGCGTCAACTCGGCACCTATACCGACCTCGATGTGGCCCGGCGGGGGCTCACGAACGCGATCGTCACCTACCTCGAAGAGTCCCGTCACAGCGCTCTGATCACCAGTAACCGGGTTGTGACCTCACAAGGTGGGGGCATTTCCGCCGTCAACAAGTAGGCTAGGCCCGATGGTCCCGCTCTGGTTCACGCTGTCCGCACTCTGTTTCGTGGGTGCGGCCGTATTGCTGTACGTCGACATCGACCGTCGGCGTGGGTTGGGACGGCGCCGCAAGTCGTGGGCGAAGTCGCATGGCTTCGACTACGAGCACGAGTCGCACGAGATCCTCAAGCGCTGGAAGCGCGGGGTGATGTCGACCGTCGGTGACGTCACGGCCAAGAACGTCGTCCTCGGCCAGATTCGTGGCGAGGCGGTGTTCATCTTTGACATCGAAGAAGTGGCGACAGTGATCGCGCTGCACCGCAAGGTCGGCACGAACGTCGTCGTCGATCTGCGGCTCAAGGGCATCAAGGAGCCCCGGGAGAGCGACATCTGGCTGCTCGGTGCGATCGGTCCGCGGATGGTGTACTCCACCAACCTCGATGCCGCCCGTCGCGCGTGCGACCGCCGGATGGTCACTTTCGCCCACACGGCTCCGGACTGTGCCGAGATCATGTGGAACGAGCAGAACTGGACGCTCGTCAGCATGCCGGTCACGAGCACCCGCGCCCAGTGGGACGAGGGACTGCGCACCGTGCGTCAGTTCAACGACCTGCTGCGGGTACTGCCCCCGGTTCCGCAGAACGGCGTGGCACCACAGTCCGGTCAGGGCAGCCAGGCTGCACTGGCCCGTCGCGCCAGCTCGCCCAGCCGCCCGTTGGCGCCGACCCCGGCCGGGCGTCGCGAACTGCCTCCGGGCCGGGCCGATGCGGCACCAGGGCGTGGCGACGTGAGCCGCTACACCCAGCCGCGGCAGGAGCCGGGCCGCCCGGATGCGATCCGTCGCACCCCGCCGCCGGCCCGCAACGGGCGTCACGCACCGCACTACCAGCGCTAGCCGGCGTAACAGAGCAGATAAGTACCCTCTAGGTCGTGCCTCGTCCCCTCGCGCTGATCACCGGACCGACCTCGGGGCTCGGCGCCGGATTCGCCCGCCGCTACGCGCGCGACGGTCATGACCTTGTCCTCGTGGCCCGCGACGCGGCACGACTGGAACGACTCGCCGCCGAACTGCACGACGAGGTCGGCGTAGACGTCGAAGTGCTCCCCGCGGACCTGGCGTCCGCCGCCGACCGTGCCAAGGTCGCCGACCGGCTGCGCGCCGGGGTGCAGGTCCTGGTCAACAACGCCGGCTTCGGCACGTCGGGTGAATTCTGGACCGCCGACCTCACCCAGCTGCAGGCCCAATTGGATGTCAACGTCACCGCGGTGATGGAACTGACGCATGCCGCGTTGCCGTCGATGATCGAGGCCGGCCGCGGCACCGTCATCAATGTGGCCAGCGTCGCCGGTCTGGTGCCGGGGCGCGGATCGACCTACTCGGCGTCGAAGGCCTGGGTGGTCTCGTTCACGGAGGGGTTGGCCAACGGGCTCGGCGGTACCGGCGTCGGGGTGCATGCTCTGTGCCCAGGCTTCGTCCACACCGAGTTTCATGCCCGTGCGGGCATCGACATGGCGGGCACACCGTCGTTCCTGTGGCTGCAGGTAGAGGACGTGGTGCGCGAATGCCTGGCCGACGTGGCCGCAGGCAAAGTGGTCATCGTGCCCGGCCTGCAGTACAAGGTGCTCACCACCGGGGGCCGGATGGTTCCGCGAAACCTGGTGCGCGCCATGACAAAAGCAGTGGGAAAAGGTCGTGGGAGAACTTAGGACAGAACTGACGTGGCAGTGCGGGCGCTGATCGCGGCGGTGATGGCGGTACTTCTCGTCGTCACCGCGGGCTGCACATCCGATGAGCCGGGACGCACGTACGAGGCGTCGACTGCTGCGCTCGGCAAGTCGCTCGACATCCTCGGCTGGAACCTGAAGGTGTCGAATCTTCGATTCGACTCTGACCACGTGCTGGTCGACGTCGAGGGTTCGGCTGCCGGCGACACCCACGCAAAACCCGAGGACATCCGGTTCGGTCTGTACGGCGCCCTGGCGCATCCGATCGAGGCCGACGCACTCCACGGCTGCGACGCGATGACCAACCTGGGGATCCGGCCGCTGTCCGCGTCGGCCCCTGACAAGCTCAGCGGCACAGTCTGTCTGGGGCCGCAACGCGACCAGAGCCAGGTACGCGGGGTCTACGTGTACTCGCCGCGCGAGCGCATCCCCAAGACCACCATGGCCTACCCGGCGGCCTTCCCGGTGGGAATGCTGCCCACCGATGTCAACGACACCGGCATCACCGTCAGGACCTCCAGCGTGGACGGTTTCAGTGCCGACGGCGGGCAACTGGCGCCGACGGCGATCGGTGACCCCACGGCTTTCAGCGGCAAGGGCTACATGCTGCTCGGCCTCGAAATCGCGGGTGCGGCAAAGCGTTACGCCGAGGATTCGGCGGGACGTGGCGGACCGTTGATGGTGGTGGCCGGCCCGACACTGCCGCCGCCGGGGCTCAGTCATCTCTGCTCGGTGTACGGCTCGTCGGTACTGCTCCTGCCCGAAGCCAGCCGTGAGGCGGTGAATGTCCGGGCCTCGTTGTGCACCCAGGGAGAGATGACCGCGGCGCTGCTGTACGCGTCGGTTTCGGTCATCGGCACGCACGCGGCCCTGTGGACCACCGGTGGCTGACGCCGTCGGCCCGACCGAGTGGGGCGAGAGCCCGGGCGTGGGCCCCTGGGTGGGCGCTCCGCCCTCCGGGGATGAGGCCGCGCGTTACGATCCGGACCTGCTGCGTGACGGCGATACCCGCAATGTCGTTGACGCCTACCGGTATTGGACCCGGGAGGCGATCGTCGCCGACATCGACCGGCGGCGGCACCGGCTGCACATCGCGATCGAGAACTTCGGCAACGACGCCAACATCGGTGCGGTGGTACGCACCGCCAACGCTTTCGCGGTCGACACCGTGCACATCGTGGGCAAGCGCCGCTGGAACCGGCGGGGTGCCATGGTCACCGACCGCTATCAGCGGTTGTGCCACCACGACAGCACCGCCGAACTGCTGGCGTTCGCGGCCGACGCCGGGCTGACCGTCGTGGCAGTCGACAACGTGCCCGGCGCCGTACGCCTTGAGCAGACCGAACTACCCCGCGACTGCCTGCTGATCTTCGGTCAGGAAGGGCCGGGCATCACGCCGGAGGCGCAGGGCGGGGCGGCCGTCACGGTCTCGATCGCCCAGTTCGGCTCGACCCGCAGCATCAACGCCGGTGTCGCCGCGGGAATTGCCATGCACGCGTGGATCACTCGCCACGCGGATTTTACGCAGGCCTGGTAGGTGTGGGAGCTCCGGCCACCCGACGATCGCCGCCGTTGCGCTCCTGCCAGAGCTTGTAGACATCGACCGCGGAGTCGCGCGGTTCGTGGCGCATCGGCAGGCGCCGTTCATTCCACGGCTTGGTGAATTCATCGTAGAACGTGTTGATTTCGAAGTACTTTCGATCGTCGACGTAGTGTGGTTCGTAGGCGTCCCGGGTGGTCAGGAACACCACTTCGTCCGGCGAGCAGTAGTAGAGGGAGCCCAGGCGCATCGGGCAGGGCTGGGCCAGGACATAGATCGTGGCGCCGGTGAGGTGCTCGGTGCCGAGCTTGGTGCACGCCTTGCGGATCGCGAGGATCTCCGCGTGTGCGGTGGGATCATGGGTCTGGGCAACCAGGTTCGGGCTCTCGGCCAGGATTTCGCCGTCTTTGACGATGACGGTCGCGAACGGACGGCCGCCCTCGGTGACGTTCCGGCGTGCGATGTCGATGGTGTGTTGTGCGAAGTCCATGAGACCTCCTCGATATGGGATTCGATCAAAAGGGTTTGGTGGGAAGGTATTTGCCGTCCAAGGTGATCACGGCGCGTTCCCCGCCCTCCGGATCGGCGACCTTGCGCACATCGAGCTTGAAGTTGATGGCACTGATGATGCCGTCGCCGAACTGTTCGTGAACCAATGCCTTGAGCGTCGTGCCGTAGACCTGGAGCATCTCGTAGAAGCGGTAGATCGTCGGGTCGGTGGGGACACCGCCGGGGATCGAACCGCGGGTCGGAATGGTCTGCAGCAGCATTGCCGCGTCGTCGTCGAGACCCAGTAGTGCGGTAACCGCGACGGCCGACTTGGCAGGCAGCGCGTGCTGACCGAGGACGGCAGCGGTCACGAATGCCGTTGAGAGCTCGGCAGCGTCGGCGATCTGCTGCCAGGTGAGATCCTTGCGGGTCTTGGCCTCGACCGCTGCGATGGCCAGGGCCTGGCGGGCGGTCGCGTCGAACTGCGCGTGCATGGGTTCACTCCATTCGATGGGAGCCGGACTTGGGCAACCGGCGGTATATCAACCACCCTGCGCGCGAATTTCCATAGCGTCCAATACTTACTTTCCATCACAGCGATAGCTGGTGGCTATGGCTTGTGGCGGCGGGAGTTGTGCACCGCGATCGCGCTGAACGCCCGCGCGGCCGCGGACTGATATCCCGCTGACCGGTGTAGGAGCACGACCTCTCGTGACGGGAGCGGGGGATCGGGCCGGATCGGATGAAGGTCGGCCTGCGTCTGCGTGATCGCGTCCGGCAATACCGTGGCGAGAGTGCCGAGGCGCACGAACTCGATCAGCGCGCTGATGGAGTTTGCCTCGATCGCGATACGAGGCGTGACGTTCTGGGCGGCGAAGAACTCGTCGATGTAATTGCGCGTCGCGAAGTCTCGGCTGAGCAACGCCAACGGTTGGGTGGGCAGGTCCGCGATGGCGAACATCGTGGCACGCGGGTGGAGGGGATGAGCGGCACCCACGACCAGGCTGAGGGTCTCGGTGAAGAGCGCCGATGCGGCTACCCCCGCAGCGTGGTGGCCGGCGAAGGCGATGCCCAGGTCGATACGGTCGGCGAGTAGGTCGGCTTCGATCAGATCCTGAGTGGTCTCGATGACCGTGAGCGTGACACCGGGGTGCTCGGCGTGGAACTGGCGCACCAGCGGACCGATGAGATACGCGGTGATCGTCGGTGTCATCGCGATCCGCAGGTGGCCGCGGCTCAGGTCGTGTACGTCATGGACCGCCCGCTCGGCGGCGTCCAGATCCTGCAGGGCCAGTCGTCCGTGCAGGGCGTACGCCTCGCCGGCATCGGTGAGCCGGACGGTGCGCCCCGAGCGGTCGAGCAGGGGGACTCCCACTTCCCGTTCGAGCTGCTTGATCTGCTGCGACAAGGTGGGTTGCGACACATGCAGGGCCTCGGCGGCGCGGGTGAAGTTGCCGTGGTCGGCGACGGCGAGCAGGTACCGGAGGTGACGCAACTCCATCGGCCAAATGTATAGGCGGTGTCTATTGCCGCGATGAGAAATGCGTCTTGGACACTATGGTTCCAACGAGGCAGGTTGGAACCATGCCCGATACTCCTGCGCCACTCCTGACATCGCGACCGTCGCCACCACGGTGGCGCCCGTGCCCGGCAGCGACCTGCTCACTGCGGCAACGAACAACAACGCAGCGCGGGTACGCGAGCTGATCGGGCGCGGTGCCGACCCCGAGGCGCGCGACCAACGCGGACGCACCCCGCTCGTCGCGGCCACCAAGAACGGCGCCACCAATGCCGCGCGGGCACTGATCGAGGCCGGAGCCGACGTCAACGCGAAAGACGATCTGCAGGATTCGGCGTATCTGTACGCCGGCGCCGAGGGCCTCGACGACATCCTCGAACTGACGTTGTCTCACGGCGCCGACGTGCGCAGCGTCAACCGCTACGGCGGGACTGCCCTGATTCCCGCGAGTGAACACGGCCATGTGAGCACGGTGCGGCGATTGATCGCAGCCGGCGTCGACGTGAACCATGTCAACAAACCGCAATGGACAGCCATGCACGAGGCGATCGTGTACGGCGACGGATCCGTCAAGTACCAGCAGGTGGTCCGTGCGCTGCTGGACGCCGGCGCCGATCAGTCGATTCGCGACGGCTCGGGCCGCACTGCGCTTGACAAAGCCGAGCGGCTCGGCCAGCTTCAGGTCGCCGCCATCCTGCGCTCGCGATGAAAACCCAAGAAACGGAGCACTTTCAGAATGACCGTCCGCAATGTACTGATCTTGTTGGCCCGCGTGGGGCTCGGTGTCATCTTCGTGGCCCACGGGTGGCAGAAGTTCGTCACCAACGGGATCGCCGCGACCCAACAGGGCTTCGCACACACTGGCCACGGGCTGTTCGTCTCCAAGGGTGGGTTCGAGCTGGTGCTGGCCCTGGCGGCCCTGATGCTGCTGCTGATCGTCACCGGCGCCGGCCGATTCAGTGTCGGCGGTCTGCTCGGCGCCAGATTGCCGTGGAACCGAGGCATTTTCGCGAACCCGCAATCGCTCACTTCGGAGCCGTCATGACCGGCCCGGCGCTCGACGCGCTCGTCGACGTCACACTGCCTGACGGCCGTCGTGTCGATGTCACGCTGCGAGAGGGACGAATCGAGGCGATCGTCGATCATGTACAACCCGATTCGACGCCGGCGCGACCGGGCCGGCACGACGTCGACTGCGGCGGTGCCTTGCTGCTGCCCGCATTCGTCGACGGCCACTGCCATTTGGACAAGACGTTCTGGGGCGCTCCATGGCAGCCGCACGTCGCATCAGGGTCGTTGCGGGAACGCATTGCGCACGAACGTGAGCTGCGCGCCCGGATCGGGGTACCCGTCACGGTGCGTGCGACAGCGTTGGCCGAGCACATGGTGTCCCTGGGCACGGGGCATGTCAGATCGCACGTCGACATCGACCCCGATCTGAAGCTCGACGGGCTGCATCAGCTGCTCGAAGTCCGTGAATCGTTGCGCGACAAGCTGAGTATCCAACTGGTGGCGTTCCCGCAGAGCGGTGTCGTCACCGCCCCCGGCGTGCCCGACCTGCTCGACGCGGCCTTGTCCGAGGGGGCCGATCTGATCGGCGGGCTCGATCCCGCCGGGTTCGACGGCGATGTCGACGGCCAGCTCGACGTGGTGTTCGGTTTGGCCGAACGGCACGGGGCAGGTATCGACATCCACCTCCACGATGGCGGCGAGCTCGGCACCCGGCAACTCCACGCGATCGCCGAGCGGACGAAAACCCTTGGGCTCGCGGGCAAAGTGACGGTCAGTCACGCGTATTGCCTGGGTCAGGTCGACGAGGCCTCGGTCGACCGGACCGCGACGGCACTGGCCGGCGCCGGGGTGTCGCTGATGACCAACGGACCGGCCGGGACCATGCCGCCGGTCCTACGGCTGCGTGAACACGGCGTGCTGGTGTTCGCCGGGTCGGACAACATCCGCGACGCCTGGTGGTCGTACGGCACGGGCGACATGCTCGAACGCGCCACGATCATCGGCCTCGAAGGCGGCCTGATGACCGACGATGAACTCGGGTATGCGGCGTCACTGGTCACCGGGTCGGCAGCCGGCGCGCTCGGGCTCGCCGATTACGGCGTACAACCCGGCAACCGAGCTGACCTGGTGGTGATCGCCGCGGCAAACCCGGCCGAGGCGGTGGCCGGCCATCCCGAGCGGCTGCTGGTCCTGCACGATGGCCGGGTGGTGCGCCCGGCGGACCATCCGTCCTGACCTGACGCAGGCCCGGAAACTGCTCGACATGCCGACAATTCGAACGCCTGGTAAGGCAGGATCGTCAACATGGATCAGCTATGGGCTAACCGTGCGGCCAGCGCCGAAGCTGCGATCACCCAGCGACACCTGACGAAGCTCTGGGGTCTGCCGGGTACCCAACTCGGAGTGGTGGCCTGGCCGGCGACCAAGAAGTACCGAAAGTTCGGAACCTGGCATTACTGGTGGCAGGCGCATCTGCTGGACACCCTGGTCGACGCGCAGGTGCGTGATCCGCAGCCGGAGCGGAAAACCCGTATCGAGCGGCAGATCCGGGGCCACTGGATGCGCAACAATCTGTCCTGGACCAACAGTTACTACGACGACATGGCCTGGCTGGCATTGGCTCTCGAGCGGGCCGGTCGCCTGGTCGGGGTGGAAAAAGCCCATGCTCTCAGGAAGTTGTGCGCGCAGTTTGTGGATGCGTGGGTGCCCGAGGACGGCGGCGGCATCCCGTGGCGCAAGCAGGACCAGTTCTTCAATGCCCCGGCCAATGGTCCGGCGGGGATCTTCCTCGCCCGTTATGACGATCGACTGCGCCGGGCCCAGCAGATGGCGGACTGGATCGACGACACCCTGATCGATCCGGAGACCCATCTGGTGTTCGACGGCATCAAGGCCGGTTCGATGGTGCGTGCGCAGTACACCTACTGCCAGGGCGTGGTGCTCGGCCTGGAGGTCGAACTCGCGGTGCGGACCGGCGACACCCGGCACGCCGAACGGGTCCGGCGTCTGGTGACCGCGGTGGACAAGGAAATGGCCACAGACGGTGTGATCAAGGGAGCCGGCGGGGGTGACGGTGGCTTGTTCAACAGCATCCTGGCGCGGTATCTGGCGCTTGTGGCCACCATGTTGCCCGGGGACGACGCACAAGATCAGGCCGCGCGCGATACGGCCCGGTCGCTCGTGCTCAAGTCCGCACAGGCGGCATGGGACAATCGCCAGACCGTCGATGGGCTGCCGTTGTTCGGACCGTTCTGGGATCGCACCGCTGAGGTGCCCGGGGCCGAAGGTCAGGAAGCGCAGTTCGTCGACGGCGCGGTGAACGCATCGTCGATCCCGGAACGTGATCTGTCAGTTCAGGTTTCAGGGTGGATGTTGATGGAAGCAGCGCACACCCTGTCCGAGTAGTCTCGCTCATCGAGATCTGCGCGCCATCGGGCAATTTGTCAGACAAGAGGTGTGCGCACAGTGAAGTAGGTGAGTTGTAGATGGAACGGGTCGCACGGACCTCCCTAGTCGACGTCGTCGTCGACAGATTGCGCGACGAGATTCGCAAGGGCAGTTGGCCGGTCGGGACCAAGATCCCCACCGAGGCGAAACTTGTTGAGGCACTGGGGGTGAGCCGCCCATCGATCCGCGAGGCGGTGCGGTCGCTCGTCCAGCTCGGCTTACTCGAATCCCGACAGGGGGACGGCACCTACGTGGTCGCCGAGGACGAGACGACAGTCGCGCTGCAGCGGGTGGTCGACACTGCCGATCGCGACGAGGTCCAGTTGGTGCGCCATACGCTCGAAGTGCTCGCCGCGCGTGAAGCTGCGACGAACCGCTCGGCGGCCGATATCGATGCGCTGCGCGTCGCCCTCCAGGGACGTCGGTCCGCGAAGGCCAGGGCTGACCTGGACGCGTTCATCGACCACGACGTCGCCTTCCACTTCGGTGTGGCCCGCGCGTCGCACAACACGCTGCTGCTCGATTTCTACAGCTCTTTCGAAAATGCCATGCGGGACCCGGCTCACGGCGCGTTCTGCATGGGCGTTCCGGAGGATGCGCACCGGGATTTCCACAACGATCTGTTTCAGGCGATCCAGCGAGGCGACCACAGTGCGGCGACCCGTGCCGCGATCTATGGGCTCGACGTGCACGAACGCCATCTGCACGCGGTCGGTAGCTGACTTGCGATCGGGACGAGCGACCCGAAACTGAGCATGTGCCCAGCCCGGGCTACGTTGGTCATCGTGAGAGACGTGCTCGCCGATGCACTGTCGGTCTGGCGTGCCGGTGGCACCGTGGGCCTCGCGACGGTGGTCCGCACGTTCCGTTCCGCACCGCGGCCTGCCGGGGCGTCGATGGTGGTGGCCCCCGACGGCACGGTGACCGGTTCGGTATCCGGCGGCTGCGTCGAGGGCTCGGTGTACGAACTCGCCGGTGAGGTCGTCGCCGAGGGCGTCCCGGTGCTGCAGCGTTACGGAGTCAGCGACGACGACGCCTTTGCCGTGGGCCTGACCTGCGGCGGCATCCTCGATGTGTTCGTCGAGCCGGTGTCCAAGCGAACGTTCCCAGAACTGGAAGCTCTGGTCGACGACATCGAGGCCCATCGACCTGTCGCGACCGCGACGGTCATCGCACATCCCGATCCGGCATGGCTGGGCCGCCGGCTGGTCATCCGCACCGGCGAGGTCACCGGCACACTCGGCTCGACCCGCGCGGACAGCGCGATCACCGATGATGCGCGCGGTCTGCTCGACACCGGCCGCAGCACGGTGCTGACGTTCGGCCCCGACGGTGAGCGCCGCGGCGAGGGCATGGAGGTGTTCGTCGCGAGCTTCGCACCACCGCCGAGAATGCTGGTTTTCGGTGCCATCGACTTCGCGGCGGCCGTCGCCCGCCAGGGGTCACTGCTGGGCTACCACGTCACGGTGTGCGACGCGCGCCCCGTCTTCGCCACAGCGGCCCGCTTCCCGACCGCAGACGAGGTCGTCGTCGACTGGCCCAACCGGTATCTGGCCGCGCAGGCCGCCGCCGGCGCGATCGACGGCCGCACGGTCATCTGCCTGCTCACGCACGACCCGAAGTTCGACGTTCCGCTGCTCGAAGTGGCGCTGCGGCTGCCCGAGATCGGCTACATCGGTGCGATGGGCTCGCGGCGCACCCACGACGACCGGATGGCCCGGCTGCGCGAAGTCGGTCTGACCGACCAAGAGCTCGCGAAGCTGTCGAGTCCGATCGGCCTGGATCTGGGCGCCAGGACGCCCGAAGAGACCGCGGTATCGATCGCGGCCGAGATCATCGCCCAGCGCTGGGGCGGCACCGGCACACCACTGGCGGACACTGGTGGCCGTATTCATCACGAACACAACGAACCGAGTGAATTGAGGAGTGGTCAGTGACACGAGCCAAGATCGATTTCCCGAGCCGGATCGGTGTGTGGTGGGCCAGCGACACCTGGTCGATGCCGGACGCACAGCAGGTTGCACGGGACATCGAAGCTCTCGGCTTCGGTTCGTTGTTCCTTCCGGAGGTGGTCGGCAAGGAGGCTCTCACCCAGTCGGCGGCGTTCCTGGCCGCCACCGAACAACTCGTGGTGGGCACCGGTATCGCCAACATCCACGTCCGGGTGCCGTCGGCGGCAGAGTCGGGGGCACGCACACTCACGGCGCTCTACCCGGGCCGGTTCGTGCTCGGCCTCGGCGTCAGCCACGGACCGCTCGTCGAGCACGGACTGGGTGGCACCTACGCCAAGCCCCTCGCCACGATGCGCACCTACCTGGAGCGGATGGCCGCGGTGCCCGAGCAGATCGAACCGGGGGTCGGGCGCCCGCCCCGGCTGCTGGCCGCACTCGGCCCGAAGATGATCGAGTTGTCCGGCACCCACGCCGACGGTGCACACCCCTACCTGGTCACGCCCGAGCACACCGCGACGACGCGCGAACTCCTCGGCCCCGACCGCTGGGTGGTGTCCGAGCAGGCGGTCGCGATCGGTGGTGACGACGCCGACCAGCTGGCTCGGGCGCACAAGCACCTTGAGGTCTACAGCGGGCTGCCCAACTACCGAAACTCGTGGCTGCGGCAGGGTTTCGACGAATCCGACCTGGTGCGGGGCGGCTCGGACCGGCTGGCGCGCGGACTCGTCGGCATGGGTTCGGCCGATCAGGCGGCGGTGGTGATCACCGCCCACCTGGATGCCGGCGCCGACCACGTCGTCGTTCAGGCGCTGGGGGAGAACCCGACGGCCGATCCGCGTCCGGCCCTGCGTGAACTGGCCGCCGCGTTGGGCTTAGGTTAGCGGTTCGGCTGAACCTGCTCGGTGCCCTTCTTGGCGGCGCGGCGGCGCTTGAACCACTCGTAGAACATCGGCGCCACCGAGGCAACGACGATCAGGATGAAGATCGGCTCGAGCAGCTTCTGGATGATCTCGAACTGGCCCAGCCAGTAGCCGAGCATGACGAGGCCGACACCCCACACGATCGCGCCCAGCACGTTGAACGTGGTGAACACCGAATAACGCATCTTGGCGGCGCCGGCGACGATCGGTGCCAGGGTGCGCACGATCGGCACGAACCGGGCGATGACGATCGCGAACGGGCCGCGCTGCTCGAAGAACGCGTGGGCCTCGTCGAGGTACTTCTGCTTGAGGACCCGGGCGTCGGGCTTGAACATCTCGACGCCGATGAACCGGCCGATGAGGTAGCCGGCCTGGCCGCCGAGGATGGCCGCCAGCGGGATGAACACCAGTAGCTGCCATAGTGCGAAGTTGGCGTCAACTGCCGTTCCCTGGGCCGCGGTGCCCGCGGCGAGCATGCCCGCGACGAACAACAACGAGTCGCCGGGAAGGACCGGGAACAGCACCCCGGACTCGACGAAGACGACAACGAGGATGCCCACCAGGGCCCAGGTGCCGAAGGATCCGATGAGGTGCAGCGGATCCATGAAATCCGGCATGAGCGCCAGATTGGTCGTAGCCTCAGGGAGGGCGATGTCGATCACGACTCCCTAGGGTACCTGGGCCCCACCACCGGTCTTCACCTGCGATAATCCGCGTCCAATGGAAGGACAAGCCATGCCGATCGCTACGCCTGAGGTCTATGCCGAGATGTTGGGCCGGGCCAAGGAGCATTCCTTCGCCTTTCCGGCCATCAACTGCACGTCGTCGGAGACGATCAACGCCGCCATCAAGGGTTTCGCCGATGCGGGCAGTGACGGCATCATCCAGTTCTCGACCGGCGGGGCGGAGTTCGCTTCGGGGCTCGGCGTCAAGGACATGGTGACCGGGGCCGTCGCCCTGGCCGAGTTCGCCCATGTGATCGCCGAGAAGTACCCGATCACCGTCGCCCTGCACACCGACCACTGTCCGAAGGACAAGCTGGACACCTATGTGCGGCCGCTCCTGGCCATCTCCGCCGAGCGGGTCGCCGCGGGCCGCAATCCGTTGTTCCAGTCGCACATGTGGGACGGCTCGGCCGTCCCCATCGACGAGAACCTGACCATCGCGCAGGAGCTGCTGAAGCTCGCAGTGGCGGCCAAGATCGTCCTCGAGGTCGAGATCGGTGTGGTCGGCGGCGAGGAGGACGGTGTCGAGGCCGAGATCAACGAGAAGCTCTACACCTCATCGGAGGACTTCGAGAAGACCATCGACGCGTTGGGCGCAGGCGAGCAGGGTGCCTACCTGTTGGCGGCCACGTTCGGCAACGTGCACGGCGTCTACAAGCCCGGCAACGTGGTGCTCAAGCCCGAGGTGCTGGCCGAGGGTCAGCGGGTGGCTGCCGCCAAGCTCGGATTGTCAGGTGACGCAAAGCCTTTCGACTTCGTCTTCCACGGCGGGTCGGGTTCGTTGAAGTCCGAGATCGAGGATTCCCTCAAGTACGGCGTGGTGAAGATGAACGTCGACACCGACACGCAGTACGCCTTCACCCGTCCGCTCGCCGCGCACATGTTCACCAACTACGACGGGGTGCTCAAGATCGACGGCGAGGTGGGGAACAAGAAGGTCTACGACCCGCGCAGCTACCTGAAGAAGGCCGAGGCGTCGATGAGCGAGCGGGTCATCGAGGCCTGCAACGACCTGCACAGCGCCGGGCGCAGCGTCACCGCGGGCTAGGCGGCTCAGGCGGCGGGTCGGCCGTATCCGAGGATCCCCGCGATCTCGGCGTCATCGAGGGTGTGTACGCGAATACCGCCCTCCTCGTTGCCGCCGACCGTGGTGATCGCGTTGTCGTCCACGGTCACAACGAAATTGGTGTGCAACCCGAGCGGGCTGCCGTCGGCGTACATGACCACGTCGCCGGTCTGTGGTCGGTATCCGTGCGGTTCAGCGAACCGGCCTGCGGCCTGGAAGTACTCCTGCAGCGTGTACACGCCCGGGATCCGCCAACTCCCCCGAGTTGGGGTTGGACAGCGGCCGGCCCGCCTCGTTGAGCACCCAGCTGACGAAGTCCGCGCACCACGGCTCCTCGACGCCTTCGGAGAAGTGGCTGCCGCCCGGTTGGGCGTCGTACTGCGCCTGCAGCACGTCGACGATGCGTGCCTGACCCGGATCGAGTGCGGCGCGGTCGATCTGGGGAAAGGCGACGGGTTTGCCCGGCAGTAGGTCGATCGCGCCGGGATGGCGGACCAGCAGGGTGGCCAGGCTGACCACGATGACCGCGCCGAACGCGCACAGGGTCAACCAGAGCTTGGGTCCGCGCAGGGTCACCGGACCAGGTTAACCGGTAGGCGCCTGGCAGATCTTCCACTGATTGTCGCGGAACTGGAGGTCGAAGCTGCGGGTGGATCGGGTTTGCGGGGCAAACGCCATGAAGCTCGTGACGTTGGCCTCGGCGTGGTCGCCGTTGACGACCACCTGGTCGATGCTGGCCACGACGGGGTACTGCTTGGCGGCCGCCACCCGGGCGTGGGTTTCGTCCCAGGCCTTCTGGTCGTATTTGACGTAGTTGTCGCTGGTGGTGCCGCAGGTCATCGATCGCAGGGCGGCCAGATCGCCCCGCTGGATGGCCGAGTCGAAGTCCTGGATGGTGGTGCGGACGTCGTCTTCCTGGGAGGCCGCCGACGACGATTTGCGGGTCAGCAGGACGGTGCCGAGCACCGCGATCGCCACCAGGGCCGCGATCACCAGGACGACCGCCACCACCCATCCCCAGCTGCGGCGGGTGGTGGTCTGCGGGGCCTGCTCCTGCTCTTCGCGCGGCGGGATGACTTTCGGGGCAGCACCTTTCGGCACCTCGGCGGCGACGGTGTCACCATCGGCCGGGGCGAACACCTCGGTCTCCGGGTCGGGCGGGGTGTCGATCTTCTGAGTGGAACTGTCGAAGCCGGACGGCGCGGTGAAGCGTCGTTCCTCGCCGAGGTGTACCTCCCCGGTGACTTCGTCGGCCGAGCTGAAGATCTCGGTGGCCGGCTCGGACAGGGCGGACAACTCGGCCGTGGAAGGTAACTCGACCTTCTCGGTCGGTGTGTCGCTCTGGTCGGTGCGGTCTTCGCCAGGTCCCGTTGGGTTCGACATCCCTGCTGCGGTCCTCCCGTACGTCGCTACCGGTGGAGCTTATCGGTCGGTGCACAATAGGCCCATGACACGGATGGGTGATTTGTTGGGGCCGGATCCGGTCCTCCTTCCCGGGGACCCCGAGGCCGAGGACGAATTGGCTGCGGGTGAAAAGGCTGCCGTGGTGGCCGCCGCCCACCCGTCGGCGTCGATCGCGTGGGCGGTGCTGGCCGAGCAGGCTCTCGCCGACGACAAGGCCGTCACGGCGTATGCGTACGCCCGCACCGGTTATCACCGTGGGCTGGATCAGCTGCGCCGCAACGGCTGGAAGGGTTTCGGCCCGGTGCCGTTCGCCCATGAGCCGAATCAAGGGTTCCTGCGGTGTGTGGCCTCGCTGGCCCGGGCCGCCGATGACATCGGTGAGACCGACGAGTTCCAGCGGTGCCTCGATCTGCTCGACGACTGCGATCCGTCGGCGCGGGCCGAACTCGGCCTGGCCTGAGCCTCAGTCCTTCGCCTCGCAGGAGCAGTCGTCCGCTGATTCGGGCGGCTCCACCTGCACAGTGGCGTGGGCCAGCCCTCGGGCATTGAGTACCGCGCGGGCGTCGTCGAGCACCCGGGCGGTGTCGGCGTTGCTGGTCAGGTGCGCGGTGACCATGTCCTTGCCGGGGACCAGCGTCCACACGTGCAGATCGTGCACGCCCGTCACGCCGTCGACCGCGCCCAGCGCGGTACGCAGCTCTTCGACGTCGATGTGCTGCGGGGAGGACTCGCTCAGGATCCGCAGTGCTGCCCGGGCCAACGCGATGGCGCGGGGCAGGACCCAGAGCGCGACCAGGACGGCGACCACGACGTCGGCGTAGGGCCAGCCGGTGGTGACGGTGACGACGCCGGCGACCAGCACACCGATGCTGCCGACGGTGTCGGCCACCACCTCCATGTAGGCGCCCTTGACGGCGAGGCTGTCCTTGGAGTGCGACCGCAGCATCATCACCACGACGGCGTTGGCGGCCAGGCCGGCCAGCGCCACGACGATCATCGGCACGCCGGGGACGTCGGGCGCATTGCCGAGACGTTCGAAGGCCTCGTACAGGATGAAGCCCGCCACGCCGAGGAGCAGGGCGGCGTTGGCGACGGCGGTGAAGACCTCGGCCCGGTGCCAGCCGTAGGTGCGGGCCGGGGAGGTACTGCCGCGCTTGGCCAGCAACACCGCGGTCAATCCCATGAACATGGCGACCAGGTCGGTGAGCATGTGGCCGGCGTCGGCGAGCAGTGCGATCGAGTTGATCAGCAGCGCGGTGACCAGCTCAAGGACGAAAAACGCACTGAGGATCGCCGCCGCGATGAGCATTCTGCTGACGCGGGTATCGCTGCTGTGACTGTGATCGTGGCCGGCACCCATGCCCCGAAATATATGCGGAAGTACGCATATGTGGCAAGTGTCAGCGCCAGCGCGCTGTGGCCCGGTGAGTTGCGCTCTCAGGGTGGCCTGCTGCCGGGTGCGTAGGATTGCCGAACACACTCACCGGGGGGAATGGCGGCTGGGCATCCGCCATGGAAGGGGCGTCATAAATGTCCGTCGAGAATGCGCGTCGCTCAGTTGTCAAATGGTTTGTCACTCGGTCGGCATGGCGGTTCTGGCGCCTGTCGGCCCACGTGTTCACCACCGTGTCGATAATCGTCACGCTCATCGTTTCGGTCCTCACTCTGCGGACCACGATTGACCAGAATCGCCAGCAGAACGTGCTGACTGCACAAGGGCAGACAGCCGAGCGATTCGGCAAGTCGATCGAGCAATTGAATTCGTCGTCTTTGGGTGTGCGATTGGGGGGTATCTACGCGTTGCGGAGTATTGCTCGCGATTCGACCGAAAATGAATACGACCAGGACGTCGGGGCAGTGTTGTATGCGTTTGTGGACGAGCGGTCTCCGAGTCCACCGGCCTGCCCGATGCGCCAAGACCAGGTGGACGAGCACTTCGGGTGGGGATATGGCAAACGTCAGATGGCTCAAGACGTGGAGTTGGCGATACATGTGCTCGCGTCGATTCCGTATCGCTCGTCACGGGTTGTTCCTCGATCTAGCGCGCACGGAGTGTTCAACGACGAGAATTACCGAAAATTGCAGGTCGATATGAAGGCCTATGCTGACCGCGGAAATGTAATCTCCGTCAACTGGAGCCCGCCTAAGTGTTGGGGTGAGATTGAACTGGACGGGTTGGACGTATCGAACTGGAACGTCGAAGGTAGCGATTTTTCATTTGGCAGCTTTGACGGCGCGGCTTTGGCAGGCACGATATTCGACGGGGCAAAGCTGAACAATGCGCGCCTGAGAGAATCGAACTTGCACGGAGCTTGGCTGATCGGCATCGATGCTTTTGGCGCAGATTTCACGGATTCGGACATGTCGAACGCCCATCTCGCCAAGGCGAACCTATGTGGCGCCGACTTGACCGGCGCGGACCTGCGGGGTGCCTACCTCAACAACTCCGCGTTCGGGCCGGCGACGCTGCGGGGTGCAACGTTGAACGGCGCAGATCTTTTTGGGACGGATCTCAGGGGCGTTGACCTGTCTGAGGTCACGTTCGATGCGAGCACGGTATGGCCCGACGGGTTTGAGCGCCCGCGGCAAAATCAACGCAACTCGAAGGCACTGAGCTGTCCGCCGCAGCTCAACTGGTGAACCGACGCGTCAGAGCCAGGCGGACCAGAAGCGGGTCAGCTGGCTGCCGATGGACACCAGCTGGCCCGGCACCCCGGAGAGGTCGACGAACCAGAAGACCACCGAGAAGAACCACCGGTTGAGCGTGGGCGTGATCAGCAGGATCAGCAGGATGAAGAAGCCCCATTGTTTGGCCGGCTCCAGCGCCCGCTGGGTGTCGGCGCTCAGATGCGGTTCCAGGGCGCCGTACCCGTCCAGCCCGGGAACCGGCAACAGGTTCAATAGGACGGCGGTGACCTGCAGGAATCCCAGGAAGGCCAGCCCGGACCAGAACACCAGGTGGGCCGGGTCGAAGAAGACCGCGGTGACGGTCAGCAGCAGGACGGCGAGCACCACATTGGCGGCCGGCCCGGCCAGGCTGACCAGCGTCTTCTGCCTGGCCGTCATCCACGAGGTGCGGACGTAGACGGCCCCGCCGGGCAGGCCGATCCCGCCGAGCGCGATGAACAGCACCGGCAATCCCAGTGACAGCAGGGGATGGGAGTACTTGAGCGGGTTGAGCGTCAGGTAACCGCGCACCGCCACGTCGTGATCGCCGAACCGCCACGCTGTGAACGCGTGGCCGAACTCGTGCAGGCACAACGACACCAGCCAGCCCGCGATCACCAGGATGAACACGCCCACGTACGACAGCGGCTTCACGGTGTCGGCGGCGAACCAGGCCACCACCCCGCCCGCGACGGTGATCGCGACGACGGCCAAGAAGACCGGGCTGGGCCGTACCGACTGATGCAGCGGGCGGATGTTCACGATTCGACGCTACCGGCTGTGGCCGCAGTTCAGCCGACCCGCAACCAGCCCTCGGTGTGCCGATAGAACGTCGAACGTCGTACCGTCCGCGGCGCGGCCACCCCATCCCGGATCACCTGCGCACCCGGGGTGCCCAGCTGTGCGGCGCGGCCGACAACCCAGCGGCGCGGGCGGCCACGGTCCGACAGCACGCTCGCGCGCAGTCCCGGCATGCTCGTCGTGGGCTCGACCCGAACACCGGGAGCCTCGCCGTCGAACAGCACGATGTCGTCGACGATCGCCTCACCCTGCAGCGCCGCGCCGTCGGGTCCGTGCCACTGCGCCGCGCCGACCAGCACAGTTCCCGTCTCGTCGCGGATCAGCGGGACACGCCGGGCCGACGCCCGGAGCGCGCGCCGCGCGGACCAGCTGCCAGTGGCCGCAGCGACCTCGATGTCGAGCCGATCGGCGCGCAGCAACGCGGTGAGTACGGTGGCCAGCTCGCCGTCGCCGCCGGTCACGACCAGTCTGCGGTGCGCACCGAGGTCGTCGACATCAACTCTCGGCAGGTTGCGGAGCGGGCGCGGAACGGGCCCTGTACCGACCACCGCGACCCCGTCTGAGGTGGTCAAAACTGCTCCTTGTGGTCAGACAAATGTGTTCCTGGCGTGAGCTGGGATAAGGTGGCCTACCGGCTGCATCACACTAGTGCGGAAGATTAGGCGGGAGATTACGCCATGCCGGCAATCGTCCTCATCGGCGCCCAATGGGGCGACGAGGGCAAAGGTAAAGCCACCGATCTGCTCGGTGGCCGCGTGCAGTGGGTGGTTCGCTACCAGGGGGGCAACAACGCCGGGCATACCGTCGTGCTTCCCACGGGGGAGAACTTCGCACTGCACCTGATCCCTTCGGGCATCCTGACGCCAGGGGTCACCAACGTCATCGGTAACGGCGTGGTGGTCGACCCGGGTGTGCTGCTCACCGAGCTCCAGGGGCTGGAAGAGCGAGGTGTCGACACCTCGGGCCTGCTGATCTCGGCCGACGCGCATCTGCTGATGCCGTATCACGTCGCCATCGACAAGGTGGTGGAGCGCTACGCCGGCAGCAAGAAGATCGGCACCACCGGCCGCGGCATCGGTCCCTGCTACCAGGACAAGATCGCCCGCATCGGCATCCGGGTCGCCGATGTGCTCGACGAGCAGTTGCTGGCCGAAAAGATCGAGGCGGCACTGGAATTCAAGAACCAGGTGTTGGTCAAGATCTACAACCGCAAGGCGCTCGAGCCGGCCGAGGTGCTCGAGAACCTGCTCACCCAGGCCGAAGGCTTCAAGCACCGCATCGCCGATTCTCGGCTGCTGCTGAACCAGGCGCTGGAAAAGGGCGAGACCGTGCTGTTGGAGGGCTCGCAGGGCACCCTGCTCGACGTCGACCACGGCACCTACCCGTTCGTCACCTCGTCGAACCCGACCGCCGGCGGTGCCGCGGTCGGTTCCGGGATCGGCCCGACGCAGATCACCACCGTCCTGGGAATCCTCAAGGCGTACACCACCCGCGTCGGATCGGGCCCGTTCCCGACCGAACTGTTCGACGAGCACGGCGCGTACCTGGCCAAGACCGGCGGCGAGGTCGGTGTGACCACCGGCCGGGCCCGGCGTTGTGGCTGGTTCGACGCGGTGATCGCGCGGTACGCAACTCGGGTCAACGGCATCACCGACTACTTCCTGACCAAGCTTGACGTGCTGTCCAGCCTGGAGACGGTTCCGGTGTGCGTCGGCTACAAGGTGGACGGCAAACGCACCAACGAGATGCCCATGACGCAGTCCGACATCCACCGCGCCGAGCCGATCTACGAGGAGCTGCCCGGTTGGTGGGAGGACATCTCCGCCGCCCGCGAGTTCTCCGACCTGCCCGCCAAGGCCCAGGATTATGTGCTGCGGCTGGAAGAGCTTGCCGGCGCCCATGTTTCGTGCATCGGTGTGGGACCGGGCCGCGAGCAGACGATCGTGCGTCGTGACATCCTGGCTGCCAAGTGACGGACGAGCGGCCATCGGTCTTTGAGCAGCACGGCGGATTCCCGGTATTCGAATCAGCCGATCCGGGACCGGGTTTCGCGCGTTTCCTGACCGCGATGCGCCGAGCGCAGGATCTCGCCGTGTCGGCCGATCCGGACAGCGACACCTGGGACGACGCGGCTGATCGGGTTGAAGAGCTGGTCAAGCTACTCGCTCCGTACGAGGCCGCCGAGGGTGTCGGGCCGGCCAACCGGGTGCCGTCCCTGCCTGGGGTGGGCAGTCTGCTGATGCCGCCGTTCACCGTGTCGAAGTTCGAGCCCGAGGGCGTCGAATTGAAGGTCGAGTTCAGCCGATTCCACGTCGGCGGCAACTATGCGGTGCACGGCGGTGTGCTGCCGCTGCTGTTCGATTCGGTGTTCGGCATGGTGATCCACGCGGCGGGCCGGCCGATCAGCCGTACCGCGTTCCTCCATGTGGACTACCGCAAGGTGACCCCCATCGACACGGTGCTGACCGCCCGCGGTTGGGTGCGGGAGTCGGAGGGACGCAAGGCATTTGTGAACGCTGAACTTCGTGACCCCGAAGAGAACCTGCTCGCCGAGGCCAACGGCCTCATGCTCAGATTGCTGCCGGGCCAGCCCTAGACCTAGATCGCGGTGCGGCCGCCGTCGGCCGGCAGCACCGCGCCGTGAATGAAGCTGGCGTCCTCGCTCACCAGAAAGCCGATGGTCCTTGCGATTTCGGCCGGATCGGCGACACGCCGCGCCGGGGCCTGTGCAGCGAGGGCAGCCAGTCGGTCGGTGCCGTACTGAGCCGTGGTGCCTTCGGTAAGTGTCGGTCCCGGAGCAACGGCGTTGATCCGGACACCCTTGGGCCCGTATTCGGCGGCCCATGATTTGGTGAGCAGATTCAGCGCGGCCTTTGACGACGCGTACACCGCCGAACCCGCTGCGCCGAACATGGAGACCATGGTGCTGACGTTCACGATCGCGCCTTCTCCGCGCTTGGCCATGGCTGGTGCGGTTGCTCCGACGAGGAAGAACGGGATCTTCACGTTGAGGTCGAAGCAGTCGTCGAAGTCGTCTTCGGCGATGGCCGCGGTGGGCCCGAAGACCGCGATGGCGGCGTTGTTGATCAGGATGTCGATCTGGCCGGTGACTGTCAGTGCCTGTTCTACCAAGGCATGGGCGCTGGCGGCGTCGGTCAGTGTGGCGGGCAGAAAGTCGGCGTCGCCGCCGGCATTGCGGATCTCGGTCACCACCTGCGCTCCGCGGTCGCCGTCTCGACCGCTTGCCAGAACGTGCGCACCCTGTTGCGCGAGATGTACTGCAGTGGCATAGCCGATACCGCTCGTCGCGCCGGTGACCAATGCGGTTTTTCCACTCAATGACACCGGGACATCGTAGGGGGGCGAATGTGATCGCAGTTCGGGACTCGGGGTGTCACTATGACGCCGTGGATCAACGACCTTTGCACCGTTTGTCGACGCCGCGCGCCGCGGCGATCGCGGGAGTGTTGTTCGCCCTGCTGTTCGGGGCATCGCTGGTACTGATCCGCACCGCGCTGCCCGAGGGCGCCGAGCCGGGCTCCCAGTGGATCGACGGAGCGAGTACCCGGCTGCGGGTGGCGTCGGTCCTGATGCCGTTCGCGGGCATCGCGTTCCTGTGGTTCATCGGCGTGGTGCGCGATGGGTTCGGCCGGTTTGAGGACCGGTTCTTCTCGTCCGTGTTCCTCGGCAGCGGGATCTTGTTCCTGGCCATGATGTTCGTGTCCTCGGCTGTCGGTGCCGCACTGATCGCCAGCAAGGCTGGGATGGTCGACGCCGCGGCGCATTCCGAGGTCGCCACCTTCGGGCAGATGTTGCTGCTGGCGCTGAGCAAGACCTATGGGATCCGCATGGCTGCGGTGTTCATGATCTCGCTGGCCACGATCTGGTTGAAGACCGGCCTGATGCCGCGTCCGTTGGCGTTCGCGACATATCTTCTCGCGGTGACACTTCTGGTGGCCGGCGATCTGAGCATGTGGCTGACGCTGGCGTTCCCGACCTGGGTGCTGGCGGTCAGCCTGTTGTTCCTGGTCCGGGCCGGGGTGATCGACCTACCCGGCGAGCACGAGCATTCCGGGTAGTTCTGCTCGGATCCATCTCATGTGTCGGTGGGTGGCGGCATAATCGAACGTATGTTCGAGTCTGATGCAGCGCTGATCGACAAGGTCGGTGCTGCCACGCGGGCGGAGTCGATGGCGATCGCGGCCCGGTTGGCCGCGATCGGGGCGTTGGACACCCTGCGCGAACGAGAACTGGTCGACAGCATTTTGTGGCGCACCGACCCGTATGCGGAGGTGTGCGCCGAGGTGTCGGCGGCGATGCGGATCTCCCGGGGTCGGGCGGGTACCCAGGTGCATCACGCCCGGATACTGCGCGACAAACTGCCGCTGGTGGCGGCCCGATTCGCCGTCGGGGATATTGATTATCGGGTGGTGTCGATGATCATCGTCCGCACCGAGACCGCGGACCGGTCGGTGTGGGCCGAACTGGATGCCGAACTCGCGGGCCGGGCGCATCGGTGGATGCGGTTCTCCGAGCGGCAGTTGCGGGATCGGATCGATCATTGGATCGCCAAGCACGACCCGAACGGGGTGCGGGTGCCTCCGGATCTGGCGCAGGACCGGTTCGTGCAGGTGGACTCGGGCAGCCCGGGTGCGGCCACGATCTGGGCGAATGTCGATGCTGAGGACGCGGCGGCGTTCGATCAACGGTTGGATGCGTTGGCCGACACGGTGTGTGAGCATGATCCGCGCAGCCGGGAGCGGCGCCGTTCTGATGCGGTCGGGCCGCTGGCGCGGCTGGAAGCTCAGTTGGTGTGCCGGTGTGGTCGTGAGGACTGCCCGGCGGCCCAGAAGCGCGCGGCCGCTGATGCGGCGGTGGTTCACGTGCTGGCCGGCCAAGCCACCCTGGATGGGACGGCGCAGGATCCGGGATATCTGCCCGGGTACGGGATCCTGCCCGCCGACCGGGTGCGCGACCTCGCGAGTAACGCCAAGCTCAAGCCGGTGCGGGTACCCGCTGACACCTCTACGTCGCCCAGCGAATCCAGTGCGCCAACCGACCCCGGCGAGTCGACGGGGCTGCCTGAGCCCGCCCAACCCAGCGAGTCCATCGCCCCTGACGGTTCCGAGCCGGGGTATCGCCCATCAGTGGCACTCTCCGAGTTCATCCGCTGGCGGGACCTGACATGCCGGTTCCCCGGCTGTGACGCCCCCGTCGACCGCTGCGACATCGATCACACCGTCCCGTACCCGATCGGGCCGACGCATCCCTCCAACACCAAGCTCTACTGCCGGGCGCATCACTTGGTCAAAACGTTCTGCCCCGGCTGGTCAGACCGTCAATTACCCGATGGCACAGTAGAAATCACCACACCCACCGGCCACACCTACGCCACCGAACCCCACGGCGCCGGCCTGTTCCCCACCCTCGGCCAACCGACCGGGGACCTGAACCTCCGCGAACCTGCACCGCAAGCATCGCCCAGCCCCGGCCGTGCGGCGAAGGTGCCCAAACGCTCACGCACCCGCGAACAAGACCGCCAAGACCGCATCGCCGAAGAACGACGCCTACGCGCCGAACTCAACAACGACCTCGCGACCGAACGCGACTACCAAGCCTGGCTCGCCGAAGAATACGGACCACCACCCTTCTGAGTGGCTGGGCGTCAGTCCCCGGTCAGCTTCAAAGCGCTTGCGGGGCACAGCTTGACGGCCTCGCGCGCATGCGCGATCTCATCGTCGGGCACCTCATCGACGAGGACTTCGACCACGCCGTCATCGTCCTGATCGAAGACGACGTCGGAGACCATCACGCAGTTGCCCGATGCGATGCAGGCATCCCGATCTGCTTCTACTTTCATGGCGCTCACCACGTTACCGCCAACGATTTGAGCCCGTAGATGAAGTGGAAAGACCGGTAGGTGACGTCTTCGAACGGCTCGGCGAGCGCGAGGTCCGGGAACCGTTGCAGCAGGGCCGGGAAGGCGATCCGCATCTCCATGCGGGCCAGCGGAGCACCAAGGCAGTGGTGCACGCCGTGGCCGAAGGCCAGATGCCCGGGCGCACCGCGGCGGATGTCGAGCCTGTCGGGGGTGTCGATGAAGTCGGGGTCCCGGTTGCCCGCGGGCAGGGAGGCGAAGACCAATTCGCCGGCGGGTATCCGCACGCCCGCAACTTCGACCTCGGTGGTCGTGAAGCGTGGGATGGCGTTCTGGACGATCGACAGCCAGCGCAGCAGTTCCTCGACGGCGGGGCCGACGGCATCGGGGTCGTCGCGCACGGCAGCGAGTTGATCGGGGTGGCGCAGCAATGCCAGGACGCCGAGGCCCAGCATGTTCGACGTGGTCTCATGCCCGGCGAGGAGCAGCAGCCCGGCGATGCCGACGAGCTCGTCGTCGGACAGCTCGCCACCATGGTCGCGGACCAGCATGCCGAGGATGTCCTCGCCCGGATCCTGGCGGGCTCGCAGGACGAGGCCACGCATGTAGTCACGGCTCTGCTGTTGCAGCGCAAGACGTTCCGCGATGGACAGGGACAGGTCGAGCTGGTGCGTGGAGCGTTCCTGAAAGTCGTCGCGGTCCTCGTAGGGCACCCCGAGCAGCTCGCAGATCACCAGCGACGGGATGGGCAGCGCAAAGTCGGCCACCAGATCCGAGGGTGGGCCGGCCGCTGCCATCGCATCGAGTCGGGAGTCGACGATCTCGATGATCCGAGGTTCGAGACGTTTCATGCGGCGGATGGTGAACTCCGCGGTGAGCATGCGGCGCAGCCGCTGGTGGTCGGGTGGGTCGAGCCCCAACAGGTTGCCGGCCCGGGCGCTGGCCAGCTCCTCCTCGGACATCTGGGGCGCCCCGGGCAGGGCGAAACCGGGTGGTCTGCTGTTGGAGAACCGTTCGTGGTCACTCAACACCGCCTTGACGTCTTCGTGGCGGGTGATCAGGTACACGGGATTGCCGAGCGCACTGATGACCTTGCGTACCCCGTCGGTCTCACGGATCTCGCGCAGGTCTGGCGTCGGGTCGAAGGCATTGCGCCGCATGTGCACTGGCGGCAGCGTGATCGGCCCAGTCATGCCACGACGCTACCCGCGCGCCAGGAAATCCCTGATCAACGTGTTGACGAGGCGGGGATTCTCCAGTGCGGCCAGGTGTGCGACGCCGTCGAGCACCGTCACGTCCGCCCCCGGAATGGCGTCGGCCATCGCGATGGTCTCCTCGATCGGGAATGTGGCATCTTCCGCGCCGGCGACCACGAGGACGGGTGCCTTCACGCGCGAGAGCAAATCCCGCTGATCCGGTCGGCGCGGCACCACGCTCGTCACCGCCCAGGCGGCGGAATCGACGTCGACGTGGTGCAAGGCATTCCGCACGAAGGCGACCACCTCGGGACGTGTGTCAAATGTCGTCGGGCCCAGGAACGCCGCGAGGACGGGGCGGGTGAGGGGACCGCGGATTCCCCTGAGCGCTTTGGCCATCCGCAACAGCAGGCCGTACTCGAGCTTCTGCCCGCGCCCGGCCGGCGACCCCGTGCAGTTCATCAACACGGCGCGCCCGACGCGGTTCGGGTACAACGCCGCAAATGTCCCGCCGATCATCCCGCCCCAGGAGTTGCCGACGAAGTGGGTGCGCTCGACGCCGACACCGTCGAGGATGTCGGCGACGGTAGCTGCGCAGTCTGTGAAACTGAAAGGGGCCGTCAGCTTTTCGCTGCCGCCGTGGCCGGGTGGGTCGACGACGATGACCCGGTGGTCGGGTTCGAACTCCCGCACCTGGCCGGCCCACATGTCGCCGGTCATCAGCAGGCTGGACCAGAACAGGACCGCGTCGCCCTCGCCGCGGACCTGGACGCGGAGACGGCCGAGTTTCGTCGGGACTCGCAGCTCCTGCACATCTGCCAAGTTAGCGCTCGGCGTGCAGGCCCGGCCACCAGATGCGGGGACCGATCAAGGTGAACAGCGCGGGGATGATCACGGTGCGGACGACGAAGGTGTCCAGCAGGATGCCGAGCCCGACGATGATGCCCAGCTGCGTCAGCACGATCAGCGGCAGCACGCCCAGCACGCAGAACACTGCCGCCAGCACCACGCCGGCACTGGTGATGACTGCACCGGTGGCCGACACGGCCCGCACGATGCCCAGTCGTGTTCCGAACTCGGGGGTCTCCTCACGGGCCCGGGTCACCAGGAAGATCGTGTAGTCCACGCCGAGGGCCACCAGGAACAGGAAGGCGAACAGCGGGGTGCTGTTGTCCAGCGCGGGGAATCCGAACAGGTGGACGCTGGCCCAGCCGCCAAGTCCGAGCGCGGCGAGTGCACTGACCACCGTCACCCCGACAAGCACCAGCGGCGCGAACACGGACCGCAACAGGAGGTAGAGCACCGCCAGCACCACCGCGAGGATCGCCGGGATCACCACGAGCCGGTCGCGCTGGGCGGCCGCGGCGGTGTCCCTGGCCTGGGCATCGGACCCGCCCACGAGCGCACTGGGGTCCGCCGCGTGTACCGAATCACGAAGGGCATCAATGGTTTCGAAGGCCTCATCGGAGGCGGGTTCGCCCTTGAGTACCACCGACCACTGGCTCAGACCCGTGGGTGACTGACCGGCAGGTGAGGCGGATACGACGCCGGGAGTATCGGTGATCGCCCGCTGCACCGCACCGCCCTTGGCGGTGGAGGCGATGACGCGGGTGGGGTCGGTCAGGCCGCTCGGGAAATGCGCGGCCAGTGTCTGATAGCCGGTCACCGATTCGGCCTGTACCCGGAACTGCTCGGTTTGCGTCAGCCCGATCGGGGTGGACAACAGGGCGGTGCACAGGACGGCGAGGCCGGCCAGCGAGACCAGAGCCACGCGGGCGGGCTTGCGGGCCACCGAGTCCGCAATCCGGTGCCAGATACCGGTTTCGGTCAGCGGTGTGGCGCCGACCTGGGGAATGAACGGCCAGAACAGTCGTTTGCCGCACAGGGCCAGCAGCGGTGGCAGCACGACCAGGACGAAGATCGCGGCAACCACCAGACCCGACGCGGCCTGCACGCCGAGGCTGCGGTTGCTGGGCGCCGAGGCGAACAGCAGGGTCAGCAGGGCCAGGATCACGGTCGCGTTACTGGCCACGATCGCCGGGGCGGCGGCCCGGACCGCTGTCACCAGGGCTTCGCGATGCTGCTCGCACCGCCCCAGTTCCTCGCGATAGCGCGAAATCAACAGCAGCGCATAGTTGGTGCCCGCACCGAACACCAGCACGCTGGTGATTCCCGAGGTGGAACCGTCCGGGCTCAGCCCGAGTCCGGAGGACACCGCGGTGCCGACGACGGCGCCTACCCGGTCGGCGAAGGCGATGACCAACAGTGGCACCAGCCACAGAACCGGGGAGCGGTAGGTGACGATCAACAGCAGAGCCACCACGGCAGCGGTCACTGCGAGCAGTGTGATGTTCGCTCCGGCAAATGAATTGGCGATGTCGGCGCCGAACGCCGGGCCGCCGGTGATCTGCGCCCGAAGGTCGGCCGGCAGGCCGTCGTTCGCGGTGGTGCGCAAATCCTTGACGGCGTCGTTCAGCCCGAAGCCGGACAGGTCGGCCTGCAGCGGCACAGTGACCACCGCGGCCTTGCCGTCGTCGGAGACCGTCAACGGCGGGCCGGGTGCATCGGTCATCCGTTGGCGCGCATCGGCGGTCGCGTCGACGTCGCCCATGGTGAGTTCGGCGCCGTCGGCGCGGGTCACCACCAGGATCGCCGGAATCTGATCGCCACCGGGAAAATCGGCCCGCAGCGCGTCGGCCCGCGCCGACTCGGCATCAGCCGGAACAGCGACCGGTGACTGCGAGGCGGCGTCGCCGCCGCTGAGCAGGCCCAGGAGCGCGCCGGAGACGATCACGACCAACACAGCCAGCCACGCCAGACGCCTAATCACGGTTCAGTGTCGCCTCTTCCAAGTCGAGCCCATGGAGCACAGTACGCAGGACCTCGTCGTCGATGTGCCCGGCATCGCGCTCGGCGATGAACGTTTCCCGTTCGGCGGCAAGCATTTCCAGGCGCAGCCGGCGGAACGCAGATGTCGGGCTCTCGCCGATGTCGGCGTCGTCGCGGCCCAGACGCTCCCAGGCGGCATTACGGCGCCGAGTGTTCCATGCCCGCAGCACGTCGGCGGCACGTTCGGGCACATCGGTGGCGGATTCTTCGGACATCAATGTGTCGAGCCGTTCGGCTGCCGCTCGCGCGGCCTTGTCCTGGGCCGCCGCCGTGGCGACGGCGTCGCTGTGCGCCTCGTCGCCCTGGACCCCGAGCACCCGGATGAACCAGGGCAACGTCAGGCCGTGCAGCAGCAGCGTGCCGACCACGACCACGAAGGTGAGGAACACCAGCTGTGGACGGCCGGGGAACGGATCGCCGGCCAGCGTGGTGGCCGGAACTCCGAATGCCGCGGCCAGCGACACCACTCCTCGCATGCCCGCCCAGGCGACGACGAACAAATGTCCGCGCGACGGTGCGGGTTCTTCGGCGCAGAGCCGTTTGGAGAACAAACGGGGCAGATACGTCGAGGCGTACACCCATACGATGCGCACCCCGATCACCGTGGTCAGCACGGCAGCCGACGAGATGGCCAGGGTGGCCGCCGAGATGCCGGCAAGCTCGCTGATGACCTTCGGCAGCTGCAGGCCGATCAGCAGGAAGGCGAACGATTCGAGGATCAGCTGCAGCGCCTTCCACACCGCCTTGTCCTGCAGTCGGGTGGCGTAACCGGCCTGCGTCTCGCGCTGGCCCAGGATCAACGCGGCCACCACGACGGCGATCACGCCGGAGCCGTGGATCTCCTCGGCCAGCAGGTAGGTGAAGAACGGCGCCACCAGGCCGATGGCGCTCTCGACCAGTGGATCGTCGAGGCGGGTGCGGATGAAGTGCACCACCATGCCGATCACACCGCCGACCACGACGCCGCCGACCGCGGCCAACCCGAAGGTGGCCAGGCCGTCGCCCCAGCTGGCGGCGGTGCCGATGGCGGCCCCGAGCGCCACCTTGTAGGCGGTCAGCGCGGTGGCGTCGTTGAGCAGGCTCTCGCCACCGAGCAGGGTCATCGTGCGCCGCGGCAGACCGAGCCGGCGGCCGACGGCGGTGGCCGACACCGCATCGGGCGGGGCCACGATGGCGCCGAGGGTGAGGGCCGCGGCGATGGTGAGTTCTGGCACGGTGTGAAACGCGACGATCCCGACGGCAAACGTCGTGGCGAGCGGTAGCCCGACGGCGAGCAGCCCGATCGGCCTGATGTTGCGGCGCAGCGCCACGTAGCTGCTCTCCAGGCCCGCCGACCACAGCAGTGGCGGCAGGATCACGAAGAGCACCAGTTCGGGATCCAGTTGGACATCGCCGAAGCCGGGCAGTGCGCTGCCGGCAAGTCCGGCCACCACCAGCGCCAACGGCGCCGAGACGTCGAACCGGCGGGCGACGGCGGCCAGCAGGATTGCGGCCACCAGGGCCGCCAGGAGTGAGGCACCCACGTTGTCGTTCCTCCTTCGTGTGCCGTGCCTATCCTTGATCAACATGTTGAGGAGATCACGTCGGCGTGAGTCCAGTCCGACGCCTCGTACCTGTGCACATCTCGAAGCCGAGGTCCCAGAGCCGCAACCGTTGACTCCCGGACAGTGCCAGGAATGCGAGGAAGACGGCGAGAACAACTGGGCACATCTGCGGATGTGTGTGACGTGCGGTCACGTCGGTTGCTGCGACTCAAGCCCGCATCAGCATGCCACCAAGCACTTTCAGCAAAGCGGTCATCCGGTGATGCGTTCTGCGGAACCTGGCGAGAGTTGGCGTTGGTGCTATATCGACCATCGGGTTGGGTGACGATCTGGCAGGCTGGTACGTGCGATGAGTGAATCGATTGAGGACGCGCAGACTGATGACCTGACCGATGATCAGGTCGACGGTGCCGAAGAGGCTCCGTCCCCCACGCCCACCGAGTCTCCCAAGCCCACCGATCCCGCGGCGACGGTGCTGCTGCTGGGTTCGGGTGAGTTGAGCCGGGAGCTCGCGCTGGCGTTCCAGCGGCTGGGCGGCGTCGTGGTCGCCGCGGACCGCTACTACGCCCCTGCACACGGCGTCGCGGACCGTTCTGCGGTGATCAAGATGAATGACGCCGAGGAACTCGCTGCGCTGATCGAGCGGGAGCAGCCGCGCTACGTGGTGGCCGAGTCCGGCGTCATCGCCGCCGACGCGCTCGTCGCCGTGGCCGAACGGGGCGGCATCGAGGTTCTGCCCGCCCCGCGCAGCATCCGGCTCAGTCAGGACCGCGAAGGCCTGCGCCGGCTGGCGTCGGACGAGCTGGGCCTGCCCACGGTGCCCTTCTGGTTCGCCGGGTCGGTCGACGAGCTGACCGCGGTGGCCGAGCATGCCGGCTTCCCGCTGGTGGTCAAGCCGGTGGTGGGCGCACAGCGCGACGGGGAGTCGGTGATGCTGCGGTCCGACGACGTCGAACCGGCCTGGCAGCGGGCGACCACCGCCGGACACATCGCCCAGAACCGCGTGCTGGCCGAGTCTGTCGTCGAGGTCGATTACGAGATCACGATGCTGACCGTGCGCACCGCCGGGCCGTCCGGTCCCGGCGTGCAGTTCTGCGAGCCGATCGGGCACCGTCAGGTCGGTACGGATGTGCTGGAGTCCTGGCAGCCTCAGCCCCTGACACCGGCTGCGCTGGATGCCGCGAAGTCCATCTCCGCCCGGATTGTCAACTCGCTGGGCGGTCGTGGCGTGTTCGGGGTCGAGCTGCTGGTGCAGGGCGACGACGTGTACTTCTCCGATGTCCGGATCCGGCCGCACGACAGCGGGCTGGTGACGCTGCGGTCGCAGCGCCTGTCAGAGTTCGAGCTGCACGCCAGGGCGATCCTTGGCCTGGCGGTCGACACCATCATGATCTCCCCGGCAGCCGCCGAGGTCAGCTACGGCGGAGCCGACGCCGGTGACCTGTCGGGCGACATCAGCGGTGTGTTGGCCGAAGCGCTGGCCACGTCGGAAAGCGATGTGCGGTTGTTCGGCCGACCGGGAGAATCCGACGCTCCGCGGCGGCTCGGCGTGGCCCTGGCCACCGCGCCCGATGTGATCATCGCCCGTGACCGTGCCCGCCGGGTCGGCTCCGCGCTGCGCAAGCTGTGGTGAGCCGTGATGGCTGAGGAGACCGGGGAAACGGGGGACCGGCCGACGATGGCGCCGTTCCTCGGCGCGCTGGCGATCATTGTGCTCGTGGTGATCGTTGTCGTTCTGCTCAACACGTTCGGCAGCGATGGGCGCAGCGAGGAGCAGAAGGTGAGCCTCGCCGCGGTCGGCCAGAACGACGCCCTGCAGCGGGAGAATTTCGGCGAGTTCTCCGATCACACCTGCGTCGCGCAACGCGGCACCGAAGCCGATTTCATTGCCCGGCAGCGTGACTCGGTGGCCAAGCAGGGCGCCAGGTATGTGGACGACGTGACCGGGGTGCAGGTCGAGGGTGATCGGGCCACCGCAACGGTGGTCTACCACTTCGGCAACACCCCCGACGCCAAGGTGAACACCGAGACGGCGTTCGTGCGTGAGGACGGCCAATGGCGCGTCTGCTCGAGTATGGGAGACTCACGCCCGTGAGCTATGCAGGTGACATCACGCCTGAGGAGGCCTGGAAGCTTCTGAGCGAGAATTCCGAGGCCGTGCTGGTGGACTGCCGTACCGACGCCGAGTGGCGCTTCGTCGGCGTGCCGGATCTGTCCACCCTCGGGCGTGACGTGGTGTACGTGGAATGGAACCGGACGGACGGTGGGCACAACGACGCCTTCGTCGACGATCTGAAGGCGTCAGGAGTGACGCCGGGTGAGCGTCCGGTGGTCTTCCTGTGTCGCTCCGGCAATCGTTCGATCGGCGCGGCCGAGGCCGCCACTGCGGCAGGCATCGCGCCGTCCTACAACATCCTCGACGGATTCGAGGGCAATCTCGACGAGTTTCGCCACCGTGGCGGTACCGGTTGGAAAGCCGTCGGTCTGCCTTGGAAACAGAGCTGAAGCAGAGTTGAGGGTCGATGACTGACATCCCATCTGTCCGGATCCCGGCTGCCCTGCCCGAGGGCGTCAGCCAGGCCACCATCGGCGTGCGTGGCGGTCTGTTGCGCTCGGAGTTCGAGGAAACCGCCGAGGCGATGTATCTGACCTCGGGGTATGTCTACGAGTCCGCATCCGCGGCCGAGAAGGCGTTCACCGGCGAGATCGACCGCTTCGTCTACTCCCGCTACGGCAACCCGACCATCTCGATGTTCGAGGAGCGGCTGCGGCTCATCGAGGACGCTCCGGCTGCGTTCGCGACCGCCACCGGCATGGCGGCGGTCTTCACCGCGCTCGGTGCCCTGTTGGGTGCCGGTGACCGCCTCGTGGCCGCCCGCAGCCTCTTCGGATCGTGCTTCGTGGTGTGCAACGAGATCCTGCCCCGCTGGGGTGTGGAGACGGTGTTCGTCGACGGCGAGGACCTCGCGCAGTGGGAAGAGGCACTGTCCGTGCCGACGACCGCGGTGTTCTTCGAGACGCCGTCCAACCCGATGCAGTCCCTGGTCGACATCGCCGCGGTGTCCGAACTGGCCCACGCCGCCGGCGCAAAGGTGGTGCTGGACAACGTCTTCGCCACGCCGCTGCTCCAGCAGGGCATGCCGCTCGGCGCTGACGTGGTGGTGTATTCGGGCACCAAGCACATCGACGGGCAGGGCCGCGTGCTGGGCGGGGCAATCCTCGGCGACAAGGAGTACATCGACGGCCCGGTGCAGAAGCTCATGCGCCACACGGGCCCGGCGATCAGCGCGTTCAACGCCTGGACGCTGCTGAAAGGCCTTGAGACGCTTGCCGTCCGGGTGGACTATTCGAACCGCTCGGCGCAGCAGATCGCCGAGTTCCTGGAAGGCCATCCGTCGGTGAGGTGGGTGAAGTACCCGTTCCTCAAGTCGCATCCGCAGTACGACCTGGCGCAGCGGCAGATGCGTGGTGGCGGCACCGTCGTCACCTTCGAGCTGAACGCCGATGATGGCAAGGCGCGCGCCTTCGAGGTGCTCGACAAGCTGCGCGTCGTCGACATCTCGAACAACCTCGGTGACTCCAAGACGCTGATCACCCACCCGGCAACGACGACGCACCGGGCCATGGGCCCGGAGGGTCGCGCCGCGATCGGACTGGGCGACGGTGTCGTGCGGATCTCGATCGGCCTGGAGGGCACCGAGGATCTGATCGCCGATCTCGACCAGGCGCTGAGCTAGGCGGGCCAGGCGTGTCCAAGGGCTCCGACGCCAAGAAGGCCCGCCGCCGCAAGCGGCAGGCCGCTCGTGACACGCGGCTGGTGCCCCACGAGATGGTCGATCAGTTGGCTGACATCCCGGATGCCGTCGTCGCCGATCTGGCCGAGTTCGACGATCGAATCACCGCGCGCGGCTGGACCTTTGACGAAGAACAGTCCAACGACGACTACGCGGTGTGGTTCTACGAGCCGTCCGGCGCACAGGTCGAGGACGGCCTGCCGGTGACCTCGCTGTGGCTGGATGCGGCCGAGGACGGCGAGATCGTCCGGGTGGTGTTCGTCGGCAGCGTCGAGCGCTACGAGTTCACCCACGAGGAGCTGCTGGACGGTGCCCTCGACGTGATCGAGGGCTACCGCCACGGAGCCGAGCTGCCGACCTTCGGCTAACTCTTGCCGTCGGAGTCGATGACGCCCTGGGCGGCCTGGGCCCGGTCCTCGTAGGCCTTGCGCTTGGCGGTGTCGAACTCCAGGAACACGTTGTCCAGGCCCAGCTTCTTGTTCATCCAGCGGCGGCCCTTGGGCGGCAGCATCTGCGCGGCTTGCGCGGTGAAGCGCAGCGGCGGCGGCACCGACACGTGCGTCTTGGGCTTGTTGAGCGTTTTGATGATCGCGGCGGCGATGTCTTCGGGCTCGACGGGCTTGATGGCCCCGCCGGACTTGGTGCCCGAGATCAGGTCGGTGTTGGTGAACGGCGGCATGATCACCGAAACGTCTACCCCGTGCGGTGCCATCTCGTCGGCCAGCGCGGTGGTGAGCCCGACGACGGCGTACTTCGCGCCGACGTAGACCACCTGTCCGGGCAGCGGGATCAGGCCGGACAGCGAGGCGATGTTGATGACGTGGCCGCTGCGACGCTTGACCATGTCCGGCAGTGCCAGCTGGCAGCCGGTGAGCACGCCGTAGACGTTGACCTCGATGTTGGACCGGATCGACTGCTCGCTCTGTTCCAGGAACGGCCCGACCGGCATGACACCGGCGTTGTTGATCAGCACGTCGATGTGGCCGCCGCCGTCGGTGCGGGCCTTGTCCAGGAACGTCGCGAAGGATTCGCGGTCCGTGACGTCGAGCGGGTAGCCGGAGACCTGGCCGAGCTTGGTCAGCTCGACGACGGCCGACTCCTGAAGGGCCACGTCACGGTCACCGATGACGACCCGGGCGCCTTTGGCCAGCAGGGCCTTGGCGGTGGCGTAACCGATGCCGCGGGCGGCGCCGGTGATCGCGATGGTCTTGCCCCTGATGTTGTCCATGGCGGCGAACTTTACACGTGTCAAGTTTTGCGCGGAAGGGGGTGGCAGAGGCGGCGTAGTCTGGGCGGGCGTGATGGCGAATGGCACCGATCAGCAGGCAATTACCGAAACCACAGAGGATTTCTCCGAGCGGATCACCGCGGCGATCGACAGCGCGGGGTTGACCCTGCTGTTGAGCATCGGCCACCAGACCGGCCTGTTCGACGCGATGGCGAAGCTGCCGTCGGCCACCAGCACCGAAATCGCCGCGGCGTCGGGCCTCGATGAACGCTACGTCCGGGAATGGCTCGGTGGGCTGACCGCGGGACGGGTGGTCGACTACGACGCGGAAGCCTCCACGTACCGGTTGCCCGAACACCGCGCCGCTGCGCTGACGCGTGAGTCCGGCCTGGGCAACCTGGCGCGTCTGGCCCAGTACGTGCCGCTGATGTGCGAAGTCGAACAGAAGATCCTCGGCTGCTTCCGCGACGGCGGCGGTCTGAGCTACGACGACTATCCGCGCTTCCACACCGTGATGGCCGAGCGCAGTGGCGAGGTGTTCGACGCCGCCCTGGTCAGTGCCGTGCTGCCGTTGGTCGACGACCTGCCGCGACGGCTCGAGAGCGGCATCGACGTCGCCGATTTCGGTTGCGGCAGCGGGTACGCGATCGGCCTGATGGCCGCGGCCTTTCCGGCCAGTCGATTCACCGGAATCGACTTCTCGGAAGAAGCGGTCGCCACCGGGGCTGCGGCGGCTGCGCAACGTGGCTTGACCAATGTCTCGTACCTTTCCGCCGACTTGGCGGACCTCGACCAGACCGGGGCGTACGACCTCATCACCGCGTTCGATGCGATCCACGACCAGGCGCAGCCCGCCCGGGTACTGGAGAACATCTATCGTGCGCTGCGGCCGGGCGGAGTGCTGGTGATGGCCGACATCAAGGCTTCCAGCCGGCTGGAGGACAACATCGGCGCGGTGATGAGCACGTATCGCTACGCGGTGTCCCTGACCCATTGCATGTCGGTCTCGCTCGGTCTGGGCGGAGCCGGGCTCGGGACGATGTGGGGCAGGCAGCTGGCGGTGTCGATGCTGACCGAAGCGGGATTCACCGACGTGGAGGTCACCGAGATCGAGCAGGACCCGTCGAACTACTACTACCTGGCCAGGAAATGAGCGGCTCGGCAGGGTTTTGATCAGGCTGAACCTGTGGGCATATCCCGGCCGTGGCTGCGCGTTGAAGCAACCGTGAGTATCGGAACGGTGGTTAAGTCAGCCCCCGTGAGTGGTGTGCGGTTCGTCGCGGTCGATCTGGATGATCCACTGGCTGCCCCGCTGCTGGCCGAGCTGTCCGTGGAGTACTCGGGGCGCTACGGCGGAACGCCGGAGCAGATGATGGGTTGGCTGCGTGGGAAGTCGGCCGACGAGTTCGCCCCGCCCGGCGGTGGCCTGTACATCGGCGTCCTCGACGGTATGCCGGTGACCGGCGGCGCATTCACCCGATTCGACGCCGACACCGCCGAACTCAAACGCATCTGGACCGACAGTCGTGTCCGCAAGCGCGGCTACGGCAGGGTGCTGCTGGCCCACCTCGAATGCGAGATCGCTGCCCGCGGGTACCGGAGGATCTACCTGACGACGGGTCACCTGCAGCCCGAGGCCGAAGCGCTCTACGACGCCGCGGGTTACACCCGGCTCAACGCACCCTTGCCGCCCGAGGGGGAGGGGACGGTCTTCCCGATCGCGTTCGAGAAGGAACTGAAGTGACTGCCGACGAGCGCTTGCGCGAGGAGCCGAAGGCGCCGCTCTCGATCCTCGACCTGGCGCCGATCAGCGCGGGCAGCGACGCACAGACTGCGCTGCGGAACACCGTGGACCTGGCCCGGCACGCCGAACAGTGGGGCTACCAACGGTATTGGGTCGCCGAGCATCACTTCGTATCGGTGGCCAGCTCGTCGCCCGCGGTTCTGGTGGGGCAGATCGCCGCGGCCACCGAACGGATCAGGGTCGGCACCGCAGCCGTGCAACTCGGCCACACCACGGCGGTCGCCGTGGTCGAGAGCTTCGGCACCCTGGCCGCGTTCTACCCCGACCGGATCGATCTCGGGGTGGGCCGCTCGGGTCAGAAACGCGCCGAGGCGGTGCGGGACAAGCCGCGTGAGCCGAGGCCGCCGCGCCGATGGCACGAGATCGACGGTGTGGTGATCCCGACGCCTTACGACGTCAGTGCACTGATGCGGGACCCGCAGTTGCGGTCACGGATGGCCGTGTTGCAGCAACCCCAAGCGCTCACACCGGATTTCGCCGAACAGGTGGACGAC
Organism: Mycolicibacterium peregrinum; assembly: GCF_002102345.1. Lineage (GTDB taxonomy): Bacteria > Actinomycetota > Actinomycetes > Mycobacteriales > Mycobacteriaceae > Mycobacterium > Mycobacterium peregrinum. Next base: position 116,858 of record NZ_LQPP01000029.1, read on the forward strand.
ATCCTGGCCATGCTCGCCGGCCGTTACGAGGTGGGCACGGCCGTTCCCGGTGCGGGCGCCGACCTGACACCGTGGGTGTTCGGCAGCAGCAAGGGGCAGAGTGCACGCGTCGCGGCCGCGCGCGGGTTGCCGTTCGTGGCGAGCTATCACATCACGCCCGCCACGGCGCTGGAGGCAATCGAGGTGTACCGCAACGGATTCACCCCGTCGGAGGCCTTGTCCGAGCCGTACGTGGCGGTGTCGGCCGACGTGGTCGTCGCCGACGATGAAGCCACCGCACGGCATCTGGCGTCCAGCTACGGGCACTGGGTGTATTCAGTCCGAGCCGGCGGCGGCGCCATGCCCTATCCGGACCCGGCCGACTGCGGGCCGCTGTCCGACGAGCAGCTGGACGTGGTCCGGGACCGTATCGCAACGCAATTCGTCGGCGATCCCGATCAGGTGGCCACCCGGCTGGAAGCGCTGCAACGCGTCAGCCGGGCGGACGAACTCGTCATCACCTCGGTGACGCACCGGCACGCCGACCGGCTGCGCTCCGACCAGCTGCTTGCCGAGCGGTGGGGTCGTTAGCGGCTAGGCTGGCCTGCGATGCCGAGTCTGCAGGTAATCGTGGGAACGCTGCTACTGGTAGCGGCTGCGGTGGTGTTTGCGAGCGGCGTGGCTTTGCGGCTGTTCATCGGTCGCCGGGCGGACTCGGCGGAGTCACGACGGCGGATACACGCATTCCGCCGGACCAGGTTTGCCCGGGTGCTGTTCGGTTCGGTGTACGACGACGAGGTGTTCGACCCCGACGAGCTCGACCAGATGGTCCTCATGCCCACGATCGTGCTGGCCTGCGGACTCTGTCTGACCGGGTTCTTCCTGCTGGGATACCGGATCCTGCAGCACTAGACGTGGATGGCCGCGGCGGTGGCGGCGGCTTCAGCGATCGATCCGCGCCACATCGGGCCGTGTCCGGGCAGCATGATGTCGGTACCCAGCACCCCGAGTGTCTCGAGGCTGCGCAGACAGCCGTCCTCGTCGTGGTTGAACAACGCCGGAAGCAGCGTGGGACCGGTGCGCCGCAGCAGCGGGTGACCCGTGACCAGTGCGTCGCCGCTGACCAGTGCGCCGCCGACGATGAACGAGCAGTGTCCGCCGGTGTGACCCGGCGTCGGCACGGCGACGGGCGCCCCGGGCAGCCCCGCGGCTATCTCGGGGGTCAGCGCTCGCGCGGTGGGGATACCGGCATGGTTCATCCCGCCCTTGGCGGTGATGGTGGCCGCCCACTTGAGCCAGCGAGGCTGCCAGATGTTGCGCACCACATCGGCGGGCGCGGCCTGCTCGAGATACTCACGCTTGGCGTGTCCGAGTTCGGTCTCGTGGCAGAACACCGGTACGCCATGGGTTTTCGCGAGCCAGATCGCGGTGCCGAAGTGGTCGATGTGAGCGTGGGTGAGCAGGACCGCGACGATGTCGTCGATGGAGTAGCCGAGTTGGTTCACCGAGCCGATGACGTCCTGGCGCTGGCCCGGGAACCCCGCGTCGATCAGCATGACCCGGTCCCCGTCGGTCACCAGCGTCCAGTTGACCAAGTCGGTCTGCACGAAGTGCACGTGCTCGGTGATCGCGGTCAGGGCTGCTGCCATGTCGCGATTCTAGGGACTGGAGTAGAAACGAACCGTGGCTGAACTCAAACTTGGTTATAAGGCATCGGCGGAGCAGTTCGCGCCTCGGGAACTGGTCGAGCTGGCGGTGCTGGCCGAAGCGGCAGGGATGGACAGCGCGACGGTCAGCGACCATTTCCAGCCGTGGCGGCACGAGGGCGGGCATGCGCCGTTCTCGCTGGCCTGGATGACGGCGGTGGGTGAGCGCACCGAGCGGCTCGTGCTGGGCACCTCGGTGCTGACGCCGACGTTCCGGTACAACCCGGCGGTGATCGCGCAGGCTTTCGCGACGATGGCGTGCCTGTACCCCGACCGCATCTTCCTCGGCGTGGGTACCGGCGAGGCGCTCAACGAGATCGCCACCGGCTACGCCGGGGAGTGGCCGGAGTTCAAGGAGCGTTTCGCCCGGCTGCGGGAGTCGGTCAAGCTCATGCGTGAGCTGTGGCTGGGTGACCGCGTCGACTTCGACGGCGAGTACTACAAGCTCAAGGGCGCCTCGATCTATGACGTGCCTGAGGGCGGTGTGCCGGTCTACATCGCCGCCGGTGGTCCGGTGGTGGCCAAGTACGCCGGTCGCGCGGGTGACGGTTTCATCTGCACCTCGGGCAAGGGTGAGGAGCTCTACAAGGACAAGCTCATCCCGGCGGTGAAGGACGGCGCTGAGGCGGCCGGCCGCAACGCCGAGGACATCGATCGGATGATCGAGATCAAGATTTCCTACGATCCGGACCCCAAGTTGGCCTTGGAGAACACCCGGTTCTGGGCGCCGTTGTCGCTGACGGCCGAGCAGAAGCATTCGATCGATGACCCGATCGAGATGGAGAAGGCTGCCGATGCCCTGCCGATCGAGCAGGTCGCCAAGCGTTGGATCGTCGCCTCGGATCCCGATGAGGCGGTCGAGAAGGTCGGCCAGTACGTCAAGTGGGGCCTGAACCACCTGGTGTTCCACGCCCCCGGTCACGATCAGCGTCGTTTCCTCGACCTGTTCAAGAACGATCTGGAACCGCGCCTGCGCAAGCTCGGCTGAGTTGATCCGAATTCTCGCGACCCTCTTCGGGGTGGTCGCGGCGGGTGTGGCCGCGGTGGGCCTGGCGGTGCGCTACGTACCGCTGGGCCGCCACGGCACGGTGCTGTTGGCGACGGCATCGCCCTACCTGACCCTGGCCGCCCCGGTGGCGGTGCTGCTGCTGGTGCTCGGTCGGCGGTGGGTGCTGACGGCGCTGGCCGTGGTGCTGACGCTGGCGATCGCGGTGATCCAGGTGCCGCAGTACCTCGGTCCCGACGCGGTGACGGCGCAGTCGGCACCGGTGCGGGTGTTTACCTCGAATCTCGGTATGGGGCGCGGGGATCCGGCCGCTGTGGTGGCCGCTGCCGAGCGGACGGCTGACGTCGTCGTGATACAAGAGCTCACGCAGGAGGCCGCCGACGGCTTGATCGCGGCCGGATTGGAGAACACCTTCGGCCACCGGATCTTCGACCCAGAGCCGATGGCCGGTGGTCTCGGGATCTGGAGCCGGTTCCCATTGACCGACAGTGCACATGTTCCGGGCTACTCGATGGTGATGCTGCGGTCCCGGATCCAGGTGCCGGACGTCGCAGTTCCCCCGGTCCTGGTCGGGGTCCATTTCGCCGCGCCGTGGCCGCAGCCGATCGAGTCGTGGCGCAACGACATGGCGAAGTTCCCGACAATGCTGCGTGAGTTGGCCGACGAGGCCGGTCCGGGAGCGGTGATCGTGGCCGGGGACTTCAATGCCACCCACGACATGCTCCCGTTCCGGGAACTGCTGGCCACCGGCTACCGTGACGCCGCGGAGCAGGCCGGCGGCGGCCTCGTCCGCACCTTCCCGGTCGGTCCCCGGAGGGTGCCTGCCGTCGGTATCGATCATGTGCTGTTGCGCAATGCCGACGCGACCGCGGTACGAACGGAGCTCGTGCCGGAGGCCGACCACATGGCCCTCGTCGCGGACATCGCTGTCCCACCCGGGGCCTGATCTCAGGCGCTGCACACCGAGCGTTGAACTGCACCGACTCCGCCCTGGCTGGTGGCGGTGAGCCGGACCCGGTCGGCCCGGAACAGGTCGTAGGCGTACTCGAACGGGCGGCCACTGCTGTCGCGGGTGACCCGCGTGATGGCCAGGAGCGGCCTGCGGTGGGCGATGTCGAGCCACTGTGCTTCGCGGGGACTGGCGCTGACCACTTCGATGGTCTCGGTGGTGGCGGCCGGGGCCAGGCCGTACCGCACCCGCACCAACTCGTACAACGAACCGCCGAGCGGCTGTTCCAGCAGGTCCTCCATGTGCGCGGTCACGAAGCAGGCCAGATCCACCGAGAGTGGCACACCGTCGGCGAACCGCAACCGTCGGATCGTGAATATCTCTGCACCATCGGCGATTTCGAGGGCGTGTGCCTCCACCGGGGTGGCCGGCCTGCGGTCTGTCGTCAGTACGCGGGTGGCGCTGGTGTGACCACCGGTCCGCAACCGGTCCGGTAACCCCGCCAGTTCGGCGGCATTGCGTTCGACGACGTCGGCGCGCACGAACGTGCCGCCGTTGCGCCCGCTGCGGCGCTCCAGCACGCCCGCCTGACTCAGCGGCAGCAGCGCGCTGCGCAGTGTGGAGCGCGACACCGCGAAATTCGCCGCCATCTCCCGCTCGGTGCCCAGCCGTGAGCCTGGGCGAAGGGTGCCCAGGGCCAACATGGACAGGATGCGTCGGCGAACGTCCTCGGCGACGGGGCCGCCCGGTGTCAGGGACATGCCCCGAGTCTGAACCAAATAGACGCCGCAGAGCAGACCGAAACCGAACGGTTTACATGACCGCAACAAAGCGATTGACCCGCAACGAGTTTCGAGTTGCCCGATGGTCTGGGCGGGATGACAATGTGCTGCGTCGCATCACAATGCCGTCGGTGACGACAGGAAATCAGACCAAATAGTGGTCCGAAAACCGTCCCCAGTTAGGACCCGCAATGAGCGAGATCATCGATCCACCGGCCCCGTCCGGCTCCTCCGTCCAACGTCTCAAACCCAACGCCGTCGGGTTGGTCGGCGTGCTGTTCATGGCGGTCGCCACCGCCGCCCCCATCACGGCCATGGTCGGCAACGTGCCGATCTCGGTGGGCTTCGGTAACGGCGTCAACGCGCCGGCCGGATACTTCGTCGCGACCATCGTGCTGACCCTGTTCGCCATCGGCTACGCCGCGATGAGCAGGCACATCACTGCCACCGGCGCCTTCTACGGGTACATATCGCACGGGCTGGGCCGCGTCGTCGGTCTCGGCGCGGGATTCCTGACGGCGCTCGCCTACATGGTCTTCGAGGCGTCGCTGATCGGCATCTTCTCGTTCTTCGGCAACGATCTGTTCAAGTCGTTCTTCGGCGTCGACGTGCCGTGGATTCTTTTCGCGGTGGTGATGCTGGCGGTGAACGCGGTGCTGACCTACTTCGACATCAACCTGGCCGCCAAGGTGCTCGCCGTGTTCCTGATCACCGAGATCATCATGCTGGCCATGATGGCGTTGTCGGTGGTCTTCACCGGCGGCGGCCCGCAGGGCTGGTCACTGGGATCGCTCAACCCGCTCAACGGTTTTCAGAGTCTGTCCGGTGAGGTGGCCGGTGCCGACGGCAGCATGATCACGGTCGCCGGATCCGCCGGCGTCGGCTTGTTCTTCGCATTCTGGTCGTGGGTGGGCTTCGAGTCCAGCGCGATGTACGGCGAGGAGTCGCGCAATCCCAAGAAGATCATCCCGATCGCGGTGATCAGCTCGGTGGTCGGCATCGGCACCTTCTACGTGCTGGTCTCGTGGTTGGCCATCGTCGGCACCGGACCGCAGAACGCCGTTGCGCTGGCGCAGGATTCGGCCACCGCGGGTGACATCTTCTTCACTCCGGTGCACGAGCATCTCGGACAGTGGGCCGTCGATCTGTTCAAGATCCTGCTGATGTCGGGCTCCTTCGCCTGCGGTATGGCGTTCCACAACTGCGCAGCGCGTTACCTTTACGCGCTCGGCCGCGAGAACGTCATCCCGGGCATGCGCCAGACCATCGGTGCCACCCACCCGGTGCACGGCTCACCGCACATCGCGGGATTCGTGCAGACCGGCTTCGCGACCGCGGTGGTGATGTTCTTCGACATCACCGGACGCGACCCGTACACCGGGTTGTACGGGTTGATGGCATTGCTGGGTACCACGGCCATCATGATCGTCCAGGCGCTGGCGGCGTTCTCGGTGATCTCGTACTTCCATGTCCAGAAGCGCCATCCCGAGACGGCGAACTGGTTCACCACCTTCCTGGCTCCGCTGCTGGGCGGGGTGGGCATGCTCTACGTCATCTACCTGCTCGCCCAGAACGCGTCGTTTGCTGCGGGTTCAGCCGCTTCTGACTGGATCTTCACAGCAATCCCGTATGTTGTCGGCATCGCCGGAATCGGTGGTGTGCTGTGGGCGCTGTTCCTGAAATTCAGGGATCCGGAACGGTATTCCGACCTGGGTCGGACCGTGTTGGAGGAGGCGCACGAACGCTGAGCAGGGGGTGCACGGGATGAGTTTCTCGAACATCATGGACTCCAACAGCTACACCGGTCAGTCGGCCGATCCCGACACCGAGAAGCTGATCGAGGCCCGCACCCATTTGCTGGGCCCGGCGTACCGGCTGTTCTACGAGCGGCCGGTACACCTGGTCCGCGGCAGCGGCAGCCACATGTTCGACGCGGACGGCACGCGTTACCTCGACGCGTACAACAATGTCGTCAGCGTCGGGCACTGCCACCCGCATGTGGTCGCCGCGCTCACCCGCCAGGCCGAGACGCTCAACACCCACACCCGCTACCTGCACGAGGGCATCGTGGAGTACTCGCAGCGGTTGCTCGCCACCTTTCCGGCGGAACTCGACCAGGTGATGTATGCCTGCACCGGTTCGGAGGCCAACGACCTGGCCCTGCGGGTGGCCCAGAGATATACCGGGGCGCGCGGTGTGATCGTCACCCGCGACGCCTACCACGGCAATACCGAAGCGGTGACGGCGATTTCACCGTCGCTCGGCGGTGCCACCACCATCGGATCCCATGTGCGCGCGGTGGCCGCGCCGGACAGTTACCGCTCGGGTATCGAAGTGGCAGAGCGCTTCCTGGCCGATGTGGAAGCCGCGATCGCCGAGCTGAAGGCGGCCGGGTTCGGTCTGAGTGCTCTGATCGTGGACACCTTCTTCTCGTCCGACGGCATCTATCCCGACCCCTCGGTGCTGGCGCCTGCGGTGGCCGCGGTGCGGGCGGCCGGCGGGGTGTTCATCGCCGACGAGGTGCAGCCCGGGTTCGGCCGCACCGGTGAGACGATGTGGGGCTTCACCCGCCACGGTGTCGTGCCCGATCTCGTCACCATGGGCAAGCCGATGGCCAACGGGTTGCCGGTGGCGGCGATGGCCGCCCGCAGCGAGGTGCTGGAGGCCTTCGCCCGGGAGGTGCCGTACTTCAACACCTTCGGAGGCAATCCGGTGTCGATGGCGGCCGCGGCTGCGGTGCTCGACGTCATCGAGGGCGAGGAGTTGATGGCCAACGCGGCGCGGGTCGGCACGGCTCTGCGCGACGAACTGACCCGCCTGGCCGCCGACCATCCACGGGTCGGCGATGTTCGCGGCGCCGGACTCTACGTCGGTGTCGAGATGGTGACCGACCGCGCCGGGGCAGGCCCTGACCGGGCCGCGGCGCATGATCTGGTCAACGCTATGCGGGACCGCAAGGTGCTGATCTCGGTTTGCGGGGCGCAGGGCAGTGTGCTGAAGGTGAGACCTCCCCTGGTATTCTCACTGTCGGATGTGGACTGGTTCTGCACCGAATTCGCCGATGCGCTGCGTGAGCTGCGCTGAGCAAAAGCAGAGCATCTGGCCGTCCAAACCCTGATGAGGGAAGCTGTATCAGTGCCAGAGGCAGTCGTCGCTACCGCGATCTATATTGCGTCGCCCGAAGGTGACACCGGAAAGTCAACCATTGCGCTCGGCATCCTTCACCGACTTGCTGCGACCGTGCCGAGGGTGGGGGTGTTCCGCCCGATCACCCGGCTGGGCGAGGACCGCGACTACATCCTCGAACTGTTGCTGGCCAGTGCCACGGCCGGGCTGAGTTACGACGCGTGCGTCGGGGTCAGCTACCAGCAGGTGCACGAGGATCCCGATGTCGCGATCGCCGAGATCGTCGACCGGTTCCACCGCGTGGCCGAGAAGTGCGACGCCGTGCTGATCGTCGGCAGTGACTACACCGACGTCGCCACCCCCAGCGAGCTGAGCATGAACGCCCGCATCGCGGTCAACCTCGGCGCGCCCGTCGTGCTCGCGGTCAAGGCTGCCGACCGGACACCTACCGAGGTCGCCCATGTGGTCGAGGTGTGCCTGGCCGAGCTGAACCACCAGCACGCACATGCCGCGGCGGTCGTCGCCAACCGGTGCGACCCGGCCCAGCTGGATGCGGTGGCCCAGGCCCTCAAACCGCTCGGCCCGCCCGCGTATGTGCTTCCCGAGGAGCCGTTGCTGGTCGCCCCGTCCGTGGCCGAACTGCAGGTGGCGGTCGACGGCACGATGATCGCCGGGGACCCCGAGCTGCTGTCGCGCGAGGCGATGGGCGTGATGGTCGCCGGTATGACGGCCGAGCACTGCCTGGAGCGGCTGACCGAGGGCGTCGCGGTGGTGACTCCGGGGGACCGGTCCGACGTGGTGCTGGCGTTGGTGAGTGCTCATGCGGCAGAAGGTTTTCCGTCACTGTCCTGCATCATCCTCAACGGCGGCCTCGATCTGCACCCGGCGATCGCATCGCTGGTGGAAGGGCTCGGGCTGCGGCTGCCGATCGTGGCCACGAAGTACGGCACCTTCGAGACCGCCAGCCGGGTCGCGGGTGCCCGCGGCCGGGTCACGGCGGCATCGCAGCGGAAGATCGACACCGCGCTGGCGTTGATGGACAAGCACGTCGACGTCAACGACCTGATCGCGCAGCTGAGCATTCCGATCCCCGCGGTCACCACGCCGCAGATGTTCACCTACCAACTGCTCGACCAGGCCCGCTCCGACCGCAGGCGCATCGTGCTGCCCGAAGGCACCGACGACCGCATCCTCAAGGCCGCAGGCCGGCTGCTCCAGCACGAGGTGGCCGAGCTGACCATCCTCGGCGAAGAGAGCCAGATCCGTTCCCGGGCAGCCGAACTCGGGGTCAACCTCGATGCCGCCGTCGTTCTGGATCCGCTCACCAGTGAGCTGTGCGACCAGTTCGCCGAGCAGTACGCCGAGCTGCGCCGTAAGAAGGGCGTGACCGTCGAGCAGGCGCGCGAGATCATCCACGATGTCTCGTATTTCGGCACCATGCTGGTGCACAACGAGATGGTGGACGGCATGGTCTCGGGTGCCGCGCACACCACCGCGCACACCGTGCGGCCGGCCTTCGAGATCATCCGGACGGCGCCGGGAATCTCGACGGTGTCGAGCATCTTCCTGATGTGCCTGGCCGACCGGGTGCTGGCCTACGGTGACTGTGCGATCGTGCCCGATCCAACCTCCGAACAACTCGCCGACATCGCGATCTCCTCGGCGCGCACCGCCGCGCAGTTCGGCATCGATCCGCGGGTGGCCATGTTGTCGTATTCGACGGGAACCTCGGGTACCGGGGCCGACGTCGACAAGGTCCGGACGGCTACCGAGCTGGTGCGGCAACGCGAGCCGGATCTGTTGGTGGAAGGGCCGATTCAATACGACGCGGCGGTGGAGCCGTCGGTCGCGGCGACGAAGATGCCCGACTCGCCGGTGGCCGGGCGCGCCACCGTGTTGATCTTCCCCGACCTCAACACCGGTAACAACACGTACAAGGCGGTGCAGCGCAGCGCCGGAGCCATCGCGATCGGCCCGGTGCTGCAGGGCTTGAACAAACCGGTGAACGATCTGTCCCGGGGAGCCCTGGTGGAGGACATCGTCAACACCGTGGCCATCACCGCGATCCAGGCGCAGGGGCAGTCATGACGGTTCTGGTGATCAACTCGGGATCCTCATCGCTGAAATACGCAGTGGTGAAACCGGCTTCGGGAGAATTCCTGGCCGACGGCATCATCGAGCAGATCGGCTCGGCACAGGTTCCCGATCACGATGCCGCGTTGCGGGCAGCGTTCGACGAACTGGCGGGTCAGGGTCTGCACCTGGACACCCTCGGGCTGGTGGCAGTCGGTCACCGGGTGGTGCACGGCGGCAAGGCCTTCTACTGCCCCACGCTGATCGACAGTGAGCTGATCGGCAAGCTCGAAGAGCTGTCGCCGCTGGCTCCGCTGCACAATCCGCCGGCGATCCTGGGTATCGAGGTGGCCCGCAAGCTGCTGCCCGACCTGCCGCACGTGGCGGTGTTCGACACCGCGTTCTTCCACAACCTGCCCGCAGCGGCGGCCACCTACGCCATCGATCGCGAGGTGGCCGAGCGCTGGGACATCCGCCGCTACGGCTTCCACGGCACCTCTCATGAGTACGTCAGCCAGCAGGCCGCCGCTTTCCTGGACCGGCCCTACGAGTCGCTGAATCAGATTGTGCTGCATCTGGGTAACGGCGCGTCGGCGTCGGCGATCGCCGGCGGCAGGCCCGTGGACACCTCGATGGGGATGACGCCGATGGAGGGCCTGGTGATGGGCACCCGCAGCGGCGACATCGACCCCGGCATCATCTTGTTCCTGCGCCGGGCGGCGGGTATGGACGTCGAGGATATCGACACGATGCTCAACCGCCAGTCGGGGGTGCTCGGCCTCGGTGGCGAGAATGACTTCCGCGCGTTGCGCAAGCGCATCGAATCCGGTGACGAGAACGCGCAATTGGCGTACGACGTCTACATTCACCGGCTCCGCAAGTACGTCGGTGCCTATCTGGCGGTGCTGGGCAGCACCGACGTCATCAGCTTCACCGCAGGCGTCGGGGAGAACGACGCCACGGTGCGCCGCGACGCCCTGGCCGGACTGTCCGCGCTGGGAATCCAGATCGACGAGGAACTCAACGCGTCACCGTCGCGTGAAGCCCGGCGGATCTCGACACCGGAGTCACCCGTGACGGTGCTGGTGGTGCCGACCAACGAGGAATTGGCGATCGCGACGGCCTGCGCCGCGTTGGCCTGATCTTGCCTCATCCCGGCAATCGCCGATTGAGCACCAGTCCGGCCAGCGCTGCGGCGGCCAGCGTCAGCGTGGCGAGGATGATCCATCCCGCGCTGGCGTCGGCCGGTGCGAGTTGAAATCCGATCTGCTGCTGCAACGTGCGGTACACCTCCTCCAGTGAGCCGATGGTGTCGGCATGGAACACCCGGTCGTCGCCGGACAGCTTGCTGATCTGCTGCACGGTCTGATCGTCGACGGGCACGGCGATCTGCTGGTCGTTGAGGTCGACGTAGCCCTCGGGGGTTCCGAAGGAGATCGCCGAGATCGGGACCCCTTGCGCCTTCGCGGCCCGGGCGGCGGCGAAGGCTCCGCGTGGCTGATCGGGATCCAGCGGCACGGTCTCCTTTCCGTCGGATTCCAGCACGATGCGCGCGGGCGGTGGCCCGTCGCCGCCTCCGATCACTCCGCTCACCGTGGCGATCGCCTGCAGCGCGGTGTAGATACCTTCTCCGGTCGCGGTGCGTTCGGCCGGCTCGAATTTCTTGCCCGCCTCTTGGGCCGCCGCGAGCCGGTTGGGGGCGACGTCGGTTGCGGACATCGACTCCGAGACGTCGATGACGAGCATGACCACGGCACGATTGCGCGGTATCAGGTGATCGCGCGTCGGGTCCGCCAAGGCGATCGTGAGCAGCAGGATGGAGATCAGCACCAGGGCCGCCGGTACGTGCCGTAACCGGCGGCTTCGCGAAGGGGCCACTGCGGCCAGGACATCCATGTTGGCGAACCTGAGCACCGGGATGCCCTTCGCCCGGTACCGGTGGACGTAGAGGGCGAGCAGCCCGACCGCGACCAGCGCGCACAGGAAGAACCAGCGGTGCTGGAACCCGGACAACGACAGAACGCCCACATCCGAAGCCTGTGGTCGCAGTCCTCACAACGCCAGCACAATCAGCTGGCGGAATGCTGCCAGGTTCGCGGCGTACGTTCCGCATGTGCCTGACTGGGTGGCGCTGCTGCTGATCCTCATCACCGGGACGGGCTATTACGTGTGCCGCCGGCGCGCTCGACGTGTGGGTACCGTCGTCCGGTCACAGGCCTGGTGCTTCGGCGCCGGCCTGGTGTGGTGGTTGCTGGCCACGAACAGTGTCATCGCGGGGTACGCCCCGGTGCTGTTCTGGGTGCGCGCCGTGCAGGTGCTGCTGTTGCTGTACGTCGTGCCATTCCTGTTGGCCATGGGCAGGCCGGTGACCGTGCTGCGCGAGGCATCGAGCCGGAACGTTCGTGCTCGGCTCGACGCGGCGCTCGGATCGGCAGCGGCCCGGGTGGTGCTGTCGCCGCCGGTGACCTCGGTGCTGATGCTGGCGACGCCGTGGTTGCTCTATCTGACTCCGTGGTACGTCGCCTCGATGGTCAACCCGGTGATCGCGAGCGCGACTCGGATAATGCTGTCCGCCATCGGTTTCGGCTATTTCTACACCCGGCTGCAGTCTGATCCGGTGCCACGGCGGTATTCGCCGCTGCTGTCGATCGGGATCAGCGTTGCCGAAGGGCTGGGTGACGGTGTCCTCGGCCTGGTGCTGTGGCTCGGCCCGCTGATCGCCTACGATTATTACTCTGCGCTACAACGGAATTGGGGTCCAAGTCTGCGGGATGACCAGACGCTGGGCGCGGGGGTGTTGTGGATCCTGGGTGACGTGCTGGGTGTCCCCTTCATCATGGTGCTGATGCGGGCACTCGGGACTCACGAGCGCACCCGGGCCGCTGAGATCGACGCCGAGCTCGATGCCGAGGTCGACGCTGGATCGGAGGAGGACGGCACGAGCACCTCCGCACTCTGGTGGGAATCGGACCCGCAACTACGCGACCGCTATCACCGCTGACGAGCTCAGAACGTGCTCATGGGCCGCACGCTGTTGGCCAGGTCGATCAGGGCGTAGCGGTGCGACTGGGTGGGGGCGACCCGGGCCAACGCCCGTAGTGAGGCTTCCACGCCGAGCTTGAGACCGTGCTCGGTGAACGGGAATCCGAGGATGTGATTGCTGCTCGCCGTGTTGTCGGCCAGCCAGTCCATCGCGGTGCCCAGCACGAGTGCCCGGATCTGCAGCACGCGCGGCTCGGAGTCGGGCAGCGCCTCCACCCGCCGCGCCGCATCGCGGATGTTCTGCTCGGTGATCTCACCGGTGGACCGACCGGACAGCAGGGTGACCGCGCTGGTCAGCCGGGCGGTGGTGAAATGCCTTGAGGTGGGCGGAACCTGGTCCAGGGTCTGGACCGCCTCGTCCCGTGACCCCGCCACCGACTGGGCGCGGGCCAACCCGAAACCGGCGGAGATCACGCCGTTGTCGGTGCTCCACACGGTGTTGTAGAACTTCAGCTCGTCGGCGGTGCCGGCCAGCTCGGCCGTCGCGGCCAGTGCCAGCTTGGGCGCCAGCTCCCCGGGCAGGGTGTCCAGCACCTCGGTGAAATGCTTTGTCGCCGAGTCGTAATCGGCCGAGAGCATCTCGGCTACCGCGCGGAACCAGACCAGCTGCCAGCGCCAGCCGGCCCAGGTCGCCAGGTCGTCGAGCTTGCGGGTGGCCTTGGCGACGTCGCCAAGGTCGAGCAGCGCACGCGCCTCCATCAACGGCAGCTCGACCGATTCCGAGAGGTCCACGCCTTCGGCGTCGATCGCGCCGTGCCGCGCGGCCCGCAGCTGGTCAAGGGTGTGCACGGGCTGGCTGAGCACACTGGCCACCAGCATCGGGGCGCCGACATCGGTGCGATCCACCAGTGGCACGGGCAGCGCCCGCACGATCTCCTGCGCGGTCAGTTTCTCCGAATGCACCTGCCCGTCGACGTAGACATCGGTGTGCGCAACCAGCAGATCCACCCCGAATGTGGACCGTGACGGGCTGAACACGGTCGACAGACCGGGGCGGGGACTTCCGGTGTCGGCCGCCACGACCTCGCGCAGCACCCCGAGCAGCTGGGACGACATTTCCTCGGCACTGCGGAACCGGCGTCGCGGATCCGGGTCGATCGCGCGGCGCAGGAACCGGCCGAAGGAATCGTAGGTGTCGAGCACCGGGTCCTCGGACGGCAGCCCGTCGACGTAGCGACCTCGCCGGGTCCGCAGGTTCAAGGTCAGCGCGGCCAGCGTGCGCCCCACGGTGTAGATGTCGGTGGCTACCGTCGGTCCGGTGCGCACGATCTCGGGAGCCTGGAAACCCGGTGTGCCGTAAAGGTATCCGTAGGAGTTGAGCTTCGACACCGCGCCGAGGTCGATCAGCTTGAGCTGCTCCTCGGTGATCATGATGTTCTCGGGCTTCAAGTCGTTGTAGGCCAGCCCGATCGAATGCAGATAGCCCAGTGCGGGCAGGATCTCCAGCATGTAGCCGATGGCCTCGGCCACCGGAAGCCGGGTTCCCCTGGCCTGTTTGAGCGAAGTTCCGCCGACGTACTCCATCACGATGTAGCCGACCGGGTTGCCGTGCTTGTCGTCGTGTTCGACGAAGTTGTAGATCTTCACGATTCCCGGGTGGGTGACCTCGGCCAGGAACTGACGTTCGGCCATGGCGATCACCTGGGCCTCGGCGTCACCGGAATGCACCAGTCCCTTGAGTACGACGGGACGTTCGTTCACGTTGTGGTCGAACGCCAGATACACCCAGCCCAGCCCACCGTGGGCGATACAGCCCTTGATCTCGTACTGGTCGGCGACGATCTCACCCGGAGACAGCTGCGGCAGGAACGAATAAGCGCTGCCGCAGTGTGGGCACCAACCTTCCGACAGGGCATGTCCGTCGGACGATGACCTGCCGACGGGCTTGCCGCAGTTCCAGCAGAACCGCTTCTGTTCGGCCACGACCGGATTGGTCATCAACGCCGTCAACGGATCCCGCTCGGGTACCCGCGCGATCTCGACCAGCCCGCCCCCCAGCCGACGGATCGGCGAGAGCATCCGGGTGGCGATCGTGGCAAGGTTCTGCGGCTCGGTGTCGCCGCCGCCGAACGTTCCGTCGTCGGAATCGTCGAACTCGGGACGGAACACCGCCTGCGTCGCCATCGGCCGCATCGTCGACCGCGAATCCATGTCGAGCTCGTCCAGGCTCGCCGGCTGAGTCCCGGGGCCGCCCTCGGTGTCGGGGGTTTCCGGCAGGTCGGCGTCGTCAGGCTTCTTCATCAGTCGACGTACCTCGCGACCGGGGGAGTCGGCGCCGGCCCCAGGACCGTCAACCACTTGCGGTACAACGTGTTCCAGGTGCCGTCGCGGCGGATGCGTTCCAGCGTCGCGTTGACGACGCGGACCAGCGGCGTGTTGTCCAGGTTCAGCCCGATGCCGTAGGGCTCCTCGTTGAGGCTGGGACCCACGATGTGCAGATACGGATCCTGGGCGACGAGCCCGGCGAGGATCGAATCGTCTGTGCTGACCGCGTCGGCCTGGCGCTGCTGCAGTGCGACCAGGCAGTCGGCCCAGGTCACCACCGAGACGATGATCGGCGCAGGGCTGATCTGCTGAATCCGCTTGAGTGAGGTGGTGCCGTCCACCACGCATACCCGCTTGCCCGAGAGATCGGAGGCCTGCGAGATGTTGGAATCGCGCGCGGCCAGGATGCGTTGGTGGGCCATCAGATACACCGTGGAGAAGGCCACCTCCTTGCGGCGCTCACAGGTGATCGTCATGGTCTTCACCACTATGTCGACCTGATTGTTCTGCAGTGCGGTGATGCGGTCGGCCGAGGACAGGATGCGGTACTCCACCTGTGACGGGGTGCCGAAGATGTCGCGGGCGACCTCCCCGGCGATGTCGACGTCGAACCCGTTGATCTGACCGGTGATCGGATCCCGGAACGAGAACAGATTGCTACCGATGTCCAGCCCGACGACCAACCGTCCGCGGTCGCGGATCTTGGCCACTGCCGCGTCGGCGTCGGCCTGGTTGCTGAACGGCCTCAGGCTGGCAGTCCGGTTGCACTCGTCGGTGTCGACTGTCGGCACCCGCACCGGCTGGGGAGCAAGCTCCTGCATGCCCGCTGGGCTCGGGGGCGCCAGCGTCATCGTCGGCAAGGTCAACGCCGGGGCGCTCTGGCTGCACCCGGCGACCGCCACGACCGCGGTGAGCGCGGCCAACATCTTCTTCATCACACTCATCAGCGGTACTCACTCAGTCGAGGCCACAACCCCAACGCCACCGCCAGCGCCGCGGCCACACTGAGCAGCGCGGCTCCCACGGTCGCGCCGGACAGCACGCGGCGGGCATTGGCGATGTCGTTACGCAACTGGCTCCGGCTCTGTTCGATGCCCTTGGACAACGCGTCGTCGAGCTTGTCGAAGGCCGACGTGGAATCGTCCTCGCCGGTGCCCAGCGCCACCTGCGTCGCCGCCTGGTAGTTGCCCACCGCGATGTATGCATTGATCCGGTCGTCGGCCGCACGCCATTTGGTGAGCAGATCTTCGGCACCCGTCAGATCGCTCTTGTCGATGCGGGTGTCGCGGGCCAGATACTGGGCGAGCTGCTGCTGCATAGCCTCGATGCGTTGGTAGTAGGACTGCTTGCGCAGGTTCTCGTCGCCGCGCCGGATCAGCGCCAAAGTCTCGTCGGCCCTGGCCTGCTGGGCGGTGATGGCCAGGTTGGTCACGGTCTTGAGGGATTCGGCGGCGGTGTCCTTGGCGCTGCGGCTGTCCGACGTCGAGATCACCAGCGCCGTCGTCACCCAGATCAGCATGATCAGCACGGCCATCCCGCCGGCGACGAAACCGATGTTGACCCGGCGCCGGGTGCGTCGCGCCAACCAGCGGTTGGCGAACGCGCCGAACATCAACGTCGCCAGCACCACCAACATCACCGCGGCCGGGATCCGGGTGGAGGCCGTGGTCTCGGCGTCCACCCGGGCCGAGGTCTCCTCGTACAGGCGTTGCGCGTCGGGCAGGATCTGCGACTGCATCAGCGCCGAGGCCTCCGACAGGTACGACGAACCGACCGGGTTGCCGGCCCGGTTGTTGGTCCGCGCGGTCTCGACCAGGCCGGTGTAGACCGCCAGCCGGGCGTTGATGCGACCGAGCAACTGCACCAGCGATTCGTCGGTCAGCCCGCTCGACGCACGGGTGACTGCCACGGACGCATCGGTGATGGCCTGCTCGTAGCGCTGTCGGACGTCGCGGGGCTCGGCTCCGGCGATGAACGCCGTGGCCGCGGCGGCGTCGGCGACCGACAGTGTGGTGTAGAGCTGGCCTGCCGCGAACGCGAGGGGCTCGGTGTGATCGAGCACGGTGGTCAGCGCCTGCTGGCGGTCGTTGATCGTGGTCGAGGTGGCGAACGCACTGGCGATTACGAGTGCCGACAGCACGAGTCCGATGGTCAGGATGCGGCCCGGTGTGGTCCACAGAAACCACCACCGCGGATGGGCAGGCGTGGTCGGCGACCGGGACGCGAGCGGTTCGGTCGAGGGATGTGCCAACTCCACAGTCACCTGCGCACGGACCTCATTTATTTCGGTGCTTACGGCTGTTCCCACACTATAAAAAAATTCTAAGAGCGCCCACTTAGGCTCGCGGACAAATTGAGGTCCACCGAAACAGACGACGTTCCCTAAGCTGTACGCGTGCGTGGCGACGGTGACGGCTGGGTGTTCTCCGACAACGGCGCCCGATATTGGGGGCGTCACGGTGCCGCCGGGTTGCTCCTGCGCGCGCCGTGGCCGGGTGGATCGGCCGCTGTGCTGCTGCAACACCGCGCACCGTGGAGTCATCAGGGCGGAACCTGGGCCTTGCCCGGAGGTGCCCGTGACAGTCACGAGACCGCCGAGCAGGCCGCGGTGCGGGAGGCAAATGAGGAAGCCGGCGTGACGGCCGAGCAGCTCACCGTCCGGACCACCGTGGTGACGGCCGAGGTGGCCGGTATCGGTGGCACGCACTGGAGCTACACCACCGTGATCGCCGACGTGCCCGAACCGCTGGAGACCATCCCGAACCGGGAGAGCTCGGAATTGCGTTGGGTGGCCGAGGACGAAGTCGCGGCACTGCCGCTGCATCCCGGGTTCGCCGCCAGTTGGGAGCAGCTGCGGACGGTGACGGCCTCGCTACCGCTCGAGGTCAACCCGCCGCGCTGATTCCGGTCTTGAGTTCGGCGGCAGCGGCGCGTGGATCCTCGGCGGCGGTGATCGCGCGGACCACCACGATGCGCCGGGCCCCAGCCGCCAGCACCTCGGGCAGCCGCTGCTGATCGATCCCGCCGATCGCGAACCACGGCTTGGCCGGATTGAGAGCCGCCGTCGAGCGCACCAGGTCCAGGCCCGGCGCGGTCCGGCCCGGCTTGGTGGGCGTCGGCCAGCACGGGCCGACGCAGAAGTAGTCCACCTGCTCCTCGATGGCGGCCGCGGCTTGCGTGGCGTCATGGGTGGAGCGCCCGATCACCGGACGGTCCCCGATGATGCCCCGTGCGACGTCCAGCGGCAGATCGTCCTGGCCCAGGTGCAGTACGTCGGCCCCGGCCGCCAGCGCGATGTCGGCGCGGTCGTTGACTGCCAGCAGTGCGCCGTGGCGGCGGGCCGCATCGGCCAGGATCTCCAGCGCCTCGAGTTCGTGGCGGGCCTCCAGCGGGCCGAACTGTTTCTCGCCTGCCGACCCCTTGTCGCGGAGCTGAATCAGGTCCACCCCGCCGGCCAGCGCCGCGTCGGCGAATTCGGCCAGGTCACCGCGCTCCCGGCGGGCGTCGGTGCACAGGTAGAGGGTGGCGCGCTGCAAACGGTCGACCGGTGATTCCACACCGCGACGGTAGCCGGTACCGCCCGAGTACCCTGGACTGGCAATCAATACGGGAGTCCCGGGGACGCGGGGCTGAGAGTGGGCACACGGACCGGCCCTGACCGTCACACCTGATCCGGGTCATGCCGGCGTAGGGAGCGGAGTATGGCAGCAGGAGGAGCCAGGACACTCGCCGTCATCGGCGGCGGTGTGATCGGGCTGTCGATCGCACGCCGGGCTGCACTCGACGGTTGGACCGTGCGGCTGCACTGCACACGCGAGCACGGAGCCTCGTGGGTGGCCGGCGGCATGCTGGCCCCGCACAGTGAAGGCTGGCCGGGCGAAGAGCAGATGCTGCAGATCGGTCTGGAATCGCTGAAGCTGTGGCACTCGGGTTTCCTCGACGGGCTGGCGCCCGAGGTGGTCACCGCGCGGGAGTCGCTGGTGGTCGCGGTCGACCGGGCTGACGTGTCCGACCTGCACACCGTGGCCGAATGGCTGTCGGCCCAGGGGCAGCCGGTCGAGGTGACGACGGCTGCGCGGGACGTGGAACCGCTACTGGCACAGGGCATCCGGCACGGGTTCCGGGCCACCACCGAACTCGCTGTGGACAACCGGGCCGTGGTCGACGGGCTGGCCGCACACTGCGAGCGACTGGCGGTGCGGTGGGCCGGGCCCGTCGAGAACCTGGACGACCTCGAGGCGGACGTCCGGGTGATCGCCAACGGCATCGACTCCCCGAAGCTCCTGCCTGGGCTGCCGGTGCGCCCGGTCAAGGGTGAGGTACTGCGGCTGCGGTGGCGCCAGGGCTGTATGCCGGTGCCGCAGCGCGTGATCCGGGCCCGGGTGCACGGCCGCCCGGTGTACCTGGTGCCGCGGGCCGACGGCGTGGTGGTCGGCGCCACCCAATACGAGCACGGCCGGGACATCGCGCCGGTGGTCAGCGGTGTGCGCGACCTACTCGAGGACGCCTGCGCGGTGATGCCCGCGCTCGGCGAGTATGAGCTGGCCGAGACCGCGGCGGGTTTGCGGCCGATGACACCGGACGGGTTGCCGATCGTCGAACGGGTCGACGAGCGCACGCTGGTGGCCGTCGGGCACGGCCGGAACGGATTTCTTTTGGCGCCGTGGACCGCTGAGCGGATCGCGGCAGAACTCGAGATGAGCGTGGGAGCGAAATGATCACCATCACGGTCAACAACGAGACCCTCGAGGTGGACGAGCAGACCACCATCGAAGGGCTGCTGGAAACCCGGGGCTTCCCGGACAAGGGCATCGCCGTCGCGCTCGACTGGACGGTGCTGCCGCGGGCGGAATGGGACCGGACGCTGGCCGACGGCGCCCGGGTGGAGGTTGTGACGGCGGTGCAGGGTGGCTGACTCATCACTCGTCATCGGCGGCCGGGAGTTCGGCTCCCGGCTGATCATGGGTACCGGCGGTGCACCGAATCTGGCTGTGCTGGAAGAAGCCCTGGTCGCGTCGGGGACAGAGTTGACGACAGTGGCCATGCGACGGGTCGACGCGCCGGGCGGAACCGGCGTGCTGGATCTGCTCAACCGGCTGGGCATCGCGGCGCTGCCCAACACCGCGGGTTGTCGCGGCGCGGCCGAGGCGGTGCTCACGGCGCAGTTGGCCCGTGAGGCGCTGGGTACCGACCTGGTCAAGCTCGAAGTCATCGCCGACGAACGCACACTGCTGCCCGACGCCATCGAATTGGTCAAGGCCGCAGAACAATTGGTCGACGACGGGTTCATCGTCCTGCCCTACACCAACGACGACCCGGTGCTGGCCCGCCGGCTGGAGGACACCGGCTGCGCCGCGGTCATGCCCCTGGGCTCGCCGATCGGTACCGGCCTGGGTATCTCGAACCCGCACAACATCGAGATGATCGTCGAGCAGGCGGGGGTGCCGGTGGTGCTGGACGCCGGGATAGGCACGGCATCGGATGCGGCGCTGGCGATGGAACTGGGTTGTGACGCCGTGCTGTTGGCCACCGCGGTCACCCGGGCTTCCGATCCGCCGACCATGGCCGCGGCGATGTCGGCCGCTGTCACCGCCGGATACCTGGCGCGTCAGGCGGGCCGCATCCCGAAGCGATTCTGGGCGCAGGCGTCGAGCCCTGCCCTGTGATTTCCGGCCGAGCCTGCGGTAAGTGCGCCGAGCCTGCGGTGAGATCGTGAAAATGACCAAAATTGCGATCTGGGCGCAGGCTCGATGCGGGGGGACGCTGTTATGAGACGCTATGTCGCGCTGGGCAGTTCGATGGCTGCCGGGCCGGGGATCAAGCCGTCGGCTGAAGGGGCGCCGTGGCAGGCGGGCCGCTCGGCGCGCAATTACCCGCACCTGGTGGCCGCCGAACTCGGGCTGAACCTGGTGGACGTGACGTACTCCGGCGCCACCACCGCGCATGTGCTGCGCGATCGGCAGAACGGTGCGCCACCGCAGATCGAGGCACTCGACGGATCCGAGGCGCTGGTCACGGTCACCATCGGGGGCAACGACGCCGGCTACGTGCCCCAGCTGATGGCCGCGGCGTTGCCGCGGTTCACCCGGTCTCTGCCGCTGGCGGGACCGCTGCTTCGCGGCCTGCTCGACCCCGACGCGCGGGAAACCGCGTTGACCGAAGTGGCCGATTCTCTCGTGACGGTGGGGCGTGAGGTCCGGCGGCGAGCGCCGCAGGCGCACGTGTTGTTCGTGGACTACCTGACCATGCTGCCGCCGGAAGGTGTCGCTGCGTCGCCGTTGTCGGAGACCGACGCGGCGCTGGGACGGCACGTCGCGGCCACGCTGGAACGGCTCACCGGAGAGGCTGCCGCCGAGACGGGTTGCGGGTGGGTGCGTGCCGCGCAGGCGAGCTTGGCGCACCATGCCTGGTCGGCCCAGCCGTGGACCACCCGGCCGGGGCTGCCCTGGCCGTGCCGGCCCGCGCCGCTGCACCCGAACGCCGCAGGCATGCGCGCGGTTGCCGATCTGGTCGTGGCGCAGGCCGAGTTCGAGGCCTGAATTCGTGACATCACGGCTGATGGTGGCGTGTAACAATCTTCTCAACGCTTCTCAATGGAGAAAACCGCTGCTTCTGGCTTGGATTGGGGGAGAGGTGCCATGGCTCTCGGGTTGAATGGTGACGAGCTTCGGAAGAAGTCTGCCCAGCTGTCGAAATTCGCAGCCGAACGTGCCCAGCACGAGCGCCGGGTGGCTGAGATCGCAGGTGAGCTCACCGGGACCTGGACCGGAACGTCGGGATCGGCGGTTCAGACCGCACTTTCGAACTACCTGACGCAGGCGTCCGATGTCCGCCGGGAAGAGGTCGACATGTCGCACCTCCTCAGCGAAGCGATCGCGGCCTATGAGGGGACCGACACTGACGCTGCCGGCTCGCTGGCCCAGTCCATGAACATTTGAGACAGAAGGTTTGCGGATGAGCACCGATATCACCGTCCAGTTCGAGCGCACGCGGCAACTGGCCGCCGAGCTGGATTCCGAGGCCGCCAAGGTCAAGCAGATCCTGGAAGAAGAGACCGCGCTGATGGCCGACATCGGGGGGATGTGGAGCGGCACGGCGTCGGAACAGTTCAGTCAGCAGTACCGCGAGTGGAACAAGGAAGCCGACGAAGAGGCTCAGGCGCTGGACCAGCTGTGTGCCGCGGTTCACGCGGGCATCGACACGCTCAACACCACCGAGTCCGATGTGATGGGAATGTTCACCTGATCTGAACCTGAGCAGTCAGAACGACACCGCCTGCAATGATGGCGGTGATGATCGAACTGACCGGGCTGACAAAGCTCTACGGCACCCACCGCGCTGTCGACGATCTGACGTGCACCGTCGAGCCAGGCGTCGTCACCGGCTTCCTCGGGCCCAACGGCGCGGGCAAGACCACCACGATGCGGCTGATCCTCGGGCTGGACCATCCCAGTGCCGGGACCGCGACCATCGGCGGCAAGCACTACCGGGAACTGCGTGACCCGCTGCGCACCGTCGGCGCCCTGCTCGACGCGCGCCAGGCCCATCCGAACCGCACCGCCCGTAACCACCTGCGCTGGATCGCCGCAGCCAACCGGATTCCGGCGACCCGGGTGGACGAGGTGCTCGAGACCGTCGGGCTGACGGCAGCGGGGGACCGCAACGCCGGGGCACTGTCGTTGGGCATGAGCCAGCGGTTGGGGATCGCTGCCGCGCTGCTGGGCGACCCGCCGGTGCTGTTGTTCGACGAACCGGTCAACGGCCTGGATCCCGAGGGCATCCATTGGGTGCGCACCCTGATGCGTGACCTGGCCGCCGAGGGGCGCACCGTGTTCGTGTCCAGCCACCTGCTGGCCGAGATGTCCAACACCGCTGACCGATTGGTGGTGATCGGCCAGGGCAAGTTGATCGCCTCGACCACCGTGAGCGAGTTCGTCAGCGGCACATCCGCCGACACCGTGCGGGTGCGCAGCCCCCAGCTGGAAACGCTGCGCGAGGTGCTCACCGGTGCCGGGTTCGAGGTGGAGGCTGCCGCCGACGGTGATGCGCTGGCGGTGCACGGCGCGGCCATCGAGGTGATCGGTGACCTGGCCGCGCGCAACGCGATCGCCCTGCACGAGCTGAGCCAGCGGCAGGCCTCGCTGGAGGAGGCGTACTTGAAACTCACCGATGATGCCGTCGACTACCGGGCGGTCAAGAAGTGAGCGCGCTGGCCGCGCTCGACGCCGAGCGCATCAAGCTGTCCACCACCCGCTCCCCACTGTGGTCGGTGGTCGGGGTCGCGGTGCTCAGTCTGGGGTTGGCCGCCATGCAGGGCATGACGGTGAACCACTACACCGGGCTGCCCCCGTCCAAGGCCGCACTGGGTGTCGCGGTGTTCGGGGTTCCCGTCCTGATGGTGCTGTCCTCGATGACGATGACCGGGGAGTACCGCAGCGGACTGATCCGCACCACCTTGCTGGCCACCCCGAACCGCACGCAGGTGCTCACCGCGAAAGCGGTGGTGTGCGCGGCGTTCTCCTCGGTGTGTGCGGTGATCATGGTGCTGGCCTCGGTACTGGTGGCCCGGATGGTCGCCGACCCGGTGGTGGGCACGCAGCTGTCGATGGCCAACCCGGCGACCTGGCGGGTGGCCGGCGGGTTCGCGTTGTACGCCGCGCTGGCCGCGGTGCTGGGGGTGGCCGTCGGGGCGCTGGTGCGATTCGCGGCCGGTGCGGTGGCGGTGCTGCTGTTGTGGCCGTTGGTGGCCGAGCCCCTGCTCGGCAACATGCCCAACACCGGCCCCAAAATCGGGCCGTGGCTGCCGTTCGCCAACATGTTTTCGTTCCTGCACGTGGAGTGGCTGTTTCCGACGTACTTCACGACGTGGGGTGAGCTGGGCTCGCTGTTCTACTTCATGGTGTGGGTGGTGGTGGCGTTTGTCGCCGCGGCGGTGGTGTTGAACAGGCGGGACGCCTGACCCGGCATTACTCCGGGTCAGACGCCTCACCGCGGGTGACCGCATCGGTGCTTCCCGCCGTGTCACTGCCGAGGGCCAGCACCACCTTCGACCCGTATGGCACGCGCTGGATGAGCTGCAGCTGAGCCAGGGCCGGGTGGGCGTCCAGCAGCTTGCCGGCGTTGGCCAGCGCGCGCAGCGCCGCGGTCTCGGCCCGGGCCGCTTCCAGCTTCGCCGCGCCGGTGGCCTTGGCCGTCACCAGCTGCATCGCCGCGGCACGGATCTCGGCCGGGATGATCACGTCCTTGACGAACGCTTCGATCACCTCGACCCCGGTGC
The DNA here is from genome assembly GCF_002102345.1 of Mycolicibacterium peregrinum. GTDB lineage: Bacteria > Actinomycetota > Actinomycetes > Mycobacteriales > Mycobacteriaceae > Mycobacterium > Mycobacterium peregrinum. The sequence continues at coordinate 141,063 of NZ_LQPP01000029.1, forward strand.
GGGCACCGGCCGCCCGCGCCGCCGCAGCGATCGCCCCGGCGTCGATGCGGTTGCCGCGCTGCATCACCTCGTCGGCGGTCACCGCGGCGACGAGATCCCGCAGGGCGATCTGCGCGGCCAGGTACACCGCGGCCATCGGATCGGCCGCGGCCTCCACGTAGGCGACGGCGTCGATCACCTTGAACTGCAGTGCGACGGTGATCCGCAGCGTCACCGCATCCGAGGTCAGCACCTCCTGCGGAGCCAGCGTGAGCACCTGCTCACGCATCTCGACACGCACCACCGAGGCCGCCACATCAATGCGGTGGCGCCCCGGCTGCAGGACACGACCCAGCGTGCCGTCGCGGTATTCCAGTGCGCACTGGCCTGCGGAAACGGTGATTCGGTTGAACGTGAAGATACCCATGTCGTGTCCTCCTTCCGATGTATGTGTCTGCGCGGCAAAGGGATACCGCCGCCGGACGTGATCGGTGACGGGGCGTCGCACCCCCGTACCGGCGGGTGCGGGCCACAAGGTCGCTGATCGCGTGGGACCCGGCGGCGGTATCGGGGATTTGCAGGAGAGGATTCGAACCTCAGGCCCTTTACCTGTGCCATGACGCCGCCGGCAACACGCAGAAACGTTGCGGTAACCCGCTCGGCCTGCTTCCCTGTCGGCGTCGGGGAACACGATGCCACCACAGCAAATCGCCAGGCAACTGATTTATCGGTCTGGCAGTTCGGGACAGCAGCTACCGTGGGTGCAATGCGACGTACTTCGACGGGGGCAGTTCTCGGCGCGCTGGCGCTGACCATGGGGCTCGCCGGCTGTGATGCAAAGACCGAACTGCAGACCGACGGGCAGGCGTCCCGGGAGTCGTCATCGTCGGCGGTGGTGTACGCCGACCAGTTGCGTGCGCAGGTGTCGACCGACGCGATGATGGGGCATCTGGGCAAGCTTCAGGAGATTGCCAACGCGCACGACGGCAACCGTGCGTTGGGCACCGCGGGCTACGACGCGAGCGTGGACTACGTCGCCGGTGCGCTGCGCGACAAGGGATTTGACGTGGAAACCCCGGAGTTCGAGGTCAAGCTCCCGTTCGCCGAGGACCCCCAGGTGACCGTGGGTGGCCAGCCCGTCACCGCCAAGCCGCTCGAGTTCACCATCGGTACGGCCCAGGAAGGGGTGTCCGCACCGCTGGTGCCTGCCAAGGTGGAGGACACGCCGGGATGCGAGGCCGCTGACTACGACGGTCTACCCGTTGCCGGTGCGGTCGTGCTGGTCGACCGTGGCTCGTGCCCGTTCGCCGACAAGCAGGCCGCGGCCGCCGAGCGCGGCGCCGTCGCGATGATCGTCGTCAACACCAACAACGAGGAGAAGATGGGCGGCACGCTGGGCCGCAACACCGACGTGAAGATCCCGGTGGTCAGCGTGACCAAGGACGAAGGCACCCGGTTGCGCAACGCGCCCGGCCCCACCACGATCAAGCTCGTCGCCGGCGTGCGGGTCGAGCACACCCGCAACATCATCGCCCAGACCAAGACCGGATCGACCTCCGACGTGGTCATGGTCGGGGCGCACCTCGACAGCGTGCCTGAGGGCCCCGGGATCAACGACAACGGTTCCGGTGTGGCTGCCGTACTGGAAACCGCTTTGCAATTGGGCGATTCGCCCGAGGTGGCCAATGCCGTGCGGTTCGGCTTCTGGGGAGCCGAGGAGGAAGGTTTGCTCGGCTCGACCAACTACGTCCAGTCCCTCGACACCGAAGCGCTCAAGGACATTGCCATGTACCTGAACTTCGACATGCTCGGCTCGCCCAACGCGGGCTACTTCACCTACGACGGTGACCAGTCCGCACCGCTGGACGAGCAGGGCCGTCCGCGTGTTCCCGAGGGCTCGGCGGGTATCGAGCGCACGCTGTCGACCTATCTGAAAGAGGCAGGAAAGACGCCGCGCGACACCAGTTTTGACGGCCGGTCGGACTACGACGGGTTCACCATGGCCGGGGTTCCCGCAGGTGGGTTGTTCTCCGGTGCCGAGGACAAGATGAGCGCCGAAGAGGCGAAACTGTGGGCCGGTGAGGCGGATAAACCGTTCGACCCGAACTATCACAAGAACACCGATACCCTTGACCACGTGAACCGGGATGCTCTGCAGATACATGGTGAGGGAGTCGCATTTGCTGTCGGGCTGTATGCCCAAGATCAGCGGGGCCGCAACGGTTTACCGGTCCGCGCAGACCGCACGCGCCACCAGATCACCGCGCAGTGAGGGCGCGCCGACTCGCTGCGTTATTGCTCGGTGCCGCGCTGGCGGGTTGCTCGGCGCAGTCGGCGCCGAAACCGGTCGAACCCCAGGACCTGGCGGGCAAGATCACCCTCGACGCCATGTTCACGCATCTGCGCAAGCTGCAGGAGATCGCCGACAGCCATGACGGCAACCGGGCGGTCGGCAGCTCCGGATACGACGCCAGCGTCGACTATGTGGCACAACTGCTGCGGGACAAGGGTTTCGACGTTCAGACACCCGAGTTCGAGCGGATGGGCTCGATGCGCGGGGGTAAACCGGAGCTGAGCGTGTCCGGACGCAGCTACCCGGTGGACCAGGCGTCCATGCTGGTGATGACGGAGCCTGGCGGGCTCACAGCGCCCACGTTGCACCCGGCCAAACCCTCGGGATGCGCGGCCGCCGACTACGGCTCGGTCAACATCAAGGGTGCCATTGCGGTCGTGGACGACACGGGGTGTTCCGTTGTGGACAAACAGAACACCGCGTTGGACAAGGGTGCGGTGGGGTTGCTGGTGGTCAACCGTGGGCGGCAACCCGCCCCGGGTGGGTTGTTCAGCACCGGCTACTACCGGCACCTCACCGTGCCGGTCGGCGTCATCGACGAAACCGCAGATGCGGCGCTGCTGGGCACCAGCGCCCCGGTTCGGCTGACCCTCGACGGCAAAGCCGAGATGGTCAAATCCCGCAACGTGACCGCGCAGACCAAGACCGGTTCGGCCTCGGACGTGGTGCTCGTCGGCGCACACCTGGACAGTGTCGGTGGCGGCCCCGGTATCAACGACAACGGGTCCGGCGTGGCAGCCGTGCTGGAAACCGCTCTGCAGCTGGGTAGTTCGCCGACGGCGACCAATGCGGTGCGGTTCGCATTCTGGGGTGCCGAGGAGATGGGGCTGGAAGGGTCGACGCAGTACGTGCGCAACCTGCCGCTCGACCAACTCGACGATCTTGCGCTGTACCTGAACTTCGACATGGTCGGCTCACCCAACGCCGGGTTCTTCACCTACGACGGCGACCAGTCCGGCCAGGCCACCGATCCCAAGCCGATACCGGAGGGCTCGGCCGGGATCGAACGGACCATGGCGGGCTATCTCAACCTTGCCGGGGTGCGGCCCGCGGACATGCCGATCGGTATCAACTCCGATTACCACCCGCTGTTGCAGGCCGGGGTGCCGATCGGCGGCACGACCACCGGATCGTCGCAGCGCAAGACGGAGGTGCAGGCCCGGTTGTGGGGTGGGCGGGCCGGCGTGGCCTTCGATCCGAACTATCACACGCGCCGAGACACCATCGACAATGTGGATGCACGTGCGCTGGGGATCATGGGATCGGCGATCGCGTTCACCGTCGGCACGTACGCCCGGTCGATCGAGGGCCCCAACGGTGTGCCCGCGCGTGACAAGCGTCACCGCGGCTGATCCGGATTCATCGAGTGATCGTTTGAACTGCCGAGGGTAGGCCCCCGTTGTACAGGTATGGGAATTAACGTCGCGAGAATGCCCAGCCACAGCACCATTGCCGGCGTCCATGCGGTACTGCCTCCTCATCGGTACACCCAGGATGAGGTCACCAGCGCACTGCTGGACCTGCCCGGATACGCCGAGTCCGAGGAGGTGGTGCGGGCACTGCACAAGAGCGCGAAAGTGAACAGCAGGTATCTGGTCCTGCCTCTCGAGCAATACGCCCGGCTCGACGATTTCGGTGAGAGCAACAGCCTGTTCATCGAGCACGCAACCGAACTGGGCTGTGCCGCTCTGTCCGGGGCGCTCGACGATGCGGGGTTGCGCCCGGAGGATGTGGATCTGATCGTCACCACCACCGTCACCGGTGCGGTGGTCCCGTCACTGGACGCCAGGATCGCCGGCCGCCTCGGCTTGCGGCCGGACGTGCGCCGCATCCCGATCTTCGGGTTGGGTTGCGTGGCCGGCGCCGCGGGCATCGCCCGGCTCAACGACTATCTGCGCGGTGCACCCGACAAGGTGGCAGTCCTGGTGTCGGTGGAACTGTGTTCGCTGACGCGCAAACACAATCCCTCCATGCCCACGCTGGTGGCCGGTGCGCTGTTCGGTGACGGCGCCGCCGCGGTGGTCGCGGTCGGCGAGGAACGGGCCAGGAAGCTGAACCCGACCGGGCCTGATGTGCTGGATTCCCGCAGTCATCTCTACCCGGATTCGTTGCACGCCATGGGCTGGGACATCGGCTCCGACGGGTTCGAGATCGTGCTCAGCGCCGAAGTTCCTGGCTTCGTGGGCCGTTACCTCGGAGATGACGTCGCCGGGTTCCTCGGGGACCACGGTCTTTCCGTCGATGACATATCCGCCTGGGTGAGTCATCCGGGCGGACCGAAGGTGATCGAGGCGATCATCGAAACCCTCGGATTGCCTGAGGACGCACTGGATCTCACCTGGCAGTCTCTCGCCGACGTCGGCAACCTGTCGTCGTCCTCGGTGCTGCACGTCCTTCGTGACACCATCCGCAAACGGCCGGAGGCGGATACGCCAGGGGTGATGATGGCCATGGGCCCGGGTTTCTGCTCCGAACTCGTCCTGCTGCGCTGGCGCTGATGACGGCCAAGAGGTTCACCGCGCTGATCGTCCTCGTCGCTGCCGAGCGGGTTCTCGAGCTGGTCGTGTCGAAACGCAACCTGAAGTGGAGTATCGCCCAGGGCGGCAAGGAATTCGGGGCCGGGCACTATCCGGTGATGGTGGCGCTGCACAGCGCCTTGCTGGTGGGCGCGGTGGTGGAGGGCCGTCGACGGCGGCCGCGGCCGGTCTTCGGCTGGATCATGGTGGGGGTCGTACTCGCCGCTCAGGCGCTGCGCTGGTGGTGTATCACCACGCTCGGCAGGCAGTGGAACACCAGGGTCGTGGTCGTGCCCGGCGCCACGCGCGTCGTCGACGGTCCGTACCGGTTGATTCCGCACCCGAACTATGTCGCGGTGGTCACGGAGGGGGCCGCATTGCCGTTGGCCGGCGGCGCATGGTTCACCGCTCTGGTGTTCACCGTGGCCAACGCTGCGCTGCTGCGAACCCGGATCCGGGTGGAAAACGAAGCGTTGCAAGGCTTGACGTGATCGATCTGCTCGTCGCAGGTGGCGGCCCGGCCGGGCTGGCCACCGCGGTGCACGCGGCACGTGCCGGGCTGGAGACCGTGGTGGTGGAACGCCGGCAGGGCCCGATCGACAAGGCCTGCGGTGAGGGGCTGATGCCGCACTCGGTCCGGCAGTTGCAGCGGCTGGGTGCGGAGGTAGACGGACGGGCGTTTAGGGGCATCCGTTACCTGGACGGGCGGCGCACCGCCGAGGCCAGGTTCCGCGACGGGTCCGGCTACGGGGTGCGTCGCACGGTGCTGCACGCCGCACTGTCGGATGCGGCGTCGGCGGCCGGGGTCCGGGTGGTCCACGGTGAGGTGGGTGTGGTGACCCAGGACTCGACATCGGTGAGCGCGGCTGGTTTTCGGGCCCGCTACCTGGCGGCCGCCGATGGTCTGCATTCGCCGATCCGCCGCTCGCTGGGGCTCAGCGGCGGTGAGGGCAGGCGGCGCCGCTGGGGGATTCGGCGTCACGTCCAGATCGCCCCGTGGTCGGATTGCGTCGAGGTGTACTGGGGACCCGAGGCCGAGGCGTACGTGACGCCCGTCGGCGAGAACTGCGTCGGGATCGCGATCCTGACGTCCGAGCGCGGCGGCTTCGAGCAGCACCTCGCGGCGTTTCCGATGCTGGTCGAGCGGATCAATGGCCTTGAGCACGGCCAGGACCGGGCCGCCGGGCCGTTGCGACAGAAGGTCCGTAATCGCAGCGCGGGGCGGGTGTTGCTGGTCGGGGATGCGGCGGGCTACGTCGATGCGCTGACCGGGGAGGGGATGGGCCTGGCCTTCGGCGCCGCCGAACTCCTGGTGGGCTGTGTGCGGGCGGACCGGCCCGGTGACTACGACCGGCAGTGGCGCGTGCTGACCCGCCGTTACCGGCTGCTGACCGCAGCCCTGTTGCACGGCAGCGGGTTCGGCCCGGTGCGAGCCTGCATCACCCCGGCCTCGGCGGCGCTGCCATCCGTGTTCGCCCGGGTGGTCAATGCTCTCGGTGAGTAGGTTGTGCCAGGTTGCCGAGGTACTCCAGCAGCCGCATGCCGTGGAACACCAGCAGCGCGGCGATGGATCCCAGCGCGATGCCGGTGAACGTCAGTGAGCCGAGCTGCCAGGTGAAGTCGGCGATCCCGATGATCAGTGGAATCGCCGCGGTCATCTGGTTGACCGGTTTGGAGAAGTCCACGTGATTGGTGAGCCAGATCCGCACACCCAGGATGCCGACCAGACCGTAGAGCACGATCGTCGCCCCGCCCAGCACACCCGGTGGGATGGCCGAAATCGCCGCTCCGACCTTGGGACACAACGACAATGCGATGGCCACGGCCGCGGCGACCCAGTAGGCCGCGGTCGAGTAGACCCGGGTGGCCGCCATCACGCCGATGTTCTCGGCATAGGTGGTGGTGGCCGAACCGCCGCCGGCGCCGGCCAGTACGGTGGCCACCCCGTCGGCGGCCAGCGCGCGGCCGATCATCGGATCGAGGTCGGTACCGGTCATCTGCCCCACAGACTTGACGTGCCCGATGTTCTCGGCGACCAGTGCGATCACCGCGGGCAGGAACAGCGGTAGCACGGCCAGACTGAACTCCGGCGTGTGGAACTCGGGCAACCCGATCCATGGCGCCGCCGCAATCGCCGCGGTGTCCACGTCGCCGAGGACCAGCGCCAGCAGATACCCGATCACGACCGCGCCGAAGATCGCCAGCCGGCCGATCAGCCCTTTGAAGAAAGCCAGCGTGGCGACCAGCAACACCAATGTCACCAACCCGACCAGCGGGCCCTTCTCGAAATTGGCCTTGGCCGCCGGGGCCAGGTTGAAGCCGATCAGCGCGACGATCGCGCCGGTCACCACCGGTGGCAGGGTCAGGTCGATCCACCGGGTTCCGATCAGGTGCACCACCGCGCCGATGAGGATCAGCAGCACCCCGACGGCGATCAAACCGCCCAGCGCGCTGCCGGTTCCGTGCGCTGCCACGGCCGCGGTGACCGGGGCGATCACCGAGAAACTCGACCCAAGATAACTCGGTAACCGGTTGCCGGTGATGAGCAGGAACAGGATGGTCCCGACCCCGGAGAACAGCAGGGTGGTGGCCGGTGGAAAGCCGGTGAGCACCGGAACCAGGAACGTGGCGCCGAACATGGCGACCACGTGCTGGGCGCCGATGCCGATGGTGCTGGCCCAATCGAGCCGTTCCCCGGGGTTGACGACGAAGTCGTCGTCGGTGCGGGTCTCGACGTATTTCCAACTCAGCGGAATCACGAGTGTTGACTGAACACCATGAGCGGTCGTCTCGCACCCCAAACGTGGCTCCCGGGACTGGAGCAGTTCGCCGGCTACCAGCGGTCCTGGCTGCGTGGTGACGTCCTGGCCGGGGTGACGGTGGCGGCCTACCTGGTGCCGCAGGTGATGGCGTATGCGACGGTGGCGGGCCTGCCACCCGTCGCCGGGTTGTGGGCGGCGCTGGTGCCGATGGCCGTCTACGCGCTGCTCGGATCGTCGCGGCAACTGTCGGTCGGTCCGGAATCCACCACGGCATTGATGACGGCGACAGCGTTGGCTCCGCTGGCCATCGGAGATCCGGCGCGGTATGCCGCCTTGTCGGCCGTGCTGGCGCTGCTGGTCGGAGGCATCTGCCTGGCGGCGGGGCTGTGCCGGCTGGGGTTTCTGGCCGACCTGTTGTCGCGTCCCGTGCTGGTCGGTTACATGACGGGAGTGGCCGTCATCATGATCAGCGGCCAACTCGGCAAGGTCACGGGCGTCGAGGTCACCGGGGATGAATTCGTCGACCAGGTCCGCTCGTTCGTCTCCGGACTGGATTCGGTGCACGCGCCTACGGTTGCCCTGTCGGTTGCGGTACTGGCCCTGTTGTTGTTGCTGTACCGGATCGCACCACGGTTTCCCGGTCCGCTGGTCGCGGTGCTGGTGGCGACCGCTGTGGTGTGGCTGTTCTCGTTGGAAGACAACGAGATCCGGGTGGTCGGTGGTATTCCGGCCGGGTTGCCCCATCCCGTTCTGCCGTCGGTGTCGGTGGCCGAACTGACCGCGCTGCTGATTCCGGCGGTCGGCGTCGCGGTCGTGGCGTTCTCCGACAACGCCCTGACTGCCCGGACTTTCGCGGCCCGCAAAGGGGAGGTCGTCGACGCAAATGCCGAGCTGCGGGCGCTGGGCGTCTGCAACCTGACAACGGGTGTCACACAGGGCTTTCCGGTGAGTTCCAGTGGCAGCCGTACCGCGCTCGGAGACGCTGTTGGCAGCCGCACCCAGCTCTATTCGCTGGTGATGCTCGCGACGGTGCTACTGGTCATGCTCGCGGGGCGGGATCTGCTGGAGCACTTCCCGATGGCTGCGCTCGGTGCCCTTGTGGTCTACGCCGCGCTGCGGTTGATCGACGTGGCCGAGTTCCGGCGGTTGGCCCGGTTCCGGCGTAGCGAACTGTTGCTCGCGGTGGCCACCACGATTGCGGTACTGGGCTTCGGAGTGCTCTACGGCGTGCTGGTGGCGATTGCCCTGTCGCTCATGGATGCACTTCGGCGAATCGCCCGCCCGCACGACAGTGTGCTCGGGTATGTCCCCGGGGTCGCCGGGATGCACGACGTCGACGACTATCCGGACGCCGCGGTGGTTCCGGGGCTGGTGGTCTACCGCTACGACGCCCCGCTGTTCTTCGCCAACGCCGAGGATTTCCGGGAACGTGCGCTGGCCGCGGTCGCGGACGCCGTCGGTGCGGTGGAGTGGTTCGTCCTGAATGCCGAGGCGCAGGTGGATCCCGATCTCACCGCAGTCGATGCGCTGGAGCAGTTGCGCCGCGAGCTGGATGCACGGGGCATCGTGTTCGCGATGGCCCGGGTCAAATCCGATCTGCGCGACGACCTGGTGGCAGCCGGCTTTATCGACCGCGTCGGCGCCGACCGGATCTTCCCCACCCTGCCGACTGCGGTGGAGGCGTTCAGGAACCGTTGAGCTCCGGGCAGGTCAGCGGTGGCGCACGCCATAGATCACCGCACCGAGCGCGACCACCGCCAGCCCGGCGAGCACCGAAGCCAGAGGCAGCGAAAAGGCCAGCACCAGACAGCCGACCAGGCCGAGTGCCGGAATACCCCTCCGGCCCAGAGTCCAGGCGGCGGCGTTTGCGATCGCGTAGTACAGCAGCACAGCGAACGACGAAAACCCTATCGCCCCACGCAGATCCACCACGGCGGCCAGGATGGCCACGACAATGCCGACCAGCACTTCGGCCCGATGCGGCACGGCGAACCGCGGGTGTACGGCGGCCAGTGCGTGCGGCAGGTGATGGTCGCGGGCCATCGCCAGCGTCGTGCGCGACACCCCGAGAATCAGGGCCAGCAGCGAGCCCAGCGCCGCCACCGCCGCTCCGGCCCGCACCACGGGTTGCCACTGCGGGGCGCCTGCGGCGGCCACGGCATCGGCCAGCGGCGCGGGCGCGGATGCCAGGCCCGAACTGCCCAGGACCGACAGCGCCGCGACGGCCACCACAGCGTAGATCACCAGCGCGATACCGAGTGCGATCGGAATCGCGCGCGGAATGGTGCGCGCCGGGTCCCGGACTTCTTCGCCCAGTGTGGCGATCCGGGCATAGCCGGCGAACGCGAAGAACAGCAGGCCCGCGGCCTGCAGCACGCCGCGGGCACCGACGTCGTCACCGATCTCCAGTCGGGAGAGGTCAGTGCTGCCGGAACCGGCGATGATCACCACGACCGCGCTCAGGACCGCCAGCACGCACGCGACGATGATCCGGGTGAGCAAGGCCGACTTCTGGATACCGGTGTAGTTCACGGCCGTCAACGCCACGACGGCGGCCACCGCCACGGCATGCGCCCATTGGGGCCAGACGTAGAGCCCGACCGTCAAGGCCATCGCCGCGCATGACGCGGTCTTGCCGACGATGAAACTCCACCCGGCCGTGTAGCCCCAGAACTCGCCGAGACGTTCGCGCCCGTAGACATAGGTGCCGCCGGACTGCGGGTAGCGCGCGGCCAACCGCGCCGAGGATGTCGCGTTGCAGTAGGCGACGACGGCGGCGACGGCGAGGCCGATGAGCAGTCCGGTTCCGGCCGCGGCTGCTGCCGGGGCCAGGGCCGCGAAAATGCCCGCCCCCACCATGGAGCCCAGGCCGATCACGACAGCGTCGATGGTCCCGAGTCTGCGTTGCAGCCCGCCGGGCGTGGTCACCCCGCGATAGTAGTGCCGTGCCTCTTATCCGGCAGGTCGGCGTGGATGAAAGAAGACACCTTCAGCGCGGACCGTGATGCCGTCCGGGGTGGCGAGGTGACCGACCGCAAACGTCTTGACACCCTCTACCCGGTCGATGTGCGCTTCGGCGCGAACAGGTCCGAGCCGAGTGCCGGCTTCGTAGCGGAGGGTAAGAGTGCCGGTCACGGCCGGCTGCCCTGGCTTGTGCGCCGTTGCGCCGAGGACGTGGTCGAGGAGGAGCGCGCAGATTCCACCATGCACGTGGCCCGCGGGCCCTTCGTATGCCGCGCCGAGCGTCACGTCGGCCCAAACTCGCCCGTCGGACTCGTGGTGGACCACCAACGGCGGAGCCACGGCATTGCGGAGCCCGATGACGGCGTTGCCCCACGCCAGTGATCGGCCGTCGACGGCTTGTTGCACACCGAACGAAGCGGGGATCAGCGACTGGCTGAGTTCGCTTGCGGCCGCATCGATTTTCGCCTTGGCGGATAGGAGAGTGTCGAGATCGGCTTGACTTCGGATGGTCGCATCGACGAGTCGGCGGACGGATTCGGTGATGGATGCGTAAAGCGCTTCTGGGACATGGGTTTCGCTGTGTATGGACAATCCCTCACTCCGTCGTGGAATCGAGTCGGCGGTCATCGAAGCCACCGTAATCACCGCGGTAGAACAACAACGGCTGTCCGCCATGGGCGCTCAACGAGGTGACATGGGCGACGACGATGGTGTGGTCGCCGGCGCCGTGCTCGTATTCAAGGTCGGCTTCGATGGTGGCCAACGTGTCGTGCAGGCGCGGGGCGCCATTGTTGGCCGGGCTCCACTGGACTCCCGCGAACTTGTCCTCGCTGCTGCGTGCGAACTGAGCGCATACCGCTTGCTGATGGCCGGCCAGGATGTTGATACACATCCGCCCGGAGGCTCGGATGAGAGGCCACGTCGAGGAAGATCGCGACGGGCAGAACGACACATAGGGCGGCTCCAGCGACACCGACGTCACCGATTGGCAGGTGAAACCCAGCGGTCGTTGCCCGTCGTGACCGGTGATGACGGCGATGCCGGTGCAGAAGTGGCCCAGTACCGCCCGCATGTCCTGGGGGCCTGGTCGTTGGGGTGGGCTGCCCAGTGTCGCAGTGTTATCGAGTCCCATCGCTGCGTCTCCCTCATCTCGTGTCCTCAACCAGATTCGTCGAGACATGGACCGCGGGCAACGGTGTCTCCCGGTCAGTGGTTCGGCCCGAGAGGTGTCGTGACCTCGATTGTTACCCTTGCACCATGGAAGAATCCGAGCAGACAGCCAAGCCGGCGCTGGCCGCGAACAGCTGGGCGCTGCTCGGGTTGCTGTCGTACGAGCAGGAACTCTCCGGTTACGACATCCGCAAATGGCTCCACTGGAGCATGCGCTTTTACTACGGCAGCCCCGCTTACAGCCAGATCTACTCCGATCTGAAAAAGCTCGAAAAGATGGGCTACCTCACCTCGCGGGTCGACGGCACCGGTACGCGCAACCGCCGCCTCTACAAGATCACGCAGTCCGGCCTGGACGCCGTCACGCAGTGGGCACGGAAGACGCCACCGGATCCGCCGTCGTTGAAGCACCCGGCACTCATGCGGGTGACGATGGGTCACCTGAGTGACCCCGCCACGCTGAAGCAGATACTCCAGGAGCACCTGGCCTACGTCGATGAGATGCAACGCGACGCCGCCAAAGACGCCCGTTGGGCCGGCGTCAATCCGTCATGGGCATACGCCAAGATCGCGTTGGATTGGGCGGATCGCTACTACGCGTCCGAACGGGAACTCACGCTGCAACTCATCAAAGATCTCGACGAGGCCGAGGCCAACTTCCCGAAAGTCGGTGAAGGCGCCAAGATCCCGTGGCCAGACCCTTCGTACTGGTACGAGATCGAGAAGAAAGCCGACGCCGAAGACGCCGACTGACTTCCGCCCGTCGTGTTACCTTCCCGCCGCGTCGAGTGCTGCGATGTAGCCGTAGACCAACCCCTGTGCGATGGTCGCCCCGGCACCGGGATAGGTATTGCCGAATGCGTTGGCGGCGGTGTTGCCGATCGCATAAAGCCCGTCGATGACGGTGCCGTCCTCGCGAAGCACGTGTGCTTGGGCGTCCGCTCGTAGGCCGCCACAGGTACCCAGGTCGCTGAGCACCATCTTGACCGCGTAGAACGGGCCTTTGACCAGCGGCCGCAGGTTGGGGTTCGGCGTGACCGTGGGGTCGCCGTAGTAACGGTCGTAGGCACTGCGGCCGCGTTCGAAGTCGGGATCCTCACCGGCGAAAGAGTTCTCGTTGAACCGCCTGACAGTGGCCGAGAAGCTGTCGTCCGGCACCCGCATCTTGGCTGCCAGCTCGGTGAAATTGTCTGCCTTGACCGCGATTCCGGCGTCATACCAGGTCTGGGGGATCGGCATGCGGGGAAACAGTTCGGCGGCAAAGACGTAACTGTTGCGGTACTGCTGATCGAACACGATCCACATGCTTTCGACCGGGTTTCCCGAAGCTTCCCGTTCCAGTACGCGTTGCCCGAAGCTCATGTAGTCGGCCGATTCGTTGGCGAACCGATGACCGTCCTGGTCGACGATGAACGATCCGGGCAGCGACCGCTCGGCGAGCATCACCGCAGGAGCTGCTCCGGGAAGTGGCGCCACCGCGGGGAACCACCATGATTGATCCATCAAGGCGATGTCGGCGCCGACGTCTTGTCCCAGTCGGATGGCGTCTCCGGTGTTGGATTCGGCACCGAGGCTGAGATTGCTTCCGAGCGACTCGGATTGGAACTTGCGACGCATCTTCATGTCGTGATCGAAACCGCCGGCGGCGAGTACGACGCCGCGTCGGGCGGTGACGGTGAAGGTCTTGTCGCCATGCTCGACGACGGCGCCGGTGACGCGGCCTCCGTCGGTGACCAGCTCGGTCAGTGAGGTGTCGAGCCAGATCGGAATGCCGGCCCGGATCGCCCCGGCGAACAATCCGGCGGCCAGGGCCTGACCACCGGCGGCGTAACGCCTACCGAGGGCGAGCCCGCCGATGCCCTGCGCAAGTCGTTTGGCGATGGTGGGTAGCCCTTTTCGTGGCACCCGGCTCATCAGATTCAGCCAGCGGTAGTCGGCACCGGTGGTCGGCATCGGAATCTTGACTTCCATGACCCCGGGCCGTAGGTCGGCCAGGTATTCGCCGAGCACGGCCGTGTTGAGCGGGCGGCATTCGCAGGTGCGCCCCGCCGCCGATCCACCGGGTGCCTCGGGGTGATAGTCGGAGTACTCCTTGGCCCAGAACAACTTCATGGGTGTGGTTCGGCGCAACATTTCGACCGTGGCCGGCAGGTTGTCGAGGTATGCGGCGGAGCGCTCCCGTGGTGCGGAATCCCCGACGACCGACTCCAGGTACGTGTGTGCCCGAGACACGGGGTCGTTGCCACCGCAGTCCTCGATCACCGGGCTCGACGGCAGCCAGAGCGCGCCACCGGACCGGGCCGTCGAACCGCCGACGTAGGACGACTTCTCGACGACGAGAACAGACAATCCCTGCTCGCGCGCTGCCAGGGCCGCGGCCAGGCCGGTACCGGATCCGACGACGAGAAGGTCGACGTCGGTGGCGGCAACGGTCAGTCCGGCGGGAATGGTCTTGTGGGTGGTGGCGGTCACGACCGGAGACGATAGGGCGACAACCGGCAAAGTTGATTCCAGTCTCCTGTTGAGCGGAACACTGACCTTCCCGCCAGTCCGTCACCGCAGTTCAATGGGGCCATGACGACGCACGCAGATACCGACGAAATTCGGTTGATCGAGGCCGGTTCGGTACCCACCAGATTCGCCCGCGGCTGGCACTGCCTGGGGTTGGTCCGCGAATTCGGTGATGGAGAGCCGCACCAGATCAACGCGTTCGGGCAGAAGCTGGTGGTGTTCCGGGGCGAGGACGGCGCCATCAACGTGCTCGACGGATACTGCCGGCACATGGGCGGAGACCTCTCGCAAGGGACGGTGAAGGGCAACGAGATCGCCTGCCCGTTCCACGATTGGCGCTGGGGCGGCGACGGCCGGTGCAAGATGGTGCCCTACAGCAAGCGCACCCCGCGGCTGGCCCGCACCGCGGCCTGGCCCACGCTGGAGCAGGACGGCATGCTGTTCGTCTGGAACGACCCCGAGCGCAAGCCGCCGCCGGCAGACGTGACGATCCCGCGCATCGAGGGGGCCACCAGCGATGGGTGGACCGAATGGCACTGGTACACCACGGTCGTCAACACAAACTGCCGCGAGATCATCGACAACGTCGTCGACATGGCGCATTTCTTCTACATCCACGGTTCGCTTCCCACGCACTTCAAGAACATTTTCGAAGGCCAGGTCGCGACTCAGTACATGAAGAGTGCGGGCCGACCGGATATCGGCGACCCCGAGGGGTCCAAGCTGCTCGGGACCACCTCACTGGCCGCCTACCATGGCCCGTCGTTCATGATCGACGATCTGATCTATCACTACCAGGAGTTCGATCAGCGCACGGTCCTGATCAACTGCCACTATCCGATCGATGCCAATTCTTTTGTGCTGCAGTACGGCATCGTGGTGGAGAAGAATGCGGCCATGCCGGAGGAACTCGCGATGGAGACCGCCATCGCACTTGGTGACTTCGTCAAGATGGGATTCGAGCAGGACGTCGAGATCTGGCGCAACAAGACTCGGATCGACAATCCGCTGCTCGTGGAAGAGGACGGACCGGTGTACCAGCTGCGGCGCTGGTACGAGCAGTTCTATGTCGATGCGGCGGACGTCGCGCCGGACATGGTGGACCGCTTCGAATTCGAACTGGACACTACCCGGCCGTACGAGGCCTGGATGAGGGAAGTGGAAGCCAATCTGGCTGCCCGCTCCACCACCTCCGGGTCCGTGGGGTGAGGATGGCTGTCCGCCCGGACAATCGTCTCGACGACGCGCCCATGGCGCCGGTGACGTGCGCACGTTGCGGAGCCGGCGTCGAGGTGCGCAAGAGCAGTTGGAACCAGACCAGCGTCCAGTGGAACGGTACTGCCTTGGAACGCTGCGAAGAGCGTTGCACCGCTGAGCAATTGGCCGGAGAGTGCGGGCACGGTTTGTTCCTGGCCTGCTCGGCCTTGGGCGCGTCCATCGTGGACGCCGTACGTTTGGGAGCGTTGCGGGTCGTCGACGAGACGTCGTGAAGCCCGGAAACCGTCGGCTACTCCTTCAGGAGGCCGACGGTACGGGCGATCCGCTCTGACAGGTCCGCCACCGCGATGCGCTGCTGAGCGAATGCGGCGACATTGGACATCCAGACGTCGGAGAGGATTTCGGCAGCGCCGATCTCCCTCGTTGCCGAATTCTCACCTCCGACGGCACGAACAAAGATCCGAACGGTCTGCCGTCGCACCATGTCGGCCTGGGTCGCAGCAGTGCCGTCGGCATAGAGGTACGGGCGAATCATGGCTTCGGCAAATCGTGGTGAGGAGCAGAGCCTGCCGGTGAGCGCCAGGGAAACCTGCAGCAGACGCTGAAACGGATCCGTGTCGGTGGTGCCGCAACGATAGTCAGTTTCGAAATCCCACAGCCATTCGTAGAAGCATGCGAGCAGCAGGTCATCCTTCGATGGGAAGTATTGGTACACAGTGCTCGCCGACATGCCTGCCGTCGCGGCGACTGTACGGATCTGGCATGCGTCGTAGCCCTGGAGGGCCAGTGACATCGCGGCATTGACAATCCGCTCGCGACGGGCCATCCGGCGCGCCGTGAGTTCTGTTGTCCCCGAGCATACTTCGGGAGACGGGAGGGAAAACGTCGCCTCCACACTCAACTCAGATGGCCTCACGGTGACAACACTAGGTTCGGCTCAGCTGATTGAGCACCCGCGCTCTCGCTCACCGGGCAGTCGAAAACGGAGTGCATTACCCATGCTGCACTGCGCAGTGCCCCAGTCGCCGAGGCGCTGCACGGCGACTGGGGCACCGCAGGGTTCCTACGTAGACGACACCGGCATGATCGGAATCTTCTTCATCGCGCTGGCGCGTGGGTCTGGCGCGGCGGCTGCGGCCGCGTGGTTCTCGTCTCCCCGGGTGTAGGTCCAGACGCAGAAGGGCTCGCCGTCGGCGAACTTGAAGTCCTTGGGCGGTAGGTTGATGGCGAGCTTGCAGCCTGGGAAGAACGGGGCTGAGATGCGTTGCTCGAAGGTGCAATTCATCCATGCACGCGCCGGTGGGTAGAGGCCCTCATCAGTGTATTTCTGGAGCACCTCGCACCGACGCATGTTCAGGACGACGTGATCGGGGTTGTAGACGATGTACTCGCCGCCGTAGCCCAAGGTTCCGTCGATGCTCAGTACTGCCAGCTTGAGGAAGTCGACGACGTGCACAGGCTCGATTTTGAAGACCTTCGCAAGTTTCGGGTACTGGTAGTCGATGATGAGCTGGTACATGTCAGGTAACCCGAGCCAGACCTCCTCCTCCGGGATGATCTTTGTCCACTGGTCGATGAAGTAGTTGTGGCCCTTGAGGTATTGGTCCCAGTAGGTCTTGATCAACCGGATCAACGCCGGCTTTGTCAGGTCCTCGGTCTGAACATCGAACGGGATGGCCTGGTACTGGGCGTTCTTCCAGTCCCATCCCGGTGGCGCGATGAAGCGTCCCATTGGCATCACCTGTCGCATTCCTGCCCTGGAAACGTCGGCGGCAACGTCCATGGCGGCGTTGATGCCGACCTTCTCTGAATAGATCTTGACGTGGGCGTAGGGGACAAAGTTCAAGACATCTTCGAACACTCGGGCCAGGCCGAGAAGAAAGTCGCGCGAAAAGTCCTGGATGTTTCCGACCTTGCCCATGAAGTCGTGGGTGTAGTCGTCGTAGTTGAGTTCCTCGCCCTCAGCGGCGTATTCGTCGGTTTCGGTTGTCACAGATTCCTCCTTGGTGGCTGCCATGATCGGTGGCAGATTCTGTCCATATGGCAGAATCTGCCAAGTCGAAATTAATGGCGGCCGCCCAAGGGCCGCTGGCCGATTCCCGGTCACCGGGAGGTGCATCGTGCTGCGAGGCCTGGTAGGTGCCGACCGCCGATATGATCGAATTCGCTGTTCAGAAGGGAGGAATCGCAGATGGAGAAGGCGAGCAGGCCGGCGACGCTGAGCGAGCGGCGCGCCGAAGAGCTTCGATTCGACATCGCGCTGGCCGCACGCGATCTCTTCCTCGCGGAAGGATCGACCTCGGTCACTGTGGACCGGATCTGTACCGCGGCCGGCATTGCGCCGCGCACCTTTCACCGGCACTTTCCGGTGAAGGAGGATGTGGTCCTGCCGTTATTTCGCCGTTTCGGAACACTGAGTATTGAGATGCTTGCGCATGCGGACCCGCACGGCGATGTTGTCCAGGCGCTGGTCGAGGCATTCAGCACCGAAGTCCCCAAACGGGGAACGGTCGAGTTTGACCGCACCTTCATGGCGCTGGTGGTCAACGACCCCCAGTACCGGCTGCGCTGGTTGGACTGGGGGCAGGACCTCATCGGACCGATTACCGAGTTCTTGGCTGCTCGGTTCGACCTGGGAAACAACCCGAATACGCGAGAATTACCAGCACAGTTGGCAATTCAGGTGTGTAGACACGCATATGTGCGCTGGGTCGCGGACGGTGACTTCGCCGGACTCCGAGCCGCGTTGCAGGTTGGCATGCAGATGGTTGTGGGAGCGTTGCCGATTCTGTCGAAACAGGGCTGACCACAGTTCATGCGGACGGAAATCAGTCAACTACCAAAGATATCCAGCGGACCCACATACGCACGGTTGGCCTTGATGCGTTCGGTGATACGCCAACGACCATCGTCGTCCCGCCGCCAGGTGTCGTGGTAGTCGCCCAGCGTGTAGAAGCGGGTCGACGGGTCGCCGGCAGTATTCAGGTGGACGTCGCGGATGTAGGCCTTGCTCGTGGCGGTGTCGTCGACGACATCGATGATGATGTTTCCCAACAGATGTTGAGTGGGACCACAACTGTCGAGGAATCCGCGAATCATGTCGACGATCGCGGCAACTCCCACCAGGCGTCCGGTGCCGAAATCTCCTTCGACGTCGTCGGCCAGGATCGCGGCCATCGCCGCCCAGTCCCGGTTGTCCATGGCGCGGGCAAACAGATTCAGCGCCCGTTCGATGTCTCGCTCATCGCGCAGCACCCTCAGGGCGACTGAATCCATGCCAAATTCCTTCCACTGCTCAGGCGTGCGCGCCGCCGTCGACGCGAATCTCGGTGCCGGTGATGAACGCACCGTCGTCAGAGGCGACCATGGCGATGACCGATGCTACTGCGCCTGGGTCCCCGAGGATTTCGCTTTCGGTGCCGTGCAGCAGCGGGGTCTGCTTGGTCCAGAGGCCAAGGTCGTAGCCTTCGGGCATCTTGTCCAGGGTGCTGTTGGCCAGGGCCGTGGAGACCCCACCCGGTTGGATGTTGACCGCGCGCAGGCCTTGCTTCCAGTACTCCAGGGCCAGTGAATGGGTGAAGCTGAGGATGCCGCCCTTACTGGCTGCATACGCCGCCATGTAAGGGTGCGCGAACGTGGCAGCGGTGGAGGTGAAGTTCACGACGACGCCTCGTCCCGATTCGAGCAGAGCAGGGAGCGCCTGGCGCGTCATGAGGAAGGTACCGGTGAGGTTGACCGCCAAGGTGCGGTTCCACTCCTCCAGAGTGGTTTCGTGCGTGTGCGAACACGTTTGCATCGCAGCCACATTGACCAGAACCTCAAGCCCACCCAGTTCGGCCACCGCCGCCGACACCGCGGCGACCACGTCATCCTCGCGCGATATGTCGAGGACGGCCGTGGTGAGCCGCTTGGCGGTGCCGGCATCTTCGGCGGCCGAGAGAGTCGTCGCCAAGCCGTCGGCCGAGATGTCATAGGCCACCACCGTTGCACCTTCATCGAGCAGGCGGGCGACCGTGGCCGCGCCGATACCCGACCCTGCGCCGGTCACGATGACACGACGATCTGAGAAGCGGTCCATCAGATGTCCCTTCGAGATCAGGAGAGTTGAAAGGCGGAGATCGGAGCCTCTTCCGGGTAGCTGCTGGGGCCACCGAGGTCGTAGGCGGCGTTGAGCGCACCGATGAACGCCGCGTCGTGCAACGGCTCGGCAGGTACGTCGAGCTTGATGCCCTTGTCCTTGAGATCATCGACCATCATTCCGATGGCGCGTTCGATCGTGATGTCGTCCGAACCGTCCATGTTCTTCTTGAGTTCTTCGTAGTCGGAGAACACCTCGGCAGACCAGTGGACGAGGAACCTCAGCTCGTCGGTGTGGTGGCGGGCAATGACATCTTCGCCGTTCTTCAGCAGCCACTGGTCGCGGTCTGCCGGGTCGCCGGTGAACATGGTGTCGAATGCCAGGCCGGCCGGAACCTGTTGCTCCAATGGGCCGTTGGCCTCTCCGCGGTGCACCATCATCTCGTTCTGCACGACGACACCGCGGTTGTTGATCGGCGGCTGCACCCGGCCCGGCGGCTTCAGCGGACCCTCGGGCCAGTAGGTGAAGCCCGAACCTTCGTCGAGGGAGAACCAGGTGATCACCTGAGCCATCTTGATCAGGTAGTCGGTGAACAGGCCGGACTTGCCCATCACGCTGCACAACCAGGTGGGCGCGTTCTCGTGGCGCACTCCGCGGAAGCTGGGGGAGTCCAGGTGGCCGGGATCCCGGTTGGCACACGGCCCGTTGATGTTGAACAGCATCATTTCCGGCTTGGCGTACTCGGCGTTCCAGTAACCCTTGGCCTCCTCGAGGAAGCCGGCGTTGTAGAAGCAGTCGTGCAGCTCGGGGTAAAGAACGGTGCCGTAGTTGGCGAGGTAACCGCGGAACGTCGGGGTGAGGAACAGGTCCAGTGACGGGGTGAAACCTTCGGGGAAGGCGCCGCTCATGGTGGCCATCAACTCGTCGGCCGAGGCGAAGTGCTGGGCGATGATCAGCTTCCATGGGCCCTGGTTGTGGGCGACGTCGAGCAGTCTGCGCTTCTGGTCTTCGGTGTAGATGTCGGTGAGCTCGCGCGGTGGGGCGGCGGGACGCAAGATGTCGGACAGCTCAAGGCGCCGTTCGTCGGTCAGCATTCTTGTCTCCTAAAGGCTTTCAGCGGTCTCGCTCGTTCGAGTCTGGAGGCACTGCGAAATTTCGAACGTGGAGGTGACCGCTGATCGGGACACGAGTTCAAGACGCCACCAGGTACGTAGCGGCCGTTTGCTCAGCTGCGCGCAGGTGCCGTGCGAGGTCGTTTCGGTTAGCTGGGACTGTGCGATGGGCCGTCGAAGAGTCTGTCGAGGTAGTAATCGATAGCGGCCGATGCGGCGTCGGGATCGATGACGCCGAGGTCGAGAAGCGGGGTGAACCCGGTCAGTGCGAGCAGAAGGTTTGTCTCGATAACCGGATCGCGATCCGGCGGGAGGTGGCCTTCGGCAATTGCTTGCCTGATCAGGCGTTCGGTCAGCGTTCTGCCGTTCCGGAGTCCGAGGCGGGCCCGTTCGTGCAGCTCTGGGTCGTGCAGCGCCTCGAGGGTGTAGGCGGCACTCATACGGCTGGTGGCGCGGGCGTCCGCGTGCAGGGGGAGCATCTCGATGAGGATCACGCGCAGTGCGTCTCGGGGGTGCGGGGGTGAGCCGAGACGCTCGAGTCTTTGGGTCACGCGCTGCGAGGTCTGTTCGGCAGCGAACTCCATCGCGAATTCGAGCATCGCTGTCCGGGATGCGAAGTAGTGCTGCACCTGGCCGAGGGAGACGCCCGCCGCGCCGGCGACCTCGCGCATAGTCGCCCGGGACCATCCTTGTTGTTCCACTACCCGCCACAGCGCGCGTGCGATGGTTTCACGGCGTTCTCGGTGGTCGACCTGTTTTGGCAACGCGCACCTCTTTCGCTATTACCATACATTTGACTTAATACATCTGACTTGGAAAGGAGTGGCGCGAGATGACCGCGTTCACCGACCCCGAGCTGGAGGCAGCATATTTCGCGGCCTACGACGCGGTGATGGCCAATTGGCCGGCGCCGGCCGAGACGGTCGATCTTCCGGGACGGTACGGGACGACACGGGTCACGTCCGCAGGCCCGACCGCAGCGCCGTCGCTGGTCCTGCTCCACGGATACAGCGGCACGTCCGGAATGTGGTATCCGATAGTCGGTTCGCTGGCCCAGGAGCACCACGTTCGGGCCGTGGACACCATGGGCGAACCGGGCCGCAGTCGACACACCGGCGCCGCCTTGACCAGCATGGAAGATCTCGTGGACTGGCTGGCGGAAACTTTCGATCTGCTCGAGTTACCCGCAGCCGACCTGTGCGGCCAATCCCTGGGTGGGCACCTAGCGCTCCGGTTCGCGCTCGCGCATCCCGAACGAGTGCGGCGGCTGGTCCTGCTCGATCCGCCCTTGGCCTTCGCCGGTCTCAGCCCCGAGTTCGAGGAGCTTGGCCAGAACCGCGACCCGCACCCGACTTTCGAGAATGCGCGCGCGATGCTGGCACCGGGCGCTCCCGGCAGCGGGCCGGCCCATCTGGAGGCCTACCTTGACCTGCTCGCGCACGGAGCCGCGCATTTCCCGGCCTCGCCGATCGTTCATCCGCGCCTGCCGGACGGGCTGACGCACCTGCCGGTCCCGACCCTCGTCGCCCTGGCCGGGGCGAGCCAGGTGCACGATTCGGAGGCAGCAGCGGAAGTCGCGCGGCGTGCCGGGGCGGACACGGTGATTCTCCCCGGTGCGGGGCACGGTCTCCTGGCCGACGTCGAACCTGTCCGCAGCCGTGTCCTCGAACACCTCCGGCAGCAGGACACACCGACCTGATACCGCGATAGCGAACGCCGAGCAGGGCCCTCTCAGAATGCCAAGGGATGCGCGAACTTCGCCCGCAGTATCGCGCCGATCTCCGCCAAGGCCAGGCGGCCCCGCGCGGTGGCGTCCGAGCGCATCAGAAAGCCGTGGTACATACCGGGGTAGCGTGTGACGGTGGTCTGCACGCCCGCATCGCGCAGGCGTCCGGCGTAGCGCTCACCCCAATCGCGGATCGGGTCACACTCCCCGGTCACGACGATCGCCGGCGGCAGACCACGAAGCTCGGTCGCATACGCCGGGACCTGATACGCATCGCGCGGTGAGCCGCCACGGTCGACCAGTTCATGCATGTAGACGATGTCCTCATGCCGAAGCAGGGGGGCGTCGGGCATTGAGGTGATCGATGCTGCACCCATGTCGCGATCCAGACCGGGATAGAGCAACACCTGGGCGAATATTCGTGGACCGCCATGATCGCGGGCCGCCAATGCCACTGCCGCAGCAAGCGATCCGCCGGCGCTGTCGCCGACAATTGCCAGTCGCCTTACGTCGAGGTTCAGTTCGTCGGCATGGGCGGCAACCCATTCCGTGGCCGCGTAGGCGTCGTCGAATTGCGCTGGTGGCGGCGATTCCGGTGCGAGTCGATATTCGACCGCCGCCACGGCGGCGCCGCTGGCCTTCGCCAGTTCGCGGGCGAGCGGCTCGAACGAATGGTTCGAGCCCATCACGAGCCCGCCGCCATGTAGGTAGACGAGTACCGGCAGCCCGGGCTCGGGTCTGGGCCGATAGAGGCGTAGCGGTATCGGACCGCCCGGGCCCGTGGCCGTCAGGTCTTCGATGCCCGCCATTGCCGGCATATCGGGCAGCGGTGCGGATTCGAGGCCGGCCCGCACGGACGGCAGGCCGCGGGCCCTCATGGGAGCGATCTCGCCGAACAAAGAAACTCGTGCGGCGGCGTCGGGATCCAGTGGTGGATAGGTCATTTCAGGTCTGTGCGGGATCGAAACGGCGCTCGGTCCGTAACCGGGGAGCGTCTTGGTTGCTCAACACCCGGGCCCGCTCGGCCATCGCCGAGCCGACGTAATCGGGTTGGGTGAGCAGATAGAACCGGCCATCGGCGGCCTGCTCGAACACCACCTCGGCTGCGGCCAGCGGATCCATCGCCTCGGCCTTGATGTCGAGCATGGCGGCGCGTTGTCCTTCGGCCGCAGCGGCATCGCCGGACTGGACCCCGCCGGCCGATTCGAAGATGTCGGACACCACGGCACCTGGTAGCACCGCCTGCACGTGCACATGGTGGTCATGGCCGGCGGATTGCACTTCCAGATGCAGACATTCGGTCAGGGCCAGAACGGCGTGCTTGCTCATGATGTAGGGCGCCTGCAACGGGACGACGGCCACCCCGCCGATCGAGGACAGGTTCCATACCCAGGCAGGTGCGTCGGCGGCCATCATCTTCGGCAGGAATGCCTTGACGCCGTGGAACACTCCGCTGATGTTGACGTCGACGACGCGTTGCCAGTTGTCGACCGGGGTGTCCCACAGATATCCGAACTGCTCGATGCCTGCGTTGTTCACCAACAGGCGTACCGGACCGAGTTCGCGGTAGACGTTGTCTGCCATCGCCTGCACCGCAGCGGCATCACGAACATCGCAGACCACGTCGGTCGCCATCCCGCCGGCGGCCACAATCTCATCGCGTAGATCCGCGACGGCATCGGCGTTGATGTCGACCAGCACCACCGTCATACCCAACCGGCTGGCATGCCGCGCGAGGCCGGCGCCGATCCCGGCGCCGGCACCTGTGATGACGGCGACCCCGCCGCCGAAGACCTCTGCGGCGTTCACGCGGAATGGGCGCCGGCGACCGACGTTGTGATGGACGAGGCCTTGGCGGTGTGCTCGGCGAACGGGACCGAGTCCTCGGCGTCGAGCACGACATTCAGCGAGGTGAAGACCAGACCGTCGTCCGACTGCCGGATCCCGGCATCGACGACTCCGCTGGACACCGCGAACGGAACGTTGTTGGTGATCTGGTTGACGAACAGGTAGAAACGGACGTTGGTGACCGCGCCGTCGGCTCCGGTGCGGAAGACGTTGGTGGCGTGATGACGGCACGGGTACGGGTTCTCGTTGCGGTGCTCGATGAGCCAGGCCAGGGTCTCGGCCTTACCGTGCAGTTCTGCAGCCAGCAGGTGCTCGAACGGGCAGGCCCCGGAGTCCGAGCGGCTCAGGTACTCCATCTCGTCGGCGAGACGGGCGCCCACTTCATCGAAGTGGCCCTGGTCGTAGTGGTACCAGAAACCGGAGATGAACTCTTGGACATCGGACAGGGCGATCTGGTTGCTCATGCCGGCAGTCAACCCGTGATGTGGCGCCGGTAACAGCACCGGTGACCGGTCAGCGGAACACCAAACCGCTAGGCGCCCGCGATCAACGACCAGAGCTGTTGTCCGCCTGCGGCAACAGCTGCCGCGGCGACCCGGTCATCCCAGAAGCGCACGGAGCCGAATTCCGAGCGCCACGCCAGAGCTGCGCGGGTGTACTCATGCAGCCGATGCTCGTGGGTCGTGCCGATCGCGCCGTGCACCTGGTGCGCGTTGCGGGTCACGACCGAGGCGGCATGCCCGGCGCACGATCGCGCGGTAGCGATCTGGAAGTCCAGTTGAGCTGACTGCCAGTCCGTTCCGATGGCAGTGTGCAGAGCAGCCTCGGTGGCGGCCCGCGCCAGCGCCGACTCTGCTGCCGCATCCGAGATCAGGTTCTGAATCGCCTGGAACTTCGCCAGCGGGCGCCCGAACTGCACCCGCGACGCCACGTGTTCGATCGACAGCGCCACAGCGCGATCGAGCGCCGCGCACACCTGAATCGCGCGTACCATCGCGGACTTTCGGCCGAGCTGCTCCACCAGGTCGGCGGGCACCGGATGACCGGCGATTTCGGTGGTGTAGACGGTGATGGTGTCGCGCGGCTCGCCGATCAGGTTGGTGCCCATGTGAAGCGACAGTTCCGTGGTGTCGAACTCGGTGAGCCGGAATTCGTCGCCGGCCGGCCAGAGCACGACGACCCTTTCTGCGTCAGCGGCCCACGGCACAGGTGTGGTGGATTCGCCGCTGCGTGGCACCACATGCACCGTTCGCACGGCGTCATCGACGGGTCGGCAGAGGGTCTCCAACAGCCAACAGGCCAGCAGGTCGTGTTCGGCCAGTGGGATGCGGACACCGTGACGGACTGCGGCACTGAGCAACTCAGCTGCCTCGAGCCAACCTGCGCCGCTGCCGCCGGATTCCTCGGCGCCGGTCAGCCGGACCAGACCGAGGGAGTCGAGCCGCTGCCACAGCTCGCGGTCATAGGTCACGCGCTCACCCGGGCGCACCGGGCCTGCGGTCTGGCGGTACTCGGCAAAGACGTCGTCCATCATGGCCGCGAGATCGGGGTCCACCGCCGACAGCGTGCTGACAGCGAGTTCAGTTGTGTTCATCGCAAACCCAATCCCCGCGCGATGACTCCGCGCAGTACCTCGTTGGTTCCGCCGCGCAACGTGAAGCCGGGGCGCTGGTCCACCGCGGTGGCCACCAGGTGCGCCCACTCGGCCTCCGTCGCGGCGTCATCTCCGTTCTGCCGGTCTGCGTAGTCGGCGATGTCGCCTTCGACCGTGGTGCCGAGGACCTTGACGACGGCTGCCGGAACATCGGGATTCTCACCGCGTTCCAGGGCGCCGGCCACCGCAGTTGACATGTGATGGAGACCGGCGACGCGCGCGACCAGACGGCCCAATTCGGGATCATCTGACGTGTTTTCGAGCGCGCGGGCCAGCAGGGGGAACGTCGACAGGAATCTCTCCGGCCCGCTGCGCTCGAAGCTCAGTTCTGAGGTGACCTGGGTCCAGCCGTGGCCGATCTCGCCGAAGACCATGGCATCGGGAACGAACACCTCGTCGAGCACGACCTCGTTGAAGTGATGCCCGCCGTTCATCGAGATGATCGGGCGGACCTGCACGCCCGGGGCGCGCAGGTCGACGATGAACTGGCTCAACCCGGCATGCCGGTGCGACGGATCGACCGGTTCGGTGCGGGCCAGCACGATGAAGGCATGAGCGCGGTGCGCCCCCGAGGTCCACACCTTGGTACCGGTGATCGACCACCCGCCGTCGACCCGTACCGCACGGGTGCGGACACTGGCCAGATCCGAGCCGGAATCCGGTTCGCTCATCCCGATTCCGAAGAAACACTCGCCGGCCACGATGCGAGGTAAGAATTCTGACTTCTGCTCTTCGGTCCCGTACTTCAGCAGCGACGGCACGATCTGGCGGTCGGCGATCCAGTGCGCGGCCACCGGTGCCCCGGCAGCCAGCAGTTCTTCGGTGACGACGAACCGTTCCTGAAACGAGCGGCCATGGCCGCCGTAATGGACGGGAACCGTCATGCCCAGCCAGCCCTGCTTCGCCAGGGACGCGGTGAAACTTTCGTCCCATCCGCACAACCACGAATCGATCAACGGCGTGAACGCGCCGGCGGCCAACTGGTCGGCCACGAAGCCACGGACTTCCCGGCGTAACTCGTCCAGGTGTGCGCCGGTCACGGTGTCCGCCACTTCGCGATGCGCCGTTGGTGCTCGACGTCGTGGTGGGCCAGCGGTTGCATGGCCGCCGCCATGGAGAGCGTCGATTCCAGGGAGCCGGTCGTCGATTCCTGCAACAGGCGCTTGGCCATCCGCAGCGCGTGTGGCGGGTTGACCGCGATCCGGTCTGCCAGCACCCGCGCTTCAGTCAGGAGATCCTCGTGGGGTACCACTCGGCTGACGAGTCCCCATTCCAGCGCCGTTGCGGCGTCGATCCGTTCGCCGGTAAACGTGAGCTCGGCGGCGCGCGCGTAGCCGATGGCGCGCGGCAGGAACCAGGTGCCCCCATCGCCCGGGATGAGGCCGAGCTGCACGAAGCTCTCGGCGAAGGATGCGCGCTCGGAGGCAATCCTGATGTCGCACATCATCGCCAGATCGCACCCGGCGCCGATGGCGGCGCCGTTGACCGCAGCGATCAGCGGGACTTCGAGCCGACCCAGGGCACGTGGAATCCGTTGGATCCCATCGATGTAGGCCCGTCGCTGGTCGATGGCATCCAGACCGAACATGCCCCGACGGTCGGCCATCTCCTTGACATTGCCGCCGGCGGAGAAGATCTTGCCCGCACCGGTGAGGATGACCGCACCCACGGTGTTGTCGGCGTTGACCGCATCGACTTTGTCCTCGAACGCGGCGATGACGTCCTTACCGGTGATGGCATTGCCGACGTCGGGAAGGGCGATCGTCCAGATTTGCACCGGTCCGTCGGTGTGGACGTCGAGCGGTGAGGTCACGCACGCTCCTTGAGCTGAAGGGATTTGGTCTGGAGGTACTCCTCGAAGCCGAACCGGCCCAGTTCACGGCCGATCCCGGACTTCTTGTACCCGCCGAACGGGGCGGTGGGGTTGTAGGCGCCGCCGTTGATGTCGAGCTGGCCGGTCTGCACCTGACGGGCGAAGGCGATGGCGTCGTCGTCGGTGGCGGCCCACACCGCGCCCGACAGGCCATAGGCGGTGCCATTGGCGATGCGCAGTGCATCGTCGGCATCGGTGAAGGGCGTCACGGCCAGCACGGGGCCGAACACTTCTTCCTGACCGAGTTCGGAGTCGGGATCCACATCGGCGAAAACTGTTGGTGCCACGTAGTACCCGACGTCGCGGATCGGTTCCGCGCCGCCGATCAGGAGCCGGGCACCGTCACGCTGGGCGCGCTCGATGAAGCCACGCACCGAGTCGAATTGCGACCGCGACGCCGAGGGTCCGATCCGGGTCGCCGGGTCGCGCGGATCACCCACGGTGTAGCGGCCCACAGCCGATTCGATCAGGTCCAGCGCCTCGCCATATCGATTCTGCGGCACCAGCATCCTGGTCCACGCCATGCAGGTCTGCCCGCCGTTGAGGAAGGCATTGCCCACCCCGACCTTGACCGCAGTCGCCAGATCAGCGCCGTCGAGGATGACGTTGGCCGACTTGCCGCCGAGCTCGAGGGCAACCTTCTTGATCGACTGGCCTGCCAGTTCTCCGACGCGTGCACCCACACCGGTGGACCCGGTGAACGAGACGAAGTCGACGTCGGGATGTGAGGCGAGACGTTCGCCGATCACCCGACCGGGGCCTGAGACGAGGTTGATGGTCCCCGGTGGCAGGCCCGCTTCTTCGCAGGCTTCGACGAAGGCGAACACCGAAAGCGGGGCCTCGTTACTGGGTTTGAGCACGACGGGACACCCCGCGGCGATGGCCGGCAGCACCTTGGCGACCACCTGGTAGAGCGGGTAGTTCCATGGCGTGATGGCCCCGACGACGCCGTAGGGCTCCCTCAGGACCAGCGAATTGCCGATGCGCTCTTCGAATTCGAAGGTCTCCAGCACATCGGCGAAGCCTTTGGCCACCGCCAGCGGTACCTGCGTCTGCACCGTCTGCGCGATGCGCACGGGGGCGCCCATCTCGGCGGTGATGAGTTCGGCGATGTCGGGTAGGCGCTTTTCCATCGCGGCGATGACCCGCTGCACCCGGTCCCGGCGTTCGTCAACGGTGATGAGCGGGTCGAACGCCTGACGGGCCGCGGCCACTGCGGTGTCGACGTCGGCGGCGTCGCCATTGGGCACGTGGCCGATCACGGCTTCGGTCGCGGGATCGACGACCTCGATGAACCCGTTCCCGGAGGGGGCGGTCCAGCTGCCGTCGATGAACAGTCTGTCGTGTTCGAAAGTGGGCACTGTCATCCTTACCTGGGTTTATGGTGCGATGCTGGCGCGGATATCGCGCTTGCCATCGGCCGCGGTGAACGCTTCGTTGATGTCGTCGAGTGAGTACGACGCCGCGGCGAGTCGCTCGAACGGCAGCTGGTGCTGATAGCGGTCGAGGAAGGTCAACGCGCGGGACAGGACTGCCGGGTCATAAAGCGAGACCCCGACCATGGTCTTGTTGGTGAAGACGAACCGTGACGGGTCGAACGCGAAGGTCTTGCCGATGTTGATGTTGCCGATCTCGACGTAGCGGCCGAACTGGGCGAGCATCTGGAGACCTTCGTCGATGGCCGACGGATGTCCGACAACCTCGACCACCACGTCGGCGCCCTGGCCGTCGGTCAACTTGCGTACTGCTTTGGCGCGGTCCTTGGGCGTGGTGACCTCGTTGAGGTCGATCACCGAGTCGGCTCCGAATGCCGTTGCCAGCTCCAATCTTTCGGGCACTCCGTCGATGGCGATGACGTTGGCTGCCCCGCGTGCTTTGGCCACGGCCACCGCGTAGAGACCGAGTGCGCCGGCTCCCTGAACCACGACGTGCTCACCGAGCTGCAGGTCGACGCGTTCAAGTCCATACATGACCTGTGACAGCGCACAGTTCGCACCCGCGGCGATGTCATCGCTCAGAGTGTCGGGCACCGTGTAGACGACTGCCCCGGCGGGCAACAGGTAGTAGTCGCCGTAGCCGCCGACAAAGTATGGCGGTTCGTCGGCGCGGCCCAACATCGCCATTTTCAGGTTCAGGCAGGCGTTACGGCGCCCCGCCAGACAGTTGCGGCACTGGTGGCAGCAGTAGAAGTACGGGAACACCACCCGGGTGCCTTCGGCCAGGGATTTGCCATTGGAGTCGGCGGTTACTCCGTCACCCAGCACCTCGATGGCGCCGACCATCTCGTGACCCAGGACGGTGGGTAGTTGTCCACCCAAGCCGCGGGTGGCGAAGGTGCCATGCCAGGCATGCACATCTGAACCGCAGATGTTCGTCCGCAGAACACGGACCAGAATCTCTCCGGGCCCGACGTCAGGCAGCGTCACCGTTTCGATCTGAAATGGTTTGCCGGGTTCGTCGAAGCGCGCGATGCGTCCGGTTCGAGAGGTGTTGGCGTGAGATTTGGAGTGCACAGTGTTCCTTCAGTTGCTGGTGGATTCGAGGCTGAATCGCTGTCGCAGATCGCGTTTGAGCAATTTGCCGCTGGGGTTCTTGGGCAGCGAATCGACGAAGAAGATCTGTTTGGGGGTCTTGAACCCGGCGAGATGGTCACGGCAGTGACGTAGCACCTCGTCTGCGGTCACGGTGGTGCCGGCGCGAGTCACCACCGCGGCGACGACGGCTTCCACCCAGATCGGGTGCGCCACCCCGAAGACCGCGGCTTCTTCTATCCCGCTGTGCCGGTAGAGAACTTCCTCGACCTCGCGGCTGGCGACATTCTCGCCGCCGGTTTTGATCATGTCTTTCTTGCGGTCGACGACGTGTAGCAGGCCGTGCTCGTCGTAGAAGCCCAGGTCGCCGGAATGGAACCAGCCGCCGGCGAAGGCCTGGGCGGTCTTGTCCTCATCGTCGAGGTAGCCCAGCATCAGATGCGGGCTGCGGTGGGCGATTTCGCCGACGGTGCCGGACTCGACCGGAACATCGTTGTCGTCGAGAATCACGGTTTCGACGTTGACCACAGGTCGGCCGGCCGCGCCGGCATGAGCGTCCTGCTCGGCAGGCCCCAGGGCGGACGCCAGCGGTGCCATCTCAGTCTGGCCGTAGAAGTTCCACAGCCGCAGATTGGGCAGCCGCCTGCGCATCTCGTGCAGGATCTCGGTGGGCATCGGTGAGGCGCCGTAGTACCCCTTGCGCAAGCTGGACAGGTCTACCTCGTCGAACACAGGGCTGCGCAGCAGGCTGATCCACACCGTCGGTGGCGCAAAGTAATTGGTGACGCCGTAGCGCTCGATCGTCCGCAGTACCAGCTCCGGATCCGGCCGAGGCAGGATGATGCTGGTGGCACCCAGGTAGATGTCGGTCGCCAGGAAATTATCCAGCTGAGCGCAGTGATACAAGGGCAGCGAATGGATTTCGACGTCGTCGCCGGACATCGAACCCGCCACGATGGTGCTGATGTACTGCCACATCAAGCTGCGACTGCTGTGCATCACGCCCTTGGGCCGGGATTCGGTGCCGCTGGTGTACATCACCCGCAGCAGCTGATCGTCGTCGATTCGGATGTCCGGCACGTCCGCGGCCGTGGTGAGCCATTCGGCGAAATCAGGCCAGTCGCCGGGGCATGTCTGGCCGGAGGGGACGAGTACTGCCTTCGTGCGGACTGCTGTCCCGGCGGCCATGGCCTGTTCGGCCACCGGGATCAGGTCGGCCTCGACGATGAATCCGGCGGCCTGGCTGTGGCCGAGGATGTACGAGATCTCCTCTGGCATCAGCATGAAATTGATCGGCACCAGCACCACACCGGCGCGGGCGGTGGCGAATGCCAACACCGCGTACTGCCAGCAGTTGTGTGACAACAATGCGAGTCGATCACCCGGGAGTAGCCCGTTCTCGTGCAATGCGGCGGCGGCGCGATCCACCAGGTGATCGAACTCGGCAAAACTCAGAGCGACGTCGCCGTCGATGATGGCTGTCTTCTCAGGTTGCTTACGCGCTGACCGGCGGGGGATATCTGCGAGGCTGTGGCTACGGGCCCGGGCGATGACGGCGGCAAGGTCGTCGGAATGCATGAACGGCAGAGTAGGCACGCCACCGGCCGCGGCGGTGGTTCGTCTCCCGCTCAGTAGACAGGGAGGGCGCGGTGCGGGCCCAGATCCTTCGATACTCGAAACCATGACCGCTACCACTGAATCCTCGTCGCTCGCGGATCGCGCCCCAGACCTTGACGTCCTGCGCGCCCATCTCCTGGAGGCGGACCCCGGTGTCCTGGTCGCGGTGTTGGCGCAGATGACGGGTGACCCGTCGGTCATCGATCGGTACGCATCCAAGATCGACCACGTGCCCGATCCTCCTGAGCGAGCCGGATCGACCGATCTCCAGACGGCCGAGATGCTGGCGGACGAGATCATTGCCGCGCTCGGTCGGCCGCGACCGGCTGGTGCGCTGCCGGTAGACGATCGCGAGTTCTTCACCAGCCTGCTCCCGATTGCGCTGGGCGGTCCCGTCGACGACGAACACGTCGACCTCCTGTTGGAGCAAGGCGGATTCCGTCCGTCTCATCCGACGTTGCCGCGAACCACGCCGATTCCCTCTTCCACGAAAGTGGCGATCATCGGTGCCGGTATCGCAGGTATCGCGGTCGCGCTGGCCGCTGCGGAGGAGGGCGTGCAGTTCGAGATCTTCGACCGCAACGACGAAGTCGGCGGCACCTGGCTGACCACCACCTACCCGGGCATCGGCGTGGATACGCCCTCGGCGTATTACTCGCTGTCGCGCGAGGTGAACCCGGACTGGTCGAACTACTATCCGCAGGGCGCGGAATACCAGGCCTACCTTGTTTCGCTGGCCGACAAGCACGATCTGCGCCGCCACATCCGGTTCGGTACCGAGGTCGAGGCCTTGTGGTGGGACGAGGAGCGGGGGCAGTGGGAGATCCACTCCCGCTCTGCCGATGGCACCCAGAGCATCGACCATGCCACTGTCGTCGTCACCGCGGCCGGCTACTTGAACCGTCCCCGATTCCCGGAGATCAAGGGTTCAGATACCTTCGCTGGAACGAGTATTCACTCGGCACAATGGGATCCGTCACTGGATCTGACGGGTAAGAAGATTGCGGTGATCGGTGCCGGTTGCACTGCGGTGCAGATCGTCGATGCCTGTGTCGACAAGGTTGAACACCTGACCGTCTTCCAACGTCAGCCACACTGGGTCGCTCCCCGCAAGCGCCTGTCCGACGAGGTCCCGGAATACCGCCGCTATCTGGGACGGGTGTTGCCGTACTACGCGATGTGGCATCGGCTCAAGTCGTACTGGGGCACCGCCGACAACAACTACCCCATCATCCTGCAGGACCCCGAATGGTCCAAGACGCACCTGTCGATTTCACCAGTCAACGATGTGCTTCTGCAGATGTGCCTGGGATACATCGACCGGATGTTCGGTGCTGGAACAGAATTGGCGAAGAAAGTGACTCCGGATTTCGCGCCCTACGGCAAGCGGATCATCCGCGATCCCGGTGGTTACTACGCCGCGCTCACCCGCGACCACGTCGACGTCGAGGCGAGCGAGCCCGCGGAGATCAACGAACGTGGCATCGTCACCGCTGACGGTCGTCAGATCGATCTCGACGTGATCATCTACGCCACCGGCTACCACCTGGATTTCCTGTCCACCGTGGATATTCGGGGTCGGGACGGCAAGACCCTGGCCCAGGTGTGGGGCGACAGTCCCAGTGCGTACCGCGGCGGCACCGTACCGGGGTTCCCGAACCTGTTCATCACCTCCGCGCCCAACTACAGCCCGGGACATGGTGCGGGGGCAAACTTCTCGATGGAGATCTTGGCGCATTACATCGTGGAGTGCCTGCAGCTGATGGCGCTGCGCGGCGCGTCGACCATGGAAGTCACGCGGGCCGCGTTCGAGGATTACGTCGACGGGATCGACAAGACCATGCAGGGCACAGTGTGGTGCCATACCCCCAACGCGCACACCTACTATCGATCGCAGT
Organism: Mycolicibacterium peregrinum; assembly: GCF_002102345.1. GTDB lineage: Bacteria > Actinomycetota > Actinomycetes > Mycobacteriales > Mycobacteriaceae > Mycobacterium > Mycobacterium peregrinum. Next base: position 174,873 of record NZ_LQPP01000029.1, read on the forward strand.
CCGGACGCGTCGTGGTGGCCACACCGTACCGCCTGGTGGATCTGTGGCACCAACATCGCGCGCCGATCGAAGAGGATTTCGTTCTCCGATGAGCCAGATACTCGCCGGTAAAACGGCATTGGTCACCGGAAGCAGCCGCGGTATCGGTCGCGCGATCGCCCAGCGGTTGGCGGCCGAGGGCGCAACCGTGGCCGTGACCGCACGGTCCCACACTCCGACCCCGTCCACGCGCGCGGGTGTCACCGAGGCGATCCCGGGAACGATCGAGGAGACCATCGCTCTCATCGAAGACGCCGGCGGTTCGGCCTTCGGAGTGGCTGCCGATCTCGAAGACAGCGCGGCGCGCGACGGCCTGATCCAGGCCGTGGTCGAGCACACGGGAGGGCTCGACATCTTGGTCAACAACGCGGGCTATGCCGATTATTCGGTCATCGAGGACATGCCGGTCGAGACCTTCGACCGCACCGTGGAGCATTATCTGAAGACACCGTTCGCGTTGACGAAAGCCGCTGTGCCGCATATGCGTAAACAGGGCGCGGGCTGGATCGTCAACATCGGATCGGTGACCGGGGTGGCCCCGGTGCGGCCGTACCGGGACTACAACAAGACGGCGGGCGACGTGATCTACGCGTCGTGCAAGGCTGCGCTGCATCGGTTCACCCAGGGGGTGGCCGCCGAACTGCTGGATGCCGACATCGCGGTCAACTGCGTCGGACCGTCGACGGCGGTGCGTACGCCGGGTGCGGCGTCGCTGATTCCGGACAGCTTTCCGACCGAACCGGTCGAGTACCTGGCCGAAACCGTATTGGCAATGTGTCACCTTCCCGCCGCTGAGCGGACCGGTCTGGTGGCGTTCAGCCTGCACTACCCGTGGTCACAACAACTTCCGGTGCACTCACTGGACGGCGCCACGGTACTGCCGCCGCTGCAGCCGCCCGCGGCGGCGAATCCCAACATCTTGCCGGCGGGGGTTTGAGTCGACAGTCCGGTGTCTTCTCGCCTTCGAGTTTGTTCGGTGGTCGGTGCCGTGATGATGTTATGTCCTTCGCCGCAGCATCATTGGTCGCGCATGTAGCACTGGGTGGACAGCTTGAGGTGTCGTTCGACGGGGTGGCAGAGCTGCGCGGCGAGCGTAACGCGATCAAGAGCCGTTCGGTCGAGATCGTGGCTGAATCGAGCGTGACGAACCGCGCGCGGGGGCCACCCGGCACCAGCTCGATCGCAGCGTTGTTGGCGTGGACGGCCTGTGTGGCCTACGCAGGGATGCCCGACGGTCGGTGCGAGACCATCACCGGCATCCATGATCACGCACCGCGCGGGAATCCACCCCACCATAGCCACCGCCGCCGACATCGCCCCACACCGGCTACTATCCTCGCCACCCTCAGCAGCGCCCACACGAGTCCCGACGCGACCGACCGCCGCGACTCCACGCTGCCGACCGGGAAGGCGATCGGCAGCTACCCACAGGCTCCGCTGCGCTCCCTCTGTTTCCGCAGCCATCCACTATCGACGGCATCGAGCGAGCTTCGTCGGAGCAACTCCAAAGCTGTGGTGAGAAAATTCTCTACTGGTATCAAGACGCCAGGTCAGCGGTCGAAGCGGCGACCCTCGGAGCAGTTGAGACGCCGTCGGTGATGGCCAGCAGTCCTCGATGGCAAATCATCGAAGCCGGAATCGTGCCTTCAGCAGCCACAAAAAATAGCGCGCTACGACGTGCTGCTGGCCCGATACAGTTGTCTGTGTGAGACGGTAACTACCGTTGCCACGACAGGGGACGGGTCGCCAGTCTTCCGTGGCACACTCAGTACAAAGATCCTATTATCGGCCCGACTTCTGGGATGAAAGACATCATCACCGTTCCAACTAATGGCTGGGGCAGCAAGCCTTACGTTACTGGTCAGGAGGAATACCGATTCCGGCTCATGGGTAAAGGATTTGACGGTGCGCCTGGACACGCCCAGTGGGTGCAGCAGGACGGGAAGTGGTACCCGGCTACTTGGGTTGGCTACGACTATGAAGTCGAGCACGTCAGGCAGATGGCTGGGCAAGAAGGCCCTGTAGGTGGAGTAACCATGCGATGGGGCATGGGCGAGTGGCATCCGATTCAAATTTTGGACATTTATCAGGCGCAAGGCAGAAATCCAGCACTGACGATGTACCTGCCGAATCCAAACGGAATGGTCGAGTTGTCGCCCAAGGACTCGGTAGCGAGGGGAAGATGACCCCAGGAACTGTTCGTCGGCGGTGGGTTATATTCGCCATAATCGCAATACTCAGCGTTACCGTTGCCGCGTTGTGGGGGGTCCGGGAGTATCGTGCACGCGCGACGATGCGCGCCGACTGTGCTGCTGTAGAGCGGCTGGGCGCAAGTTGGGAACAGCTGTCCGACTCAAGCCTGACGGGCAGCGACAAACCCGAGGACTGGCGCGCCCTCGGCGCTGATATCCACGCCAGCGCGTCGCAGATATCAGATCCTGCCAAGCGATCTCAGATGGACAAGTGGGCAGACGGTGTAGACATGTTGGCTGATGTCACGGCGGCGCGGGGGGCCGGACCGTATGACGTTGCCATTGAAGAACAGCGGACCCAGAAATCTCTCGAAGCAGGCACACTGACATATCAGGCTGCAGGTTCACTTTATGAATCGTGCGGCATTCGTTCGAAAAATCAGCTACACAATTAAATTGAGCATTTCTCTGCAGTAAATTCTATCTTCCGGTCAGCGATTTCAGTCCGATCGCTATCCTTGAGGGCCGGATGATCGTAAATTACTCAGGCGAATGATAGTCGAATGGCGCGAGAAATTTTCGCGAAGCAGCACTTTGGACGACTTTGGGCTGATTGATGTTGAGATCGCGCACCGCCCATCAGCGCTCTTCCTCGATTTCGTCATTATCACTCCAGTATGCCCACTCGGGTAGTGGCGTCGGGGGGACGCCGACGTTGGACAAATAGCCAAGATCGGGGTTAGGTTCACGGCGAAGGCGAACCTTTTTTACACGCCGGATGTATGTAATCAAAATGATCGAAATTCCAACGCAAATGAAAGCTAGAAGTGCCCATTTGAAAATGGTCAGGTACATTGTAGCTTCCCCAAATCGCGTTGTTCGACCATCTGACGACGCTTTTGCTCAATAGTGCAGACTACAACGGGGTCGTCAGGTAACCACCTCGCCCACGTCGGTACCGCAGCAGGGAAATTTCATCGGACCAGCTAGTGCGCGCGATCTGGGCTTCTTCAACCACTCTCGACACCTTGTTCACCCGCCGTCGGGTCCTAAGGTCCTCCAACGCTGGAAAGGGGTTAACGACTTGTCGTCGGCGATGAGTAGGCGCTCGCCTGTTCGAGTACAGGTGCAGGCAGTTCGCAGAAGCTGTGGCAGACCCGGTCCCGCACGATGATGTCAGTGGTCTCGGGATCGAACCAACGGTCGACCACCGCCCAGTGGATCGGATGCATCAGGTAGGGGCCCATCAGCCCGTCGACGTCGGTGAATTCCTGTTCGAAGACGTGGGTCCATTCGCTGGTACCGACGGAATGCTCGACCCGGCTCAATTGCCACGCGGTGATCGTGGGGACGTATCGGGGCATCATCGACAGTTCACTCTCGAATGCTGCGACGGTCTCGGCCTCTACGTCGTCAGGCACTCGGAGCAACAGGGCGCGGTAAACGGTGCCGTCGCCGCGGCGAGTTGGCGACCCGTGGTAGGTGACCCCATTGACGTGGGTGATCGCCGGGTCAGTCAACAACGCATCGAAATCGATGCTGTCCCAGTCAGATTGGTGGCCGAACCGCAGGTGGACCAGGATATCGCCGCCATTGCGGGAACCCGGCAACGTCGGCTCTACCAACGCTCTCAATGCTCCGCTGCGTTCGGCTGCGTCACGTAGGGCGCCAAGGACACGGCCGCGTTCGGACTCGTCGACGTCGACCAGGCGAGTGACCGCGAATGTGGCTTCGCCGGTCGATGTGCCGGTTGGGATGGCCGGGGCAGGGGCGTCGACGGCCTCGGCGGCGGATGCAACCTCGCGAGTGCGTTCCACCACCAGATGGGTGACGCCTTCCCACCAGCGCGCCACGGCCGGGTCGGGCCGGCCCTGCCAGGTCATCTGCCACCAGGCCTGGGGGCTGGGCAGCGTCCAGGTAAAGGTGACCACGTTGGTTCGGTCGTCGAACCAAATGGGCGGGGTGACCAGGACATCGCGCAGTGTCATGCCGCGCTCACGCGCGCCCGGGGCATATCCGGTCAGGTAGGTATCGATGAACTTCTGAGCGCAGCCCGCTCTGGTGACCACCCGATCGATGACGAAAACCTCAGCCATGAACCGAGATTACGATCGTCCGCTTTGACTGAGGCGCAGCGTTCCCGGCCATCGGGAAACCACCGTTGACGACAGTGAGTGTCGGCGCGATGGTGGGGGGATGACCGATCCGTTCAGCCCGGCACAGCTCGGGCCAGTGGCGCTGCGTAACCGAGTGATCAAGGCTGCCACGTCGGAAGGCCGCTCACCCCACGGCCTGGTCACCGACGACCTCATCGATTTCCATCGCAGCTTCGCCGAGGGCGGTGTCGGGATGACCACCGTGGCTTACTGCTGTGTGTCTCCCCAGGGGGCGAGCGCACCCGGTCAGATCGTCATGGACAGCAAGGCTCTGCCGGGACTGCGGCGGCTCGCCGATGCGGTACACGGTGCGGGGGCGGCCATTTCGGCGCAGCTGGGCCATGCCGGCGTGGTGGCGCAGAAGAAGCTGACCGGTGTCACCGCCGTGGCGCCGAGCAAATTCATCAACCCGACCTCCTTCGCGTATTGCCGTGAGATCACCCGCGCCGAGATCGCTCAGGTGATCGACCAGTTCGGCGACGCCGCGCAGGTGGCCGTCGACGCCGGATTCGATTCCGTCGAACTACATTTCGGCCATCTCTACCTACCCAGCTCGTTCTTGAGTCCGCTGATCAATCGTCGTAAGGACTCCTACGGCGGTGACATCGACAATCGATCGCGATTCGTGCGGGAGATCGCGGCGCGGGTTCGCGAGGTGGTGGGCGACCGGGTCGCGGTGATCGCCAAACTGGACATGGACGACGGACTTCCGGGCAGCATCTGGATCGACGAGGCATTGCGGACTGCCCAACTTCTCGACTCCGACGCCACCCTCGACGCCATCGAACTGACCCAGGGGTCGTCGGTGTACAAGCCCATGTACCTGTTCCGCGGCGACGTCCCGGTCAAGGAGTTCGCGAAGGTGATGCCGCCGGCGTTGCGGCCGGCGATCCGGCTGGTGGGCAAGCAGACGATGGGCGTCTATCCGTATCACGACCTCTACATGCTGGAGGCCGCCCGGCAGTTCGTGCCGCTCATGCGCAACACCAAACTGATTCTGCTGGGCGGCATCAACGATCGCGAACACCTTGAGACGGGTATGCGGGAAGGATTCGACTTCTTCGCCATGGGCCGGGCATTGCTGCGTGAACCGGACCGGGTCAACTCGATGATCGCCGAGCCCGCCTCACGCAGCCGCTGCAACCACAACAACAAGTGCATGGTGACGGTGTTCAGCCGCACCCATTGCGTGCTCGACCCCGAGCAGCGCTACGGTGCGGTGCTCAGCGTCGAGCAGGTCACGTAGCGCCCGGCTTCGCTGTGCCACATGGGTTTCGTTCATTGTTGCCATCCTACGTACTGTGTCAGCTCGCATGAGGTGGGCCAGTAGTGGCGGGCTGTAGCGCTTGAAGATGCCGGCGCGATGGGCGCCGGGTACACGCTGTCAACGCGCAGCGGGCGCGACGTGCTGTCGCAGCAGGGCCCGCACCCGGGCCGGCACCACCCTCGGTGGGCTAGCGATCATCCGTGCCGCTGCCCGGGCGGCGTCTTTGCGCTCGCCGAGCTTGGTGACGGCGGGATCGTGCATCCGCCACGGCGAAGCCCGGTACTCAGGTTGCGACGCGACGATCTCCAGCACCGTCTCGATGTCCTTCACGTCGCGGTCGGAGTGCCTTACGGTCCATGCCAGCATCTTCAACACGAACGCGGCCTCGACGTCGGGAACCGGGACCTCGAATTCCAGATAGGTGCTGTCGGTGAGCCGCGCTGTGACGGCCACCCACACCGGCGGCGACGCCAGCGCCAGGCGTAATCCCGGTGCCCCGTCAAAAGCCCGTTGACCGATGTATCTCTTGCCCGGTTTGGTCTCGGTGGGCACCAGGAGATCGACCGCGCGTTCACCAAGCTCGTATCGGTTTCCGCGGATGTCCGTGTAACCCAACGCGGTGAGCTGGTCGTGGAATTCGCCGGCAACAGCCACCTGCTCGTCGATCCCCGCATCGGCGTCGGAGGTCACTCGCGGAACTCCTGGCACGCCGTAGACATGACGGAGCAACCGCACCATGTGGCCGCCGATGACGCGGTAATCCAGATGAGTGGCCACGGCGGACACGTCGTACAACGCACGCATCCCGTTGTCGTCGGCCGTGGCCGTGCACGCCACGACGACCGGTACTGCGGCGGTCACCGGCTCGCGATCCAGTCGGCAAGTCGCTGCGGTGCCCCGTCGCCGATGTCAGCACCGGCGCTAATGTCCTGCAGGACGACCACCGGATCTGCGGTGAGGATGCCGGGATGCTGCGCGCCAGTGACTTGGTTCCACCACCCGGCGGTCGCCCACACCGTCTGGTCAGCAGGCACGCGCACGGTCAAAGTTGCCTCCTCGGCGGTCGCTTCCACCAAATCGAAGTCGGTGAGGTCAATCAGCTCCTCGGAGTAGACCAGGCCGTGTGTCGGTACCCGCCACGGCGCCAGCACATCGGCGGCGACTTCACCGCCGGCAAGCACCCGTACCGTCAGCTCGGCGCCGAGCCGGATCGCGCTGCGGACCTGATCGGTCACCGAGTCTGTGCCATACCAGTAGGTTTCGATAAGTCCGTCGTCGGCCGGCACCGACGTCATCGCGGCGAGGCATTCCCGACGTGATTCCTCGGCCATGGGTGTGTTTGGCAGCGGCACCCTCTCCACCATCTTGGATATCGCCTGCTGGCTCACTGCGATGGCCGCGGCAAGGTCGCTTTGGCGCAGGTGCTCGCTGGTGAGGACGCAGATCCGTTCCGCCGCGCGGCGACGCCAGCTACGTTCGCCTGCGCCGCGGCGGGGGCGCGCCATCGCAGGAGCGCGGTAAACGGTGCCAGAGAGCACCAGTTCGCCTGTACTGCCGACGCTGAGGTCGACGCCCCCCTCGGCTAACAGAGCTGAACGCGCCTGCGCGGAGATTGTGTCGCAGACGACGAATATCCGGTGGCCAGTACGGCTACGGCTGCGATCCAGTGCCAATGTTGGTGACGACACGCGTTCAGCCACGATGAGGTCGGCGGTGACCGCGTGGTTGCCGGCGCGGTAGGTGATGGTTTGGGCATCACCTGTGACCACCGGGACTCCGGCCTCGACCAGGCGTGCGGGCACTGACGCAGGATGCATCCCTCTACCCTATCATCGATACAATGTCAAACAACCAAACTCGAAAATGGGAGCCTGCAGTTGTTTGACAACAAACGGAGGTTCGGGGTAAAAGTCCACGCGCCCCCGCTCGGCGCCATTGTCGGTGTTGGCGTCGAAGCTGATGCTGCAATCCTTAACCTCGGGCGAACCGTTCTGGCGCTGACGCTGGAGCAGGAGCTGCCAAGATCCTCCGCCAGATCATCAGCGCAATCCGCGAGCTGCGACAGCGCGCGAAAGCGTTGTTCAACAATTGAACACCCCCAGAATGAGGGGGAGGAACCGCTGGTGGACACCCACATGAAAGCCCAGGCAGAGATGCTGGCCGACCTGCTCTCCACGCAGGAAGACCTTGACCCGACCCGGGGCCGTCGCTGAGCGAAGGGCTGTTCGGCGACGGGACGCTGATCGGCGGGCAGCGCCATGAGGCAGACCTTGGGGTGTTCGATTTCTGAACACCCTAGTGGCGGCGGCCTTGGAGGGCTTTCGTCTACGCGCCACGGACCTGCCGCGATGACGTTTGGTCCGCCGCGTTACCCGCCGAGCAGGTCACGTAGCGCCTGGCTGGCCGCTCGTCGGGCCCGGTGGGCGATGTCGAGCATCGGCATCGTCATGAAACCGTGGATGCCGCCTTCGAACGGGCGTCGGGTCACTGGCACCCCGGCCGCCTCCAACGCGTCGGCATAGGCGATGCCCTCGTCATACAGGGGATCGTGGCCGGCGAGCACCACGACGGCCGGCGGTAAACCACTGAGGTCACCGTGTAGCGGTGAGGCGTAAGGGTTTTGCCGGTCGCCGATTGCCGGGACGTATTGGTCCCAGTACCACTGCAGTGCCGGGCGCGGATTGTAGAAGCCCTTGCCGAACAGTTGGTAGGAGTCGGTATCGAAATCTGCGGCGATCACCGGGTACAGCAGGAGTTGTGCCGCCAGGTCCGGTCCTCCACGGTCGCGGGCCATCAGGGTGGTCACCGCGGCGAGGTTGCCTCCGGCGCTGTCGCCGCCCACGACGACGCGTGACGGGTCGGCGCCGAAATCGGCTGCATGATCGACTGCCCAGCGGGTGGCGGCGTAGAGGTCTTCGGCGCCGGTCGGCCAGCGGTGCTCGGGGGCCAGCCGGTAGGCGACCGAAACCACCACAGCTGGAATGAGATTGGCAAGGTTGCGGCATAATCCGTCGTGGCTGTCGAGATCGCAGAACACGAACCCGCCGCCATGGGCGTACACCAGCAGGGGCAGTGGTTCGGAGGCGTCGGGTCGGTAGACCCGCACATCGATACGACCGTTGTCGACCGGTACCTGGTGGTCGGCAACGGAAGCCACCGGCTCGGGCTGGGGGTTGGCGACGAACCGGCTGTGGATCGCGGCGCGGGCCTGCGCGCCGGTCATGGTGTGTACTGGCGGGAAGCCTGAATCCAGTGTCTTGATCAAACCCGCGATCTGTGGATCGAGCGTCATGCGGGGACCAGGGTGGCAGAGGTCCGTGGGCCGACGGGGCCGCCGACGCGCAGCGGCCGGACGGGTTGCAAGGTGGGGACCACTCGATGAGGCCCATCTTCGGCATTGCGCCAGATACCCATGGCCGTCATCCGCACCGGAGCGGCCAGCCGCTGGTCGAATGCCATCCGGCTCATCGGACCACACACCGATACCGCCGCGACGGCGGCGCCGGCCGGACCGATCGGTGCTGCCACACAACCGAATCCGGTGAGCGATTCCTCCCGTTCGAATGCGACGCCGTGGGCGCGGACCTTTGCCAACTCGGCTTCCAGCTGCCGTTCCGTGCTGATCGAAAACCGCGTCAACCGCGAGGCCAGATTGACCTCGACCGATGAATTGTCGGCCAGGATGGCCTTGCCGACCGCCGTACAGTGCGCGGGCTGCCGCCCTCCGATACGGGTCGGAATGGCTGCCACCATCTGACCGCCGATCTTCTCCAGGTATACGACGTCGGATCCGTCGAGTACCGCCAGGTGGACGACCAGTCCGGTGGCCCGGTGCAGATCGCGCAGCAACGGAATCGCGGCACGGTGGATGCGGTCCTGGTGCAGCGCCAGCGATCCCAGTTCGACGAGCCGCATGCCCAACTCGTAGTCACGGCCATCACGGCGGAGCCAACGAAGGTGCACCAGGCGCTCGAGGAGTCGGTGGGCCGACGATCGGGGCAGCCCGGTCCGGCGCACGATCTCGGCCAATGTCAGTCGGGCGGATCCCTCGAAGGCATCGAGAACCAGGGAAACCCGGTCGATGACGGCGCTGGGCGTCTCGCCCGGCTTCTCGGCAGCCATTGTCTTCTCGGCAGCCATTGTCATGAGGACCTCCCATATCGAGCCGCATGCCTGGACGGCATATGACTATTAGTCATATGACTGTTTGTAGCATATCGATGTGGGTGCTGTCACATGAACGACTGAATGCGAGCGGGGTCATGCCAAAACCCCCGCCGCGATGCGGCGGGGGTAGGGCGATATCAAGTTGCAGGGGCGGCGATGACCAGCGGCTATGCCTCTGCCGCGGCCCGGCCGGCGCGCCGACCGTAGAAGCTGCCGTCACCCAGTGACACACCGCTGGCATATCCCCAGGCGGCCAGGCCGGCCGTGCAGCGCCCGGCAGCGAACAGCCCGGGAATGGGGTCACCACTGACGTGCAGTACTTCGGCGTCGAGCGTGGTGTGCAGCCCGCCGAGGGTGAAACCGCCGGTGCTCTCGCGGAGGTCGATGGCTCCCACCGGGGATTTGATCGGCTTGAGCCACTGCGGCTTCTTGTGCAGCAGCGGGTCCTCGCCGCGCGACGCGCCCTCGTTATAGGCATCGACGGTGGCTTGCAGCGAGTTCGGAGGTAGGCCGATCTCGGCCTCCAGGTCGGCGATGGTGTCGGCCACCCACGTCGGCGGCCGCATCATCAGTAGGGGAGAGCGCGAGGCCATCGCCTCCTCCTGGGCGTCGCCGTCGATGATCAGATAGGCCGTGTTGTTCTGGTGATACAGCGTCAACTGGCCGGCGCGACCGGGATAGGTGTCCTCGGCGACATAACGCTGACCACGTTCGTTGACCAGAATCCCGCGCACCAACTGCTGGGGGTCGATGAACAGAGCGACCTCGGTGGCGTCCATGTGCGCCAAATCGGCACCGAGTGCCTGCGCCATCCGGATGGCCTGCCCGTCGTGCTGCTCGATCGAGGCGGCCGGGCGGCCGGCGATGCGCGGGGCATACCTGGCGACCATCGCGTCGTTGTAGGCGAAACTTCCGGTGGCCAGCACAACTCCACGTCGTGCCCGGATGTCCAGCACGGTGCCGTAGCGCCGGGTCCGAATGCCGACGACGCGGCCGTCGGACTCGACGATCAGCGACTGCACCCGCACGTCGTACAGCGAGCGCACTCCGACCGCGGTCGCGGTGTCGACGAGGCCCTTCATCAGCATGTAGCCCGCGCTGGACTCGCCCTGTTTCTTGTTCTGCATTTGCGGCACGTGCCCGCGCGGAGCGGGCGTGGCGATGGTGTTGAACGGGTACGAGTTCTCCCCGCCGCTGTACATCAGCCCCTGGTCGCCCATCGGCTCCCAACCGGGCTCGCCGAAGAACTCGGGTTTGAACGGCACCCCGCAGCCCACGAGCCAGTCGAAGTGCGCGACGCTGCCCTCGCAGTAATCCGCGATGCGCGCGGCATCGGCGCCGGGCCCCATCGCCGCGTTGAGGAATGCGGCCATGTTGTCGACGGAATCTTCGAACCCGCAGGCCTTTTGGATCTCGGTCCCACCGCCGAGGTAGATGAATCCACCTGCCATCGAGGCGGCTCCGCCCCAGGAGCCGGTGCGTTCGAGTACCAGTACGTCGGCGCCGGCGCGGGCCGCCTCCACTGCTGCGGCGGCGCCGGCCACCCCGTAACCGGCGATCACCACGTCGGCCTCGTCGGCCCACTCGGTGACCGCGCTGACCGGGATCGGCCGGATGTCGTCGGTGAGCGTCACGGCTGCATGGCCTTCGGCAGATCGGTGACCCACTGGTGTCCCCAGTAGCTGTCTGCGGTGATTTCTTCTGCCGTGTAATAGGTTTCGTCGACCCGCATGCCCTCGGTGCCGAATTCGATATCCCAGTCGCCCGGAGCGCGCACGTAGAACGACACCATCTTGTCGTTGGTGTGCCGACCCAGTGTCGACGACAGCTGGAAGCCTTCGGCATTGACCCGGTCGAGGGCCTGGCCCACTGCATCGAGGGTGTCGACCTCGACCATGAGATGAATGAGTCCCGGATCGCGCAGCGTCTGCGCGGGACAGATCGCCAGGCTGTGATGGCGCTCGTTGACGCCCATGAATCGCACCCGCACCGGTCCGAACTCCGGCGGCACCGGGACGCGGAACGCGCCACGGGACTTGAAACCCAGTACCTCGGTGTAGAACTCGAACAAGCCGTTGACGTCGAGCGCGGGCAACACCACATGCCCGAGACCCTGATCGCCGGTGACGAACCTCGCGCCGAAGGGTGTGACCACCGGGGAGTGGTCGAGGACCGGGCCGTGGAACACCTCCAGTGAGGTGCCGGCCGGGTCTTCGAACGCGATGGCCTCCTCGACCCGTCGGGCGTCCGTCTCTTCGAGCGAGAGCTGCTTGAACGGCACCCCGGCGGCATCGAGCGCGGCCTTGACCTGCTCAAGGTCGGCGTGGTCGCGCACCTCCCAGCCGACGGTCAGGATCTTGTCGGAGTCGCCGGGTACGACGATGATGCGGGCAGCACGCTCATCCATCCGCAGGTACAACGCGGACTCGTCGGGCCCGGTACCGGTGGCGAAGCCGAGCACGTTGAAGGCGAAGTGCCGCCAGCGCTCGATATCAGAGGCGGCGACGGTGACGTAGCCGAGGCTCTTGATCAGTCCCATATGAGCTGTCCTCTCAGATCATCGCCCGCAGCGGACCCTGCGGGTCCACACCCAGTGAACTGAGGGCCGACGCGTGATAGACCGTGCTCGGAACGTGAATCGCGTGGGCCTGGCCGACATGCACATCGCGCCAATAGCGTTGCAGCGGTTTGTCCATCCGCGCCGCGTTGCCGCCGCACCGGGCGAAGATCTCGTCGACCGCCGAGACCGCGCGCCACACTGCCCGCACCTGGGTGCGCCGGCCCGCGGCCCGGTCCTCGAACGACACTTCCTTGCCCGAGTCGACGATGTCGTAGATGCGATCGGCGTTGGCCAACAGTTCCTGGCGGGCCGCGTTGATGTCCGCCGCGGCTTCACCGATCGCGTACATGACGTAGGGGTCGTCCTTGATCGCCACGCCGCTGGAGTTGACCCGCTCACGTTGGTAGTCGAGCGCGGCGGCCAGGGCCCCCTCGGCGATGCCGATGGTCGCCGAGCTGATGCCGAGCGGGAACATCGTCGACCACGGCATCAGGTACAGCGTTTCGGTCATCCCGGCCTCGCGCTGGGCGGTGCCGTCCATGACCTTCATCGCGTCCATCGTCCGGTACGTCGGTACGAACGCATCCTTGACGATGACGTCCTTGGAGCCGGTTCCGCGCAGCCCCACCACATTCCACGAGTCCTCCACGATCTCGTAGTCCTGGCGCGGCAGGATCATGTGCAGCATCTGCGGCGGCATTATGGGTACGGCCTCGGCGCCGGGTTCATTGCTGGCGAGCATCGCGCCCAGGAAGATCCAGTCGCAGTGATCGGTGCCCGAGCTGAACTGCCAGCGGCCGTTGAAGATGTAGCCACCGTCGACGGGCTTGGCCACCCCCTGCGGCGCGTAGGGAGACGCGACCCAGGTGTCGACGTCGTCGGCCCAGATCTCTGCGGCGACCTTCGGGTCGGCGTACGCGAGCTGGTACGGGTGCACGCCCACCACGCCGTTGATCCATCCGGCCGAGGGATCCAGCGCCGCGGTGGCCATCACGGTCTCGGCGAACTCGCGCGGATGGACCTCCAAGCCGCCGTGTGCCTTGGGCTGCAGCAGGCGGATGTTGCCGGCCGCCTTCATCATCTTGACGGTCTCGTCGGTGAGCTTGCCGATCTTCTCGGCTTCGGCGCCCTGGTGGCGCAACTGGTCGGCGAGGTCGCGCACCCGGTCGATTACGCGCTCAGTCATTGGTTCGGTCCTATCGTCGAGGGCTGTACTGATGGTGTACCGCTTTGATCCGGGTGGCGGGGGCCAATCCCGGTCAGTGGAAACGTGGGGACGGCCGGCTCAGAACTCGATGTGGACGTCGTCGGAGACCGGTCGCGCCTGACAGCCGAGAATCACGCCGTCGGCGATATCCTCGGGTTCGAGAATGTCGCAGGCGGCCATGTCCACGTCACCGTTTACCACCGTGGCCGCGCACGATCCGCACTGTCCTTCCTTGCAGGAGTACGGAACGTCGACACCCGAGCGGATCAACACGTCGACCAACGTCGCCTGACGCGGCCATCTCAGCCGGTGACTGGTGCCGTCCAGATCGACCTGAAGGTCGGCAGCGTCATCGTCGTCGGAATCTGTTGCCGGTGCGGTGGTGTCATTGGCGAACGGGTCGCCGGACAGCGACTGGAACACCTCGAGGTGAATCCGGTCCCGCTCGACACCGGCTTCGAGGAGAGTCTCCTTGATGACCGCCATGAACGGGGCCGGCCCGCAGACGAAAGCCTCGAAGCCCGTGGACCCGGCGAAAACGGTTTGGGCGAATCCGCTCAGCTGCGCGCGGGTCGGCAGGCCCTGAATCGATTCCAGCCAGTGCAGCACCGTCAGTCGGCCTGCGTAGCGGGCGGCGAGTTCGCGTAGTTCGCCGGCGAAGATCACCGAGCGTTCGTCGCGGTTGGCGTAACACAGGACCACCCGCCCGGTGCCGGCCGACAACACCGACTTCAAGATCGACATCACCGGAGTGATACCGCTGCCCGCTGCCCACAACAGAAAGTCGGTGTCGAGGCTTGCCGGGGTGAACAACCCCGAAGGCGGCAGTACTTCGAGGGTGTCTCCGACATCGACGTTGTCGCACAACCAATTCGAACCGTAGCCGTCGGCGGTGCGCTTGACCGTCACCTTGGGAGCGGGATCGGTGTGCGGTGAGCTGGCGAGTGAGTAGCACCGGGCCACCGATCCGGTCAGCTCGCTTGGCACCCGCAGCGTCAGGAATTGTCCGGGTCGATACGAAAATCGCTCCTGCTGGTCCTGCGGCACAGTGAAAACCAGAGATCGGGCGTCGGGGCTTTCATCGATGACATCGGCCACCGTGACAACGACGCTCCGTCTGGTCTGGAGGCTCGGGTCGGTCATGGGCCGAGATTCTCGCCGACGCACCCGATGCGGCAATCCGCCGATTCCGGTGGTCGGGACGTCAGGTCTCGCGGTCCGGTGACCGGGAACTGTGGCGGCCGCGCGCGTGATCGGCGCCTACCGTTCGCCCTGTGAGCAGTGGAGCGATGAACGTCGTAGATGTTGTGGTGGTGGGCGCCGGTTTCGGTGGCCTGTACGCGTTGCACAAGTTCCGGTCGCAGGGTTTGTCGGTGCGAGTCTTCGAGGCCGCCCCGGAGGTGGGCGGCACCTGGTACTTCAATCGCTACCCGGGTGCACGTTGTGACGTCGAGAGTGTCGACTACTGCTACTCGTTCTCCGACGAACTCCAACAGGAATGGACCTGGACCGAGAAGTACGCCACCCAGTCCGAAATCCTGAAGTACATCAACTGGGTTGCCGACAAGCTCGATCTGCGCCGCGACATCACGTTCGAGACCAGGGTGAGTTCAGCGGTGCTCGACGAGCAGACGCTGCGCTGGACCGTCACCACCGATACCGGCGAAACCGTTGACGCGAGGTTCGTGGTCATGGCCACCGGCCCGTTGTCGGCGGCGATGACTCCTGACTTCCCGGGTCTGGACAGCTTCGCCGGCGACGTCTACCACACCGCGCACTGGCCGCATGAGGATGTGGATTTCACCGGCAAGCGCGTCGCCGTCATCGGCACCGGATCCTCGGGGATCCAGTCCATCCCGATCATCGCCGAACAGGCCCAGCAGCTGTATGTCTTTCAACGGACCCCGAATTACAGCGTGCCGGCCGGTAACCGGCCGCTGACGGAGGAGGAGGTGGCCGACACCAAGGCCAACTATGCCGAGCGGCGCCGGATGTCCTGGCGCAGTGGCGGTGGCTCACCACATGTCGCGCACCCCAAACTCACCATGGAAGCCACGCCCGAAGAGCGTCACGATGCCTTCGAAAAGCGATGGGAACTGGGCGGAGTGCTGTTCTCAAAGACGTTCACCGATCAGATGGTCTCCCTGGAAGCCAACGAGGAGGCCCGCAAGTTCTACGAGAACAAGATCCGTGCCGTGATCGACGACCCGGCTCTGGCCGAGGTACTGATCCCCGATGATCACCCGATCGGGACAAAGCGGATCTGTACCGACACCAACTACTTTCAGACGTTCAACCGTTCCAACGTCCAGCTTGTGAGTGTCCGTAAGACGCCGATCGAATCGATCGACGAAACGGGAATCAACACGTCCGACGCGCACTATGACATCGACGCGTTGGTGCTGGCCACCGGGTTCGACGCGATGACCGGCACACTGGCCAAGATCGACATCGTGGGCCGGGGCGGCAGGAAGCTGGCGGACGACTGGGCCGACGGGCCCCGCACCTACCTGGGTCTGGGTACCGATGGCTTCCCCAACCTGTTCCTGGTTTCCGGTCCGGGGGCACCGGCGGTGCTGGCCAACATGGTTCTGCATGCCGAAGCGCACGTGAACTGGATCGCCGATGCCATCGCCTATCTCGCCCAGAACACCTACGCGGCAATCGAACCGACGCCTGATGCCGTAGACAGTTGGATCACCGAATGTGCCGAGCGCGCCGACGCCACGCTGTTCACCAAGGCCAACTCCTGGTACATGGGCGCCAACGTGCCCGGCAAGCCTCGGATGTTCATGCTGTTCATCGGCGGCTTCGGCGTGTACCTCGATATCTGCAATGAGGTAGCGGCAGACGGATACAGAGGATTCGAACTGCTGAAGGCGCCCTAGTGCCGGATCTGGCGGACAAGGTTGTTCTGGTTACCGGCGCCGGTGGCGGTACCGGGCGCGTGCATTGCGAACGCTTTGCCGACGCTGGGGCAGACGTCATCGCACTCGACCGGAACGAGGCCATTGATGACCTACGAGAGACGGCCGAGCGGGTGCGGCAGCGTGGTCGGCGCTGTGCCACCGGTACCGCGGACATCAGCAATCTCGCCGAAGTCACGTGCGCGGTCGACTCGGGTGTGACGACGTTGGGCCGTCTCGACGTCATCGTCGCCAATGCGGGTATTCACACGGCGAACAGGCCGGCGTGGGAGATCAGTCCCCGGGAATGGCAACGCAATCTGGATGTCAACCTGACCGGTGTCTGGCACACCGTCAAGGCCGGTGTGCCCCACATCGGTTCCGAAGGCGGATCCGTGGTGATCATCAGCTCCACCAACGGTTTACGCGGCACCGCCGGAACCGCCCATTACACCGCCAGTAAATATGCGGCGGTGGGGCTGGCCCGCACGCTTGCCAATGAACTCGGGCCGAAACGTATCCGGGTGAACACCGTGCATCCCGGGGCGGTCGCGACGCCGATGGTGCGCAACCCCGACACCTACAAGCGGTTGCGGCCAGATCTGGACAACCCCACCGAAGCCGATGCAATCGAAGTGCTCACCGCCCGAAACCTGCTCCCGGTGCCGTGGGTGGAACCCGTCGACGTGGCCAACGCGGCGGTTTTCCTGGCTTCCGATCAAGCTCGGTACATCACCGGCACCCAGCTCGTCGTCGACGCCGGCCTGACCCAGAAGACGACATGACCGGTCGGCTGAGGGGCAAGACCGCTGTGATCACCGGTGCTGCGCGCGGCATCGGCCGCGCCCAGGCAGTGCGCTTTGCGGAAGAAGGCGCGGACATCATCGCGATCGATGTGTGCGGGCCGATCGAGTCGGTGCAGGTGCCACCCAGCACGCCACAGGACCTCGCTGAAACCGCTCGTCTTGTCGAGCAGGCGGGCGGTCGGATCGTCACCGAGATCGTCGACGTTCGGAACGAACTCCACGACGTTGTCGACCGCGGCGCCGCGGAGTTCGACGGGATCGATATCGTCTGCGCCACTGCGGGAATCACGTCGCGAGGCGCCGCCATCGAACTCTCCGAGGCGGCGTGGCGCACCATGCTCGACATCAACCTGACCGGGGTGTGGAACACGTGCACTGCCACGGCGCCCCATCTGATCGAACGCGGCGCGGGTTCGATGGTGCTGACCAGTTCGATCGCGGGTCTCCGGGGATTGGTGGGTGTCGCGCACTACACCGCTGCCAAGCATGGCGTCGTCGGGCTGATGCGTAGCCTTGCCCACGATTTGGCGCCTCATGGTGTGCGGGTCAACTGTGTGCACCCGACCAACGTCGACACGCCCCTGATCCAGAACGACTTCGTCCGCAGTGGGTTCCGGCCCGACCTGGACCGTCCGCCCACCCGTGACGAATTCGCCACCGCCGCCACGCAGATGAACCTGCTCGCCGTGCCATGGGTGCAGCCCGTCGACATCGCGAACGCCAGTTTGTTCCTGGCGTCGGACGAAGCCCGCTATATCACCGCGATCAGCCTGCCGGTTGACGCCGGAAGTGCCCAACGCTAGGAGGCCGACATCGAACAGCAGATACTCACTCGGCTACAACGCCTCGAAGATGAGCTGGCCATCACGAGACTGCTGGCCTCATACGGTCCTTCGGTAGATGCCGGCAACGCTGACAATGCGGCCGCGCTGTGGGCGGTCGACGGAACCTATGACGTCGAGGACTGGCTGATGACCGGCCGGGGCGGCGTGCATCAGATGGTCAGCTCGACCGGACACCAGGATCTGGTGGCCGCGGGCTGTTGCCATTTTCTCGGCCCGGCGGTGGTCACGGTCGACGGCGACCGTGCTGTAGCGGTATGCGAATCGCTGGTCCTGTTGCGCGATGGCGAGAGTGGCTATCGAGTGTGGCGGGCGACTGCCAATCACTTCGCGCTGGAACGTCTCGAAGGGCAATGGCAGATCACGGAGCGCACCAGCAGATTGCTCAACGGCAACCCGTACGCGCACACTCTGTTGAACTTTGGATTGGCGGGAGCGCCTGTCCCCGAGCAGATCTGAGAGGCAGCGATGTCCGCTACTGATTGCCCGCTGGTGTTCTTCTCGTTCGTCGCACTCGGTGGCGGGAGAGCCGAGGAACATCGGCGCTATAACGAATGGCATCAGTTGGACCACCGGCCGGAAAATCTCGCACTACCCGGAATCGCCTGGGGAGACCGGTGGAGCCGCCCGGCGGCATGTCGCGGTGTTTCCACCGCCGAACCCGCACAGGCCGATACCGACTATGTCGCGATGTACTGGTTCCGTCCTCCCGTGGAGCGGTCGGTGCGGGAGTGGGAGCAGCTCGGTGCGGATTCATTTCAGTGGGGTCGCGGACCGATGATTCCCGGCGTGCGGCGCACTGTGCTCGCATTCTTCCGACCGGTCAAGGGCTACGCCGCTGCCTCGGCGCTGGTGTCGCCCGGCGTGATCCCGTACCGGCCCAACCGCGGGCTGCACCTGACGATGACCCGGTTTGCCGAACCCTATGGCGCCGAAGCTCACGAGCATCACCGATGGGAGGACCGGGTGGCGATCCCGGCTCTGCTGGAACTGGACGGTGTGGCGGGGGCATGGACTTTCGCATTGGATCGCCACCAGGACAACGGGCTCGGCCTCCGTTCCTCGGACGCGGCAGATCCGCCAGGCGGCCTCCGCATCCGTCTGCTCTACCTCGATGACGATCCGGTTCGCGTCGCCGGCCGGATCAGGGAACAGCTGGCTGACAAGACTGAAACCACACCGGGAGAGTGTGTCATCGACACACCGCTGAACACGATCGTTCCCTGGCAGGACTGGTGAAAATGGGTACCTATGCAGTGACCGGATCGGCATCCGGGATGGGCCGCGCGGCGGCCGAGCGGTTGCGGACCGACGGGCACCGCGTGATCGGTGTCGATCTGCGCGATGCCGAGGTGATAGCGGATCTCTCGACTGCACAGGGCCGTTCGGACGCGGCTGCTGAGGTGCTTGCGTTGGCTGAGGGGCGGCTTGAGGGCGCAGTGATGGCGGCAGGTGTCGGTCCGCTGCCGGACCGCAACGCCGTACGGCTGATCCTGTCGGTCAACTATCTCGGGGTGGTCGACCTGCTGCAGGGGTGGCGTCCGGCGTTCGCTGCCGCCGGCAACGCAAAAGTGGTTGTCGTCGGTAGTAATTCGAGTACCACGATGCCGATGGTGCCGGTGCGCGCGGTGCGGGCTCTGTTGCGCGACGATCTGGACCGCGCCGTCAAGACCCTGCATCGCTACCGTGCGGTTGCACCGTCGCTCAGCTACGGTGCATCGAAGATCGCGGTATCGCGATGGGTGCGGCGCAATGCGGTGCTAGAGAGTTGGGCAGGCGCCGGAATTCGCCTGAACGCGATTGCCCCGGGTGCGGTCCGGACTCCTCTACTGGAGAAGCAGCTAGCCTCCCCGCGAGAAGCCAAGGCGGTGCAGTCTTTCCCGGTCCCGGTCGGAGGCTTCGGCAGCCCCGCGCATCTCGCGGAATGGATGGTCTTCATGCTGTCGGACGCTGCTGAGTTTCTCTGCGGCAGCGTCATCTTCGTCGATGGTGGATCAGATGCCCATTTCAGGCCGGATGATTGGCCTCGGCGGGTACCCACATCCCGGATTCTCAACTATGCCGTGAAGTACGCGCGTCGCTAGGCTCTCCTCACCTACCGCCGACGGCCGCCACAGGGGCCTCACCGTTCCGATGGATCATGGCCGGCGTCACCACGCGATGCGCCGCTCGTGACTGGCGCGCGCCGTTGCGGGGCACATCTGAAAGGCTATGGCAGATAGCCCATGACGCGCTGTGAACAGCCGCGGCGACGGGTTCGATCCGCGTCGACCTGGCAGGCCCGCACAGCGACAGCGCAAATTGACTGCCTCCCTCGCTCACGCTGATCGGAGCGGCCACGACGGTGACTCCCCGCTCACATCCCTCGGCATCGACGGCAACCCCGCCGCGAGCGCGTACGGCGGCCAGACTTCGATCCAACTCCGCCCGGTTACGAATTCCGTACGGCGATGTCACCGCGTACCGCAACTCTGGCCAGGCTGACTCGTCCATCTGCGCGAGGAGCGCTCTGCCTGCGGCACTCTGTTCCACGGGCTGCTTGAAACCGACCTGCCAACAACTGCCGGAGCTGGGCCACATGCCGAAGCGTTCGATGTGCAGCACGTGCGTACCCGTCAGGACGCTGAGATGCGCCGTCAGGCCGGTGCGACGGTGTAGGTCCGCCATCACCGGCAGTGCCGCTTCGGGAACTCGACGCTGCCGCACTGCCTGGCGGCCGAACTCGAACATCTTCAGCCCCAGTGTGTATTCGGCGCCATGGCGTTCGATCCAGCCGAGCTGGACCAGTCCCTGCAGGATGCGATGAGTCGACGAGCGGGGAACGTTCGAATACCGGGTGATTTCCGCCAGTGTGAGTGTTTGGCGCGCGCCGAAGACCTCCAGAAGCGCAGCCGCCCGATTGAGCAGCGCTATGGGAGCAGCGTCGTCATCCGACGTTGGCACAAATCCCTCCATACCTGTCATACTCTGCACACATGTCACAACGTGACAGGTGTGAGTCTAGGCACAGCGTGCCTGCGAAGTAAAGGAGACCGCGTGCCGGTGCGACGACAATCAGCGAATGCCCAAAGGTAAGGGGCCGACGCTCACCGAGCGTCGCGCTGAGGAATTGCGGCTCAACATCGCCAGGACCGCATGCGACATCTTCATCGCCGACGGCGACACCACGGCAACCGTGGAGCGCATCTGCGCCGAAGTCGGCATCGCGACGCGTACGTTCTACCGCCACTTCCCGGTAAAGGAAGACGTACTGGGGCCGTTGTTCGGGCGAAGCGAGACCAACATGCGGGATCTGTTGTCCTGTGCTGCAGCGGATTCAGACCCGGTAGATGTCCTTGTCGACATGTTCACGGTCGAGGTTCGGCATCGCCAGTCAGCTGGGGCCCAGCACCGGCAGTCGGTGGACAAGGCGCGGAAACTGATGGCCCTCGTTGCCGAGACTCCGCAGTACCGACTGCGATGGATGGAATGGAGCGAGAACCTCGCCGACGCCATCACCGAGTTCCTGGCCGGGCACTTCGACTTGAGCGACGACGTGTTCACGCGCTCATTGCCGAGCAGGCTGATCGTCCACGTCAGCAGTAACGCCTACATCTGGTGGACCGACGCCAAGGAACCGCACGAACTCGACGAGTTGATAGCGGCCCACCGGTCCGGCATCGCCATGGTGCTGGCCGGACTACAACGGTCGGACGGAAGTCGTCAGACCCGTGCCAGGTAGTTCGTGACCACAGACGCGAAAGCGGGCTTCGCCTCGATCATGGCCCAGTGCCCACAGTTGGGGAACACGTGAAGCTCGGCGTTGGGGATGGTCCGCATCGGAATCAGCGCCATATCAAGCGGACTCACGCGATCATCGCGTCCCCACGTCAGTAGTGTCGGTGCCGACACCTTGTGCATCCGGGCCCAGGGCATGGGCAGGTCTGAGGCGGCCATCGAGGCCATCATCGCTGCAAACGCCGCCTTGCCGTACATGCGGCGTGCGGCGGCCAACGTCTCCGGGTCGGTCGCCAGCGTCCAACGCTCCTCGATGAGCTCCTCGGTGACCAACGACCGGTCGTAGACCATGGAATGAAGCCAGTCGATCAAGCGCTGCCGAGTCGGGTCCTCGGTGAATTCCTGGAGCAGACGGATTCCCTCGCTCGGGCCGGGGGAGAAGATCGTGGTGCCGATCCCGCCGATCGTCACGAGTCGGCCCACCCGCTCGGGCGCGTTGATCGCCGTGTTTATGCCGACGCCGCCGCCCATGGAGTTTCCGACGATGTCCACCCGTTCGACACCGAGCGCATCCAGGAACGGAGTCACGGCGCCCTGGGCGGTGACCATCGGGTGCCCGCCCCAGTCGTCGGAAACTCCGAAACCTGGGAACTCCAGGACCAGGCAGCGGAAGCGTTCGGCGAACGTCGGTAGCACCCCGCGGAAGTTGCGCCACCCGGTGACGCCGGGACCCGATCCGTGCAGGAACAGGACGGTCGGACCCTGGCCGACATCGTAGTACCGCAAAGTCCCTGCACTGGTGTCGATCTCACGCAGCGCATCCGTCGTACCGACTCCGGTGGTGGTCGCAGCAGAACTTGACACGTGTCTTCTTTCCTTTTGCCGGGCTCGTTGCATCCAGCCTCACACGCTGTCCAAAAGGTCGGCAATGGGATGTTCCACTGACCGGTGACTAGCAGCGGCGGGGCGGTATTCCCGGTGGGTGGGACACGCGATGGTGCGCTCGGTTGTGAACTGCGATGGTTCCCGGTCGAGACGTGTTCCAGGTCATACCGGCCCCCGGGTGACTCCCACGCAGAAAAGGAGAACCCGATGCTGCAGCGACAACTCGCCGGCCCACTCGAGGGGGTGGGTGGGTTGTTCGCCATGTCGGTGGATGCCGCCAGATTCACGGTGCGCAGACCATTCCAATGGCGCGAATTCCTTGACCAATCCTGGTTCGTGGCAAGGGTTTCCATGGCGCCGACGCTGTTGGTGGCGATCCCGTTCACGGTCCTGGTGTCGTTCACCCTGAACATCCTGCTGCGGGAACTGGGGGCGGCCGACCTTTCCGGGGCGGGCGCGGCATTCGGCGCCGTGACCCAGGTGGGGCCCATGGTGACGGTGTTGATCGTGGCCGGGGCCGGAGCGACGGCGATGTGCGCGGATCTGGGGTCGCGGACCGTCCGTGAGGAGATCGACGCCATGGAGGTGCTGGGCATCAACCCGATCCAGCGTCTGGTGACCCCGCGGATGCTGGCCTCGGGTCTGGTGGCGCTGCTGCTCAACAGCGTCGTGGTGATCATCGGAATCCTTGGCGGATACCTGTTCTCGGTGTTCGTCCAAGACGTCAACCCCGGTGCGTTCGCCGCAGGTATCACCCTGCTCACCGGCATTCCGGAGGTCATCATCTCCTGCGTCAAGGCGGCCCTGTTCGGCCTGATCGCCGGACTGGTCGCGTGCTATCGCGGTCTGACCGTCTCGGGTGGCGGTGCCAAAGCGGTGGGCAACGCCGTCAACGAAACGGTGGTCTACGCCTTCATGGCGTTGTTCGTCGTCAACGTGGTGGTCACCGCCATCGGCATCCAGATGACTACGCGATGACGGCCACGGCAGTACTCCAGTCGGCGTACCCGCGCCTGTCCCGGGCCGTACGCCGGCCGGGTGCCGCGTTGAGCGGCATCGGAGACCATGTCCTGTTCTATGGGCGCGCGCTGGCGGGCATGCCCCACGCGGCCGTGCACTACCGCAAGGAAGTCGTCCGGCTGATCGCCGAAATCAGCATGGGTGCGGGGACCTTGGCCATGATCGGCGGAACCGTCGTCATCGTCGGATTCCTGACCCTGGCCACCGGCGGGGTCCTGGCGATCCAGGGCTACTCCTCGCTGGGCAACATCGGCATCGAAGCGCTCACCGGATTCCTGGCCGCCTTCATCAACGTCCGGATCTCGGCGCCCATCGTCGCCGGAATCGGTCTGGCCGCCACCTTCGGCGCGGGCGTCACCGCGCAACTCGGTGCCATGCGGATCAACGAGGAGGTCGACGCCCTCGAAGCGATGGCGATTCGGCCCGTCGAGTACCTGGTGTCCAGCCGGATCGTGGCCGGAATGATCGCGATCACCCCGCTCTACTCGATCGCGGTGATCCTGTCCTTCCTGGCCAGCCAGTTCACCACCGTCGTGCTGCTCGGGCAGTCCGGCGGTCTGTACGGGCACTACTTCAGCACCTTCCTCAACCCGATCGATCTGCTCTGGTCATTCCTGCAGGCGCTGCTGATGGCGTTGGCGATCCTGTTGGTGCACACCTACTTCGGCTTCTTCGCCACCGGCGGCCCGGCCGGGGTCGGCGTGGCCGTCGGCAACGCGGTCCGGACGTCACTGATCGTCGTCGTCTCGATCACCCTGCTGATCTCGCTGGCCGTCTACGGCTCCAACGGCAACTTCAACCTCTCCGGTTAAAAGAAGGCATCTGATGTCGCGTGACGCTATACGTCTTTTGGTCGGGCTGACCACGGTCGCGGTAATCGCCGCGCTCGTCACCGGCGCGGTCGTGCTGTTCCGCGGCGGGGTCGCGCCCACCGCCTCGGTGACGGTCATCTCGCCGAGGGCCGGTCTGGTGATGAACCCCGACGCCAAGGTCAAACTGCATGGAGCGCAGGTCGGCAAGGTCGTCGCCATCGACACACTGCCGGACGGGCAGGCAGCGCTTCGGTTGGCGATGAATCCCGCGGATCTGCAACTTATTCCGTCCAACACCGGTGTGGAGATCGCTTCCAGCACCGTGTTCGGTGCCAAGTTCGTCCAGCTCGTGCCGCCGCCGGAGCCGTCGAAGAACTCGATGTACGCCGGCCAGGTACTCGACGCAACGCACACCACTGTCGAGATCAATACGGTGTTCGAGCAGTTGGTTTCCGTGCTGGCACAGATCCAACCGGAAAAGCTCAACGAGACGCTCGGCGCGATGGCCCAGGCCATCGACGGTCGCGGCGACAAGCTGGGCCAGACGCTGGTCGATCTCGACGCCATGCTGGCGAAGTTCGCCCCCAGCCTCGGCACATTGAGTCATGAAATAGCTGTCGCGCCACAGGTATTCAACGCCTACGCCGATGCCGGGCCGGACCTGGTCGAGACCATGCACAGCGTGACGCGACTCAGCGATACCGTTGTCGATCGCCGCAATGATCTGGATGCGCTGTTGGTCAGCGCGATCGGCCTGGCCGACGTCGGCAATGAGGTGGTCTCGACCAACAGCGCCGGGGTGAGCGACGCGATGCGGCTGCTGGTGCCGACCACGAACCTGCTCAACCAGTACAACCCGGCACTCAACTGTGTGCTCAAGGGAATGGTGCCGCTGGCGATGGGGCCGCCACAGCCGCTACCCGGCGTCATGCTGCTGGACTCGT
This sequence comes from Mycolicibacterium peregrinum, assembly GCF_002102345.1. GTDB lineage: Bacteria > Actinomycetota > Actinomycetes > Mycobacteriales > Mycobacteriaceae > Mycobacterium > Mycobacterium peregrinum. Next base: position 200,393 of record NZ_LQPP01000029.1, read on the forward strand.
TCCTGCTGGGCACTGAACGCTACCGCTACCCGGGCAACCTGCCGAAGGTCGCCGCCACCGGCGGCCCGCAGTGCCAGGGCCTGCCCGAGGTCGGCTTCGAACAACGGCCGCCGTTCGTGGTCACCGACATCGACGCCAACCCGGCGCAGTACGGAAACCAGGGAATCCTGTTGAACTCCGAGGGGCTCAAGCAGGCGCTGTACGGCCCGCTCGACGGTCCGCCCCGCAACACACCTCAGATAGGACAACCGGGATGACGCGCAGCACCGGCACCGCGATCAAATTCGGCGTGTTCGGCGTGACGATGTTGCTCCTGACCGCAGCGCTGTTCGCGATCATGGGCCAGTACCGCACCGGATCGACCAACGGCTATTCGGCCGTGTTCAGCGACGCGTCCAGCCTGAAGGTCGGCGATTCCGTCCGGGTGGCGGGTATTCGCGTCGGCACGGTCAAAGACGTTGATCTGCAACCTGACAACACCGTGCTGGTCCACTTCGACTCGGATCGCGAAGTGGTCATGACGACCGGCACCAAGGTTGCGGTGCGTTATCTGGACCTGGTCGGCAACCGTTATCTGGAATTGCTGGAGGGCCCGGGCTCGACCAAGATCCAGCCGGCGGGGTCGCAGATCCCGCTCGAGCGCACCGAGCCGGCGCTGGATCTGGATCTGCTGCTGGGTAGGCTCAAGCCCGTCATTCAGGGACTCAACGCCCAGAACGTCAACGCGCTGACGAACTCGCTGATCCAGATCCTGCAGGGCCAGGGCGGCACGGTGGAATCGCTGATGGCGCACACGACCTCGTTCACCCAGGCGCTTGCCGACAACGGACAGACCGTGCAACAGCTGATCGACAACCTGAAAACCACCGTGGCAACGGTTGCCAAGGACGGTGACAAATTCTCGGGAGCCGTCGAGCAACTGCAACAACTCATCACCGGTCTGTCCCAGGAGCGCGATCCCATCGGCGAGGCGATCACCGCGCTAGACAACGGAACCGCGTCTCTGACCGACCTTATGACCCAGGCCCGACCACCCCTGTCAGGCACCGTCGATCAACTGACCCGGCTGGCGCCACTGCTCTCGAATGAGGACGACATGGCGCGGATGGACCTCTCGTTGCAGAACGCTCCCAAGAACTACCGCAAGCTGGTCCGCTTGGGCGCCTACGGCAGCTTCATCAATCAGTACCTGTGCGGCATGAATGTCCGGGTCACCGACCTGCAGGGGCGCACCGCGTACTTCCCGTGGATCATGCAGAACACCGGACGCTGTGGGGAGCCCTGATGCTGAAATACCGTGGATCGCACCTCATTCGGAGCGGACTCATCGGGATCGTGCTGATCGCGATGGTCATCGCCGTCGGGCTCCAGCCGCAGGCTCTGTGGTCGTGGGCCACGTCGGTGAAGTATCACGCGCTGTTCGCCGAGGCCGGTGGGATCACCACCGGTAACGACGTCAAGATCTCCGGGGTCACAAAGGGCCTCGTCACCGACGTCAGCCTGAGCCACGGCAAGGCTCTGGTGACCTTCACGCTCGACAGCAAGGTACGCCTGGGCTCCGCCACCACCGCGCACATCCGCACCGGGACCATGCTCGGTGCCAGGATGCTCACCCTGGAACCGGCCGGCGCCGGCACAATGCGCGCCTCGGACACCATCCCCATCACCAGGACGGCGTCTCCGTATTCGTTGACCAACGCCGTCGGCGACTTCACGAACAACACGGCAGGCACCGACACGGCTGCCCTGACGCAATCCCTGGATACGTTGTCCGACACCATCGATCGCATGGCGCCGCAACTGGGGCCGACGTTCGAGGGTCTGTCCCGGCTGTCGGAAACCCTGAACAGTCGTAACGAGTCGCTGTCCAACCTGCTCAAGAGCGCTGCCGACGTGACCGGCATCCTCTCCAAGCGCAGCGAGCAGGTCAACACGCTACTGCTGGACGCGAACGCGTTGACCGGAGTGCTCGACCAACGCCGGTACGCGATCGTCAACCTGCTGGCCAACACCTCGGCGCTGTCTCAGCAGCTCTCCGGACTCGTCCATGACAACGAAGAAGAACTCGCACCCACCCTCAAGCAGCTCAATTCGGTGACGGCGATGCTGGAGAAGAACCGCGACAACATCGCGGGCGCGCTGGCAGGCCTTGCCAAATACCAGGTCACCCAGGGTGAATCGGTGAACAACGGCTGGTATTACAACGCCTTCGTCGGGAATCTCCTGCCGGCGCAGACCCTCCAGCCCTTCCTCGACTACGCCTTCGGATTCCGGCGCGGCACCAACGCCGGACAACCGCCGGACAATGCCGGCCCACGTGCCGAATTCCCATGGCCCCACAACGGCATTCCTGGAGGAAGTCGATGATCGCCCGCAACCGCAAGCGGATCAGCCGCACCGTGTTGGTGCTGCTCGCCGCGCTGGCACTGGCCGGCACGGTGGTGATCGTGCGACAGACCGCCTTCAAGCCGACCACCATCACCGCCTACTTCACCTCGGCCACCGCGATCTACCCGGGCGACGAGGTCCGCGTGGCAGGCGTCAAGGTCGGCTCCATCAAGAGCATCGAACCGATCGGCGGGCAGGCGCGGCTCACCCTCGCCGTCGATCATGGCGTGAAGATTCCGGCCGACGCCAAGGCGATCCTCATGGCGCAGAACCTGGTTGCCGCTCGCTATGTCCAGCTGGCCCCGGCCTACGAAGACGCCGGGCCGACCATGGCCGACGGCGCGCAGATCGGTGTCGAGCGCACCGCCGTGCCCGTCGAGTGGGACCAGGTCAAAGACCAGCTGATGCGGTTGGCGAGCGACCTGGGACCGCTCAACGGGGCGTCGGCCACCTCGCTCAGCCGCTTCGTCGACAGCGCCGCCGCCGCCATGAACGGCAACGGTGAGAAACTGCACGAGGCGATCAGCCAATTATCCGGTGTCGCAAAGATCCTCGGCCAGGGGAGCGGCGATCTCGTCGGCACCATCAAGAACCTGCAGGTCTTCGTGACGGCACTGCGGGACAGCAATGCCCAGATCGTGGAATTCCAGGGACACCTCGCCAACGTCACCAGTGTTGTCGACGGGAGCCGCTCGGATCTGGACGGTGCGCTGACCAATCTGGCCGATGCCGTCGGTAACGTCCGGCGGTTCATCGCCGGTACCCGCGACCAGACCGCTGAGCAACTGGAGCGGTTGAACAACGTCACCCAGAATCTGGTGGACAACAAGACCAAGCTGGAGAACGTCCTTCACGTCGCACCCAATGCGATCGCCAACGGCTACAACATCTACAACCCCGACAGTGGGACCGCCGTCGGTGCCTTTGCGTTGTCGAACTTCGCCGATCCGGTCTCGGTGGTGTGCTCGGCGATCTCGGCGGTGAAGAACGCCACGGCGTCCGAATCCTCCAAGCTGTGCGCCCAGTACCTCGGACCGGCCCTGTCGTTGATCAACTTCAATTACCTGCCGATGCCGTTCAACGCCTACCTACGCAAGGCGCCCAGCCCGGAGAACCTGGTGTACACCGACCCCAACCTCGCACCTGGTGGGGCCGGCGGGCGTCCGCAGCCGTACGCGGATCAGCCGCCGGCGGTGTCGGCCTACACCGGTGCCGGTGACGTGGCGCCGCCGGCGGGATGGGGTGTGCCCCCGGGCCCGCCGGGCTCCTACGCACCCAACGGATTCCCCGCTAACCCCTCGCCCGCGGCGTACCCCGGATCACCGATCGTCGCGGACACGCCGGTACAAGCACCGAAGTCGTTGGGGGACATGCTCCTACCCGCCGAGATGGCTCCGCCCCCCGCACCCCCTGCCCCAGGAGGCACCCCATGAGCGCTCGGAGGTCACTGGCACGCCTGACCGTGATAGCTGCCTGCGCAGCGGCGACCCTGACCGGCTGTGCGTTCCACGGACTGAATTCGCTGCCCCTGCCCGGCACGGTGGGGCGCGGGGCCGACGCCACGACCTATCATGTTGAGCTAGCCAATATCGGCACGCTGGAAGCTAATTCGCCGGTCATGATCGGCGATGTCATCGTGGGCAGCGTCTCCCGCATGGTGGTGAAGGGCTGGCACGCGGACGTGGAGGTCTCGGTCAAGCCCGACGTCGTCGTTCCGGCCAACGCGGTCGCCACCGTCGGTCAGACCAGCCTGCTGGGCTCCATGCACATCGCACTCGACCCCCCGCTGGGGCAGTCGCCGTCAGGACGGCTGTCGCCGGGTGCCACGCTCGAGCTCAACCAGACTTCGACTTATCCGTCGACCGAACAGACCTTGTCGTCGCTGTCGGTTCTCGTCAACGGTGGCGGTCTGGGCAAGATCGGTGACCTGGTCACCGAATTCAACGCCGCGCTCAACGGCCGCGAAGACCAGATTCGCGATCTCCTCACCCGGCTCGACGACATCGTCGGGATGTTCGCCAACCAGCGCGACGACATCAACGCCTCGATCACGGCACTGAACCGGTTGGCGGGCACGCTGTCCGGCCAGCAAGAGGTGATCACCACGGCCCTGCAACGGATCCCTCCGGCCTTGGACATCCTGGTGAAGGAACGCCCGCGCATCACCACGGCGTTGGAGAAATTCGGTCAGTTCAGCGACACCGCGACCAAGCTCGTCCACGCGACGCGGGACGACCTGCTGACCAACCTGCGCAACCTTGAACCGACGGTGAAGGCACTGGCCGACGTCGGCCCGAATCTGGGCACCGTGTTGGCCTACGCACCGACTTTCCCCTATCCGCAGAACTTCATCGACCGGGCGATTCGCGGGGACTACCTCAACCAGTTCATCACCTTCGACTTCACCGTCCCGCGGCTGAAGAGAGGGTTGTTCCTGGGGACCAGATGGGGCCAGGAGGGCCTGCCGTTGACGCCGGCGCCCGGCGATCCTTGGTTCTCGAACTACACCAAGGATCCCCTGAACATGCCACTGACTCCACCACCACCCGCGGTGGCCACGATGCCGCCGCTGGTCGACCCGGCTCCGGACGAAGGGCAGTCCGATCCGCCGGCCGCGACGCCGCCTTCCGACCCTGCAGCAGCGCCGAACGGAGGTGGCAACTGATGCTCACCCGCTTTGTCCGAATTCAGCTGATCATCTTCGCGGTGGCGTCGGTGATCGGGATGGCTCTGATGGGCATCGTGTACATGCAGGCTCCGACCCTGTTGGGGATCGGGCGGATGACGGTGACCCTGCAACTGCCCGGAACCGGTGGCCTGTACCAGTTCTCGAACGTGACGTACCGCGGCGTGCAGATGGGGAAGGTCACCGAGGTACGGCCCACCCGTGACGGAGCGGTGGCCACACTGTCGCTGAATACGTCACCCAAGGTGCCCGCAGACCTGCACGCCGCGGTCCTCAGCGTGTCGGCAGTGGGTGAGCAGTACGTGGATCTGCAACCCCGCAACGACTCGGGACCGTATCTCCACGACGGATCGGTCATCCCGGCATCCAGCACGTCGATTCCCCAAGCCGTGGGACCGATGCTCGATCAGGTCAGTTCACTCATGGGCAGCATCCCCAAGGACAAGATCAGCCCGCTGCTCGACGAAACCTTCAAGGCGTTCAACGGGACTGGAAATGACATGGGAGCGCTGCTGGACTCCTCGTCGAGACTGATCAACGAGGCGAACGCTGCCTCCGACCAGCCCCGGGCGCTCATCGACGACGGTGCGCCCTTACTGGACGGGCAGGCCGAGTCGGTTGATGCGATCCGCATCTGGGCCCGGAGCATGGCTGGAATAACCAAGCAGGTCGCCGACAACGACCAGCACGTGCGCACCTTGCTGAAGGACGGGCCGGGAACAGCGGACGAAGCATCCCGCTTGTTCAATCAAGTCAAACCCACGTTGCCTCTGTTGCTCGCCAACCTCACCAGCTTGGGTCAGGTCGGGGTGACGTACCATCCCTCGCTGGAGCAACTGCTGGTGCTGCTGCCGCCAACCGTGGCCTCTACACAGTCATACGGTGCGCCGAAGAACAACCCGGTTGGAATGTCGTTGGGTGACTTCACCCTCAACGTCGGAGATCCGCCCGCGTGCACCGTCGGATTCCTACCGCCGTCGGCGTGGCGGTCTCCTGAGGACACCAGCGACATCGACACCCCCGACGGGTTGTATTGCAAACTGCCGCAGGATTCGCCGATCGGTGTCCGCGGAGCACGCAACTACCCGTGCATGGGGAAGCCCGGAAAACGTGCTCCCACTGTCGAAATCTGTGACAGCGACCGGCCTTACGAGCCCTTGGCGATGCGTCAGCATCCCCTCGGCCCCTACCCGATCGATCCCAATCTGCTGGCGCAGGGGATAGCGCCGGATTCGCGGGTCGATCGGGACGCGGCCATCCACGGACCGGCCGAGGGCACCCCGATGCCGCCGGCCGCCGCGCCTGCCGAGGTGCCTGTCGAGGCGCCTGCCGCACCGCCGGCAGGTGAGGTGCCGCCGAGCCCGGACGCGCCGACAATGGCACCGAGTGCGTTCACTCCCAATGGATCTCAAGGACCGTCGGTTGCGATCGCCACCTACGACCCGCGCACGGGGCGGTACGCCACACCGGACGGCAAGGTGTACCGGCAGACCGATCTGGTGCCGCCGACCGGAGACCCGACGTGGAAAGACCTGTTCACCACCTGAGTGTCGGTGAATGCCAAAGCCCCCCGCAATGAAAGCCATTGGGGGGGCTTTGGGTATTACCTGGCTGCGTAGCTGAAAAGCTCTCTGCTCAGGCTGTTTTCACGAGTTTGAACGGCATGGTGATGAACACGACTTTGCTGGTGCCGCACGATCCGCTGACCCCGGTGGTCGAGTCCTCGCCCAGCAGTGTCGTCGAGGCCGGATCATTCGCAGTGGCATCTTTGTTCGAGGTGAAAAACCGGTACACCTGCAGACCCGGGCCGGCAGTTCCGTCGCCGCACGGCTGCCAGTTGTCCACCGTCTTCTTGACGTACCAGACGCCGCTCTTCTGGTAGATCGGTGCGCTCCAACCCCAATCGGTGTCGACCGTGCCGGTGCACTCGCTGGGATAACTGCACGTCGTGGAGATCGTCCAGGTACCACGAATGCTCGCCTCGTCGTGGAAGATGTCGTTCGTTTTCGCCCACTCGCCGTTAGACGTGGCGGTGTACGTGCCGTTGAGGCCCCAACTCGGAGACGCCGCGGCAACCGGGCTGCACAAGCCGGCCACCCCAGTGGCGGTGAGCACCGCCGCCCCAATGAACGCAGTCGACACCCGCATGACCAAACTCCTCTGTACGCCGGCCACCGGTGGTCGCCGCGGCAGTGTTCACTGTGCAGCTTCTTCGGTCTTCTGACGGACAATGTCCCACCTAGTGGGCCATGAGCTGGCAGCCGGATTCAACCGTGCCACAGTGTCGTACGTGCGAATACCGGTGGTAGTCACGGCAGGACTGCTCGTTGCGGCGGCGATGATCGCCCCGTCGCCGGCGAGCGCAGAACCTGTCGGCTGCAGTGAACCCTCATGCGTACCCGGAATCACCGGTGGCGTCGTGCTCGGCGCACCATGCTCGGACACCGCGTACTACGTCTTCGGCACCACCTCCTGGGGCCGGGTGGTGTTCTGCGGGTCGCCACGCCGTTACGAGCCGCGCTACTTCCGGTCGCCGCCGCTGAAAGGTATTCGCGAGGAGAACACCCCATGCACAGGTTTCGAGAACACCGTCGCCCAGGCGCCCGACGGGCTGTTCCTGAGCTGTGTGTCGAGCGATGGAACGAGCAGGTGGCTTCGTGGTGACCTGTGATTCGCGGGACCGCGCGGCGTTGAAGCGTTGGCGCGCAGGCACTGTCAGCGCCCTCCTCGCCGTCGGCCTGGCTGCCGGTATCGCCGTGGCGACCCCGGCATACGCCGACGAGGAGCCGATGCCCCACCGCGTGACCTACACGGTCACCGCGGAGCAGCCGACAACCGTCGGCATCTACTTCCGCGAGGTGGACCCGCCGACGTGGGCCGACTACAGCCACAATCCCTACGAATTCAGCCCTAGGGACGATCTGACGCTGGAACCGGGAAAGCCCTGGATCCGCGAGACGATGCTCAACGACCCCATGAAATGGGCCATGGTTACCGTCACCACGGCGGGATTGGCTCCCCAACCCAGCCAGACCCTGCGTTGTGAGCTGGCCATCGACGGGATCGTCGTTCACCGCGCTGCCGGCCCCAAAGGCGCGTTGTGCTCATTGCGGAATTGGTGATGGTGCCGATTCGTCAGAACGGATTTGTCCGCTGGGTGGGACACCGCCGTCGGCGCCGGTTCCGCCCGCATTAGCGTGCGGCCGAGACCAACCGGAGGTGCACTATGCGGTTACTCAGCCGCCCCGTCGAGGAAACTGAGCCGACAGTGCTCGATGACGTCGACGAGACCGATTCGCCGCTGAGCGACGACGTCGAGTTGCCAGACGAGTTGCCAGATCAGGCCGACCCTTCGGACCAGGACGACACTGACGACCCGCCACCGACGTCGGGCGAAAAGCGCAGATGGCGACCGAAACTCGCGACGGTGCTGGCCGGTGTCGCCATCCTGGTCAGCGGTGCGTTGCTGGCAGCCAGCGGATACCTGATCTGGTTTCACCAGCAGACCGACCGTGAGCAGCAGCGCCGCGCGGAATTCGCGGCGGCGGCATCGCAAGCCGCCGTCACCCTGATGTCGATCGACAGTGCCAAGGCGGAGGGCAACGTCAAGCAGATTGTCGACAACTCGACCGGACAGTTCAAAGAGGACATCGAATCGTCGGCCGAGGACCTGGTGAGAGCCGCGAAGGATTCGAAGGCGACGACGAAGGCCACCGCAAAGGCCACGGCGGTCCAGTCGATGGACGCGGACTCCGCAGTCGTCCTCGTCAGCACCGCAACCACGGTGAGCAACTCGGCCGGCGCCAATCAGCAGCCGCGTAACTGGCGGCTGAGCGTCACGATGGTCCGAGACGGGGGACAGATCAAGATGTCGAAAGTGGAGTTCGTCCCGTGAGTACCAGCACAGCAGAGCCAAGTACCAGTACCGAACCTGACGTCGAAATCCCTTCGGAGGCTGAATCGATCCCCGAGGAGTCGCAGGCCACCGAAGCCGATGCGAGCCCCGAGGAGACTCCACAGGCCCAGGAGAGGTGGACCCATCGCGTTGCCCGGCGGTGGCGACCGATCGCCGTCGTCTGCCTACTGCTGGCCTCGGCGGGCTCGGCGGCACCGCTCTACTTCGGCGTGTACCGCGCCGACCATGGGAGTGCCGCAGCGTCTGCGACGGTGGTCGATGCGGCCTCCGAGGGTTCAGTGGCGCTGTTGTCCTATGCGCCAGACAGTTTGGACAAGGACTTCGCTACGGCGAAATCCAAACTGACCGGTGACTTCTTGGATTACTACAGCGAGTTCGCCAACAAGTTCGTCGCGCCGGCAGCCAAGGAAAAGGACATCCGCGCCACTGCGTCGGTTGTTCGCGCTGCTCCGATCACCGTGCAGGCCGACACCGCGGAGGTATTGGTCTATCTGAACCAGGCGACAACCAGCCGCGACAACCCCGAGCCGGCTCAGGCCGCCAGTGCCGTGAAGGTTGGTCTCACGAAAATCGATGGGGGCTGGCTGATCTCGTCGTTCAACCCGATCTAACGGAGCAACTCGACGGCCCCAGATGTAGTGCCCAGCTAGGGTCCGCGTACTGCCTTGCCTCCGGCGGCGCGGTCGGTGCCGATGCGTTCCCATGGGTCGGGGTGGTCGAGTAGGGGCCAGCCGAGCGGAATTTCCGGCTCTACGGCTTCCAGGGCGCAGGGTTCTGGGTCCCAGAGGGGTTCGAAGCTGGGAAGGTCAGGTTGGCACAAGGTGCTGTCCCAGGCCGTGTTCCAGTCGAAATCCCACGCTACGTCCGGCTCGAACTCGGCGTCTGGCTTCAAGTCCCAGTCCGGGTCTGGGTCAAGCACCGGCACCGGCCGCGGCACCGGGTCCGGCTCTTGGGTGAGGTTCGGGTCTGGCTGGGATTGTTGTGGGGGGCCTGCTGCCCGTTCCCATTCCCATGTGGGATCCGCTGTGAGGCCGGCTGGTGCGGGTTCGGATTGGGTTGGGGTGAGCAGCAGTTCGGGGCGGTGAAGGTAGTTGATGCGGTTCTGGCCGTGATCCAACCCC
>NZ_LQPP01000030.1 GCF_002102345.1 Mycolicibacterium peregrinum
GTGGCGCCCATTGAAAGAGGGCGTAGAGGACGCGTATTCGGAGCGCGGCCAGTGACCGCACGCGAGCTGACCATCCCAGGGGCCTGGGAGATCACACCGAAACTGCACGGCGATGCACGCGGGCTGTTCTTCGAGTGGTTCACCGAGGCCGGATTCGCCGAGATGACCGGACACCGTTTCGATCTGCGGCAGGCCAACTGCTCGGTGTCGGCGGCCGGGGTGTTGCGCGGGGTGCATTTCTCCGAGCTGCCACCCAGCCAGGCCAAGTATGTGACGTGTGTGCGCGGCGCGGTGCTCGACGTCGTGGTCGACATCCGCGTGGGTTCCCCGACTTTCGGGCAGTGGGATTCGGTGCTGCTCGACGAGCACGACCGACGTTCGATCTACCTGTCGGAGGGCCTCGGCCACGCCTTCCTGTCGATGGAAGATTCCTCGACGGTGATGTATCTGTGTTCGGCGCCATACAGCCCCGAGCGGGAACACACCATCCTGGCCACCGATCTGGGGATCGACTGGCCGATCGAAGAGCCGGTCCTTTCCGAACGCGACGCTGCCGCCCCGACGCTGGAGCAGGTGCACGCGGCCGGCCTGTTGCCGACGTGGGACGAGGCCCGCGCCTTCGTCGACGAGCTGCGCGCCCGCGTACAGAGCTGACGCTCCGCGGGCGAAGGTCTAGTGGCCTTCCAGCACCAACGCGGAGTGCAGCAGCTTGTGGTCGAGGGCATGGGCCGTCAAACCGCCCCGGCCGGTCATGGTCTCGGCGGCCACCAACGCGTTGACGATGGCCTCCTCGGTGGCTTCGATCGCCAGGTCGAACAACCGGGTCATCAGCTGCGGCGCCACCATGCGCACCCCGATTTCGGGCCGGTTGGCGTCGGGGTTCTCATCCCATCCGTAGGGCGGAATTCCCTGGTTGCCGGTCGAGAACGCCAGCATCATGTCGCCGCTGTACTGCTCGCCTGTTCCGCCCACGCGGCCGATTGCCAAGGCGGAGCGTTGGGCGAGCCTGGTGCATTGATGCGGCAGCATCGGCGCATCGGTGGCGACGACGACGATGATCGAGCCGGACCCCGCCGGGTAAGGGATCGGCAGATCCGGCGTCGGCACCAGCTCGGGCCCCACCATCTCCCCGACCGGCACACCGTTGACCCGAAGCCGTTCCCGCCGACCATGATTCGCCTGCACCAGTACGCCGACGGTGTACTGCCCGCCCACGGTGTCGGTAACCCGCGATGCGGTGCCGATACCACCTTTGAAGCCGTGGCAGATCATCCCGGTCCCGCCACCGACATTGCCTTCACCGACGGGCCCGTCCGAGGCATCGGCGAGTGCGGCGAACACGTGCTCGGCCTGGACGTGGTGGCCGTTGCAGTCGTTGAGCAGCCCGTCGTAGGTCTCTCCGACCACCGGCAGGGACCAGTACAGCCCATCGCCGCGGGCCTGAACCTGCGCCTGGACCAGTGCGTCGCGGACGACACCGACGCTATGGGTGTTGGTCAGCGCGATGGGCGTGGTGAGCTCGCCGGACTCGCGGATCCATTCCAGACCGGTGAGCTCGCCGTTGCCGTTGAGCCGGTGGGCCCCGGCGAAGACCGGCTCGGTGAAGATCCCCGGGTGCGGGACCACGACGGTGACGCCGGTGTTCACCGGGTTGGGGCCGGAGCGCTGGACAGTGTGATGCCCGACGGACACTCCAGCGACATCGGTGATGGCGTTGTTCGGACCGGTCGGGTGTTCGCCGATGACGACGCCGATGTCGCGGGCGCGCGGACGTGAGGAGCAGTCAGACATGCATCCCCCGGAAGGTAGTGGCGAAATTTTTTTCAAGATTGGCAAATAATGGCCGTGGACGCCGCTCGATGCAACCTGATCGGCGAAAACGGGTAAGGATGTGACCTGTGGGACGGCCGAATCGACAAGCGCAACGACGCGAGGAGATCCTCGACGCCACGATCGCACTGATCGAGCGCAACGATCTGAACACCGTGCGGATCGCCGACGTGGCAGCTGAGCTCAACCTGACCCCCAATGCCGTGCGCTATTACTTCCGCGAGATGGACCAGCTGCTGTCGGCGCTCGCGCAGCGCTCCGACAGCAAGTTCTACGATGACCGGCTCGCGGTGGTGGAACGCACCGAAGATGCGCGGGATCAGATCGCGTTCATGATCGCGGCCGGTCTACCCTCCGGACCAGAGGACGCCGAGTGGCGCGCGATCTGGCGGGCGGTGCTGGCCGCCGGGTTCGTGCTCGACCAACGCCGCGACATCCAGCACATCTATCACCGACAGGTGGACCTCTACGCCCAGATACTCGAATCAGGCTCCACCGCAGGCATCTTCACACTCGCCTCGCCCATTCGTGACATCGCGATGACCCTCATGTCGATGGAGGACTATCTCGGGTACCGGATCGTGGCACGAGATCCCGACCTCGACCGCGCGACCGCGCTGCGGCTGATGCGCGGCTATGCCGAACTGGCGACGGGGGCTCGCCTTCCGGTGACGGCGTGACCACACGTGCCCCGCTCGGGCCTGCACTGCTGGTGGTGATCGCCGCGGTCAGCCAGGAGGTGGGGGCGGCGTTCGCGGTCGGGCTCTTCGCCGCAGTCGGCACCGTAGGAGCGTTGTTCGCCCGTTTCGCGGTGGCCGGTGTCATCCTGTGCGCGGCCGTACGCCCGACCGTGCGCGGCCTGACGCGTCGGGCCTGGGGTGCGGCACTCGCGCTGGCCGCGACGCTCGGCGCGATGAACTTCTGCTTCTATCTGGCCATCGCGCGGATCCCACTTGGCGTCGCGGTGACCATCGAAGCCCTTGGTCCGCTGATCCTTTCGGTGGTGACCGGCAAGAGCCGGGCCGCTTGGCTGTGGGCGTTGCTGGCCTTCGCCGGCGTCGCAGCACTGGGCCTGCCGCACGGGGGCGGCGGACATTTCGAGGCGACCGGATTCGCGTTCGCAGCAGCCGCGGGGCTGGCCTGGGCCGGCTATATCCTGGCGTCTGCACGTACCGCCGCGGAGTTCCGTCGCGTCGACGGCCTGGCCCTCGCCACCGCCATGGGCGCCCTCGTCGTCGCCCCGTTCGCCGTCGCCTCCGTCGACCTGGACGCACTCGACTGGCGCGTACTCGGGGTGGGCGCCGCCGTCGGTGTGTTGTCTTCGGTCATCCCCTACTCGCTGGAGTTGATCTCCCTGCGCCGGCTTCCACCTGCCACGTTCGCGGTGCTGACGTGTCTGTCACCGGTCACCGCGGCGCTCGCCGGCCTGGTGGTGCTCGGTCAGCAGATCGGGATACTCGGCTATCTGGGCGTAGCCCTGGTGACGGTCGCCAGTATCGGCGCGGTGCGGTCGGCGCATGCGCGCCCCGCCGAACCGCTCGGCTAGCGGCTAGTTTTTCAGCGCGAGAAGCGTCAGCGGTTCTTGGCGAGGAAGCGACGGAACAACGGCCAGGCAATCGCGAGGTTATACGCCACGCCGCCCAGCAGATACGGCCACCAGGTGCCGTGCGCACTGGCGACCCAGAACGCCTTCGCCGCCCAGTACGGCGGCAGCACACCGAAGGCCAGGTTCCACGAAGAGTCGATGAACCAGGGCAGGCACGGCAGCCCCGCTATCAGCATGCCCAGTGCACGCAACATCGCGATGCCCTGAATCTTGTTGCCGGCCATGGTGACAATGAGAAGCAGCGTCACCACCGCCGACAAACCGGCGACCAACCCGATCGGGACGAGCGCCCCGGTCAGACCCGGCTCGAGGATGCCGCTGAACGACAGGGTCGCGATCACGTAGACGGTGGTGACCACCATGACTGTTCCCGCGCGATACCCGAAGAACGTCGCCATCGGGACCGGCGTCACCCGCAGCACGGTCATCGTGCCGGCGTCGACCTCGTCGAGCATCAGGAACGCACCCAATCCACCGGCGATGATGATGCTGGTCAACAGAAGAAACGCGGTCAGCACCAACGGGTAGGACGGCACCAGGTCGAAGCCGTAACGCTGGGCCAGCATCTCAGTGACCTCGGGCGTCAGGATCGCCACCAGCGAAGTCCAGATCACCGGCGCGAGCACCACCATGACCAGCAGCGGATCTCGGTAGGTACCGCGAATATCGTTGCGGCCGAATGCGGCCACGGCCCGGCCCGTGGCGGAACTCAATATCTCGGTCACAACACACCCGACCTTTCGACGACGTAGCGGCCGAACAGCACGTGAGCGGTCCGCCACAGGACCACGAGCGACAGCACGGGGTACAGCACCGAATAGAGCATCTGCCAGCTGGTCAACGCCACCTGGTCGAACGCCGCGCCCAGGAGCAGCACCGGCCCCTGGGTGGGCACGAGGTACAGCACCGGGTTGGGCCAGAGCCCGGAATAGTAGATCAGTGGCGGCACCAGCATGAGCGCCAGCGGGATGGTTGCCGCCAGGAACCAGTCGGTGACCGAGGCGAACGGCAGCGACGTGATGAACCCGACCAGCAGCATCAGCAGTGTGCCGAGGACAACTCCGAGGACCAGCGGCACCGGATGGTAGTCGAATCCGTCGGCGATGGTTGACACCACGATCGCCACGAACAACGAGATCGACAGCAACACAGATAGTTTGGCTGTCAGATACTCCCAGAAACGCAGCGGGGTGGAGATGATCGCGCCGAGCGTGCGTTCCTGCTTCTCGAAGAACACCGAGCCGCCGATGAAGAAGAAGCCGATGATCGCGATGTCACCGGCGAGCACATAGGGCTCCATGACCGGGCGCAGGTCGCGCGGCATCGGCAACAGCACCGCCAACCAGATGAGGCCGGAGAACACACCCGCGTGCAGGAACTTCTGCCGGTTGGCCACCGTCAGTTCCAGCCGGATCGCGGTGAGCAACCGGGTCATGACAGCCGCCGCCCGGTGACCTCGACGAAGACGTCGTTGAGACTGGCTTCGCGACTGTGGATCGTCTCGACGTGGTGATCGCGCAGAATCGTATGGAATTCCGGATCGTCGGCCAGACCGTCCATTCCGTACTCGGCGGTGGCGAGCCCGCCGGGAGTGCGGTACTGCACCCGCACACGGCGTTGGCTGCGGGCGATCTTCAGTTCGGCGGGGGTGTCGAGCGCGACGATGGCGCCGTCGACGACGAAGGCCACCCGGTCGCACAGTTCATCGGCCGTGGACATGTCGTGGGTGGTGAGGAAGATCGTGCGGCCCCGCGCTTTGAGGTCAAGGATGATGTCCTTGACCTTGCGGGCGGTGACGGGGTCGAGCCCCGAGGTGGGCTCGTCGAGGAACAGCAACTCGGGGTTGTTGATCAGGGACCGTGCGAACGTCAGCCGCATCTGCATCCCCTTGGAGTACTTGGCAACCCGGGTATTGGCGGCATCACCGAGACCGACCGCCTCCAGTAGTTCCATCGGATCCGCCGTCGGCCCGTCATAGAGGGAGCCGAAGAACCGGAGGTTCTCCAGTCCCGTGAGCTTGTGATAGTGATTGGGCAGTTCGAAGGACACACCCACGCGCTGGTAGTAGTCCGGCCCCCAGTCCAGCGGGTCCCGGCCCCACACCGTGGCCTGGCCACCATGCCCGCGCAGCAATCCGATGAGCAGCTTCTGGGTGGTGGATTTTCCCGCGCCGCTGGGTCCCAGAAATCCGAAGATCTCCCCTGGCGCGACGCTGAAGTCCATGCCGCGTACGGCCGGCTCAGTTGCTTTGGGATAGGTGAAAGTCAAGCCCCGAACGTCGATGACATCGGTCGCTGTGTGCATCAGTGCCCTTCCGCGCAGACGAAAATTACATCTCCGACCAGACTTCCCGGAACACCGGACATGACTGTACTAAACTTTCAGTAATTATTGAAGACCTTTCTTGGCGAGGAGGATTCGCGGTGCCAAAGTCCACAGACCTGCAGCAGTCAGCTGAACAACTCGCCTTGGTGCTCAGCAGTCACGGCATGCAGAAGATGACCGCGCGCGTGCTCGCCACCCTGCTCTTCAGCGAACAACCCAGCGTGACAATGGCTGAATTGGCCGAGACCCTGCAGGCAAGCGCAGGGGCGATCTCGGGGTCGCTCAAGATGCTCACGTCCGTCGGCCTGGCCGAGCGGGTCCCCGCGCCGGCGAGTCGGCGCGAGCACTTCCGCTTACGCGACGACGCATGGGCGGTCCTGTTCACCAGCCAGAACGAGACGATCGCGGCAATGCAGGCCGCCGCCGACACCGGGATCGCAGCCGCTGACCGCGCCAGCCCGGCCCATCACCGACTGACCCAGATGCGCGATTTCTACACGTTCCTGATGGCCGAACTTCCCGCCGTCCTTGACCGCTGGCAGCAGCAGAACGATCAGGGAAGCAAGCCGACCTGACGGTAGACGGCCCGCAGATAGCGTCGCATCTCCTCGGTGTCGGGCAGATCCGGTTGCAGCACGCGGTAGGTGATCGCACCGACCATCATGTCGATCGCCACGTCGAAATCGGTGTCGGCAGCGACAGTTCCACACTCGCGTGCCCGTTCGAGCAGTCGAGCGGCGAGCTTGCGCCGCGGCGCGATATAGCGGTCCCAGTACAGCGCCATGAGCGCCGGGTGACTGACCGCCGACCCGAGGACTCGGGCGACCAGCGCGCGGTAGTGCGGCGTGGTCGTCGTGACGGCGGCGCTTTCGATGGCCGCCTCGACGAGTTCGTAGGGCGACTCGACATCGATCACCTCCGGTGAGGCCCAGCCCACCTCTTCGGCGATCAACGTCTCCATGGCCGCAGCGATCAGCTCATCCTTGGTCGACCACCGCCGGTAGATGGTCGGCTTGCCGACACCGGCACGCTTGGCGATCTGCTCGATACTGGACCCTTCGACACCGCGCTCGATGAACAGGTCGAGCGCCGCCTGCAGGATCGCGCGATCGGCACCCGCGTCGCGTGGCCGGCCCCGACCGGTCGGCGGGGTCATCGCACCGACCCGCAAGTCAAAGCTGTTGCCAGCCAATGATCGAGGCCGGCCTCATCGGCAGGGCTCCCCCGCCAGGCGAGGTGGGCGTCGGGTCTGACCAGCATGGCGTCTGGGCCGTCGTACCGAAGTACGACAACGAACTCGCCGAGCCGCCGCGCCGATTCGATGCCGACGGAAGCGGTGTCTTCGGGGAGCAGCAACGCCCACTGCCCGCCAAGCTCACTGTGCAACCGGGTGGCGGCGCCGTTCGCGCGCTTGCACTGCCGATCGGCGATCCGGTCCCCTGGACGCGGTTTGTGGCCACGGCCACCGAGGGGGCCTTTGCGATAGCTCACCCACAGCTGGGAGGCGGTATACGTCGTCCACCGCTGGATGAACGGAAGACTGAACAGCCGGGTCGCCACGTGGTCGCGCACGAAGCGGCCGAGCGGATTACTGGCGACGTTGACCCTCGTCACCGCGCTGGTGCCGCGGAGCACCTCGGTGGCCAGGGGCCTGCGCTCGGCCTCGTACGTGTCGATCAGTTTGTCGGAGGCCAGGTTTCGTACCACCAGCGCGAGTTTGAATGCCAGATTCTCGGCATCCCCTATACCGGTCAACATGCCCTGTCCACCGAACGGCGCGTGGGCATGCGCGGCGTCACCGGCGATGAGTATGCGCCCGTTCCGGTATCGGTCGGCGAGCCGGCGGTGCACGGTGAACACCGACAGCCATTCGGCGTCTCCGACGGTGACGCTGCGCCCGGTTCGCTGCGGCAGGACCCGTTTGACCCGCGCCAGAATCTCGTTGTCGCTCGGCTTTTGATCCGAGGTCGGGTCGTAGACAAACAGGCGCCACAGATCGTCACGACCATCCGGGTCCGGCATCGGCATCGCACCGAGGATTCCGTCCGGGTGGATCCAGCCACTCGTGCCGCCGCGGTCCACATCCCAGTCCAGGTGCACATCGGCCAGCAGGAAGCGTTCGGAGAGTTTGACTCCGGGAAAGGCGATGCCCGCCTGCTGCCTGATCACGCCGGCGGTGCCGTCACACCCGACGATCCATTGCGCGCGGATCTGGCCACCGTCTCCCAGCTCCGCCACCGCGGTGGCACCGTCCTGGCGCACGCCAACGACCGCCCGGCCCCACTCCGGTTCCACGCCGAGCTGAGCCAGTCGAGCCCGCAGTGCTGCCTCGATCTTGGCTTGGGACACCACCATGGGCGGGGCAGCCGTCCGCATGCCGGGGTCTCCGAATTCCAGGGTCATCACCGGCCGGTCGCCCAGGTAGTTGGTGATGCGCATGGCCCGCAACGACTCGTCCGGAAGGGTGCCCAGGGCACCGATCCGGCCGAGTACCTCCGAACCGCGGGCGTGCAGGAAATTGGCGCGCGACGTCGTCGCCGGTCCGGCCGCACGGTCCACCACCCGCACCGAAAGTCCGTGCAGACGCAGCGAACAGGCCAGGGTCAGGCCGGTTGGCCCGGCTCCGACCACGACGACTTCGGGATCGGTGGCGGTCATGGCGAATATATTAACGATACGGTGCCGTAAAGAAAAGGATCATTGCAAAACGGCCGCTATCGAACCTCTTGCCAAAGCCGCAGGCCAATTACTAGGATATGCAAGTATCTCGGGTGAGCCCCGAGTCGCCACCACTGCGCACAATCCTGGACGGAATGCCATGACTACACAGATTCCCCACTTCATCAACGGCCAGCGCACCACCGCCGGGTCGACCCGTACCGCCGATGTGCTCAATCCCAGCACCGGCGAGGTGCAGGCACAGGTGGTCCTGGCGTCGGCCGCCGATGTGGACGCCGCCGTCGCCGGTGCCGTCGAGGCCCAGAAGGAATGGGCCGCCTACAACCCGCAGCGCCGCGCCCGGGTGTTGATGAAGTTCATCGAACTGGTGCACCAGAATGCCGACGAGTTGGCCGAGATGCTGTCCCTGGAGCACGGCAAGACCGTCGCGGACTCACACGGCGACATCCAGCGCGGCCTTGAGGTCATCGAGTTCTCGGTCGGCATCCCCCACCTGCTCAAGGGCGAGTTCACCGAGGGCGCGGGCACCGGCATCGACGTGTACTCGATCCGCCAGCCCCTGGGCGTGGTCGCGGGCATCACCCCGTTCAACTTCCCGGCGATGATCCCGCTGTGGAAGGCCGGACCGGCACTGGCATGCGGAAACGCGTTTGTGCTCAAGCCTTCCGAGCGTGATCCCTCGGTTCCGCTGCGGCTCGCCGAGCTGTTCATCGAGGCCGGTCTGCCGGCCGGCGTGTTCCAGGTGGTGCAGGGCGACAAGGAAGCCGTCGACGCGATCCTCGAGCACCCCGACATCCAGGCGGTCGGCTTCGTCGGCAGCTCCGACATCGCGCAGTACATCTACTCGGGCGCGGCCGCGCACGGCAAGCGTGCCCAGTGCTTCGGCGGTGCCAAGAACCACATGATCGTGATGCCCGACGCCGATCTGGACCAGGCTGTCGACGCGTTGATCGGCGCCGGCTACGGCAGTGCGGGCGAGCGTTGCATGGCCATCAGTGTCGCAGTGCCGGTCGGTGAAGAGACTGCCAACCGGCTCCGCAACCGCCTCGTCGAGCGGGTCAACCAACTGCGGGTCGGGCACAGCCTCGATCCCAAGGCCGACTACGGGCCACTGGTCACGGGCGCCGCGCTGGAGCGGGTACGCGACTACATCGGCCAGGGCGTCGACGCCGGTGCCGAGCTCGTGGTCGATGGCCGCGAACGGGCCAGCAGCGAGCTGACTTTCGGCGACACGAGCCTGGAGAAGGGCTACTTCATCGGCCCCACCCTGTTCGACAACGTCACCACCGACATGTCGATCTACACCGACGAGATCTTCGGCCCGGTGCTGTGCATCGTCCGGGCGCATGACTACGAAGAGGCGCTGAAGCTACCGTCCGAGCACGAGTACGGCAACGGCGTGGCGATCTTCACCCGCGACGGCGATGCCGCCCGCGACTTCGTCTCACGCGTGCAGGTCGGCATGGTCGGCGTCAACGTGCCGATCCCGGTACCGGTGGCCTACCACACCTTCGGCGGCTGGAAGCGTTCCGGCTTCGGCGATCTCAACCAGCACGGGCCGCATTCGATCCTGTTCTACACCAAGACCAAGACCGTCACCGAGCGGTGGCCGTCAGGCATCAAGGATGGCGCCGAGTTCGTCATCCCGACCATGAAGTAGCTAACCCGTGAATCTGAACGACCCGTACAGCCTGAGCGAGGACGACCGTGTCATCACCGACACGGCGGCCGCGTTCGCCGAAAAGCGCATCGCGCCATACGCGTTGGAATGGGATGAGACCCATCACTTCCCCACCGACGTATTGCGCGAGGCGGCCGAACTCGGCATGGGCGCCATCTACTGCGGCGAGGACGCCGGCGGCAGCGGGCTGCGCCGCCTGGATGCGGTACGCATCTTCGAGCAGCTCGCAGTCGCCGACCCCACCCTGGCGGCGTTCCTGTCCATCCACAACATGTGTGCGTGGATGGTCGACAGCTTCGGCACCGAGGAACAACGCAAGACCTGGGTGCCCAGACTGGCGTCGATGGAAGCCATCGCCAGCTACTGCCTGACCGAACCAGGCGCCGGTTCGGACGCGGCAGCATTGCGCACCAGGGCGGTGCGCGACGGCGACCACTGGGTGCTCGACGGGGTCAAGCAGTTCATCTCCGGCGCAGGCAGCTCCGACGTGTATGTGGTGATGGCCCGGACGGGAGCGGACGGCCCGAAGGGCATCTCCGCGTTCGTCGTCGAAAAGGATGCGCCGGGGCTGAGTTTCGGCGCGCAGGAGCAGAAGATGGGCTGGAACGCCCAGCCCACCGCCCAGGTGATCTTCGAAAGCGTGCGGGTTCCGGCCGACGCCCTGCTGGGCGGCACCGAGGGCACCGGGTTCGGTATCGCGATGAACGGCCTGAACGGCGGTCGGATCAACATCGCTGCCTGCTCGCTGGGCGGTGCGCAGGCCGCCTACGACAAGACGCTGAGCTACCTGGCCGACCGCCAGGCGTTCGGCGGGGCCCTGCTCGACGAACCGACCATCCGGTTCACCCTCGCCGACATGGCCACCGGCTTGGAGACCTCCCGAAACATGTTGTGGCGGGCGGCGTCCGCGCTGGATGCCAACCACCCCGACAAGGTCACGTTGTGCGCGATGGCCAAGCGGTATGTCACCGACACCTGCTACGAAGTGGCCGATCAGGCGCTGCAGTTGCACGGCGGCTACGGCTATCTGCGCGAGTACGGTCTGGAGAAAATCGTCCGGGATCTGCGGGTGCACCGCATCCTTGAGGGCACCAACGAAATCATGCGCGTGGTCATCGGTCGCTCGGAATCGAGCCGCGCCCGCAACTCTGCATAGGAGACCTACGTGAGCACGATCGCGTTCTTGGGGCTGGGCAACATGGGCGGGCCGATGGCCGCCAACCTGGTCACCGCCGGGCACACCGTGCGCGGTTTCGACCCGGTGCCTGCCGCGCAGGAGGCGGCAAAGACCAACGGCGTCAACGTGTTCGCCACCGGCGCCGAGGCGGTCAGCGGTGCAGACGTGGTGATCACCATGCTGCCCAACGGCGCATTGGTGAAGAGCTGCTACGCCGAGGTGTTGCCCGCCGCCGCCGATGGAGCCCTGTTCATCGACAGCTCCACGATCTCCGTCGACGACGCCCGCGAGGTGCACAAGGTTGCCCTCGAGCACGGTTTCGCCCAGCTCGACGCCCCGGTCTCCGGCGGGGTCAAGGGCGCGGTGGCGGGCACGCTGGCGTTCATGGTCGGCGGTGAGAATGATGCGGTCGAGCGCGGCCGCGCCGTGCTGGAACCCATGGCGGGCAAGATCATCCACTGCGGCGCCGCCGGCGCCGGCCAGGCCGCCAAGGTGTGCAACAACATGGTGCTGGCGGTGCAGCAGATCGCGGTCGGTGAGGCATTCGTCCTGGCCGAGAAGCTCGGTCTGGACAAACAGGCACTGTTCGACGTGATCACCGGTGCGACCGGCAACTGCTGGGCCGTTCACACGAATTGCCCGGTGCCCGGGCCGGTTCCGACCTCCCCCGCCAACAACGATTTCAAGCCGGGGTTCGCGACGGCACTGATGAACAAGGATCTCGGGCTGGCGATGGCGGCCGTGGAATCCACGGGCTCATCGGCTCCGCTGGGCACGCATGCGGCCGAGATCTACGCAAAATTCGCGGAGTCGCACGCCGACAAGGACTTCAGCGCTGTGATCGAGACGCTCCGCAGCTGACGGCACCGCGTTCGTAACACCGCGGCGGGGCCGCGTTCGTAACGTGGTGGCGGTGAAATTCGCGTTTCGCCGCCACCCGGTTACGAACGCAACGCCCACGCCTTGGCAAGCCTGCCGAGAACATTTGCTTCGCCGTCGCGGCACGTGACTCGAATGACGATCCAACCCATTTCGATCATTGCGTCGAAGCGGGCGACGTCCCTCCGGAGAACATCGGGATCGGTGTGGTGCCGCCCCTCGTATTCCATGGCGACCTTCAGCTCGGGCCACGCCATGTCGACCTCTCCGATCAACGCGCCGTACTCGTTGTAGATCGGGTGTTGTGTCTGCGGTGGCGGATGCCCTGCCCGAACGACCAACAGCCGCAGCCAGGTTTCCTGCGGAGATTCCGAGCCGGGATCGACCAGGGCGATGCTACTGCGTGCCTGCTTGATGCCTTTGCATCCGGCGTGCCGCTGGGCAGCTAGTTCAATGGCGGCGACTTTGAGGCGAGTGGCTCGAGCCAGTGCGTCGATAGCAGCCACTGCTGCGTCTTCTGGAAGCCGGCATGCGAGATCCACTGCGGTGCGAGCCGGGCTGGTGAGCCGGATGTCGCCGATCCGACAGATTTCGTCGTCGTCGATCGTGTCGGCCCACGCCACCACGCCTCGGGCCGGTCGCCGGTTGGTGTCGAGAATGTTGGCCGGTAACGCGGGGTCGATCCAGCGCGCCCCGTGCAACGCCGCCGCGGAGTACCCGGCCAGCACTCCTCTTCGCCGTGATCGCAGCCAGGCCGCCTTCGCGCGTAGCACCGCGGTGGGCCGGATACCGCGCGGCACATATACATCCTTGTGCACGGCGACGAACCGGTCACGGAGTTGGTGACGGGTCAGCTCTCCGGCGGCAATCGCCTCACTGCCTATGAACGGTTCCACCATGCGGGAGAAGTGTGCCCGCACCAACCGACAGGCTCACGTTCGTAACACCGCGGCGGGGCCGCGTTCGTAACGTGGTGGCGGTGAAATTCGCGTTTCGCCGCCACCCGGTTACGAACGCGGACGGCGCGAGAACCTATGCAGCAGTCGGGCTGCGCTGAACCCACCACTGGGTGTGCAAGCGCTGGCAGACCGGCAGCCGCAGCGCATCGGGACCGGCGAAGTCCGGCCGCACCGCAACTGCGCCGGGTGAAACCGGACCGGCATCGGGGTCGATCACCACGCCCGCCATCCCCGCGGCGTTGGCCGACCGCAGGCCCGCGACCGAGCCCACCATGGCCAATGCGTCGTGGCCTGCCACGCCCAGCTCGTCCAGCGCGTGCCGATACAGCTCGGCGCCGGGTCCACTCACGTCATCGGTGGTGACGACGGTTTCCACCAAGCCGTCCCCGACGAGCTGGCGCACCAGGGGTTCGGCCCAGCGCCGGCGGCCTGCGGCCACCACCCCGACCGGCAGCCCGGCGAGGAACGCGTCGTTCATCAGATCCTCCAGACCCGGCCGCGGCGTCAGGCCGGCGTCGAGGATCATCTCGTCGAACATCATGTCCTTGGTCATGCAGATCTCGTCGGCGAGGACCTCGGTCAGCACATCGCAGTCCGGGCCCACGCAGCGCTTGCGCAGCTCGGCGGTGACCCGCTGGTGCTCGTCGTGCAGCGCGAGAAGCTGCTGGTAACGCGCGACGCCCCATTGAATGGGCAGACCGTGCGCGGCGAAGGCGGCGTTGAAGACGACGCGGTGACCGTCGACGTCCACATCCGACAACGCATCGAGGTCCAGGATCACCGCACGCAGTGGATGGGCACTCGGATCAGGCTGCGAACAGTCCCACCAGAACCGTCCGGCCCGCCATGACTTCTCTTGTGTTGACGACACCACATGAGAGTGGCCCACGTCACATCAGTCGCGCGTCCCCCCTACGGGGGATTGGGCCGGTCAAGTTGATCTACCGACTGCGGTACCACCCTTAGGGTGATGCCATGGCGCCCTCCAATCCAGTGCGCCTTGTGCTGGTCGACGACCATGAAATGGTCATCGAGGGTCTCAAGGCCATGCTTGCTGTGTTCAACGACCGGGTCGAGGTGGTCGGCCAGGCCGTCGGCGCAGAGCGGGCCCTGAGTGTGATCGAGACGCTGGACCCCGACATCGTGTTGTGCGACGTCCGCATGGAGGGCTCCAGCGGACTGGATCTGTGCCGCGTACTGCGCGAGCGCGACCCGAACCGCAAGGTGGTCATGCTGTCGGTCTACGACGACGAGCAATACCTGTTCCAGGCGCTGCGGGTGGGCGCGTCGGGCTATCTGCTCAAGAGCATCAGCAGTGACGAGCTGGTCCGCCAGCTCGAATTCGCCCACAGCGGGCAGACCGCGATCGATCCGGGGATGGCGGCGCGGGCGGCCGGTACCGCGGCCCGCCTGCAACGCGACGAGTTCTGGCCCGGAGTCCGGCAGGGACTGACCCAGCGCGAGAGCGAGATCCTGTCCTTCGTGGTCGCGGGCCTGTCCAACCGTGGGATCGCCAACAAGCTGGTGATCGGCGAGGAAACCGTGAAGACCCACCTGCGCTCCATCTACCGCAAGCTCGGGGTCAGCGACCGGGCGGGCGCGGTGGCCACTGCACTGCGGGAGGGCATCTACCAGTGAACGCCGAGCCAGAGAAGCCGGGACGCGACGTGACCTCCGAACCGGGCCCCATCGAGCTGACCGCCGAGAGGGAACTGGCGCTGCTGCGTGAGCTCATCCGGGCCGCATCGAGTGGTCCGGGGGTGGAGCCGCTGGCCGCCGCGGCGGCCCGGATGATCACCGCGTCGACCGCCACCGACGTGTGCTTCGTGCACGTGCTCGACGATTCCGATCGTGCCCTGACGCTGGCCGGGGCCACGCCGCCGTTCGATGCCGAGATCGGCAAGATCCGGCTGCCGCTCGGGCAGGGCATCTCGGGGTGGGTGGCCAGTCACCGGCAGCCCGTGGTGATCAGCCACGACAAGGAGTCCGACCCCCGCTACAAGCCGTTCGAATCGCTGCGCGGGCGTGACTTCACCTCGATGGTGTCGGTCCCGATGGAGACCGGTCCGGGTGGGCTGGTCGGAGTGCTGAACGTGCACACCGTCGACCGCCGTGAGTTCACCCCGCGTGACGTGGAGTTGCTGTTGGTGATCGGCCGGCTCATCGCCGGCGCGTTGCACCAGGCCCGGCTGCACCGTCAACTGGTGGCGCGCGAGCGCGCACACGAGAATTTCGTCGAGCAGGTGATCGAGGCGCAGGAACTCGAGCGGCGCCGGCTGGCCGGCGATATTCACGACGGCATCTCCCAGCGGTTGGTGACGCTGTCGTACCGGCTCGACGCCGCGGCCCGCGCGGTCGACCCGGAGATGGTGGCCGAACAGCTGGCAGCGGCACGCGAACTGGTCGCGCTGACACTGCAGGAGGCCAGGGCCGCGATCAGCGGGCTGCGGCCGCCGGTGCTCGACGATCTCGGTCTGTCGGGCGGGCTGGCCAGCCTGGCCCGTTCGATCCCGCGGATCCCCATCGACGTCGACCTGGCCGAGACCCGGGTGCCCGACCATATCGAGCTGGCGCTGTACCGCATCGCCCAGGAATGCCTGCAGAACGTGATCAAACACGCCGAGGCGGATCGGGCCCGGCTCACCTTCTCGGTCGACGACGGGGTGGCCCGGCTCGAAATCGTCGACGACGGAAAAGGGTTCGATACCTTCGAGCACCCGCTGGGCAGTGACGAGATGGGCGGCTACGGGTTGTTGTCGATGGCCGAGCGGGCCGAGATCGTCGGCGGCCGGCTGCACATCCGGTCGAGGCCGGGCGCGGGCACCACCGTGACCGCGGCCATTCCGCTGCCTTCGGTGATCGAGTAGCGCCGAGTCAGCTCTGCTGGAGGTGCGCCCGCACCGCGGGCACGGCGCGGGCGATCAGCTCCTCGGTCGATTGCGACGCGATCGGCTCGATGCGCAGGATGTGGCGCAGATAGGCGATGCCCAGCAGTTGGCCCATCGCCAGATCCACCCGTAGTTCGGCATCGGCACCGCCCAGGGCGGTGGCGATCTGCGGGTAGAGCCGCTGCTCGATGAACTGACGGACCAGGGCTGCCGATTCCTCGTGGGTGGCCGCGCCGCGCAGGATCGCCAACAGGGGCGAGCGGGTGTCGGGATGCTCCCAGAACTCGAAGAAGGCCTCGGTCAGACGTTCGGCGAGGCCGTCGCGGCCCTCGTCGAGGATGCGTCCGCTGAATTGTTCGGGGTCGAACGGCCAGCCGACGGTGGCCCGGAACAGGTCGGCCTTGCTGCCGAAGTAGTGCCGGATCAACGCGGGGTCCACCTGTGCGGCCGCGGCGATGTCGCGTAGTGAGGTCTTGTCGTAGCCGCCCTCGGCGAACATCCGCCGGGCGGTGGCCACCAGCTCATCGCGGGTTCCCGGCTGTCCCGGTCGTCGTCCACGTGGCGGCATAGTTCCGAAATTCTACAGTCGTTGACTTCTTGCTCGGGCCGGGATTACGCTCGGATCATTAATTCCACAAATGAGGAGTTATCTGATGCCCGCTCCGCGATGGGTCGCACATGCCAACAAGATCGGCCTGAACAAACTCACCCGGTTCATCGCGCCGTGGGCGCCGGGATGGGCCGTGGTCATCCACCGGGGGCGCAAGTCCGGCCGCACCTTCCGGACACCGCTGTGGGCGTTCCGCCGACAGCACGGCTACGTCATCGCGCTGACCTACGGCTCCAAGGCCGACTGGGTGCGCAATGTGCTGGCCGCCGGCGGGTGCGAGTTGGAGGCGCGCCGTCATACTTACCGGCTGACCGCACCCGAGGTGTATCACGACGACAAAGCCACGGACATGCCCGCGTTCATCCGCTTCATGCTGCGCCGGGTGATCAAGGCCCCGGAGTTCCTCAGCCTCCGCTTCGCGGACTAACCGCCGAGTTTCCCGGCCAGTTCGGGGCACTCGTATTTGAGCGCCACATTCACGATCGTCATGAGCGCGTCGGGTGGGAGCTTGCTGCCCATCTGGGTCAGCACGTTGACGACATCCTGCTTGGTCTTGTTGAAGCTGCCGCCGGCCATGATGCAGGCCATCATCAGCTGATCACCGATGGCGTTGTCGGTACCCTGGATCCCTGCGGCGCGGACCTCGGCGAACGCTTCCGGCGGCAAACCCGCGGAACCGCGCGGCGAGCCGACGGTCGGCCTGGGGACCTGGGTGAGAGTTCGCTTGGGCGCCTTCGATGTCGCCGTGAACGGCGTGACGTCGTCTGGGGCGGTGGCCGTCCCCGAGGTCGTGGTACTACAGGCCGCCATCAAGACGACAGCCACGGCGCCGAGCGCCGCACCCACCCGCTTGGCATCCATCGGCACTCCCCTCCACTTCGCTCAACGCTAGTGGGGTAGCCACAAAGCCGACTCAGAAATCACCGGAGTGTCGGCGCAGGGTCTCGATCGATGCGACCAGTGCACGAGACTGCTCGTCCGACATCCCGACGTCGGCGAACACCTGCTCGTTCAAGGTCACCGTGGCGTCCTCGACCGTCGATCGCCCGAGTTCGGTGATACGCACCAGCGTGGTGCGTCCATCGGTCGGGTGCGGCACCCGTTCCACCAGACCGTTGGCCTCCAGTCGCCGGATCGCGTGCGTGACGCTGGTGACGTGCACCTGAAGGCGATCGGAGGCCTTCGTGATCGGCAGCGCGCCGGCCCGGCTGAAGGCCAGCAGACGCAGCAGTTCGAACCGCGAGAAACTCAGATCGTATGGCCGCAGCGCGGTCTCCACCCTGGCCAGCAGGATCTGGTGGGCCCGCATCACCGAGGTCACCGCGACCATTCCGCCGGCCACCTCGCCCCAACCGGCCGCCTCCCAGTTGGCGCGGGCCTGCGCGATCGGGTCACGCTTGTCTGGTGGCGAGGTCACGCCTCTTCTTACCGCATCGCCCCGCGGGTACCGCGCATTCTGCGCGCATCGAGTCCGGCCGGCCGGTCCTCAACTCGCGGCGGTCACCGCGCTCAGCACCGCCCGGGTGGACTGCCGCGATCCGACGGTGATCCGCACCCCGCCGTCGGTGTAGTGCCGCAATTGCAGTCCGCTGCCGTCGAACACCTCCGGCCACGGCGTGGGTCGGCCCGGAAGGAACAGGAAGTTGGCCTGCCCGTCGGTGCTGTAGACCCCGATCGCCCGCAACCGCATCTGCAGATAGCGCCGTTCCGCGGCGATCATCCGAATACGTTGACGCAGTTGGTTTTCCGCAGAATAGGATGCCGCGACCGCCACCTGGGCACTGATCCCGATCCCGAAGGGCAACTGCATCCGCCACAGCTCGCGGGCCAGATCCGGTGCACAGAACCCGTAGCCGATCCGAAGCCCGGCCAGACCGTAGGCCTTCGAAAAGGTGCGCACCACTACGACATTGCCGAAGCGGGCGACCAGGCTCGGTCCGTCGATACGGTGCTCGGCGGCCAGGAACTCCACGTACGCCTCGTCCAACAGGACGACGGTGTCCGCAGGCAGCCGAGTCAGGAAGCGCTCGATCTCGCCGGCCGGTTCGATCGTGCCGGTCGGATTGTGCGGCCGGCAGACCGCCACCACCCTGGCCTGCCCGGCCGCCTCGGCCATCGCGTCGAGGTCGTGCCGTCCGTGTTCGTCGAGCGGAACGGTGACCGTCCGCAACCGTGCCATCTGCGCGAAGATCGGATAGCCGTCGAAGGTGGGAGTCGCCATCACCATGGTGTCGCCGGGGCTGGTCACCGCGTGCAGCACCTGCATGATGACCCCGGTCGCGCCGGCTCCGACGATCACCTGTTCCTCGGCTATACCGTCATGACGGGCGATCAGCGAGCGCAACCGCTGTGGCAGGAACTCCGGATACCGGTTGGCGGCCTCGTCGCACGCCCGCAATGCCGAACGCACCGCGGGCAACGGCGGAAAAGGGCATTCGTTGAGCGACAGTGCCAGCGGGTTCACTGCCTGCGGCAGCGCCCCGACAGCGTCGAGCAGTGCCGAGCGGGGAGCCACCATCACGCGTTCCCAGAGTCGTCGCGACCGCCCCAGCGCACGGCAGCGGCTCCGGCGAAGTCACCGGCGTGGGCGAAGGCGGCCATCAGCACGGTGTCGCCGGCCTTCACCCGACCGCCGGTGACGGCTCGGTCGAAGTTGACGGGAATGCCTGCGGCGAACAGGTTTCCGCAATCATCAAACGTGTCGACGTGTCGTTCGGGTGGCAACTCCAACGCGTCGCGCCAGTTCCGCAGGAACACGCGGTTGGGCTGATTGGTCACCAACAGGTCGATATCCTTGGGCTGCACACCGATTCGGTCGCAGACCGTATAGGACACCTCGGGTACCTGCCGGTTGCCCCGTGCCAGCACCTTGGTGATCTTGCTCTCGGTGAACCCGATGCAGGCCTCCCCCGGGCCGGCCTGCCACCATTTGCGCGGCGGGTCCATGACGACGGTCATATCGCCGGCGTACTCCCCGTAGGTACGGCATTCGACGTCGAGGATGGGTGACTGGTCGGACAGCGTCACCAACCCGACCGCGGCCCCGTCGCCGGGAACCGCCGCCTGCGCCTTACGCCGGATGGTCTCCTGATCGAACACCTGGCCCGCCGAGTTCTGGGCGATCGCGATCACCGCGGTCCGGCCCTCACCCGAACGCAACAGGGTGCGCGCCACTTTCAACCCCAGAACGAACGCGGCGCAGCCGCCGTTGTGCAGGTCGATCACCCAGTTGGGCTTCATGCCCAGCCGGTGGGCCATCCCACCGCCGCCACCGTAGAACGGCATGTCGGGCAGTTGGGTGTGAGTGATCAACACGTCGGCCCCGGCGATGACATCTGCACCGTGCCGCTCGATCAATCCGGCGGCGGCCCGCTCCACCATGTCGATCGCGGTTTCGTCGGGCCCGACGTGATGACGGAACCGCGGCGCCCGGAACATCACGTTCTCGGCCAGCTCGTCGGTTTCGGCGAACCCGGCGTAGTAGTCGGCACTGACCGGGTCACCGGGCAGGTAGGTGGACACATCGATGAGGCTGACGGGAGTCTGCTCAGTCATGGCTGGACCTCACTTCATCCAGGCCGGGGTTACCGACAGTCCGTTGCGGTGTCGGTATTCGGCGATTGCCTTGAGGTTTCGCAATTCCAGCAGGTGGCCGGGGCCGAACATGTCCCAGAAATCCCCCACCCACACCGGTCGCGCCGGGGGCGCGGTCTCCGGGTACGGGTTCTCGTCGTAGAAGGGATGATGGCAATTCGTCCACAGCACAACCGAACCCGGCTTGTCGAAGACCACCTGCGCGTCGACGATGCGCATCAGGTAGATCATCCACAGGTGCTTGCCCTGGTCCCAGGCGCAGTGGTAGTCGACGGTCAGCGCATCGCGGTGGGCCACCGTGCGGGTGTAGATCTCGCTGCCTGGCCCCGACGGCCCGGCGCCGAGCCGGTCGTGGGCCAGCCACAGCCCGGGCTCCTCGGTCGGGGTGAAACCACGCAGGCTGTAGGTCCACTCCTCCAGGCAGCGGGTATCGGACAGGTAGTCGAACAACTCGTCAGGTGGGCACTCGATGTAGTCATTGACCGTGCAGTATTGACCGAACACCTGGTCGTGCGGGTAGACCGACCGCATCATGTCCATGATGATCGGCGTGGCCTGCTCCTTGGGCGAGGTCTCGATCCGGATGAGGCCGTCCAGCGGGGTGTGGGTACCCCGATGGACTGTGATGTCTTCAAGCGCGGGCAGTGACATGGGTCCTGTTCTCCTCTGGGTTGGAAGGGTCGTCTGGCTTGGAATGGGCACTGTCGGCGGCGAGAAATGCTGCGAACGGCGGGATTTCGTCGGCTGAACATTCGATGCTGAGCACCGACGGACCGTCGGTGTCCAGTGCCATACCCAACGCCCGGGGCAGTTGGCCGACGTCGGCGACGTCGTAGGCGGGCAGGCCGGGGAACATCGCGGCCAGTCCGGCTCCGAGCCGGCTCGGGCCGAACCTGTTGTACGAGTAGCGGTCCTCATAGAACAGCTGCTCACGGGTGACGCACATGGCGTGCGCGTGGTTGTCGAACAGTACGAAGGTGATCGGCAGCCGGTACTGCATCGCGGTGTGAATCTCCATGCCGTGCATGAAGAATGAGCCGTCACCGGCGATGACGACGGTGCGCCTTGCGGTGCCGGTGGTGGCTGCATCGGAGGCGCGGTGAAACGTCATTCCGATCCCGGCTCCGAAGCTGTAGCCCATGCCGCCCATGCCCAACGCCACCATGAAGCGGCCGTCACGGCGGGCGGGCAGGTAGTGGATGGCCGACGCCCCCACGTTGCCTGCGTCGACGACGATGTCGGTGCCGTCGGCCAGGTCTGCGTC
Organism: Mycolicibacterium peregrinum; assembly: GCF_002102345.1. Lineage (GTDB taxonomy): Bacteria > Actinomycetota > Actinomycetes > Mycobacteriales > Mycobacteriaceae > Mycobacterium > Mycobacterium peregrinum. The sequence continues at coordinate 21,493 of NZ_LQPP01000030.1, forward strand.
GAGCACCGCCATCGCGTCGCGGTACCGGATACCCGGACCGTGGTGGTCCGGTGGGCGCAGTTCGGTGCGCGGCAGGTGGTCGGGCACCCGGACCTGGGTCGGACGGCCGGTCCCGGACAACGCGCGGGCCAGCTGTGTCAACGATTCGCGCAGGTCCCCCGAGTGGACATGGGTGCATGACGGATAGGGCACCTGGGCGCCGATCGAGTAGGTCGGCACCGAGCCCAGCACGCTGTCGAGACCGGCCCGGGCCGTCACCGCCATGCGGGTCCCCACCAGCAGACACAAAGCACTCTGACCAGCGGCGACAGGCACCCCGGGGTGCCCCATCACACCGGCTACCCCCAGTGCGGAGGAGGAGCCGAGTCCCGGGGTGCCGGCCACGTCTTTGGCATCCGGGACCGTGGCCACCCGTGCCTGCAGTGTGGCCCGAAGTCGTTCCAGTTCGGCGCGGGCGTCGTCGCGGGCCACTTGCTCGCCGGCGATGATCGTGATCGTCCCGTCGGCCTGGCGCAACGCCTGTTCGAGCACCTGCGGATCGCCGAAGTGGACGCCGGCCTTGGCCGGGTGGACGCTCCCGTTGGCCCGTCCGTTGCCGCGACCTCCATCCACACACGCCACTTCGGCCTGCTGAACATCCTTGGGCAGCAACAGGACCGCGGGCCCGCCGGTTCGGGCGGCGGCCAGCGCCTCGGGCAGCGCGGTGAGGATGTCGGCGGGTGTCAGCACCCTGCGGCAGTAGACCGAAACCGCCGAGAACAAGGCGTACGCGTCCAGGCTCCCGTTGTCGCCGCTGGTGTCCTGGAAGGCCCCGCGGCCGTCCAGTGTTGTCGGTGCCTGCCCGATCAGGGCCAGCACCGGAACCCGGCTGGCCAGGGACTCCCCGAGGCCGGGCACGGTGTTGAGGCAGCCGCCACCGGAGGTCGCCGCCACCACGCCGATCCCGGCGCCGCTGCGGCTGTAGCCGTCCGCCATTGTGGCAGCAGAGAATTCATGTTTGGCCAGCACCGCGGTGATGTCGTCACGAAAGTACGCCGCGTCGTAGAGATCCTCGATGTTCGCGCCGTCCACCCCGAAGAGGTGCGAGATCCCATTCGCGGCCAGGTACTCCACGATGTGGTCCACCACCCTGTGCGCCTTGACCATGTGTCACCTACTTCCGTGCTCTGCCAGTGACACGACCCGTGGGCGGCGGCGGTTCACCGTGGAGGCGGATTCGTCCGAACTCCCGGCGACAACGCAGGAAATGCTCAGGACACCATCAAGATCACCCCGAACCGTGGGGGATAGTGGAGGACGGGGTCGTTGTTACCGGGGACCGCAGGTCCCCGTGATCGGAGGCATCGGATGACACAGCCGGGTATCGATTGGGAAGACGCCTATCGTCAGGAAACCCCGCCGCCGTGGAGCATCGGTGCCCCACAGCCCGAGCTCGCGCGATTGATCGAGCAGGGCTCGATACGCGGTGAGGTGCTCGACTCCGGATGCGGCCATGCCGCAGTCTCGCTGGCCCTGGCCGAGCGGGGTTTCACCGTGGTCGGGCTGGATGCCAGCCCGACGGCGATCGCGGCGGCAGTCGCGGCCGCAGCCGAACGTGGCCTGACCACAGCCAGTTTCGCGCAGGCCGACATGACCACCTTCACCGGTTACGACGGCAGGTTCGACACCGTGATCGACAGCGGCCTGCTGCACGCGCTGCCGATCGACGGGCGCAGGCCCTACATCCAGGCCATCCACCGGGCCTCGGCACCGGGCGCGGAACTGTACATCCTGGCCTTTGCGACAAGACCCTTCGACGGTGACGCTCCCGGGCCCAACGGCTTCACCGCCGACGAATTGCGCGACACCGTCGCCACCTGCTGGACCGTCGACGAGGTACGCCCGGCCAAGCTGTACGGCAACGACAACCCAGCCGACGGCGCCGGCGGGCCGGCGTCAGCGCCCGGGGTGGAGCGTGATGGTGCCGGCCACATCGTGATGGACGGTTTCCTCCTGAGCGCTCACAAGGATCCCGTGCCCCGAGCGCCGTAACCGAACGCTCGGCGCTCAGAGCTGCTTTTCGAGCAGTACCTTGCCTTCGGGCGACGTAACCAGTTGCACCGCAGCGATATCCGACATCGGCATCTGGGTGTTGCCGCTGGGCAGCGCGGTGGCGCCGGACAACCCGATCCACGTCGCGACCTCGTTACGGCTGCCGTCCCGGCCGATCACCATCATGCCGAGGTTCTGCGGGGGCGCGTCCTGCTTGCCCCAGCTGCCATAACTGCAGGCCATGTCGATGCGGGTGCCCCAGGAGTAACTGGTCAGCGCGATGCTGGCGTTGATGGGCGTATCGGAGACCTTGCTCATCGCCAGCATCTGGGCGCTCTGCTGCTCGGAGCCGCTGTGCAGGCCGAACACCTCGGGCCGGATGCCGACCACCACACCGAGTGCCAGCAGCGCAGCGGCCACACCGACGGCGGCCGTGGTGACCCAGCGCGACCGGCGCCGGCCCCAGCTGACCTTGGCCAGTACGGACTGCAGCACCTCGGGCCGCAGCGGTGGATCGGGCTCTTCGGATTCGAGGGCAAGCACGTCGTCGAGATCGAGCATGGCCAGTAGCGCGGGCATGCCGGTCAACTCGGCCACCGCGGAACGGCATTGCGCACAGCCGTCCAGATGAGCCTCGTACTCGCGTCGCTCGCTGCTTTCCAACGAACCCAGCACGTAGGCCGCATCCCAGGTCCGGTACTTGTCGAGCTCTACCGGATCAGGGATGTGGGGCACACCGAACTGTGTCATCGTGTCACCCCCATCTCTTGCAAGTTAAGTCTCAGCGCGCGTACCGCATAGTGCAGCCGCGATTTCACGGTGCCCTCGGGTATCTGCAGATCGTCCGCGATCTGCCCGGTGGTCCAGCCCTGGTAGTACGCCCGGCGGACCACTGCCCGGTGTTCGTCGGAAAGTTGGCTCATTGCCGTGGTCAGGAGGATTCGGTCCAACGCGTTGTCCACTTTGTCAGGGGTGGCGGCAGCCTTGGAATGCTCTGCCACCAGTTCGGGGTCGGACACCCCGGTTTCGTTCCGAAAGCGGGGTGTCCGACGTTCATCAATGATCATGTTTCGCGCCACGGTAAACAACCACGCCCGTGCCGAACGGTCGGTGTCGGCGGTGACATCTGGGTGACGCCACGCACGCAGCAACGTTTCCTGCACCACGTCCTCGGCCCGGGCCCGATCACCCGTGAGCCGCAGGGCGTAGCGCCATAGCGCCGCAGCATGCTCGTCGTAGAGCACCCGCATCATGGCGGCCTCCGGATCATCCACTTCCCTACCTCCGTCTGTGACACGACGTTGGTGGCGATCCGGTTCAATTAGAACCTTTGCGCGTCGGCTGACACCAGCGATGGCGCGCGTTTAGGGTATTGATTGCTGGCGTTAATTACCGGGTGAGGATTCGGGGCCCGTCTTCGGTGACGGCGACGGTGTGCTCCCAGTGCGCCGCGCGGGTCCCGTCGGCGGTGACGACGGTCCACTCGTCGTCGAGAATCACGGTCTCGGTGGTACCCAGGGTCAGCATGGGCTCGATCGCCAGGACCGAGCCGGGCTCCAGGTACGGGCCGCGCCCGGGTGAGCCCTCGTTGGGCAGGAACGGATCCATGTGCATCTGGCGACCGATGCCGTGACCGCCGTAACCGTCGACGATTCCGTACTTGCGGTCGTGCCGGGCCTCGGCGGCGTGGGTCTCGACCTCGATCGCGTGCGAGACGTCGGTGAGCCGGTTTCCGGGCAGCATCGCGGCGATCCCGGCCTCCATGGCGGATTTCGTTGCTGCAGAAAGAGCTTCGTCGGCGGCGATGAGTGCGCCGACGCCGAAGGTGACGGCCGAGTCACCGTGCCATCCGTCGACGATCGCGCCGCAGTCGATGGACACCAGGTCACCGGCGGCCAATTTCTCGCCCGCCGACGGAATACCGTGCACCACACGGTCATTGACCGAGGCGCAGATACTGGCCGGAAATCCGTGGTAGCCGAGGAACGACGGGGTGCCGCCACCGTCACGGATGACGGACTCGGCGATCTGATCCAGCTCGAGGGTGGATACGCCAGGGGCGGCGGCTGCCTGGACGGCCCGCAGTGCCGAGGCGACGAGCCCCCCGGCCACGGCCATTGCGTCCAACTCTCCGGCGCTGCGCTGCGCAACGACCTTGCGCTTGCGCAACCCCGGCAATCTGATCACTTACCCAGTGCCTGCAATGCGCGGGCGAACACCTCGTCGAGGGCGCCCACCGCGTCCACGGTCTTCAAGTCGTCGCGGTAGTACTCAAGCAGCGGCTCGGTCTCGTCGCGGTAGACCTTCATGCGGTTACGGATGACCTCGTCGGTGTCGTCGGCGCGGCCGCGGCCCTTGAGCCGGGTCAGCAGCTCGTCCTCGGACACCTGGAACTCCACCACTGCGTCGAGCTTGTGGTTACGCGCGGCGAGCATGTCCTTGAGCGCGCCTGCCTGCTCGACCGAGCGCGGGTAGCCGTCGAGGATGAACCCGTCGGCGGCGTCGGCCTGGTCGATGCGGTCCTCCACGAGGCGGTTCGTCAGCTCGGCCGGCACCAGATCGCCGGCGTCCAGGTAGCGCTTGGCCTCCAGCCCGAGCGGAGTGCCGTCACCGATGTTCTTGCGGAACAGGTCCCCGGTGGAGATTTGCGGGATGCCGAGCTTCTCGGACAGCTTCTCTGCCTGCGTGCCTTTGCCCGCACCGGGCGGTCCGAGTAGAACGACTCTCACTTCAGGAACCCTTCGTAGTTACGTTGCATGAGCTGGCTCTCGATCTGTTTCACGGTATCCAGACCCACACCGATCATGATGAGAACCGCGGTACCGCCGAACGGCAGATTCTGTACCGAGCCGGTGTTGCCGATCTGCAGGAACAGGTTGGGCAGAACGGCGATCACACCGAGGTAGATCGAACCGGGCAGGGTGATGCGGCTGAGCACATACCGCAGGTAATCCGCGGTGGGCTTGCCGGGACGGATGCCCGGGATGAAGCCGCCGAACTTCTTCATCTCGTCGGCGCGCTCGTCCGGGTTGAACGTGATCGACACGTAGAAGTACGTGAAGAAGATGATCAGGCCGAAGTAGATCCCGATGTAGACGGGATCGGCGGGATTCGTCAGGTAGTCGGCGACGAACTTGTCCCACCATCCGGTGCCCGGGTTGGAGCTGCCGCTCTGGATCAGCTGGGTGATCAGGTGCGGTATGTAGATCAGCGACGACGCGAAGATCACCGGGATGACGCCGGCCTGGTTGACCTTGAGCGGCAGGTAGGTGGAGGTACCGCCGTACATCTTGCGGCCCACCATGCGCTTGGCGTACTGGACCGGGATACGGCGCTGGCCCTGCTCGACGAACACCACGCCGATGATGATCAGCAGCGTCGCGGCAACGACGGCGGTGAACACCAGGCCGCCGCGGCTCTCCAGGATGGTCTGGCCCTCGGACGGGATCCGGGCGGCGATGCCGGCGAAGATCAGCAGCGACATGCCGTTGCCGATGCCCCGCTCGGTGATGAGCTCGCCCATCCACATCACCAGCGCTGCGCCTGCGGTCATCACCAGCACGATGACGATCAGTCCGAAGACCGAGCTGTCCTGGATGATGTCGAGGCTGCAGCCCTGCAGCAGGCCGCCGTTGGCGGCCAGCGCCACGATGCTGGTGGCCTGCAGGACGGCCAGCGCGATCGAGAGATAACGCGTGTACTGCGTCATCTTGGCCTGACCGGCCTGGCCTTCCTTCTGTAGCTGTTCGAAACGCGGGATCACCACGACCAACAGCTGCACGATGATGCTGGCGGTGATGTAGGGCATGACGCCCACCGCGAACACCGTCAGCTGCAGCAGCGCGCCGCCGGAGAACAGGTTGATCAACGAGTAGATCTGGGCGGAGTCGCCGCCGCTGACCTGCTCGATGCACTTCTGGACGTTCGGGTAGTTAACCCCCGGAGACGGGATCGACGCGCCGGCCCGGTAGAGGATCACCAGGCCCAACGTGAACAGGATCTTGCGTCTGAGGTCGGCCGTCCGCAGCGATGAGATGAAAGCCGAAAGCACTCTTCCTCCTGCGCAGCCGACCTCTCAGCGCGGCGTGCCAAACGGGGCTGGTGGAGCCAGCGTCAATGGTCAAGTCGTTTACGACCGCCCGGCAGGCGCGCAGCCTGCGAACTCAGTCGTCAAATCAGTCTACGAGAGTAACAGTTGCCCCCGAGTACCCCCGTCATGCACCCGCGCCCGCCCTCCTCGATCCGGCCGGGATCAGGCCGAGCTGCGGAGCAGAGCTTCTCTCCAGAATCGGAGCGTACAGTCGGCGACAGCTCATTACACCACCTAACTAACACGTTGATTTCGACTGAACAAAGGGGAATTCATGGCCCGGACTGCCGACGATTCGTGGGATCTGGCCTCCAGCGTGGGCGCCACGGCGACGATGGTCGCGGCAGCGCGCGCAATGGCCACCAACGCCGATGATCCGGTGATCGACGACCCCTTCGCCGCTCCTCTGGTCCGCGCTGTCGGGATGGACTTCTTCACCAAGCTGGCCGACGAGAACTTCACCACCGAAGGTCTCGACGAGGAGGCCGCAACAGGGTTGATCCGATTCGCCAACGGCATGGCCGCCCGCACCCGATTCTTCGATGACTTCTTCCTGAGCGCGTGCCGCGCCGGTATCCGGCAGGCGGTCATCCTCGCCACCGGACTGGACTCACGGGCCTACCGGCTGCCGTGGCCTGCCGGCACCGTCGTCTACGAGGTCGACCAACCCGAGGTGATCGAGTTTAAGAGCACCACCACGGCGGCCCTCGGCGCGGTGCCGACCACCGAGCGCCGCACCGTCGCCATCGACCTGCGGTTCGACTGGCCCTCGGCATTGGCCGAGGCCGGGTTCGACCCGTCGGAACCGACGGCCTGGATCGCCGAGGGGTTGCTGGGCTACCTGCCGGGGGACGCCCAGGACCGTTTGCTCGACCAGGTCACCGCGCTGAGTGCGCCCGGTAGCCGATTCGGTGTCGAGGGCGTGCCCGCCACCGAGTCCAACGACGAAGAGACGATCCGGGCCAAGATGCAGGAGTTCACCGACCGCTGGCGGGCACACGGCCTGGACATGGATCTCAACGAGCTGATCTTCCTCGGCGACCGTGCCGATGTGACGACGTATCTGGAGGGACACGCCTGGAAGACCACGGGTATCTCGTCCAACGATCTGCTGGTCCGTACGGGGCTGCCTCCGGTCGAGGATGAGGCCCACGCGGCATCGGTCCTCTACATCAGTGCCGAGAAGTGAGGCGGGCGAGCGATGGCACGGTCTGACACCGACAGCTGGGATCTGGCCTCCAGCGTGGGCGCGACGGCGACGATGGTCGCCGCGGCCCGCGCGATCGCCAGCGCTGAATCCGATCCACTGATCAACGATCCCTACGCGGCGGATCTGGTCCGCGCGGTCGGGGTGGAGTTCTTCACCAAACTCGTCGACGGCGAGATCGCCCTCGACGGTGAGTTGGCCGCCGGCGCCGAGTTGATGATCGGGATCATGGCGGTGCGGACGAAGTTCTTCGACGACTTCTTCGTCGCCGCCGGCGACGCCGGCATCCGGCAGGCCGTGATCCTGGCTTCCGGCCTGGATTCCCGGGCGTACCGACTGCCGTGGCCCGAGGGCACCGTGGTGTACGAGATCGACCAGCCCGAGGTGATCGGGGCGAAGTCGGCGACGATGACCCAGATCGGGGCCGCCCCCACTGCCGAGCGCCGCACCGTCGCCGTCGATCTGCGCGACGACTGGCCTGCGGCTCTGCGGGCGGCCGGCTTCGATCCCGCAGCGCCGAGCGCGTGGAGCGCCGAGGGTCTGCTGGCCTACCTGCCGCCCGAGGCCCAGGACCGGTTGTTCGACAACATCACCGCGCTCAGCGCGCCGGGCAGCCGACTGGCCACCGAGTTCCATCCCGATATCGCGGCGAACCTGCGCGAGCGCGGCAATGCGATGAGCGAACAGTGGCGTCAGCACGGGCTCGAACTCGACCTGGCCAATCTCTGGTACGCCGGCGAGCGCAATTCGGTCGTCGACTACCTGACCGACGGCGGATGGTCGGTCACCGCACGGCGCCGGCCTGAGCTTTTCGCCGAATACGGCCGCGAGTTCCCCGCCGGAGAAGCCGCTGCGCCACAACGCAACTCGCAGGCAGTCATCGCCATCCGAGACTAGGAGCACCATTTCATGACCCGCACCGAAGGCGACAGCTGGGATCTGGCCACGAGCGTCGGGGCGACCGCGACCGGTGTCGCGGCGTCCCGGGCGCTGGCCACCAAGCAGCCCGACCCACTCATCAACGACCCGTTCGCCGATGCGCTGGTGCGTGCGGTGGGACTGGAGCACAGCATCCGGCTCGCCGACGGCGAGGTGTGCGTCGAGGGCGATCTGATGCTGGACCGGCAGCGGATGTGTGAGCAGATCGCCGTCCGTACCCGCTTTTTCGACGACTTCTTCACCGATGCCGCGGCGGCCGGTATCCGGCAGGCGGTGATCCTGGCGTCCGGTCTGGACACGCGCGCCTACCGGCTCGCCTGGCCGGTCGGCAGCGTGGTTTTCGAGGTGGATCAGCCGGCGGTGCTGGAGTTCAAGACCCGCACCCTGACAGATCTCGAGGCCGAGCCGGCCGCTGAGCTGCACACCGTGCCCGTCGACCTGCGCGACGACTGGCCCGCGGCCCTGCGCGCCAACGGTTTCGATCCACAGCTGCCGACCGCCTGGATCGCCGAGGGTCTGCTGATCTACCTTCCGCCGGAAGCGCAGGACCGGTTATTCGACAACATCACCGAGCTCAGCGCCCCGGGCAGCCGACTGGCCACCGAGCACATGGACGCCGCCTCGCTCAACGACAAGTGGACCGAGCGGGTCAGCCAGTGGTCGAAGAAGGTCGGCTCCGATGTGGATCTGAAGGACCTGTTCTACTCCGGCGAGCGAACAGCCGCCCGCGACTATCTCACCGCACACGGGTGGGACGCGACAGTGCAGCCCACCCGGGCCGCCTACGCGTCGCACGGTTTCCCCTACCCCGAGGAGCTTGACGAGCTCGCCGGTGATTCTGGTTATCTGTCAGCAACACTCAAGACATCCAAGTAGACGGCCGGGAGGCGCACGATGGCACGAACCGATGACGACAGTTGGGATCTGGCCTCCAGCGTCGGCACCACTGCCACGCTGGTGGCGACGGGGCGGGCGATCGCGAGCCAGGATTCCCACGGCCTGATCGACGATCCGTTCGCGGCGCCGTTGGTGCGCGCGGTGGGCATCGAGGTGTTCACCAAGATGGTCGACGGTGAGCTGAGTATGGATACCCTCGCCCAGCTCGCACCGGATGCGGCCGAGCGCGCCCGCTCCAATATCGACGAGATGGCCGTGCGGACCCGGTTCTTCGACGACTTCTTCATCACGTCGGGCAAGGCCGGTATCCGGCAGGCGGTGATCCTGGCCTCCGGCCTGGACTCGCGCGCATACCGCCTGCCCTGGCCGGCGGGCACCGTGGTCTACGAGATCGACCAGCCCGAGGTGATCGAGTTCAAGACCCGCACCCTCGCCGACCTTGGCGCGGAGCCGAAGGCGGAACGGCGCACCGTACCGATCGACCTGCGGAACGACTGGCCGGCCGCCCTGCGGGCCGCGGGATTCGACCCGGAGAAACCGACCGCGTGGTGCGCCGAGGGTCTGCTGATCTACCTGCCGCCCGAGGCTCAGGACCGGTTGTTCGACAACATCGCCGCGCTCAGCGCCCCCGGCAGCGCGGTGGCCACCGAATTCGTGCCCGCGCTCAAGGATTTCGACCCGGAAAAGGCTCGCGCCGCCACCGCGACGTTCAGCCAGCTCGGCCTGAACCTGGACATGCCATCGTTGATCTACCACGGCGAGAGGCATTCGGCCGCCGACTATCTGAACGCCAAGGGTTGGGAAATGTCCGGCACGCCCCGGTCAGAGCTGTTCACCCGCCACGGCCTGCCGGTGCCCGACCGCGACGACAACGACCCGATGGGTGAAATCGTCTACGTCAGCGGCACTCTGGACTGAGTTCGGCCGGCGCGGCCCGAGAACCGCCCCGCGGGTGAAGCGCTACGGCGGAAAATCGGCCTCAGGACCGCCACCACGCTTCATTCGCGGAACGCGTGCGACACCCGATCACGGCACCTTGGCAAAGCGCAGCGTCTCGCCCCTCGCTCCGCCCATCCACAGGTCCTGGCAGGCCGCGGCCATGTCGTCGAGTCCCTCGATGATCTCGCCGAACACGTTGCCGGGCACCCAGCCCTGGTCCCCGTTGATCAGCAGGTTGTTGCGACCGTAGAACAGCGCCAGGTCGACGATCGCACCGGTGGTTCCGGTGCCGGTGCTGTTCTCGTATCCGTACGCCGGGTTGCCCAGATCGTCCGAGTCGAACGAGAACCAGCACAGATCGCCCGGTATCGGAGTGACCGTGGTGTTCTCCTTGCCGGGGTCGGTGCCGAACGCCGGCAGCAGGGTGTAAATCTCGTTACGGGCGTACTTGCCGTGAAATACCTGCGCCGCCAGCGGCAGGGCGTCCCACACGGCGGCGCACGTGCGCGGTGCCGCTTCGTCGAGAAGCCGGGCCACGCAACTGACTCCGCGTTTGTCCAGCGACACCGTGATCAACCGGCTCATGCAACCTCCTGGGTGAGCAACGCGGGCACCCGGCGATGCCAGTCCGTGGCGCCCTGGTACGTCGCCCCCACCCGCAGCACCAGGGCATCCCAGTGTCGGGGCCCGACGATCTGCAGTCCGACGGGCAGGCCACCCGAGCTGAACCCGCACGGCACCGAAAGTGCGGGCTGCTGGGTCAGATTGAACGGGTACGTGTAGGGCGTCCAGCTCGTCCAGTCCGCTGAGGGAGAACCGTCGGGCACGTCCCGGCCGACGGCGAAGGCGGTCAGCGGCAGCGTCGGGGTGACCAGGACGTCATAGGTCTGGTGAAACCTGCCCATCAGTTCCCCGAGCTTCATCCGGACGGCGGTCGCATCCAGATAGTCCGACGCGGTGAAGGCCGCCCCGGTCTCGGCCGTGCGCCGCAAACCGGGATCGATACGTCCGACGTCCGGACCAGTCAACTTGCCTTCCAACACCTTTGCCTCACCGGCGAACCACAGCACATGGAAGGCGTGCACCGGGTCGGCGAAGCCCGGATCGACCTCCTCTACGTGCGCGCCTGCCGCCGCGAGCACCTCCACCGCTGCCCGCACCGCGATATCCACCTCAGGGTCATTGATCCCGAAGCCGAGATTCGGCGAGTAGGCGACCCGTAGTCCGGCGATGCCACCGTTCAGCGCGGCGCGGAAAGACGAAGGCGGAGAAGGCATTGCCGACCAGTCCCGCTCGTCGAACCCGGTGACCACGTCCAGCAACGCGGCAACGTCGGCGACCGTGCGCGCCATCGGGCCTGCGTGCGAAAGCGTGCCGAACGGGCTCGGTGGATACAACGGGATGAGACCGTAGGTCGGTTTGAGGGCGACGGTGCCCGTGAACGCGCCGGGGATCCGCACCGAACCACCGCCGTCGGTTCCGACCGACCACGCGCCCATGCCGAGTGCCACGGCCGCGGCACTGCCCCCGCTCGAACCACCCGCGGTCACCGCGGGATCCCACGGGTTGCCGGTCACTCCGTAGCGCGGCGAGTCGGTCACGCCTTTCCACGAGTACTCCGGGGTCGTGGTCTTGCCGAGCAGTACCGCGCCGGATTCGCGCAGCCGTGCCACGCTGGGCGCGTCCTCGTTCCACGGGCCCGCCTCGTCGATGAGCCAGCTGCCACGCAGGGTCGGCCAGCCCCTGGTCCACAGCGCGTCCTTGATCGACGTCGGGATCCCGTCGCCAGGGCCCAGCGGACACCCGTCATGCCAACGCTTTTCGGACTCCCGCGCGGCGGCCATCGCACCGTCGGGGTCGACGAGCACGAATGCGTTGACCGCGTCGTTGTGGCGGTCGATGGCCGACAGCGCCGCGCGGGTCGCCTCCACCGGCGACAGCGTCTTGGTCCGGTAGGCCTCGAGCAACTCGACGGCCTGCGGGATGGTCACGTCCGCTCCCCCGGTACGTAGCCGAGCGCCTTGTCGACGACGTTGACCAGCGGCTGCCCGGCCAGCCAGCGCCGCGCATTGTCGGCGAACTGATCGGCGAGAGTCTCGCGGAATCCCACGACGTCGCCGGACATGTGCGCGGTGATGACGGTGCCGGGCGCGTCCCACAGCGGGTGTTCGGCGGGCAACGGCTCGGTGCTGAACACGTCCAGGGTGGCTCCGCCGATGCGGTGTTCGGTCAGCGCGGACAGCAGCGCATCCTCGTCGACGATCGGTCCCCGCGCGATATTCACAAGGTGCGCATCGGGTTTCATGGCCTTCAGCACGGCCGCGTCCACCAGGCCTCGCGTCGCCGGGGTGAGCGGAGCCGCCAGCACGAGGTGATCGCACCAGCCGACAGCCGAGACCAGATCGTCGGTGGTGACCACCGCACCGAAATCCGGATCCTCGGCGACCGCGACGCGCCCGGCGCCGCGCACGGACAGACCGGCCGCGCGCAGCAGACGCGCGATCTCACGGCCGATGCCGCCCGTGCCGACGACGAGAGCCTTCGCACCCGCGATGCTGCGGGTCTCGCGGTAGCGCCACTCATGCCGGCGTTGGAAATCCAGGCTGGCCTGGCTGCCCTTGGCATGGGCCAGCACCGCGCCGAGTACGTATTCAGCTATGGGACGGTCGAATACGCCACGGGCATTGGTGATCACCACGTCCGATTCCCGCAGCCGGTCGAACAGCAACTTGTCGACCCCGGCCGCGGGGACGTGAATCCACTCCAGCGCATCCGCATGCGCCCACGCTTCACGCAACGCAGTGGAGAAGTAGTCCCACAGGAGCAGGGCCCGTGCCCCTTCGATCGCCTGTCCGAGCCCGTCGGCGTCGCAGTAGCGGAATTCGGCATCCACGCAGGACAGGCCGGGCACCCGGTCGGTCTCGTGCTCACACAGCACCGCGATCACGGGGCGGGCGGCTGCAGGCGGCACGGTTCCGAGGCTAGGCGCCTTCGTAGGATTGTCAACAATCTGTTGCCGGTTGGCCGACTCGGCCTCACACTATGGACATGACGCTCGAGGAAGTCATTCCTCCCCCACCGTTACAGCAGGTGGGGATAGGCGTTGTGACGCCCTACGACTTCGCACTCGACCGCGAACTGTGGCGTTGGGCGCCCAACGACGTCAGTCTCTACGTCACCCGGCTGCGATACGCGCCGCTGCCGGTGACGGTCGACATGGCGGTGCACGTCTCCGAACCCGAGCAGGTGGAGGCCGGCGCCGCGAACGTGCTCTCCGTGTCGCCGCTGGTCACGGCGTATGCGTGTACCGCGGGAAGCTTCGTCAAGGGAATGGCAGGCGAGGCCGCACTGGTCGCGGCGATGCGGGCAGCGGGAGCCCCGGCCGCGGTGACCACCAGCGGCTCCATGCTCGCCGCGCTCCGGCACCTCGGGGTGAAGACAGTCGCCACGGTCACCCCCTACACCGCCGACCTGACGAGCGGGCTGACCAGTTATCTCATGGAAGCCGGGATCGAGGTGGCCGCCACGGCAGGCCTGGGGATGACATCGCAGATCTGGGCGGTGCCGTATGCGACCACGGCCGAGTTGGTTTGTGCCACAGACTGTTCCGATGCCGAGGCCATCGTCATCAGTTGCACGAATCTGCCGACCTACGATCTGATCGCACCGCTGGAGCGCGAGCTCGGCAAGCCGGTGGTCACCGCCAACCAGGTGACCATGTGGGCGGCACTGGCCGTCGCGGGCCGCAAGGCCGTCGGAGCCGGTCAGCGACTACTGGACACCTGAACGCGGGCAAGCGACAAGGAGAGACTGCATGACCACGGTGGGGATCCTCTATCCCGGCCACAGTGCTGAAGACGACTTCAGCGCGCTGGAGGCACGCCTGCAGGCGGCGGTCAGACTGCCCGTCGCGATCACCTCGGTGGGTGAGGACGCTCATCGCGTCGATGCCCTTCTCGACCTCGGCCGGACCGAACGCCTCGCCGACGGTGTCGTGCGCCTGGGGGCGGCGCATCCGGATTCGATGATGTGGGCGTGTACGTCGGGCAGTTTCGTCTTCGGGCGCGACGGTGCCCGACGGCAGGCCGACGACGTGGCCGCCGCGTCCGGCGTCCCGGCGTCGTCGACATCGATCGCCTTCGTAGATGCATTGCAGCACTTGGGTATCCACCGGGTTGCCGTGGCCGCCTCTTATCCGGGCGACGTGGCGGCACACTTCGTCGCGTTCCTGTCGGCCGGCGGCATCGACGTGGTGTCGATCGGCAGCCACGGCATCGTCACCGCAGCCGAGGTGGGCCGGCTGGCACAGGCGCAGGTGCTCGCGATGGTCACCGCAGCCGACCACCCCGACGCCGAGGCCGTGCTGGTACCCGACACCGCCATGCACACAATGGGTTTCATCGATCAACTGGAATCCGCCGTCGGAAAACCGGTGCTCACCGCCAACCAGGTGACGGTCTGGAAGGGCCTGCACCTGCTCGGCCCCGTGCCGCCTCTGCCCGGGCTCGGCCACCTGTTCGGAGGCCGGCCGTGACCGACTTCATCACTCCCGTCGAGCAGGAGTCGACGCCCAGCATCGTCGCCGAGAAGCTCCGGCAGGCCATCGCGTACGGCGAGCTCGTCCCCGGCACGCAACTCGGCGAGGCCGAGTTGGCGCGCAGGTTCGGCGTCAGCCGCGGACCGCTGCGGGAGGGCATGCAGCGCCTCACCCAGGAAGGTCTGCTGATCGCGATCCGCAACCGGGGCGTGTTCGTCAACACCATGGACTCCGGCGAGATTCGCGACATGTACCTGGCCCGCGAGGCGATCGAGCGGACCGCGAGCCGCCAGATCCTGCAGGGTGACTATGCAGGTGCCGGGGACGCATTACTCGCCGTGGTCGACGAGATGGCAGCAGCCAGGGACCTCGATGAGGTCAGCGAAGCCGACATGCGTTTCCACGAGGTGCTCGTGGAACTCGCAGGCAGCCCGCGGCTCTCGCGCCTGCACCAGACCTTCCTCGTCGAGACCAGGATGTGTGTGCACGCACTGGCCGACACCTACGACGCCGCCACCGACCGGGTGAACGAGCATCGGGCGTTGGCGGGCGCCATCCGATCCGGCGACGTCGCACTCACCGACAAGTTGATGCTGGCCCACATGGAGGACGCAGTCGACCGGCTGATCGCGCGACTACCGGCCGGCTGACGCTGACGTCGTGCCTGTGTCGGCGTCGGCGTCGGTCTCGTAATCCAGCTGGGGCGGCGCTTCCGGCGTCCCGGGTATTTCGGTGCCACTGATCGGACATCGCGCGGTCTCCGGCACCTTGATCAGCGCGATCATCCCGATCACGCAGGCGATCATCATGTAATAGGCCGGCACCAGTTGGTCGCCGGTCTTTGCCACCACCCAATCATTGACCGCCGGAGCCGTACCGCCGAACAGCGATGTCGACACGTTGTACGCGATGGCGAAGCCGGCGTAACGCACCTGGGTGGGGAACATCGCCGGGAACGTCGCGGAGATGGTCGACAACTGGGGTACATACAGCAGGCCCAGCACCGCGAACGCGATGATCGCACCCACCATGTTGGTCGACATCAGCAGGAACATCGGGATGCCGGCGACGAAGAGCCCGATCAGCGAAAACCACCACATCGGTTTGCGGCCCACGCGGTCGGAAATGTGACCCGCGAACGGCAGGAACACCATCATCGACAGCATGCCGATGATGGGTACCACCAAGGAGTGACCGCTCGACAAACCGATCGTCTGCTCCAGGTATGTCGGCATGTAGGTGAGCAGCGTGTAGTTGACCACGTTGAGTGCGACGACCAAACCGCCCAATCGCAGGATCGGGCCCCAGTACTCGACCACGAGATCCTTGAGCTCAGACGCAGGTCCGCCTTCCCGCTCCCCCGTCGCCTCGAGTTCGCGGAAGATCGGGGTGTCCTCCAGCTTCGAACGTAGGTAGACACCGACCAGGCCGAGCGGGGCGGCCACGAGGAACGGCAGCCGCCAACCCCATTGCCCCATCTGCTCATCGGAGAGCACTGCCGAGAAGCCAAGCATCAACAGCGCACCCATCGAAAAGCCCGCGAGGGTGCCGAATTCCAGGAAACTGCCGAGGAAGCCACGCCGACGCGACGGCGCGTACTCGGCCATGAACGTCGCGGCACCGCCGTACTCTCCGCCGGTGGAGAAGCCCTGGATCATCCGGAGCCCGACCATGAGCACCGGTGCCCACATCCCGATCGCCGCATAGGACGGAATCAGGCCGGCGCAGAACGTCGCGCCCGCCATCAACACGATGGTGATCGCCAGGACGTGTTTACGCCCGAGTCGGTCGCCGAGTGGCCCCCAGACGAATCCGCCGAGCGGGCGCACCAAAAACGACACCGCGAACGTCGCGAGGGCCAGCAGGGTCGCCTGCTGGGCGTCTCCAGGGAAGATGGCGGCGGAAATGTAGCCCACGCCATAGGCGTAGATACCGTAGTCGAACCATTCGGTGGCGTTACCGATCGCCGAGGCGGCGATGGCCCTCTTCAATACCCCGGGGTCCGGCGAATCCTCGGAGGGTTCGCGATAGTCGATCTCCGGTTTATCTCCGAAGCCCCTCATCGGGCTTTTATGCGCGGGCACGAGTCCTCCATGTGTCTGACGACACCGTTCCCCGCCGCGCACTCTCTGTTACGGCTGCTCTGACTGCGTTGAACACCGCAGGGCCAGGCCGTCATTTCGTCGACAATTCAATAGTTGCCAAGATCTGACGTTACAGCCCCGCACCCGACAAAGCGCCGCCCGCTACCGCGTCGTAACTATCGCAAGCGTCAAAACCGGGGTTCTCCCAGCCAGAGCGCATGGGATCCGGTCACCGCGCGCCCGGCGTTCTCGAGGACTCCGACCACCGATTGCCCCAGCAGGTTGCCGACCGCCTGCGGCACCGACGCCGCTGCGGGTTGCGACGAGGGCTTGGGCCGCAACATGTCCAACCACGACGAACCGGGATAGCTCAGCACCCGCACCTTGGTGTCCGGGTCCAGCCCGGCCAGGACCTTGGCGCGGGTGACCGCGGTACGAAGTCCGCCGAGTTCGTCGACGAGACCGTGGCCCTTGGCGTCGGCCCCCGTCCAGATCCGACCGCGCGCCACCTTGTCCACCTGCTCGACCGAGAGCTTGCGCCCCTCGGCCACGCGGGTGATGAAATCGGTGTAGAGCAGGTCGGTCTCGGCTTCGATATGGGCGTGCTGTTCGTCGGTGAACGGCGTGTTCGACGACCAGGCATCGGCATTGGGGTTGGTACGCAAGGAATCCGATCCGACGCCCAACTTGTCCTTGAGCTCGCGGGAGACCAGCTTGCCGGTGATCACGCCGATGGAACCGGTGATGGTTCCCGCATTGGCCACGATCTCGTCTGCCGCCATCGACACGTAGTAGCCGCCCGATGCGGCCACCGCACCCATGGACGCGACGATGGGCTTACCGCGCTCGCGAATCCGAACCACCTCGCGCCAGATGGTTTCCGACCCGGATACCGAGCCACCGGGGCTGTCGACGCGCAGCACGATCGCCGAGACCTCGTCGTCGGCAGCTGCCTCACGCAGAGCCGCGGCGATGGTGTCGCCGCCGGCACTGGAGTTACCCAGCGGCAGCACCTGTGGGCCGCCGCGGCCGCTCACGATCGGGCCGTGCAACGTCACCAGCGCGATCGTGGGCTTGGACTTACGACCCGGTATCTGTGGCGTCGGAACCTTCGGAGTGGTCCGCGCATAGCGCGAAAGATAAAGCCGCGGTAGGGCATCGGGGTGACTGTCGGCATCGGCGCCTGCCTCGGCCGGTCCGCCCGACAGTTCCCCGATGCGTGAATAGGCCTCGTCACGGAATCCGATCCGGTCGATCAGACCGGCGGTGACGGCGTCATCTCGCAGCACTGGCGCCTGGTCCGCCAGTACGTTGACCGCCTCCGAGGTCAGGCCCCGCGATTCGGCGATGGCCTGCCACACCTGCGATTGCAGGCTCTCGATCATCCGGCCGTCGGCCTCACGCTGCGCGTCGGTGTAGCGGGCTTCCGTGAAAACGTTTGCCGCGGATTTGTATTCGCCGCGCGCGACGAACTGCGCCTCGACACCCACCTTGTCCAGCGCGTCGCGCAGGAACATCGCGTTGGTGGCGAAACCGACCAGCCCGACTGTGCCCGACGGCTGCATCCACACCTCGCGGAAGGCGGATGCCAGGTAATAGGACAGCGTTCCGGGGTACGTCTCGGCCCAGGCCACCGTGGGCTTGACCGCGCTGAACGCCGCGATGGCATCCCGCAGTTCCTGTACCGGGCCGGGCGCGGCCGCGGGCAACTGCACCCGCGCGATCAACCCGGCCACCCGGTCGTCCTCGGCGGCGCGGTGGATCGCGGCGACGGCCTGGCGCAACACCAGTGGGCGGCCACCGCCCGCGATCACGGCCAACGGGTCGAATCCGGCGGTCTCCGGCGGGGGCGACATCAGATCCAACTCCAGCACACACCCGCTGGGCACTCCGTTGTGCCGGGCGGTGTCCACGCGCCGGACCAACGCCTTGAGATCGTCCTGGCCGGGTAGTCCTGGGAGAAAAGCGAACATGGACCGAGCCTACCGATCGGCGGATTCCGCGCGCGGCGACGAGAACTCTCCCCCTACCGGACCACCGTCGTACCGTGAGACGGGTGACGTTCTCCATCTCGCTCCCGCAGCTCGATCACGACGGCTTCGACGACGCGGCCTTCAAGGAGTATCTGGCCCGCGCCGAGGAACTCGGTTTCGAGGGCGGTTGGACGATCGAGCAGACCGTGGGGCCGGCACCGACGATCGCCCCGCTGGAGCTGTTGTCGTATGCCGCGGCGGTCACCACGAGACTGCGGCTGGGGGTCGCGGTTCTGGTCACCTCGTTGCACGACCCGCTGCAGTTGGCTTCGGCGATCACGGCGGTGGACCGGCTCAGCCACGGCCGCCTCGACGTCGGCGTGGCACCGGGCGGCAGCTTCCGGCAGTTCCCGGCGTTCGGGGTGGACTCGTCGACATTCATCTCCAGCTTCACCGAGGGTCTGGAGTTGATGAAGGCCGCCTGGTCGGATGAACCCCGGATCACCTTCCACGGCCGCTTCCGCGATGTCGACGATCTGGCCATCAGCCCCAAACCCGTTCAGCGGCCACACCCGCCGATCTGGTTCGGGGCCAACGCGCCGAGGGCTCTGGCGCGGGCGGTCCGTTACGGCGATGCGTTCCTCGGGGCTGGGTCCTCGACCACGGCGGCCTTCGCTGAGGCGGTGCGCACGGTGCGACTCGAGATAGCCGAACAGGGCAAGGATCAGGACACCTTCCGGATCGGCAAGCGCGTGTACCTGATCGTCGACGACGACGCTGCCCGCGCTCGCGAACGGGTCGACGCGGGCCTTCGGCGGATCTACGGGGACCGGATGCGCCTGGGCGACGTGGCGGTCGCGGGGACTGTGGACGACGTGGTCCGGGGCCTGCGCGAGGTGCTCGATGCGGGGGCACAGACCGTTTTGCTCAACCCCACGGGCGCCACGATCGCCGAGGACCGCGAACAGATGGAACGGCTTGCCGCCGACGTGATCCCCCGGCTGAGCTGACGGCCGACGCAAAAAGCCCCCGCCGAAGCGGGGGCTTTTGCGTCTGCTCGCGCAGAATTACAGTTCGGTGGCCGAACCGCCGGCAGCGGAGATCGCCTCACGGGCGCTACCGCTGAACTTGTTGGCAGTCACGTCGACCTTGACGGCCAGCTTGCCGTCGCCGAGCACCTTCACCAGGCTGTTCTTGCGAACGAGGCCCTTGGCAACCAGCTCGTCGACACCGATGGTGCCGCCCTGCGGGAAGACCTTGGCGATGTCGCCGACGTTGACGACCTCGTACTCGGTCCGGAAGCGGTTCTTGAAGCCCTTGAGCTTCGGCAGCCGCATGTGGATCGGCATCTGGCCACCCTCGAACGTCGCGGGGACGTTCTTGCGGGCCTTGGTGCCCTTGGTACCACGACCGGCGGTCTTACCCTTGGAGCCCTCACCACGACCGACGCGGGTCTTGGCCTTCTTCTCTCCGGGGGCAGGCCTCAGGTCGTGAAGCTTGATAACGGACATCAGGACTTCACCTCCTCCACCTCGATGAGGTGATGAACGGCCTTGATCAGACCGCGGGTCTGCGCGTTGTCCTCACGCACCACGGACTGACGAATCTTCTTCAGCCCCAGGGTCCGCAGGCTTTCGCGCTGCTTCCAGCGTGCGCCGATGGTTCCGCGCACCTGGGTGATCTTGAGTTCTGCCATGGTTATGCCGATCCCTCACGCGCTGCTGCGGCAGCAAGCGCTTCGCTCTCGCGCCGGGCCTTCAGCATGCCGGCCGGCGCCACGTCCTCGAGGGGCAGACCGCGACGGGCCGCCACCTCTTCGGGACGCTGGATCATCTTCAGCGCGGCAACGGTGGCATGCACCACGTTGATCGCGTTGTCACTGCCCAGCGACTTGGCCAGGATGTCGTGCACGCCGGCGCATTCCAGCACCGCGCGAGCCGCACCACCGGCGATCACACCGGTACCCGGGCTGGCCGGACGCAACATCACCACACCGGCAGCGGCTTCGCCCTGAACCGGATGGACGATGGTGCCGCCGATCAGCGGAACCCGGAAGAAGCCCTTGCGAGCCTCCTCGACGCCCTTGGCGATGGCGGCCGGAACTTCCTTGGCCTTGCCGTAGCCGACGCCGACCATGCCCTTGCCGTCACCGACGATGACCAGCGCGGTGAAGCTGAAGCGCCGACCACCCTTGACCACCTTGGAGACGCGGTTGATCGACACCACGCGCTCGATGTAGTTGCTCTTCTCGCCGCTGTCGCGGCCACCACGGCCACCGCGGTCGTCGCGGCGGCCACGGCCACCGCGGTTGTCGGAAGCGCCTGGGCCGCCGGCACCAGTTGCCTGCTCGGCCATCATGCAGTCCTCTCGTTGACAGTCATCAGAATTTCAGCCCGCCCTCGCGCGCGGCATCCGCCAGCGCGGCGATCCGGCCGCCATAGGTGTAGCCGCCGCGGTCGAACACAACCGTGTCGACGCCGGCAGCCTTGGCACGCTCGGCGATCAGCTGACCGACCCGAACGCTGTGCGCCTTCTTGTCACCCTCGACGGCGCGCACGTCGGCCTCGATCGACGAGGCAGCCGCCAGCGTGACGCCTTCCAGGTCGTCGATGAGCTGGACGTGGATGTGCCGTGCCGAACGGTTGACCACCAGACGCGGGGTCTCGGCGGTGCCGGAGACCTTCTTGCGCAACCGGGCGTGCCGACGCAGCCGAGAGTTACGGCGAGTCTCAGAGATGTTCTGCCCCACCGGCTTGCGGACGGCGGCAGCTTGAGTCTTTGCAGCCATGGTTACTTACCTGTCTTTCCGACCTTGCGGCGGATCTGCTCACCCTCGTAACGCACACCCTTGCCCTTGTACGGGTCGGGGCGGCGCAGGCGGCGGATGACCGCGGAGATCTGACCGACCTTTTGCTTGTCGATACCCGTGACCGAGAACTTGGTGGGCGTCTCGACGGCGAAGGTGATGCCCTCGGGCGCCTCGATCACCACGGGGTGGCTGTAGCCGAGTGCGAACTCCAGGTTGGAACCCTTGAGTGCGACGCGGTAGCCGACGCCGAAGATCTCCATCTTGCGGGTGTAGCCCTCGGTGACGCCGGTGACCAGGTTGGCCACCAGGGTCCGGGAGAGCCCGTGCAGGGAGCGGCTGCGCCGCTCGTCATCGGGACGGCTGACCACGATGGCGCCGTCTTCGTTGCGCTCGACGGTGATCGGCTCGGCGACATCGAGGGTCAGGGTGCCCTTGGGGCCCTTGACCGAGACGTTGCGGCCGTCAATCGTCACATCGACCCCGGCGGGAACCAGGACCGGCTGCTTACCAATACGCGACATGTCTTCTATCCCCTCACCACACGTAGGCGAGGACTTCGCCGCCCACGCCGCTTCGTGCCGCCTGACGGTCGGTGAGCAGGCCAGAGGACGTGGAGATGATCGCCACGCCCAGGCCGCCGAGCACCCGAGGCAGATTGGTGGACTTTGCGTAAACCCGCAGACCGGGCTTGCTCACGCGACGCAGGCCGGCGATGCTGCGCTCACGGCTGGGGCCGTACTTGAGCGACACCACCAGGGACTTGCCGACGCGGGCATCCTCGGTGCGGTAATCGGAGATGTAGCCCTCTTTCTTGAGGATCTCGGCGATGTTCGCCTTGATCTTCGAGTGGGGCAGGGTCACCTCATCGTGATACGCCGAATTGGCGTTGCGCAGACGTGTCAAGAAGTCTGCGATCGGGTCAGTCATCGTCATGACAACCGGCTCACCTTCCTCGCGGCGGTTCCCTTTTCAGGGCCTTCCGCAACCTGTTTGGATTGGTCTGTGTGGTCTACTGCGCAGATGCCGGCTGGATTACCAGCTGGACTTCTGCACACCGGGCAGCTCACCTGCGTGCGCCATCTCGCGCAGGCAGATGCGGCAGAGCCCGAACTTGCGGTAGACCGAGTGCGGGCGGCCGCACTTGTTGCACCGCGTGTACGCGCGAACCGCGAACTTGGGCTTCTTGTTGGCCTTGTGGACCAGCGCCTTCTTTGCCATGTGCTCAGTTCTCCTTGAAGGGGAAGCCCAGCGCCTTCAGCAGCGCACGGCCTTCGTCGTCGTTGGTCGCCGAGGTGACCACGGTGATGTCCATACCGCGGGGACGGTCGATGGAATCGACGTCGATCTCGTGGAACATCGACTGCTCGTTGAGGCCGAAGGTGTAGTTACCGGTGCCGTCGAACTGCTTGCCGTTGAGGCCGCGGAAGTCGCGGATACGGGGCAGGGCGATGGAGATCAGCCGGTCCAGGAACTCCCACATCCGGTCGCCGCGCAGCGTGACGCGCGCGCCGATGGGCATGCCCTCGCGCAGCTTGAACTGTGCGATGGACTTGCGGGCCTTGCGGATCTCCGGCTTCTGGCCGGTGATCAGGGCCAGGTCGGCGACCGCGCCGTTGATCAGCTTGGCGTCACGGGCGGCGTCGCCGACACCCATGTTGACGACAACCTTGACCACGCCGGGGATCTGCATGACGTTGTCGAACTCGAACTGCTTGTTCAGCGCCTCGCGGATCTCTTCGCGGTAGCGCTGCTTCAGGCGGGGCTGAACCTTTTCTGGTGCGGTCATCAGATGTCCTTGCCATTGGTCTTGGCGATGCGGACCTTCTTGCCGGTCTCTTCATCGACGCGGTAACCCACACGAGTCGGCTTGCCGTCGGAATCGACCACCATCACGTTGGACACGTGGATGGCGGCTTCCTGGGTGACGATGCCACCCGACGATGCGCCACGCTCGTTCTGCGACTGGGCAGTGTGCTTCTTGATCCGGTTGACGCCCTCGACCAGAACCTTGTCGCGGGTCGGGTAGGCCTCGATGACCTTGCCCTTCGCGCCCTTGTCCTTGCCCGAGACCACCAGAACGGTGTCGCCCTTGTGGACCTTCATTACAAAACCTCCGGCGCCAGCGAGACGATCTTCATGAAGCGCTTCTCGCGCAGTTCGCGGCCGACCGGCCCGAAGATGCGGGTACCGCGCGGGTCGTTGTCGGCCTTGATGATGACAGCCGCGTTCTCGTCGAACTTGATGTAGCTGCCGTCGGCGCGGCGACGCTCCTTGACGGTGCGGACCACGACGGCCTTGACGACATCGCCGCGCTTGACGTTGCCGCCGGGGATGGCGTCCTTGACGGTCGCAACGATGACATCACCGATGCCGGCGTAGCGTCGCGATGAGCCACCGAGCACGCGGATGCACAAGATCTCCTTGGCGCCCGTGTTGTCGGCGACCTTCAACCGCGATTCCTGCTGAATCACTCGATCTCCTGACCTGGATTTGTATGCACGCCAGATACCGACCTGGACGTGCGCGGTCTTTGTTACCGAAGGGCACGCAGGGCCGACTCTTAAACAGCAGTCAACCGAGGTCTGCCCAAGGCAACCCCTACATAGTAGGTGAGCACGGCGAATGCACCAAATCGCCGCAGACGGGGATCAGCGGCCGTCAGCGCGCCACGCAGCGGAACCCGATGTGGGTGGTCGAGCTGTCCTGCGACTGCGGTGATCGCGCGGCCGGGCGGTAGCGGTGACAATACTCCGGCGCGCAGAGGTGCGAACCACCCTTGAGCACCTGGTTCACCATCGGATCGGGGTCCGCGGGCGGCGGGCAGCACGCCGGCGTGTCAGCATCCGGCCGGTGATGTCCGGCGAATCGGGTGGTGGTCCACTCCCACACATTGCCGATCATGTCGGCCAGGCCGAACGCGTTGGCCGGGAAGCTTCCGACCGGCGAGGTGCCACGCCAGCCCAGCGCGCCGTCGTTGCGGTACGGGAACCGGCCCTGCCAGGTGTTGGCCATGAGCGCTCCGCCGGGGGTGACCTCGTCGCCCCAGGCGTAGATGCCCTCGACTCCCCCGCGGGCGGCGTACTCCCACTCGGCTTCGGTGGGCAGCCGGCGGCCCGCCCAGGCGGCGTAGGCCGCCGCATCGGGATAGGCGACCTGCACGACGGGGTGGTCCGGTGCGGCGGGGTCGCGGTCGGGGCCGAAGGGCCTGCGCCAGTTGGCGCCGGGAGCCCAGTCCCACCACTGCCGCCAGTCCCGCAGGTCGACCGGGCCCTCGGCAGGCCTGAACACCAGGGCGCCGGGCACCAGGTCCGCCTCGTCCACACCGGGATACAACGCGGGGTCCATCGGCCGTTCGGCGATCGTCACGTATCCGGTGGCCTCGACGAATGCACCGAACTGGGCAGTGGTGACCGGATGTTGTTCGATGGCGAACGCACCGACGGTCACGGCGTGTACAGGTGCTTCTTCGGGGTAGAACGCCGTCGAGCCCATCCGGAAGGTCCCGCCGGGAAGCTCGATGAGTTCGGTGGCCACGGCACCGAGGCTAGTCGCGCCCGGGTATCGATCGGCTCAGCCCGGCATGGTGATGCCGAAGTCGGCGAGCATCGCCGAACTGGCCTGGTCGAATTCGGGGGTGCCGCTTGGGGCTTCGACGCGCACGGCGGCCAGGAAGTCGCCGCCGTTGGTCCACACGTGAACGATCCGGTCCGCGTACCGGGTGCCCTTGCCCGGCCGGTCGGCCAGGACGCCCATCAGTTTCTGCCCGCTGTAGCCGCACAGGTCTCCGGGCAGCACGCTGACGCTGTTGATGGAGAACTTCGCGACGCGGTCGTTGCTGTACTGCTCGAAGTCCGCCCGGGCGGTCCGCGTCGTCGGCGTGAGCGTGATCTCGGCGGTCATCCCCGCGAGCCCGGTCAGCCGCACCGCTGCCGCATGCGGTGTCACCTCCGTAAACCCTTCGGGCACGGCGACGGTCAGCGTCGGCGAGCCCGGCGCCTGGCTCCCGGCGGTGACGGTCGGGCCGGGTGGGGGCGGGCAGGTGACCTCGCCGGGGGACAGCACCCTCGTGGTGGTCGGCTCGACCCCGTACGCCGGCACGGCGAACTCCGAGGGCCGTTCACGCTGAGGCGTTGTCATAGGAAGCGTCGTGACAGGACCCGTCGGGGTCGTGGTGGAAGCGAGCGGATCCGCGATGTCGATGCCGCCTCCACAGCCCGAAAGTGCCAGCAGCGTCAACGCACCGGTGCCCACCCGGATCGCCTTCCCTCTCATCGATCAGCCCCCTGAGTCTCATCGATCGGTCCCGTCAGTCCTTGGCGAAAGCGACAGCTAGCTCTCGCTCGAGGTCCCGGTACGGCTCGCCCGACAGGTCGACGGTGACCTGCCCGATCGTGCCGCCGCCGAACGCGAACGGAGCCCGGTACTGCTGCGACACCGCAGATCCGGTGTTGCGGCCGATGCAGATGCCGCCCC
The DNA here is from genome assembly GCF_002102345.1 of Mycolicibacterium peregrinum. Classification (GTDB taxonomy): domain Bacteria; phylum Actinomycetota; class Actinomycetes; order Mycobacteriales; family Mycobacteriaceae; genus Mycobacterium; species Mycobacterium peregrinum. The sequence goes on from NZ_LQPP01000030.1 coordinate 47,472, forward strand.
CGGCGAGCGCGAACATGCCCGGGTGGGTTTGCATTCCGTCCAGCGTGGCCACCGCGGCGTCGTCGACGTACAGGGTGGTGTTGCCCAGCGGGGTGTGGCTGCCCTCGACGGTGCCGGTCCGCTGGTACTGCACACCGAAGATGTGCCGCCCCAACGGGACCGGATCGGGTGAGACCAGAGACTGCTCGTGTTCACCGAGGAAGTTGTAGACGTAGTGCAGCCGCCCGTCGGCGATGAACAGGACGTGACCGCCATGGGCACCACCCTGTTTGAACAACACGCCGTGAGTGTCATCGCCGTCCACCGTGACGTCGGCAAGCACGGTGAACGACTGCCCGCGCAGTTCGGCGGCCGCACCGAGGCCGACTTCCGCGGTATGGGGGTAGTAGGTGTAGCGGGTCCGCTCCCCGACCAGATATGGCCGCCACCGCGTCATCGTCTCGAGGATGTTGAGGTCGGCCAGCGGCAGGCCGTTGTATTTGTCGGCCTCGCTGAACCACAGCTCTTGGAGTTCGGCGAGCTTGTCCGGCTGTTCGGCGGCCAGGTCGTGGCACTGGCTGCGGTCGGCCTCGATGTGGAACAGCTCCCAGCGGTCGGCGTCGAAGTGGGACCAGCCCGACGGGGTCGCGGCATGCACGGTGTTGGCGAACCACCCTTTGTGCCAGATGCCCCGGGTGCCGAGCATGGTGTAGAACTGGGTTTCCTTTCCTGTCGGCGCATCCGGATTATCCAGTGCCACTTTGAAACTCACGCCGTCGAGCGGCTTCTGCGGAACCCCGCGCACAGTCGCCGGCGGCGTGATGTCGAGCAGGTCATAGACGGTCGGGGTGATGTCGCAGACGTTGACGTAGTTGTCGCGCACTGCGCCGTGGGAGCCAATACCGTTGGGCCAGGAGATGATTGCGGTGTCTGCGATTCCACCCTCGTGCGAGGCGTACCGCTTGAACAGTTTGTAGGGCGTGTTGAACGCCATCGCCCAGCCGATCGGGTAGTGGTTGTAGGTCTCGGGCGACCCGAGCCGATCGATGAACCTGAGCCCTTCCTCGGCGGTGTCGATGTAGCCGTTGAAGAACTTCGTCTCGTTGACCGAGCCGTTCGGCCCGCCCTCTCCACTGGCCCCGTTGTCGGAGATCACCACGATGATCGTGTTGTCGAGTTGCCCTGTCTCCTCCAGGAAGTCCAGCACGCGGCCGATCTGGGCGTCGGTGTAGGACAGGAACCCGGCGAACACCTCTGCCATCCGGCGAACAGCCGCTTCTCGTCGGCCGACAACGACTCCCAGGGCCGGACAGTGTCCTGTGCGGGCCACGGTTCGCCGTTGGGCCCTTTCACATCCGCATATGGGTTGATCGGTGACAGTTCGGTGTCGGGCGGCACGATGCCGAGCCGCTTCTGGTTCTCCAGGACGATGTCGCGGTAGGCCTCGTAACCCATGTCGAACCGCCCGGCATAGCGGTCGGCCCAGTCCTTGAACACATGATGTGGGGCGTGACCGGCACCTGGACACAGGTACGTGAACCACGGCTTGTCGGGGGCGATCACCTTGGCGTCCCGGATGAACTCAATGGTCTTGTCGGCCAGGTCCCGCGACAGGTGATAACCCTCTTCGGGTGTGCTCGGCGGATCGACCGGATGGTTGTCGTACACCAGGTCCGGATACCACTGATCGGTCTCGCCGCCCATGAATCCGTAGAACCGTTCGAACCCCCGCGAGCACGGCCAATGCCGTTTGGTGGCAGCCAGGTTGGACTCCTCCAGAGGAGTCAGATGCCACTTCCCTACGCAGTAGGTGTTGTACCCGTTCTCGGCGAGCACCTCCGGCAACAGGGCCGTCTCGTACGGAATTCGCCCGTTGCAGTTGGGGAATCCGTCGGTGAACTCCTCGATGGTGGCCATCCCGACCGTGGTGGCGTTGCGTCCGGTGAGCAGCGACGCGCGGGTCGGCGAGCACAGTGCCGTGGTGTGGAACTGCGACAGCCGAACTCCGCGTTCGGCGATCCGGCTCATCGCGGGCATGTCCACCAAGCCGCCGAAACAGTCCCACGTGGCGATGCCGGTGTCGTCCCACACCAGATACAGGACATTCGGGGCGTTCTCGACAGCGGTGGGTGCCGCGTAGGGGCCCCAGTCCGGTTCGGAATCCCTGATATCCAGTTCAATTTTGCCATTGAACGCTGAATTGGACGCTGAGCTGAACGCGGTGGCCATCGGCTTGCCTTCCTCCCGGTTGGCGATTCGGCACCGGTAAGACTGATCGCGGAGGAGATTACACCTGCCCGGTGGCGTTTGCTGGGGAAATTGACGTTGCCGGTGGGTAATGTCCCGCATCCGGCTGATCGCCGAGACCTCTCAGCGGACCGGCCATCCGGGCCACGACCGGGCTGCAGGCGGCCAGGGTGGCCAGCACCGCAGACACCGCGACTGCACCATGCGCACCGTGCCCGTCGGCTGCCACGCCGGCGAGGGCGGTGCCTGCCGCCCCGCCCACCAGCGCTGCGCTGTTGAGCCAACCGAATGCCTCTGCCGCTGAGTGCTCTTCGATCTCCCGAGACACCATCAGATACAACGCAGACATCGCCGGGGCAAAGCCCAATCCCGACACGAACAATGCGCCGAACTGCAGGACGAGATTGCCGACGAGGCCGAACACAGCGGTACCCGCGGCCACGATTCCCAGCGCAGCCACGAGCCCGGCGAGCCCGAATCGCCGGTGCCCGAACACCAAACCTCCGATCAGGGATCCCACACTCGCCACCGCGATCGCGAGACCGGCGGTAACGCCGGTGCGTCCGAGGGCGGCGACGATACCGACTTCCAGGGCCATGAAGGATGCGACGAGCGCGAGGCTGGCGACCATCGCGAGGATGACCGTACGGTTGGCGATCACCCGGCCGAACGCGGAAGCCCCGGTGCCCGTGGTCGGCCGAAGATGCCTTGCGCTCAACAGAAACCAGCCGGTGCCGGCCACCGTGACGGCCGCGGAGGCCACCAACGGGATCGCCGTCGACAGCGCGGAGGCGAGGAAGGTCGTGGCCACCGGGCCGACAACCCAGATCAGTTCCTGCGCGGTGGTGTCGAACGCGAACAGGGCACGGACCCCGTCGCTCGGCACCAACTGCGGATAGAGCGACCGAACCACCGGCATCAGCGGCGGCACGGATGCGCCGACGAGCACCCCGAGAATCAGCAGCACCGGCCCGGAGGCACCGGCGAACGCCAGCGCCAGCATGGCGACACCGTTGGTCAGGGCCGCAACGATCAACATCGCCACCATGGCGCGCCCGGCGACGCGCGCGGTGACAGGCATCGCCAGCGCTTCCCCGATGCTGACGCAGGCCACCGCCGCGCCGGCCAATGCGTAGGACCCGGTCTTGGACTGGACGTGCATGAGGATCGCCAGGTTGAGCATGCCCAGTGGCAGGCGGGCGAACAGCTGGGACGCAGTCACGTTCAGTACGCCCGGAGCCCGGAGCACGTCGCGATACACCCGCATGACCAGCTTCTCCATGTGACTCGACCGACGTGACGAGCCCAAACTATACCGTCCAGACGGTACAGTTCCACAGATTTGTCGTAAGCTCTCGGAATGGCTTCGGCGCGGGACCGCATCCTCGACGCTTACGAGGATGTCCTCGCCGTCGAAGGCGAGCGCTACGCCACCCTCGACGCGGTGGCCGCCAAGGCGGGCGTATCGAAAGGTGGCCTGCTCTACCACTTTCCGTCCAAGGACCGCCTCGCCGCCGCATTGTGCGACCGGCTCCTGGCGCTGGCGGCCGAGGATGTGCAGGCGATGCGGACAGCCGCGGAGGGGCCCGCGCGCTACTACATCCGGTCCTCGCACTACGCGGGCACACCGCTCGATCGGACGCTCGTGGCCGTGTCCCGGTTGCAGCAGGCGGGTGACGGTCATGCGCGGACCGTCATCGAGACCGTCTCAGCCGACTGGCTGAACGTCCTGCACGAAGCGCTCGGCGACCTCGACGTGGCCCGGGCGGTGAAGCTCATGGGCGACGGCCTGTACTACAGCGCCCTGCACCGCGCGCTCGGCGGACACGTCGTGAAGGCCGACCTGGACGACGGCCTGCTGGCGGTGATCGATCGGATCACCACCACCTCAGACCCCGCTCAGTGACAGCGACTCGGTCCTGGTGGTACGAGCCTCCTGCCGACGCAACCACAGCTGCAGCCCCAAGAGCGGAATCGTCCAGCCCAACCAGGCACCCACACCCGCTACGACCCACAGATACCTCTCCTCATCCCCACCGACGACGGTGTCGCGCAACGGATCGAAGGCCAGGTACAGCACGGGAGTCCAGATGCGGTTGGTGATGATCGACAGCGCCAGCGTCGCACTGCGCAGCATCTGGCGGCGATGTGCGCCGAAGTGCCGGCGTCGCGCCGCCACGAATCCGTCGACGGTGAACCACAACCACAGCGCCCCGAGCGCAACGTTGCTGACTCTCAAGATCAGGCCGAACGGGCTCGCCGCGCCGATCACCATGGCACAGACGGCGGCCGGGATCGCCATCGCGACGTAGACGCGTCCGGTTCGCCGGTGCAGCACCGGACGTCGACGGCGCAGGCCCGGCCAGATCTGCGCGACGGCGCACACCATCGCCACGCTCGCCAGCAGGACGTGCGCGACCAGCAGCGGGTAGTGCAACCCGAACGTGGACTGCACGCGGGTGCCGCCGCCGAGGTAGGGCGGCAGCGAATACGCGAGAAACACCACGACGATCACCGCGAGCGCCACCGCCAACCGGATGGAACGCTTTGATGCGTATGCCATACGCATAAGGGTATGACATACGCATACGGATGTCACTGACTACTCTGAGCGGTGATGACCGGCCCCGATACCCCGCTCCCCCGGGTGTTGCGCCTGCTCTGGGAACCTGACGCGGCGCCACGGCGGGCGCGTGGACTCACCCGGGACGCGATCGTCGCCGCTGCCATCGAACTCGCCGACACCGACGGGCTCGCCGCCCTGTCGATGGCGCGGCTGGCCGAGCGGCTCGGGTGCGGCACCATGTCGCTGTATCGGCACGTGGCCAACAAGGACGAGCTGGTGACATTCATGCTCGCCGCTGGGCCCGGTCCACCGCCTTCGGCACCCGGCGGCACGGATTGGCGTGGTGCACTGACGAATTGGGCCGACGAACTATGGCGCGTCTACCACCGCCATCCATGGATCCTGCAGGCCGCGTCCGCCGGCCTGCCTGCGGATCCCGGCCAGCTCGCCTGGCTGGACGCCGGGCTGGCCACCCTGTCCGGCACGGCACTGACCGAACGCGAGAAGCTCAGCGCGGTCCTGGCCGTGCTGATTTTCACGCGCGGCTCGGCGGCGCTGACCATCGAGGCCCGCGACGTCGACGACAGCGAGTACCCGGCCCTGCTCCGCCGGCTGGTGAGCCCGGCGCGCTTCCCTGCGCTTGCCGCCGCGATCGACGCGGGAGCACTCGATGGGCCCGACGATGACCAGGAGACCGAATTCCGTTCCGGGCTGGATCAATTGCTCGACGGCATCGCCATGAAGGCGGACTGACCGGCTAGGCGCGCAAGCGGTCCAGCCGCAGCGAGATGCCGTCCAGCAAGAGCTCAAGGGCCGATTCACACCCGCTCCGCCTCATCGACTCATCGAGAAGGCGGCTGGTGGCCGCGATGTTCGGGTGCGTCTCGGCCGGCAATTGCGAGTAGGTGTCGCGCCACGTCTCGTCGTCGCGCTCGCGGTGCTCGGCAGGCAAGGCCTCGAACGCGGCGTCGAGCGCCGCGAACCCCAGCATCTGGTCGATGAAGGCGTGATACACGTCGACAGCTTCCCGCTCGGGGAATCCGGCCGACCGCAGTAGCCCCAGAACCGTCTCGATGATCTGGATCTCGTGGGCGCCGCCGGTCACCCGGCTCGCGGCGAGGACCCCGGCTTGCGGATATTCCAGGTAGACGCGGTGCACGCGAAGCCCGAGTTCCCGCATGTCGTCCCGCCACTGCCCCGTCGGTTCCCACCCTTCGGCCACGCGGCGCAGCAACTCATCGGTGATGGCGAGCACCACGTCCTCGATACCGCGGAAGTAGCGGTACAGCGCGGTCGGATCAGCTCCCACCGCGAGACCGAGGCGCCTGACCGTCAGACCGGCGGCACCGTGGTACTGCAACACGCGCAAAGCGGCCCCGACGATGAGCTCCTCGGACAACACCACGCCCTGCTTCGTCTGCCGCCGCCGTCGCTTCGGCGATTCAGAGTTCAATGTCCTGGCCATCGGCACTGCCTTCTTCGGGCTTACGTCAACGCTGTTGCCCCATTCTGGCGCGCTGAGGTGGCCTGGCGCACAACAAATTGCGATCCGGGCACCGACAGCGTCTCGCCCGCCACGCGCGACCTAGGTGATGTACACCTTCCGCAGTGTGCGGCGCACCGTCCACGTGGTGTGCTGCCCTTCGCGCAGGTGGACGAGGCTGCCGGGCCCGAGTTCGATCTCCGGGGAGCCATCTTGGAACGTGATGGTGGCCTCACCGCTGAGCACCACGAACACCTCGTCCGCCTCCACATCGCGGGACACCCCGGGCGTGTGCTCCCAGACGCCGATGGTCACGTCAGACAACGCGATCAGGTCGCGGTGCGCTGTCGTCGGCGCTCCGCCAACCACCAGTTCATCGGCAAGCGGTGCGTGCTCGAGTACCAGGGCCCCTGCGTCGACGGTGTTGCCGGATGGCGCTGCGCACTCGCTCACGAGTCGAACCCCAGCCCCACGGAATCGAGTGCCTTCAGCAGGACGTTACGACGGCCCTGGCGATGATCGGCGCGGTCCAGCGACCAGCGCGTGGCCTGAATCCCGGCCGATGCCAACGGTTCCGGCGGGAACGGCAGCGGCATCGACCTGACCATTTCGAGCTCGGTGCGGGGAGTCGGCTTACCGGTGAAGCGGTCGAGCATGACCTCCGCCGCGAAACGCGTTGCCGCCACACCGAGCCCGGTGAAACCGGCGGCGTATCCGACGCGGTCGCCATAGGCGGAGCCGAAGAACGCGCAGAACCGCGTCGAGGTGTCGATCACGCCGGCCCAGCGGTGGCTGAACCTGACGTCCTCGAGTTGCGGGAACGTCGTGAAGAAGTGACCGGCGAGGCGCCGATAAGTGGCGTCGCGGTCCTCGTACTGAGGCCGGATCCGTCCACCGAAGTGATAGATCGCGTCATACCCTCCCCACAGGATGCGGTTGTCCTTGGACAACCGGTAGTAGTGGAACTGGTTCGACATGTCGCTGATGCCCTGCCGGTTGCTCCAACCGATTTCGGCCAGCTGGGATTCGGTCAGCGGTTCGGTCATCAACGCATAGTCGTAGACCGGCACCGTGTGGTAACGGTAGCGCTTGAGCAGTGACGGAAAACCGTTCGTCGCCAAGATGACTCGGTCGGCACGTACGGACGCCCGCTCGGTGCGCACCGACAGTGACCCGCCGCGACGATTCTGATCGAGCCCGAGCACCTTGCTGTACTCATAGATGTCCACGCCGAGAGCACCTGCGGCACGGGCGAGTTCGCTCGCGAGCTTGGCGGGATGGACCAGCGCGGCAGCGTCCTTCGACCACACCCCGGCCAGGTAGGTGGGCGAGTTGACCTCGTCGCGCATGGCCTGCTGGTCGAAGTAGACCTGATCGGACCGCAGCGCGGCGCCGGCCAGTTCGGCGGCCTGGTGCGGCTCGACCGCGACCGCAGTCGAGCCGGTCCGCTCGAAGTCACAGTCCAGATCCAGCGCATCGACGGTCTTCTCGATGGCGTCGAGGTTCTCGACGCCGAACCGGTCGAGGACGTCGATCTCGTCGGGCCATCGGCTGCGGCCGTTCTCGACGCCGTGGGTGAGCGAGGCCTCGACGAAGCCGCCGTTACGCCCCGATGCCGCCCAACCGATCGTCTGCCCCTCGACGACGGCGACCCGGATACCGGGGTTCCGTTGCTTGGCCAGCAGCGCCGACCACAGCCCGGTGTACCCACCGCCCACCACGACGAGGTCGTAGTGCGACGACGCGCTGGTCAGCACCGGGTAGTTGGGCTGATCCGGCATGTCGTCGAGCCAGAACGGCTGCAACACGGTGTTGGCCAGTGAGTGATCAACGAGGCTCACAGCAGGAGCGTTTCGTTCAAATGCGGTTTGCACGGGTTCTTCCTCGACGGTGATGTCACACCAGTAAGAAGGATTTCCCGCACTACCTCAACGGCGTTGACGTAAGCGCAACAGGTCGCCGATCAACACCCGGGTGTCCGGCACGAACGGCCAGCCCGGATCGGCCAGGTGCGCGGCCAGTTCCTCATCGGTCCACCACCAGCCGTCCACGATCTCTTCGGGCTGATGACGGATCGGACCATCCCAGTGCGCCTCGAACGCATACAGGTGACACCGCATGGGCTTTCCGGCCCATTGCCCGTCCCAGGCCGTCGACGCCAGCGCCGTCAAGGGTGGGCCGCTGATACCGAGTTCCTCGGCCAGTTCCCGGGTCGCGGCCTGCACCGGCGTCTCCCCCGGGTCGACGACCCCACCGGCCAGACAATCGTGCATTCCGGCGAACACCGCCTTGGTCATGGTGCGCCGGTGCACGTAAAGCCGAGCGCCGTCCATCGAACGCACCAGCACACCGGCGCTCGCGTGCCAGAGGCCCTCGGCGTAGACGCGTGAACGGGGCTCGGCACCAACCGCATTGCCGTCGGCGTCATATACCGCGACGAGTTCCTCGGTCACGCTGTCAGGTTAGCGGGCCGCCCGGTTGATGGCTTCTCGGCGGTTGGTCGCACCGAGTTTGCGGTAGATGGCGCGTTGGTGGGTCTTGAGCGTGTTCACCGAAATCGCCATCTTCCCGGCGATCTCCTGCATCGTCATCGGCGTGCGCAGGAAAGCCAGAATCTCCCGCTCACGCGGCGTCAGGCCGGCCAGGCCAGAATCCGACCGGCGATGCTCGCTCGCCAACAGGGCTTTCTCGACGAAATCGGGGTACGCGGTATACGAGCGATGAGCGGCGAGCAGTTCTTGGCACACCGTATCGGGGTTGTCGACGAACTGGTACCGCACGTGCTCCGGACACGCCGCGGCCAACATCTCTTCCATCCGCTTGTGAGCCTGCTCAGCCTGCCCGCGCTGCCAGGACAGCAACGCCAGCGTGTAGAGCGCGTATGCGGCGATGTAGCCCGGTAGCCGCGGCTCCAGTGCCTGGCTGGCCAGCCGTTCAGCCAGGTCGAGTGCGCCCAAACGACGGCACATCCCGGCCAGGACCGCTGACACCATCGGAACATGTTGAGAACCAACCACACTCGCGGCCAGCTCCAGTGCAAGATCATGATCACCGCGGGCTTCGGCCAGTCGGGCGCGGCTGGCCGTCTTGTAGCTGACCCACGGCACACCGTGGGTCTCGACTTCGGGCATCCGGGCCACGGCGGCCTCGGCGGCGGCGAGCACACCGTTGTCGCGCAAGGTGGCCGCACTGAACGCCAGGAACATTCGTGACGTGTCGGGGTACCCGACCCCGACGGTGCCGCTCGAGGGAATCAAATCCTCGACAGCCGAGGCGATCTCACCATGCCAGAAGTGAATCCAGCCCGATGTGAATCGTTCGATACCGTCACCGTCGTGCGACAGCCACAACTCAGGAGTGGATTCGCCGGATGACACCGCCAGGTGCAGCGCCTGCTGTGCACGGCCCAACTCGCCCGAGTGGGCCAGCGCGAACGCAAGGCTCTGCCGAGCGCGGTGAGCCACCTCCGCCAGCCCGAGGGCCGCACATTCGTGCACCGCGGCCTCCAGATACTCCGAACCACGGGTCGGACTGCGTCGCATCCGCGAATCAGCCCAGCCCAGTACGAACAGCGCACACGCATAAATACGCGGCGCGACCAGATCACGGTCTGACAAGGCGGCCTCGACGCGTCCGGCAGCGCGGTCCATCACTCCGCGGTCGTCAGAGATCAGGAGTTGTGTGAGATCGGCGATGAGATCGAGCCGACCCGGTGACTTCTCCGACTGCGGCATTCCCCCGGCACGGTTGAACAGAAGAGCCGCCGTGACGTCGTCGCCCGCCATGGCTCGGCAGCTGGACCGGATCATCAGGATCTCGGGCACCTCGCCAAAGGCTTCGGTGAGCCGAACGCACGCCAGATCGAGTGCGCCCGAACGAGATTGCAGCAGCAGCTCGAGCCAGCTTTCGGCGACGATGTCGTACCCGAAGCGGTCCTCACCCCGAATGGCGTATTCCACCGCTTCCAGCGGGTACTGCGATGCCAACTCGGCCGCCGCCAACCGGTTGAGGCGCGTCCATTCCTCGGGATGCCGCCGCCTCAAGATCTCCCGGCAATGCTTGACGAAGATCGAATGCCATTGAAAGACCGCACTTTCCCCGGAACCGATACGTTCGAGGAACAGGCCGCCGGCAACGCAGTCGTCAAGCAGTTCACCACTGTCCGGTCGGTCCGTGAGTACCTGGGCCAGTCGTTCGTTTACCCGCGGGCACACGGTGGCCTTCAGCGCGAATTCAGCCAGGTCCGGCCGCATCCGGGCCAACACGGCGGTGCCGATGTAATCGGTGAGGTCGACATCGCCGGAGAACGCGGCGGCTTCTTCACCACTGACCAGGATGAGTCGAACCGCACCGGGCCAGCCGCCGCTCTCCGTCATGACGCGGTCGACATCCTCGGGCCGCATCGACGTGTCACCGCGTTCGACCAGCACCTGCACATCGTCACGGGTGAACGCCAGATCGGCCGAACCGATCACCGCAACCTTGTCGTGGACCCGCAGCCGTGCCCACGCGGGGCTCACCGGGTCGGTTGTGATCAAGACGAACCGCAACCACTGCGGGCCGTTCTCGACCAGTTCCACCACATCGTCATCGACCCATACCGCCCGCGCGAACTGGAAGTCGTCGATCACGATGGTCACGTCCCGGCCAGGATCGACGGCCATGAGTGCGGCAAAGGCCGCATCGTAGGTCGCCGAATCGAATGCCGCTGACAGGGACTGATCCAGCGGGTTGTCCCCCGCGTCGCGTGCGCTGTTCAGCAGTGCGGTCAACATGCCGCGCAGTACATCGCTGCGGTCATTGATCCGCTCGGTCAGTGTCAGCCACGCCACCGAGCCCGGTTCGGCCCGTTGACGCTCGAGAGTCCACTGTGCGACTGCGACGGTCTTGCCGAACCCCGAGGGAGCGGCGACGAGAACGGCGCGCCTGCAGGCGGTGTGCTCATCCAGCGTGCGGCCGATCGCCTGACGCGGCAACATCCCCGGGCTCGACGACGGTGTGGTGGCGAGAAACCACGGCACCGGATGCAGTGACGATGTTCCGGAGGACTGCACGTTGATTCCTACTCGATCGTCCGACCTGAAAGATGGTGCGCCGCCCCCACAACCTGCAGGACCAGCGCACCATTGTCCCAGCTACGGAGTGACGATGTTGAACCAGAACGGGAAGGTGTCCATCAGCCCGATGAACTCGGTGACCGAATCCCGATTTCCGTCGACCTTCACCTTGTTCTGGTTGATGCCGTCGTCGAGTTTGAGCTTGCCCATCTGGATCTGGTTCATCGTCGCCTTGGAGAGCGTGAGGCTGGCATTGGCGTCGCCGATCTTGCCCGGCGCATAGTTCAGCACGCCGTTCTCGACGAACAGGGTGTAATCCTGCTTCAGGTCGTCGAACGTGACGTTGAGTTTGATGTTCTTACCGGCGGCCTTCGGGCCGTTCAGCCGGACGCCCAGGTAGTCGAACATCATCTCGGGCGGCATGGCCTCGATCGTGTCGGGGCTGGCTGTGTCGGTCTGGCCGGCGCTGGGCACCCCGTTGCGCAGCTCGTAGGCACCCTGGAGATACACCGAGCGCCACGGACCGGACTCCGCCTGGTAACCCATCTGCTCGTAGCTGTCGGCCAGCAGATTCTTGCCGTTCACGCTGTTCGGGTTCGCGAACACCACCTGCTTGAGCACCATCGCGGTCCAGCGATAGTTGCCGTTGTCGAAATCATTCTTGGCCTTCTCCAGGATGGCGGCCTCACCGCCCATGTATTCGACGTACTTCTTGGCAGCGTCCGCCGGTGGCAGATCGTCGAGGTCAGACGGGTTGCCGTCGTACCAGCCCATGTATCGCTGATAGACCGCCCGAGAGTTGTGCTTCAGGGTGCCGTAGTAGCCACGGTCCGGCCAGAAGTTGTTGATCTCCGGCGGGAAGGAAATCTCCTCGGCGATCTCCGAGCCGACCAGGCCCTGGTTCATCATCCGCACCGACTGGTCGTGCATGTACTTGTACATGTCACGCTGCCGCTTCCAGTAGTCGATGATCTTGTCGTGACCCCACATGGGCCAATGGTGACTTTGGAACTTCACCTCGGTATTGGGGCCGTAAACCCGGATCGTGTCATCGAGGAACTTCGCCCAGATCCGGGCATCGCGGACCTGGGCACCGCGGAGGGTCAGTAGGTTGTGCATGGTGTTGGTGGTGTTCTCCGCCATCCACATTGCCTTGAACTGTGGGAAGAACGTGTTCATCTCGGTCGGTGCCTCGGTACCGGGAGTCATCTGGAACTCCATGTCGACGCCGTCGATGGTCATCTTGGTGCCCGTGGTGCTGATGATGTCGGTCGGAATGATCAAGGTGGGTACACCCGCCGATACGGTCATGCCGAGGCCGCCGTTGACGCCACCCTCCGCATTGCGGGGCAGCAACGCGCCGTACATGTAGACCGCGCGCCGCGACATCGCGTTGCCGGCGATCACGTTCTCACTCACCGCATCCTCCACAAAGGCCTGCGGAGCAATGATTTTGACCTTGCCGGAGTCGACGTCGGCCTGGTTCACGATGCCGCGGACACCGCCGTAGTGGTCGACGTGCGAATGACTGTGCACCACCGCGACGATCGGGCGGGCTCCGAGCTTCTGATTCGTCAGATCCAAGGCGGCCTTGGCCGTCTCGGGTGAGATTGCGGTGTCGACCACGATCCAGCCGGTGTCGCCCTTGACGAAAGTGACGTTGGACAGGTCATACCCACGGACCTGGTAGATCCTGTCGGGCACCACCTCGAACAGCCCGTACTCCATGCAGAGCTGCGCGTTTCGCCACAAGCTCGGATTGACGGTGTCGGGCGCGGGCTTGTCGTCGGCGATGTACTTCTTGTACTCCTCGAGATCCCAGATCACGTCGCCGTTGGCGTTCTTGATGGTCAACGTTTCCGGACGCTCGATGAGTCCGCGCTTGGCGTCTTCGAAATCTGACTTGTCGTTGAACGGCAGTGTGTCGAGGAGCTTCTGGTTGGCGGCCTTCGTCGCCTCGGTCGCACCCTTCACTTTGTTGTCGGTGTTCAATCCGCCGCTGCCGCCTGAAGTTCCGCCACCGGGCTCGTCATTGCACGCGGCGATCAGTGTGGTCGCGACACCCGCCACCGCCAGTCCGCCCAGCATCCTGCGTCGCGGCAGCTGCGCAGGCAATTCGTGAGGCTTATCGGCTTGATATGACTTCGAATTGGGATCCATGACAGTGAATTATGCCGCCCACCCCTCGAATTCACGCGCAAATGAACTGAGCGATTCCACTCGCGGAATAACAATGCTCCCTACCAGGCAGTTGCCAACAAGCCGAATTACACAGCAAGCAAGCGAGTGTCGGTTCAGAGGTACCGGGTGAGCAACCGAATAAACATCAGCTCAGTCGGAAAACTGATTGCACCACTTGCTGATGTGACGCGGTACGCAGACGCCAAGACCACCGGGCCCGCGGGAGCATGATCCGCGTGCGCCCTCACCCAAAAAGGGTGATATCGCGATTGTTATTCACCCGACGACGACATCAAGCCAACCGACCACGAACACGGATTCCCGGTCCAGGGTGTACCCGCACACCTCGACCGCATGACAATTATCAACGCACACACATACATTCACACATATACCTGACGTAGCCACAATTCCCGTGACACGATCGATTTCATGGCTGACGACCGCAGTTCCGAATTTCCGCTGCACCTCGACCGTTATCACCTGCCGGAGCCGGAATGGACGTTCCCCAACGCCACCATCAATCTCTACGCACAGGACTCGACCCCGGACTTCCCGCCCGTGCGTCAGGCTCCCGACGGATCACCCAACATCCTGCTGGTCCTGCTCGACGACATCGGCTTCGGGTGGCCGAGTGTCAACGGCGGCCTGGTCCGGATGCCGACGGCCGAGCGCCTGCACAAACGTGGCCTGTTCTACAACCAGTTCCACACCACCGCCCTGTGCTCACCTACCCGTGCAGCGCTGTTGACCGGGCGTAACCACCACTCGGTGGCCACCGGGGTCATCCAGGAGATGGCCACCGGCTACCCCGGTTATTGCGGCATCATCCCCAAGAGCTGCGCAACCATGGGCGAGCTGCTCAAACAGGCCGGCTACACCTGCGCCTGGTGGGGCAAGAACCACAACGTCCCCGACAACCAGACCAGCCCGGCAGGGCCGTTCGACAACTGGCCCACCAATCAAGGCTTCGACTATTTCTACGGCTTCATCTCCGGGGAGACCGACCAGTTCTATCCGTCGCTCATCCGCAACACCACACCCGTCGAACCACCGGCCCGGCCCGAGGACGGCTACCAGCTGACCCGCGACCTCGCCGACGACGCCATCGCCTGGATCCAGGCACAGAAGACCATCGCCCCCGACCGGCCGTTCTTCGGGTACTTCTCGACGGGGGCCGGGCACGCACCGCACCAACCGCCGCTGGACTGGAGAGGCCGCAACAAGGCCCGCTTCGACATGGGATGGGACGAGTACCGCAAGACCGTGCATCAAAACCAGCTCGACATGGGCATCATCCCCGCCGGTACCCAACTCACCGAACGTCCCGAACAGATCCCGTCGTGGGAGAGCCAGCCTGCCGAACACCAGGCGTTGTTCGCCCGCCAGGCCGAGAACTTCGCCGACTTCCTGGAGCACACCGACCACGAGGTCGGTCGGGTCGTCGACGCCATCGATGCCATCGGTGAGCTCGACAACACCATCGTCATCTACATCATCGGTGACAACGGGTCCTCGGGTGAGGGGTCGCTGATCGGCACGCCGAACGAGCTGATGAGCCTCAACGGACAGCAACCGTCCATCGAGGAATCGCTGCGCTTCATCGACAAGTGGGGCCTGCCCGGCACGTCCCCGCACTACGCGGTGGGCTGGGCGCACGCAGGTGATACCCCGTTCCAGTGGACCAAACAAGTGGCATCGCACTTCGGGGGCACCCGCAACAGCATGGTTGTCTCCTGGCCCGAGAAGATCGCAGATCACGGTGCGGTGCGCTCACAGTTCCATCACGTGATCGATGTTCTTCCAACACTTTTGGAGATCGTCGGCGTCCGCGAACCGGTTGAGGTCAACGGGTACATACAACGACCCATCGAAGGAACCAGCTTCGCCTACTCCTTCGCCGACGGGGCCGCCAAGAGCAGGCACGACAAGCAATATTTCGAGATGATGGGCAACCGCGCGATGTATCACGACGGTTGGATCGCCTCTGTCCGCCACGGCCGGCTGCCCTGGGAAACCTCGGGCACATTCTCCTACGACGACGACAAATGGGAGCTGTACAACATCGGCGAGGATTTCAGCCAGTCGGTGGACCTCGCCGAGCGGGAGCCCGCCAAACTCGCTGAGCTGCACGATATGTTCCTGGCAGAAGCGGCCAAGTACAACGTGTTGCCCATCGACGACCGCTTCGCCGAAAGGCTCGACGTGACCCTGCGACCGAGCTTCTTCACCGGCCGCAAGGAAGTCACCTTCCACCCGGGCATGATCAGGCTGCCCGAGGGATCGGCACCGAAGATGGTCGGCGTCCCCCACGAAATCACCGTGCCCGTCGAGATTCCCGACGGCGGCGCCGAGGGTGTGCTGGCAGCACTCGGGGGCGATGCCGCGGGCTTCGCGCTGTTCTTGTGGGAGGGCAAGGTTCGCTACCACTACAACTATTTCGGCCTCGAACGTTATGACGCGACCGCCGAGGAAGCGCTGGCCCCCGGAAAGCACACCATCGTCGTCGACTTCCAGCCGGACAGTCCGCAACCCGGATGCCCAGCGTCCGTGACAGTCTCGGTCGACGGCAATCAGGTGGCGCAGACCCGCGTCGAGCGCCAGGTCCCTCAGCGTTGCGGGACCGAATGCTTCGACGTCGGAATGGACAATGTGTCACCGGTCTGCGACGACTATGCCGACCGGGCGCCATTCCCGTTCACCGGCAAGTTCGAATCGGTGACATTCAAGTTCGGCGACTACGAAGAACCCTCTGGCATGGACCGCCTGGAGTTGGCGACCAAACTGGATTAGTCGCCAGACGCAAAAGTGCCCCAAACCCGAGGGGTTTGGGGCACTTTTCGACTACTCGCGCGGAGAAGGAGAAGGAGCCTTCGCTACTTCGCCTTTTCCAACACCTCGACCAGCCGCCACCGCTTGGTGGCCGACGTCGGCCGGGTCTCCATCAACGAGACGCGGTCGCCGATGCCGGCGTCGCCGTTCTCGTCGTGCGCCTTGACCTTCTTGGTGGTCCGGATGATCTTGCCGTAGAGCGGGTGGCTCTTACGATCTTCCAGCTCGACCACGATGGTCTTCTGCATCTTGTCGCTCACCACGTAGCCGATGGCGGTCTTACGACGGCCGCGCGGCTTCTCGGTGGCCGGGGTGTGCTTGGGGCCCTTGGTCTCTGCCATTACGAATCCTCACCAACGGGCCCGGAAGCCAGACCCAACTCACGTTCACGCAGCACGGTGTAAACCCGTGCAATCTCCTGGCGCACGACGCGCAGCCGACGGTTGTTGGCCAGCTGACCGGTCGCCATCTGGAAGCGCAGGTTGAACAGCTCTTCCTTGGACTCGCGCAGCTTCGCCGTCAACTCGGTGTCGGACAGTTCACGCAGCTCACCAGGCGTAGTTCCCACTGCCATCAGAACTGCTCCTCTCGACTCACGATGCGTGCCTTGATCGGCAGCTTGTGGATTGCGCGAGTCAGTGCTTCCTTGGCGATCTTCTCGTCGGGGTAGCTGATCTCGAACAAAATGCGGCCCGGCTTGACGTTGGCGACCCACCACTCCGGCGAACCCTTACCGGAACCCATGCGGGTCTCGGCGGGCTTCTTGGTCAGCGGACGGTCCGGGAAAATGTTGATCCACACCTTGCCGCCACGCTTGATGTGCCGGTTGATGGCGATACGAGCGGACTCGATCTGCCGGTTGGTGATGTAGGCGTGGCCGAGGGCCTGGATGCCGTAGTCACCGAAGCTCACCGACGTGCCACCGCTGGCGATGCCACGCTGGCGCGGGTGGTGCTGCTTGCGGTGCTTGACCTTACGGGGAATCAGCATGATTTAGCTCTCCGTGCTCTCAGCGGCCGGCGCTGCCTCAGCAGCGACAACCTCAGTAGCGGCGGGCGCATCTCCGGTGGCGGCGCGGCCGGCTTCGGTGCTCGTCGCCGTGGTGCCCGAGGAACCGCTACGACGCGGCCGGGTGCCCGACGGACGCTCACGACGCGGCCGGTCGCTGGCCGGTGCGGCGGCGGTCAGCTCACGCTTACCACCGACGATGTCGCCCTTGTAGATCCACACCTTCACACCGATCCGGCCGAAGGTGGTCTTGGCCTCGTACAGGCCGTAGTCGATGTCCGCGCGCAGCGTGTGCAGCGGAACCCGACCCTCGCGGTAGAACTCCGAGCGGCTCATCTCAGCACCGCCGAGGCGGCCCGAGCACTGCACCCGGATGCCCTTGACGTTGGGCTGACGCATCGCCGACTGGATCGCCTTGCGCATCGCGCGGCGGAACGCCACACGGTTGCTCAGCTGCTCGGCGACACCCTGGGCGACGAGCTGTGCCGTCGACTCAGGGTTCTTCACCTCGAGGATGTTGAGCTGAACCTGCTTGCCGGTCAGCTTCTCCAGGTCGGCACGGATGCGGTCGGCCTCGGTGCCGCGGCGACCGATGACGATGCCGGGGCGCGCGGTGTGGATGTCAACTCGGACTCTGTCGCGAGTCCTTTCGATCTCCACGTCGGCGATGCCTGCACGCTCAAGACCAGTGGCCAGCAGACGCCGGATGGCGACGTCTTCCTTCACGTAGTCCTTGTACTGCTTGTCGGCGTACCAGCGGGACTTCCACTCGGTCGTGATGCCGAGCCGGAAGCCGTGGGGATTGATCTTCTGGCCCACTACTCCGAGCCTCCCTTCGTCTCGGCAGACTTCTTCGTGGCGGTCGCGGCCTTGCTGCCCTGAGCACGACGGCTACGTGCCGAACCGGCGGCCGCACCCTTCTGCTTGGGCGGACGGCTTTCGACGATCACCGTGATGTGGCTGGTCCGCTTGCGGATCCGGAACGCACGCCCCTGGGCACGCGGCCGGATGCGCTTGGCGGTCGGACCCTCATCGGCGTGGATGGTCGCAACCACCAGCGTCGTCGGGTCCAGGCCGTCGTTGTTCTGCGCATTGGCGGCAGCGCTGGCGATCACCTTGGCGACCGGCTCGCTGGCAGCCTGCGGCGCCCACCGCAAGATGTCGAGGGCTTCCTCGACGCTCTTGCCGCGGACCAGATCGATGACGCGGCGGGCCTTGCTGGCCGAGACACGCACAAAGCGCGCCTTGGCGGTTGCCGACGGGTATTCGATGACATTGCTGACTGTGGTACTCATCGCCGCTTGCTCTTCCGGTCGTCCTTGATGTGACCCTTGAAGGTGCGCGTCGGGGCGAATTCGCCGAGCTTGTGCCCGACCATCGCCTCCGTGACGAACACCGGGACATGCTTGCGGCCGTCATGCACCGCAAAGGTGTGCCCGATGAAGTCGGGGAGGATGGTCGACCGACGCGACCAGGTCTTGATGACCTGCTTGGTGTTCTTCTCGTTCTGAACGTCGACCTTCTTGAGCAGATGGTCGTCGACGAACGGACCCTTTTTGAGACTACGAGGCATCGCTGCTACTCCTTCCGCGGCCTAGCGCTTCTTGCCGGTGCGCCGGCGACGGACGATGAGCTTGTCGCTCGGCTTGTTGGGCTTGCGGGTGCGGCCCTCGGGCTTGCCCCACGGGCTGACCGGGTGACGGCCACCGGAGGTCTTGCCTTCACCACCACCATGCGGGTGGTCAACCGGGTTCATGACGACACCACGGACGGTCGGGCGCTTGCCCTTCCACCGCATACGGCCGGCCTTGCCCCAGTTGATGTTGGCCTGCTCGGCGTTGCCCACCTCGCCGACGGTGGCGCGGCAGCGCACATCGACGCGACGGATTTCACCCGACGGCATACGCAGAGAGGCGTAGGTGCCTTCCTTACCCAGCAGCTGGATGCTCACGCCGGCCGAGCGGGCCAGCTTGGCACCGCCACCGGGCCGCAGCTCCACAGCGTGGATCACGGTGCCGGCGGGGATGTTGCGCAGCGGCAGGTTGTTGCCGGGCTTGATGTCGGCGTTCGGCCCCTGCTCGATGACGTCGCCCTGCTTCAGACCCTGCGGCGCGATGATGTAACGCTTCTCGCCGTCCAGGTAGTGCAGCAGCGCGATGTTCGCGGTGCGGTTCGGGTCGTACTCGATGTGAGCGACCTTGGCGTTGACGCCGTCCTTGTCGTGGCGACGGAAGTCGATGAGGCGGTAAGCGCGCTTGTGGCCGCCACCCTTGTGCCGGGTGGTGATGCGGCCGTGCGCGTTACGCCCACCGGTGCCGTGCAGCGGACGGATGAGCGACTTCTCCGGAGTCGAGCGAGTGATCTCGGCGAAATCGGAGACGCTCGAACCGCGACGACCCGGGGTCGTCGGCTTGTACTTGCGAATTCCCATATCAGTTAAATCCTCTTAGTTCCCGGCGTTACGCCGGGGCTCCGAAAAGCTCGATCGGCTTGCTGCCGGCGGCCAGGGTCACGATGGCGCGCTTGGTGTCCTTGCGCTTACCGAAGCCCGAGCGGGTGCGCTTGCGCTTGCCCTGCCGGTTGGCGGTGTTCACCGAGCTCACCTTGACGTCGAAGATCTTCTCGATAGCGATCTTGATCTGCGTCTTGTTCGAGTCCGGGTGCACGACGAACGTGTACACGTTGTCCTCGATCAGCCCGTACGACTTCTCCGAGATGACCGGGGCCAAGATGATGTCGCGGGGGTCTGTAATCGTTGCCATCAGACCGACGCTCCTTCTTTGTCGTCCTTGGTGTTCGCGCTGATGTACGCGTTCAGCGCCTCGACGCTGAACACCAGGTCGTCGGCATTGAGCACGTCGTAGGTGTTGAGCTGATCCGGCGAGATCACGTGCACACCAGGCAGGTTGCGAACGCTGCGGGCGCCGACCTCATCGGTACGACCGATGACGACGAGCACCTTCTTGTTCTCCGTCAGCGAGCCCAGGAACGCCTTGGCGCTCTTGGTCGACGGGGTCTGCCCCTCGACGAGCTCGGTGATCGCGTGGATGCGCTCGTTGCGGGCCCGGTCCGAGAGCGCACCGCGCAGAGCGGCGGCGATCATCTTCTTCGGGGTCCGCTGGCTGTAGTCGCGCGGCTGCGGGCCGTGGACGACGCCACCACCGGTGAACTGCGGTGCACGGGTCGAACCCTGACGGGCGCGGCCGGTGCCCTTCTGGCGGTACGGCTTCTTGCCACCACCGGACACCATGGCCCGGGTCTTGGTGGCGTGCGTGCCCTGGCGCTTGGCGGCCAACTGTGCGTTGACGACCTGGTGCATCAGAGCGATGTTCGGCTCGACGTCGAACAGCGCGGCGGGCAGCTCTACGGAGCCGTCCTTCTTGCCTGCCGGCGTCTTCACATCAATTTTGAGAGTCATTACTTCTCGCCTCGCTTGATTGCGCTGCGGACAACCACCAGACCACCGTTGCGTCCGGGGATGGCGCCCTTGATCAACAGCACGCCGTTCTCGGCATCGACCTTGTGAACCTTGAGGTTCTGCGTGGTCACCCGGTCGTGGCCCATGCGGCCCGACATCCGGGTGCCCTTGAACACGCGGCCCGGGGTGGCACAGCCACCGATGGAGCCGGGGCGGCGGTGCACTGCCTGGGCACCGTGCGAGGCACCCTGGCCGGCGAAGCCGTGACGCTTCATGGTGCCGGCGAAGCCCTTGCCCTTGCTGGTGCCGGTCACGTCGACGTAAGCACCGTCGGCGAAGATCTCGGCGGTCAGCTCCTGGCCCACCTCGTACTCGGCGGCAGCAGCCTCGTCGACCCGAAGCTCAGCCAGGTGGCGGCGCGGGTTCACACCCGCGGCGGCGTACTGACCACTGACGGGCTTGTTGACCTTGCGCGGGCTGATCTCGCCATAGGCGAGCTGCACGGCGCTGTAGCCGTCGCGCTCGGGGGTACGGATAAGGGTCACCACGTTGGGGCCGGCCTTGACGACCGTCACCGGGACGACTTTGTTGTTCTCATCGAACACCTGCGTCATGCCCAGCTTGGTGCCCAAAATGCCTTTTCTAGCCATTTTTCTCGGGTCTCCTACTGGATGTTGACGTCGACACTGGCCGGCAGATCGATGCGCATGAGCGCGTCAACCGTCTTCGGCGTCGGGTCGAGGATGTCGATCAGTCGCTTGTGGGTACGCATTTCGAAATGCTCCCGCGAGTCCTTGTACTTGTGCGGCGACCGAATCACGCAGTACACGTTCTTCTCGGTCGGCAGCGGCACGGGGCCCACCACACTGGCACCGGTACGGGTGACCGTCTCGACGATCTTGCGCGCCGAGGCATCAATGGCCTCATGGTCGTAGGCCTTGAGCCTGATGCGGATCTTCTGTCCCGCCACGCTTCTCCTACCTCTACTTCGTACATCGGCCGGCCGTATCGAAGCCTCGATGGGAAAACCCACCGAAACCCGTCGGGCCTGGTCCCCGGCGCGGGTGCGCCGAGTATTTGCCGCCGCTGTTTACCTGTCTGTGGTCCACCGGCCCCCGCGGTCGGGCGTGTCGCCTTCGCGCACATTTTCTCGCCCTGAAAATCAGTCGCGATCTAATGTTGGGACCGGATGCGCCCGTGGGGGCGCGGGTCGGATGCCCGGCCAGGAATACCCGGCTCAAGGCAACCCGAACAGTATGCCCTAGATCTGGGCGTGCTCCAAATCCGCGATCGAGCAGGTCGGGGCCCGTCGGCGCGGCCGGCAGCAACGAGCCTCCAACTAGCGGATCTCCCAGTGTTTTCCGGCCTCAGACACCCGTCGGCCGGACGCGGTCCGCGTATGTAGCGCCATGGCGGAAGATCCCGTTTCGGACCGCCACCGCGCTTCGCACGCGACGGCCCTGGCAGCACTCGACCGAACTTACTTTTGAGTAAGGTATGGCGCATGACGCAGTCTCCCGTGAGGACGCCCAACGCTACCTATAGAGCATGGAAGAAGTTGTCACCGCTGCCCGGCGGCAGCTGGGCCTTCTCCGCCGCAGCGATGGCCCGGGTGCCCTACTTCGCGTCGATCCTCCCCCACGTGGTCCGGATGGAACCGGGACTGGCCGAGGTGACGGTGCCGAAGTGGTTCTACGTCTACAACCACCTACACACCGTGCACGCCATCGCGTCGTGCAATGCCGCGGAGATGGCGATGGGCATGCTGATGGAGGCCACCGTGCCGACGACGCACCGCTGGATCCCCAAGGCCATGAACGTGCAGTACCTCGCCAAGGCCACCACCTCGCTGCGGGCCCGCGCCGAACTCGCTCCCCCGGATTTCGCCACCATCACCGAAGGCACCGACATCGTGGTGCCGGTCAGCATCACCGACCGCCACGGCGTCGAGGTGGTGCACGCCGACATCACCACCTGGGTGACGCCGGCCTAGGCGCTAGTCCAGATAGGTGCCGTGCCCCTCGCGCACCAGTGCGCCGTCGAACAGCAGCACCTCGTTGACCAACCCGCCGTTCTGGTTGCGGTAGTGGATCACCAGGGCCGATTCGCCGCGATAGGTCGCCAGCACCTCGAAATGCAGGTCCGGCATGCCGGCCAGCGCCGTCGTCCAGTAGTGCCGCAGCGAGTCCTTGCCCCGCACCACGCCCCCGGTCTCGGGGAAGAGTCGGGCGGCTACAGGTGAACTGAACACCACGTCGTCGTGGAAATGCGCGAGTACCGCGTCCACGTCGTGCGCGTTCCACGCACGCACCCATTCCTCGGCGAAGGCCTGCGGATCCGGTGTCGCCATCGAGTTCACTTCTCCCTCAACCCAGCCCAGAACGGGCATTGATGCTCATCTGGGTAGCCATTGTCGACGCGACTGCCGTCGGCCTGCAACGACATTCGGCCGTCACCGTAGTCGGGCCAGTCCGGTTGACCGTCGACTGCCGGCTCGCCGGTGCGCACGAAGGCGCTCCAGTAGTCGATCATCTGGTCCGACAGTCGCTGTTGCGCCGGGTCCAACGGCGGTGCCCCACCGACGTCGAACAGATAGCGGAGCTCCAGCGAGTGGCTGGCTCCGACCGGGAAGGGCAGCGTTCGCATGACCTCCGGCGCCGGGGCAGAGCGATCGTTGAACTCGTAGGCGTAGACCGGTCCGGTGCGCGAGAGCTCACCGGCCATCCGCTCCGACACACAGGCGAATTCGCCGTCGGTGACCGCCGCCGAATATGCCTGCGCCACACCGCCGTACCGATCGACGGGATAGTGTGCGCCGACGGCCGCGGCATCGGCACCGAACGTCTCGGACAGCAGCCGCGGATAATCGCCCTCGGCATAGCGCTGTCCCAGGCGCAGATAGCGCAACGCCACGAAGAGCGTGAACTCATCGCGGGTGGTGCCGATGAGCACCGGCACCGGTTCGGCCCGGTCTGAGGCGAACGCGGCCAGCGGGGCCTGCGGAATCACAGTCGACCCGGTGACCGGACCGGTCAGCTCGTCACTTCCGATATTGAAGTACCACACCGGTTTCCGCAGACTGTCCACCGGCAGGGCCCGCAGGCAGGTGGCCGCCACCGCGACATCGGGGCATCCGGCAGCGGCCGCGTAATCGAGCGAGCGGCGGGTCGCCGCGGCGAGGTCGGCCTGGGCCTGGCACGGCGCGCTCATCAGGATCGCGGCCCGGAACAATCCCGCCGAGCCGGGTGACACGAGGTGATCGCACACCGACATGCCGCCCGCGGATTCACCGGCGACGGCGACCTTTTCCGGATCTCCGCCGAAGTCGGCGATGTTGTCGCGCACCCAGCGCAGCGCCGCCTGCTGGTCGGCCAGACCGTAGTTGCCGACGTCCCCACCCCCACCCAGGGCCGGGTGGGCCAGGAACCCGAGCGTGCCGAGGCGGTAGTTGATCGTCACCACGACGATGTCGCCGCGCGCGGCCAGCCGTCCCGCGTCATAGATGCCACTGCTGCCGCCGGCGAACGCGCCGCCGTGGATCCAGACCATGACGGGACGCTTCTCCTCCGAGACCGGCGGCGTCCAGACGTTCAGGTTCAGGCAGTCCTCGGCGGTGTTGGCTCCGCGTTCGGGATCGGAATCGGGATCCTGGATGCACCGCGGACCCGGGCGGGTGGCGTCACGCTCCCCCGGCCAGCCCGGTGCGGGGACCGGTGCCGCGAATCGCATGGGGCCCACCGGCGCGGCGGCGTACGGCACGCCGGCGAACAACCGATGGTCGGATACCACTGTGCCGCGCAAGGTTCCGGCTGCGGTCCGGACCACTGCCGGGTCCTGCCCTTGCACCAGGCCGGGCGGAGCGTC
This sequence comes from Mycolicibacterium peregrinum, assembly GCF_002102345.1. Lineage (GTDB taxonomy): Bacteria > Actinomycetota > Actinomycetes > Mycobacteriales > Mycobacteriaceae > Mycobacterium > Mycobacterium peregrinum. Next base: position 72,107 of record NZ_LQPP01000030.1, read on the forward strand.
AGCTGAACTGCCGGGTGTCGCCGCCCGGCCGCCACCCCGGGCACAGCCTCCCACCAGCATGGCCAACACTGCCAGCAACGCGACGACGCGACGCCCGGACCGCATGGCTGCGAGCGTACGGGGCCGATCGGCATAATCGACTCCCTTACGTGGCGCCGATCACATATGGTGGCAATTGACACCCGTCAAGTTCTGCCAGTGAGGAGTCTGTATGAGCGCGCCGACAATGGACGACGCCGCGAAGGTGCTCGCTGATCCGACGGCTTACGCCGACGATGCACGCCTGCACACCGCGCTGACCCATCTGCGCGCGAACAACCCGGTGGCCTGGGTCGACAACCGGCCCTACCGGCCGTTCTGGGCCATCACCAAGCACGCCGACATCATGGCCATCGAGCGGGACAACGAGCTGTTCATCAGCGAGCCCCGGCCCCTGCTGGCCACCGCGGCGGCCGACGATCTGGCCAAACAACAGCTCGAGGCCGGCATGGGCCTGCGCACACTGATCCACATGGACGACCCGCACCACCGCAAGGTTCGGGCCATCGGGGCAGATTGGTTCCGCCCCAAGGCAATGCGTGACCTCAAGGTCCGGGTGGACGAGCTCGCCAAGCGCTATGTCGACAAGATGCGCGACATCGGGCCCGAGTGCGACTTCGTCACCGCCATCGCCGTCGACTTCCCGCTCTACGTGATCATGTCGCTGCTCGGGCTGCCCGAAGAGGACTTCGGCCGCATGCACATGCTGACCCAGGAGATGTTCGGAGGCGACGACGACGAGTACAAGCGCGAGGGTGGCTCACTGGAGGACCAGCTCGCCGTGCTGATGGACTTCTTCGCCTACTTCTCGACACTCACCGCGTCGCGCCGCGCCAACCCGACCGAAGACCTGGCATCGGCCATCGCCAACGGCTCCATCGACGGGGAACCGCTGTCCGACGTCGACACCGCGTCGTACTACGTGATCGTCGCCAGTGCGGGACACGACACCACCAAGGACGCGATCTCCGGCGGACTCCATGCACTCATCGAGAACCCCGACCAACTGGCCAGACTGAAGGCACAGCCGGATCTGATGGGCACCGCGGTCGAAGAGATGATCCGGTGGTCCACCCCCGTCAAGGAGTTCATGCGCACCGCCACCGCCGACACCACCGTGCGCGGCGTACCGATCGCCAAGGGCGAATCCGTCTACCTGGCCTACGTTTCCGGCAACCGTGACGAAGAGATCTTCGCCAACCCACATCGCTTCGACGTCGGCCGGGATCCGAACAAGCACCTGGCATTCGGATACGGCGTGCACTTCTGCCTGGGTGCAGCACTGGCCAGGATGGAGATGAACAGCTTGTTCACCGAGCTGCTCGGTCGGCTGGATTCCATCGAATTGGCAGGAACGCCAGAGCTTTCCGCGACCACGTTCGTCGGTGGACTCAAACACCTGCCGATTCGTTACTCGCTGCGCTGAGACTGCCCGGTCCGCCGGTGGGTGGCCAGGAAGCCATCCACCGCGGCCTGCACGCACCTGGCGTAGTCGAACTCGGCCAGCGTGCTGAGTTTGCCCAACACGATCGGCCCCAGCAGTAGCGCGGCGGCCTGCGTCCGATCCACCTCGCCGAGTTCGGCGAGCGCCTCGGGACTGTCGAAGATCGCCTCGAACGGCAACGCGTACTGCTCGGCCACCCGCTCACGCAAGGTCCGTACCTCGGCGCTGTCATCGGTCCGCCACGGCAACTGCTCCATGTCACCGCCGAGTGCCAGCCACGACATCGCGGTGATGCTGATCGGAGCCTCGGCAATCGAATCGGCCTGCGCCTGAACCAGGGCGATCAACCGGTCCCGCAGCGAGCCGTCCTCCGGCGGCATCGGCGCCGCCGGAATGAGCGCCCGAAAAGCCGCGGCCAGCAAGTCATTTCCGCTCGGGAAGTGCCGATACAACGTCGCCCTGGCCACGTTCGCAGCCCGGGTGACCGCGTCGACCGTCACCGCACTGGGCCCGCCCGACCGCAACAGCGTCGTGGCTGCCTCGAGCAACCGGGCCCGGGATCGGGCCGGCCGGGGGTCACGGCTTTCGGCAGACATGCGCCCACACCTCCATAAAACAGACTTACCGTCTCGCTCCAAGACTGTTAGTCTCGAAACTTCATCGACGAAGGAGGACGGCATGTCCGACACCCTCGTCGAGTCTGGCCAGGATATCGACCCAGGCCTGGCGTATCTGTCGATCCGGAAGCGATATTGGCTGCTCGCGGTGGCCTGCATGGACGTCTCCATCGTGATCGCCTCGATGGTGGCGCTCAACGCCGCCCTACCCGACATCGCCCGTCAGACCGCGGCCACCCAGGCCCAACTCACCTGGGTGATCGACGGGTACACCCTGGTGCTCGCCTGCCTACTGCTACCGGCCGGCGCGATCGGCGACCGCTACGGCAGACGCGGTGCCCTGCTGACCGGGCTCGCGGTCTTCATCCTGGCCTCGGCGGCACCTCTGCTCTTCGACGACCCCGTTCACCTGATCATTTCCCGCGCGGTGGCCGGGGCCGGCGCCGCCTTCATCATGCCGGCCACCCTGTCCCTGCTCACCGCGGCATTTCCGAAATCCGAGCGCAACAAGGCAGTTGGGATCTGGGCCGGTGTCGTCGGATCGGGCGCAGTCTTCGGCTTTCTCGTCACCGGTGGGTTGCTGCACTTCTGGGCATGGCAGTCGATCTTCGCAACCTTCGCCATCGCCGGGGTCGGGCTGTTCATCCTGACCTGCACGGTGCCCTCATCCCGGGATGAGGACGCCACACCGCTGGACTGGTTCGGCGCGCTTCTCATCGGCGCGGCGGTGGCGGTCTTCGTACTCGGGGTGCTGGAGGCACCGATGCGCGGTTGGACGCACCCGGTGGTATGGGGTTGCATCGCCGGCGGAATCGCCCTGGGCGCTGCCTTCACCGTCGCCCAGCTCAAGAGCCGGCACCCGCTGCTCGATGTCCGGTTGTTCAGAAAGCCTGACTTCGCCACCGGCGCGGTGGGCGTCACGTTCCTGTTCTTCGCGAACTTCGGGTACTTCTTCGTCAGCATGCAGTACATCCAGCTCGTCATGGGATACAGCCCGATTCAGACCGCAATCGCCCTGTGCCCGTTGATCCTTCCGGTGCTGGTGCTCGGTGCCACCACGCATTGGTATCTGCCCCGGTTGGGTTTGCGGCTGTGCGTGTCGCTCGGCCTCCTGGTGATCGCCGCCGGCCTGATGTGCATGCGGCTGCTCGAATTGGATTCCAGCTACGTCGACTACGCCTGGCCACTGTTCATCATGAGCACTGGCATGGGATTGTGCACCGCACCAACGACTTCGGCGATCATGGGCGCCGTGCCCGATGAGAAACAGGGTGTGGCCTCCGCGGTCAACGACACCACCCGGGAGGTCGGCGCCGCGGTCGGCATCGCGGTGGCCGGCTCCATCCTGGCCGCCCAGTACCAGAATCACCTGGGGCCCAAGCTGGCCGGACTTCCCGCCGAGGTACGCGAGCCCATCCTGAGCTCACTGGCCGAAGCCCTCGCCGTAGGCGGTCAACTCGGCCCTCAGGGTGCGGCCGTCGGTGAGCTGGCCAAGCAGGCGTTCCTCGACGCCACCAACTCAGCTCTGCTGGTGATGGCGGCGGTGCTCGCAGTGGCCGCGGCGTTCGTCGCGATCTGGGCGCCGGGCCGCGACGGTGAGCAGCTCCGGGGGATCCGGCGGCTCAGGTCGCCAGGAACTCCGCAGCCCGATGACCGATCATGGCAATGGTCGCGTGTGGGCCGCGGCTGGTGATGGCCGGCATGATCGACCCGTCCACCACCCACAGATTCTCGACGCCCAGCACCCGGCAGGTCGGATCCAGCACTGCCTGCGCCCCGGTGCCCATGGGCGCCGTGCCGGCCAGATGCTGCGATGTCGACCACGACGCCTCACCGACTTCTGCTGTGTGACTGACCAATTCACGAGCCAGTTCCGCCCCCCGGCGCAAAGCGTCGACATCATCGGCCACCGTGTCGTAACGATGCTCGATCACCGGTGCCACCGTCGGGTCGGCCGATGCCAACCCCACCCGGCCCCGTGAGTGCGGGCGCATCAGGGCCACCCCGAGGTGCGGAAGCTCGGCGGGGTCATGCCCCGGCCCATGCACCATCGCCGAGAAACCTGCGGTGTACGGACGCACTTCGATGCCGTCGTCGGTGGTGAGCACGGCCTCCAGCGGCGGCAGGTCGTGACTCGGCGTCCAGGAAACCGGCAGCACCCATTCCGGATGGTCCACGGTGTGCATGCCGACCGGAAGATCGGCGACCACCTCGATGCCGAGCGCTTCGAGCTCTACCACCGGCCCGATGCCTGACAGCAGCAGCAGGTGAGCTGATCCAATTGCTCCAGAACACAGCACAATTCGATCGGCACTGAGCACAGCGCCGTCTTCGCACTGCACTCCGACAGCCCGGTTCGCGCGGAACAGCACGCGGTGGACCCGGGTGTCGGTCACCAGCTGGAGATTGGTCCGCCCCAGCGCGGGTTGCAGGTAGGCGCCACCCGGACCAACCCTGTTGCCGCCGTTGATGTTCAGCGGAACGGCACCGACCCCGGCCGGCAGTGCCGTCGCGGCGGTGGACCCGTTGAGGTCATCGATCCAGCCGAATCCGGCATCCTTCGCCGCGTCGACGAAAGATGCTGTGCAACCGTCGAATTCGCGCACCCGGCGGACCGTGATCGGCCCGGCATCGCCATGCAGGGAGGTGTCGAAATCCAGATCCGTCTCGATGGCACGGAAATGCGGCAATACGTCGTCCCAGCCCCACCCCGGCACGGCCCACCGGTCGAAGTCTCCTGGCAGCCCCCGGCAGAAATAACCGCCGTTGACCGCACCGGAGCCACCCACCACCGATCCCCGGATGATCTCGGTGTGCCGGGGCGGGCGCTCGGTCAGTACCGAGGCATAGTGGCGAACCACCGAACTGGCAGCCCCGATCGGCAGGCGCAGCGCATCGGTGATCTGCGCCGCCACGCGAGGGTCACTGGGCGCCGGACCGGCTTCCACGACCGTCACATGGCAGCTGGGATCGACGGAAAGCCGTTCGGCCAGAATTGATCCGGCGCTACCGGCACCGACGATCAGGACGTCTCGCTCCAACTCGGGCTAGCTCCGCAGCTGCGGCTTGAGCGCGCCCAGCTGACGTTCCCGCACCACACCGGTCCACAGGCCGATCCCGTAGGCGAGATCGTCCAGACGCTTGAGCAGGATGTGGGTCAGCAGGCCGACGGGCTTGGTGTCGTCGTCGGCATTGCCACGCCGGGTCGCCCAGTCGACCACGCCGTCCAGCACCGCGGCCACCAGGACCGCGTGTCTGGCCCGCCGGAACATCACGGCGGCGACGAGGGCGACGGGCCAGTAGTGCCGACAGATCGCCGAACACAGCTGCAGAGCCGCCGACCACAGTCCGCGGGCGGTCACCGCGGCGACCTCGGTGGGTTCGGTGTCGACCGTACTGAGGGACCGGGCGATGCGCCGGCCGGTGAAGATCGCGATGACCACCGAACCCAGATAGCCGAAACACGACCCCATCGCCAGCAGCAGCCAGACCATCAGTGTCCACCCGGAGATCACCACAGGGGCCGTCTTGCCCGGATGGCGGACCGTCAACGGTGCTGCCGAAGCGCCGTAGAAAGCCTTGCGGTTGAACCACTCTCGCAGATCTGTGCGGTGATCATGGGCAACCAGCGCGATGGGCTCATACCGCAGGCGGGCCCCGGTTTCGACCAGGCGCCAGCACAGGTCCACATCCTCGCCGGACTGCATGGTCTCGTCGAAGCCGCCCACCGCGGTCAGCGCCGCGCGCCGGCAGATGATCGCCGCGCTGGGTACGTAGGACACCGGGCCGTATGGCACCACCGGCGCCTCCCGTACCCCGAGGTCCAGGGACGAACGCACCGCCTCGTAGCGGGCCACCACGTTGTCGGCGGTGTGCAGCCCGACGATGCGGGGCGCGACCAGCGCCACGGCCGGGTCGCAGAAGTGGCCGAGCAACGCCTCAAGCCACCCGCGCCGCGGAACGACGTCCGAGTCGAGGAATGCGACGAAATCGGTCTCCGTCGCGGCGAGGCCGGTGTTGCGGGCGGCCGCCGGACCGTTGCTGCGGAAGTGCCGGAGCACCTGCACGTCGCAGTGCATCCCGGCGAATTCCGATTGCGAGACCGGAACCGCCGAGCCGTCGTCGACCACGATCACCCGAAGGCCCCGCAACGCCGAGATGAGCCGGTGCAGACCGGATACGTTGTCGCGCACCGGGATAATGACCGTCACATCCCGGTGGGACGGACCACTGGGCGGACGGGGATGGGCGACCGTGGCGTCGAGCAAAGTCCGCGCCAGTTGCGCGCTCTGCGCGTCGTGGACCTCGAGACGGCCGCCGTTGAGCATGGTCTGCGCCGTCGGCGCCAGCCGCAGCAACCGGGTCGGCGACCCGCCGAGTAGGGCCGCGCCGGCCCCGAGCACCTTGACACGGCGATCCACCTGTACGGCAAAACCGTCGGGCAGCCTCGGTCCGGTCATGTCAGCAATCCGTTCCGGTCCGGTTGCCACCGCCGTATCCGACCGGCGCAGCCGTTGACCATCTCAGCAAAGATACGCTCCCCCTCGGCAGCCGTGGCGGTTGTCGGGTCACCCAACACCCCGACTTCGCTGACGGCAGCGATCCCGCCACTGCGCATGGCCGGCATGAGCTCGGCCAGCGGGGCGGTGTTCCCGGGAGCCAGGCTGTCAGCCCAGACATCGCCGGGCGAAATATGTAGCAATACAGATGTTTCGGTATGTCCCGCGTGTGCGTCGGCGCCCGCGGCGATGCACGGGACCCAGCCGACGTCGCGGCTCTCCTGGCGCAACAGGGCCACCGCAGCGGCCAGCGCCTCCACATTCCCCCCGTGGCCATTGACGAACACCAGACGCGAGGCCCAGCTCAATGCGGAACGCCCGTACTCCAGCAGCAACGACCGCAGGGCCGCGGTGCCGATCGACACCGTGCCGGGGAATCCCTCGTGCTCGCCACTGGCGCCGTAGTGGACGGGCGGCGCGACCACCCAGTCACCGGGCGACGCGTCATCGAGGTGCTCGACCAGCGCATGCGAGACCGCGGCGGCGATGCGCGTGTCGGTGTCCAGCGGCAGGTGCGGACCATGTTGCTCGGTAGAGCCCACTGGGACGATCAACATTGGCGACATGCTGCGTAGCTGTCTCGACGTTGAGTTCCCGAGCCCGCTGGGGAAAGCCACGTGCCGATGGTAGGCCCAATTCACCTACTATGCGCCAATTGTTGGAGCACAGGCAGCAATTGATTTGCCGTAGCTTTCCCGGTACCGGTCATGAACATCACGTACGCCTCTCCCGCCACCCCTGTCACGCTGCACCTCAAGGTGAACGTCAGCGTGTCAGGCGCGCGGCACGCCGAGGGTTCGGGTGAAGCCCTCCGGAACCAGGATGTCCTCCGGCGTCAGGTCGTGGATCGACGACTTGCCCAACCCGCGCAGCGCGGAGTCGATTCCGCCGCTCAGGATGTCCAGCACGTTCTCGACACCCGCCTGGCCGTTGGCGGCCAGACCCCACAGATAGGCGCGGCCGATCATGACGGCCCGGGCACCGAGCGCCACGGCCTTGACGACATCGCTACCCCGGCGGATCCCGCCGTCCAGCAAAACCTCGACCTGATCCCCCACCGCGTCGGCGATGGCGGGCAGGCAGCGGATCGCCGCGGGCGTGCCGTCCAGGTTGTTGCCGCCGTGATTGGACACCGTGATCGCCGAAACACCCGCATCCACGGCACGTTTGGCGTCGTCAACGCGCACCATGCCCTTGAGCAGGAAAGGACCGCCCCACTGCTCCCGCAACCAGGCGATGTCCTCCCAGGTCGGGGGCGGGGTACCCATCCACTGTCCGTAGGCCTCGAAGAACGTCGGCCCCGGCTCGCCGGCGCGACCCTGGTTCGGCACCCGCAGGTCCGGCGGACGCAGGTGCTTACCGAAGCTCCACAGCCAGCGCGGCTTGGTGAGCACCTCCGGAGACATCCGCAGCATCGTGCGCAGGTCCATTCGCTCCGGGATCTTCGGGCTACCCCAGTCGCGGCCGTGGCTGAAGCTCCAGTCGGTCGTGGCGATGAGCCCGACGGCGCCGGCGTCCTTGGCCCGCTGCACGCGCTCGGCGATCTCGTCGCGCGACCCGAGCCAGTAGATCTGGAAGAAGATCTTGTCGTTGACGGCGGTGACTTCCTCCATCGGCTTGCTGGCGAAGGAGGACAGCCCCATGGCCGTGCCGCGTGCCGCGGCGGCCCGGGCGACGGCCACCTCACCGTCGGGGTCGACGGCCTGCACGCCGGTCGGCGAGATGATGACGGGCATCGAAATGTCCTGCCCCATCACCGTTGTCGCCATCTCACGCTTCTCCGTTGCACCCACCACGTGCGGCGCGAAACCGAGCTCGGCGAACGACTCCACGTTGTCAGAGACCGTCACGCCCTTCTCGCTGGCAGAGATCAGCGACGAGTAGGCGGACTTGGGCAGCCGCTTCTTCGCCCGCTGCTGGGCGATGGCGACGGTCTCGAACCAGGTATCACGAGCCATGGAGTTACACCGGACTTTCGTTACAGATGCGGGCGGGCGGCTTGGTCAGCAACTTCAGTGCCACCGGGCCCTGCTTGGTGCCGCGGGAGTGATCGCCGCTGGGCTTGGGTTTGATGCGCTCGGCCGCCAGGGCCGGCTCGCCCCAGCCTTCGACACACTCGGGATCCGGCCCGTCCATCGGCAGACCGGTGAAGAACTTGGCAGCCATGCAGCCGCCGCGGCAGGCGTCGTAGTGCCCGCAGCCGCTGCAGGCGCCGGCCGACTGGGGCTCGCGCAGCTCACGGAAAAGCGGGGAGTTCTGCCAGACGTTCTGGAAGCCGGCACCGAAACCGGTGTCTTCCAGAATGTTTCCGGCCAGGAACTTGTCGTGGATGGCGAACGGGCAGGCATAGACGTCGCCCACCGGATCGATCAGGCACACCACCCGGCCGGCACCGCACAGGTTCAGTCCGGCCAGTGCACCGGGCTCACCCAGCCCCGACAGGTGGAAGAACGAGTCACCGGTAAGCACCCGTTCACCGTGGGCGACCAACCAGTTGTACAGCTGGCGCTGCTGATCCGGGGTCGGGTGCAGCTCATCCCAGACATCGGCGCCACGGCCCGACGGACGCAGGCGCGTGATCCGCAGCGTGGCACCGTAGCGGTCCGCCAACGCCTTGAACTCGTCGAGCTGATCGACGTTGTGGCGGGTGACCACCACCGAGATCTTGGCATCCGAAAAGCCCGCGGCGGCAAGGTTTTCCAGCGCCCGCACGGCCATGTCGAACGAGCCCTTGCCGCGCACCGCGTCGTTGACCTCGGCATTGGCGCCGTCCAGGGAGATCTGCACGTCGACGTAGTCGCTGGCGGCGAGTTTCGCGGCCACCTCGGGCGTGATGCGCACCCCGTTGGTCGAGAACTTGACGCCGACGTGATGGGCGGTCGCGTAATCGACGAGTTCCCAGAAGTCCGGGCGTACAGTCGGTTCCCCACCGCCGATGTTCACGTAGAACACCTGCATGCGTTCCAGCTCGTCGATGATGTCCTTGCACTGCTGCGTGGACAGTTCACGAGGATCGCGCTTCCCCGACGAGGACAGGCAGTGCACACACGCCAGGTTGCAAGCGTAGGTGAGCTCCCAGGTCAGGCAGATGGGGGCGTCGAGTCCGTGTTCGAACTGCTCGACGAGCCTTGGAACAGGCGTGCGCGCGGGCGCAACAGAAGTCATTGTGGATTCCCGGGGATGAGCATCTTCGAGGACACCAGCACGCTCAGCGCGTGCAGGTAAGGGCCTTGGTCGGAGTCGGCTATGCCGACAGCGCGACACGCGGACCGGGCGTCGGGGTGGTCCGCCAGTGAGTTGACCACCTCGACGACCGTCCGGTTCTTCAGAAACGACAGCTTGCGGGTTCCGAAGTGATACAGCAGGGCACCGAACGGCTCCGGCCGCACCGCCACCTGGTGGTGCAACCGCCAGCTGACATTCGGGTCGAAGACGACGCCGACGTGCCCGGCCGTATCGGCAACCTGTGTAGACACGGTCAGTAAACCCCGCACATGCCGTCGATCGAGACCTCTTCGACGAGCGTCTCGGTGACGAGCTGGGTTTCGGTTTCGGCCTGCGGGTTCTGATCCATGAATCGCACCTTTCCTGTAACTGTGGGTCTCGACAATTGTGACCTGAGTCGCAAGAATATGGCATCGAGTGCACAAATGGAAGGGCGGGTTTTATGCGGCAGGGATCCGGGCCCCGCGTCGGCAGGCGCCCGTCCACCACACAGGACCACATCACCGACGTCGCGCTGGCATTGTTCGCCGCCCACGGCTTCGACGAGGTGAGCGTCGACGACGTGGCCAAAGCCGCCGGCATCGCGCGACGCACGCTGTTCCGCTACTACGCCTCCAAGAACGCCATCCCCTGGGGAGACTTCGACGCCCACCTCCAACACCTGCGCGACCTACTCGCCGCGCTGAGCTCCGAGATCCCCCTGGCCGATGCTCTGCGCGAAGCACTGCTGTCGTTCAACACCTACGACGCCCAGGAGATGGCCCAACACCGCCTGCGTATGCGCGTCATTCTGGAAACCGCAGGACTGCAGGCATATTCGATGACGATGTACGCCGGATGGCGTGAGGTCATCGCCACCTACGTGGCGCAACGCATCGGCGCGACCCCCGGGGACCTGATGCCCCAGACCGTCGGATGGCTGATGCTCGGAGTAGCGCTCTCGGCCTACGAACACTGGCTTGCCGACGAGTCCGTCGCATTGCCGGACGCCATCGGCCGGGCCTTCGAAGTGGCGCGCCCCGGGTTGGAGGGGCTAGCCCCGCAGTAACCCGCCCCACGCTGCCGCCAGTGCCGCCGGGCCCTGCGGACCGAGCCTCTCGGTGAGCATGATCGGCGCCTGCGACATGAAACGCGGTGCGCGACCGCGATGTACATCGGCGGCATGCGCGGTGAACGGATGCAGCACGTACATATCGCCGGGTCGGCCCGTCGCATGGGCCACCGGACAGGCTCGGCTGGCCACATCCACCATGGCACCGGCCTCGATGAACTCGACGGGGTCGGGCCCGAGCACCCGGGCGATGTCGCGATGCGAACCCACCCGGATCCGCGTCGGCGCGTCGTCGGGTCCCACCTCGGACAGCAGGGTCAGCACCAGCACGGTGTGCGGACGCCCGCTGACCGCCCACTCCCCGCCCGGCAGCGGGGTGTTGGCGTCGACGTGCCAGCCTCGGTCCTCTGCGGGCGGATCGACCGGGAACCGCACCGGGATGTTGCCCAGGGCCCCACGCGGCAGCCAACCTCCTCGGCCACAGATCGCGTCGAGGGCATCGGTGAGCGCTACGTTGTCCACGAGTTGCCGGAACGGACCAGCCCCGGTCAGATCGGCCGTCCACACCACCGCACTCGCCCACGACGCGGGCTCATCCGGAGACAGTCCGATCTGCGTCCAGAGCAGATCCCGGGCGGCAGCGGCGATTTCGGCCGGCGCGGCCTGTTCGACCTTGACGAACCCGTCCCGCTTGAACACCTCGACGTCCACCACGCCGACCACCATGACGCAACTCCCCTGACCGGCGCCAATGGTTTTCCGGCGAAAAAACTTCGCCCAAGACCGTCGGAGTGTGGTGCCCGGCGGCGACGATAAGGGTGTGAGCGCCGAAACAGACGCTCCGCGGGCGCTGCTGAGGTGCTACGACGAGGCCCTGCCGGCGGTGTACGGCTACTTCGTACGCCGCTGCGGTGACCGCGGAACCGCCGAAGACCTGACGTCGGAGACGTTTTTGGCCGCCATGGACGCGGCCCGCAGACCGTCGCCGCCGCAGATCTCGGTGCCGTGGTTGATCGGGGTGGCCAGGCACAAACTCGCCGACCACTACCGCCGCCGCCACGACCGGTTCACCGTGCCGGTGGCCGAACTGCCCGAACCGGTGGACCCGGCCGATGACTGGGACGCCGAACTGGATCGCATTGTCGCCGAAGCTGTTCTGGCCCGGCTGCCCGAACAGCACCGCACCGTGCTGGCCCTGCGTTACCTCGACGACTGCTCGGTGGGTGAATGCGCCGAGCTGATCGGGCGCACGGTGCACGCCACCGAGGCCCTGCTGGTCCGGGCCCGCCGAGCCTTCAGAGCCCAGTACCCGACACCGGAGGGAGGGACGTCGTGATCAACAGCCACGATCCGTTGACCGTGCTCAGCGGCGACGACCCACCGGTCTCCCCCGACCCGGCGTTCGCCGCCCGGCTGCTCGCGCGGCTGGAATCGGCGCTCACCCTTCCCGAACGCACCGAAGGAGTTGACATGAGTGGAACCGAAACTGCCATCGCCGAACTCAACGAGCCCGCGGATGTTGCCGCGCCCACCCGCTCCGCCGTGGTGGCCTACCTGGCGGTCCCCGACGCCCGCGCCGCGATCGCGTGGTACATCGACGCGCTGGGTGCCGTCCAGGTCGGCGAGCCGATCGTCATGGACGACGGCCGTATCGGCCACGCCGAGCTCGCGCTGGCCGGCGGGGTGTTCTACCTGGCCGACGAATACCCCGAGATCGGCCTGAAAGCGCCCGCCCCCCATGCCAATTCGGTGAGCCTGATGCTGGAGGTGCCCGACACCGATGCGGCACTGGAGCGGGCCCGCACGCTGGGCGCACAGGTCCAGCGGGAACCGTACGAGAACTACGGCACCCGCAACGCGGCGATCATCGACCCATCCGGACACCGCTGGATGCTGTCCGGGCCTGCGACCGGAGCCGCGGTCCCCATCCAGCACGGCGACGTCGGATACGTCTCGGTGTGGGCCCCCGACGCCGCACGGGCCGCGGCCTTCTACGGCCACGTGCTTGGCTGGACCTACGACCCGGCCACCGGCCAGGTCACCAACACGCGACAGCCCATCGGCATCTTCAGCGTCGCGGGCGCAGGCAACCTGTTCTGCTGCTACGCGGTGACCGACCTGGACGGAGCACGCGAGGCGATCCTCACCGGCGGCGGTCAACCCGGCCAGACCCAGGAATTCGACTTCGGCACCGTGCTCGACGCCACCGATCCGGCGGGCACCCCGTTCGCGGTGTTCATGCCCGCACCGGGCACGCCAAGGCCGGAGCTGAACGGCGCAGGGCCAGGCGAGCTTTCGTACCTCACCTACGAGGTGCCCGACTCGACGGCGTTCAAGGAGTTCTACAGCCGGGTGTTCTTCTGGACCTTCGAACCCGGCCGGATCAACGACGGTTGGGGCGTACAGGGCAGCCAGCCGATGTCGGGCGTCGCCGGTAGCTCCGCGCAGGCCGTGACCGTGCCGATGTGGACGGTCGCCGATATCGACGCCGCGGTCGCCCGGGTCCGCGAGGCAGGCGGCACCGTGCTGCAGCAGCCGTCACGACAGGACTACGGCTTCATGGCCGAATGCACCGACGACCAGGGTGTCCGGTTCTACCTCGGCCAGGTCTAGAGCGATTTGGGTGCGTCCAGTAACGCTGACTGTTACCGGACGCACCCAAATCGCGGAGAAGATCAGCCCAAGACGTCGGAGATGGGCGCGCCCGCGGCGATCTTGCCGCGGGCCTTCATCACCTTGCCGGGCATGCCGCCGCCGACCACGCCGACCACGACACCGTCGCGCTCGTAGAAGGCCAGGAACTTGCGGCCGTCGTCCTCGACCACGTGCACGACATCGTCGGCCTCGGGCTCACCGAGGCACTGGATCTTGACGTCGTACTGATCGCTCCAGAAGTACGGCACCGACACGACGGGCGAGGCCTCCTGGCCCAGGATCGCCGGCACCATGGCCCGCGCCTGATCGGCGACATTGCTCCAATGCTCAACGCGCGCTTGGTCACCCACGTGGTCGCGCCACGATGCGACATCGCCGATGGCCCACACGCCCGCAGCGCTGGAGCGGCCGACCTCGTCGCACACCACACCGTTGTCCAGCGCGATCCCGCTGCCCTCGAGCCACTCGACCGCCGGGTGCGAACCGATGCCGACCACCACCAGGTCCGCGTCGAGTTCGGTGCCGTCGCCCAGCACGACCTGCTCGACCTGGTCGGCGCCACGCACTTCGCTGACCCCGACACCGCAGCGCACGTCGACGCCCTCGGCCTGGTGCAACCGGGTCACCAGGGCCCCGATCTGCTCACCCAGCACCGAGGCCAGCGGGGTCGGCTGCGGCTCCACCAGCGTCACCTCGACACCGAGCTTGCGAAGGCTCGCGGCCACTTCGCAGCCGATGAAGCCGGCGCCCACCACCACGGCCCGCCGGGCCTTACCGGCGTGCTCCCGCAGCGCCATGCTCTCGTCGTAGTTGCGCAGCACGTGGATTCCGGCCAGGTCGCCGAAGGAGCGGATGCGCCTGGGCACCAGCCCGGTCGCGATGATCAGCTCGTCGTAGGCGACGTCGCTGCCGTCGGCCAGCTTCAGCGTCTTGGCAGCGGTGTCCACCGACTGGGCGGCGGAGCCGAGCCGCAGCGTGATGTTGTTCTCGGCGTAGAACTCGGCCGGCTTGAGGGTGACGTCGTCCGTCTCGGCGCGCAGCACCTCCTTGGACAGCGGCGGCCGATCGTAGGGCAGATGGTCCTCATCGCTGACGATCGTGATGGGCCCGCCGTACTCCGACCGGCGCAGCTGTTCGGCCGTCCGGGCCGCAGCCAGGCCGCCGCCGACGATGACGATGCCCGCTGCTGATCCCGTTGAAGTAGTCACGTGGGGTTTTTACACGATCGGGGTTAAACGTTGTAGGGCACCCTACGTTTGCGCAGGCCGATGACCTACGTCACGACCGGCCCCGGTCGATGACATTGGTCAGCACCACGATGCTCTCGCTGCGCTCGATCCGGGCCGTCGAGCGGATGCGTTCCAGCGCCTCTTCGAGGTGGCGCATGTCGCGTGCCAGCACATGCAGGATCGCGTCGGCGGTACCGGTGACCGTGGCCGCACTGACCACCTCGGGAATGTCGATCCAGGCCGCGCGCAACTGATCCGGGGCGATCGTGCCCTGGCAGAACACCTGCACGTAAGCCTCGGTGCGCCACCCCAGCACGTTGCGGTCGATCACGGTGGTGAAGCCCCGGATCACCCCGTCGGACACCATCCGGTCCACCCGGCGCTTCACCGCAGGAGCAGACAGGTTCACGCACTGTCCGATCTCGGCGAATGTCGCCCTGGCGTTCTCGGTGAGTTCGGCCAGGATCCGCTCGTCGGTGTCGTCCAGACGCTCCATGTCGACCTCCACGCAACAAACCGCCGCAATATGGCGTTTCGTGCAATATATCCCTGCCATAGACGCAACAAGAAGCGATTGATTGCGTCAAGGCCGCTTCATATCGTCGAATCATGACGATTTCCGACGAAGTCATGCCTGAGACTGCGCCCACATCCAGGGTCGCGGCACCCACCCGGACCGCAGTGCCACCCGCGCGGACCGCGACCAACCGCCACTACGCCATGACCGCCCCGCAGTACTTCACCGTCGAATACGCCATCAACCCGTGGATGGACACCGCCACCCCGGTGGACACCGCGCTCGCACTGTCACAGTGGGAAACGCTGCGCCAGGTCTACGCCGGCCTGGGCCACACCGTCGACCTGGTGGCCCCGCGCGCCGGTCTGCCCGACATGGTCTACGCCGCCAACGGCGGCTTCCTCGCCGGGGACACCGCGGTGGTCGCCCGCTTCGCCTACCCGCAGCGCGCCGGTGAGGCCGATGCCTACGCCGAGTGGATGACCGCCGCCGGCTACCGGATCGTGTTCACCGATCACGTCAACGAGGGCCAGGGCGACCTGCTGCTCGTCGGGTCAACCTTGTTGGCCGGATATGGTTTTCGCACCGACCGACGCGCCCACGCGGAGATCGCGGCCGCTACCGGGCTCGACGTGATCAGCCTGGAACTCGTCGACCCGCGCTTCTATCACCTCGATACCGCGCTGGCCGTACTCGACGATTCGACCATCGCCTACCATCCCCCGGCCTTCAGTACCGAGGCCCGAAAGCGTCTGACCGAACTGTTCGGCGACGCGATCGAAGTGGGCTCCGCCGACGCCTTCGTCCTCGGCCTCAACGTGGTGTCCGACGGTCGGCACGTCGTGATGCCCGCCGCCGCCACCGGATTCGCCGCCCAGCTGTGCCGGGCCGGCTTCGAGCCGATCGGCGTCGACCTGTCCGAACTCCTCAAAGGCGGCGGATCCGTCAAATGCTGCACCCTGGAGCGGTATCGATGACCATGCTGGACAGAGTGGACAGCCCGGCCACCCCGGACCCTGCGACCGCCGCCGCGATCATGCTCGACGATCGCCATGTCGCCCACAACTACTCACCACTGCCCGTGGTCGCCGAAAGCGCCGAAGGCGCCTGGATCACCGATGTGACGGGCCGCCGCTATCTCGATTGCCTGGCCGCCTATTCGGCCGTCAACTTCGGTCACCGCAACCCGGAGATCATCGCCACCGCCCACGCCCAACTGGACCGGCTGACACTGGTGAGCCGCGCCTTTCACTCCGACCGGCTCGGGCCATTCGCCGAGGCACTGGCCGGGCTGTGCGCGAAAGACATGGTGCTGCCGATGAACAGCGGCGCCGAGGCCGTGGAGAGCGGCATCAAGGTGGCCCGCAAGTGGGGCACCGACGTCAAGGGCGTGAAAGCCGACAGCTCGAACATTGTCGTAGCGCACAACAACTTCCACGGTCGCACCACCACCATCATCAGCTTCTCCGACGACGACACCGCCCGCCGCGGCTTCGGGCCCTACACGCCCGGCTTCCGCTCGGTGCCCTTCGGCGACCATCGAGCGCTGGCCGAAGCGATCGACGAGAACACGGCCGCCGTCCTGATCGAACCGATTCAAGGAGAGGCGGGCATCATCGTCCCGCCCGCCGACTACCTTCCGCGTGTCCGCGACATCTGTACCCGCAACAACGTGCTGATGATCGCCGACGAGATCCAGTCCGGTCTGGCCCGCACCGGACGAACCTTCGCCTGCGAGCACTGGGGTGTGGTTCCCGACGTGTACCTGCTCGGCAAGGCCCTCGGCGGCGGCGTGGTGCCGTTGTCCGCGGTCGTTGCCGACCGCGATGTCCTCGGCGTGCTGCACCCCGGCGAACACGGCTCGACCTTCGGTGGCAACCCCCTGGCAACGGCCATCGGCACCACAGTGGTGGGAATGCTGAGCCGCGGCGAATTCCAGCTCCGTTCAACCCAACTCGGGGAACATCTGCACAACCGGCTCACCGGGCTGATCGGGCACGGGGTGACGGCCGTGCGTGGCCTGGGCCTGTGGGCAGGAGTCGACATCGACCCGAGTCTGGGCACCGGCAAGCAGTTCGGTCTGGCGCTGGCCGAGCGTGGTGTGCTGGTGAAGGACACCCACGGATCGACGCTGCGGTTCGCCCCACCCCTTGTGGTGACCGCCGACGAGCTCGACTGGGCCGTTGACCGATTCGCTGACACCCTGGCCGAGGCGCGCCGATAATCGGTTGACCGGTCGCAAGGAGGCACCATGTCCGCCCCAGCCAACAACCTGACCAGCCAGATGTTGCGGCGCAGGCCGGTCATCGGAGCACCTGTCGCCCACGGCGCGTCCGACCACCTCAAACGAAGTATCGGCACATTCCAGCTGACGCTGTTCGGCGTCGGGGCCACCGTCGGCACCGGCATCTTCATCGTGCTGCAGCAGGCCGTCCCCAAAGCCGGTCCGGCAGTGCTGGTGTCATTCCTGGTGGCCGGCATCGCAGCGGGGCTGTCAGCCATCTGCTACGCGGAAATGGCAGCGGCCGTACCGGTTTCGGGGTCCACCTACTCGTATGCCTACACCACCATGGGCGAGTTCATCGCGATGGGCGTCGCCGCCTGCCTACTCCTCGAATACGGAGTATCGATGTCGGCCACCGCGGTCGGCTGGAGCGGCTATCTCAATCAACTGCTCGACAACCTCTTCGGCTGGCGGCTGCCGCACGCCCTGTCCGCGGCCCCGTGGGGCGACAACCCCGGGCTGATCAACCTGCCGGCGACGGTCCTGATCGTCATGTGTGCGCTCCTGCTGATCCGCGGCGCCAGCGAGTCCGCCGCGGTCAACACCGTGATGGTGCTGCTCAAGCTGTGTGTGCTCGGCATGTTCGTCGCCATCGCATTAACCGCGTTCACCACCGATCACTTCGCCGGATTCTGGGAGAAGGGATTCACCGGCATCACCGCCGCGGCCAGCACCATCTTCTTCACGTTCATCGGCCTGGACGCGGTGTCCACCGCAGGCGACGAGGTGAAGAACCCGCAAAAGACCATGCCGCGGGCGATCCTCGGGGCACTGATCGTCGTCACCAGCATCTACATCCTGGTGGCATTCGCCGGGCTGGGCACGCAGTCCGCCGACGAGTTCGGGTCCGACGAGCAGTCCGAGGCCGGATTGTCGGTGATGCTCACCAACATCCTGCACGGCCAGACCTGGGCCAGCACCGTGCTGGCCATGGGTGCGGTGATCTCGATCTTCTCGGTGACCCTGGTGGTGATGTACGGCCAGACCCGCATCCTGTTCGCGATGGGACGCGACGGCCTGCTGCCGCCGATGTTCGCAAAGGTGAACCCGCGCACCATGACTCCGGTGAACAACACCCTCGTGGTCGCCGCGGTGACCGGCACCCTGGCCGGATTGGTGCCGCTGGACTACCTGTGGGACCTGGTGTCGATCGGCACCCTGGTGGCATTCATCGTGGTGTCGATCGGGGTGATCATCCTGCGGGTGCGCGAACCGGACCTTCCGCGGGCCTTCAAGGTTCCCGGTTACCCGGTGACACCGGTCCTTTCGGTGATGGCCTGCCTGTTCGTGCTCTACGGCCTGCCGCACATCACCTGGCTCTGGTTCAGCCTCTGGGTCGCCTTCGTCCTGGCGTTCTATCTGCTGTGGAGCCGCCATCACAGCGCATTGAACGACGGCGGTGACGGCTACATCCCAGGTGCGGCGGCCGGTGAGGACGACGTGATGACCACGCCCGGAACCGAGGACAGCCGATGACCGTCGTCGTCGGGTATCTGCCCGGCAAGGGCGGAGCGTCGGCACTGCACCTCGCAGTCGGCGCGGCCCGCACCCTGAACACCTCACTGGCCGTGGCCACCGTCGTACCGCGACCGTGGCTGAACCCGTCCCCCGCCCGCGTCGACGCCGAATATGCCGAGTACGCAGCACAGTTGGCAGCCTCATCGGCCGAGCAGGCGCGGCAACACGTGTCCGCACTCGACGATCGACTCGACGTCAGCTTCCACAAGTTCGCGCACCGGTCGGTTTCCAGCGGACTGCTCGACGCCGTCGCCGAACTGGACGCCGAGCTGCTCATCCTCGGCTCGGCAGCTGAAGGCCGATTGGGCCAGGTGGTAGTCGGCTCGACCGCCGACCGGCTGCTGCACTGCTGCCCGGTTCCGTTGGCGATCAGCCCGCGCGGGTACCGTCGGCCGAAATCTGGTGCACTGGCGCGCATCACGTGTGCCTACCCCGGCTCGCTCGAAGCGGTGGCGGTGGTTCAGCAGGTCGCCGATCTGAGCCGGCGACTGGCTACGCCGATGCGCCTGGTGACATTCGCAGTGCGGGGACGCAACATGTACCCACCGACCGTCGGGCTGCATGCCGAGGACGCGATCCTGCAGGAGTGGGTGAAACAGGCCCGGCAGGCGATGATCCGGCTCAGAGACGAGAAGGTGATCGGCGACGACGTCGATCTGAAGGTTGTCACCGGCAACGACTGGAGCGAGGCGATCGACGCCATCGACTGGATCGAGGGCGAGATCCTGGCGATCGGAACCTCACCCGGCGGCGCGGTCGCCCGGGTTTTCCTGGGCTCGCACGGGTCAAAGATCCTGCGGCACAGCCCGGTTCCGGTCCTGGTCCTGCCGGGCTGACCGGCAAGCAGAAGCAAAACTGCCCATTTCCGTAGGGAAATGGGCAGTTTTGTTGAGGCCTCCCGCTTGCGGGAGACTGCTCGCGTGAAGATCAGTACTTGAGCACGCCGCGGTCCACGGCGATCTGGCTGCCCGACAGGGTGGCCGAGCCGTCACCGGCCAGCCAGGCCACCACGTCGGCGACCTCTTCAGGCGCCATGAACGCCGCGAGTCCCTCGTTCTTGCCGTCGGTCACCTTGTGATACGGCATCGGGGCGAAGCTGTGCAGGAAGCTCGGGAACTTGGAGAAGATCTCGGCCATGGCCTCCGGCTCGATCATCGGAGTGTCGATCGAGTAGGGATGGATCGAGTTGACGCGGATGCCGAACTCGCCCACCTCGAGAGCCAGTGTGTTGGTCAGCGCGACCAGCCCGTGTTTGGAGGCGGCGTAGTGACCGTTGCCCGGGGTGGCTTTCACACCGGCCGAGGAGCTGACGATGATGATCGATCCACCGTTGCCTGCCTCGATCATTGCGGGCACCGCGGCCCGGATGGTCCGCCAGGTGCCGTTGAGGTTCACGTCGATGACGGTGTCGAACTGCTCGGGGCTCAGCTCCCACAACCGGCCCCAGCTGAGTACACCGGCGTTGGCCACCACGATGTCCAGCCGGCCGAACTGCTCGACGCCGTCGGCCACCACCTGCTGCTGGGCCGCCAGGTCGCGGATGTCGACCTCGCGAGCGAGCACCTTGCGGCCCGCGGCCTCCACGGCGGCGACGGTCTCGGCCAGCTCCTCCGATGTCGCGGCCGGATAGGTGATCGTGCCGTCGACGGGTCGGCAGACATCGATCGCGATGATGTCGGCACCCTCGTTGGCCAACCGCACCGCGTGCGCACGCCCCTGTCCGCGTGCAGCGCCGGTGACGAATGCCACTCGACCTTCCAGTGTTCCGTTACCTGCCGCCATCCCGGGGTCCTTTCAGTGAGCCTCGCCACAGGCTAACAGCAGAAGTAGAACGTGTTCCTGGCCGATACCGATCAGTGGGAAGGCCGCCGATCGGTGCTGGTCACCGGGGCCCGCGCGGGCTCATCCACCGCCAGATCAGAGATCGGAGATGATCTGCTGTCGTTTGGCCGCGTACTCCTCCTCGCTGACGGCACCGGTGGCACGCAGGGTCTCCAGTTCCTGAAGGCGTTGAGCGGTCGACGGGGCCGGCGGAGCCAAGAACGGGGCTGCCGCAGGCGCGGCAGCCGAAGGCGCAGGTGCCGGTGCCGGTGCCTGTTGCGCGGCCGCGCGCCGCACGACGGCCTGAACCTGCTCGCGGGCCGCCGGGTTGGTCCGCAGATCGACCATGTTGTTGATGGCGATGCCGTGAGACTTGAGGATCTGCAGTATCTCCATCAGCGGGCCGGACTGACCGGTGAGGTCGTAGGTCTTGTTCTCCTCCGCGATCGTGAACGTCGCGGGCATCAGACCGCTGACCAGACTGCTTCTCTCCCAATCGATCCGGTACTCGTTGGTGGTCGGGTCCACCAGGGCTACCAGTTTGCGGTTGGTGATCATCGGAAGCCGCGACACCGAGGCCAGCACGCGATCCTGACTGGCGAACGGCGCGATGCCGGGTCCCGAGATCTGCAGGTCCAGCTTCACCAAAGGCTGCTCGTTGATGCGGGTGCCGGTCTCGTGGATGCCGGTGACCTGGGCCAGAGCCAGCACGCCGACCTGTTCGAGTTTCTCGTTCTGCGCCGCCGATTTCGACCCGGCGGCTGTGATCCCCAGAGCGATCAGGATGTCGATCGCGGTGATCAACAAGCCGAGCCAGAACATCCACTTCATCATCGGATCGCCGCCCGCGACGAAGTAGATGACCAGGAAGATGGGGCCGACGATGCCACACATCAACACGAAGGCCTGAATGCGTACGTACCGCCAGAAAGTGGACATCGCAGGCTCCTGCCGTCGGTTGGGCGCCATCAGATTAGCGCCAACAGCCGCCGAGATCAGGAGTGAACGACTCCATCCGTCGACCCGCCCACCGGCACGGTCTGCTGCTGCATCGGTGACGGGCCCAGCATCCGGTACAGCGGCCAGGTCCAGCGGTAGCCACCGCCGCTCGAACGGGCATAGCTGGTGTGCACGGCGATCGCGGTCGCCGTCACCTCTTCGGCGTCCGAATCGTAGTCACAGACCGCGTCACCGCGATCGCACACGCTGATCGTGCGACTGCCGACAGAGGGCGACATCGGGCCCGGGGCATGGGCCAGGATCGGCCAGTCCTGCGCGACACCCTTCCTGGTGCTCACCGCGGTGGCCGTGCCCAGGTTCACGGTGGGATCGGCCGGCAGGCGGTCACCGTCGGCGACCAACAGCGCCGCCGCCAGATTCGGGCTGCCCGCCAACCCGGCCAGGTTGCGGTGGACCACCATCGCGCCCTGCGAATAGCCGGCCAGTACGACCTCGCTGGACGGGCACTGCTGGGTGAACGCCGCGTATTGGTTCCCCAGCGCCGCCACCCCGGCGTCGACACTGCTCATGAAACCGCCCCAGCCCAGCAGATCGCCGTCCGCCGGCACCGGCGCCGCCGGGTAGGCCACCGCCTCGGCCGTCATCGTCCGACCGTCCTGCTGCACCCACTGAGACAGATCGCGCAGGGAGTTGTAGACCACCCGGCCCATGCCGGCGTCAACCGTCGGATCGTCACGCTCACCCGAACCGGCCACGCCGATCCAGTGCACGTCCGGGCATCCCGGCGCTGCCTGCGCCACGCCCGCCGCAAATCCGACCGCCGTCCCGGCCAGCACGACAGCCGAAGCCACCGAGGCCAATGCCCATATCCGTCGCACCATGTCCGTCCCCAACCCGTGTAGCTCACCTATGCAATGAAGATCGTCTCACCTATCACAGCCGTTACACCGGACCCAGCAAGAACACACCGGAAATACAAAAACGGCGCTCACCCGAAGGTGAGCGCCGCTCTTGTTTTGGCGTAGCTAGATCACTTGATGATCTTGGTAACGCGGCCGGCGCCGACGGTACGGCCACCCTCGCGGATCGCGAAGCGCAGGCCCTCGTCCATGGCGACGGGCTGGATCAGCTTGACGGAGATGTCGGTGTTGTCACCGGGCATCACCATCTCGGTGCCCTCAGGAAGGGTCACCACGCCGGTCACGTCCGTGGTACGGAAGTAGAACTGCGGACGGTAGTTGTTGAAGAACGGCGTGTGGCGGCCACCCTCGTCCTTGGACAGGATGTAGACGCTGCCCTCGAACTCGGTGTGCGGGGTGGTGGTGCCGGGCTTGACCACAACCTGGCCACGCTCGACGTCCTCGCGCTTGATGCCACGAACCAGCAGACCGACGTTGTCGCCCGCCTGGCCCTGGTCGAGCAGCTTGCGGAACATCTCCACACCGGTGACGGTGGTCTTGGTCGTGGTCGGGCGGATGCCGACGATCTCGACCTCTTCGTTGACGTTGATCACGCCACGCTCGACGCGACCGGTCACCACGGTGCCACGACCGGTGATGGTGAAGACGTCCTCGACGGGCATCAGGAACGGCTTGTCGGTCTCACGAACCGGGTCCGGGATCGACTCGTCGACGGCCTCCATGAGGTCCTCGACCGACTTGACCCACTTCGGGTCGCCCTCGAGCGCCTTCAGCGCGGAGACGCGGATAACCGGGGCATCCTCGTCGAACTCCTGGGCGGCCAGCAGTTCGCGGACCTCCATCTCGACGAGCTCGAGGAGCTCCTCGTCGTCGACCATGTCCGACTTGTTCAGCGCCACGAGGATGTAGGGCACACCCACCTGACGGCCCAGCAGCACGTGCTCGCGGGTCTGCGGCATCGGGCCGTCGGTCGCGGCGACCACCAGGATCGCGCCGTCCATCTGGGCGGCACCGGTGATCATGTTCTTGATGTAGTCGGCGTGACCGGGGGCGTCCACGTGGGCGTAGTGCCGCTTCTCGGTCTGGTACTCCACGTGGGAGATGTTGATCGTGATGCCGCGCTGACGCTCTTCAGGCGCATTGTCGATCTGGTCGAATGCGCGCGACTCGTTCAAATCGGGGTACTTGTCGTGCAGAACCTTGGTGATTGCTGCAGTCAGCGTCGTCTTGCCGTGGTCAACGTGACCGATGGTCCCGATGTTGACGTGCGGCTTCGTCCGCTCGAACTTCGCCTTCGCCACTGTGGTGTCCTCCTGGACTTGTTGGTGCTTTGGTTAAAGCAATGATGATGTGTTCAGTTGTGAGCCGCGGCAGTTGCCGCGACGAGCTTACTGACCCGTCGCCTTCGCGATGATCTCCTTCGACACGTTCGCCGGAACCTCGGCGTACGAGTCGAACACCATGGAGTAGTTAGCCCGGCCCTGGGTCTTCGACCGAAGGTCGCCGACGTAGCCGAACATCTCCGACAGCGGCACCTGCGCCTTGA
The DNA here is from genome assembly GCF_002102345.1 of Mycolicibacterium peregrinum. Taxonomy (GTDB): domain Bacteria; phylum Actinomycetota; class Actinomycetes; order Mycobacteriales; family Mycobacteriaceae; genus Mycobacterium; species Mycobacterium peregrinum. The sequence goes on from NZ_LQPP01000030.1 coordinate 96,492, forward strand.
CGACACGCGCACCGCTGCGCTCCTCCATGGCCTGGATCTGACCACGGCGGGAGTTCAGGTCGCCGATCACGTCACCCATGTAGTCCTCGGGCGTCGTGACCTCGACAGCCATGATGGGTTCCAGGATGACCGGCTGGGCCGCCTGGGCGGCCTTCTTCAGCACCTGCGAACCCGCCACCTTGAACGCCATTTCCGAGGAGTCGACCTCGTGGTAGGCGCCGTCAAGCAGCGTCACCTTGATGTTCACCAGCGGGTAGCCGGCCAACACGCCGTACTGCATGGCGTCCTGCGCACCGGCATCCACCGAAGGGATGTACTCGCGCGGGATGCGGCCACCGGTGACCTTGTTCTCGAACTCGTAGGTGGCACCGTCCTCGCCGATGAACGGCTCCAGGTCGATGAGCACCTTCGCGAACTGGCCGGAGCCACCCGTCTGCTTCTTGTGGGTGAACTCGACCTTCTCCACCTTGCGGCGGATGGTCTCACGGTAGGCCACCTGGGGCTTACCGACGTTGGCCTCAACCTTGAACTCGCGACGCATGCGGTCCACCAGGATGTCCAGGTGCAGCTCGCCCATACCGCCGATGACGGTCTGGCCGGTCTCCTGGTCCAGGTGCACCTTGAAGGTCGGATCCTCTTCGGCGAGCTTCTGGATCGCGGTGCCCAGCTTCTCCTGGTCACTCTTGGTCTTGGGCTCGATGGCCACCTCGATCACCGGATCGGGGAAGGTCATCGACTCCAGCACGACCTGCTGGTTCGGATCGCACAGGGTATCGCCGGTGGTGGTGTCCTTCAGGCCGATCACGGCGTAAATGTGACCAGCGGAGGCCGACTCGACCGGGTTCTCCTTGTTGGCGTGCATCTGGAACAGCTTGCCCAGCCGCTCCTTCTTGCCCTTGGTCGCGTTGATGACCTGCGCACCGGACTCGACCTTGCCCGAGTACACGCGGACGTAGGTGAGCTTGCCGAAGAAGGGGTGCACGGCGATCTTGAACGCCAGTGCGGCGAACGGCTCGTCGGTGGACGGCTTGCGCAGAACCTCTTCGTCCTCCTTGCCGGGGACGTGGCCCTTGACGGACTCGACATCCAGCGGCGACGGGAGGTAGTCGATGACGGCGTCCAGCATCGGCTGCACACCCTTGTTCTTGAACGCGCTGCCACACAGCACCGGGTACAGCTCGCTGGCCACGGTCAGCTTGCGGATGGCGCCCTTGATCTCGTCGATCGTGAGCTCTTCGCCGCCCAGGTACTTCTCCAGAAGCGCCTCGTCGGTCTCGGCGACCGTGTCCATCAGCTCGCTGCGGTACTCGGCGGCCTTGTCGGCCAGATCCGCGGGGATCTCGACGGTCTCGTAGCTCTCACCGAGCTTGGTCTCGCCGCGCCACACCTTGGCGTTCATCTCGACCAGGTCGATGATGCCCTCGAAGTCGTTCTCGGCACCGATCGGCAGCTGGATCACCAGCGGCTTGGCGCCGAGGCGGTCCTTGATGGTCTGCACGGTGAAGTAGAAGTCCGCGCCGAGCTTGTCCATCTTGTTGACGAAGCAGATCCGGGGCACGTCGTACTTGTCGGCCTGACGCCACACCTGCTCGGACTGGGGCTCAACACCCTCCTTGCCGTCGAAGACGGCAACGGCACCGTCGAGCACACGCAGGCTGCGCTCCACCTCAACGGTGAAGTCGACGTGCCCGGGGGTGTCGATGATGTTGATCTGGTTGTTGTTCCAGAAGCAGGTGACGGCTGCGGAGGTGATGGTGATACCACGCTCCTGCTCCTGCTCCATCCAGTCGGTGGTGGAGGCACCGTCGTGCGTCTCACCGATCTTGTAGTTGACGCCGGTGTAATAGAGGATGCGCTCTGTCGTCGTCGTCTTGCCGGCGTCGATGTGCGCCATGATGCCGATGTTGCGGACCTTGTTCAGGTCAGTCAGCACGTCCTGTGCCACGGAAGTCTTCCCAACTCTTTCGCTTGCTTGATTAGGTGTTCGATTGCGCGCGTACCGGCACCCGACGCTGGATGCCGGGCGCGGGTATCACCAGCGGTAGTGCGCGAAAGCCCGGTTCGCTTCGGCCATCTTGTGAGTGTCCTCACGGCGCTTCACAGCTGCACCCAGACCGTTGCTCGCATCCAGGATCTCGTTGGCGAGGCGCTCGATCATGGTCTTCTCACGACGGGCCTTGGAGAAGCTGACCAGCCAACGCAGAGCCAGGGTGGTGGAGCGATCGGGGCGAACCTCGACCGGAACCTGGTAGGTGGCACCACCGACGCGGCGGCTACGCACCTCGAGGGCGGGCTTGACGTTGTCGAGCGCACGCTTGAGGGTGACGACCGGATCGGTGCCGGTCTTGTCGCGAGCCTGCTCCAGCGCACCGTAGACAATGCGCTCCGCCAGTGACTTCTTGCCGTCCAGCAGAACCTTGTTGACCAGCTGGGTGACCAGCTGCGACCCGTAGACCGGATCGTTGACCAACGGACGCTTCGGCGCGGGACCCTTGCGCGGCATCAGCTCTTCTCCTTCTTGGCGCCGTAGCGGCTACGGGCCTGCTTGCGGTTCTTGACGCCCTGGGTGTCCAGCGACCCGCGGATGATCTTGTAACGGACACCCGGAAGGTCCTTCACACGACCGCCGCGCACCAGCACCATCGAGTGCTCCTGCAGGTTGTGGCCTTCACCGGGGATGTAGGCGGTGACCTCAACCCCACTGGTCAGCTTGACGCGCGCGACCTTGCGAAGCGCCGAGTTCGGCTTCTTCGGGGTGGTGGTGTACACGCGGGTGCACACGCCACGGCGCTGCGGGCTGCCCTTGAGGGCCGCGGTCTTGACCTTCGCGACCTTGTCGCGGCGACCCTTGCGGACCAGCTGGTTGATGGTTGGCATGTACCGGCTTTCTCTGTGTTGCTCTCTACTGTTCTAAGTCTCTGTACTGCAGTTATCCCCCGGCCGCGTACCCCGCGTCCGGGCGTGTCGCACGTGCTTACACCGGTGGAATTCCGATGCGTGTTAGACATGCAGATTGGCCCGGCGTGCGGGCACGCTTGCGAAACACTCAGCCGCAGGCGTCTTCCGGCCAGGCACGATCTACCACGATACCAGGGCTGGCCTCGCCGAACCAAACCCGCTCACGACGACCTATTCCCAGGTCAGACGCTACGACTCTCGCTGCCCCATACCGGCGGCCAGTCGTCGCAGCATATCGGTGAATACCGCATCGGTGTCGATATCGTCCATGACACCCGTCATTTCCAGCAGTACGAAGCCGTGCAGAGCCGACCAGAACTGCAGTGCGGCGTAGAAGGCATCCTCGCCTTCCAGCCCGTAAGACGTCAGCACCTGGATGACCGGTCCGGCCGCGTTCCTGGTGGCAGCCGAGTACTCCGGATCGTCACCGCCGAACGGCATCCGGGTGAAGGCCGAGTAGCGACCCGGATGGTGGTGGGCGTAGCTGCGATAGGCACTGGCCATCACGGACACGGCATCGTCACGCGTGCGGCCGGAACCGACGGTGTTGAGCATCTCGATGATGTCGTCGATCACGCGCATCCGGACCGTGCGTCGCAGGTCGTCCAGGCTGTCCACGTGGTTGTAGAGCGACGGGCCCTTCGTGCCGAGCTGGTTGGCCAGGGCATTGATGGTCAGCGCGTCCCAACCCTCGCGGTCCAGGAACGTCAACGCCGCATTGACAATCGCGTCACGGCTGAGCTTCGTCGTCCGTGCCGGCCGTGACGGAGAACGTCGAGTGCCAGCCGCCTGTGGCTCCGGCCGAGCTGACATGTAGGTACTGCCTTCGAGTCGATGTGATCGACCCCACCGTTGGGGTCGCCGTGAAACTGTAGCCCCTCAGACAGCGCAGATCAGTTGACCCGGCCCTGACTGAGCCGGGCGAGTTTCTCGATGACCTGACACAGATCGGGCAGCGTGGCCGGATTCATCGTCTGGATCGACCACGTGATGACGTCTTCGCCTTTGGCCACGTAGATGCTGCACACATTTGCGTCGGCCGCCCGGAAGCCCTTGTTCCCGTCGATCGACAACTCGGTGAGCGTGCGTCCGGCCCGGGTCTCCAGCGTCCGTTCGGTGTCCATGTCGCTACCCCGGTACCACCACGTGGAGATGCCCATGCCGGCACCGAACGTGCCCAGCACCGAATTCTCCTGCCAGAAGCACCCGTTGTCGCTGACCACAGCCTTGGTGAACATCGATGATCCGACGGCATCGGCGATATCGGCGTCGGTGACCCCGTTGCAGTCCACGCCATGGAAACCGCCGCCGGGGGCCGCGGGCCCGGGAGCCGGCGACGTATCCGTCGGACCGCACGCGGTCAGCAATGCCACTGCGGCTGCGAAACCGACGAGGTACCTCATGGCGAGGCAGCGATGCGTCACGGGTCAGAGTTCCGATTGCAGAGTGGCCGAGAGGAGCTTCTTGGCGTCCTGGCAGGGGTCACCCTTGGCAGCCGGTCCGGCACCGCCCGCACGACGGAACTGCACCCACCAACTGATGACGCCCGATCCGGCCGAGGCGGTCGCCGAGCAGGCCGCGCCGGTGACATCGCGACGGGCCAGGAAAGCCTGGTGCCGCTCCACCACGGTGTCGGTGATCTCGGCGTCGCGACTGCGGGCCACCGCCCGCTCCCGATCCAGGGACCCTTTCTCGAACCAGGAGAAGATCACGTCGAGGATTGCCGGCCCGCCCGCGTTCGGTGCCCCGCCGGATTTTCGCGACAACACGTACTGGCACACCGCGCCGCTGTACGGGCGCACCACGTTGTCGGCGGCAAGGATCTCCTGGACCGTGCTGTCGACCAACAGACCGCACCGGTCGTCGACGTAGCCGAAACTCCGATCCGGATCGGCGGTATCGGCCGACGCACGGCGGGCAGCCCCGTCGATGGTGTGCGAACACCCCGCGACGGTCACCACGGCTGTGACTGCCACGGCAGCAGCATGAACAACACACCGACGCATTGCTGAACACGGTACCCAGCACCGACACCACACGCGACCCGTCGGCAACCGCCCGTCAAACTGACGAACACCTGCCGTCACCGCGACAGCGCCACGTACTCTTCTCGCAGCGCATCGGAAGGGGAACTCATCGTGAATTGGACAGCTGTGGGCCGGACAGTGATGGCCGGACTCGTCGCATTGCCGCTGGCGCTCACCGTCGGCGCGCCCAGCGCCGCAGCCAAGAACGGTGACACCACCGTCACCGGCCAGAGCCTCGAACAGACAATCGACTGCAACAACGCCACGCTGCTCGTCAACGGATCCAACAACCGGGTCAACGCCTTGGGCACCTGCTGGGCGATCACAGTTCAGGGGACGTCCAACGTGATCGTCGCCGACAATGTCATCAACGACATCACCGTCTACGGGTGGGACCAGACGGTGTTCTTCAAGAACGGCGACCCGATTATCGTCGACCGCGGCCGCGAACTGGCGATGGTCAACCAGATCAGTCGCGTCCCCGCCTGACCAAGCCTGAGGAAGAAAGCAGAGGCAGACCCGTGCTCACCCGTTTCCCCCACTCCCAGTTGGTCCTCGCGGTCGGCGCCGCCGCGGCCGCGCTCACCCTGGCGGCCTGCGGATCCGAAAGCTCGGACACCGCCACCCCCAGTGCGACTGCGGGAGAGTCCGGGGTCAACGTCGAGGTCGGCAACACCATCAACTACATGTCGGTCGGTACCACGACCGACATCGACTGCGCCGACGGCAAATCCCTCACGGTGGGCGGCACCAACAACACGCTGACAGTCAAGGGCACCTGCGCGAACGTGAACATCGGCGGTTCCGACAACAAGATCACCTTCGAGCGGATCGACAAGGGGCTCACCATCATCGGGCTCAACAACACCGTCAGCTATGCAGCGGGCGACCCGAAGGTCACCAATACCGGCAGCAACAACAAGGTCAACAAGGGCTAGCTCGCGCTGGCCCCGTGCCGGCCGGCTCCCCCGGCGAACCGGCCGGCGCCCTCGGCGGCCTCTGCTGCGACCCGCTCGATGCTGGCGAACTCGAATTCCATTGCCGCCTGCTCGGATTCGCCCCACTGGTGCAGTGCGGAGAGCCGGTCGGCCCGCAGGCATTGCTGCGGGAGCCGGGACAGCTCGGCAGCGAGTTCCTCGGCCGCCGCTCGGGCCTGGCCCGTCGGCACCACCCGGTTGGCGAGGCCGATCGCGTGGGCTTCGGCGGCGTCGACGGCGCGTCCGGTCAGGATCAGGTCCATGGCGCGGCTCTGCCCGATCAGCCGGGGCAACCGGACGGTGCCGCCGTCGATGAGTGGCACTCCCCACCGGCGGCAGAACACGCCGAGCACGGCGTCCTCCTCGACCACCCGAAGGTCGCACCACAGGGCCAGTTCCAGACCGCCGGCCACGGCATGGCCGCTGATCGCAGCGATCACCGGCTTGGACAACACCATTCGGCTCGGCCCCATCGGCCCCGGTCCGGAGGGGTCCAACCGGTTCACCTGAGGTGTGCCGAAAGCTTTGAGGTCGGCACCCGCGCAGAAGGTTCCACCGGCCCCCGTCAGCACGGCGACAGCCGCGTCGTCATCGGCGTCGAACTGCTCGAACGCGGCGAACAGGGCCGCCGCGGTAGGACCGTCGACCGCATTACGGGCGTGCGGACGGTCGATGATGACCGTGGTCACCGCCCCGTTGCGTTCGACCCGGACAGCTTCGGTCACGTCGCCTCCAAGAGTTTGTCGTCGCGGGACGCGACGTTTTCAGCACTGTCGCGCCGATCAACGAGTTCGGCCGCGAAATCGTTGTAGGCCTTACGCAATTCAGTACCCGGCCACTTGTCCGGCAGCAGCTCCTCGGGCAGCACGGGGTCCGAGAGCAAGTGACGCACGATGCCCGCCGCCGCGACGAACCGTCCCGGAACGTCGGCCGCGGCGGCCATCTCGTCCAACAACTGCTCGCCGGTGCGCCGCCAGCCGGGAAGGTCCCAGAGCGCGGCGGCCAGGCCGGCCGGATCGTCGTCGCGGGTGTGCAGGACCCGCACCCGGCCGGTGATCTCCGGTGCCAACGCCTGGTCGAGATTGTCCGGGCGCATCCACACGCCCTCGCGCAGTTCACCGAACCGGTACTGCTGCAGGGTGTTCCGCAACGACGCGCGGGTTCGGGCGTCGGTACCGACACTGGTGATGACCAGCGTCAGCCATCGACCGCCATACTCACGCAAACGCGGATCGATCGCGTCGTCCTGGCGGCGCTGACGGGTCAGCAGCCGGTCCGACAGCCGGTAGCCGTCCTCGGAACGAACCAGATCACCGGCACTGACCATGCGTGTCAGCGCCACCCGCAGTGTCGGCTCTCTGATGTCGAAATCGGCTGTCAGCCTGATCAGTTCGGCGGCACTCGCCCATGCCGGATGTGCGCCGAGCAGCACGCTCAGCACCACCGAGCGAGCCGTCATCCGTTTGAGCGCGGGCATCTCAGACCCCGGAAGACCTGCGCCCGTAGTCACCCATCGGTTCGTCACGGTGGCGCACGGCTTCACGGAAGCCGTGTTCGACGGCGTCGGCCACGAAGGCGTGACCTTCGGGAGTGTGCCGAGCGATGCCGTCGAACACCGTACTCACCATTCGACTGGTGGTAACGCCCTGCTGCAGCAAGGCGGAATTGCAGGCCAGCTTGGCCATGATGAGCTGGTTGACGGGCATCGCGGCGATCCGTGCGACGAGACGTTCGGTGCGCTCATCGAGGTCCTCAGGCTCGGGGGCCTCGACGGCCAGACCCCATTCGGCGGCCTGCGCGCCGGTGATGCAATCCCCGGTGAACAGAAGGCGTTTGGCGCGTTGATCCCCCAGCCGGTGCGCCCACAGGCCGGCGGCCGGAACACCCCATACCCGCATGGGCGGGTAACCGATCTTGGCGTCGGCGGCGGCGATCACCTGGTCGGCGTGCAGCGCGATGTCGGTACCGCCGGCCACGCAGTAGCCGTGGATCTTGACCACCGTCGGCTTGTCGGCATGCATGAGGCTGGAGAAGCCCCGCACGAACCGGCTCATCATCTGGTAGTCGACCATCGGATCCCAGGGTTGGTCCGGGAGGTGGTTGATGGCCTGCGTTCTGCCGGACAGCACGGTCCCGTCGTAGCGGCCGCCCCCGGCCTCGCCGGTTCCATCGGCGTAGGCCGACAGGTCGAACCCGGCGCAGAAGCCCTCACCGCGGCCCGATACCAGGATGACGTGGACGTTCGGGTCGAGGTCAGCCCGCTCGACCAGCGCCTGCAACTCCAGCGGGGTGTCGGCGACGATCGAGTTGCCTTTTTCGGGGCGGTTGAACGTGATTCGAGCGATCCGGTCGGTGACCTCGTAGGTCATCGTCTTGAGCGTCTCGACGCTCATCCCTTGACCAGCGCCCGCTCGAGGATCGGGGCGAGGTCGAGCCCGGTCGGCAGCGTGCCGAAGGCCTGACCCCACTGCCCACCGAGCCGGCTGGCCAGGAAAGCCTCGGCCACCGCGGGATGGCCGTGCCGCACCAGCAGCGCGCCCTGCAGTGCGAGTGAGATGTCCTCGGCGACCTTGCGGCCCCGGTACTGGATGGTCTCGAGGTCCGCGAGGTCGTTCTGCAACGACGTGACGTGACGGTCCAGGCGCGGGTCCTGCCCGGCGGTCTTGGACAGTTCGTCGAAGAGCACCGCGACACTCTCCGGCCGGGTTGCCATGGCGCGCAAGGTGTCCAGCGCGCTGACATTGCCCGAACCTTCCCAGATGCCCATCAGCGGAGCCTCGCGGTACAGCCGTGGCATACCGGACTCCTCGACATAACCGTTGCCGCCCAGGCATTCCATCGCCTCGGCGGCGTGCGGGGTGGCCCGCTTGCACACCCAGTATTTGCCGGCCGCCAGACCGATGCGGCGCAGCAGCGCTTCACGCTCGTCACCGCGGACCGCCTTGTCGGTGGCGCCGGCCATCCGCATCGCCAGCATGGTCGCCGCCTCGGCCTCGACGGCCAGGTCCGCGAGGACGTTGCGCATCAGCGGCTGATCGATCAGGTAGGCGCCGAACGCCTTTCGGTGCTGGGCGTGGTGCACGGCCCGGGTCAGGCCGGTGCGCATGCTGGTGGCACTGCCGAGGGTGCAGTCCAGACGCGTGAGGTTGACCATCTCGATGATGGTCGGCACGCCGCGGCCCTCCTCGCCCACCAACCAGGCGGTGGCGCCGTCGTACTCGACCTCACTGGAGGCGTTGGCATGGTTGCCGAGCTTGTCCTTGAGGCGCTGCAGGAACATCCGGTTGCGGCTGCCGTCGGGCAGGATGCGCGGCAGGAAGAAACAGCTGAGGCCGCCGGGGGCCTGAGCGAGCACGAGGAAGATATCGCCCATCGGGGCCGAGGTGAACCATTTGTGCCCGCGCAGCGAGTAGGTGCCGTCACCGTTCGGTGTGGCCTCGGTGGTGCCGGCGCGGACGTCGGAACCACCCTGCTTCTCGGTCATCGACATGCCCGCGGTGATACCGGCTTTCGTCGTCGCGAGCTTCAGCTCGGGGTCGTACACCCGGCTGGTCAGCAGCGGCTCGTAGACGGCGGCCAGCTCGGGGTTGAACCGCAGGGCGGGCACGACGGCGTAGGTCATCGAGATCGGGCAGACGTGCCCGGGCTCGACGGTCCACACCGACATCTTGGCGGCGCGCACCACATGCGAGCCCTCACGCTCATCGGCCCACGGGGCACCGTGCAGGCCGTGGGTGACGGCCACATTCATCAGCTCGTGGTAGGCCGGGTCGTATTCGACCTCGTCGACGCGGTAGCCGTAGCGGTCGTGGGTGTGCAGCACCGGCTGATTGCGGTCGGCGAGCTCACCCCAGCGCTGCGCCTGCACGCTGCCGTTGATCGCACCCAGTTCATGGACCTGGTCGATGCCCCACTCCCCGCCTTCGCGGATGAGAGCCTCGGCGAGCACCGGTGAGGTGGCGGGGTTGTAGTCCTCCAGCGTGGGGACCTGATTGGTGACGACATGCGTATCAGCCATGCACCCAGTGTTACAAATTCCCGACAACTGCACAATAGTTGTAATAGAGCGGCCGCCCGGCCACCCCGGCCACCCGGGCCGCCCCCGCAGATCGCCGCTTGTCACGCTGGAGTGGCTCTGGACTCCGGGTGCCGCCCCAGCGTGACGCTCGACGATTGGGCCGACACGCCGGGCCCGAACGCGTCACTCCAGCGTGACAGTCGAGGTCGACGGCCACGCTGGCGTGACAAACCTGGCGTGACAAACTGGCGTGACAAAAGGTCAGCCCGGCCGATCGACTCTGGTCGCGAATCAGGCCGGGTCGAGTTCTCCGACGACGGGCGGTACGTCCTCGTTGTCGCGGGGTTGTTCGACGCGCTCCGCCGAACCTGCAGACCGCCGCGCTTCGTACCGGTTGAGCGCGAACAACACCACGGCCGCCAAGGTCCAGCCGAGCAGGATGTCGACCACGTAGTGCTCGGCGGTGTAGACGAGCGTGAAGGCCATGATGAGCGGATAGGCCACCAACAACGGCCGCCATCCGCGGTTCACCCGGTTCCACAGGAACACCGCTACCGCTGCGGTCAGACCGGCGTGCAGGGACGGGATGGCAGCGACCAGGTTCACGCTGGCCTGGCCCTGGTCGATCAATGCCGTCGCGGTGTGCAGGTGGAGCTTGCCCCAACCGCGGGTGACGATCCGTTCGATCCAGTCGTGCGCGCCGTCCTGACTGCCCTGCATGGCGCCGAGTAGGCCCCCGTCGACGGCTTCGCGCGCCGATCGGAACATGCACCCGGGGCCCGAGGGGCCGCCGTCGACGTCGTCGGCGTTGCATCTCGCCGCGGCCCACGGCGGCGCGGCAGGCAACAGCGCATAGATGACCAACGCCGCGAACGAGAGTCCGACGAACAACCGCACGAACCGCTTCCACTCCTCGCGGTCACGCAGCCACAGCACACCCGCCACGACGTAGGGAAGAATGAAAAACGACATGTACACGGTGCTGATCACGACTTCCCACCACGGCGGGTAGAGCAGTTTCAGCCGCTCCTGTAGCCACACCGTGGGCACCGTGCCGGAGAACATCCACCGATCCGCGTCGACCTGCCAGTGCCACATCGTCGGCCGGCCGACCAGGGTGGCCGCGCCCCGGCTCAGGTCGTAAGCGGCCAGCACCAGTGCGAAGGGCAGCCAGTCGCGGATGACGTAGAGCATCCGGCGCCCCTGCCCGATACTCGCGGCCAGCAGACCGGTCGCGATATAGAGCAGCAACAATTCCCGGTTGAAGGCGAAGCCGTCGCTGACGGTGCGGTAGATGACCACAGCGGCCCACCCGGCTATCGCGCAGTACCGCAAAATGCGCAGCCGACTGGTACGGGTGGTCACACCCGATTGCGCGGGAGCTTCTTCGGTTACCGAATCATCTACCGCGGTCACAGAGGTGACGTTAGTTCACCTTGGCGTCACGGTGCCGTTGAAAACGGTTCAAGTCGGCGAACGGTGTCAGCCGGCATGCTCGCGGAGAAACGCAATGTCGTCCTTGCGTCCCTCTTCTGCGGTCTCACAGATCACCGACGCATCGGCAGCCTTGACCACCGCCGCCAGCAACTGCGGATCGATCTGCCCGGCACCGAAATTGGCATGACGGTCAGCACCCGAACCGGCTGCGTCGCGCGAGTCATTGCAGTGCACGAGGTCGATGCGTCCGGTGATGCCCTTGATCCGGTCCACCGCGTCGATCAACGCCTCCCCCGCCGCCCACGCATGGCAGGTGTCGAGACAGAAGCCAATTCCTTTGTCCCCGATGCGATCCCATAACCGGCTGATCGTGTCGAAATGCCGCGCCATGGCGTGATCCCCGCCTGCGGTGTTCTCCAGGTATACCGGCACGTCGGTGTTCAGATAGTCCAGCGCCTTGGCCCACCGCTCGAACCCGGCGTCCATGTCGTTGTCGTCGGCGTGGCCACCGTGCACGATCACCGCGGTCGCGCCGATCTCGGCGGCGGCGTCGCACGTGTCCTGCAGGATCTTGCGGGACGGGATCCGCACCCGGTTGTTGGCCGAGGCCACGTTGATCAGGTACGGCGCATGCACGTACAACGGCACCGTCGAGGCCTTGAGCACCTCGGCGTCCTCACGGGGCTTGGGCTTCTTCCAGCTCTGCGGGTTGCCGAGGAAGAACTGCACCACGTCGGCGCCGTCCGCGGCGGCCGCGGCCAGTGGATCAGTGTTGTCTACATGCGAGCCGATGAGCACGCCGCCAATTCTAGGTGGGCCCGGTGACAGGGTCCTGGGTCCGCCGCACGACCGCGCACCACCGCCCGTTTGTCACGCCAGAGTGGCCCTCGCGCTCGAGCGTCACGCTGGAGTGACACACCCCCGGGAGCCGCGCACGAAAAAGGCCCCCGCTCGAAAGCGGGGGCCCTTCTCGTACTGAAAACTAGCGGTCGGCCTTACCGATAGTCGCTGTATCCGTAATCGTCCAGCGGCACCGCAGCACCGGTGGCCGCACCGAAGTCCGGGCTGTAGTACTGATCCTCGTAGGACGGGATCGTGTACGCCGCAGCGCGGGCCTCTTCGGTCGGCTGCACCTGGATGTCGCGGTAACGGGCGATACCGGTACCGGCCGGGATCAACTTACCGATGATCACGTTCTCCTTCAGACCCTGCAGCTTGTCGCTGCGGCAGTTGATCGCCGCATCGGTAAGCACGCGAGTGGTCTCCTGGAACGACGCCGCCGACAGCCACGAATCCGTGGCCAGCGATGCCTTGGTGATACCCATCAGCACCGGACGTCCGGCCGCGGGCTCGCCGCCCTCGGCCACGACGCGACGGTTCGCGGTCTCGAACTCGGCACGCTCGGTCAGCGAACCGGGCAGGAACTCCGTCGCACCCGAATCGATGATCGTGACGCGACGCAGCATCTGCCGGACGATGACCTCGATGTGCTTGTCGTGGATCGACACACCCTGAGCCCGGTAGACCTCCTGGACCTCCTTGACGAGGTGGATCTGCACCTCGCGGGGGCCCTGGACGCGCAGCACCTCGTGCGGATCCGCGGAGCCTTCCATCAGCTGGTCGCCGACCTCGACGTGGTCACCGTCGGACAGCACGCCTTCGGAGCCGTCCTCGTGGGTGAGCACACGCAGCCGCTGACGCTTGGAGAGCTTCTCGTAGACAACTTCCTCGCCACCATCGTCGGGAACGATGGTGATCTTGAAGAACTTGTCGCTCTCCTCCAGCCGGACCCGGCCCGCGACGTCGGCGATGGGTGCCTTGTTCCGCGGAATACGGGCCTCGAACAGCTCCTGCACGCGAGGCAGACCACCGACGATGTCGGCGCCACCGGTAACACCACCCTGGTGGAAGGTACGCATGGTCAGCTGGGTACCGGGCTCACCGATGGACTGGGCGGCGACGATGCCGACGGCCTCGCCGATGTCGACCAGCTTGCCGGTGGCCATCGAGCGGCCGTAGCACTTGGCACACACGCCGGAAGCCGAGGCGCAGGTCAGCACGGAGCGGACCTTCACCTGGGCGACGCCGGCAGCCAGCAGCGCGTCGATGGCCGGGTCACCCAGGTCATGGCCGCGCTCGATGACGACGTTGCCCTTGTCATCGACTGCGTCGGTGGCCAGGGTGCGGGCGAACGCCGAGGTCTCGACGTGCGCATCGCGGATCAGCGAACCATCGGGACCGCGCTCGGCCAGCGTGACGACGATGCCGCGCTCGGTCTCGCAATCGGTCTCGCGGACGATGACGTCCTGCGACACGTCCACCAGACGACGGGTCAGGTAACCCGAGTCGGCGGTACGCAGAGCGGTGTCGGCCAGACCCTTACGGGCACCGTGGGTGTTGATGAAGTACTCCAACACCGTCAAGCCTTCGCGGAACGAGGACTTGATCGGGCGAGGGATGAACTCACCCTTCGGGTTGGTCACCAGACCCTTCATGCCGGCCAGGGTGCGAGTCTGGGTGAGGTTACCCGTGGCGCCCGACTTCACGATCGTGATGATCGGGTTGTCGGCCGGGTAGTACTCCTCCATCGCCTTACCGACCTCTTCGGTGGCGTCCTGCCAGATCTTGACCAACGACTCGTTGCGCTCGTTGTGGTTCAGCGCGCCGCGCTGGTACTTGCGCTCGATCGCCTCGGCCTCGGCCTCGTGCCGCTCCAGGATCTCCTGCTTCTGCGGCGGCACCAGAACGTCGGCCATCGAGACCGTGACACCCGAACGGGTGGCCCAGTGAAAGCCGGCGTCCTTGAGCTTGTCGACGGTCTGCGCCACCACGATCATCGGGAAGCGCTCGGCCAGATCGTTGATGATCCGGGCCTGGACCTTCTTGTGCATCTGCTCGTTGACGAACGGGTAGCCCTTGGGCAGCAGCTCGTTGAAGAGCACCCGGCCCAGCGTGGTGTCCGCGGTCCAGGCATCGCCCGGCTTCCAGCCATTCTCGAACAGCTCGGCCTCGACGTCGGCCGGAGGACGCGCATCGGTCAGCCGCACCTTGATCTTGGCGCGCACCGACAGGGCACCGCGGTCCAGCGCCATGATCGCCTCGGCGGGCGAGCTGTACACGCCCTGCTCCGGGGAATCCTTGCCGGCCGGCACGTACTCACCCTTGTCACCCGCGACCTCGGTGGTCAGGAAGTACAGACCGGTCACCATGTCCAGACGCGGCATGGCCAGCGGCTTACCCGACGCCGGGGACAGGATGTTGTTCGAGGACAGCATCAGGATGCGGGCCTCGGCCTGGGCCTCTGCCGACAGCGGCAGGTGCACAGCCATCTGGTCACCGTCGAAGTCGGCGTTGAACGCCTCACACACCAGCGGGTGCAGCTGGATGGCCTTGCCTTCCACCAGCTGCGGCTCGAAGGCCTGGATACCCAGGCGGTGCAGCGTAGGTGCACGGTTCAGCAGCACCGGATGCTCGGCGATGACCTCTTCGAGGACATCCCACACCTGGGGACGCTGACGCTCCACCATGCGCTTGGCGCTCTTGATGTTCTGCGCGTGGTTCAGGTCGACCAGACGCTTCATCACGAACGGCTTGAACAGTTCCAGAGCCATCAGCTTCGGCAGACCACACTGGTGCAGCTTGAGCTGCGGGCCGACCACGATGACCGAACGGCCCGAGTAGTCGACGCGCTTACCCAGCAGGTTCTGACGGAAGCGGCCCTGCTTGCCCTTGAGCAGATCGGACAGCGACTTGAGCGGGCGGTTGCCCGGCCCGGTGACCGGACGGCCACGACGGCCGTTGTCGAACAGCGCGTCCACCGACTCCTGAAGCATGCGCTTCTCGTTGTTGACGATGATCTCGGGAGCACCGAGGTCGATCAGTCGCTTGAGCCGGTTGTTGCGGTTGATCACGCGGCGGTACAGGTCGTTCAGGTCGGAGGTGGCAAAGCGGCCACCGTCGAGCTGAACCATCGGACGCAGCTCCGGCGGGATCACCGGGACGGCGTCGAGCACCATGCCCAGCGGGGAGTTGCCCGACTGCTGGAAGGCCGCGACGACCTTCAGGCGCTTGAGGGCGCGCAGCTTCTTCTGGCCCTTGCCACTGCGGATGGTCTCGCGCAGGCTCTCGGCCTCGGCCTCGATGTCGAAGGTCTCGATGAGCTTCTTGATCGACTCCGCGCCCATGGCACCGGTGAAGTACTCGCCGTAGCGGTCCTGCAGCTCGCGGTACAGAACTTCGTCCACGATGAGCTGCTTGGGGGCCAGCTTGGTGAAGGTGGTCCAGATCTCGTCGAGCCGGTCCAGCTCACGCTGGGCCCGGTCGCGGAGCTGACGCATCTCACGCTCGCCGCCGTCGCGCACCTTGCGGCGCACGTCGGACTTGGCACCCTCGGCCTCGAGCTCGGCCAGGTCGGCCTCGAGCTTCTGGGCCCGGGCCTCCAGGTCGGCGTCGCGCTGATCCTCGACGGCCTTGCGCTCGACGGCCATCTCGGCCTCGAGCGTCGACAGCTCGTTGTGGCGCATCTCGTCGTCGACCGCGGTGATCACGTAGGCCGCGAAGTAGATGATCTTTTCCAGATCCTTCGGGGCCAGGTCGAGCAGGTAGCCCAACCGGGACGGAACACCCTTGAAGTACCAGATGTGCGTGACGGGTGCGGCCAGCTCGATGTGGCCCATCCGCTCACGACGCACCTTGGCCCGGGTCACCTCGACGCCGCAGCGCTCACAGATGATGCCCTTGAACCGGACGCGCTTGTACTTGCCGCAGTAGCACTCCCAGTCGCGAGTCGGTCCGAAGATCTTCTCGCAGAACAGGCCGTCCTTCTCAGGCTTCAGCGTGCGGTAGTTGATGGTTTCCGGCTTCTTGACCTCGCCGAAGGACCAGTTACGGATGTCGTCCGCGGTGGCGAGGCCGATGCGGAGTTCATCGAAGAAGTTGACGTCTAGCACGTAACTCCCTTTCCCCTTTCGGGACTAGAAACAACTCAGGCGAGATCTTCGACAGAGGCGGACTCATTGCGCGACAGGTTGATACCGAGGTTGGCAGCAGCACGCTCCAGGTCCTCGTCGTCGCCGTCACGCATTTCGATCGCCGCGCCGTCGCTGGAGAGCACCTCAACGTTGAGGCACAGCGACTGCAGCTCCTTGAGAAGCACCTTGAACGACTCGGGGATACCGGGTTCAGGGATGTTCTCGCCCTTGACGATGGCCTCGTACACCTTCACGCGGCCGACCGTGTCGTCGGACTTGATGGTCAGCAGCTCCTGCAGGGTGTAGGCAGCGCCGTACGCCTGCATGGCCCAACATTCCATCTCACCGAATCGCTGACCACCGAACTGCGCCTTACCACCGAGCGGCTGCTGGGTGATCATCGAGTACGGGCCGGTGGAACGGGCGTGAATCTTGTCGTCCACCAGGTGGTGCAGCTTGAGGATGTACATGTAGCCGACCGTCACCGGGTACGGGAACGGTTCACCACTGCGGCCGTCGAACAACGTCGCCTTGCCGTCGGCATTCACCATGACGTCACCGTCACGGTTGGGCAGCGTCGAGCCGAGCAGGCCGGCCAGTTCCTCTTCGCGGGCGCCGTCGAACACCGGGGTGCTGACGATGCTGTCGACCGGGGCCGAGTGCAGACCATCGGGCAGCCTGCTCGCCCATTCCGGCGTCCCCTCGGCGACATCGATGTTCCAGCCGGCCTTGGCCACCCACCCGAGGTGGGTTTCCAGGATCTGGCCGATGTTCATACGACGCGGCACACCGTGGGTGTTCAGGATGATGTCCACCGGGGTGCCATCAGGCATGAACGGCATGTCCTCGACGGGCAGGATCTTGCCGATGACGCCCTTGTTGCCGTGGCGTCCGGCGAGCTTGTCACCGTCGGAGATCTTGCGCTTCTGGGCCACGTAGACGCGGACCAGCTCGTTGACGCCGGCGGGCAGCTCGTCGTCGTCCTCACGGGAGAACACGCGGATGCCGATGACCTTGCCGGACTCACCGTGGGGCACCTTCAGCGACGTGTCGCGAACCTCGCGGGCCTTCTCACCGAAGATGGCACGCAGCAGGCGCTCTTCCGGGGTCAGCTCGGTCTCACCCTTCGGGGTGACCTTGCCGACCAGGATGTCGCCGTCGCGGACCTCGGCGCCGATGCGGACGATGCCGCGCTCGTCGAGATCGGCCAGCACCTCATCGGAGACGTTCGGGATGTCCCGGGTGATCTCCTCGGCGCCCAGCTTGGTGTCGCGGGCATCGATCTCGTGCTCTTCGATGTGAATCGAGGTGAGCACGTCCTCTTCGACCAGGCGGTTCGAGAGGATGATCGCGTCCTCGTAGTTGTGGCCCTCCCACGGCATGATCGCCACGAGCAGGTTCTTGCCCAGGGCCATCTCACCGTTCTCGGTGCAGGGACCGTCGGCGACGACCTGGCCGGCCTCGACACGCTGCCCGGCGTCCACGATCGGACGCTGGTTGGCGCAGGTGCCGTGGTTGGACCGGGCGAACTTGCGCATCCGGTAGGTGTGCCGGGAGCCGTCGTCGGCCATCACGGTGATGTAGTCGGCCGAGACCTCCTCGACGACGCCCGCCTTCTCCGAGACGATGACGTCACCGGCGTCGATCGCGGCGCGCAGCTCCATACCGGTACCGACCAGCGGGGCCTCGCTGCGTACCAGCGGAACTGCCTGGCGCTGCATGTTGGCACCCATCAGGGCACGGTTGGCGTCGTCGTGCTCGAGGAACGGGATCATCGCGGTCGCGACAGACACCATCTGGCGCGGTGAGACGTCCATGTAGTCGACGTCGGACGGGGCCACGTTCTCGACCTCGCCACCCTTACGGCGGACCATCACGCGGTCCTCGGTGAAGCGACCGTCGGTGTCGATCGGCGAGTTGGCCTGCGCCACGACGTGGCGGTCCTCCTCGTCGGCGGTCAGGTAGTCGATCTGGTCGCTGACCACACCGTCGACAACCTTGCGGTAAGGCGTCTCGATGAAGCCGAACGGGTTGACCCGGGCGTACACCGACAGCGAGCCGATCAGACCGATGTTCGGACCCTCAGGGGTCTCGATCGGGCACATGCGGCCGTAGTGGCTGGAGTGCACGTCGCGGACCTCAAGGCCGGCGCGCTCACGGGACAGACCGCCGGGGCCCAGCGCCGACAGACGACGCTTGTGGGTCAGACCCGACAGCGGGTTGTTCTGGTCCATGAACTGCGACAGCTGGCTGGTGCCGAAGAACTCCTTGATCGCCGCCACGACGGGGCGGATGTTGATCAGGGTCTGCGGGGTGATCGCCTCGACGTCCTGGGTGGTCATGCGCTCACGCACGACACGCTCCATACGCGACAGGCCGACCCGGATCTGGTTCTGGATCAGCTCACCGACGGTGCGCAGACGACGGTTGCCGAAGTGGTCGATGTCGTCCACCTCGACCGGAACCTCGACACCACCGGGGACGGTCATCGAGGTCTGGCCCTCGTGCAGACGCACCAGGTACTCGATGGTGGCGACGACGTCTTCCTCGGTCAGGGTCGACGACGTGATCGGCTGGCCGGCGTTCAGGCCCAGCTTCTTGTTGACCTTGTAGCGGCCGACGCGGGCCAGGTCGTAGCGCTTCTCCTTGAAGAACAGGTTCTCCAGCAGGGTCTGCGCGGACTCCTTGGTCGGCGGCTCGCCCGGACGCAGCTTCCGGTAGATGTCCAGCAGCGCCTCGTCGGGGCCAGCGGTGCTGTCCTTCTCGAGGGTGCCCATCATGATCTCGGAGAAGCCGAAGCGCTCGGTGATCTGCTCGCTGGTCCAGCCCAGCGCCTTCAGCAGCACGGTGACCGGCTGACGACGCTTGCGGTCGATGCGGACACCGACGGTGTCGCGCTTGTCGACGTCGAACTCCAGCCACGCACCGCGGCCCGGGATCACCTTGACGCTGTGCAGCGTCTTCTCGGTCGACTTGTCGATGCTCTCGTCGAAGTACACACCGGGAGAGCGCACGAGCTGGCTCACCACGACACGCTCGGTGCCGTTGATGATGAAGGTGCCCTTCTCGGTCATCATCGGGAAGTCACCCATGAAGACCGTCTGGCTCTTGATCTCACCGGTGTTGTTGTTGATGAACTCGGCCGTGACGAACAGCGGAGCCGCGTACGTCATGTCCTTGTCTTTGCATTCGTCGACCGGCGCCTTGACCTCATCGAAGCGCGGGTCGGAGAAGCTCAGCGACATCGAGCCGGAGAAATCCTCGATCGGCGAGAGCTCTTCGAGCACCTCTTCGAGACCGCCCTTGGGGTCGGTCTCGCCGCGATCGACGGCCTTCTGGCGCCAGCCGTCCGCTCCGACGAGCCAGTCGAAGGAATCCGTCTGAACGTCGAGTAGCCCCGGAACCTCAAGCGGTTCACGGAGCTTGGCAAATGAAACTCGGTTCGGTGCTCCTGGGACGGAGTTATTGGTGTTAGCGTTCGCTGTGCTCTGGCTAGAGACTGCCAAGATGCATCCTTCCAGCACCTCATGCGACTTTTGAAAGGGCCAGCAAGAGCCGTCCTTCTGGGCCGCGATTCTGCGTCGGTTCGGCTGGCTTTGGCCTGTCCAGAACCCCATACGCACGGCACAGGACTAGATGCTGAGCAACGCTCAGGCTAGAACATTATGTGCAGATCAGGTGAGGGTGGGCAGGGTGCAGCCAGCGCAACGTCCAACGATAGCGCAAGACGGCGCATTCCTCAACCACCACACATCCACTGCATGAATTGGGTCACCCGGCGCTGGCTGGCGTCCACTAAACCCTTCACACATGCTGCCCAACAGATTGGCCTGTCCATGGCCTTCCGTCAAGAGGTGACGCGCGGTTTGATGCGCCCAACTCTGCCCCGGATCCGCAGCTCGCGCAACGGTTGAACGGGCGTTATCTTGTCCGCGGGTCACACCGCGCCGAATTGAGCCAACAGCCCTGATGCGACATCCGCCGGGACCAACCGCTCCGGGATGACCATCCCCGCCCCCAAACCACGGGCCGAGACGTGAAATACGTGGTCAGCGTGCCAGATGCGCTCGATACCGTCCAATTTCAGGATCTGCAGATGGCCGCCGAGACGTACCCCGATCTGCCGTGAACCGAACTCGGCCGCGATCGGCGCTCCGGGTGGGACCAACTGACGGAATTTCGCCGGCGTCGCGACGTACACCACGTACGTGACCGCACCGACGGCCGCGGCCAAGAGCCCAGCGGTGCGGACCACCGAAGACGCGGTCAGCTCCCCGTCCTCGACGTACGAAAAGCCGAGCACCACCAGCGGCACGAGGAAGGCGAGTGCGAGCGCCAATCGCGTCACGACACTGCGCTTGACCGCCGCGCCCAGTTGGTCGGCCAGACCGGCGTCGGCGATGTCCATGGTGCGGGTCACCCCGTCGGGACCCGTCCGTTGCCTGACACCGGACCTCGCCGCTTCCGGATACGACGGAGCCGGTGCGCGACGCCGTGCGCCCGGGTGACGCCACCGCCCAATTCCTCGAACCGGGTGGGCTGACCTCGCTGCGTGTGCATTCGCTTCCCGCTCTCTCAGAACGCAAATCAGGCCGGACCCGATGGGTCCGGCCTGATTGTCGAAACTCAGCTCTGGTGAGGAACCTCGATGGCTCCGGTGGGAGCGTCATCCTCGACCGGGCGGTGGTGGCGTGCAGTGGGCTCGTCGCCGAACTGGTGCACCGGCAGCTTGTGGATGCCCTCGAGGTCATCGAGGATCGCGGCCTGCGCGGCGGGCGGCAGGGTGTGCAGGATCTCGCGCACCCGGGCCTGGCGCCGGGCCACACCCTGACGCTCGGGCATACCCGGGGTGGCGGTCAGCTGCGGCGGCACGCCTTCGATCTCCTCGACACCACCATCGTGCTGGCCGGCGTCGAGCATGGCCTGCTCGGCGGCTGCGGTCGCCTCGTCCTTCTCCTCGGACATACCGATCGGGCCGATGCGGCGACCGTTGAGGAACTGCTTGACGACAGGCTCCTCGCTGGTCAGCAGCACCTCGCGGGGGCCGAACATGACCAGCTGCTTGCGGAACAGCATGCCGATGTTGTCCGGCACGGTCCGGGCGATGTTGATGTTGTGCGTCACGATCAGCACCGTGGCGTCGATCTGCGCATTGATGTCGATGAGCAGCTGGCTCAGGTAGGCGGTACGCACCGGGTCCAGACCGGAGTCCGGCTCGTCGCACAGGATGATCTGCGGGTCGAGCACCAGGGCGCGGGCCAGGCCGGCACGCTTGCGCATACCGCCGGAGATCTCACCCGGGAACTTGTGGCCGTCATTCGGCATACCGACGAGCTCGAGCTTCTCCATCACGATGTTGCGGATTTCGCTCTCGCTCTTCTTCGTGTGCTCACGCAACGGGAAGGCGGTGTTGTCGTAGATGTTCATCGAGCCGAACAGCGCGCCGTCCTGGAACAGCACACCGAACAGGGTGCGGATCTCGTAGAGCTCCTTGGCCGAGCACTCGAGGATGTTGGTGCCGTCGATGACGATCGAGCCGCGCTCCGGGCGCAGCAGACCGATCAGGGACTTCAGGAAAACGGATTTACCGGTACCCGACGGGCCCAGAAGCACGCTGACTTCGCCAGCGGGAATCGACATTGTGACGTCTTCCCAAATCTTTGACGATCCAAAAGATTTGCTCAGCCCCGTCACATCGATTTGGACGCCCATCAAAGATCCTTCCGCCTACGGCTCACCCCGCCACCTGCTGCGGCCTGTGGCTTGAGTCACCATAGCGCACGGCGCATCGCACACACATGGTTGTCTCCCAATATTCGGGAGTACCCGGGCACACACCCGACCAATCGGGCCCATCCAAGCAAAAAACCCCCGAATCCGTGCGGATTCGGGGGTTCTTGCGGTCCAGGTTTGGACTACTTGACGCTGACGCTGGCGCCGGCGGCCTCGAGCTTGGCCTTGGCGTCCTCAGCGGCTTCCTTGGTGACCTTCTCCAGCAGCGGCTTGGGGGCGCTGTCGACGAGGTCCTTGGCTTCCTTCAGGCCCAGGCCGGAGACGATCTCGCGGACGACCTTGATGACGCCGATCTTCTTGTCGCCGGCACCCTCGAGGATGACGTCGAACTCGGACTGCTCCTCGGCGGCCTCGGCGGCGGCCGGGGCGGCACCCGCGGCGGCAACGGCGACCGGGGCGGCAGCGGTGACCTCGAAGACCTCTTCGAACTGCTTCACGAACTCCGAGAGCTCCAGCAGGGTCATTTCCTTGAACGCGTCGAGCAGTTCGTCGGTGGACAGCTTGGCCATGTTTATGGTCCTTCCTGATTTTTCTTACAGATGTTGGTGGTTTGTGCGGTTGCGGTTAAGCAGTTCAACCGAAGCAGCTGCTAGGCAGCTTCGGTGGCAGCCTTCTTCTCCTGCAGCGCCGCGGCGAGGCGGGCAACCTGAGAAGCGGGCGCGTTGAACAGGCCGGCGGCCTTGGACAGGTTGCCCTTCATGGCACCTGCCAGCTTGGCGAGCAGAACCTCGCGCGACTCGAGGTCGGCGATCTTCTCGACCTCGGCGACGGACAGCGCCTTGCCGTCCATGAAGCCGCCCTTGATGACGAGCGCCTTGTTGTCCTTGGCGAACTTCTTGATCGCCTTGGCGGCGTCAACGGGCTCACCCTGGACGAACGCGATCGCCGTGGGACCGGCGAACAGCTCGTCGAGACCTTCAATGCCGGCTTCGGAAGCGGCGCGCTTCACCAGAGTGTTCTTGGCGACGGTGTACGTGGCGGAGTCGCCGAGGGAACGACGCAGCTCAGCCAGGTTCGCCACAGTCAGCCCGCGGTACTCGGTGACGACGGTGGCCGTCGACGCCTTGAACTGCTCAGCAATGTCGGCAACCGCCGTGGCTTTGTCAGCCTTGGCCATGCATGCCTCCTTGTGGTGGGTATCGGGCGCTCCACCAACTTGGGGCCGTGAAATGACGAACGCCCCGACGCAGACAGGTCGGGGCGCAGAAATAACCAATACAAAACTGGTCTAGCCTCGTCCTCCTGCGTGGGCCGCCGGGACATTTCCCGGACCTTCAACCTATTGCTAGGTGACCGACGGTCTTCGGTGGAACCCGACCAGAGTAGCCGAACACCTACCAATCAGCCAAAACGGTCAGCCGGCCAGCACCAGCAACACGAACGCCGCCGCGAGCAATCCGACCCTCACCCAGTGCAGTCGATCCCAGCGCCGGGCCAGTTCGTGAGATTGCTCCGGGTCCTCACCTGCGTCGTCACCACCGAATCCGGCGGCGACCCGGTTGTTGATCGGCACCAGCACGGTGACGCTCAACAACATGACCAGCACCATCATCACCACTGCCGTGACCAGCAACGGCCCGGGACTGAACACCGTGGCAGCGATCAGCAACGCCATCGACGCCAGGTACCAGAACGGCATCGCGGTCCCCAGGGTCTTGGCGCCGGTGCCGCGGGCCTGCCAATAGGCGGTATCGGGCAGCCGCTGCAGGATCGGGTTGGTGAAGGCGGCGACACCGAACTCGACGCCGAGAAGCGGGCCGGTGATGATCACCGCAAGGGTCTGCACGATTTCTTCCATGCCGTCCAGGCTGGTCAGTATGCTGACAAAAAACAAGGTACTGACAAATTAGTCAGCTTACGAAGGGCCGGAACCGTGGCGGTTTCCAAGAAAGAGATCGGCGAGTGCCCGATCGACGCGACGTTGTCGGTCATCGACGGCCGCTGGAAGGGCACCATCCTGTGGCGGCTGGCCGACGGGCCGATGCGCACCGCCGAACTGCGCCGCAGCATTCCTGACATCACCGAGCGGATGCTCATCCGGCATCTGCACGATCTGGTCAACGCCGGGATCATCGAGCGCCACGACGCGGGCACGGTGCCGCCGTGCGTGCACTATTCGATCTCCGAGTACGGCCAGACGCTGGCGCCGGTCCTGGGCGCGTTGTGCGACTGGGGTCGCACCCACATGGAAGTCCAGAAGCAGAAGCGTCAGCCGCGTGCCAGTGCCGCCGCGCCCACCAGGCCGGCATCACCACCGAGTTCGGCCGGCACGACCCGCAGCCCCCGCAGGAACTCCAGCCCGGCGTAGTCGGCCAGCGCCGCACGCACGGGGTCGAACAACAACGCCCCGGATTTGGCCACACCCCCACCGATCACCACCAGGTCCAGGTCGCACACCGCGCCCACCGAAGCGATCATCGCCGCCACCGCCCGCGCACCTCGATGAAAAGCCTTGACGGCCAGCTCATCCCCTTGATTCGCCGCCTCGCCCAGCGCTTTGGCGTCGGTACCGTTCCAGCCGTGCCGCCGCGCCCACCGCACCATGCTGGGTCCCGACGCGATGGTCTCGACACAGCCGTGCCCGCCGCACGTACACAGGTCGCCGCCGTCGGGGGCGACGATGACATGGCCGACGTGCCCGGCGTTGCCGGTGCGGCCGTCATACGGGGCTCCGTCGAGCACCAGACCACCGCCGACCCCGGTCGACACCACCATGCCGAGCAGGAACTGCGCACCCCGTCCCGCACCGCACCACTGCTCGCCGAGCGCCATACACAACCCGTCGCCGCCGAGCCGGACCGGTAACCCGGTGGCGGCGGCAACGCGTTCGGCGATCGGAAAATGTTGCCACTCGGTGATATTGATCGGGCTGACCGTGCCGGTGGGCAGGTCGATCGGGCCGGCAGAGGCAATGCCGACGGTGGCTGCGGCACCGTCCGCCGTCTGCACGGTCTCGGCGAGCAGCTTCTCGGCGACGGCCCACACGGTCTCGGCATCACCGTCCGGGGTCGGCAGTTGCGCCCGATGCACCAGGTGCCCCTCGGCGTCGACCAGGGCGACGGCGATCTTGGTGCCGCCGATATCGAGCGCGAGGGTGAGGGTCACGTGGCGCTCCTAGTGCTTGTGTGTGTTGTCCGGCTGACGGGGATCGCCGGGATGCTCGTACCCGGGCGCCAGTTCCACCAGGGTCGCGCAGCGTGTGTCGAGCCACTGCCGGAACGCCTGCCTGCGCGCGGCCGCCCGCAGGTGAGCGGCGATCCGGTTGCGCGCCTGATCCAACGACGGCGCGACCGGCCGCCCGCGCCAGCCGTGCGAGCCCGCCTGCGCCAACGCGAATCGCAGTGGATTGCGCGCGTGGTAAGCAGCCACCTCGGCCTCTGAAACCTCTATCGCAGCAGTCACTTCGGCGAACACGGCGCGCGCCGTGGCGGAATCCAGCGTGGCGGCGGCGACGCTGCCGATCTCCAACCGCGCCGCGGTGTCGGGCAGCAGGTCGTCCCGGCCGGGCGCGCCGAGGCCGGACAGACCGCGCGCGGAAGCCTCGGCATCGACCACCCGCTCGGCAACCACCAGCTGAGTGAGCCAGCGGCGCAATTGGCGGCCTTCGCTGGTCTCGGGGCGCGGCAACGCCGAGGCGCGGTTTCCCGCCCGCAACACCGCCTCTCGATCGTCGATCTCCTTGACCGACACCGGTTTTCCGGCCACCAGCGCCGCACATTCCGCCGGGTTCATCGGACCGTCACCTTCACCGCCGGCGAGTAGACCAGCCGCCCGGCGCAGCCCACCCGGATCAACGCCCACCACTCCCCCGGTTCGACCCATGATGGCGGGGTGACGTCGAAGACCACCTCGGCCGTGCCCGCCGCGGGTACCTCGACGCCGGCCGCAGCCGGTCCCATCCACTCCCAGGTTCCCCACGGGCTGATCAGGTGGGCCTCGGCGTTCATCCCGGTGACCGCGTCGGTGCCGATCGTCATCGACAGTTGCGCGGTCTCACCGGCCTTGACGTCGACGGCTTGCGGCTCGGAGACCAGTTTGAGCAGGTGCGCACCGGGTTCGCCGATCGTGACGACGCAGACGTCCTCGACCACCTGCCGCCACGACGGCGGCAGGGCATCCGATCCGCTGCCGGTCACCGTGAGTTCGGCGCGCAGCGGGTACAGCCCGGGTTCGGCCCCGGGCGGGATGCTCAGCACCACATCGGTTTCCAGATGCTCTCCGGGCGGCAGGACGTAGGGGAGCTCGGCGGGCTGCATGTCCCATCCCGGCGGCCCATACAGCCTGACCCGGCCATGCAGAGCGGCGTCGGTGCAGTCGCTGGCCGCGGTCAGCCGCACCACCACCTCGGTATCGGGTTGCCCGGCAACGCGCTCCGGATGCAGGTACGCCACGGCAGGCAGGCCGCCGAGTGGCGCCGGGCCGCGATTGTGAAGCCAATACCTGGCGTACAACGGTTGGGCTGCCTCGGCTTCGGGTGCCAGCCGCTGGTGCTCGCCGCGCAACACCTTCGGCAGGTTGAACTGGGTGGACACCGTGGCGATCTGGTAGCCGTGCAAGCTCAGATGCGAGGGCTGTTGCGGCTCCGGTTCTTCCAGCAGGTTCAGGTTCGCGGCGGCCGAGACCGCGCGCAGCCCGGACCGGATGGTTACCTCGGCAGCGCTGCCGCTGATCTCGACCAGGCGCGCGGTGACCCCGTCGGCCGGGTCGGAATTGCGGACGCTGCCCGACGCGAGCGGATTCCCCGTGGCCTTGAGCGCACCCAGTTGGACGGTGCCCGCCGGCTCGATCTCCAGCAGCGAACCCCACACTGGCAGTCCGCCGGCGTCCGAATCCACCACCACCGGCTGCAGCGGCCGGCTGAACTCCGCGGCGCTGGGGGCAACCCCCGCGGCCCGCCAGTCTCCGGCCCCGGTGACCAGCGCGTAGTCGAATGTGTGGGTCCAGTGCTGCAATTGGAAGTTGGATCCGTCCGGTGCGGTACGGCGCGGCGGGTCGATCCAGGTGCCGGACGGCCAGCCGGTACAGGACCGCATCAGCGACGTGTGCAGGGTGCCGTCCGGTTCGATGGCGAAGCTCGGCACACCACGGTTCAGCAGTGCGACGGTGCGGGCCTCGAACGGCT
The DNA here is from genome assembly GCF_002102345.1 of Mycolicibacterium peregrinum. Classification (GTDB taxonomy): domain Bacteria; phylum Actinomycetota; class Actinomycetes; order Mycobacteriales; family Mycobacteriaceae; genus Mycobacterium; species Mycobacterium peregrinum. The sequence goes on from NZ_LQPP01000030.1 coordinate 123,794, forward strand.
CCGCCACCGCGGCAGCCTGCTGGGTGACGACGATCTCGGCGTCACCCAGGTCCTCGACCACCGCGTCGAGGTCACCGGCCAGGATCAGCACCGGCAGGCTTCGCACTCCGCGCAAGTCGGCGCCGGGCACCCACTGTTCGGGCAGGGGCGCGACGGCGGGCACCCAGACACGGGCCGATCCGGTGGCGTCGATCTGGCGTTTGAACTCGTCGGAGTAGGCGATATCGGCTTCGGCGAGAACGGTGGCGGTGAACGGGTTTTCATCGGGGCCACCGAGCGTGAACCGGGTGTCGGGCAGATTGGAGTCCACCGTGAGATCGCCGTAGCGGGGTTTGTCCGCGGCGCTGCAGGTCGCCGTCACCCCGGCCCGCACCAGGGCCACCATCAGATCCCGCACGTCGGTGCCGTCGTCGGGGGCGACCACCTCGGCCACTGAAACCGCCCGGACGTCCGAGCCGATCCGCACCCGCGCGGCAGACGACAACCCGAACCAACCGTAGGCCGGGTTGTCCAGGGTCCACGGGTGTTGGGCCGCGTCCACCGCGTGGTGGGCCGAATGCTCGTGCAGCAGGCCGAATCCGCGGCCGATCACGGCGTCGCCGACCTCGCTCACCGGCAGCGCTCCGGGCACCGGGCAAGGCCAGCGCAGCCGCACCAGGCGGTCGGCCCCGACGAACTCGTCGATGACGGTGCGGCAATCGACCCGGTCCACACCGGACCACAGCGTGATGATCTGGGTGTAGCGCAACAACTCTCCGATGCGGCCCCGCACGGTCACCCGCTGTCCGAGCGCGCTCCGATAGCACTGCACGTCCTCGGCCGGCGCTGCCGAGGAGCACACCACCGGACCGGTGGGCAGCAGGTGCCATGGACCTTCCCCGGCCTCGGGGTGGGCCGAATACTCGTCGTAGACCGCCAGTTCGTTGCCGACGCCACCGTCGGCGATGAGCTCTCGCCCACCGTCGAGGAGCGAACAGACCCCACCGCCGCGGGCCGCGTCGACGCGTAGGCGGTAGCGGTCATTGGCGATGGAATCCCCGGCCACCGGTTCCCAGCCGTGCGCCGTCCCGGCCGTGAACCGGTAGGACCGCCAGCCCAACGAGGGCACGTCGCGGGCCAACCAGCTCACGGTCGCCCCGTCGTGTTCGATCAGGACGGGAACCTCGTTGCCGTCACAATCGAGCACCCGGCCCGGGAACGGTTCGTCCAGGTGCACGGTGACGATGTCGGTCCGGTTGTGCGCCACGGCGTTCCACACCACCACTGAACCGTCGACAGCCTGCGACAACAGGCTCAGAGCATTGTCGCGGGCGGTGACACCCAGCTCCCAGGCGTCGCGCCAGCTGGTCAGCAGGTCGAGATAGACCTGGTCGGACTCCGAGCCGGTGATGGCGTCGTGATGTGCGCCGTAGGCGAGCTGCACCCAGGCCTTGGCCATGGCGGCCTGCGGGTAGTCCGCGCCACCGAGCAGTCCGGCGAACACGGCGAACCGTTCGGCGTCGAGCACCGCGTCCTCGGCGGCCCGGTTGGCCTGCTTGGTGTCGATGTAGGAGACGTCCTTGCCCGTGTAGATCGGGTTCATGTCGCGGGTCTGCGGGGACGGTGTGATGCCGCGTTCGTCGACCTCGGCACGCACCGCGGTGAAGAATTCGGACGGCAGGGCGCACACGAACTTCGGCCAGGCGTACCGCGCGTTCCAGTCTCGGTGGATCTGCGTGACCCATTTGTTGGGCGGGGTGTAGTCGGTGCCCACGGGCAAAAGCACGTTGCGGGTCAACGCAACTCGTTTGAGTTTGGTGAACAACGCGTAGGTGGATTCTTCCGCCTCGGCCAGTGAGGCCGAGGAGTCCATCCACCATCCGGCCGAATAGTGCGCGGGCATGTAGTGGGTGAGCAGCCCGCGGCCCGACGGTGCGATCCACTCGAACTCGCTCGCGAACTGCATGCGCTCGGGGTCGCCGTCGTTCTGCATCGGCCCCCACTGGTGGTGCGGCCCTCGCGCCCACGAACTGGAGGTCAGGCCGACGTCGGCCGCCATGCCGGGAAACTGCGGATCGTGGCCGAACACGTCGAGCTGCCATGCCGTGGCCGGGTTCGCGCCCAGCACATCACGTTGAAAACCCATGCCCGACACGAAATTCCGGATCGCGGTCTCGGGGCTGGTGAGGTTGGTGTTGGGCTCGTTGTAGGTGCCGCCCATGATCTCGACGCGTCCCTCGGCGATGAAGCGGCGCAGATCGTCCCGGTCTTCGGGCCGGGCATCCCAGTAAGGCTTGAGATAGTCCACCTCGGCCAGGACGAACTTGTATTCCGGTTCCCGGCGCGCCATTTCCAGGTGGGCGTGCACCAGATCGAAGCCGTTGGTCTGCCGGCACTGGCCGGGCGGATCCTCGGTCCACACGCTGGTGTAGGCGGCCTGGGTGTTCCACCAGACGGGGTCGTAGTGGAAGTGGCTGATCATGTACATCGTCCAGCCGGGTTCGGCGACGGTGAAGTCGAAGTCGATCGAGCCCACCCGCGCGCGCCGGACCTCGCCGGGTACGCCCCGCTCGACGTCCACCGGGACTTCGACGGTGCCGTCCCCGGCCGCCGCGATCGCCTCACCGGTCAGTCCGTCCCCGCTGACTCGCACCGGCGTCGGCTCGGCGCAGGCCTCGTATCGCACCCGAACCAGCTGCCGGGCGGCATCCTCCGGCCCGGCGAACAGCTCCGTCGTCTCTACTGACAGGACGCGCATCTGAAAAACCCTACGACTTCAACGCTCCGAAATGTCGACGACCAACGCGCGATGATCCGAAATCGGTAGGTGCGGCGCCACGCAGGCGGTGGCGGACAGTGTCGGGTCGTCGGTGAGGATGTGGTCGAGTTGTGTCGTCGGCGTGTCGGCGGGGAACGTCGGAGCCTCCCCGAGTTGGCGCCAGTGCGCCGGCGCCCCTGAGTTCAGGTCTCCCATCAGCAGCCTCGGCGCCGGGAAGCCGCTCAGATCCCGCACCAGATGCCGCAGTTGCAGGCGGTTCCATCCCGGTACGAACGACAGGTGGGTGTTGGCCACCGTGAGCGCGCCGAGTGGGGTGTCGATGCGCGCGACCATCGCGGCCCGGGGTTCTTCGTGGACGATCCGGACCCGGCGGATACCCGAGACGTACATCGGGAACCGGACGGGTATCCGCGGGAGCCGCAACACCTGCCAGTTCTCGACGGGGTACCGGGTGAGAAGGGCGATGCCGTAGGCGGCGGTGCCGGGTTGTTCCCGGCCGGTGGCAGCCATCCAGGTGGCACCCGGGGTCCCGGAGATCGCGGCGACGAAGCGATGGTGCACGGCGTTCATCGCCCGGGCCGCCACGGCGGTCAGATCTGCCTTGCCCGAGCGCGGCTGATCCAGGTCGACTTCTTGCAGCGCGAGGATGTCGGCGTCGAGTTCGGCCACCGCGGCGGCAAGTCTGCCGAGGTCCACGTCGCCGTCGTGGACACTGCGTCCGTGCAGGATGTTGAAAGTGGCCAGCCGCATGGGTACTCAGTACCCACTCTGCATCGGCTCCACCATGGCGATGCCCGACCGATCCGGGATGGCAGATGCTCGACCGCAACGACGACCTGCGTGACGCGCTGAAGCGCGCCGCTGCGGCGTTCAAGGCGCACGGGCCGCAATTCGCGCTCGGCGGCAGCTATGCCCTGTGGGTGTACGGCGCGCCCGAGCCGGTTCACGATGTCGATTTCGTGGTGGCCGAGACCGACGCCGAGGCGGCCGAGGTGGCGTTGCGCAAGGCCGGGTTCCAGATCGTGCATGTGCCCGAGGACTGGTTGTTCAAGGCCTATCCCGACGATGACGTGCTGGTCGACGTGCTCTACCAGCTCAACGGGGTGTCGGTCGATGCGGCGACGCTGGCATCCGCGGAGGTGTTGGACGTGCTCGCGGTCCGGATGCCGGTGTTGCCGCCGACGCTGGTGGTCTCGGAGAAGTTGCGGTCGCTCAACGAACACCACTGCGACTTCGCGGCGCTGCTGCCGGCCGCCCGGGCGGTCCGCGAGCAGGTCGACTGGGATTCTGTGCGCGCCACGACCGCCGACAACGATTTCGCCGCCGCGTTCTTGATGCTCACCGACCGCCTCGGGATCACCTGACCTTGCCGCCCGCAGCCAGGTGCAGGCGGTCGGCCACGGCGCGCACGGCGGCGGCCACCTCGGGCGGCTCGAGCACCTCGAAGTCGTGGCCCACGGTGGCGAAGTACAGCACCATGCGCTCGGGGTCGTCGGCGCCGGCGGTGACGATGCAGGCATCGGGGCCATCCGCCTCGACTGTGGCCGACGCCGGTGGAAACTTCTGCGCCACAACCTCTTGCGGGGCGTGATAGCGCACCCGGGCGATATAGCGGTAGGGCGAGGAGCTGATCGAGCGACGCACGTACTCGGCGGCGTCGGGAGCCTCGCGCGGCGGGAAGGTGCTGCCATGGGCCGCCACCGTGGACATGCGGTCCAACCGCAGGCTGCGCCAGTCCTCACGGTCACGGTCGTAGGCCATCAGGTACCAGCGACGGCCGGTGGTCACCAGCTGGTAGGGCTCGAGGCGCCGCTGGGTGTGGTTGCCGCGGATGTCGGTGTAGTCGGTACTGACGTGTTCGCGGTCGCGGCAGGCGCGGGCCAGGGTCATCAACACCTCGGGCTCCACCGGGGAGTCCGACGCGTTGGGTGCGAGGGTGACGGTGGCGTCGTGCACCGCCGAGACCTGTGACCGCAACCGCGCGGGCATGACCTGGTCGAGTTTGGACAGTGCCCGCAGGGCGGATTCGCCGACGCCGGCGACGCTTCCGCCTGCGGCCAGCCGCAGGCAGACGGCCATCGCGACAGCTTCGTCGGGGTCGAGCAGCAGCGGGGGCAGTGCCGCACCTGCGCCCAGTTGATAGCCGCCGCCCTGCCCCTTGCTGGCGTGGACCGGGTAGCCGAGGTCGCGCAGCCGCTCGATGTCGCGACGGACGCTGCGGGTGGTGACACCGAGCCGTTCGGCCAGCTCTTCACCCGTCCACGCCCGGCGCGCCTGCAACAGGCCGAGGAGTTGCAATACGCGGCCGGTGGTTTCACTGCTCACCGCCATGTCAGAAGTCTGCCGCATTTTTAGGACCGAAACTGTCCTATATGCATGAAACAGTGGTCTCATGTGGACAAACCTTCTGGCCGATCAATTGGACTTCCACTGGAGCAATCAACTGAGACCGCGATTGGACGGCCTCACCGACCACGAGTACTTCTGGGCACCGGTCCCCGACTGCTGGACGGTTCACCCCGATGGCGCCATCGACTTCAGTTATCCACCGCCACAACCGGAACCGTTCACCACGATCGCCTGGCGACTGGCACACGTGATCGTCGGCGTGTTCGCGATGCGCAGCCACTCGCACTTCGGCGGACCGCCTGCGGACTACGAATCGTGGCCGTACGCCACCGATGCGGCCACGGCCCTGCACCAGCTCGACGACGCGTACCGAAATTGGATCGACGGGGTCAGGTCGCTGAGCGAAGATGACCTGCAACGTCCGTGCGGTCCCGCCGAGGGGCCCTACGGTGATGAGCCGATGGCCGTGCTGGTACTGCACATCAATCGGGAAGCGATCCACCACGGCGCCGAAATCGCCTGTATCCGAGATCTTTACGCCCACTCAACCAATAACAAGGAGAACTGAGCCATGCCAGGAATGCCGCCTCCCGCCGCAGACGAACGCCGGAACCTCGTCGAGTTTCTCGCCTTTCAGCAGAACGCTTTCTTCGCCGTGGCGCACGGCCTGACCGACGAGCAGGCGCGGTCCACGCCGTCGGTGAGCGCGCTGTCGGTCGGCGGTCTGATCAAGCACGTCACCGCCGTGCAGAAGAGCTGGGCCGACCGCGCCGAGCACGGGCCGCAGTTCCCACCGGCCGATCCCCGTCCGTTCGAGGAGCAGGCCGCCGACTACGCCGACATGCACGTGATGCGCGAGGACGAGACCCTGGCCGGCCTGCTCGACGCGTTCAAGGCCCAGAACGCGGAGACGCTGCGGGTGTTCACCGAGCGGGATCTCGACACCGCGGTTCCGGTACCCCACGATGTGCCGTGGTTCCCGCAGGATGTCGACAACTGGTCGGTGCGGTGGGTGGTCATGCATCTGATCGAGGAACTCAGCCGGCACGCCGGGCATGCCGACATCATCCGCGAATCGATCGACCGCGCAACGATGTACGAGTTGCTCGCGGCCGAAGAAGAGTGGCCCGAGACCGAGTGGATCAAGCGCTGGCGACCGGTCGCTCAAGCGTGACGGCGCTGGGTTACCGGCCTCGCCTAATTGGCAGCACCGCTGCCGAGCACCAGCCGGAGCGCGTAATCCACCACGACGTCGAGGTCGTCGCCCAGGTTGCCGCTCAGCCACTGCTGGGCGAGCTCAGCCATCGCACCGGTATACATGGCTGCGCCGATCTGGGCGGCCACCGGATCGGAACCCGGGTGCAGCCGGCCGCCCTCCGACAGCACGGCCTCGCGTAACAGGTCCTGGGTCGCCGTGCGTCGGGCGGCCAGTACCGGGTTGGCCCTGGCGTCGGTGAACAGGATCCGTCCCCGTCGCGGGTCGGCCGAGCTGAATCCCAGCACCGCGGCGATCCCGGCGCGGGTCCTGGCCCGCAGCGAATCGGCGGCTCTGGCCGTCGCCGCCTCGACGTCGACTGCCAGCGCCGCGCTGACCTCGTCGTACACCGCACCGAGCAGATCGTCGGTGTCGGCGAAGCTCTCGTAGAAGTAGCGGGTGTTGAGGCCGCATTCGCGGCAGACCGAGCGCACCGAGACCGCGGCCTCTCCCCCGTCGCCGAACAGCCGGAACGCCGCGTCCACCAGCAGGGCGCGGCGTTCGGCCCGGCGGTCGGTCAGCGGCACACCGGCCCAGCGGGTCGGGTTGGGCGCTCCGGTCATTCCTTCAGATTAGATCTGGTCACACCCGTACCCAAAATGTATTCTGGCTACAGACGTAACCAGAAAGGGGTCCCGCGTGGACATGCCGCACCAAATCCTCGAGCAGATGCTGCAGCGGAAGTTCGATACGGACATTCGTCAGCACTACTTCCGTGGCATGGAGTTCGCCGGACCGGCCGGCGATCCTGGATGGTTCGGGCCGGGCAGCGCCGTCTGGCACGTCCACTCCCACACGGAGGCGCTCATCTTCGGTCTGCAGTGCGCGGCATACATGGAACGCCTGGACCCGTCGAGCTACTGGATGGGCATGCACCACTCGCGTCTGGTGAAACGCGACGAGAACGGCACCGCCATCCCGGTCATCGATCCGCAGGGCGCGGCCGTGCGACTCGGCCACTCCATCGCGTTCTTCATCGGCACTGCCTACGGCAACACCGAGACAGCCGAGCGGGTGGCCAAGACTGTCCGCGCCATGCACCACACCATCAAGGGGACCCGCCCCGACGGCGCGGTCTACGACGCCGACGATCCGGACTGGCTGCGCTGGAACTACGCGACCGTGGTGTGGGGGCTGGCCACCGCGCACGAGATCTACCATCCGAACCCGTTGCGCGGTAAGAAACTCGACCGCTACTACGGCGAGTTCATCCGCGTAGGGCACGCCCTGGGCGGCACCGACCTACCCGAGACCAAGGCCGAGACACTGGAGTGCCTGCACTCCTATCTGCCCAGGCTGGCACTGACCCACGGCGCGGCCATGGCCACCGGCCCCAATCTGCCGATGCCGCAGAGCGCCGTGGACTGGGCGATCCGCGACACCATGCCGAAATGGGCCAAGCAGCTGATCGGGCACACCGATCCGAACCCGATCGAGCGGGCCGGCCGACGCGCGCTGGTGTGGTCGATCATCAACGGTTTGCACACCGCGGCGGGCACCACACTCGAGTTTCGGGCGGCCCAGAAGCGCGTCGCGCACGGCACCACCACCCCACACACCGAGCCCACTTACGTGCCCGGCACCGACCCGATCCTGAGCCGTGACGAGGTCGAGGAAAGTTTCGCGTCGGTGTGACTCACGGCACAGATGTTTTTGGCCGCACCGTGGCCTTTGAGACACTGCAGCTATGAGCACTACGCCGCCGAAAACCAAGCACCGCGAGGTCGCCAGGTTGAGCCGGGTGCCGCTGCCCGTGGAAGCCGCCCGCATCGGCGCTACCGGTTGGCAGATCACCCGCACCGGGGTCCGCGTCGCTGCAAACATGTTCGGGCGCGGATCCCTGCAGCAGAAGATCGTCAAGCAGGTACCGCAGGCCTTCTCCGACCTCGGCCCCACCTACGTCAAGTTCGGCCAGATCATCGCGTCCAGCCCGGGCGCGTTCGGCGAGCCACTGAGCCGCGAGTTCCGCGGCCTGCTCGACCGGGTGCCACCGGCCGATACCGATGAGGTGCACAAACTGTTCGTCGAAGAACTCGGCGACGAGCCCACGAAACTGTTCAAGAGCTTCGACGAGAAGCCGTTCGCCTCGGCCTCGATCGCTCAGGTGCACTACGCCACGCTGCACAGCGGCGAGGAGGTGGTGGTCAAGATCCAGCGCCCGGGGATCCGTCGTCGGGTCGCCGCCGATCTGCAGATCCTCAAACGCGGGGCGCAGCTGGTGGAGCTCGCCAAGCTGGGCCGGCGGCTGTCGGCCCAGGACGTGGTCGCCGACTTCGCCGACAATCTGGCCGAAGAGCTCGACTTCCGGCTGGAAGCCCAGTCGATGGACGCCTGGGTCTCGCACATGCATGCCTCGCCGCTGGGCGAGAACATCCGGGTCCCCCAGGTGTACTGGGACCTGACCAGCCAGCGGGTGCTGACCATGGAGCGGGTGACCGGGGTACGTATCGACGATGTAGCTGCGATCCGCAAGAAGGGTTTCGACGGCACCGAGCTGGTCAAGGCCCTGCTGTTCAGTGTGTTCGAGGGCGGCCTGAAGCACGGCTTGTTCCACGGAGACCTGCACGCGGGCAACCTCTATGTCGACGACGACGGCAAGATCGTGTTCTTCGACTTCGGCATCATGGGCCGTATCGACCCGCGCACCCGCTGGTTGTTGCGCGAGCTCGTGTTCGCCCTGCTGGTCAAGAAGGACCATGCCGCGGCGGGCAAGATCGTCGTGCTGATGGGCGCCGTGGGCACCGTGAAGCCCGAAGCACAGGCCGCCAAGGACCTGGAGAAGTTCGCCACCCCGCTGACCATGAAGTCACTCGGCGACATGTCCTACGCCGAGATCGGCAAGCAGCTCTCGGCGCTGGCCGATGCCTACGACGTCAAGCTGCCCCGCGAGCTGGTGTTGATCGGCAAGCAGTTCCTCTACGTGGAGCGGTACATGAAGCTGCTGGCGCCGAAGTGGCAGATGATGAACGATCCCCAGCTCACCGGGTACTTCGCCAACTTCATGGTGGACATCAGCCGGGAACACGCCGACGAGCGCTCGCGCGAGAAGAATGCAGCCGGAGCGGGCGAAGACGGCGACGGGATCGAGGTCTGAATGGCCGGCATGAGGGTGCGATCCGGGTTCGCGAAGTCGCCGGCGGAATCCGGCGATGTCGACCTGTACTACGAGGACATGGGCGATCCGAACGATCCGGCCGTGCTGCTGATCATGGGCCTCGGTGCGCAGATGCTGTTGTGGCGCACCGGTTTCTGCGAAAAGCTGGTGAATCAGGGGTTGCGGGTCATCCGGTATGACAACCGCGACGTGGGCCTGTCCACCAAGTTGTCCGGCAGGCGGGTCGATTCCCCGCTGCCGCTGCGGATGGCCCGTTCGTTTCTGGGGCTTCGGAGTCCGTCGGTCTACACGCTCGAAGATGTGGCCGACGACGCTGCCGCCCTGCTCGATCACCTCAACATCGACACTGCCCACATCGTCGGCGGTTCGATGGGCGGGATGATCGCCCAGGTGTTCGCCTCCCGTTACGCGCAGCGCACCAAGTCGCTGGCGGTGATCTTCTCCAGCAACAACCAGCCGCTGTTACCGCCGCCGGGCATCAAGCAGTTGCTGTCGGTGATCACGGGCCCGCCTGCCAATTCATCGCGAGACGCCATCATCGACAACGCCGTTCGGATCAGCCGGATCAACGGCAGCCCCGGCTACCCGACTCCCGAGGCGGAGATTCGGGCCCAGGCCGCCGAACTGTACGACCGCGCCTACTACCCGGCCGGGATCGCCCGGCATTTCGACGCCATTCTCGGCAGCGGCAGCCTGCGCCACCACGACAAGCGGATCAGTGTGCCCACTGTGGTCATCCATGGTCGCTCCGATCGGCTGATGCGCCCGTTCGGGGGCCGCGCGGTGGCTCGCGCCATCAGTGGCGCCCGCCTGGTGCTGATCGACGGAATGGGCCACGAACTGCCCGAACCGGTGTGGGACGAGATCGTCGGCGAGCTCAAGACGAACTTCGCGAGCTCCGTCTGATACCTGCGTCTGCAACGTTAATTCGTTTGCCGGCGCGGGAAAGCTCGGTAGCTGGCCGTGCCCGCTCTACTGTTTTTACAGCAGTCTGGGGGGCGGCTAGGTCAAGACGTGGCTTAGTGCGGCTCTCGCCAGTCCGTCTTCTTTCGTTAGGCGCCGCATGGCACACCAGCCGGCACATCTCAAACCCCACTTCGACGACGTACAAGCTCACTACGACCTGTCCGACGATTTCTTCGCCCTGTTCCTGGATCCGACCCGGACGTACAGCTGTGCGTACTTCGAACGCGACGACATGACGCTCGAAGAAGCCCAGCGCGCCAAGATCGACCTGGCGCTGGGCAAGCTCGGACTACAACCGGGTATGACCCTGCTCGACGTCGGATGTGGCTGGGGCCCAACGCTGATGCGCGCAATCGAACGCTACGACGTCAACGTCGTGGGCCTGACCCTGAGCCGCAACCAGGCCGCTCACGTTCAGACGCTGTTCGACGGCTCCGACTCTCCTCGTTCCAAACGAGTACTGCTGGCCGGATGGGAGGAGTTCGACGAGCCGGTGGACCGGATCGTGTCGATCGGGGCGTTCGAGCATTTCGGCCCCGACCGCTACGCGGACTTCTTCCGCTTCACCCATGATGTTCTGCCGGACGACGGGGTGATGCTGCTGCACACCATCACCGGGATGCACCCCCGGGACGCCCACGAACGGGGCATCCCGCTCACCTTCGAGCTGGCCAAGTTCATCAAGTTCATTCTCACCGAGATCTTCCCGGGCGGGCGACTGCCCACGGTCGAGATGGTCGAGGAGCATGCGCAGCGGGGATCGTTCACCCTGACGCGTCGACAATCGTTGCAGGAGCACTATGCGCGAACCCTCGACCTGTGGGCAGCCAATCTGGAGGCCCACCACGATGAGGCGGTCCGGACCCAGTCGCAGGAGGTCTACGACCGCTACATGCGCTACCTCACGGGCTGCGCGAACCTGTTCCGCGTCGGCTACACCGACGTCAACCAGTTCACCCTGCATGTCGCCGGCTGATTTCCTTCGCTCCCGCTGTACCCGGTGACCGGTTCCCGCAGGAAAATAAGCACAATTGACAGATCTCGAAAGTTGATCTTGTTTGCCGACAAAATCCCGTGATAGTTGTGGTAACAGGTTCGCAGCGGTTGTCTGCGGTACTCTGACATTCGCGGGGAGAACTCTAGGGCTTGGAGCAATTCGAATATGTCCAAATTGACACCGAAATATGAAGAACTGCAGTCGATCTACGACATTTCCAACGAATTCTACGAACTGTTTCTAGGCCCGACCATGGGCTATACGTGCGGTTATTTCGAGCGCGAGGACATGACCGGCGACGAAGCCCAGATCGCCAAGTTCGATCTGGCACTGGGCAAACTGGGCCTGGAACCAGGGATGACCCTGCTCGACGTCGGCTGCGGCTGGGGTGCCGGCATGGCGCGCGCGATCGAGAAGTACGACGTCAACGTCATCGGCCTGACGTTGAGCGGTGAGCAGCGTGAATACGCCATCGAGAAGCTCTCCAAGATTCCCACCGAGCGCAACGTCGAGGTTCGGCTCCAAGGTTGGGAAGAGTTCAACGACAAAGTCGACCGCATCGTATCGATCGGCGCCTTCGAACATTTCGGATTCGAGCGGTATCCGGCGTTTTTCGAGACGGCCTATAACGCGCTGCCCGACGACGGCATCATGTTGCTGCACAACATCACCGGATTCGACCTTCGTCAGGGCCAGAAACTCGGGTTGCACATGACGTTCGAAGATGCCCGGTTCGCGCGGTTCATCATGACCGAGATCTTCCCTGGCGGAAGGCTGCCCTCGGTGTCGATGGAGGAAGAGAAGGCGAAGGAAGCCGGCTTCACCGTGGCCAGGATTCATGAGATCGGCCCGCACTACGTCCGGACGCTCAAGATCTGGGCCGATGCGCTCGAGGCCCACAAGGACGAGGCCATCGCGATCCAGGGCCAAGAGGTTTACGACCGCTACGACAAGTACCTCAACGGCTGCCAGAAATACTTCGCGTCGGGCCACATCAGCGTGCATCAGTTCACGCTGCAGAAGTAGTCACCGAAATATCTTCGGTGGGCTGTCGGATCCCAGCAGCCTCGTTCGTCGGATAGGTAGAGAGTGGAACAGAGGGTTCCCACTCGCTGACTCCGGGAGATGACGATGCATTACTTCGCTTTACTGATCAGCCAGGACGTCGAACTCGCCCCCGAACAGCGGGCCGAGGGCATGGCAGCCTTCCAGGCTTTTCACACCAAGGCCGGGTCCGCGATCCGGGCGGGCGACGCGCTGGACCGGGCGGCGACCGCTACCCGCATCACCGGTGGGCCCGACCACCCGACGGTCACCGACGGCCCGTATGCCGAGGGTGCCGAGGTGGCGTGCGGCTACTACGTGTTGGAGGCCGACAATCTCGACGAGGCCCTGGCGCTGGCCCGTGACATCCCGGTCGCGCAGTTCGGTGCGGTCGAGGTGTGGCCGATGGTCCACTGGCAGGCCCCCGAGCAGCCATTGGGCAACGATTGGCTGGCACTGCTGCTGGAGCGTCCCGAGGACGTCAACACGCCGGGCACCGATGAGTGGAACCGGCAGGCCGGCCTACATGTCGAACTCGCCAACACCATCGGCGACAAGACCCTTGCCGGTGCGCCGCTGCATCCGCCGTCCACCGCGACGACCGTGCGCGTGCGTGACGGCGAGGTGACACTCACCGACGGCCCCTACGCCGAGGGCGCCGAGGTGGCCAACGGCTTCTACGTCCTGCGTGCCTCCGATCGTGACGAGGCGGTCAAGCTGGCGTCGATGATTCCGGCGTCGGCCATCGAGGTCCGTCAGTTGTCGGCCGTCTCGGGCCTGTAGTCGTCGGTGACCCAGCTGGACGGCGTCTTTCGGCGCGAGTGGGGCCCGGTGGTGGCCACCATCGCGCGTTGGTCGGGTGACCTCACCGTGGCCGAGGACGCCGTCCAGGAGGCCTGCGCACAGGCTGTGCAGACATGGCCCGCCGACGGGGTGCCCGCCAATCCCGGTGCATGGCTGACGACGGTGGCGCGCAACCGGGCCCTGGACCGTCTGCGACGTGAATCCGCCCGTGCCGGAAAGGAACTCGCAGCGGTGTACGAGCACGTGAGCGCGGCCGACGGCGAGGGCGCCGAGCTGCAGCCGGTGCGTGACGACGAGCTGCGGATGATGTTCACCTGCGCCCACCCCGCGCTGGACCGCAGCTCGCAGCTGGCGTTGACCCTGCGGCTGATCTCCGGTCTCACCGTCACCGAGATCGCCCGGGCCCTGCTGCAGTCCGAGGCCGCCGTGGGGCAACGAATCACCCGGGCCAAGAACAAGATTCGTCAAGCGAACATCCCGTTGCGGGTGCCGCCGCCGGAGCTTCTGGATGAGCGGACGCCTCACGTCCTCGGCTGCATCTATTCGGTGTTCACCGAGGGTTACTGGTCGACCGGCGGGCCCTCGGCCATCCGTGACGAGCTCTGCGATGAGGGAGTGCGGCTCGCGGGCGAATTGTGCTCGTTGATGCCGGGCAATCGCGACGCTCATGCGCTCGCCGCGCTTGTCCTGCTGCATGATTCACGCCGACGCACCCGGGTGGGCGAAGACGGCGCGCTGATACCGCTGGATGAGCAGGACCGCAGCCACTGGGATCGTGGCCGCATCGCAAGGGGCCTGGTGCAGCTGCGCCTGGCCGACGGCGCGGCCGGCACCTACCTTCCGCAGGCGGTGATCGCGGCGGTTCACGCCACGGCGCCCACCTGGCAGCTCACCGACTGGGGCACCATCTGCCTGGCCTACGACCAGTTGGCGGCGATGACCGATTCCCCTGTCGTGCGCGCCAATCGTGCACTCGCCGTTGGCTTTCGCGACGGGTTCGAAGCCGGACTGGCCGCACTCGACGAGGTCGCCGACGATCCACGGCTGGCCCGGACGAATGCCGTGGCACCGATCCGGGCGGATCTGCTGCGTCGGGCCGGCCGCGTCGGCGAGGCCCAGCGCTGGTACCGCGTCGCGCTAGACGGCGAAGGCGCGGCGTCCGAGCCGGCGCGGGCGTTCCTGCGTCGCCGCCTCGCCGAATGCACCCCAGAAATGCCGAATGGCCAGTTATGACACGCGATTCAGAGAATCTTGTGCCGTAACTGGCCACTGGACAGACGGATCACGCCGCTGTGCCGATGGTCGGCTCCGCTGCGCTACGCCTCCGTGAAGTTCCGGGTCACCGACGGGTCAACCGGGATACCCGGGCCCGTGGTGGTGGAGACGGTCACCTTCTTGAGGTAACGACCCTTCGAGGACGACGGCTTGGCACGCAGCACCTCGTCGAGGGCGGCGCCGTAGTTCTCGGCCAGCTTGGCCTCGTCGAAGGACGCCTTGCCGATCACGAAGTGCAGGTTGGCCTGCTTGTCGACGCGGAAGTTGATCTTGCCGCCCTTGATGTCGGCCACAGCCTTGGTGACATCGGGGGTGACGGTGCCGGTCTTGGGGTTCGGCATCAGACCGCGCGGGCCCAGCACGCGGGCGATCTTTCCGACCTTGGCCATCTGATCCGGGGTGGCGATCGCGGCGTCGAAGTCCAGGAAACCGCCCTGGATCTTTTCGATCAGGTCGTCGCTGCCGACGACGTCGGCGCCGGCGGCCAGCGCCTGCTCAGCCTTCTCGCCAACGGCGAACACGGCGACGCGGGCGGTCTTACCGGTGCCGTGCGGCAGGTTGACGGTTCCGCGGACCATCTGGTCAGCCTTGCGGGGGTCGACGCCGAGGCGGATGGCGACCTCGACGGTGGCGTCCTGCTTCCTGGAGGAGGTCTCCTTGGCCAGCTTCGCGGCCTCAAGCGGGGTGTAGAGCTTGTCCCGGTCGACCTTCTCCGCGGCTTCGCGGTATGCCTTGCTGTTCTTGCTCATTGAATCTCCAATTCAGAGTCTGTGGTTGGCGGGCCGAAGCGGGCCCTCCCACAATTGCTTGGTGCCGAACTATTCGACCGTGATGCCCATGGAGCGGGCGGTGCCGGCGATGATCTTCGACGCGGCGTCGATGTCGTTGGCGTTGAGATCGGCCTTCTTGGTCTCGGCGATCTCGCGAACCTGGTCCCAGGTCACCTTGGCGACCTTGGTCTTGTGCGGTTCGCCCGAACCCTTCTGCACACCGGCTGCCTTGAGCAGCAGCTTGGCGGCGGGCGGGGTCTTCAGTGCGAAAGTGAAGCTGCGGTCCTCGTAGACGGTGATCTCCACGGGGATGACGTTTCCGCGCTGCGACTCGGTCGCGGCGTTGTACGCCTTGCAGAACTCCATGATGTTGACGCCGTGCTGGCCAAGTGCAGGACCGACCGGCGGGGCGGGGTTGGCCTGCCCGGCCTGGATCTGCAGCTTGATGAGCCCGGCGACCTTCTTCTTCGGGGCCATGCTTCTGGTGTTCCTTTACTTGCTCATCCAAGGGCGCGTAAACGCCCGTTGTTTCTAGCCGCTGTGGCGACTAAATCTTGGAGACCTGGTTGAAGGTCAGTTCG
Organism: Mycolicibacterium peregrinum; assembly: GCF_002102345.1. Taxonomy (GTDB): domain Bacteria; phylum Actinomycetota; class Actinomycetes; order Mycobacteriales; family Mycobacteriaceae; genus Mycobacterium; species Mycobacterium peregrinum. Next base: position 139,708 of record NZ_LQPP01000030.1, read on the forward strand.
ACCGGAGTCTCGCGGCCGAAGATGGAGACCAGCACCTTGAGCTTCTGCTGTTCGGCGTTGACCTCGCTGATGGAGGCGGGCAGCGTCGCGAACGGGCCGTCCATGACGGTGACGGACTCGCCGACCTCGAAATCGACCAGGATCTCGGGCCGTTCCAGGGTGGCCTCGGTGCTGGCACCGGGGGTGGCGGCGGCGCTGGACTTGGCGGGCTTCTTGGCCGCGCCCTGCGGCAGCAGGAACTTCACCACGTCGTTCAGCGACAGCGGGGACGGGCGCGACGTGGCGCCGACGAAGCCGGTGACGCCGGGGGTGTTGCGCACGGCGCCCCACGACTCGTCGTTGAGTTCCATGCGGACCAGGATGTAGCCCGGCAGCACCTTGCGGTTGACCTGCTTGCGCTGGCCGTTCTTGATCTCGGTGACCTCTTCGGTGGGCACCTCGACCTGGAAGATGTAGTCGCCGACGTCCAGGTTCTGCACGCGGGTCTCGAGGTTGGCCTTCACCTTGTTCTCGTAACCGGCGTACGAGTGGATGACGTACCAGTCGCCGGGCTTGAGGCGCAGCTCTTTCTTGAGCGCGACTGCCGGGTCTTCGTCTTCGTCGACCGCAGGCGCCTCTTCGGCGGCTTCGTCGGCCGGAGCCTCTTCGGCCTCGTCGGCCGGGTCGGTCTCGTCGACCGAGTCGGCCGCTACAACCTCTTGGCCCTCAGCCGATTCATCGGTTTGCGACTCGACGCCGTCGACGTCAACGGTCTCGGCAACGGTCTCGTCGCCGTCGAACGTGGTCACGTTGTCAGTCCTCTCTCAAATTCCGGATCAGGTGCCGAACACCAGCGACACCAGCCGCGCCAGGCCCAGGTCGGCGCCGGAGATCAGTGCCACCATGAACACCAGGAAGACCAGCACCACCGAGGTGTAGCTGACCATCTGCTTGCGGTTCGGCCAGATCACCTTGCGGAGCTCGGCAACGACCTGCTTCAGGTAGTTGACGACGAACATGATCGGGTTGCGCGACGGACCGGTCTTCTTGGCCTTCGCGTTCTTCTTGGCCTTCTTCGACTTACCGGAGTCGGCCTTGGCATCATCGCTCGACGTGTCGCCCTCGGCGGCCTCGTCACCGTCGGCCTCACCAGCCGCACCACGACGGCTCCGTTTGCCGGTCGGGCGCAGCGGCCGGGTCACCACCGCGGTCTGACCGCGGGAGGTGTCCGTTGCCCCGGTGTCGGTGCCGGCGTCGGTTCCAGTGTCGTCTGCGGAGCCGGCACCTTCGCGCTCGTCGCTCACCGCATGCCTTTCATCCTGGTTTGTATGTCCACCTTCCAGTGTCCACACGTTGTCGAGTATTCAGTTTGAGCAGGGGCGACAGGACTTGAACCTGCAACCTGCGGTTTTGGAGACCGCTGCTCTGCCAGTTGAGCTACGCCCCTCTGTTGGTGACTTTCTGGCGCTTTTGTCACCGTACTGCGCCGAGGCTTACACAATTCGCGCGCGGCCCGTTCGATGGTCAAGCCGACGGACAGCGCGCTGAAATGGGAAAAACCCCGAGTGCCGAGTGTACCCCGGCGTGGGTGCCATCTACTAATCGCTCGTTACTCGCCGGCGGCCTTCCGCATGACCTTGCCGGTTTCCGGATCCCACTTGACATGGATGGAGTCGTCGGCGTCGTGACCCATCATCGTGGTGATGGCCTCGAGGACCACCTCGCCGTTGTCGTCGGTGCACACGTTGTGCGTGACGACGATGTCCGCGCCGAAGCGCTCCTCGACCGAGGCGACCTCCATGACGGCGTGCAGCTGATCGCCGGCCTTGAGCGGCTTGCGGTACAGGAATTTCTGGTCCACCTGGACGATCTGCTTGGTTTCCATGCCGATGTCGACATTCTGGAAGAAGTGTTCCTGCACCAGCAGCGCCAGGGTGGAGGCGAAGGTCAGCGGCGCGACGAGGGTGTCGTGGCCGAGTTCGGCGGCGGCAGCCTCATCGTGGCTGGCCGGGTCCATGGCCTTGACGGCCTTGGCGTACTGGCGGATCTGCTCGCGGCCGATCAGGAAGGGATACGGATACTTCCAGACCATTCCCCGGATGTCAGCCTTGAGTGCCATGGCCCAGAACTCCTTACGCCAGTTTTGCGGTCGCTGTGGCCCGCCCGAAGATCTTCTTTCCGCCCGCGGTCGCCGAGATGGCGAGGGTGACCAGCTTCTGCTCGGGGTCGACGGACTTGACCCGTCCGTTGAAGACGATCTCGGCGCCCACACCGTCGTTGGGGACGGGCACCACCGCGGTGAAGCGGACGTTGTACTCGGTCACGGCAGCCGGGTCGCCGACCCAGCCGGTGACGTAGCCGCCACCGAGGCCCATGGTCAGCATGCCGTGGGCGATCGCGGTGTCGAGGCCGACCTGCTTGGCGATCTCGTCGTCCCAGTGGATCGGGTTGAGGTCACCGGACACACCGGCGTAGTTGACCAGGTCTCCACGGGTCAGCGGGATCACCCGCTCCGGAAGCGTGTCACCGACCTGAACTGAACTGAACTCGCGCAGCGCCATCAGTTAAAACCCTCTTCTCCGTCGCCCGCACGCCCGGCCAGGGTCGTGTAGGCCTCCTGGACCACGTCACCTTTGTCGTCGGTGATGATGTTCTTGGTAACGATGATGTCGGTGCCGTGCGCCTTGCGCACGGAATGCACGTACACGTCGCAGTACAGCTTGTCACCGGCCTTGACCGGCTTCAGGAACTTGAGCTCCTGATCGACCTGGACGATCTGAGCGTCCTGGATGCCGATGTCGGCCCACTCGAAGAATGCCCACTGCGCCTGGTAACCGAAGATGCAGATGAACGTCAGCGGCGCCAGCAGCGAGTCGTGGCCGAGCTCGGCCGCGGCAGCCTCGTCGTGGAAGAACGCATCGTCGTTCTTGACCGCGATCGCATGCTCGCGGATCTTCTCGCGTCCGACTTCGTAATGCTCAGGATGCCGATAATGCATCCCGACGATGCTGGTCGAAAGAGCCACAGCGAATGGCTATCGCGACTCTTTGTGCGGCTGGTGGGTGCCGCAATTGGGGCAGAACTTCTTGATCTCGAGCCGGTCGGGATCGTTGCGGCGGTTCTTCTTGGTGATGTAGTTGCGGTGCTTGCACACCTCGCACGCCAAAGTGATCTTCGGCCGTACGTCGGTACTCGACGCCACGTCAGTTCTCCCTGCTCAAAATCACGCTCTGCTTTTGATGTTCCTGTAGCGGTGGGGAGGCTCGATCTCCCGACCTCACGATTATGAGTCGTGCGCTCTAACCAGCTGAGCTACACCGCCCCGATCGACGCGGGCGGGGCTCCGCCCGGGCGTCCACCGAGCCCCCTAACGGAATCGAACCGTTGACCTTTTCCTTACCATGGAAACGCTCTGCCGACTGAGCTAAGGGGGCTTGTCCCGCAGCGTTGCGGCTGCGGGGCCTTAAAGAGGGTACAACCTCCCCGGCAGCCAAACCAAACCGCAGGTCAGCGCGGCCGCCGGGGAGCTGTTTTGCCTGGTCGGTTAATCCAGCAGCCAATCGTTGGGCGCGAAGAGCTCGCAGTGCACCCGCTCGTGGGCGACTCCTCGGTCGCTCAACTGGGTGCGGACTGCCTCGACGAATCCGGCCCCGCCACACAGGTAGTACGCGGCGTCGGCGGGCAGGTCGATCCCGTCGAGTTTGAGCAGTCCGGCATGCACGCCGGCCACCCCTCCGGTGACACCGTCCTCGTACCAGAGGTCGAGGCCTGCGTTGGGCAGCGCGTCGATCAGCTCATGCTGGCGTTCGCGCATCGGTTGGCCGCTGTCGCTGCGGTCGGCGTGCAGGACCCGCACGTGGGTGTCGGGCGCCTCGGCGGCCAGGAACTCCAGGATGCCGACCATCGGGGTGATCCCGATGCCCGCCGAGACCAGCACCAGCGGACCATCGGGCTTGCCGCCGGAGTACAGATCGCCGAACGGCAGCGTGACGTCCAGCAGGTCGCCGATGCACAGGTTGGCCCGGATCCAAGACGACACCTCGCCGGCGGGCTGGTCCGCGACGGCGTCGACGGGCTTGACCGCAAACGTCAGATCGGTGGACCCCGGCGCGCCAACAAGGCTGTACTGGCGTAGCTGACGGGCGCCGTCGGGCAGCGTGACGCCGACCGAGACGTATTGCCCGGCAATGAAGTTGACGGGTTCTGCGGCGCGGACCGTGACCAGCACGGCACCGGACGGGTCGTCGACGCGGGAGACGACGCGCAACCGCCGGAAGACGTCACCGGGTTCCACACCGGCACCGGCGTAGAGGTCACGCTCCAGGGCGATCAGGGTGTCGGCCATGATCCAGTAGACGCGGTCCCAGGCCTCGGCCACCTCGGGCGTCACGGTGTCGGCGCCCAGTACCTCGACGATCGCGGCGAACAGGTTGTCGTGCACGATCGGGTACTGGTCGGCGGTGATGCCCAGCGAGGCGTGCTTGTGGCCGATCCGGGCCAGCAGCGCCGACGGGTGGGGCAGGTCGGGGTTCACCAGGTGGGTGGCGAACGTGGCGATGGACGCCGCCAGCGCGCGCTGCTGGGCGCCCTGGGCCTGGTTGCCGCGGTTGAACAGGTTGCGCAGCAGCTCGGGGTGGTTGGCGAACAGCCGGCGGTAGAACTCCGAGGTGATCTCGTCGATGTGCGCGCCGATGAGAGGCAGTGTCGCGGAGACGATCTCGGCGTGCTCGGGCTCCAGTTCGTCGCGTACCGCAGACGGCTCGGGGCTGGTGACGGTCATCGGGGATTCCTTTCAGGGGTGGTGAGTTGCAGAACAATCGGTAGGCGGCTGTCAGCCGTCAGGTCTGTGACGGTGTAGCGGTCTAGTTCGCGATAGAACGCCTCCTTCGCGTCGGCCAGCACGCGGCGCAGCCGGCAGGCTGCGATGAGCGGACACGGGGAGTCCCCGCCGCATTCGATGACCTCGCGGTCCCCTTCGAGTTCGCGCACCAGCCGGCCGATCGAGGCATTGCGCCCGGCCTCGGTGAGCATCAGTCCCCCGACCCGGCCGCGCCGCGCGTGCACCATGCCGAGCTCGGACAGCTTGGAGACGGCCTTCGCGACGTGATGCTCGGAGGCGTTGGCGCCCGAGGCGATGGTGCGGGTGGTAATGCGCCGATCCTCGGTCTCTCCCGAGGACAGCAGCATCAAGGTGCGCAGTCCTAGGTCGGTGAACCGGGTGAGGTGCATACCGATGACGCTAGTAATTCCGCATTTTTGATGCGAGTTTTATCGGTGTGGGTTCAAACACGCCATGACGTGCGGTTTTTGGACCTGCAGGGATGGTCAGACGGAGCCGCAATAGGCTTGGCGCATGTCCGAGCCCAACGCCCAAGACCGCTTGTACTTCCGGCAGTTGCTGTCGGGCCGCGACTACGCGGCCGGCGACCCGATCGCCCAGCAGATGCGCAACTTCTCCTATCTGATCGGGGACCGCGAGACGGGCGACGCGGTCGTGGTCGATCCGGCCTACGCGGCCAACGATCTCGTCGATGCGCTGGAGGCCGACGACATGCGTCTCTCCGGCGTGCTCGTCACCCATCACCACCCGGACCACGTCGGCGGCACGATGGCGGGCTTCACCCTCAAGGGCCTCGCCGAACTGTTGGAACGCCAGAGCGTGCCGGTCCACGTCAACTCCCACGAGGCCGACTGGGTCTCCCAGGTCACCGGGATCGCACCGAGTGAGCTGACCTCGCACGTCCACGGCGACAAGGTTTCGGTCGGCGCGGTGGAGATCGAGCTACTCCACACTCCCGGCCATACGCCGGGCAGCCAGTGCTTCCTGGTGGACGGCCGGCTGGTTGCCGGGGACACATTGTTCCTCGACGGATGCGGTCGCACCGACTTTCCCGGCGGCAATGTCGACGACATGTTCCGCAGCCTGCAGGCGCTGGCCCAGCTGTCCGGAGACCCGACCGTCTTCCCGGGGCACTGGTACTCGGAAGAACCGAGCGCCCCGCTCGATGAGGTCAAACGCAGCAACTACGTGTATCGCGCGTCGAACCTCGACCAATGGCGCATGTTGATGGGCGGCTGATGAATCGTTGCAGTGCGGCAAAGTACGGAATCCTCTGAATTGACGGCGCTGCAACGGGGCAAACCCGCCCTGTTACGGTCCTCCTGCCACGGATTTCGTTGCACAAGCAGTTGCAACGGCAACTACGTACCGTTGTGCGCGATTCGAGTAGTGCAATACTCAGGACATCAGCCCGCAGACCCGGCAAAGTACTAGTCAGCATCAGTTGAGCAGTAGTTGACAGTCCCGCCGGGGGTCGCCGTGAAGAACATCGTGCTGTGCTTCGACCACACAGATGAACATCCCGGACTCCGTGACGCGTCGAATACCGAGATGCTGTTTCGGTTGCTGGACGGCACCGATCAGCTGACCTGGTATCACAGCGGCACGGCCGTACGACACGGCAGACGGCTCGCGCCGGCCCGCCGCGGCGACCCGGCCAGCGAAGCCCGCGCGGCCATCGCCGAGGCCTACCACTTCCTCGGCGACGCGTGGGATCCCGGAGACCAGATCTTCGTGTTCGGCGGCGGCGAGGGTGGGCATCGCGCCGGTGAACTGGCCACCCTGCTCGGCACGGTCGGATTGTTGCCGGCCCATTCCGATGACGTACTCGACTACGCGCTTGCCACCTACGTGCTGCCGCGCACGGCGCGCACGCCCCAGGACTGGCGACAGATCAGGGTGCTGGCGGCGCAGTTGTTCGGTGATCGCGATCCGGCCGTACCGGTGCGGTTCGTCGGGCTGTGGAATGCCACGGCCACGCCCGGAACCAAGCGTCACATGGGCCCGCTGCCGACGGTGGAGTCCGGTCGGCACGCGGTGGCGGTCGACGGCGGTCGCCGGACGATGCGGTACTGCGAGAGTCTTGATGAGGTCTGGTTCCGGGGAACGCGTGGCGACGTCGTCGGCGGCACCGGGGCGTGCTGGCCGCTGGCCGACATCGCCCTGGACTGGATGTTGGACGGAGCCATTGCCGCGGGGCTGCGGGTTCACGACCACAGTGCCTGCCCCACCGATCTCGACGCGCTGGCCGGGACCGCGCCGGCGATCGGCCGGTGCCGGGCGCCGCTGGACGCCAAGGTGCACGCCAGTGTCGAGGTGTACCTGCGCTCGCACCCGCACTATTGGCGGCGATTGCCCGCGCGCATCGAATGGACCGATATCGAGTGGCTGGCCCGCGGCGAGCGGTTGGTCCACACGCCGGTGACCGTGCCGGTGCAGCGCGACATCCTCACCGCCGTCGCCTCGTGAGGACGCTGGTTTGACCGAAGTTTGCTGAGCCGGACCGCTGCCCAGGCTGAATGTCCGTGATATACCCACTTGGTGGGGATCATCGATTCAGTCACGGAGCGGGGGCGTGAGTTGGCTAGTTTCGAACCGGGTGCATGGACTGCGCTCGCAGCATGGGTGGCGATCGTCGTCATCGTCATCGCGTTGATCTATGCGTGGCGGCAGTATCTGAAGGCCAGGGACCGGCGCGCGGAGCTGACCCAGCCGAACGTGTCGATGTTCATGGAACCGAGCAGTGCCGATTGGCATCTGGTGGAGCTGGTCGTCCGTAACTACGGCCAGCGACCGGCGTACGGGTTGCGGTTCGAGTTCGCGAACCCTCCCACGGTCGGCAAGTACGAGAGCTCGTATGACGACAACTTCGTCGACATCGTGCCGTTGAACCTGCCCGCCGAGATCCCGTATCTGGCGCCGTCGCAGGAGTGGCGCATCGTGTGGGATTCGGCGCTGGACCGCAAGCAGCTCGGTGAGGCGATCGCGTCCCGCTTCGACGGGGCGGTCACCTATTACGACGAGCCGGGCTCGGCCGGCAAGCCCAGCGGCCGCAAGCTGCGCAACACCGCGGTGCTGGATTGGGCGACATTGCCGCCGGTGGACCGCATGGAACTGCTGACCACCCACGATCAGGCCCGGCGGGAGAAGCAGAAGCTGGAGTTGTTGCGCGGCGTGCTGACGTATTTCCAGTACGCCGCCAAGGAGACGGACGAGCAGAAGCTGCGTTCGGAGATCAATCGCATCAACGCCATGGGCGCCGAGATGCGCTCCCGCTGGCGCGATCGCTACGAGGCCGGCGACGACGATGACGATGATTACGACGACGATGATCCCGAGACCGATCTGATCAAGCCGGCGACGACCTCCGGCAGGCGTCACCGGGCCTGAGCCCACTCGCTAGCATCAGTGCGATGAGCAGCCTGGTGAGCTACGAGCTCAACGATGCCGTGGCCACGATCACGATGGACGACGGCAAGGTCAACGCACTGTCGCCTGCGATGCAGGCCGAGATCAACGCGGCGCTGGATCAGGCCGCCGGCGGCGCGGCTGCCGGCGAGGTGAAAGCCGTGGTGCTCGCGGGCAATTCGAAGGTGTTCAGCGGCGGGTTCGACCTGAGCGTGTTCTCGTCGGGCGACGTGGCCGCGACCCTGGGCATGCTCGCCGGCGGTTTCGAACTGTCGGTGCGCTGTCTGAGTTTCCCGGTGCCGGTGATCATGGCCGCCACCGGTCACGCGATTGCGATGGGCTCGTTCCTGCTGCTGTCTGGTGATCATCGGGTCGGGGCGGTGACGTCGCGGTGCCAGGCCAATGAGGTGAAGATCGGGATGACGCTGCCGAACGCGGCCATCGAGATCATGCGGATGCGCTTGACCCGCGCGGCCTTTCAGCGCGGGATCGCCATGGCGGCGGTGTTCACCGGTGACGCGGCGATCGCGGGCGGTTGGCTCGACGAGGTCGTCGAGGCCGACGCGGTGCTGTCCCGCGCCCAGGAGGTGGCGGCCGAGGCCGCAGCGACCCTGAACACCGGCGCGCACGTGGCCAGCAAGCTCAAGGCCCGGGCCGAGGCCCTGACCGCGATTCGTGCGGGAATCGACGGCCTGGCACAGGAATTCGCGGGCTAGTTTCCGTTTTCGGGGCGGTGCCCATTCACGTATGAAGCGCTGCGGCGATTTTTCGATCGTTTTCCCGCCACAGCGCTACACACGCGAGGCCCAGGATTTGGCGATCCTGCCGAGCACCTTGGCCGTACCGTCCCGGCGCGTGACTCGAATGACGATCCATCCCATCTCGATCATCTCGTCGACCCGGGCGATGTCCTTGCGAAGCGTCTCCGGATCGGTGTGATGACTGCCTTCGTATTCGAGCGCGATCTTCAATTCCGGCCAGGCGAGATCGACCTCGCCGATCACCACGCCGTACTCGTTGCAGACGGGATACTGCGTTTGGGGCCGCGGATAACCCGCGCGAATCACCAATAGCCGCAACCAGGTTTCCTGCGGTGACTCCGACCCAGGGTCCACCAGCGCGATCGTGGCACGGGCCCGCTTGATCCCCTTGCGGCCTGAGTGGTGTTCGGCCGCCAACTCGATGTCAGCAACCTTCAGCCGGGCCGCCCTCGCCAATGCGTCGATGGCAGCGACAGCCGTGTCTTCGGGGAACTTGCAGGCCAGATCGACCGCGGTGCGGGCAGGTGCGGTGAGCCGGATATCGCCGATCGAACAGATCTCGTCGTCCTCGATCGCGTCTGCCCAGGTGACGATCCCCCGAGCCGGCCGCCGATTGTTGGTGTCGATGACGTAGGCAGGCAGGCTCGGGTCGATCCACCGCGCCCCGTGAAAGGCCGATGCGGAGAACCCGGCCAGGACTCCGTGTCCCCGCGACCGCAACCAGGCCGCCTTGGCCCGCAGTAGCGCGGTCGGCCTGGCGTCCCTGGCGACATAGATGTCGCGATGGATGGCTCTGAATCGGGTTCGCAGTTCATGCCGCGTCAGTGCTCCCGAAGCCAGCGCTTGGCTTCCGACGAATGGATCCCCCATGGGCGGAGTCTGCCGAGCCCTACCGACAGCGCCTACCGCACACCAGTCCGCGGACCGCTCGTCGACATTCGCTCCAAAATATATCTATGTGCTATGCACATATAGTGCCTCGCTACAACCAACTCGATGAGCTTCTGGTGCGCATCCACATCGTCCGGCAGCGCCCCGGTTGGCGGCGCCGGCTGATCGACGCGTCGGGCAGCGTCCCGTCCCTGTCGACGCTGCGGGTGCTCCGTGCCGTCGAGCAGCGGGAAAAGGCCGGGCACAGCGCCTCGGTCGGCGAGGTCGCCGAGTACATGGCCGTCGAGCACTCCACCGCCAGCCGCACCGTCGCCAATGTGGTCGCCGCGGGCCTGCTCACCAAAACCCACGACGCCGAAGATCAGCGCAGGTGCGTCCTCACCCTCACCGAAGAAGGCCGCAACGCCCTGGCCGACGTCACCGAACGGCGCCGGGAGATGGTCGCCGAGACCGTGGCCGAATGGTCCGAGTCCGACGTCGACAAACTCGTCGACCTGTTGGAGCAGCTGGTCACCGATTTCGAGCGGGGAGTGAGCTCGTGACAGCCCAGACCACTGCCCGCCCGCAGCCGCGCGGCGCCCTGCGGCTGATATTCGACCCGGTTTTCGGTGCCCTGTTCTGGGGCAAGATGTTCTCGGTCGTCGCGGTGTGGACGCACGGCATCGTCGCGGCCATCGTGATCTTCGACGCCACCGGCTCGGCGGTGATGGTGGGCATGGTCGGCGTCGCACAGTTCCTGCCTCAGCTCATCTTGAGCCCGACCAGCGGCAAGTGGGCCGACATCGGCGACCCGGCCCGTCAAATCCTGTGGGGCCGGGTGTTGTGCATCATCGGCTCGGGCTCGACCGCGCTCTGGCTGGCGCTCGACCCCGATCTGCAAGGCACCGCCGCGGCCATACCGGTGCTCGTCGGCTCCACCATGGTGGGCTTCGGCTTCGTGATCGGCGGCCCGGCCATGCAGTCGGTGGTGCCGAGCCTGATCCGCGACGGCGAACTCGCGACGGCCATGGCGCTCAACAGCATTCCGATGACCATCGGCCGAATCCTGGGCCCGGCCATCGGCGCCTTCCTTGCCGCGCGACTCGGTGCGGCGCCCGGCTTCGCGATCAGCGCGGGCCTGCACCTGGTGTTCGCGATCTTCCTGCTGCTGGTCACCTTCCCGGCCCGGCCCGAACGCAGCCCGCATGGCGACTATCGGGTGCGGGCGGCACTGGCGTACGTGTGGCGGGACCGCCCACTGCTGCTGGCACTGCTGGCCGTGGCAACGGTCGGGTTCGCCTCGGATCCGTCGATCACGCTCACCCCGTCGATGGCCGAGGACCTCGGCGGTGGCGCCCACCTGGTGGGTGCGCTCTCGGCGGCGTTCGGCGTCGGCGCGGCGCTCGGCATGGTGGTGCTGGCCTCAATGCGGGGACGGCTGGCGGCCGCCCGGGTTTCGGCGATCGGGCTGTGGCTGCTGGTGGCCGGCTGCGGGCTGCTCGCCGCGGGTACGGTCACCGCCGTGGCACTGGCCGGTTTCGCGGTCGCCGGGCTGGGCTTCGGCTGGGCGATGACAGGCTTGAGCACCGTCGTGCAGGAGCGGGCCCCCGAGGAACTGCGGGGTCGCATCATGGCGCTGTGGCTGGTCGGCTTCCTCGGGTCGCGCCCGTTCGCGGCGGCGTTGTTGGGTGGTGCGGCCGACGTGTTCAACGTGCGGGTGGCATTCGTCATCGCGGGTGCCATCACACTGGTCGTCGCGCTCGCGGCTCGACCCGCCGCGCTGTCGGCACCAAACGCGGCAACACTCTGACCGGGTCTCCTATCGTGTCTTTCGATGGGACTGCACCTGCACCGGGCCGAGCGCACCGATCTGCTCGCCGACGGGCTGGCAGATCTGCTGTCGCATCCCCCGACTGACCCCTTCGCCCAGGAAATGGTGCTGGTCCCGGCGAAGGGCGTGGAACGCTGGCTGAGTCAGCGGCTGTCGAACCGGCTGGGGATCTGCGCGGCGGTCGAGTTCCGCAACCCGCGTTCGCTGATCGCCGAGCTGACGGGAACGACCGAGGACGATCCATGGTCGGCCGACGCGATGACCTGGCCGCTGCTGGCCGTCATCGACGACAATCTTGATCAACCGTGGTGTGAGCCGGTGGCCACGCACTTGGGTCACTTCGAGACCGGCGACGAGTACGAGCTGCGTCAGGGCCGGCGCTATGCGGTGGCCCGGCGGTTGGCCGGGCTGTTCGCCTCGTATGCGCGGCAGCGCCCGCAACTGCTGGTCGATTGGGCGGAGCTGCCCGACGACCTGTCCTGGCAGGCCCCGCTGTGGCACGCGCTCACCGAGCGCATCGATGCCGAGCCTCCGCATATCCGGCACGCGAAAACTCTTGCCCGGCTTATCGATTCGCCCAGTGACCTACCCGAGCGCCTGTCGTTGTTCGGGCACACCCGGTTGCCGGTGACCGAGATCGAGTTGCTCACCGCGCTGGCCACCCATCACGATCTGCACCTGTGGCTGCCGCATCCCAGCGACGACCTGTGGCAGTCGCTGACCGCGCACACGGGCCCGCTCCCCCGCCGCGAGGACACCAGCCACCGCGATGTGGGCCACCCGCTGCTCGCCACCCTCGGCCGTGACCTGCGGGAACTGCAGCGTGGGCTGCCGATCCCGGACACCGACGAATATCTCAGCGGCACAGGTCATCCCGATACCGTGTTGGGCTGGCTGCAGTCAGATATCGCGGCCAACGCTGCCCGGCCGGCCGGGCGGGTGCCGCGGCCCGAGGACCGCTCGATTCAGGTGCACAGCTGTCACGGCCCGGCCCGGCAGATCGAGGTGCTGCGCGAGGTGCTGCTGGGTCTGCTCGCCGACGACCCGACGCTGGAGCCGCGCGACATCCTGGTGATGTGCCCGGACATCGAGACCTATGCACCGTTGATCACGGCCGGGTTCGGGCTTGGCGATGTGGTGCGCGGCGCGCATCCGGCGCACAAGCTGCGGGTGCGGCTGGCCGATCGTGCTCTGGTGCAGACGAATCCGCTGTTGTCGGTGGCGGCCTCGGTGCTGACCCTGGCCGGTGGGCGGGCCACCGCGAGCGAGGTGCTGAACCTGGCCGAGTCACCGCCGGTGCGGGCCCGGTTCGGATTCACCGACGACGATCTGGAGGCCATCACCGCCTGGGTGCGTGAGGCCAACATCCGTTGGGGTTTCGATCAGGAGCACCGCAGTCCCTACGGTGTCGAGTTCCTGCACAACACCTGGCGTTTCGGGATCGACCGGGTGCTGGCCGGGGTGGCGATGTCCGACGATTCGCACGCCTGGCTGGGCACCACGCTGCCGCTCGACGATGTCAGCAGCAACCGAGTCGAGCTGGCGGGCCGGTTCGCCGATTTTGTAGACAAACTCAGTAAAGCTGTCCGTGATCTGAGCGGGGTCCGCCCCCTCGACGAGTGGTTGTCGGCGCTGGGAACCGGGATCGAGGCGCTGGCGTACTCCGACGAGGAATGGCCCGCGGCCCAGGTGCAGCGTGAGTTCGCCGAGATCGGCGAGGCGGCAGGTGCGGGCCAGACACCGATGCGGCTCAGTGATGTTCGCGCGCTGCTGGATCGGCATCTGGCCGGGCGGCCGACGCGGGCCAACTTCCGCACCGGCACCCTGACCGTGTGCACCATGGTGCCGATGCGCTCGGTGCCGCACCGGGTGGTGTGCCTGGTCGGATTGGACGACGGGGTGTTTCCGCGGCTGGGCGCGGTCGACGGTGACGACGTGCTGGCCCGCGACCCGCGCACGGGTGAGCGCGACATCCGCTCGGAGGACCGTCAGCTACTGCTCGACGCTATCGGGGCAGCCACGCAGACGCTCGTGGTCACCTATACCGGCGCCAACGAATACTCCGGTCAGGCCCGCCCGCCCGCGGTGCCGCTGGCCGAGTTGCTCGACACGCTCAGGGTCACCGCCGAGCAGCCCGTGGATGTGGTGACCGTTCACCCGTTGCAGCCCTTCGATATTCGCAACGTGACCCCCGGCGCACTGCTGCCCGACGGGCCGTTCACCTTCGATCCCACCGCGCTCACCGCCGCGCAGGCCAGCGCGGGGCAGCGGGCCGACCGGCCGGCGTTCTTCGCCCACCCACTACCTCCGCGTCCCGCCGAAGACGTCGCGCTGGAGGATCTCGCCGCGTTCTTCAAGGATCCGGTGAAGGGCTTCTTCCGGGCCTTGGAGTACACCCTGCCCTGGGATGTCGACGGGGTATCGGATGTGATGCCGGTGGACATCGATGCGCTGGAGGAATGGACCGTCGGCGATCGCATGCTCGGCGACATCATGGGCGGCATGACCCCGGCCGATGCCCAGCAGGCCGAGTGGCGGCGCGGCACCCTGCCGCCCGGTCAGCTGGGCTGGCGCCGCGCGATCGCACTGCGTGATCGGTGCGCTCTGCTGGCGTCCGACGCCCTGCGGTACCGGGACGCCGACCCGCAGGCCTATGACGTCGACATCGACCTGGGCACCGGGCGTCGGATCACCGGTACGGTCGCGCCGGTGTTCGGCGAGAAGCTGGTGTCGGTGACGTACTCCAAGCTCGACGGCAAGCATCTGCTGCAGTCCTGGATTCCGTTGCTGGCGTTGGCCGCCGGGCATCCCGACCGGGACTGGTCGGCCGTATGCATCGGGCGGCCGCGGCGCGGCGACACCCCGCGCATCGAAGGGTTGGGCCGCCCGGACAATCCGGTCGAGCTGCTGGCCGATCTGGTCGCCATCTACGACGAAGGCCGCCGGCAGCCCTTACCCCTGCCCATCAAGACCTCCTATGCGTGGGCGGCGGCCCGCCACGCCGGTGACGACCCGGAGCGTGAGGCCGGGTTCCGCTGGCGCAGCGGCAAATTCCCCGGGGAGGACGAGGCACCCGCTCATGTGCGGGCCTGGGGCCGGAGTGCGCCGTTGAGCCGCCTGGTCGGGCTGGGTGAGTACTCCGAGCGGTTGTGGTTGCCGCTCCTGCGGGCCGAGGGGTCCACCCGGTGAACGTCTTCGATCTGCTCGGCCCGCTGCCGCAGACCAACAGCACCACGGTGCTGGAGGCCAGTGCGGGTACCGGAAAGACCTTCGCGCTGGCCGGTTTGGTGACCCGCCTGGTGGCCGAGGGTGCGGCGACGCTGGATCAGATGCTGCTCATCACCTTCGGTCGGGCGGCCAGCCAGGAGTTGCGGGAGCGGGTGCGGGCCCAGATCGTCGGCGCCCTGGCGGCGTTGGAGGACCCGTCACGCGCCGACAACGATCTGCTGCAGTATCTGGTCGCCGAGGACCAGCAGGCCCGTGGGCAGCGGCTGCGCGACGCGCTCGCGGGTTTCGACGCGGCCACCATCGCGACCACGCACCAGTTCTGCCAGATCGTCCTGAAATCCCTCGGCGTGGCCGGGGACAGCGATTCGGGCGTGACGCTGGTCGAGAGTCTTGACGAGTTGGTGTGCGAGATCACCGACGATCTGTATCTCGCCCACTTCGGTGCTCAGCGGGATACTCCGGAGCTGGGGTATGCCGAGGCGCTGCGGCTGGCCCGGGTGGTGGTGGCCAATCCGGCGACCGAACTGCGCCCGCTGGATCCCGAACCGGAGTCCCCGGCGGGCGTTCGGGTGGCGTTCGCGCGGGCGGTGCTGGCGGAGTTGGAGATTCGCAAGCGCCGGCGCGGCGTGCTGGGTTACGACGATCTGCTGACCCGGTTGGCCGGGGCGCTGACCGCGGAGAACTCCGCGGCCCGGGTGCGGATGGCGCAGCGCTGGCCGATCGTGATGGTCGACGAGTTCCAGGACACCGACCCGGTGCAGTGGCAGGTGATCGAGCGGGCGTTCTCTGGCCGGTCCACCCTGATCCTGATCGGTGACCCCAAGCAGGCGATCTACGCGTTCCGCGGCGGCGACATCGACACCTATCTGCGGGCCGCGGCGACTGCGGGCGACAAGCAGACGCTGGGCACCAACTGGCGCAGCGACAGTGTGCTGGTCGACCGGTTGCAGGCAGTGCTGCGCGGGGCCGAACTCGGTGGTCCGGACATCGTGGTGCATGACGTGCAGGCACACCATCAGGGCCACCGGCTGGCCGGGGCGCCGAACAACGATCCCTTCCGGCTACGCGTGGTGACGCGGAACCGCACCGGCACCAAGGTGATTCCGATCGCCGATCTGCGCCGCCACATCGGCAGGGACCTGGCCGCCGACATCGGCACGTTGCTGAACAGCGACGCCACCTTCTGCGACAGACCGTTGCAGGCGGGTGACATCGCGGTGATCGTCGAGACCCACAAGGACGCCCGGGCCTGCCACACCGCACTGCTCGAGGCCGGTATCCCCGCGGTCTACACCGGCGATTCGGACGTGTTCAACTCCGAGGCAGCCGAGGACTGGCTGTATCTGCTGGAGGCCTTCGATCAGCCGCACCGCCCCGGTCTGGTGCGGGCCGCGGCCGCCACGATGTTCTTCGGGGAGACCGCGGAAACCCTTGCCGCGGGCGGTGATGCGTTGACCGACCGGGTCGCCGACACGCTGCGCACCTGGGCCGGTCATGCCCGCGAGCGGGGCGTCGCTGCGATCTTCGAGGCCGCGCAGCTGGCGGGCATGGGCAGGCGGGTGCTGTCCTGGCAGGGCGGGGAACGGTTGATGACCGACCTGGCCCACATGACCCAGTTGCTCGGCGACACCGCCCACCGCGAGGGCTTCGGGCTGGCCGCGCTGCGGGACTGGCTGCGCACTCAGCGCAGCGAGGGCGGCGGCGCCTCCGAGCGCAACCGCCGCCTGGACAGTGACGCGGCCGCGGTGCAGATCATGACGGTGTGGGTGAGCAAGGGGTTGCAGTTCCCGATCGTGTACCTGCCGTTCGCATTCAATCGGTATGTGCCGGAACCGGATCTGATCCTGTTCCACGACGAGGGTGTGCGCTGTCTGCAGATCGGCGGCCCTGACCCGGCGGTGACCCGCGCCGGCCGGGCCGAGGCCGCCGCCGACGACAGCCGCCTGACCTATGTGGCGATGACGCGGGCCCAGTCGCAGGTGGTGGCCTGGTGGGCACCGTCGAATGACGAGCCGAACGGCGGCCTGTCGCGGCTGCTGCGCGGGCGGGCTCCCGGCCAGGCCGCGGTGCCCGACCGGTGTGCGCCGGCCAGGGTGTCCGATGACGATGCGCTGGCCCGGCTGCGGGCTTGGGAGGCCGCGGGCGGTCCGGTGTTGGAGGAGTCGGTGATCGGCGCGGTCATGCCGGTACCGGTCCATGCGATACCAGATGATCTGGCGGCGCGGCATTTTCACCGCTCCATCGACACGGCGTGGCGGCGGACGTCGTATTCCGGATTGCTGCGGGCGGCCGAGGATGGCGAGCACTCCGGGGTGTCCAGTGAGCCCGAGGTCGTCGAGCTCGACGACGAGTCGACCGATATCACCGTGGTGGCCCCCGCCCAGGGCGCCGACGTGCCCTCCCCCATGGCTGCACTGCCGACGGGGGCAGCGTTCGGCTCGCTCGTGCACGCGGTGCTGGAGACCGCCGACCCGCTGGCGGTGGATCTGGTGGCCGAGCTGCACGCCGAGGTGCGACGGCACGCGGCCCGCTGGCCGGTCGAGGTCGAGTCCGGCGAGCTGGCCGCCGCTCTGCTGCCGATGCATGACACCCCGCTGGGACCGTTGGCGCCGGGGGTGACGCTGCGCCAGATCGGGTTGGCGGACCGGTTGTGCGAGTTGGACTTCGAGTTCCCGATGGCGGGTGGCGATCTGCGCGGCGGCGAGTTCGCGCGGTTGGCCGAAATCGGCGCCTTGCTCGACGAGCATCTGCCTGCCGACGATTCCCTGGCTGTCTATGCCGAGCGGTTGTCGACCGGGCTGCTGGGCCGTCAGCCGTTGCGCGGCTACCTGTCCGGTTCGGTGGATGTGGTGCTGCGGATCGGTCAGCGTTTCGTGATCGTCGACTACAAGACCAACTGGCTGGGCACCGGCGACGCGCCACTCACCGCGGCCGATTACGGGCGGGACCGGATGGTCGAGGCCATGCTGCACTCCGACTATCCGTTGCAGGCGTTGCTGTACAGCGTTGTGCTGCACCGGTTCCTGAGCTGGCGGCTTTCCGACTATGACCCGGCCACACATCTGGGTGGGGTGCTGTATCTGTTCGTGCGCGGGATGTGCGGGGCGCAGACGCCCGTGGTCGACGGGCACCCGGCCGGAGTGTTCAGCTGGGAACCGCCCGCCGCGTTGGTCATCGCGATGTCGGAGCTACTGGACAAGGGAGCCCGGTGATGTTGGACGCGTTCGCCGAGATCCTGGAGCCCGCCGATGTGCAGGTGGGCAGGCGGCTGAGCACGCTGGCGGAGGAGACCGATCCGCGGGTCGAACTCGCTCTGGCCCTTGCGGTGCGGGCGCTGCGCGGCGGCTCGGTTTGCGTGGACCTGCGTTCGGTGGCCGAGCAGTCCCAGCTGCCCGATCTGCCGTGGCCACCGGTCGACGAGTGGTTGGCGGCCGTGGCGGACAGCCCGCTGCTGGGCACTCCCCCGGTGCTGCGGTTGTTCGGAGACCTGCTGTATCTCGACCGGTACTGGCTGGAGGAGCAGCAGGTGTGCGACGACGTGCTGGGCCTGGTCGCCAGCAAGCCGGGTGGCCTGGCGCCCGACGTGGCGCGGTTGTTCCCACCGGGTTTCGAGGAGCAGCGGGCTGCGGCGAAGGTGGCGTTGTCGCAGGGGCTGACGGTGCTCACCGGCGGGCCGGGTACCGGCAAGACGACCACGGTCGCGCGGTTGTTGGCGCTTCTGGCCGAACAGGCCGCGTTGGCCGGCCGTCCGTCGCTGCGGATCGCGCTGGCCGCACCGACCGGCAAGGCCGCGGCCCGTCTGCAGGAGGCGGTCCAGCTCGAGGTGAACCGGCTCGATGCGGTGGACCGCGAGCGGATTTCGGGCCTGCAGGCCACCACGCTGCACCGGCTGTTGGGGTCACGCCCGGACACGTCGTCACGATTCCGCCACCATCGGGCAAATCGGTTGCCGCACGACGTGATCGTCGTCGACGAGACGTCGATGGTGTCGCTGACCATGATGGCCCGGTTGTTGGAGGCGGTGCGGCCGCAAACCCGGCTGCTGCTGGTCGGCGACCCAGATCAGCTCGCCTCGGTGGAAGCCGGGGCGGTGTTGGCCGATCTGGTCGATGGGCTGGGATCACGTGGAGTCGCAGCGCTGCAAACCTCGCACCGGTTCGGTGAGTCGATCGGTGCGCTGGCCGCAGCAATCCGGGCCGGTGACGCCTCCGGCGCCGTCGAGGTGCTGGCGGCCGGCGGCGAGCATGTCGAGTGGGTCTCTACGGACACGACCGAACGGCTGCGGGAAGTGCTTGTGCCACATGCCCTTGCCCTGCGCCAGGCGGCGATTCTCGGGGACGACGGTGCGGCACTGGAGATTCTCGACGAGCATCGGCTGTTGTGCGCGCACCGCCACGGTCCGTTCGGTGTCGCGCAGTGGAACCGCCAGGTGCAGCGGTGGCTGGCCGAGGCGACCGGGGAACCCACGTGGGCGTCGTGGTACGTGGGGCGCCCAATCCTGGTGACCGCCAACGATTATGGGCTCAAGCTGTACAACGGCGACACCGGTGTCACCGTGGCCACCCCGGACGGGCTGCGCGCCGTGGTCGGTGGAGCCGTCGGCGGGTCCGCGTCATTCGCCACCGGCCGGCTCACCGAGGTGGAGACCATGCACGCCATGACGATTCACAAGTCCCAGGGCAGCCAGGCCGACGAGGTGACCGTGCTGCTACCGCCGGAGGATTCCCGCTTGTTGACCAGGGAGTTGTTCTATACCGCTGTAACCCGGGCCAAGACGCGAGTGCGCGTCGTGGGGTCCGAAGCGGAAATCCGCGCGGCTATCGCCCGGCAGGCAGTCCGTGCGACCGGCCTGCGAAAGCGGCTGAAGCTCTAAACGGCACGTCCGGCGAAAAACGCGCCGGAAACAAGACCGATCACGAGTGCCAGGGTGGGAAGACCCATTGCCACTGCCACTACGACGCCGGCGACGCAACCGATGCCGAGCACCAGCAGAAGTACACCAACAAATGCTCCAAACATGGAACGCCCTTTCCTATGACAGCGCTCACAATGTACATCGTCCGTGGGCTGAATCACATACAGATGACGCACCAATTTGGTTAACGATTTCGCGGCAAAATGTATAGCTGAGCTTGGTATATGCCTTGTTCAGCGCACGTCGGCGAACTCGGACGCGGCGCTATCCCGCACCCGACACGCTCAGCGCCCAGAACGCCAGCAGGTTGAGGGCCACCAGGCTCAGCAACGAGATCGCGAACGCGCGTCCCCACCAGCGTCTGGGGGCCGCGAACGGCAACACCAGCGCCCAGAACAGGCTCACGGGCACCGCGAGCAGAACGCCGAAGACGATGCCGTAACCGTGCGGATCGGTGGCCGGATTCGTGTCGAAGGCCGAACTCAGCACCACATAAACGATCAACGCCCAGAACGCCACGGCACAGCCGCCGATGACTGCTGCGAAGCACCGGACAGTCAGCACGACTTGGGATTGCTGACCTCCGGGCGAGGGCGGGGGAAGGTAGGCCTGGGGCGCGTACACCTGGGGCCCGTACCGGTCGACCCACTCGTGCGGGTATTCCTCTGGCGGTGTCTGCTCCACAGCAACCCCCCGGTTCGGCGTCCTCACCAGGATAAAGGCGCAGCAGTGGAGCCGCAGGCACCGATTTCTGCGGTCAGACCGTCACCGGCACCGACTGTCCGGCCAACGGTTCGTACACCGCGTATTGGAACAGCGCATCGAGGAGCGGTCCCACCAACCCGTCCCACGGCGTCGCCTGCACCGGTTCGGTCGAGGTGAAGGGCAGCACCACCGCGGTGGCGGTGCCCGACGGGGTGGGGATCTCGATGCTTTCCTGCGGCGCACCGTGCACGCCATTGCCGGTGCCGTCGTACATGTCGTTGATCCAGCCGGCCGAAATCACCTTGACCGCATCGACATTCTGCGGCTGCGAGAATCCGGCGATCAGGTACTCGGCGAATTGCAGGATCGGGTTGGCGCCCTGCAGTCCGTCGATGTGCCGCCCGCCGACCAGCATCACGCCGTTGAACTTTCCGGGCCGGGCGGTCTGCAGTTCCTGGCCGACCGTACCGTTGCGATTCCACACATACGGCTCGGACGAGATGAGCAGCACCGGACGGTAATTGGCGCCCTTCAGCCGATCCAGCGCCTCGGGCATGTCGCCGTGGGTGTCGACGGCGTCGAACAAAACCACCCCGGCCAGGTCGTCGACGGCGCCGTTGTCGACCATGCGTCCGGCGGCACCCGTAACCAGCATTCCGCCCAGGGAATGGCCGACCAGGACGAACTCGGACGGCAGCGTGACGGGGTGGCCGGCCGCGGCGCTGGCGCTCGCGGTCAGCTCGGGCCGGTCATCGACGAACAGGTCCGCCACCGACTGTTGCATCGGCTCGCCGCCGATCCATTCACCGTTCGGGTCGAACAGGTTTGACGAGAGCGTGGGGACGACGACGATGCTGTTGGTTTTTTCCGCCAGGTAGGCCGCGGTGTAGCTGTACATCGGGCCGGTGGCCATGAATCCGTGCTGCAGGTAGATGACGCCGGTGGCGGAGTCCGGGTCTTCGGGGAAGTACCAGTCGGCGCGGACGGTCTGGTTGGTGCCCGGCATGTCCAATGTCGAGGAGCGGACGGTGACATTGCTGCCCGGCGGCAGCACCGGCGGGCCCGAGAACACCTGCAGCGCAGCGCCGACCACGTTGAACACCAGCGAGCCGACGATGTTGACCAGCGGCGGCGCCGGCCGCGACGCGGTGAGCGGGGTGGCGATGGCGGCGATGGGCTTGACGATCTGGCGGTCTTGGGCCGCAACCGGGTTCGTGACCCGGTCGGCGATATCCGCGAGCAGGGCACGGCTCTGGGTCGTGACGCGGTCGACGGCCGTGCCGACGGCTTCGACGGGCGGCGCCTTCGCGTCGGCCGGTCGGGTGATGGCTTCGACCGCGTCGGCGATGTCGGGCACCTTGTCGGCCATGGCGGTGCCGACGACAACGGACTCGGGGCGCTTCGCCGCCTCACGCCGAGTCGTCGCTTTGGGGCGCGGAAGCGATTGTGTAGTCCGCA
Organism: Mycolicibacterium peregrinum; assembly: GCF_002102345.1. Taxonomy (GTDB): domain Bacteria; phylum Actinomycetota; class Actinomycetes; order Mycobacteriales; family Mycobacteriaceae; genus Mycobacterium; species Mycobacterium peregrinum. Next base: position 161,703 of record NZ_LQPP01000030.1, read on the forward strand.
GGTTCGGCTTCCGGTCGGCAAGATCGCTCAGCGCGGTGCGCGCGCGATCAGTGAGGTCGTCGATCAGGCCGCGCGCCTCGGAACGTGTCGTCGCATCCTTCGGCACGGAGAGCTTCGGGCGCTTCTCCGTGCGCGGACCGCGCGGGGAATCCGGGCCGCGCTGCTTCTTCGCCGGTCCAGAGTCCTTGGCGGACTGCGTGGTTGACTTCTCCCGGCCGGGATCGGCGTGGGCCGTCACGGCCGTTCCCGCGATCAGTCCCATCCAGAGGGCGACCAGAAGCACGCCCCATCCGATCGCCGCGACTGTATGAGTTGTCCGCCCCCGTGTGGTCACGCAGGCACGCTAACCGCCCCCATCGGCCGTCCGCAGGAAAATGCACAAATCAACAACATTGTTTCTTTACGGGGCGCTGTCGGCCTTCCGGCATACTGAAACCCCAAACGCCGCCGACCAGGACAGTCGATTGTCAGCACCAGAACGCCGCCCCCGGGGTCGACCCGTCGGTGGCGGCAACACCGCCGAGCAGGCGCGCGAGGTGTTGATGGACGTCGCCGAGCACCTTTTCGTCACCCGCGGATACCGGGCATCGACGATGGAGGTCATCGCCCACGAGGCCGGATATTCACGCACGGCGATCTACCGCCAGTTCACCAACCGCGACGAGCTGATCGCCGCCATGGTGCAGCGCACCACCCAGCGGCACATGGCGTCGATCATTCCCCGGATACCCGAGGATGCCGGACCCATCTATCTGTTGGTCGAGAGTCTGGTGATCGTCGCGACCGAACTCGTTTCGGACCCACTGCTCAACACAATCGCCGACCAGACTCCCGAGGGCACGATCGCCTCACTGATCGCCACCGATTCCGAACTGACCGATCTGGTGACGACCACCATCAAGGCCATGATCGCCGAGGACGCCGATCAGTTCCGCGCCGGTCTGGACCCACACGACCTGGCGCAGTTCATCATCGCGACCGCCCTCGGTTTCCTGGTGAAGACCGTCCCCGACATCACCGAGCCCGACGCCGCGCGACGCTACATCGAGACCTTCGTCCTGCCTGCCGTCGTGAAGAAACCGCCGCCGCCACAACGGGTGTTCCCCGCCGGATCGGGATAATCCTCACTCCGCCTGCAAGCCCACCAGTTCCGTCGAGCTTCTGGCGATCAGTGCGGTCCCGACCTGTTCCACAACGCCGCGCCTACCGGGTACCGGCATCCGCCACATATGTTGGCACGTGGTCAGATCGGTGGCGACGATGTCATCGCCAGACCCGTAATAGGCGGTGCTGACCACGATGCGCCCATCGGATCCCACGTAGTGGGTGAAATCGACCTGGCAGCGGGTGCCGGGGTCACCGGAGTCCAGGCTCCACTGCTGCCAGGTCTCTTTGTCAGGGCCGTCCTCGCCCTGCCACACATACAGGTCACTGCCGACCACCCGGAACTTGGCCCGGCGGTAATCGACTGCGGCGCCGGGGAACTCGATGACCTGCCGGCCTTCACGGGAGTACACCCGCACCACCGACCGGTCGAGCACGATCGGGACGGTGGTGGCGTCCAACAGGTTGTAGCCTGTGAGCTCCTGTTGGGCCAGCAGCTCGCCGGACGCGTTGTAGAACAGCACCCCGGCCACGTCGTGCGCCTCGTATTGATAGGCGAATCCACCGGGATACACGGCCGCTCGTCGCAGCGTCGTGCCCGGCGGCGGTGTCGGGGTCAGCTCGGTGCCGTCGATCACCGAGAACACCCGGTAGGTCGGGTCTTCCGGCGTCGGGATCTGCGTCGCGAGGGTCAGCGGCGCGTCGTCGGCCACGGAGAGCTCCGGCACGGCCAACTGGCCGCTGCCCGGGACGAACCACGTGCGCTCACCGGTGGCCCCGATTCCGTAGACGCCCGTGCCCGGCACGGTGGCCACCAATCGGGTCTGTCCCAGCGGGTTTCCGATCGCTTCGGCGACGGGCTCGGTGCCGTAACCCTCGATGAGCAAGTCGGTTTCGCCGGAGTGGGTGATCCGCCCCTGCGCCAGGTCGAGCACCCATACCCGGCGCGGTTGGCCGTGGGTGGTGTCCGCGTCGGTCAGACATACCGCGGTCTGCTCGCCGTTGAGGTGACAGTTTCCGTCGAACCGGACGTGCAGGCCCTCCAACAGGATCGGGTCGAACAGCCTTGTGCCGGTGCGCAGGTCGATGCCGTACACCCAGCCGCGATATCCGTCCCCGCAGGACAGGTCGCAGTCGGCGAGGAAGAACCCCCGATCACCGGCGCTGCCGAACGGCTTTCCCACCGGTATCTCGTCGGGCAGCCCGATGTCGGCCGGAGTCAGCCTCCAGGCCTGCGCCGGCGGCTTCTGCAGCGAGAAGCCGATCAGCTGCGGCGTCGGCGCGGGCGACTCTGGTTCTCGGCGTTGCACCCACCACACCGCCGCGACCACTGCCACCACGACCACGACTGCCGCGGCCGCCAGCGCAACAAGCAAGCCCCGCCGCATCGCTAGAACACCCAGCTGCCCGAGGGCTGCACGACGAAGCCGTGGTTGACGATCGGGTCGATGCAGGCGACCCCGCCATCGGTCACCGCGCAGGTGGTGTTGACGGCGGTGAGCTTGTGACCGGGGGCCAGCCTCGGATATCCCGACGGCGGCGGACAGGCCCCGCGGCCGCGGTCGAAGGACGAACCGATCCCGTCGCACGACCCATCCATCTCGCTCTGCGGCGCCTCGGCGGGCAGGCCGACGATGGTTCCGCTGCACCCCGGGACGACGTGGTCGTTGTGGTCTGGGCGGTAGTCCCACGTGCACGTCAGGGTCGGCGTGGTGAAACCGATCCTGGAGGCCTTGAGACCGTGCTGGACGTACGGCGCGGGATCGACCGCGGAGAACGCGTCGAGATCCGGAAAGCCGGGTGGTGCCGCCGCGGCGGTCGGTGCCGTCGCACCGGCGAGGAAGATGGCCGCCCAGAAGGCCGGCACCACGAATCCACGACGCACGGTCCAATGCTAAGGGCCGTCCGCGGGCCTGCTCAGCGGCAAAAGTCAGTGCAGCGCGCTGCCCTTGACCCACTCGGCCCACGGCACGGTCCAGTCGCCGTTGTTGGTTGCCTTGAGCGGGTCGCCTCCGGTGTTGCGGATCTCGACAATGTCGCCGGGCACCGAGAAGTTGTAGAACCACTCGGCGTTCTCGCCGTTGAGGTTCAGGCAGCCGTGGCTCGTGTTCTGCTTGCCCTGCGCCCACACCGTCGCATTGAGCTGGTGCAGATAGATGCCGTCGATGCTGATGCGGGTGGCCCACGGGATGGTGGTCTTGTAGCCGAGCCGTGAATTGACGGGCAGGCCGTAGGTCGAGGAGTCCATGATCACCGGGTTGGCCTTGTCCATCACGGTGTAGATGCCGCGCGGGGTCCAGAAGCTCATCGTGGTGCCGCCGATGGTCTCGGTGCCGCCCATGCCCATCGAGGTCGGCATGGTGCGGACCAGCTTGCCGTTGTCGTAGACCCGGACCTGCTTGTCGGTGTCGTCGGCGACGGTGACGTGTGAGGCGCCGATGGTGAAGGACACCTTCTCGTCCTGCGCGCCGTAGAGGTCGTCGCCGAGTTTGGCGCCGTAGATGCCGGCGTCGACGGTGACCTTGGTGCCCGGGGCGTAGTACTTCTCCGGACGCCAGTGCGCGGTCTGGTCGTCGATCCAGTTCCACGAGCCGACGGCCTTGGGCTCGGTGACGACCTTCATCCGGTTCTCGGCCGTGGCCTTGTCCGTGATCGGTTCGTCGAAGCGGGCGACGATCACCATGCCGACGCCGTAGGTGGCACCGTCTTGCAAGGGGGCGTAATTGGTGCCGTTGAGGTAGACGCGGGCCTGGTAGCCGGGCGTGACTGTGGAGAACGTGGTCGTTTTACGGGTCGGCATGCCGCCGGGGCCGCGCGCGTCGACTTTGAGCGTGTAGGTGCGGCCGTAGCCGAGCGTGGTGGTGGGCTTCCACGTCCTGGCGTCGGGGGTGAGGACGCCGGGGATCTCCTTGCCGGCGTCGTTGAGCATCGTCACGCGCGCCACGGTGCCGGTGTCGGCGGTGACCATGACCCGGGCCAGCGGGTCGACCTCGGCGTCGGGCTTGGGAACGATGGTCAGCCTGGCCGGCTCGGTGGGTGAGGGCTGCGGCGCACCCTGGGGTGCGGCCGCCAACGTCTGGCAGTGCTCGGCGCAGTCCGGCAGGGCCGAAACAACGACACCACCCGACACGGCCAACACAGCAAGTGCGACCGCCAGGTAGGCACGACGAACAGACGTCAACTTCACTCCAATGTGGTTCGGCGAGGGCCTGATTGATCAGGGCATGATCAGTGTCTCAATGGTAGCCGGGACCGCTTCAGCGCGAGCACAAGGCCCAGGGGATGTGGGCGAGTCGTGACAGTGTCGTTGCGTCAGCCGACGCCACGCTCGAGGTACTCCATGGCCGCGCCGGGTTCCTCGGCGACGAACACCAGCTCGTCCAGCGGCACGGGCAGGAACCCGTCCTGCTCCATCCGGCGCAACTGGATCATCAGGCCGTCGTAGAAGCCGGCGGTGTTCAGCAGCACGACGGGCTTGTCGTGGCGCCGGTGCTTGCGCAGTTCCAGGATCTCGGTGGCCTCGTCGAGGGTGCCCAGCCCACCGGCCATCACCACCAGTGCGTCGGAGCGCTCCAGCAGCATTGCCTTGCGTTCGGAGAGATCGGCGGTGATCACCATCTCGTCGGCGCCCGTCCTGGCCTGCTGGCGCAGGAACTCGACCGAGATCCCGACCAACCGGCCGCCGCCGGCCTGAACTCCGTCGGCCACGACCTTCATCAAACCCTTGTCGGACCCGCCCCACACCAGCGTGTGGCCGCCCTTGCCGAGCAGTTCGGCGAAGGTGCGCGCCGGTTCGGTGTAGCGCTCATCGAGGTCGGCGGCGGACAGGAAGACACAGATGTTCATCGGGCACTTTCGGCGGCAGGTTGGGGCGGACGGATGTCTCTACCGTGGCATAGCGTGGCCGCCATGGTTGACCCGCTGGAGCCGCTGTCGACGATCCTGGCCGAGCACGGGCCGTTGGACGAGGACGAGATCAAACGGCGATTGCGCGCCGCCGGTGTCGCGGACCCGGATGCCGTCGTCTACGACGCCCTTCACATGATGAACAGCCCGGCGGGTCAGTTGACCGATGACCGGTGGGTGTGGCTGCCGACGCTGCTGGACGGCCGGGTGTTCACGCATCGGCTCGCCGCGCCCGAGGTGGCCCACAACATGCTCACGGTGACCCCGGATCTCGGCGCGCTCACCGATCTCTTCGAGCACGAGCCCTACGATCGCTTCGCTGACGGTGCACCCGCGACGGTATTGATGGTCGACTACGACGACGAACTGCTCGAGGACCGGGGCATCCCAGAAGACGTGGTGCCCGAGGGCGGCGTGCTGTTGTTGCCGGCGGGCGCGCTACGCGCGTCGGACGCGGCCGAGGGAGATCTGGTCGGGATACGGCTGAGCCCGCAGGGTCTCATTGTCGAGCGGGTAACGGTGACGGCTGACACGAACGTCGGAGCCCAGTTGGCCGCAACCCTCGATGCCGACAAGCCCGTGGACGCCGGCGCCGCGGTGTGGACCGCATGCGTCCAAGACCCGACGTTGTTCACCTCGCCGCTTCCACCCGTGTCGGAGATCGTCGACGACTACGGAATGGTCCGCGACCGCCACTTGCTCGCACCCGCGGGTTTCGATTTCGGGCCTTGGCGTTTCAAGCTCGACTGCGAACTGCTGGCGACGCGGTATGAACTCGACCGGACCGACGCGATCGCGGTGCACGCTCTGGCCGCCGCGTGTGAGCAGCTGTCGGATCTGGTCGAGGACGCCGGCGCGATCGACGTCCAGGCGGCCGAGGACGGAGAGCTCCTGGCCGAATTCGGGGCCTTCCTCGCCGATCCGTTCTTGGCGGATGTGTTTCTGGCGGAGACGGTTCGCAGCGGACGGGTCTCGGCTCTCGCGTTGCGTTTGTTCGCCGAGTCGCTGGAACCCATGGTGCCGCGCCAGGCTCGGGTGGCGTTTCGTTGGTTGCGGGGCGTCGCGCTCGAGCGGATCGGTGACATCGCCGGCGCCGAACGGGAACTGCTCGCAGCCGAGTCGATGGACACGGACTGGCCGCTGCCGTTGTTCGAGCTGGCCCGGTTCGCCTCCGATCGCAGCGACGCCGAACGTGGCCTGGCGCTGCTGCGTCGCGCCGGGGCCGCGGCCGACCATCCACTGCTGGAACTGCTGGAGCGGTACCGGGCCGAGCCACGCACCGACCTCGGCCGCAACGAACCGTGCTGGTGCGGGTCGGGCCGCAAGTACAAGAAGTGCCATCTTGGCAACGAACAGCTGCCCCTGCCCGAGCGCGCCGCCTGGCTTTACGCCAAGGCCGCCGAGCACGTGGAGCTGAGCGACTGGAACGAGCTGCGCATCGAGGTCGCCTTCGAACGCAGCCGATACGACGACGACCCTGGTGCACTGACCGACGCGCTGGCCGACCCGTTGGTGATGGACGCGGTCCTGTCCGAGGGCGGCGCCTTCGAGGATTTCCTGGACATTCGGGGATCCCTGCTGCCCGCCGACGAACGGCTGCTGGCCGACCAATGGTCGCTGTCGGAGCGGTCGGTGTTCGAGGTCGAACAGGCGAAGCCCGGCGAGGGAGTTACCGTGCGCGATGTCCGCACCGGCGATGTCCACGAGGTACGCGAGCGCGCGGCCAGCCGCCAGCTCAAGCCCGGGCTGCTGGTCTGTACCCGAGTGCTGCCGGCCGGGGACACCGCCCAGTTCTTCGGCGGCCTGGAAGTGATCCCGCTGCACCTGCGGGATCCGCTGGTCGAGTTGCTGGACTCCGAACCCGATGCAGAGGAGCTGGTGGCCTTTCTGACTGCGCGATTCGCACCGCCGACGTTGGTCAACACCGAGGGCGACCCGATGGCGATCTGCGAGGCCACCGTGCGGGTCAGCGACCCGGCCGCGGTTGAGGCCGGGCTCGACGACACGTATCGGCGGCTTGACGGCGACGGACCACCGCGGTGGCATGAGTACGTCACCACGCACGGCATGCAACGGGTCCGGGGCACTTTCGCCCTCGAGGGTGATGAGTTGCGCGTGGAGACGAACAGCGAAAAGCGAATGGACAGTGCGCTTTCCACGCTGGAACGATTGGACCCCGGCGTGGAGATCCTCGATGACACGCGGCAGCCGGTGGGTGACGTGCGCGATTTGTCCGACCGCTTTCCGGGTGACGACGCGGACGAGCTCGATCCTGACGATCCCGAGGTGGCCGCCGCCCTCGACGCGTTCGTCCGTGAGTACGAAGCCAACTGGCTCGATCAACCGATCCCGGCCCTCAACGGCTGCACACCACGGCAGGCCGCCGACGATCCAACCCGCCGCGGTGACCTGATCAAGCTTCTCGACAGCTTCCCCGCCGGAGTGCGCGCCCGGGGCGCGATGGACGTCGACCGGCTGCGGGCGGCACTAGGTTTGGGGTAAGACCGGCCTGGTATCAAACCGGTATCATCGAGTCATGGGCATGACCCTGCGCACCAGTGACGAGCAGACCGAGGCTCTGCGTCGGCAAGCCGCCGCCGAAGGGCGGTCGATGCAGGCTGTCGCACTGTCGGCGATCGATGAGTACATCGCCCGTCGCACGCATCAATCCAAGGTGCAATCAGTTCTGCAGCGCGTGGTCGCCGAAGAGGCCGGGGTTCTGGAGCGCCTGAAGGACGCATGATCGAGTACCTGGATCTCGATGACCTCCTCGAGATTGCACGCCACGCTGTCGGCGACGACGTCAAGGTCGGGGACTACGGATTGCTCGAATCGGCGCTGGCGCGACCGCGGGCATCGGTGTTCGGCGAAGACGCCTATCCCGACCTCCATCTCAAAGCGTCGGCCCTGCTGCATTCCCTGGCCCGCAACCACGCACTGGTCGATGGCAACAAACGGGTGGCGTGGACGGCCTGTCTGACCTTCCTCGGTATCAATGGCCAACGGATCGAAGCGCCTGAGGACGATCGCTTCGATTTCGTCATCCAAGTGGCCACCGGCGCCGAGCCCGACCTCGATGACATCGCCGCGCAACTTCTCGCATGGAGCAGCGCTTCGGGGTAGCGGGCATCCTCGATTACGGATTTGCGCCCCGACCGCCATACCATCGCTAGTCGAGATGACCGAAAACGCCCTCGTTCCCCAAGCCTCCAACACCGCCCAAGCTGCCAAGATCGCTGCTGAGGCGGCCCGTCGCCGAACCTTCGCGGTCATCAGCCACCCCGACGCCGGTAAGTCCACGCTCACCGAGGCGCTGGCGCTGCATGCCCGGGTGATCACCGAGGCGGGCGCGATCCACGGCAAGGCGGGCCGGCGCTCCACGGTGTCCGACTGGATGGACATGGAGAAGGCCCGCGGCATCTCGATCACCTCGACGGCGCTGCAGTTCCCGTACCGCGACTGCGTCATCAACCTGCTCGACACCCCCGGGCACGCCGATTTCTCCGAGGACACCTACCGGGTGCTGACGGCCGTGGACTGTGCGGTGATGCTCATCGACGCCGCGAAGGGCCTCGAGCCGCAGACGCTGAAGCTGTTCCAGGTGTGTAAGCACCGGGGCATCCCGATCATCACGGTGATCAACAAGTGGGACCGACCGGGCCGTCACGCACTGGAGTTGATGGACGAGATCCACGAGCGGATCGGGCTGCGCACCACTCCTCTGACCTGGCCGGTGGGCATCGCCGGTGATTTCAAGGGTGTGATGGACCGCCGGGCCGAGAAGTTCATCCGGTTCACCCGCACCGCGGGTGGCGCCACGGCCGCCCCCGAGGAGCACATCGCCGCCGCCGATGCCCACGCCGCCGCAGGCGATGACTGGGACACCGCGGTCGAGGAGTCCGAGCTGTTGTCGATGGACGGCTCCGACTACGACCGGGAGACGTTCCTGTCCGGCGAGTCCTCCCCGGTGTTGTTCACCTCGGCCGCGTTGAACTTCGGCGTGAACCAGTTGCTCGACGTGCTGGTGGAGCTGGCCCCGGCTCCCAGTGGGTCGGTCGATGTCGACGGTGTGCGGCGGGCGGTCGATTCGCCGTTCAGCGCGTTCGTGTTCAAGGTGCAGGCCGGCATGGACAGCTCGCACCGCGACCGGATCGCGTATGCGCGGGTGGTCTCGGGCACGTTCGAGCGCGGCGACGTGCTCACCCATGCCGCCACCGGCAAGCCGTTCGTCACCAAGTACGCGCAGTCGGTGTTCGGCCAGCAGCGTTCGACGCTCGACGACGCGTGGCCCGGCGATGTGATCGGGTTGGCCAACGCCGCGGCGCTGCGCCCCGGCGACACCTTGTACCGCGACATCCCGGTGGTGTACCCGCCGATCCCGAGCTTCTCCCCCGAGCATTTCGCGGTGGCTCGCGGCACCGATCCGAGCAAGCACAAGCAGTTCCGCAAGGGCATCGAGCAGCTGGAGCAGGAAGGCGTCGTGCAGATCTTGCGCTCGGACAAGCGCGGCGACCAGGCGCCGGTGTTCGCCGCGGTCGGTCCGATGCAGTTCGAGGTGGCCGCGCACCGGATGGCCACCGAGCTCAGCGCGCCGATCGCACTGGAGAACCTGCCCTATCAGATCGCGCGAGTGGTCTCCCCGGAAGATGCCGACTTCGTGAATCGTCAGGTGTCGGCGGAGGTGTTGACCCGCAGCGACGGGGTGATGCTCGTGCTGTTCTCGACGCCGTGGCGGCTGGAGGGTTTCCAGCGCGACAACCCCGACATCAAGCTGGGGTCGTTGGTCGCCGCGGAGGGCTAGACCACAGCTACGGTTGGTTCATGACCGAACCGGCACCACCCGTCGCGACCCGCAACAGCGGGAAGCAGTGGGCGTGGTTCGTCGGGTTGCTCAGCGTCATGGGTATTTTCGGCTTCGTCGTGGCGTTCGTGATGATGTTGCCGCTGGCCATGGCGACCGACCCCTGCCATGAAGGCGTCACCGACAAGGTGTGCCAACTGACGGCGGCCGGCGAGAACGTGCTGGTGTGGATTCCGTGGATGTGTCTGCTGGCCGGCACCGTCCTGGCCGTCGCGGGTGCCGCGGTGGCCGAATGGCGCAAGTGGACGCCGCTGATCGGGATCCCCGTCGGAATCCTCGGCTATTTCGCGATGATCCCGATCGGCTACTGGTTGGCGTTCGCCGTCTAGGACGGTTGGGCGGCGTGACCGTCAGCCCCACCAGAACGAGGCGGCGATGATGCAGTACAACGCGATCAGCGCCGCGCCTTCCAACCAGGTCGACTCCCCGTCGAAGGCGATGATCGCCGCCAGCACGACGGCGACCAACAGCGCGACGATCAGCATCGGCCCGAACACCAGGGTCAGTGAGGCGAGCCCGAAGATCTGGCTCACCAGCACGAGCACCGGCGCCAGCACGAGGGCGATCTGAATCGGACTGTTGAGGATGATCGAGAAGGCGTACTCCGACTGGTTTCTGGCGGCCAGTTGCACACCGACGACGTTCTCCACCGCGTTGCCCGCGATGGCCACGATCACCAGACCGGCGAATGCCTGCGAGATGTGCAGCGAGTCCATCGCCGGTTCCAGCGCCGCGACGAACCAATCCGAGACGAACGCCGCCAATCCACCCGCGACGGCGAGCATGCCGATCGCCAAACCGACCGGCCAGCGCGGCTGTTCTTTGTGCGGCTGGGGCACTGGCTCGCTGGTCTTGTTCTTGTCGCGGCTCAGCGAATACGGCAGCGACAATCCGAACAGCACCAGCAGGACGACCGACACGATCATCGAGAAGGACACTTCGTGCTCGGAGGCCGGCGCGTGCACCTCGTGCGCGATCGACGGAATCGCCATGGCCGTCACCGACAACACCATCAGCACGAGGATGGTCCGGACCTGGGCGGAGCCGAGCTTCTGCGGGCCGTGTTTCAAGCCACCCACCAGGAACGCCAGGCCCAACACCAGCAGCAGGTTGGCCAGGATGGAACCGACGAGCGCGGCGCGCACCACGTCGACCAGTCCCGCCTTGAGCGCGAAGATGCAGATGAACAATTCCGGCAGATTGCCGAGTGCGGATTGCAGGACGCCGGTGGCTCCCGGTCCGAACCGGTCACCGAGTTGCTCGACGGCCAGCCCGACCAGCGAGGCCAACACGGTGACGGCCAGTGCACTGACGACGAAGCCGACCAGGTGCGGCCAGCCACCGTAATGGGACAGCCCGGCCACCACGCAGATGGCCAGGCCACCGAAGATCAACAGCTTGTCGGACCGGATCAGCACCGCCGTCATGCGCGCCATCTTGTCACGACGGCCCAGCCGAGGTGCCCTATCTCTTCAACGCTTCCGCCGCCGGGCCGAGATCGAGGAACACCGTCTCACCGTTGGCGTCGTCGAGCCCGTCATTGTCGGTGACCACGTACAGGTTCTGGTTTCCGGCGACCGCGAAGCCTTCGACCTTCTCCTGCACATAGCCGTTGGTGGCCTGCAGATCCGGTACCAGATTGCGGGCCAATGTCTTCGGCAGAACTCTTGGTTTGTCATCGGCTGTCACGCCTCGGCCGTCGGGAATCGTCACGCGGTACAGCGCTTTGAGCCGTGCGTCGGGGCCGTTGAGTTTGTCGCGCTCAAGGATCAGCAATTCACCGTTGTGGACGGCGATTTCGGAGACCCCGATCCAGTCGTCCTTGGTGTCGGTGGACTCCAACTGGTAGCCGAACCATTCCCACTTGTCCCCTGCCGGCGTGTAGCGCCCGATGCGGACCACACCCAACGGGTCGGACTTGAGCTCACGTTGCAGCGCGACCCAGACGGCGTCGCCGTCGACAGCGACTCCTTCGAAGCCCTGGCTACCCAGCTGGGCGGCAATGTCTTTGGGCAGCGGCACCCGCTTCTCGATCCGGCCGTCGGCGGCGACGTAGACCAATTGGTTGCCGGGCCCGTCTTCGCCTTCGACCGCCAGCACGAAACCGCCGTCGGGGCGGGCAGATACACCCTCGGTGTCGAGGGTGACGGGCTTGCCGTCCTCGGTGATCGGCAGTTCGGTGTCGATCAGGGCGGGCTGCTGTGCCACGTCGACGCCGAGGATGCGGGCCGGGCCATAGGCGCTGTCGGTGGCGGTGTAGAGCCGGTTGCCGTCTTGCGGGTCGGCCGACAGCGCGCCGAGGGCACCCCAGCCGATCGGCTTGCCGTCTCTATCGGCCGAGACGATCGACGGAAAGTTCGGTTTCCCTGCGGCTGAGAAGGATTCGCCGTAGCCGTAGAGGTTGACCGAGGCGCGTACGTGAGCCTCGGCGTCGTCGGCTTCCGAGGAGATGGCCAGCAGGTTGCGCGACGGGATCGGCAGCACCCCTTCGGGGCCGGGCGTGGTCGGCAGGATCTGCCGGAACCTCGGCGCGGCCGGTTCACTGACGTCGTAGACGGCGACGAAGTTGCTGCGCTCCGAGGCGATCAGCGCAGTGGGGCGACCACCGATGGTGGTGATCGCCAGGCCTTCCGGCTCGGGACCTTTGGCCTCGGCGCGGCCTTCGATGTGCAGACCGGTGCGCACCGCGAGTTGTTCAAACGAGTTGCCGGCGTCCCAGACCACCTTGCCGGTGTTGGCGTCGAAGATCGTCCAACCGCGGGTGCCGCCCTTCCAGTCGCCTTCGTTGGCGGTGGCGACGTAGTCGTCACCGATCCAGCCGATGGCGTCCGGTTCCCGAGGGGTGTCCTTGATCGAGCCGGTCTGGTCGATCGTGTCGTCTTCTTTGGTGTCGATGCCGTCGACGGATTGGCTTCCGGCGCTGAAGATCTTGGTGACCGTGCCGGTGTGGCCGTCGATGACGGCGATGCCGTTGTTCTCCTGCAGGGTCACCGCGACCTGGCCGCGGGAGTTGATGCTGACGTATTCGGGTTCGAGGTCTTCGGGGGTGTCCAGGCCGGCGTTCCGTGCCGCGTCGACGTCGAAATCCACCTTGCGGGGTGTCCAGGTGTTCGGAGCGCCCTTGAGGTCGATGAGTTGCACGAACCCGGTCGGCGGCTGGGGCAGGTCGCCTTCCTCCTTGCCGGGCGGGGTGAACTCCTCGTTGCGCTGGTTCTCCATGGCGATGGCGGCGAACGTGCCGTCGGGGCTGATGGCGATCGAGTCGGGCTGACCGCCCAGGTCGATGCTGTGCACGCGGGTGCGGTCGGCGGTCCGGACAATGTCGACGCGTCCGGAGGGGTGCGCGAAGTCGCCGCCGGTGGTGTCGATGACCACGAGGACGTGGTCTTTCACGGCCGCCACCGACGTCGGCTGGTCGTCTTTATGGCCCAGCTCGGTGAGGGAAAGCGTGCCTCTGCCAACGGGTCTGGCGGGATCTGCGATGTCGAGGAAACCGATGCGTTTGGCGGCAGCGTCGGTGTAGATGAGCGTGTTGCCGTCCGGGGTGACAGTGGAGATCTCGGCGACGGTCTCCTTGGCGGGACCTTCTGGGGAGTCCGGGCCGTGCTCGTTGAGATACACCGGGTACGTGGCCGTGCGGTGGTAGCGGTCCGCGTCGGGCAGGTTCCAGTCGATCGGCGAGGTCGCCTTCGGGATGCTCGATTCTGGCTTGCGGTCCTGCGTGGTGCAGCCCGCCAGGATCAGCGCTGCCGCCGTGGTCATTGCTGCGGCCCGTCTCGCCGTTGTCATGCGTCACCCTCTTCAGTTGTGCCGGTGCGTCGCACGAGCCTGCCCCGTACAGGTGACTGACAGGGATTGCACAGGTGAACGGAGAGCGACGCGTGGCTACAGCGGCGCCGAGAGCGGGCCGAGCACCTGGCACTGCGGGGCGATCTCCGCGATGCCCATCCATCCGCCGCATGCCCGGCCGGTGGACACGTAGGTCGCTCCGGGTCGGTAGGGCGTCCGCACCTCCGCTGGTTGGGCTCCCCTGCCCTGGTTGCATTGAATGGGCGAAGCGTTGTCCTGACGTTGCACGCAGGCCACGCTGAAGCGGGGGTTCGCCGGCGCTCCACAGGCGTCCGGCGAGACGGTCACGCTGACCATGTCAGCGCCATCGACGTGGACGACGGCAGGCGGCGACAGCGTGAAAGCGCACGGCGGAGCGGGTTCGGCGTGGGCGGGTGTCGCGGTGAAGCCCGCGATCACCGCTGCTGACAACAGCACCAAACTGGCCCGAGCCATTTTTTGATCGTAGCCCCGCTGTTGGGTTGATCAGTTGGGTTTGATCCGGCCGAGTCGAATTCCACGCTCTGTGACGAATGTGCAGTTTGTTTGTCATCTTTCGTGGTTTCACGACGAAGTCCTGCACTGCTCTACTCGGGCTCGCGACCACCGACGACGGCGTGTATGCGTCCCTGCGGATACGGAAGGTCGATGTCGTTCTCGTCGTATGCACGCAGGATCTCTCGGCGCAACCGGCGCTGCACCGACCATTGCGCGTTCGGCCGGGTCTTTACGGTCATCCGCAGTGTGACCTGGTCAGCCGAGAACTCTTGCACTCCCAGCATTTCCGGCTCTCCCATCACTTTTCGCGCGACGAGAGGATCGGCGACGGCTTGCTTGGCGGCGTCGAGCGCCACCTGTTCGGCCTGGTCGACATCCGCGGTCAGGGCAACGGGTACCTCGACGCGGGCGACTGCATAGTCCTGGCTCATGTTGCCGACACGGGCGATCTCGCCGTTGCGGACGTACCAGAGGGTGCCGTCGATGTCGCGAATGGTGGTAATGCGCAGTCCGACACTCTGCACTTCCCCGACGACGTCGCCGACATCGACGGTGTCACCGACCCCATATTGATCTTCCAGCAGCATGAATACGCCGCTGACGAAATCGCGAACGAGGTTTTGCGCGCCAAACCCGATGGCCAGCCCGACCACACCGGCCGAGGCGATAAAGGGCGCAATGTTCACCCCGAGGACGCTCAGAATGGCCAGCACCACCCAGACCAGCAGCACGATCGACACCGTTGACTTCAGCACGGACCCGATGGTCTGCGCGCGCTGTTGACGACGCGCTGCCAGTCGCGCACTGCTCTCCGTCGCAGCCCCTCGGTCCCGCAGGTGGCGAAGCAGCGGCGGCTTTCTGGCTTGCCCCTCCACCTCACCGCTATTGGCCTTGACCGCCCTGACGGTGGTAGCGCGATCAATCATTCGGTGCAGCAAAAATCGCAGGATTAACGCAAGGGCGACATACGCCACAATTCGAATCGGTACTTCGATGAACCAATGTCGATTAGTGTCTGTCCATTCAAATGCCAAGTTGTAGACAGTCATGACTTCGACCGTACGACAGAACTTTCCCGCGCGTCGAATACAGTTGAGCGGCTCGGGCTCAGATACCCGGTTAATCATTTTTCGAAAAGTCTTGTCTGACACACCTCGATTGGCGCGGCCGGAGGGGTGAATCGCGGCTCAGTCTGTGAGCCGATCACCCGGCACTGACGCCACCCAGTGCCTAACGTGTACTCACCAGCAAACGAGAGGATGCCGAGTTGGCCACGGAAAGCCCAGTCACTCCCGCCACCCCGACGCTGCGCGAGCTCACCGTCCGCGGCATCCTGCTCGGCGGCGCGATCACGCTGGTGTTCACCGCCGCCAACGTCTACCTCGGTCTCAAGGTCGGCCTGACGTTCGCCACCGCCATCCCGGCCGCGGTGATCTCGATGGCCATCCTGCGTAACTTCGCCAACCACTCCATCGTCGAGAACAACATCGTGCAGACCGTCGCCTCGGCGGCCGGCACGCTGTCGGCGATCATCTTCGTGCTGCCCGGGCTGATCATGATCGGCTGGTGGACCGGGTTCCCGTACTGGATGACGGTGGCCGTGTGCGCGGTCGGCGGCATCCTCGGCGTCATGTACTCCATCCCGCTGCGCCGGGCCCTGGTGACCGGCTCGGATCTGCCCTATCCGGAAGGCGTGGCCGCCGCCGAGGTCCTCAAAGTCGGTGACAGCACGCGGGGCCACGAGGAGAACCGCGTCGGCATCCGGGTAATTGCGTTCGGCGCGCTGGTGTCGGCCGGCTTCGGGCTGCTGGCCAACCTGAAGATGCTGGCCAACTATGTCGCGGCGTTCTTCCGCGTCGGGGCCGGTGGTTCCATGTTCGGCGCGAGCCTGTCGCTGGCGCTGATCGGGGTGGGGCATCTGATCGGAATGACCGTCGGTATCGCGATGCTCGTCGGGCTGATCATCTCCTTCGGCGTGCTGCTGCCGATCCGCACCATCGGCACGTTCGGCACCGGCGAGCCGGTGGCCGACGTGATCGACGGCGTGTTCGTGCACGAGGTGCGGTTCATCGGCGCCGGGGCGATCGCGGTGGCCGCGGTGTGGACGTTGCTAAAGATCCTGCGCCCGATCATCAAAGGCATCACCGAGGCAATGGCCTCAGCACGGGAGCGGCGGGGCGGCCAGCTGGTCGACATCACCCAACGCGACATTCCGTTCCCCCTCGTCGTGGGGGTGATCGTGGCGATGCTGGTCCCGATCGCGGCGCTGCTGTGGGACTTCAGCCGTGGCACCGCGCTGCAGGGCAGTTCGGCTGGGATCATCGTGGCGAGCCTGGTGTTCATCTTCGTCATCGGCCTGATCATCGCCGCGGTGTGCGGCTACATGGCCGGCCTGATCGGCTCCTCGAACAGCCCCATCTCCGGGGTCGGCATCCTGACCGTGCTGATCGCCGCACTGGTGGTCAAAGTGGCCTTCGGTCGCGCCGACAGCGACCAGTCCACCGCGCTGGTGGCGTTCACGCTGTTCGTCGCGGCCGTCACCTTCGGCGTCGCCACCATCTCCAACGACAACCTGCAGGACCTCAAGACCGGCCAGCTCGTCGGCGCCACGCCGTGGAAACAGCAGGTGGCCTTGGTGATTGGGGTGTTATTCGGCTCGGCGGTCATCCCGCCGGTGCTCGACCTGATGCAGCAGGCCTTCGGCTTCCTCGGTGCGCCAGGAGCCACCGACCACGCCCTGGCCGCCCCGCAGGCCGCGCTGATTTCCTCGCTCGCCAAAGGCGTGTTCGGCGGGTCGCTGGACTGGTCGCTGATCGGACTGGGTGCGGCGATCGGGGTGGCGATCGTGATCGTCGACGAAATCCTCACCCGCACATCACGGTTCAGCCTGCCGCCACTGGCCGTCGGGATGGGCATGTACCTGCCGATGAGCCTGACACTGATCATCCCGCTTGGGTCCCTGCTGGGCTGGTTCTACAACCGGTGGGCCGACCGGAGCGACTCGGCGGCCGGCGCCGACCGCAAGAAGCGCCTCGGCGTGCTGTTGGCCACCGGCATGATCGTCGGCGAGAGCCTCTACGGCGTCGTGTTCGCCGGCTTCGTCGCCGGTACGGGCAGCGATGATCCGTTCGCGATCTTCCCCGGCAATGACGGGACGTTCGCTGAGGTTCTTGGGATCATCGGGTTCGCGGCCATGCTGCTGTGGCTGTACAAGCGGACACAAAAGATTTCTGCGCGTGAGCTGCCTGAGGCATAGGCGTAGTCCGCCCTACGCCTCGGAATGCAGTCAATATGTGGCAGTAATCCGACGCCTTGTGCAACTGCTCGCTCACCGAGGCACGACCGTGAGGGTGCATCGAGGTCCGTTCGCCCCCGACAACCGCGCATCCGCTGTGACCAGAACGCAGTCCAGATTTTCAGCAAGCGCGACATACATCGCGTCATACGCCGTCACCGTCGCGCGAAGTTCCCAGACACGTTCCAGGAGAGGCGAAGCGGCGTAGTGAATCAGCCCGAGCCTGCGCCAGACATCCAGAGCCCGACGCGCATCATCTGCCGCCAGCAGCCCGGCTGCGGCCCGCCGACGCAGCACACTGACAACTTCTACGTCCACCAGGTGCGGTACATGAATCGCTTCGGCGGCAAGCAGTCTCCGGGCCGGCCCGTCATTCAATAACGCGGAGACTGCTGCCGACGCGTCGAGGACGATCACCTGCGTTCGGATTCCAACTGCTCGACGATCGTCGCTGCGGGAATGTCGAGATCGGGCAATGTGGCGACCAGCGCCGCGTTGTCCACTCGGCGAGTCGCGGCGTCGAGTTCACGGATCGCGACGGCAGTCACCGACGTGCTCGCAGCACGCGCCATCCGTTCGAGTCGATTCATGACCTCGTCGGGAACATTGCGCAGATGCAGGGTTCGCACCCTCTCAGCGTACCCGGATCGCTTGCTTTGAGCTAGCAAATAGCTAGCACCGGTCTTTCTAGCTCGCATCGTCGAGGTACCAGCGTTTCGCCTGCCTCAGGATCTCCCGCTTGTAACGCGACCGCAGCTTGTCGACCGTCGCGATCGTTCGCGCGGTCAGCTCCTCGCGAATCCCGCTCTGCGCGTGGGCGTACGGGATGAAGGCACGTAACAGATCGGGCGCGTCCAACAGGATCTCCAACGGAATGTAGCTGTCGTCATAGGCCGGACAGCCGATCGCTTGTTCGACGCGGATCTCGCTCCACCGCAGCGGATCACCACAACCCGTTCCGTTTCGAAGAGCTCGAGCAGCAGGTCCCGGTGGCCACGGTCGGCGAAGGGCGCTGCAGGGTCGGCGGTGAAGAAACTGTCACACAGCTCCGCAGCCGCTACCCAGTCCGTGGGGGCCCGGTGAGCACCACCTTCAGGCAGCTGCCGGACCAACCACTGAATCAGGGGCAGGGACTGGGACCAGGTATCGGTTGCACGCGTGAAGGTCGGCTCGGAGAGTGAGTCTTCGATCCACGTCCGGGCATCGGCCAGCGTCATCTCGACGACATAGGTGTCCCTGCTGGATTCGTCCGCCCGTGCCAGACCCCCGTCGATCGAGTCCGATGCAACGACGGCATCGATGACGTCGGACAGCGCGTTGTGGTCGATCAGAACTGCCGCAGTCAGCTCGTGTGTGCCATTGAGTCGCGCACCGATCACGAGTTCGTCGGCGTCGCCGAGTACGTCAGCTCGGCGCACCGCGCGGTACACCTCGATCTGCGGAAGTGCGGTGATCCACTGTGGCAGAACGTCATCGCGTTCAGCCACCGCCTCTCGACACCGCAGCTGCGTCTCAGGGTCGTCGACGAGAAGCTCGGCGAACACGGCCAGCAGCGCCGTCGTCTCGCGGGTCCGCGCACCGGTCATGCCCGACACGAACCGCTCCAGAATGCCGGTGTCGCGCTCCACTTTCGGCCAGGCCATCGGGTCGGGCTTCATCAGATGGATCAGATAGCTGGCCAGCCCGAGCAGGCTGAGGGGGTGCCTGCTCGAAACGGCCTTGCGGATCACATCCCTGAAGGTCGTATCGGGACGAGATTCCCGGTCGCGTTTCTTCGCTCGCCGCACATCACGACGAGCCTGTTTGGCCTTGCGCTCACGTCGTTTGTCTCCCATTCGCGGAGGCTACTCAGGGGTACTGACATCTCCACCGGACTACGCCGGCACGCTGGCGATCCGTCGGAACTCCGCGGCGAACGCCTGCGCGATGCCCGCGGCGCGGCGGCGGTACTCATCGTCGTCGAGATCGACGTCCCCACGTCGATGCCGTGAGCCCAACCGCGCCAACGCGTCGGCGCCCTCGTTCAACGGATCACCGGAATGACCCGGAACCCACCGCAATTCCATCCGGTCGCGCTCGACATAGATGCGGCGCCGGGCGGCGTGCAGGCAGTGGTCGCGGTCGGGTAACTCCGCCGGGTAGTCGGCGGGCATGGCCGGCTCGCCGCGCTTCCACCGCTTCACCGTGGCGATGGCCAGCTGGCTGTCGGACAAGACCGTCAGGTGCTGGCGGGGCAACGCGGAGACCGCCGCGCCGATCGCGCGCAGCTCGGCAACGAGCACCGGTTCGGTACCGACTCGTCGCGACGACGATCGATACCCGGCCAGTCCGTAGTCCCCGGACGAGGCGAGCCAACCGAACCCGGCGTGCCGCTGCCGCACCGAGCCGTCGGTCGCCACAGTGACGGGCCCGCCGTTGACGGATCGTGGCGACGGGTGCGGCACTGGCTGTGCCGGGCAGGTGTTCTGCATGCGCGCGACGGCGTCTGCCAGCAATGATCGGTCGGCATGGTCAGGGCGTTCGATCCACCAGTCCCTCGCTGCCTCGGAGAGCTCCCCGGCGTAGCGCCACAGCGGACTCCCACAGGACAGGTTCACGACGAATCGGAACCGCTCCGGCTCCGGGTGTCCGGCGCGGACCGCGTCGATGGCATCCAGCACCGCCACCTCGGGATTGGGCGCCGCCACCGCTCCGGCGCACGACCAGGACGCCCCGGCCGCGGCATACCGGTAACCAAAGGCCGTCTCGGCGACCGCGATCGCGACGGACTCGGCAGGGCGCGGGCGGGCGAACACCACGTCGACGCGCCTGGGTCGTGCCTGAGGCACCTGAACCATCTCTCACCTCCCGCGGGTTTCGATGGGGAGACAGTAGAGGTGGGCACCGACATGGCATCGGTGGGCGACGTACCCCGCTTCCAGCAGCCGCACAGCAATCGCCGATACTCTGCGACCGATCGGGGGGACGGCGATGCAGTTCGGTGTGGACAAGGACGGCGAAAGCTCATCGCCACGTGCCTGGTTTCGACGTGGTCATAAACCGAAAGGGTTGGGCAGCAGCGGGATCACTTTGCTCGCGCTGAGCGGTGCCATCACGGTTGTCGTGGCGACCTACATCGGGTTTGTCACTGTTGTTCACGACCCGGATACCACCGATGCTGAGCTCGCGAATTTCACCCCTGCCCTCCAGCGTGACCGGGTCCAGGCGGCGATCGATGCGCTCAATGACGCTGCCATAGAGCGGGGCTTCACCCGTTTGGAATACGTTCCGGGGTCCACCGTGCAAAGCGATGTCTACCTCGGTCAGGAAAGAAACATCCGAGCGGCCATGCCGCCGGACGGCTGCCGATACGACCTCAACCATGTCGAAGATGCCGGTGGCCAAGGCACGAAGCTGGTGCCAGGGTTGTCCACCCCATGCCGATCTATCAGCTGAACGCGATTGTGGATCAGCAGTGCCCGGGAACGCCGCCGATGTCGCGCACCTTGCCCTTCGTGCTCGTTCATCACTGGGGACACTGGACGCCGGTAGCGGTCGCGAACAGCTGACGGGCGACGCCGAAGCCAAACGTCACCACCATCCGACCGGGTTGTCGGTGCCGACCTTCATACTGTGCGGCTCGCTGGAGATTCCATGTCGAGCGAGAGGACTCCGGCATGACGACCCGCATCGCGACACTGAACATCCGCCACGGTGGCAGCAAGTACGGTGACGCACTCACTACCCGACTTCTCGGCTACGACGCCGATCTCCTGGTGGTGACCGAGTTTCGGGCCAACGACGCGGGTACCGCGCTGATCGCCCAGCTCGAACGTGCCGGGTATGAGACCTCACACCCCCTGGCCGATCCGAAGCAGAACGGTGTGCTCATCGCCTCCCGCACTCCGATCGACCGAGCGGCGCCGTTCACCCGGGAACTGCCCGCCCGGCACCTGTGGTGCGCCGAGTTCGACGGCGTGATCGTGTGCGGGGTCTACCTGCCGCAGGCCCACGCCAAACTCCGCTACTGGGAGGCCCTGATCGACCGAGCTCACAACAGCGGCGTCGACCTCCTCATCGGGGACTTCAACACGGGCAACAACGATCTCGACAAGGATCCCAAGGGCACGAAGTTCATCGGACCCGAGATGCCCGGTCGCCTGATCGCCACCGGATACACCGATGTGTGGCGGTCTCTGCACCCGACCACCCGCGAGTACTCCTGGTTCAGCCGCCCCGGCGACAACGGGTTTCGCCTCGACTACATCTTCGCCGCGCCGGAGTTCGCCCAACGTGTCTGGGCGTGCGAGTTCGACCATGCACCGCGGCTCGCCGGCGAGACCGACCATTCAGCGCTCGTCGCTTCGTTCGACTAGAAGTCGACCAACGGAAAGAGACCATGAGCGACCAGAGGTGTGCGCCCCGTACCCGGTGGCCGCTGAGCATCATCCGCGGTTCGAAACTGTCTGAACCGCACCGCGTTCGCGTGACTGTGACGTTCTACATGAGCTCCGACGTGGGGACCGTTGACCTCGCAGTGCACGGGTACGAGATCGGGGCGACCCCGCGCGAAGCCGTCGACCGAACCAAGGAATACGTTCTCGTGCAGCTGTATCGGGTGATCACGCAGCGGGGCGGAACATTCGAGCGGTGGTGGGCCGAAGACGAAGATGGCAACGTCCTCGAATCGCACGACGACTACCAACGTCCCCGCCGGCCGCAGATGTGGAGCTAGGGTCAATCTCTATCCGACCAGACCCCGAAAGCCCGCGCGCTGTGGTAACAAGATTCCGTGCCGGACGACGCCATCGATCCCCTGCTGCTCGGCCAGCGCGTGGTGGCGATCTTAGAGACCGGTGTCCGGCTGGCAACGTACAAGCTGGCACCCGCTTGCAGGTCAGGTTGCAGTCGCAGCTAAGTGCACAGAGTAGGACCGGCCAGCGCCCCAATCTGCTCCACGGTGTACCGGAGCTCATCCACCAGCCAACTGTCACTCCGCTCCTCGAACACCTCCAGCAGGCTGCGGTAGTACCACAGATGCTGTTGCGGATCCTTGACGTTGAAGCGCTGCCAGAGGTGGTCACCGTGCAAACGCAGGTCGCGCAGAATCGCCCGGGCGTTGTCAACCTTGTCGGCCAGCGAAACCAGGACGGCGTCCTCGGAGGCGCCCCGCAAATGCGCGAGATAGCGTTCCTTGCGCTCGTGCCAGGGCGGTTTGGGCACCTCATCCGTATCGCTGCATTCGGACACGATCTTGGCCACCGCCGAACCGAATCGGGATTCGATCTCGTCCAAAGTCGGCTTTCCGCCCTGGTCTTCGACGGCGTCGTGGAGAAGGCCGGCGATCGCCTGCGTCTGGCTGCCGCCGGCTTCGATCACCAGTGCCGACACCGACATCAGATGTCCGAAGTACGGTATGTCCCCGCCTTTCCGGGTCTGCGTCGCATGTAGTTTTGCCGCGTAAGTCATAGCCTCTGCGAACTCGTCGCCAAGCTTCGGTGTGGTTGTCGACTCCATCTGTGCTCTTTCCCGATCGTCGACTTCAGTGTCCCAGACGGGTGTGACATGCGATAACGAACCGGAACCGTCGCTGAGTGGTCCGGGTCCAACCAGGGTGGTCTACTCAACTGTCAGGAGCGGCCTGGTCCTCGAATCAGGTCGTTTTCGGCTCGTGCCCGCTCGCTCTTCCAGGTGTCTCGCTCGAGCCTCGCTTTGGTCCGCACGAGCCAATTTCCGGATTGGGCGCTGTCATTGAACGGTTCCATAGTTCGCAGCACCTCTGCTCGGGGTTGCTCGACCCCGCTGCGCATCTCCAAGGCGAGGGCGATGACCCGACAATCCCGCCGCAGGCGCGCCATGATTCGGCACGCCTCGGATATGCGCCCCGCGACGAGTGCGGCCTGAACTTTCAGCAACTCGTTGCGCAATTTTCCCAGATCGACAAGCGCCGCCTGCCCATTGCGGGATCTGCCCAGGACAGGCGCCCAGTCTCGCAAGCCACCGATCACCCGCCGAACACATTGGTCGAGTAGGTCCATGCGCCACGAGTCCGCTCCATCGGTGAGTTGACCGGGAGGCTCGTGGTGACGGGGATCGGTCGGCGACGGACCACCTGTCTCGGCCCGATTGAGCAGTTCGTGCCGGTCCCGCAGCCATCTCAATGGTCGGCCGTCCGCCGACCAGTCACCCCACTGCACGGGATCTGGAGGTGTCGGCGCTGCCGCCAACGCGAGTGCCACCTCGATGTCAACGACGTGATCGACGATGCCACCCATCCCGGCGGCGGTGACACTGTCGTCGAGCTCGGACTGCACCCGCGTGTCACGCACCTCGAACGCAAGAAACCCGACGCCGACGAGAAGCAACGAGCTCAACACTGCGCTCAGCACCGAGTGATCTGCCCAGAACTTCGACAGCACGCCCAAGGGCCAGTCGGTGAGCAACATGGCCAACAGCCCGCACCCACAAGCAACCGCAAGGACAAAGAGCCAGCGCCTGTTCACACGACCAAAATGGATAGCGCCTACCAGCAAGAAGACGGCGCACGAAGCAGTGAGCGCCGCGACCAGCTCGACGATGTTCACGCTGGAGCGTCCAACCGCACATCAACTGCACACATCAGTTGCCCCCTGCCTGGTGTTTGGACGGTAACAGGGTCCAACGATCATGTGCGAGAAGCAATCCAGAACGCGCAGCGGTACACCTTGCCGTCACGCGGGACGGAGTCGGCTATGTCCATACGCCACAGCGCGATGTGCCCGGTGCCGGCGAAACGTCGGTCGACTAGGTCAGCGGGGGTGTCGACACCGAGCGGGTTGGGCCTTCGCCGCCCGTGCGAGGCAGCCCCGCCATGGGAATGACACGTCTACACACCTCCGGCGCCACGGGCCTGCTGAATCTGGTTCTTGATCTCCCGATATGCCTGCACACGCGCCATCACCGCATCCACCGCCGAATCCTGCTGCGTGGTTTCCGGGGTGGCCTCGATGCCGTAGAGCATGGCGCTGAGCTTCGCGTGCAGTTCGGCGCGCTGCTCGGCGACTCGGGCATCCTCGCGTTCGGTGCGTAGTGACTTGTCGATGAGCTGCGCTTCCTTGGCGCATTTGCCGATAAGCTCCACCCGCTCGATCGCTACGAGTTCCAGGGTGGCAGCGGTGGTCTTGGCCTCCGCCAGGATCTTGCGATCCTCGACACTAGGCTTGTCCAAGGAAGACAACTTGCCGATGACGCCACGCAGCGCATGCGCCTTCTCGAAGTTGTCGGTGATGCCTTTGATGTCCGCACTGAAGTCGACGTCCCCCAGCCAGCCGGCGCGGGCTGCTTCGGATGCAGCCACCTGTTTCACCGCGCTGAGCGCGGACTCCACGAGCGCGGCATTCTGCTTGCCGAGCGTTTCGATGCGCCGCTGCTTCTCCTTTCGAACCCTTTCTTCGCGTTGATGTTTGGCGTTAGCGGCCGCTGCGGCTTGCTGTGCACGATCCCGCTGTTGCTTCTCGTATCCGTACTTCTCCAGCGCAACTACAGCTTTGTAGCCGCCCCAGCACACCAGTCCGGCCACAATGGCGATGCCGAGGGCGATCCATACCGGCTTCGGCACCAGTGCGATGAGTACGAAGACGAAGAAGATGAGCCCGCCCACGCCCGAGGAGTTCTTGTTGCTGCTCATCGGTGTCCTTGAAGGTTCATCACGCATCTCCATCCGTCAGGCTCAGATGCCCGCGGGTGGCGAGCTGATCAGGATCGCATGGGGTGCCGACAAGTCCGACTCACACGGATCGCGGGCTCTGGCAGGGGGTCTGGACACCGACTCAAGAGACAGGCCGGAGTGTTTTTCGGAAGTGACTGCAGGTCATTGATCGGACTACAAAGTTCTCACAAGATCGGACTCAGCGACAGGTCGATGCAGGACGAATGATCTCAACGCCTCGCCCCTCAAGCATCTGGCCTATCGCATCACCAGCAAAGTTCAACCGGCCCTGTCGGCACATGTCAGTAATATTGAAATATGCAGGAACACAGAGCTATCTACCCAACACTGGACCGTGATCTCATTCAGATTTCCCCACCCAGCTACCCAGATTGTGCGTTTCGAGAGCGCGCGGAGATCCCGATCGAGGGCGTAGGTGTCGTGCAGGTGGTCACCGAGGTATCAACAGCCGATCTGAGGTACGGGTTCACCGACGTGGTCCTCGCTCGTTACCGGGATGGCGAACTCACCGAACCCGTCCCGCTCGCCGGTTCGGTGTGCGAGAGCACGGTGGCGCGGTGCATGCACGAGCACTGGTGCGACTTGGAGAGGTTGATCCGGTGCGTTCGCGGGGATACCAAGACGCTGTACGTCCTGGACATCGACTGGGAGATCGAAGATTCAGATCAATCGTCCGACGAGTGTCATCCCGATCCGGGGCTGACGCCTCGCATTCTGGAGATCGCCGAGCTCGCGAAGACCAGGCCGGTGGATAGCATTCCGCGGGGGCAGGGCCGCCCCTGACTGTCAGCTGCTATTTGTCGAGAGCTTGGCCAAGCTCGCCACCGACGCCGTCGACATCGTCCTGGTCACCCGCGCCGCCACGGAAGATGCGGCTGCGCAATGGCACGCCGGAGTACCTGGGCGGCAGCAAGAAAGCTCGTGCCGCTACTTGATGAGCAGCGACCGGTCAGTGGCACTCATCGCATACCCCTGTCGCGGGCAGCGTGATGAAGTGAACTTGGCAGAGCTTGGGCGGTTCTGCCAATTTGGCCTGTGCGCGTTTCCACTCTTGCGCCGATTTGGCCTTGGGTGTCAGCGTGGGCTCACCACCGCCTTGCGGCAACTCTGCGTTGAAGTGTCGGTAGCACTCAAGGCGCATTCTTGCCGCGTGGTCGTCGAGTTCCTCGACGCTCATCGACTCGACTTCACCAAGGAGAAGCGGGACGTTGCTGTAGCCGCTTCCGACGGTGCCGTCTGCCGTGACGCACAGAGCGCTGAGGTGCGGGATGTCGTGGTCGCGACAGTGGTAGATGACCCGCTGCAGGAGGCTACCGATCCAGTTGGTCAACAACCCCTTGTGCCCGATCCCCGAACGGGTTTGGACCGCATTGGACAGTTCGGTATACGCGACGAAGCCGTTGTACTTCTTCGCCGTATCCATCAGAACTTCGATTGCGATCGGCTCCCACGCGTCGAGTGCGTCATTCATGGACACGAACCCGCCATCACTGCCGTAGGGCATGTTTCCTCCTCGGTGAAACTGGTCCCACATCTTGCTGGTCGCGCGGCGGGCACACTGCAACACCCTGCCACTGAGGATCAGTCGTCGGACAACTCGAAACGTTGTTCGTCCGTGAACGCGGGCATGGCGGCGACCGGGTCGACGAGCTTGTCGCCGCGGTACCTGCGGACGTTGCCGGAGGCGGCAACCCATGCCTCACGTGATTTTCCTCGCCCGTAGGTGACGGACTGCTCAGCTTTGACGCCCAGGCCCTCGCCGACCTCCACCGCGTCTTGGTCAGCGCCCATGTAGAGGAACGCCCACCCGTGGTCGTTCGTTTGTTGCTCGACAAGGGATTTGATGGCCGGCCGCTGCCATTCGACGCTCGCATTCTCCAGGCCGTCGGTCATGATCGCCACGACCACCGTGCCCGGCTTGTCGCCCTCGGGCAGCGCATCGATCTCGGCGGCGGTGTCGGTGATGAGCTTGCCCATCGAGTCCAGCAGCGCGGTGCACCCGCGTGGAGACAGGTCCAACTGTGGCACCTGCCCCAGCGGGACGGCGCGGTAGACGACTTCGTACTCGTCGTCGAACTGCGCCAGGGTCACGACGCACTGGCCGTCAGCATCGCGCTGTTCGGCGAGGAAGGCGTGGAACCCACCGATGACGTCGGTCTTGATCGACTGCATCGACCCCGACCGGTCGAGGAGAAATACGAGGTGGCTGAGATTCGGGTTGGTCATGATGGATTCCTTTCCGGAAGAACTAGCAACGCTTGGTGTTTCGGCGCGGTTTGAACCGCATCGGTTCGGGTGGAGCTGCCGGCGGCAGCGGGGTGTTGGCCCATTTGTCGTTGCGGGCGCGTTTGACGTCGTCGGCGGTGACGCGGCGTTCAGTCGTGGCGTACGGAGCGAGCCTGGCGGTGTTGGCCAGGCGTGGCCCGACCGCGTTTTCGGTGAGGCCGGCACTCTTTCCCGCTGCCGCGATGGACATTTCGTCGTCGACGACGGCACGGGCAAGCTGCTCGTCGAGTAGCTTGCCGACCTCCGTCAGTACGAGCCGCAGGTGCTGCAGGGCTTGAGCAGCGGTGTCGGCACCTTCCGCGTGAGCCAGGTGGTTGCGAATCTGCACGTAGGAGTTCGACATGACCCACCATAGCGCAGTTAGTGCGGCATCCGCAATAACTGCGGATTATTCGCGGCGCAGGAGTCGGGCGACTCGAACGCCGAGGATTTTGTCCGCCGGGTACCGGTTGAGCTGATCGAGCGTGAGGCAGCGCTCCGGTCGCAGAATCCGGGCCAGGTCCTCTGGCGATACCTGCGGCACTTCCAGGGCGACTTCCCGGGCCTCATCGATGTCGATGTTCTCGTGGACCCAAACGCCGGGTCCTTCCTGGCGGTGATGGTCCTCAGTCACAACCCAATTGGCGAGAAATATTCGCCGATCCGGGATCAATGTCCACACTTTGGATCGGTCGATGACTGCCCGCGCTTCCGGCCGGCTGATGGCCAGCCACTGAAGACTGCCATCATCGATGCGGTTGAGGCGCCAGTACTCCCAGCCGTAGTTCACGGCCCGACTCGTGTACTTCACAGCGTGGCGCCCCTTTCCAGAATGGACGGGCGATCTTGCACCACCACGACATCAGGGAACTGCGCGAGCAATGCGCAGACGAACGCAGACCGCATGACCTTCAGGTCGTGGAGCAGTTCGATGTGGCTGAGAGTTCCGTTCTTACACAAATGTTCCCACGCCACGATGATCATCCAGGCCGGTACCAGCTGTGGTCCGGTTGCACGTGCCCTGGACCGCTCGGTCTCCACCCACACGCCAGTTCGATCGAACGACGCAATCCAGTTGGTGCGCTTGTTACTCAACGTCTCGATGACATCGCAGTCCTCGACTGCTTCCGTGATGCGCTCCAACAGGTCGTCGTCGAGTTCCGCCGCATAGTTGCGGCCGTCCCGAGGATGTGTCACTGCGCTACCTCTCTCGCACTGAATGGCACTGCCTGTCTTCAGGCCAGCCGGACAGAATGGCAGATGCCACCGACAAGCTTGCGAAGTCGCGCAGCAGAGGTGCGGTTGGTATGTCGTATCCGCGGGGTCTGGTGGTAGGCCGTGACGGCAGGAGCCTCCAAACCGATGCTGCCTCCGCCGGAGAGTCGGTCCCGGCCTGCCGTGGTTCACAGCTCCTCCAGCCCGATGTAGCCATCCTGGATGGCTCGAGCGGCGAGCGCAGCCTTCGTGCGCGCCGGGCGACCGGCACGGGCGTACTTTTCCCGGATCCGTTGCAGATAGGTCCTGATCGTGCTCGGCGCGAGGAACAATTCCTGCCCGACTGCCGCCTTGCTGTCAGTCTTCAGCCAGGCTACGAGGATCTCCCGTTCACGATCCGAAAGCTGCACGACTGCAGTCGATCCGCCGCCTACCGACAGCGCATTGGGAGGCGGGCCCGCCGAGCTAGCGATGCGAGTGTCAGTGTGGCGCGTGGTCGGGTGAGTGGGGTCCAAGCAGGCGGTCATCGGGTGTGCTCCAGTCGTTGTTCGTGGTCGCTCGCACACGCGAGCCGAACAGAATGACAGGGCCCTCCGACAAGTTCCCGTCGTGACCGCCATGGCTACCTGATCGGAGAAAACTGGCTGCTCGACCGACAGCCAACCTGCACCCTGCCAAGTACTGTGCAAGCCCACAGGAGGCATCGAGACGCGCGATCATCCGCTCGAACGGCGGTTCCGCAAGAATGAATTCGAGCCCTCATCGTCCTGTACCGATCAACGGCCGGTGCGTCGACACTGACCTAGACTCCCGCACAGGAGCAAAGGAGACGCCTATGGCCGGCGAGCTTGATTCGGCAGCACCGATGCCGGAGGACCACGTGCCGGATGACATACCTGCTGTCATCGCCCAGGAGGGCGAAGTGGCGGTTGCAGTACAGCCAGAAGGTCTGTTGGTCGCCGGTGACCCGACGGAGATCGAGGCCTATGTCGACCGTATTCGCGGTGTCGCCGGCCATGCGATCGGCGTCATGGCGGTGGACAAGGCTGTGCTGAGCAATGCGACTGGCCTGGCCGCAGGGGCAGCATCGTTTCTCGGCCAGACAGCGAAGTTCGTCCAACTGCATCCCGAGAGTGTCAAGGCGATACAGAAGGGTCAGCTGATCCCCGGTACGGATGGCTTCTACCGGATGATGACGCGTGGGGCTGACAGGAAATTCGTCAGCCAGCTGCAATGGAAACAGGCCAGTCTCACTCCTACACGGATGATGTCGCTCCAGATGGTGGCCGTGCAGCTCGCACTCAAGTCCGCGATCGCAGAAGTAGAGGCTTCGGTCCAGCGAGTAGAAGGCAAGGTTGAAGAGGTGCTGCGCCTCGCACATGCGAACCGGTCCGGCGACGTGCTCGGCGACCGGATCACCATCGACCGCATGGTGGCCTACCTCGACAAGCACGGGTCGTTCTCGGATGCGGATTGGGACTCCATCGCCGGCATCGGGCCCGCACTCAACCGCACCGTGGAGCAGCTTCGTCATCACGCCGACCGCACACTACGGTCCTTCGATCCAGCGAAGCCGATCCAGGAACGCGCCGACTTCGTCCTCAACGCCGTGGAGAGCGACCAGCTCGGCGAGACGCTGAATCTCCTTGTCGTGGCGCAGGAATCATTGTTCAAGTGGCAACGCCTGCGACTGGCTCGTGTGGAGGCGACTCAGCCCGAGCACGTTCAACAGGTTCTCGACGACGCACGCGATCTGCTGGCCAGACAGGTCATCGAGGACGACGCACTGTTTCAGCGGGCCCGCCAGATCCTGGAGGCTGTCGCCAAGACCGAGGCCATCGACGGGTTCCGGATTTGGTCCGTGCAAGGTTTGCAGCGCAGCCTTCCCGCGCTACGCGCCGACGTCGATCGCTTCGGTGAAGCCCGACGTTCACAGATGCAGGACTGGCAGGAGTTCAAAGCTCCGACGGCGCGCGAAGCAGCAAACGCTGCGGTGGAGCGGGTAAGCGACACCGCCACGGCTGCTCTCGGGATGGCCAGCGACACGGCGACACTGGCTCTTGGCGCCGCGAGCGAGGGTGTGGAAAGGCTCGGTGGGTTGCTAGGCCAAGCACGGAAGAAAAGCAAATTGTGGCGCCGGCAGGATTCACGAGATACCGACGCCCTGCTGCGGATGGATGAGACCACTGATAACCACGAGCCGAGGAACCTGTGAACGCATCAGACCGGATGTCCGACTCGCTGATCGCGGCGTTGTCCGAGGCACGGATACCAGCGGAAAACCACGAATTCATCCGCGACCTCATCGACGCCGTCGGCATCGACGGATACCGCGTCGTTGACCAGCCCGGCAAGCCGTATGTTGCGGCCGCAAGGCACGACGGCGGTCGAGATCTACACATCTATTACGGAGCCACGAACGGTTTCGTCTCCGAAGCCGAGGCCATGCGGTTCGCCCCGGACGCGGTAGGTCGAGGGCCCAGTTCTCGGAAGGGAACTTGGTACGTGTTGCATCCAGTGAATCAGGCTCGCGTCGGTGGTGAGCGTGCCCGTAACGTCCGACGCACACCAACCTACTGCGATTGCGGTATGGAGCTATCTCTCACCGGCGTGTGCAGCAGTTGTGATTAGTGCAGCCGCAACCCGCTGAAATCATTCTCACAGCCTCCGAATCCTAATTGCGCCGGCATCACACGAGCGACGAACCACCGCCGAATAAACAGGGCGACGGTGGGATTTGTGGTGCAGGTTGCCAGTATCAAGCCGAGGTCAGTGCGGTCGATCAATGCCGAGAGATCAGGTTCCTTCAGGCTTCATATGTCCGGCAGACACCCTTGCTGAGTGTCGCTCGACAACGCGGCTGCCAACTTCTCGACGTATACGCTTTGCCGTCCTGCCGAAAGCAATCCATACAAGCACAGCAAATCTTATAGTCGCGAGATGGAGCCACCGTTCTATTTCGTCCGAGACAGCGCGTCTCGGGTCGCACACCACTGGGACTACTTGCGGAATCGAACCGCGACTGCGCTGTGTGGCCATGACTATCGCGGCGAAATCCGGTGGGAGGGCGACGCCCGGCCTGCCAAAGTGTGCCGTAGCTGCCAAGACGTCCTGCCTCAGTTTGAGGCGAAGTGGTGGCGACAAGGGGCGCGACGAATTGAAATTCACCGAGACAGGCTAGAGAAACGAAACGCCGAGATAGAAAATGAGCTCACACAGCTGAGGCGCCAGATCAACCAACTCACCTACCAGCTGGAGCTGTCCAAGGAGACCATCGTCTCGCAGAAGCAGAAGATCGAAAACCAGCGAAAAACGTTGCATCACCTCCAGTCGGCGAGAGCAGCGCAGAAAGCCATCCCGCACGCTCTGTCGCTTGCCAGGGTGATGGGACCACCTGATTGCCAGGGGGATGGGACCACCGTGGCGCGTTATCGAGGATGCTCG